>CAVUEM010000039.1:0-82259 GCA_963740475.1 uncultured Alphaproteobacteria bacterium | reverse complement strand
GTGTCCCCCGTCAGCACCTACCGGACAGATTGAGCTGATTGCGTAAGAGAGAGGTGCGGCTCATCGTAGCCCCGGGAGGGAGCACGATGAGACACAAAGACAAGCAGGCGCCGGTTGGGCAACCCAATTGGGTTTAATCCAGCGACACTTGCGCTACTTGATGCTGCGCTTACAGACATGTTTGTCGATTTCGAGCGGGAGAAGGGTAAAACGCCCATTCCCGTTTCGGTAGCCGCACTAGTGGCTAGCGAGATCAAGATCACGCGGATCGCCCCTCAAAAACCTCAAGCATCCATAGCGCTGAAGCGGTCGCCAAAAAGCACTGCAGGCGGCCTTCGCTTCAACGAGGTCAGTGGTTGGTACCTGCGCTAATGTCCGGGGCCTGGCTGGCTAAACCGAGCTGCCCAGGTGGCGGCCAGTAGTGCCTCAAGCATCTCACGACGGAAATTCTTGGGACTCGATCATCAGTCTGTCCTCCTTCAACGCGATCAAGGAGGACAAACGAGCCTCCCCTCTTGGTTGCCAATTTCATGGCCGCATCCCGCTCTCGCGGTATCCACCTTGCCAGGGGTTGGCAGGTTGGCTCGGACCCTTGGGGGTCCGTTTCGTGATGCAAGTGCGCGGCATCTACTGCGCCGAGCAAATCGTCATCTGATGCGCCGTGTTGGCGTTTTCAAGAGCGCGTGGCTGGTGATCCGAGCCTGCTCGAAGTCTAGGACTGCGCAGATCGAGCGCTGCGAAATGCTATGGTCAAGCGGGTAGGGAAGAGCCTAAAATTATTGAGACGACCGGACCTAGCCACGAGTGCCAAGAGGCAACCCGGTTTGTGGCATAGCGGAGTTGCAGAATGTCGCTCCTCCACACCGATGAGGCTGTTCGCTCAGACGCCACGCCGGACGGCGTCTTAATCCCGATGAAGACAGCTGCGGGAGGGAGCATCGGCATTCTCGTAACGCACGAGGTCTTGGATGAGATTGGCGGCGTGCCTCAGACGAACTCAGGATTATTTGGCCATCTGTGAAGAGAACAGACCCTATTTTGAGGAAATCGGCTCCAAGAAGTTCGAAGCCAATCCTGACATCGAGCCGCCTATAAGGATTGAATCCCAAGACCTCGTGGAGTGAAGAGGAGTAGCGATCCGCTGCATCGTGGGTCGATGGATCTGGACCCGCAGCCCCTCCACCGAAGTCAGGGGAGAAGAGGAAGAGCGGAAAGCAACGCGGATCACGCCGCCGCGCAGGCAGGCCATTGAGCACGCCTGGGACACCGGCCTCATCACCGACGAGGGAGTGCGCTTCCGGCGACGGCGACCAAGGTCAAAATCGCCGTGCTTGAGGCGTCGTTGAAGCTTGGTAGCCAAGGCCTGACGTTCCTCGTCGTGGATAGCTATTCAGTGCTCGGCGCACCGATAACCGTAACCCGAAGAGTGGCTGTCCCACTATCAATGAACCCAAGCGTCTCCGCCGCGCCCTTTGAAACATCAAGCTGTCGGAGGCTATGGTATGGCCCGGAATTGTTTATGCGCAGGATCGCAGTCCGCTGCGTCGCCGGATTGAACACTGAGATTGTCGTTCCATCTGGATAGATCGGGCTGGCGGCGTTGTCCGCCTCAGATGGCTGGAATTTCTCGCCAGAAGAAAGCGCCGTGCACGGGTTCCCCTTGTCACGCTTGCAATCATCATAGAAGGACGCAAGTTGCCAAACAGCCTTGCCAATCAGCGCTTCTGTTTCTGCAATCGTCATAACCCGATGGCAGATCTCGTTTTCACAATAGGTCTTACCCGGGGTCTTCGATTGGACTGATGAACCAGCTACGGCCGCGAAAGCCGTTACAGTTACCATCAGTCTGAGCGTCGATGTCAGAGGAGTTTTATGGTGCTTGTCCAGCATATAGGAAGAACGTGCGCCTTAGCCGAATGTTCCAACCAATTGAAAGAAATATTACTTATTTTGCTTCGTAACGGCTGTAGATGGGCTGCTAAGGCAAGATCGGTGCGCGAGGTTCTCTTGCTGTCGGTCATCACCGATAGCGCTGGTGGCCCTCTGCGGTCTTGGTGTAGAGCTTTGCCTCGGCAAGCTGCTGCCTCCATAACGGGAGAGAGATATGTTGTCCTACGCGATGGTCCTCTGAGATGGTATTCTGAAAAGACAGCGGCTTGGCTGACCGGGCCGTTGCCGCGTGCCGCTAAGGAGCAAGCTGCGATCCTCGCCGCGATTCTCAACTAACGTCTTCAAAGCGACGTTGCAGCCAAGCAGCGGATACCACTGCCTCCCAAATGCAGCAATGAGACAAAAAGGTAATGTAATAGCCCTCAGTTTTTAGGCACGCTTGATGACCTTGCATGCCCAGATCGACGGCTAGTGCCTGGAGCCCTCGTCGAACTCCAGCCTCATCGCGTAGATGAAGCCAGCACACCCGACGACCAACACACTACAGCAGTAAGCCCAAGGGCAACGAGCATGTGCGTGTCCTCCGAAGAGAGTCGCGCTCTATTCCAAGCGCCGCTTCCTTCGATAGGGCCGCGTGGGGTGAGGCGAATTTGAGGCGCTAGGACCCATGAGCCCGGAACCTCCTCGATAGTCTGACGTTACCTCTCCCAACCATCCAGGAGGAACACCATGGCCATCTCTGATCGCGACTACGAACGCCCAAACTGGCACGACCGTGTGCGCGAAGGTTCGATCACGCTGGCACTCGGCATGATCGCAGCGCTCATTATCTTCTTCGTAGCCATCTCGTTACAATCCCTGCCGCGCGCACTACTGGCTGGCGATGGCCCGAATGCACCAAGCGTAAGCGTGCAGCCCTCGCCCCAATCAACGCCTTCGCAAGAGTAGCCAGGGAGCGCCCCATGAAGCTCACCAATTATTCGGGTGAGGAGCTAAACCTCTTCGCAAGTGTCTTGGATGGTGCCGCCAACGAGGCCGTGTTGAAGGGGATCGAACTGCCAATCGACCTAATGTCGCGACGAATGTTTGACGCCGCCAGCCGAGGAGAGCGCGCTCCGCACAAGTTGCGGGCGGCCATATTCCGCGAGGCTTTCCCGGCGATTTGACACCGCCTCTCTGAATTCGAAGCTGCTGATGTCAACGTAGGTAGATTCCGAACCTATTCGCCGACTATGAAGTGAGACAGACTAACCTCACGCAGTAGTCCGTCACCCCGGCGACGTTCGCCCCTTCAGACCGATCACCACGTGCTGCGCTTCAGAGGCGTGATCGAAGGTTGGTCCTATCGCGTTTTGCCGCGCAGTGAGAAACGTCCTTGAGATCTTTGCTCTTGGTCGGCCCGTTGATCCCCTTGGTCGGGTAACCCCACCGTCCACTTGCTAATCAAATAGACCATCAAGAATTCCCACCGCGCAATGGTCCTCGTTTGAGGTAGTTCGTGGCCAACTTCGCATGGTCATTCGTGGTCGACTTCATTGCCGCTGATTCTGACACAATGCCTGGAGATGGTTAGTATGGGTGAACCAAATGTCTGCCGTCGTTAGGTTCGTTTTGCTTCTTGCGCTTGTTTGGGCCGTAGTGTTCCCAGACCAGCTTATGTACCTAGTGGCGCGAGCGGCGAGCGGCGATTGAGGGTTAAGTCTGTTACCACGTGAGGCGCGCGCACCCGTGAGTCCGGAACCCTCTCGATAGCCTGACGTTTACTCACAAAGGTCAAACCCGGCGAGGTCGTGCAGATCTAAAGTCGCGCGCGGCATTGGCCGTTAGTCGGGCAGGCATCCCTATTGGACGCCTTGCAGGGCGCACGGTACGCTACTAGGTGCATCACTTCAGTAGGAGACGAGTCGATGCGTGCGAGAATTGAACAGCGCGCTTTCTTTTCGAATACCGGACTTCCCACGTTCAGCCTCACGCCTGTGTGGGGCGCGCATGGCCTGCCGATGGGCTTCGAGGTGTGGGATGGCCCCGACCTCGTCGGTCATATCCCGTATGACGACGATTTCAGGAACGTGCTGAAAGAGGCTCTAGTGAGCGACGCGGCAAAATAATTCTGCCTGACGGGCGACCAATTTCGCCGGGAGAGCTTAAGGCCTTTTTCGGTGAAGGTTGACGTCATCCTCGCGAAGAACGTCAGCGGTTAGTCATCAAGCGCCGACATCGACCAACGTCGAAGCCGCGTCCCATTTTTGGGACTGACGCTTTGATATTGGAAGTGTAGCGTAACAGCTGTGTCGATTTAAGAGCTTCAGCGCGTCGGAGCTTTCGGTCATGGTCCTCAAGCGGTTTTCCTCATCCAGAGTACTGGCGACGATACTCGCCGGCAACTGTAGTCACGCACGGGAATGAAGCCGCGGGTCTCGACTTTGTCCGGCGTGCGGCGGTGAATGCTCGCCTCATCACATTGAGAGCTCCCATAGACGGCGAGATTGCATCGTTGCAGGAAAGTAGTCCCGGCGCGGTCGTTCAACCGGGAGATCGACTATTGCGGATCGTTGACCAGCGGGCCGACCGCAACCGCGTTGCCGACCTCGAACGGATGATGTCGAGCTTGAATGCGGAGGTCGCTGGGCTGGATCAGCGCCGCGTGCAACTCGAGGCGCTGAGGAAGGCGGCGGCGGTTGAGGAGTTCGAGGGGCAATCATCGTGAGTGACGAACCAGACCCTGGCTCATTGGCACTCAGAGCGCTTGCCGATATTTGGCATGTGGACGCAGCGAGGTTGGTTCGGCGCAATGATGGGTTCGATTGGTGGCCGGGCGATTTCTGTGTTTCTGTGCGCTCTGTGTGTACCGAAAAATCAGATTCGGAAATATTGGTGGTGAAGTCCGCCGAGAATCGGCCGTGCAATGATGGCGCCGCGGCCCTCGATCGCCCGATGCAGCGGGGCATCCTTGTCCAGGGAGCGATGAGTCCTCAATCCATTAATAATAGCGCGCATAGGACTGCAGGACCCGACGTAGGTGTGCCTCGCCAAGAGCGACGAAATGGTCGGTGCACTCGCGACGGATCGATCCGATCAGCCTCTCGGCGCAGCCGTTCTGCCACGGCGAGCCTGGGGCAATGGGCTTGTCCCGGATGCCCATGGCCCGTAATCGGCGTGTGACGGGGCCCCCATAGACCCGGTCCCGATCGCGGATCAGGTAGCGCGGAGCCTCATTCCAAGGGAAGGCCTCGGTGATTTGGCCCGCAATCCAGTCCGCGGTTGGGTTTGCTGTGACGTTGATCCAGACCAGGTGCCGGCGCGCCAGCCGGATGATGACGAAGGCATAGAGCAGGTCGAAGCCAAGGGTTGGAACACCGAACAGGTCCATCGCGGCGATATGCGGGGCATGGAGGCGCAGGAACGTGCGCCATCCCTGAGAGGGAGGTCCCCGTCGCTTGACCATGTACTTGGCGACGCTGGACTGAGCGACCTCAAAGCCGAGCTTGAGCAGCTCACCGTGGAGGCGCGGCGCGCCCCACAACGGATTATCCGCGCTCATCTGCCGGATCAGCCCCCGCAGGTCGGTGTCAATTTGCGGCCCGGCCGCCTAGGGAGCGGGATTTCCAACGCCAGTAGCCGGCGAAAGCCAGCACGATGCCAACGCACGAGGGTCTCGGGCCGGATGATTGTGATCGCGGTCAAGACCGAAGGAAACCAACGATACAGCTGGCTCAAGAATAAGCGATCGCCGTTGGTGAATTGGATGCGACCTCGCACCTTGCGCCGCCAGCACGATCAGCTGATGGCGAAGCGCAGCGTTCTCCGCTTCCAGTCGGCTCTTCGACTTGAACGGCGAGGCGATCAGCGTCAGGAAGAAGCATAATAGTGCGACCATCGTCGCCCGACGTTAGGCCATTCCGTCATCAAATCAAGACGCACCGAGTTTTCGGTACACACAACCCATAATAGGCAATCGCTTGATTGGCGTGTTCTTGCTCCGTTGCGCCCGATGAATTCACTTCAGGTTTTGATGCTGTGGACGGCTCCTCCCCCGGGGCGCGCAAACGCCTCGGAATCGGTTGCCGATGCGGGCAACCACGATCCGGAGGAGCTCATCATGCAGGCAATTACGACAATCGGCCTCGACATCGCAAAGTCGGTCTTTCAGGTTCATGGCGTGGACGCGCAAGGTCGTGCCGTCATTCGGCGACGGCTGAAACGTCGCTATGTGCTCGCGTTCTTCAAGAAGCTGCCGCCTTGCCTCGTCGGCATCGAGGCTTGCGCCACCTCGCATCACTGGTCGCGCGAGTTACAGGCTTTGGGACATACCGTGCGTCTCATCCCTCCGGCCTACGTCAAGCCCTACGTCAAACGCCAGAAGGGAGCGACAAGATCGATGTGAGCGGTGAGCTTCGCGCGTCTCTCATTGTCAAGAACACGGGCAAGCGGCCCGGAACCGAAGTCGTCCAGCTGTACGCCGCCGACACAGCCACGGGCGTGACGTTGCCGGCGCAGCAACTCATTGGGTTCGTGCGAATCGACCTGGAGCCCGGTGCGTCAGAGACCGTCACGTTTGCAGTGCCCATGAGCGTGCTCGGCTACACGGGACCCTCTGGCGAGTTTGTAATCGAGCCAGGCGTCGTGGAGGTGAGCGCGGGCAGCAGCTCAAGCGACATCCGATCCAGCGCCAAATTCACGATCACAGGAAAGACGCGCCTCATCAAAAGTGAGGACCGCGCGTTCCTCTCCGTCGCAACGGTCGGCTCGTCAGGCGCGACAGTCCACTGAGAAAGGGGCGATGCACGGCTTTCAGAGGTAACCAACATGTCTGGGCGTAAATTTCCCGACGGCTTTTACTGGGCACCAAGAAGCCGCGCGCTTACTTTGGCGCCACCACAACGACCGCGGAGCATGATGAACGCCCCTCGCGGCGATAGCCGTGCAACACGCTTGAATCGAAATATATCGCGTCGCCCTCGTTGAGGGCGACATCCGCGCCATCGATATTGACCGCGAGTTGCCCCTTGATGACGAAGATGAGTTCCGCACCCTCATGGCGGTGTGGCGCCGACGGCTTCGACTGAAGCGGGAATTCGGCGAGGTATGCCTCCATCTTGCGATCGGTAACGGGGAAATCCAGGCTTTCGAAAAAATAGGACGGTGGAGTTTCGTCGGGCCGATCAGGTAGCCGCAAGCGGTCGCGCTTGCGGATGACGGCCATCGCCGGCCGCTCACTACTCTCGACAAAAAAATGTTCCAGGCCGACTCCGAACACGAGCGCAATGCGCAGCAGCGTCGGCAGTGTAGGGAAGAGCGCTCCCCTCTCGATCTTGGACAGCATCCCCGGTGACAGACCGGTATGCTTGCCGAGCTGCACCAGCCCGAGCTTCTTCTTCAGCCGCAGCGTGCGGATCTTCGCTCCAATTTTGTACTGCTCAAGCCCCGTGGCGAGCGTCTGGGAAAGCATCCTAGGACCTTGTTTTCCGCTGAGTGCAACACTCGGCAGCGTATTTTCTTCAGAAGAAAAACGCAAGGCGCGTTCACGAAAATATTACTGGTAATCAAATTCGTTATCTCTGTATGAAAAGTCCAAGTAGCCCGTCAGGGCTGCGTATGGAACAAGACGAGGAGCCAGAGTCATGAAATTTCATGTTGCATCCGTTGTGGTCGCGGCCGTGTCCGCCATCGGCCTCGCGTTCGGGAGTGCAGATGCGCGCGCGGCGCAAAAGGACATCGTCGAGACCGCGGTCAACGCGGGCCAGTTTAAAACCCTTGCCGCCGCTTTGGGCGCAGCTGACCTCGTCGGCACTCTGAAGGGAAGCGGCCCCTTTACGGTATTTGCGCCGACCGACGAGGCCTTCGCCAAGCTGCCTGCGGGCACCGTCGAGAACCTGCTCAAGCCCGAAAACAAGGATCAGCTCGTCGCGATCCTCACCTATCACGTTGTCCCCGGGAAGGTGATGGCGGCCGACGTGCTCAAGCTTAAGAGAGCCAAAACCGTGAACGGCAAGATGCTCGACATCGCGACCAAAGGCGATGCCGTCATGGTGAATGATGCAAAAGTCACAGCGACCGATATCGGCGCGTCCAACGGCGTCATTCACGTCATCGATACGGTGATTCTGCCCGCAAAGAGCTAGGCGCAAAGAGCGGGTCGCCGCACGTGCGGCGACCCGAAATTCGATCTTGGCCTTTTCTGGCCTGGACCTCCCTGTCGAGAGACCCCGATGGTGTTGCTTTTCGTCTGCGCCTTTCTTGTCATGAGCGCGCCGATGTTCGTCGCGCTGTTGTGGACGATGGCCAAGCTCACCGATCCTCGACCACAGCGACCGCGAATTGTTCCGCAAGATTTCGATCACTGCGTCAAGCAGAGTTCTGCAAGTGAAGCGAGCTCGGCCTAGCCTGGAGAAGGATGCATGCGGTGGAACGTAACCCGTTGCCTTTCAGCCACTGTCGCGGCTGGTCAATTGGGATTTTACGCGTTCGGAGTGAGCGCGGAGACGAACGATAGCTATCCTGCAACGTCGCTCCCTGCGAACATAGGGCATTTCTCTCCCCGAGACGCTGGAGTCCGTTATGGACAAGCTCTGGGTGCATTCCGCACCTGCTATAGTCTCAAGCTGACGCCGGCAGTCGAGGCCCTAAACCTGGCGTTCACGGGTGAGCGCGAGACTTCATTCAAGTCGGAGGCGAATAATGTTATTCAGGCCTGGGAAACGGTACGCAGCTGCCGACGCGCGGGTGGGCCCAATGAATGTCGCCTCAGCATCGAGATGAGCTGTGCCGAAACTCTTAAAGAGATCGGTCCTGCGGGGACCGTTCTCCCAGGACTCATCGAGCAAGCGCCCTGAGAAAATTCCACACACAGGTGAGGTCACGTCGTTTCGCTCCCTGCTCGCCGAGATGTCACACCGCCTCGATCGGCGTTTCAACAATTGCTGTCGGACAGGCGAGATGGGGAGGTGGATTAGCCATTATCCCCATCCCCTCCTCGTTTGCATCAACCTGACCTACCCTCCTCCGGTCTTTTAGACGATGAACCGCTCACGGTTGCGGATTAGATTTGCCGGCTGTCATACGCCCAGTGTAGCAGTGCTTGGCGTTGGCGCTTGCGGCAGGAGAGGTCACGTGGCTCGCAATTGCGCTGAACCTGGCGTACGTGACGTCGTATCGCTTTCCACCGCTTGATCTGGCGAGCATCTTCGTCAGGCAAACGGCGACCCATGTAGTAGCGGCAGTACCATTGGAACCAGCCGCGGGGATCGGCCGGATGTATCCATCCTTTCCTGCGCCACTCTGACAGTGGCTGGCTGGCAGAGACGCCGAAGTAATTCAACGACGCGTCGGATCGACCTTCAGCGAGCTTGGCGCCGACAAACCAGCTGCGTGGTAACTCGTTCCTGCAATCGGTCATGTACTTGCCGCCGAACACGCCGAGACGAAGCATTTCCGCTGGAGTGAGTTCGGGTCGGAACTCAGGATCCATGTTGCGTCCGATCGGTTCGACGAGCTCGTACCGATAGCGCTTCTGCATTCGGTCGTTGACTGTGACGGTTCTTCCAGACACTGTTCTTCTCTTGCTCGCGCCGCTGCGTCCGGTCGCTTTGGCGCCTAGCTCAATCCTTGGGCTTTCCCCGGGCTCGCGACTTGCCCTGGCGTAACTTGTCGGCGGTAGCTCTCCAAACACGCGCTGCCAAGATCAATGAGCGCTTCGACTTCGAACGTTGTCAGGCGCTTGCCAGTCTCGTTCGTGCTATTTGCCCACATTGTGATGAGATCGAACGTCGTCGCATTTGCGAAACGCGTCTTGAGTTTGAGCCGGTATACGCGATCTTCATGCGAAGGATGGATGCTGCTCGCGATGTTGGTGTGGACCGATGAACCCCTCGCCTGACACCGATAAGCCGGTCATCGAAGCGAGTCCTACGGGATCAGATCAGCCTGATCTTACGGGTCGCGCGCTGCGATTGCGCATTCGACAACAAGAAATCTTGGCAGAACTCGGCGTGCTGGCATTGCAGGGAGCATCATTTGCCGAGCTTCTCAATGAGACGGCGCGTCTAACTGCGGAGGGGCTCGAGGTCGAATTCTGCAAGGTTATGGAGTACCTGCCAGGCCAGAACGAGCTACTGGTGCGTGCAGGCGTTGGTTGGGATGCAGGTGTGATTGGGTCAGCGCGCGTCGGCGCGGATCTGGCCTCGCCGGCCGGGTTTGCTTTGCGGACAGGCAAGCCGGTGATCTCCAACCACTTAGAGAACGAGGAGCGCTTCAGAACCCCCGAGCTTCTCGTCAAGTACGGCATTCGCCGGGCAATGAATGTCATCTTGCAGGGCGATGGCGCTCCGTTTGGAGTCCTAGAAGTCGATGCTCGCACAGAGGGCGACTTCTCCGAACCTGATATCGCCTTTCTGCAAGGCGCGGCGAATGTCCTCGGGATGGCAATTGAGCGCGAGCGGCAGGAGCGGCGCCTCAAGGCGGCAGTAGAGCGCCAAGCGGTGTTGCTCAAGGAAATCCATCACCGTGTAAAAAACAGCCTTCAACTCGTTTCCAGCATGCTCTATTTGCAGGCCGCCGATGGCGATGATCCATACCTGCGACGGCAGTTACAAGAGGCATCCGCTCGTGTGCTGACGATTGCCCGCGCCCACGAACGTCTCTACAAGGATGACGATATCACTGTGCTCGATTTCGGAAGTTATCTTCGCGACGTATGCCGCGATCTTGATTTCTCTGCGTTCCAATGCACAGTCGAGATTACCGCCGCCGACGGTATTCGCTTAGCCACCGACAAAGCGATCCCACTGGCGCTCATCGCCACCGAGCTCGTTACAAACGCCGCCAAATATGCATATCCCCCTCCAGCGAAGGGAACGGTCCGGGTCGCATTAGAGCGCCACGGCGACAGCCACATCGTGCTGAGCGTCAGTGACGACGGCGAGGGACTACCACCTCAATTCAATCTCGAGGACGCCAAGGGACTTGGCATGCGCGTCGTATGCGCCTTTGCCAGTCAGCTCGGTGCCAAACTCGACGTTGTAGCGCGGGATCGAGGGGCGGAATTCATGCTCCTCGTCCCTCTCAATCCCTTGGAATAGCGATTGGAATCGCGTTGTTCGCGAAGCTAAGCCTCCGTCGACGAAGTGGTCGGGCACGACGGTTCATGGGCTCATTCCGAAGCGCCACATCGCTTCTCTGCATCATTGAGCGTCGTAGTCGTCGTACCGCTCCGCCAGGCGTTCGTAGGTCTTCGATGAGAACTAAGTGCAAATGTCCGAGTTGGGTCTGTCAACGCCGGAGCGATTTTGCATCAGGAGGCCGGAGTAAAAGCGCATCAGCGGAACGAGCCAGAATGCCCCCGATATCGGGGGCTTTCTGGCTTTTCTGGCTTCATTCCTGAGGGGCGGCGTCCCGAGGCCGGGGTCATGAGTGCCGATGACATCGGCATCGCCGCATGCGGCTTCTCAGCGGATTCCGGACATTGAGCGGAGGGGGATCGATGGCGAAAGCTCGCCAGGGGCCGGCACACTCTCACGCCCCGGAGCGTAGCCTCACTTTCGACTGGACTTCTCCCGCACACCACGCATTGGTGTGTCTATCACGACGCGCATACGTCTCCTTCCGCCGCCTCGGCCAAAACCCGGGGCTTTGGGTGGTGCAAGCGCCGGCATAGGGCTGGCGCCGAGCAAGGAGACGCCATCATGGCTCGCCCCGCGAACGCCAAATCCAAAACCCATAAATACGATGCTGGGAGATTCGCTACTCCCAAGCGTGCAGCGACGGACGGCAATAAGGCCTCGACCATTATTGCCCTGCTCAAATCGAAGCGAGGCGCCACCATCGCCGAGTTGATGGAAGCAACCGGCTGGCAGGCGCACTCCGTGCGTGGCTTTCTCGCCGGCAGCTTGCGAAAGCGCCACGGGCTCGAGCCGGTCTCGGAAAAGCGGGCCGGCGAACTCCGCCGCTATCGGGCCCGCTGAGCCGGCACATGTCGACCGAAGACAAGGTTGGCCTGGCGCTACGTGCGCTTGACGTGGCCTCGCGGGCGGATCTCGTTAGACAGTGGCGGCGGCTCTATCGCTCAGAACCGCCGCGCTACGCCAGCCTCGACTTCATGCGCCGCGCGGTCGTCTATGCGGTGCAGGAACAAGCGCTGGGTGGTCTCCCTAAATGCGCGCGGCGCGAGCTACTCGCGATCGCCGGGGGACGGCAACCGGCGGGAGCCACGCCTGCGATCCGGATTAAGCCCGGGACCCGGCTGCTCCGCGAATGGAGCGGCACGACACACGAGGTCCTCGTCACGGATAAGGGCTTTGTCTGGGAGGGCATGACATACCGCAGCCTCTCCGCGGTTGCCTCAACGATCACCGGCGCCAAATGGAGCGGCCAGAGATTCTTTGGCCTCGTAAGAGGCCGCGGGGGTCAGGATGGTTGAGCGAAAGCGTATCCGCTGTGCCATCTACACGCGCAAGTCGTCCGAGGAAGGCCTCGAGCAGGACTTCAACTCGCTCGATGCGCAACGCGAAGCTTGTGAAGCCTACGTGCTCAGTCAGAAACATGAGGGCTGGGCCGCGCTATCGGAACGTTATGACGATGGCGGCTTCTCCGGCGGCAACATGGAGCGGCCCGGTCTCGTTCGCCTTCTGGACGACATCCGTGCCAAGCGGATCGATGTGATCGTCGTCTATAAGGTCGATCGACTGACCCGCTCGCTCGCCGACTTCGCCAAGATCGTCGAAGTGCTAGACGCGCAGGGCGTGTCATTCGTCGCCGTCACCCAGCAGTTCAACACAACGACGTCGATGGGCCGCCTGACCCTGAACGTCCTTCTGTCCTTCGCCCAGTTCGAGCGCGAGATCGCCGGCGAGCGTATCCGCGACAAGATCAAGGCCTCTCGCCAGAAGGGCATGTGGATGGGCGGCACAGTGCCACTTGGCTACGAGGTCAAGGACCGTGCCCTGGTCATCAATGATGTCGAAGCTGCCAAAGTCCGGTTGATCTTCAAGCGCTATCTGCAACTCGGCTCGGTTCACGACCTTGCTGCAGATCTCGACCGTCAGGGCATTCGCTCGCATCGGCGCGCCACGCAGTCCGGCAGGATTATCGGCGGTCACCGGATCTCGCGCGGCAACCTCTATCTCATGCTGCAGAACCCGGTTTACATCGGCTTGGTCGTCCACAAGGGAACAAGCTATCCCGGACTGCATCCGCCAATCATTGAGCGAGGAGTCTGGGATCGGGTCCAGGCAAAGCTTGCCGACAACCGTGGGGAGCACCGCAGTCAAGTCCGCGCTCGAGTTCCAAGTCCCCTCGCAGGCCTTGTCTTCGACAACGCGGGGGAACGGCTGACGCCGACGCAAACGCGGAAAGGGACCCTCAGATACCGCTACTATGTCTCGCACACACTGGTGCTCGGCCGGCCAAGGGCGGATGTCGCAAGCAAGCGATGGCGCATCCCAGCCGTCGAACTCGAGAATGCGGTTCTCGGTGCCCTGACGTCGTTCCTCGATGACCAGAGCGAGTTGAGCTCGATTTTCCGGCTCGGCCAGCTCGTTCCTGCCAAGGCGGCAGAAGCTCTAGAAGCGGCGACCGCACTGTCGTTGTCTCTCAGCGGCGATGATCTCGCGCAGCTCAGGAAAGCGATGCAGACCTACGTGACGCGCGTTGAGATTGCCGACACGACCATCGCCATCACACTCAAGCTGGCAGCGCTGCGTGATGCCATCAGGCTACCCGCCCCGAAATCAGAAAATCCTGCCACTCACACCATCATCGCGCCAGTGCGCGTAACAAAACGTGGTGTCGAGCAGAAGCTCGTCGTTGGAGGAGAGATTATTACGCGAGTCCAACGAGACGAGACGTTGACTAAGGCGATTGCTCGTGCCTACGCGTGGTTCGACGACATTCGTGCAGGACGCGCCAGCGATATCTCGGACATTGCCATGCGCGAGCGGCTTCCGCGGTCATATATCCAAGCGCACCTGCCGCTCGCCTTCCTCGCGCCAAAGATCGTGCAACGGATCCTCGAAGGGAAGCAGCCGGCGGAGCTGACCCTCAAGCAGCTCATGTACCGAACCGACTTGTCCTCAGATTGGTCAGCTCAGAGCATTCAGCTTGGGTTCGCCAGTTGAGCCTTGAGAGAACGTCCCGACATTAGTCCCCGAAAACTGTTTAGGGTGATGCCGAACTGCCAGCCCGTTTCCGGGCTTTGGAGACTCTGGCGACAATCAGCGCGGAAATACGCCAGACGGAGACCGCCAAGCGGGCGATCTCAGAAATTGAGGTCGTCTAACCGACCGACTTGGCGGGCTTTTCTTGCGCTTGCGGAACTCACGGGCGGAGACCGCCTGGGGCGGGAGACTGGGTGGCTGGGGGACTAGGATTCGAACCTAGACAGGCAGAGTCAAAGTCTGCAGTCCTACCATTAGACGATCCCCCAAGGCGCGAGTAGCGCGTGGATCGGCAACGCCCGCGGCATATAACAGCTCACCCCACGGATCGCAAGGCGAGGGAGGGGCTGCGAGCCCGGCATACTCTGCGTCTCGAATGGAAGGTCCCGGGACGAGCGGCGATCGGTCATGGTGAGAGCGCGGCCTCGCCTCACGGGGCGGGCAGCAGCTCGGGACGGTACTCGAAATGCATGGTGTCGTAGTGATACCAGCGGCCGCCCCAGATGAAGCCGTGCTTCTCGAATGTGCGCACGATTTCGTCCGGAATTTCGTTCCTGTAGGGAAGGCTGCCGTCGGCCTGCACTTTCGACCAGCGCCAATAGTGTGCGTGCTTCACCGCGATATCGATCGCGATGCCGTAGCCGTGCGCGGAAGCCCGCTCGGTGCCGGCGATGGCGCGGCAATTGTAGGTCCCCGCGGCGGGCGCGAGATAGGCATCGAAGCGTGCCGGCAGCGCGTCGAGCTCGGCCGAGACCTGGGCTAGCTTCTCGGCCACTCCGTTGATGCGCGTTACCTTGAGAAGCTGGCGCCTTTTCGTCGGCAGCCACACGACGTCGACGAGGTTCTTCGCGACCTCGCCTTTGCGGCAGTCGCCGTACATCTTCGTGAAAAATGCGCCGTTGCGTGCCCGCCCGGGATCGCTATCGCGGCCCGGCGCCAGTGCCGGGGCCCCTGCGGGATAGGGGATCGTGAGCATGTCGCCGATGTCGGGATGCGCAAGCCAGGCCTCGAACGGCTTTGCGCCGCGCCCATCGTCGACCTCCATCCGCGTCCCGTCCTTCCACACCAGCAAATTTCCTTCGATGCGCTCGAGATGATCCCGGTAGGCGGAGATGAGACGGCCGAGGTCTGGGGCAGCGTTGCCGCTCGTGCCCTCCGCCAATGTCGCGGTTGCGACAACGCAGAGGGTGACTGTGAGGAGGGCGTGAGATGCGTTGGGGAACATGAAAGCTCTTTCGTTGGCGAGCCGTTCTTAGCCGGGCCGCCGGCACGCGTCACGGGCTCCCCTAAACCAAGCGCCGCCGCTTCCTCTTTACCGCGGGCCCGCGCCTGTTAAAGTGACTTCCAAGCTTTGGCCAGTTTAGAGCCTGAAGAGAGGGCTTGTGCGGCAACGCGCCGCCGATCCCTGGGCCAGGCACTGGAGACTTCGCGTGCCTACACTTTCGGACGACGAGGGCGCGACGCCGACGCCTCTGGGGCAGACCTCGCCCGCCACGCCGTCACCCGCATCCGGGCCCGGCGCTCGTGGCTCGGCCAATATCCCAGAGAGCCTGCCGACTTTAGTCCACTCACAGGCCGACAGAGCCGCGCTGGAACGACCGGCAACTCAGCTGGACGGATTTTCGCGAAACGCTTTCGACGGCCGGCCGGCGCCGTTCGCCGCAAACAGCGCCAACCGCGAAGAGGTCTACGGAGCGCTCGACCTCGGCACCAACAATTGCCGCCTGCTGCTGGCGCGGCCCTCGCGCCGCGGCTTTCGCGTCATCGACGCCTTCTCGCGCATCATCCGCCTCGGTGAAGGCATGTCCCAGACACGCCGCCTGTCGGACGTGGCCATGGACCGGACCATCGACGCGCTCCGCGTTTGCGCCGGCAAGCTTCAACGCAACAGCGTGCGCCGTGTGCGCTGCGTCGCGACCGAAGCTTGCCGCTCGGCCGAGAACGGCCGGTACTTCCTCGAGCGCGTCGCGCGCGAGGTCGGCCTCGAGTTTGAAATCCTCGATCGAGAGACGGAAGCGTCGCTGGCCGTCTCGGGATGCGCGTCGCTGATCGACTACCGCGCCGACTACGTGCTCGTCTTCGACATTGGCGGCGGGTCCTCGGAGATCATCTGGCTCGATCTCAAGGGAGGGAGGGAGAGCGGGCAGGCGGCCTTCATCGAGCGCATCGAGGCAAGCTCGAGGATTGCCGCATGGACATCGCTGCCGGTTGGCGTGGTGACCCTCGCGGAGCATTACGGCGGCCATCACGTCACCACGGAAAGCTTCGAGGCGATGGTTAGCCATGTCATCGAGCTCTTACGGCCGTTCGAAACCGTGCACCGGTTCCGCGACCGTATTTCCGGCTCATCCATTCACATGCTCGGAACGTCCGGCACCGTGACAACGGTCGCCGGCATCCAGCTCCGCCTCCCCCGCTATGACCGTACGCGCGTCGACGGTTGCTGGCTCGACGTTGCCGACGTGCGGCGCGTCACGTCCTCGCTGCTCGCGCGCTCCTACGAGGAGCGCGTCGCCGAGCCGTGCATCGGCGCCGAGCGCGCCGATCTCGTGCTCGCCGGCTGCGCCATTCTGGAAGCGCTTCTGCGCATGTGGACCTGCCGGCGGCTGCGTGTCGCCGACCGCGGTTTGCGCGAGGGCATTCTCGCGACCCTCATGAGCGAGGACGGCGTCTATCGCACGGGCCGGCGCCGCCGCAGTGGCGGCGCCGGTTAGCGATGGCGAAAAAGCGCAAGCGCGGAGCTGGTAGCGGTCGGGCCCCGAAACGCGCGGGACCGGACGGCGGGACACGCGCGCTCGCGGTCCGGCTGCGCACCGCGCGCGGCCGCAAGGCCTCGTCGCAGCGCTGGCTCGAGCGCCAGCTCAACGATCCCTATGTCGCCTCCGCCAAGCGCGAAGGGCGCCGCTCGCGCGCCGCCTTTAAGCTGATCGAGATCGACGACAAGGCGCGCTTTCTCAAGCCCGGGCAGCGCATCGTCGATCTCGGCGCGGCGCCGGGCGGATGGAGCGAGGTCGCGGCCGAGCGCGCGCGGTCGGTTGCGGGCCGCGGCCAGGTCGTCGCCATTGATATTCTTCCCATGGAGCCGCTCGCGGGCGTCACGGTTCTCGAGGGAGACCTTCTCGACGAGGAGATGCAAGGGCGCCTCGGCGCGATCTTGCGCGACGGCAAAGCCGACGTCGTTCTCTCCGACATGGCAGCGCCGACGACGGGCCACGCCGCCACCGATCATTTGCGGATCATGATGCTGGCCGAGGCCGCGGCGCACTTTGCCGTTCTCGTGCTTGCCCCGGGCGGCACGTTTCTGTGCAAGGTGTTTCAGGGGGGAACGGAGCGCGAGCTGTTGGCGGTGCTCAAGCGATCCTTCGAGACCGTGCGGCATGTGAAGCCGCCCGCGAGCCGTGCCGAAAGCGCCGAGCTCTATGTGCTTGCGACCGGCTTCAAGCCGGAGAACGGCTCCTGAAAATGCAACGGCGGCCGCTTGCTCGGCCGCCGCGCTCAAGGCTCGCCAGTGCGCGAGCCGATCGTCATCACCCAGATTAGATGATGTCGATTTCTGCCGGGAGATAGCTCGTGACCTCGAGACCCACTTCCTGCTCGCGAACGGCAGGCTTCGTCCAGGTTTTCATGTGTTTCCTCCAGAGTGATTGGTATAGACTTCCAACGCTGCTTTCCTAGCCCGATCTCGGCATAAGGTACAATCGAATTTTCTTCTCGCCCCATCAGGGCATCTTATACGTTTGAGCCGAGACGGGACCGGCGCAGTCCCTGCGTGCGGGCCTCGTCCAGGGTGCTCATGGGATCAGCAACACAGAGGGCCGAGCCTGCAAGAAGCCGTGAGCTGACGGCAGAGCTCGGCGATTCCGGGACGCGGCTCGACCGGTTTCTTGTGCAGCGCATCGATGGGATTTCCCGCGCGCGTTGCCAGGCCCTGATCCGCGCCGGCTTCGTGAAAGGACGGGGCGGCGCCGTGAGCGATCCCGGGCTCCGAATTAAGGCGGGCGAGACCTTCACGGTGGCGCTGCCGCCGCCCGAGCCGGCACGCATCGAAGGCGAGAGCCTGCCTCTCGCGATCGTCTACGAGGACGATCAGGTGATCGTGGTCGACAAGCCCGCCGGTCTCGTCGTGCATCCCTCGGCGGGCCATGGCTCGGGTACGCTCGTCAATGCTCTCATCGCCCATTGCGGGGCAAGCCTGTCGGGGATCGGCGGCGAAAGGCGCCCTGGCATCGTCCACCGGCTGGACAAGGACACTTCGGGGCTCTTGGTCGTCGCCAAGACGGACGCGGCGCATCGCGGGCTTGCCGCACAGTTCGCAAGCCACGGCGCTGACGGCGGGCTCGAGCGCGCCTATCTGGCCCTCGTTTGGGGCATTCCCGAGCGCCGCCAGGGCTCAATCGAAGCACGCCTTGCACGCAGCGCCGCCAACAGGACGCGGATCGCGGTCGCGCGCGGCGAAGGCGGGCGCCGCGCGGTCACGCACTATCAGGTCCTCGAGCGGTTCAAGGGAGCTTCCGGCAAGCCCATCGCCGCACTGCTTAGGCTCCGCCTCGAGACGGGACGCACGCACCAGATCCGTGTGCACCTGGCCCACATTGGACACCCCGTGATGGGTGACCCGGTGTACGCCGCCGGATACAAGGCGAGCGCCCGCAAGCTGAGCCCCGCGGCGGCAGGCGCGCTCGAGGCGCTGGGGCGCCAGGCGCTCCACGCCGCCGAGCTCGGGTTTCGCCATCCCGCGACCGGGCGGCATCTCCGGTTCGAAAGTCCGTTGCCTGCCGACATAACACGGCTCGAAGCTGCGCTTGGCCGCGCGAGCTGAATGCAAGGCATCGGCGCGCCGTGAACAGCGAGCAATTCCTCTCTTGCTGCGTGTGCTCGTTAATTTCAATTAGATCAGTACAAACTACGCCGAAGTTAAGAGATGATATTATTCGATCATCAACCATTTCTTCAACGAAACCACGGCAGATTGCTATCGAGAGTCAATTGGTTCGTGTTGCCGTAAAAGCATGGCCGACGCGGAGCAAGCAAAAAAGTAAAAGTCGCGTAAAAGTGTTCCAAGTCAGCAATTGAGGGATGACGATGAGTGAGGGGGTGGTTGGACGGGGAGCTTCGGATCCTACTTTGGATGCGGAAGACTTCTCAACCAAGACGAAAGGCGTGGCGAAGCCGCGCAAGAAAGCGATCCGTGCGGCGTCCGTGCTCTACATGCTGACGCCGCAACTGCGAATGAGTCCGTTCGACGTCAATATGGCGGTCGATGCCGGATACAAATTCATTACTAGCTACGACGGTGTGGCGATTCCCGATGTGTCCGGCCTCGTCCAGGATGCAATGTTCTCGCGACCGCCCCAGTTTGCGCCGCGTACGGGCCTCTTTATCGGCGGAAAGGATGTCATCATCGCGCTCGATATGATGCGAACGGCAAAATCAGCGATGTTTCCACCATTCGATGTTTCAATTTTTGCCGATCCGGCCGGCTCATTCACGGCCGCGGCGGCGATGGTGGCGTTGGTCGAGCGCACGCTGAAGCGCAATTTCAATCGCACTCTCGACGGATTGCGCGTGTCGGTCTTCGGCGCCACTGGGGTGGTCGGCTTCGCCTCTGGGGTCCTCGCCTCGCTCAACGGCGCTCAAGTCTGGATGGTGGCTCACGAGAGCATGGAGCCCGTCGTGAAGTCTGCCGTCGTCGCCGGCGAGCGGTTCAACGCCGATCTCGAGCCCGTTGCCGGACAGACGGATGCGGCCAAGGCGAGGATCGTGCGCGAGTCCGACATCGTCTTCGCTGCCGGCCCTGCGGGCGTCCGGATATTGTCGCGTGCGCACATCGCTCGCGCGGATCGCCTTCTGGTCGCTGCCGACCTCAACGCGGTCGCTCCGATGGGCATCGAGGGCGTCGATCCGCATATGGATGGCGTTCCACTGCCGGGCTCGAGCGCGCTCGGGTTGGGTCCCCTGACGATCGGCGATATGAAGTACAAGGTGCAGGCTGGCCTCTTCCGGCGCATGCTCAACGCCGAGAAGCCGCTCCATTTGGACTTCCGTGACGCCCTCGACTATGCGCGCACGCTGGCGGAGCCGTCCGCAAAGAAATCAAAGCGTCAATCGAAAGCGTCGGCTGCGAAAGGCGGGAGCAAGGGCCGTCGCAAGCGCGACGACCGAGGTGCGCACCGGTCATTGGCCGGCTAAGCCGGCTTCCGGAGGGAAAGACGAGCGGAGCAGGCGACAATGCGCCTGCTCCACCGTCAATGACGCCCCGAGCCCAATTACGCGGATACGATCGGGGCGTTCCTCGACATGTCACCGGCAACGCGATACATAGGCCGGCAACTTATCGCTTGTGCGACAACAACGGGGTGGAGGCGGTTTTCATCCCTTTTGGCCGTTTGCGGCTGTGGATAACGTCGCCATGAGCCCAAGCACTCCCGCGCGGGCTTGCCCCATTGACGGGCCTGCCCGCGGATGCTGTCAGGAGACATGGACCAAACTGCCGCACCCCGCGCGCTGCACGTCAGCCTCCCTAACGTCCTGACCTATGCGCGCATCGCTGCCGTGCCCGCTCTGGTCGGATGCCTGTCGCTGCTCGAGGGGGATCTCGCACGATGGTCGGCCTTCGCCCTCTTCGTCGCGGCCGCGCTGACCGACTGGCTGGACGGCTACCTGGCGCGGGCTTGGGAGCAGCAGTCCACGCTCGGGCGGATGCTCGACCCCATTGCCGATAAGCTCATTGTCGGCGCGGCCCTCCTGATGCTCGTTCACGACAACACCATTCAGGGCTGGTCCGTCTGGGCCGCAATCGTCATCCTTTGCCGCGAGATCCTCGTCTCGGGCCTGCGCGAGTTTCTCGCCGAGCTCAATGTCAAGGTGCACGTCACACAGCTCGCCAAATGGAAGACGGCGATGCAGATGGTAGCGCTCGCCGTGCTCTTGGCCGGGCCGGCGGCCGACAAGGTCATTCCCGGGATTACCGCGACGGGGCTTGTTTTTCTCTGGGCCGCCGCGCTCCTTACGCTTTGGACCGGCTATGATTATCTCAAGGCGGCGATACGCCACGCGATGGAGCAGTGAGGCGAGGTGACGCCATGACACAAGCGGCCGCCGCGACCGTCAAGCTTCGCTACTTTGCCTGGGTGCGCGAGAAGACCGGTCGCACCGAGGAGGAGCTCGCGCTTCCCGGCGGCGTCGAGACCGTCGGCGACCTCGTGGACTGGCTCAAGACGCGGGGACCCGAGTTCGAGGAAGCATTCCGCCGCGCCGACGTGATTCGCACAGCGGTCGATCATGCGCACGCCAAGCCCGAGGTGCGGATCAAGGGAGCGCGCGAGATCGCCTTTTTTCCACCCGTGACGGGCGGGTGATGTGGAGCGTGCCGTGACGGTCAGAGTTCAGGTCGAGGATTTTGACGCCGGCGCCGAGGTCGATGCGCTCGTCCACGGCCGTACCGATGTCGGCGCGGTCGTGACCTTCACCGGGCGCGTGCGCGCCGGCTCCGAGGGACGGCCCGTCACCAAGATCATGCTCGAGCACTATCCGGGAATGACGGAAACGGAGATCGAGAGGATCGAGGCCGAGGCGAGGGCGCGCTGGCAGCTCGCCGCTTGTCTCATCATCCATCGCGTGGGCGAACTCGCGCGCGGCGACAACATCGTGCTCGTGGCGACGGCGGCGCCCCACCGTCACGACGCCTTCGCGGCGGCCGAGTTCCTCATGGACTTTCTCAAGACGAGCGCGCCCTTCTGGAAGAAGGAGTGGGATCCTTCGATCGGAGGAGCGTGGGTCGAGGCTCGAGAGAGCGACAGCGTTGCGGCCGCCCGCTGGAAAGCGATTAAGGCCGCCGAGTGACGTTGCCTCGGCAACGCGCCTATTAGCACTCCCTTTACCTTTATCTCTCCATAACAATGCCAGAAGGTGTCCCGGAAAACGCCATCATCCTGGGGTCTCTTCCTGACTGTCCCGCCAATCATCCGTGTCGCGTAGACGGGGGTCACACACGATGCACTTCGGGCCTTCGCTGCGCCATGGGCTGCAGCTATCATTGGCATTTGCCGCGCTTCTCGGAGCGGCTGAGGCTGCGCGCGCGGAGGCGCGTGCGCCCGACCCGGTGAAGCCGACGCAAGTCAACTTCGCAATCCCCTCCCACAAGGCGCCCGACGGCACGCTCGGCGGCGACCTGGCCCGCACGCGCTTTCTGATCGGGCTCGACCACAGCGTCGAGTTCCAGGTCTTCTCGCTGTCGAACCCGAACCGCGTGATCGTCGATCTTCCGGAGATCGCGCTCAAGCTGCCGAACGATCCCGGCGGGCAGGCGGTCGGCCTTGTCCGCTCGTTCCGTGCCGGAATGTCCGCCCCCGGAAAGGCGCGCATCGTCATCGACGTGACGCAGCCGGTCGTCGTCGAGAGTGCCAAGGTCGTGCCCACGGCGGACGGCAAGAGCCACCATCTTGCACTCGATATCGTGCCGGTCGAAGCCGTGACCAAGGCCGCAAAGAAGCCCTTCTTGACCGCACCCTATTCGCTCGGCGCGGCCGGACTTCAGCCCCCGCTCCCGCTCCGGGCGACAAGGCCCGACATCAGGGCTGCGAAAGCCTTCAAGCCGGTTATCGTCATCGATCCTGGGCACGGCGGCCATGATTCAGGCGCCATGAAGAACGGCGCCGTCGAGAAGGACGTGGTGCTCGCCTTCAGCAAGGTGTTTCGCGAGAAGCTCGAGAAGACCGGTCGCTACAAGGTCATGCTGACGCGCGACAAGGACGTCTTCGTCGAGCTCGGCGATCGGGTCTCCTATGCCGAGCGCAACAAGGCCAATCTGTTCATTGCCGTGCACGCCGATTACTCGGACGACAACTCGCGGGCGCGCGGCGCCACCATCTACTCCTTGCGCGAGTTCGACCGCGAACGCGCTCGAGCGCTCGACCAAAGGCGACATGGCATCGACCATGCTCTCGAGCAAAGAGGTCGACGAGGTGAAGAAGGCGAACGTCGACGGCGACTTCGACGTCGTAAAGAATATCCTTGTGGATCTGGCCGGTCGGGACCTCGACCTCACGAAAGAGCGCACCAGCACCTTCTCGCGCTCGGTCATCGAGTTCATGGGCACATCGACCGGCCTGCGCAACGAGCCTGACCAGCAGGCAGGCTTCCGCGTCTTGAAGACGGCGCAGTTCCCCTCAGTCCTGATCGAGCTCGCCTACGTCACCAACAAGGAGGACGCGGCGCTGCTGCAGTCCGACGCCTGGCGCGACAAGGTCGCCGATTCGATCGTGACGGCGGTCGAGAACTATTTCTCGAGCCAGATCGCCCAACTCCCGATGTGAGGCGGCACCGGGAGTTCTAAAATCATGAAGGCCGGTCCAGGGGACCGGCCTTTTTTTGAGTGTGGCCAGCGCCGGGTCGCACACCGCGCCGGCAAATTCGGTCTTACACACTACTTGGAGGATGTGGAGGTTTGAGACGCCAAAGCAGAACGAACTCCCAGTGAGGATCGAGCCGAAGCGTTTGAGCGCCGCCGGCGCCGGATGGTCGGAAAACGCGGTTGGACCTCAAACGATGGTGCTTCAGCATAGTGCACTCCATCTTCATGTGGGAGCCGCGTCCGTGTGCCGATTTGTACGCGTTTGCTTGGGCGGCCCGGCCAGCCTTGTTCGGCGACACTCGTGCACCGGCGCCAGGGCTGGCGCGGCGGCACGACGACGGGTTGGGTGAGGCCGGAGCGGAAACGGCGGTCCTGGACGGCGATGCGGAGGCGGTGCAGCGGCGGCGTTCCGGGCGCTCCCTCGGGCAGCTCCGTCCGGGGCCGCCACGCGCCTGGCCAGCCGCAAGTGCCAGCCGTCGAGAAGTTCTGGCTCAGAGTTCTCAAGGACCGTCAGTCCCAAGGGCTCTGACGCAGGCACCACATGCAGACCGGCGACGGGAATTGCCGTACCGGCCTTGCGAGATCAAGCTCCCCCGCGCCTGAGAGGCTAAGTGATTCGTGGCGCATTCGTGCGAGGGCGCGCGAATTTATTTCGGTTGCATGTCGCCGTCTCGGCGCGATTGAGACGCCGCGGCGTCGCTATCCGAGGCCGACATCGGGGGGCGCCCGGCGTCTTCGATCTTCAAAGCGAGCCGGCCGTCTCCTCGAGCTTGGCGGAGCTCTGCACCGCCTTCTGCACCTTCTCGAAGGCGCGCACCTCGATCTGGCGGATGCGCTCGCGCGAGACGCCGAACTCCGCCGAGAGGTCCTCGAGCGTCATCGGGTCCTCGGCGAGCCGGCGCGCCTCGAAGATGCGCCGCTCGCGGTCGTTCAGGGTGGACATCGCCTTCGACAGGTAGCTCCTGCGCCGATCGAGCTCCTCGGACTCGACAAGCTGCTCTTCCTGGTCGGGCGTGTCGTCGACGAGCCAATCCTGCCATTCGCCGGACTCGGCATCGGCGCGCACCGGAGCGTTGAGCGAGGCGTCGCCGCCGAGGCGCCGGTTCATCGATACGACGTCCTCCTCGGTGACGCCGAGCTTCTTGGCGATCTTCTTCACCGTCTCTGGCTTGAGATCGCCCTCCTCCAGCGCCTGAAGCTGGCTCTTGGCGCGCCTGAGATTGAAGAAGAGCTTCTTCTGAGCCGCCGTCGTGCCCATCTTGACGAGGCTCCAGGAGCGCAGGATGTATTCCTGGATCGACGCGCGGATCCACCACATCGCGTAGGTGGCGAGCCTGAAGCCGCGGTCGGGCTCGAACCGCTTCACCGCCTGCATCAGACCAACGTTGCCCTCCGAGATGACCTCGCCGATCGGAAGGCCGTAGCCGCGATAGCCCATCGCAATGCGCGCGACGAGGCGGAGATGCGACGTAATCAGCCGGTGCGCGGCGTCGGCGTCGCCGTGCTCGCGCCAAGCCTTGGCGAGCATGTACTCCTCGTTGGGCTCGAGCATCGGAAACCTGCGGATCTCCTCGAGATAGCGGGAGAGTCCGACGGAGCCGGTGGCAATCGTTGGCAGTGCTCTAGTGGCCATTTTCCTGCGCGAACTCGTGCGGGGGCTTCGAGCCGCGTCCCTCGTTCTGCGTGCCGGCCGGCCTTTCGAGCCTGACGCCAAGCGCGCTTTAACAAGCGGAAATTCTCCGCTCAAACCACAAGGTCGTGTCTGGGAGTGCACCTCGCCTCACGTTCCAGAGATAGATACGCAAAAAGCCGACTTTTGGTTGCGTTGCACCCTTGAAAACGTAAGGCTACTCCCTAACCCGTCGCAGATACCAATTACGATTTGGAAAGACTGCTCTGCGCGCGGCGGGCCCTACCGCGCCTAGCGCTCGTGAAAGAAGTCATAGATTTTATGCGCCAACTCCGCGGAGATGCCGTCCACGGCCTTCAGGTCCTCGGTGCCGGCCCTCGAGATGGCCTTGGCGGAGCCGAAGTGCTTCAAAAGGGCGCGCTTGCGGGAGGGCCCGATGCCGGCGATCTCGTCGAGGGGGTTGGCTGCAAGCCCCTTCGCCCGCTTCGCCCGGTGGGTGCCAATGGCGAAGCGGTGCGCCTCGTCGCGCAGCCGCTGGACGAAATAAAGCACCGGATCGCGCGGCTCGAGAAGGATAGGCGCCTGCCCCGGCAGATGGAAATGCTCCCGGCCCGCGTCGCGCTCGGGGCCCTTGGCGACGCCGATGACGGGAATGTCGCGGACGCCGAGATCGGCAAAGACCTGACAGGCAACCGCGAGCTGGCCGGCACCCCCGTCGATGAGGACGAGGCCCGGATGGGTCGGAAACTCCTCCTCCGCCGGTTCGCAAGCCGTGCGCTCGGCGCCGTCGGCGGGCGGCGGCGAAGTCTCCTCGGCGACGAGGCGTCGGAAGCGGCGGCCAAGCACCTCGCGCATCATCGCGTAGTCGTCACCGGGGGCGAGATCGGCCGATTTGATGTTGAACTTGCGGTACTCCTTCTTGACGAAGCCATCGGGTCCCGCGACGACCATGGCGCCGACCGCGCTCTCGCCCTGGATGTGGCTGTTGTCATAGATCTCGATGCGCCGCGGCGCTTCCGGGAGCTTGAAGCGCTCGGCAATGGCGTCGAGGAGCTGGCGCTGTGTGGCGCCCTCGGCAAGGCGCCGGCCGAGCGCCTCGCGCGCGTTGGTCAGCGCATGCTCGACGAGGCCCGTCTTCATGCCGCGCTGGGGTAGTCGGATCTCGACCCTGCGCTCGCATTTGATCGACAGCGCCTCGGCGAGAAGCTCGCGGTTCGCGATGTCGTGCGAGAGAAGGATGAGGCGGGGGACCGGCTTGTCGTCGTAAAACTGGGCGACGAAGCTGTCGAGAACCTCCTCGACGGCGAGCGAGCGATCGGCTTTGGGGAAATAGGCTCGGTTGCCCCAGTTCTGGCCGGTGCGGAAGAAGAAGACCTCGATGCAGGTCTGCCCGCCGTCCTGGGCCGCGGCGAAGATGTCGGCCTCCTCGATGCATTCCGGGTTGATCGCCTGATCCTGGGTGACGTGGGCCAGCGCCCACAGGCGGTTTCTGAGCTCGGCCGCGCGCTCGAACTCGAGCTTCCCGGCGGCCTCCTCCATGAGCCTCTGATAGAGCTCGCGCACGTTCTGGCTTTCCCCGCGCAGGAAGCGGCGGGCCTCTTCGACGAGGAGGGCGTACTCCTCGCGGCTGATCTCGCCCGTGCAGGGCGCCGCGCAGCGCTTGATCTGGTGGAGGAGGCAGGGCCGCGTGCGGCTCTCGAACACGGGGTCCGAGCACGAGCGCAAGAGGAACGCACGCTCGAGCATGTTGATTGTCCGGTTGACGGCGCCCGCGGACGCGAAGGGTCCGAAATAGTCGCCTTTGACTGTGCGCGCCCCGCGGTGCTTCAGGATTTGCGGTGCCGCCTGGTCGCGGCGGATCAAGATGTAGGGAAACGACTTGTCGTCGCGCATCGTCACGTTGAAGCGCGGACGGAAACGCTTGATGAGATTTGCTTCGAGGAGAAGGGCCTCGGCCTCCGTGCGCACGGACACGAACTCCATCGCCGCCGTCGCCGCGATCATGCGGGCAATGCGGTTCGACTGGCCGCCGACGCGGGCATAGCTCGAGACGCGCGCCTTGAGGTTGCGGGCCTTGCCGACGTAGATCACGTCGCCCTTGGCGTCGATCATGCGATAGACGCCGGGGCCCACCGGAAGCGCTTTGAGGTAGGACGCAATGATCTCGGGACCGGTCTTCCGAGGCTCTTCTGGTGCGCTTTGCTCTTGGGACATGCGGGCAAGATTGGCGCCCAAGGGAGGCCCGTCAAGCGTCTCAGGCGGCGGGAGGAGGCTGGGCAGCAAATGCGAGAGCGGCAACGCCGGCCAAGGCGAGGAGAGGATAAATCTCTTCGTGGCGACATAGGCGTCTTCCGCGTAGACTTCCGCGTGTGCCGCAGCTCTTGCTCCCTGCTCGGCGACTGCATGGGCTGGACGAACTGCCGCCACAAATCCGCCACGCCATGACGGCCCTTTGGGCCCTTCAAGCGCTGTCACGCTGCCGGGCTGACGGCCTGTCTCAGAGCGGGGGCTCTGCGGGGAAGGCGCTCGGAGGTCTCATGCGTTTTCTGACAAGCATCCTCCTGGTGCTCCTCATGTGTCTCTTCCCTGCGCTCGCCGCAACGAAGAGCAAGAGGCCCCCCAAGCCCGAGTTCAAGCGGCAGGAAGACGTCCTCAAGTGGATCAACGACTATCGCATGGCGCCCGATCCCGACCGCCTTCCCGACGCGGTCAGGGCCATGGGGGATCTCGGCCTCTTTCGCGACCTCGACCAGGCAGGCGTCTACGTCGGGTTCACCGGGGGCGTGCTCGGCGCCAATCCCGACAAGTCCTATAACCTCGTCGCCGCGATGTTTCCCATGCCGCCCGAGGACCAGGTCGTGCTGATCCGCGCCATCGCCTACTCGGGACTTCCCGAATGGAAACGGCTGCTCACGACCTTCGTCGAGCGCATGCCCGCACGCATGGTGCTGATCCGCAAGTATCTTTACGGTGACGGAAAAACGCTCATGGAGCTTCCCCTCGATGACGGCTCCTATGTGATCGACGCCCATTGGGGCTATTATTTCGCGACCGGAAACCCCGAGGCCGTCAGGCGCATCGTGAGCACGCTGACTTGGTCCAGGGACAAGGATAACGTCGAGCGACTGACTATCGGCTCCATGGCCAAGTGGACGCTCGCCACCAATGCGTCCCGCAACAAGGACCTTCTCGATATTCTCACAGCCGAGATGAACACGCAGCCCGAGGAGGTGAGGAAGCCCTTGCGGGAGGTCATCGAGGCGGCCGAGACCTTCGAGACTTCCAAGATCCGCAAGGATGCGGTCGCCGCCATCGACGAGCTCAAGATCAAGGGGCCGCAGAGCAACCGCGACTTCGCATGGTGGGGGACGGCGGGGCAGACGGTCCTGGCGCTCGGGTGCGTCGCGGCCGGCGCGCTCGGTCAGGTCCAGGTGGGCATTCCCTGCGTCGTCGGCGGCGCGCTGTCGTCGGCGGCCCTCAAATTCCTTGCTCCAAGCGAATAGCCTAATGATAGGGATGGATTGGCTCGGCTGGCCTCAGATCGCAGCCGTTGTCGTGCTCGCGCAGCGTGGCCTCGAGGAGGTTCACTCGGCCCGCAATACGCGCCGTCTCCTGTCTGAGGGGGCGCGCGAGCACGGGCGCGACTACTATCCGGTGGTCGCCGTCACCCATCTCGCCTGGATCGCGGCGCTCTTTCTTCTAGTCCCGCCCGATGCGCCGATCGTCTGGCCGCTTCTCGCGCTCTATGTTGCGCTCCAGGGCGTGCGCTATTGGATCATCGCCACGCTCGGTCCCTATTGGACCCACAGGATCATTTCCCTCGAGACGGCCCCGATCGTGCACCGGGGCCCCTACCGTTGGGTGCGCCATCCGAACTACATGGTCACCATAGCGGAGACGTTCCTGCTGCCGGCCGCCTTCGGCGTGCCGCTCCTCGGCCTGGTGATGACCGCGGTCTGGGCCGCGGTGCTCTACTACAAGATCATCCTGGAAGAGCGTGCGCTCGCGGGTCGACGCCCCGGCGCCGTGGATGGAGAGCCCGCGCCTTACAAATCGAGCACGACGAAATAGGCGGAGAACCCCGGCCCGAAGGCCGCGAGCAGATGGCGCCCGCGCGCGCCCGACGCAATGGCGCGCTCGAGCACGAAGATGGCCGTTGCCGACGACATGTTGCCGAAGTCGCGCAGCACGTCCCAGGAATATGCCGAGCTTGGCGCGCGGAATGGCGAGGATCTCCTCCGCCGTTTCGAGCACCTTGCGCCCGCCGGGGTGGAAGAGGAAGCCGTCGAAGTCCTCGAGCGAGAGACCGTTCGCGTCGAGAAAACTCGCCAGCGCCTCGCCCATGCGCTCCCGCATCAGGGTCGGAAGCTCGGGGCTCAGGACGACGCCAAACCCGTCGTTCTTGATGTCCCAGCCCATGATGTGCTCGGTCTTGCTCCAAAAGTAGTCGCCGGTCGCGCCCACCCGCACGCGCCCCGCCGGGCCGTCGCCGCCGACGCCCTGCCCGTTGCGCAGGACCACCGCCGCCGCCCCGTCCCCGAACAATGCTGCCGACACGAACATGGCGAGCGACGGGTCGTTGACACGCAGGCACAGCGAGCAGAGATCGAGCGTCAGGAACAGCACATGCGAGCCGGGCTTGGCTTCCGCCATGCGCGCCGAGCGCGCGAGCCCGCCGACCCCGCCGCCGCACCCCAAACCGAAGATGGGAACCCGCTCGACAGTCGGCCGGAAGGGCAGCTTGTTCATGAGCCGGGCGTCGAGGCTCGGCACGGCGAGACCGGTGATCGTGTTGACGACGAGGGTATCGATGTCGCCGACCTCGAGACCCGCTTGCGCGATGGCAGAGCGCGAGACCGTCTCAAGGAGCTGAAGTGCATGGCGCTGAAAAGAGGCCGTGCGCTCCTCCCAGGTCCGCGTCTCGTGATACCAGTCGCTCGGATGGCAGGAATAGCGCGTATCGATGCCCGTGTTCGTGTAGAGCGCATCGAGGCGGGCGAATTGCGGGATACACGGTCTGCGCCCGGTAGGCCACCTCGTCCTGCCCCACTTTGTGGGCAGGGACCGCGGTTGCCACCGAGAGGATCTCGACGGCCGTTCCCGAGTCGTTACTCTGCTCGGGTCTTGCGGATTCCACTCGTGTCAGCATCACGTCCTCGCGCCTTTGAGTTCTCAGGCGTTCCCATCGTGACCGTGCCGAGATCGTGGCTGAAGATCCGACGGTTCCAGCCTATGTCCCCCGATCTCGCCCTCACTAAGCCACTCGCCGGCGGTTTTCCCTGTTCCCTAGGGAACAGTGCACTGCCACGAATTGTGAGCGCAAGAAACCACGTCCTTTTGCCTGCGTCCCAAGCATCCCAGCCCGCCGGAGGATGCTAGAGCAAGACGGGACGGGGCACTACGGGCGATTTCCTGCGGTCCGGCGGGAAACCGGGGTCCGATTGTCACATCAAGAGTAGCGTTAATTGCGGCGCGGCCGCCTATGAGGCCGGACAAAGCTCGCGCGCCTTGGCAAGCGCCGCATCCTTGGTCGAAAACTCGCCGATCGGCTCCCCGCCGCCCGCGCGCGTGCGGATGAAGGTCTCCGTCATGCTCTTCTCGAAGCCGTCGAGCACGCTGAGGGCGGTGTAGCGCAACTCGCCGCCATGCTCCGTACGAATGAGCACCGTTTTGGCTCCGCCATAGGTCGCAGTGCCGACGCTGCAGACCTGGGCCCCGGCGCCGAGCCCGGATGGCGGCGTTGCGGCGGGATCAAAGGATCGCCGTGTGCTGTTGGCGGCATCGGGGAGCGCAGAGAGCCCGGTCGCCGGCGGCGGGCCGACGCGCAGGAACTGGGCCTGCGGCGCCACGAGCGCGAACCGCGCCAGCGACACCGGCTCCTGGATCTTGGCCTCGGCCGCTGGGTCGCCTGGCGACAGCTCAGGGCCGGCGGCAGGTCCGGGAGCAGGAGATTCGGCGGATCGGAACTGGGCGTCGGCCATAACAGGGGGGGTCGCGGGAGGGGACGGCATAGCCGCCTCAGAGGCCGCCGCCGCAGCGAGGGCGGGACGGGGAACGGCTGCGGCACGTTTTTGAGCGTCGGGGCGGGCCCAGATGGTGCGTACGGGCGGAGTGGCGGGCCCTGGCGCCGCGGCTGGGATCGCGACAGGCGCCACTTGCGACTTGAGGATAGGCTTCGGCGTGCTCGCGTCGGATTTGATCGCCCACGGGAGGATCTCGGCGCGTGCGGCCGGAGAAAGCAGGCTCGAGCGGCAGTGGCCTGAGCGAAAGCTTTCCGCCGCCCATTCGATCGACTGGTCGTACCTGCGGTCGGCGGCCCAGCGGCGAGCGAGATCGGAGAAGCGTACGGGACGGTTGAGCTCACGCGACTTCGCAAGGATGTCGTCCTGCTTCAATTGCGTGCGCGGCGCCACGGGCGCCGCAATCTTCTCGCCCGAGTAGACGACGAGGTGCTGTATCTGAGCGAGCACGCCAGTGCGGATATCGGGGTAGCTATCGCCCGGGACGCCGCCGCCAGTCGTGCCGATGCCGGCGAAGTTGTTCTGGCGCGGGTCCACGTCTCCCATGCGCCCGTTGGGCCGCCTGTAGGTGAGGAAATTGGTCTCGACGACCATTTGATAGAAGGCGTAGTCCCACCGCACGCGCCACGCCTCGCCGAGGCTCTTGTAGATCTCGGCCAGCTCCATGTAGCGCGGGTCGAGGCCGCCGTTGCGCTGGCGTAGGAACTGCATGAGCCGGTCCGGCGTCACGCAGGCCGGGACCTGATTGGCGGGAGTGAGGCGAATTTCGGGAAGTAGCGGGCCGGCATTTGCGGCTGGCGCGCCGCCGGCGAGGGCGGCAGCCACGACCAACACTGCAGCTCGGCGCACGCGTGCCATGCCTAGACCGCGCCATCGGCATCGTTCGAAGAACCCCGCTTGTCGTGAAAGGACGGACCATGGCGAGACGGCCCCGGCCGGCGCACGACGCTAGCCTTCCGGACAGAGCTCGAAGGCCTTGTCGAGCGCCTGCGTCTGGCTCGGAAACTCGCCGACCGCCTCGCCGCCCTTGGCATAGGCGCTGATGTAGGCGTCCGACTCGCGCTTCTCGGTGCCCTCGTTGACGTCGAGCACGGTGTAATTGGTGATCTTGTCGGCCACCGCCTTGATGATGATCGCCTTCGCGCCGCCGTAGCTCGCCGTCCACACGCGGCACTTGCTCGCGGCTGCGGGCTTTTCGGCATTCGTGTCCGGCTTGCCGGCCGATTTGGCGGCGCCGGCCAAGGAGGCGGTTTCGATGGCGGGCGGCGTGGTCTTGTCCGGGGCCGCGGCCTTGTCGGGGGCCATGTCGGCCGGCGCGGCCGGATTGAGGATCGTCACCTGCGGCGCCGCCTGGGTCTTGGCCGGCGCGCTTGCCGCTCCGGCAGCCGCGAGATCGCCGGCGCCGAGGCCGGTGCGCGTCGCGCCGTCCTTCTTCGCCTCTTCGATCGCGCGCTTCGCGAGCTCCTGGCCCTTGCCGGACTTCTCGGGCGCCTGAGCAGGCGCTTGGGCGCTCGGTGCGTCGGCCTTTGCCGACCTCTTCGGGCTTTCGTTGGCGGCCGTCGCACCGCTATCGGTGATCCCGCGGGCGGCGGCGACGAGCTCGGGGCGAGGATCAGCCTCGTTGCACTCGCCTTTGAAGAACCGGTCGGCGAGCGTCTTGATATCGCTGACGTAGCCCTTGCTGCCGGGCGCCCACTGCTTGGCGAGCTGGGCAAAGCTCATGGGTCCAGAGATGGTCTTCTGCCACTCGGTGAGAACGCCCCACTCCTGAATGTTGCGCGTGCGCTGGGCGACCGGGTTTGCAATTCTCTCGCCCGAGTACATCGAGCAGGTGCTCGAGGTGGGCGCGCGCGCCCGCTCGATACGTCCTTGAAGCTCTCGCCGCGAACGCCGCGGCCGGTCGCGCCGAGACCCGCGAAGTTGTTCTGGTCGGGCTTCACGTCGCCGGTGAATTTCAGGTAGCCGGTCTCGAGCATCGCCTGGAAGAATGCGTAGTCCCACCTGAGGCCGAGCGCCTCGCCGTGGCGCATGTACTCGGTGGGCATCGCCTCGAACTTGGGATCGAGCTTGTCGTTGCGGTTCTTGAGATAGGCGAGCAGCCGTCCGGGCGTCACGCACGCGGGGACTTTGTTCTCGTCGGTGATCTTGACCGGCGGAAGATCGGCCGCGCTTGCCTGCGCGGAGAACGAGAGAAGGATGAGTACGGCGGAAAAAGCGAGCGTGGACCCTGATCGGCAGGTCATGGGATACCCCATTTTTTCTACGCGGCACTCAACCGAGCGCCCTACAGACCGATACAATTGTTCGTAGGGCCTAAAGGTTAACAGCCGGTTTACGCTTCGGAGGCTTGATAGAAGTGGTCGCCGATGTTTGGGGCGCGAGTTGGGGCAAGCCGCGGAGGAATTATGGCATCGGCACCGAGACCTAGACCTCGGGCCCTCCCCACGTCAGATGCTGGCCGCCGTCGAGAACGATCATCTGCCCGGTCATTGCCGGCGCGTCGAGAATGAAGCGGACCGCGGCGGCGATCTCGGCTGGCGTCGGGCCGCGCTTCAGAAGCGTCGAGCGCACCTCGGCCGCGAAGTCGCTCTCCGTCTGATGGATGCTCTTGAGGACCGGTCCCGGGCCGACGGCGTTGACGCGCACACGCGGTGCAAGCGCCTGGGCGAGCGTGCGTGTCGCCGTCCAGAGGCCGGCCTTGGAGATGGTGTAGGTGAAGAAGTCGGGCGTGAGGCGCCAGACGCGCTGGTCGATGATGTTGATCACGTTGCCTGTTGCTCCCTCCGGCAAGTGGGCCACGAGGGCCTGGGCGAGGAACACCGGCGCCTTGAGATTAATGTCGAGGTGCGTGTCCCAGGTCTCCATCGTGGCCGTCGCAAGCGAGTCGACGATGAACTCGGAGGCATTGTTGACGAGGCAGGTCGGCGCCCCGATCGCCTCGCAGCAGCGGGGCACAAGGTCGCGAACGTCGCCCGGGCTCGCGAGGTCGGCGGGGATCGCCGCGGCTTTGCCGCCCGCGTCGCGATTTCGCGCGCGAGCGCTTGGGCCTCGCTCGGCCGAGCGGCGGTAGTGCACCGCGACGCGCCAGCCGCTGCGGGCGAGGTCGAGTGCAATGGCGCGGCCGATGCGCCGTGCCGCTCCGGTGACCAGGGCGGTGGGCGGGTGTGTGGCGTCGCGATCAGCCATTCGCGCAATCCCATGGATGTCGATCGAATGAGGTCGCCCCTACCTAGACGACGAGGGCGCAGAATGTCTGGCCTTTCATGGTATGGGACTTCGGTCGGCGCAGATTTGATCAAGAATTGAGCAGTTATTTCGCAATTGCTAACGCGGCGTGCCGGAATTTAGAGCGTTCTGTGGACAAGCGACTTCCAAACTTGCAGAACCGTTGCCTGCAAGAGACACACTGTTGAGAAGGTCGATTCGGCGCCGTCTTGCGCCTTGTGAACCGGCTCTGTTTCCGGTTTCCTGTGCCTTCATCAGCGCTCGAACTCGGGATTGGGCCATTTCGGCCGTCCCGAGAGTATGGTGGCTGCGACCACGGGGGTACCGAGCATTATGGGCAAGTCCGTCAGCCTCCTTCGCACTGCATCATGCGCTGCGATCTCCCTGGTCGCGCTGGCGGGGAGCGCGCTGGCCGACGGCGAGCCAGGTGCTAACGGAAGCCCCTGTCGGAGACAGGGCGCCAGTTCACCTACGCAATCACCATCGGCGGGACCAGCGACTACGTCTTCCGCGGCATCTCGCAAACGCGCGAGGACCCCGCCTTCCAGGCCTCCGTCGACGTCGGCTACGGCATCTTCTATGCGGGCATCTGGGGCTCGGGCATCGATTTCGGCGATATCGTCGACGAGACGGCCGAGATCGATATTTATGCCGGCATCAAGCCCGTTGTGACCGTGCCAATCTGGGGGCCCGTGACCTTCGATCTTGGAGTCATATACTACTGGTATCCCCACACGACGGATGACCCCGAGATCGACTACGTCGAGCTCAAAGTCGGCTACAGCGCGGCGTCTCCTTTCATAAGGAACTTGACGACCGGTACGACCGTGTACTGGACGCCCGACAATACGTTCGAGACGGGCGAAGTATTTACGGTGGAGACCGCTGCTGCCTATGCCCTTCCGCAAGTCTGGCTCTTCTCGCCGACCATTAGCGGGGTCTATGGCAACGGTCTATGGCGATAGGCCGGATTATACCGTTGGTGGCGGCCGGGAAGATCAATACACGTACTGGAACGTCGGCCTCGCGCTCACAGTCGAGAAGTTCACGTTCGATTTCCGCTACTGGGATACCGACATCGATGTCGTGACGCCGGGCGTCGGCGCATGTGCCGACGAGGATCTGTGCGACGAGCGCTTCGTGTTCAGCGCCAAGGTCGTCCTTCCCTAGCGACTGCTCCAGATAGAGATATCGAAGCCGGGGTGTGAGAAACCCCGGTTTTCGTTTTTGGAGCTTAAATGCCGAAATCTCAAGGGGTTAGAAGGGGCTGCCGGCGCGAGTGCAGCGCCGTCATGATCGTGTCGCTTCCCAATCGTACGGTCCTGCCCGTTACGACGCGATTGACCGGTTTAGTGCCTCTTATCGCGAGTGAAACGAGGCCGGTCATCGAGTGGGTGGGCCGATCGCCCTCTCTCACGGCACACCCAGCTCGGCCAGAGGCCAGCTTGACCGCTCTCTTCGCACGACCCCGCAACCAAGAGAGCACAAGCTGGCCTCGTTTGCCGCTCCCAATCTACCCCATTTTTCGCCTCGGGACACGCCCGATTTTCCCCAGCGGCTCACTCGCGGCTCCTTGATCGCCAGCCCTTGGCAGCCGTAAGACGGATGCCTGCTTAGGCGAGGGTTTCGCACGTGATCCTCTCGATCGCCATCATGATCGCGCTCACCGTGGCCATCGTGGTCCACGTGCTCGCGCCGCGCATGGCCGAGGGGCGGGTCATCTACCAGACGGCGCCGGACCGTCCGGCCCCGTTCGGCTACAAGATGTCCTGGCTCGCCATCCGCACGCGAGACCCCCGCGCGGTCATCGAGGACCTGGGCCTCATCAATCCCTCACCCTGCAATTGGAACTCCGGGATAGGCACCGTCTACGATGACGGGCTCGGCGACCGCCACGTCTTCGTCACGCCCACGGTCAACGGCTGGACGTTCGTGGTCGGCCTGTCGCTGCCCCATCCCGTCGGCCGCTCTTTCGTCGACAAGTGCACGCCCCTCCTTGTCGGCCTCGGCGGCCGGTATGCCGAGGTGCAGTATTTCTTCACCTACCCGCCGATCGACTTCTTCGCCTGGGCGCGCGTGATCGACGGCCGGCTCGTGCGCGCCTTCGCCGTCGGCGACGAAGGTATCGTCTGGAACAAGGGACGCACGAGCCGGGAGGAGCGCTCGCTCGGGCTCAAGCTCTTCGAGCTGAGGGGCGTGCGGGGGCGCAGGGGAGATGCGGGCGGAGCAATCATTCTGCATCCGACCGAGGACCATGTCATGCGGCTTGCGCAGCGATGGAGCATGGATCCGACGCGGCTCGAGCCCGGAGCGGTCGTTACGCCGGGCCTCGGCGCCATTGCGCTCGCGCCCTCGTCATGGCGCGCCGAGCGCATCCGCCGGACGGCCTGAGCAAGGGCTCGGCAGAACTTCAGCGAGAGCTCAGGCCGCGGATTGTCCGGCGATCTCGGCCATCTGCATCGCGATCATGCGATCGAGAAAGCCCTCGAAGGGCACCGTGAAAGTCGTGAGACCGCGTGGGTCGTCACTCCAGTCCTGCAGCTTCTGAGCGAAGGATTCGGGGGGCTCTCCCGCCCCGTCGAGCGCGACCACGCTGGCGCGGAACGCGGGCTCCGACAGTGGGATGAAGGGGATTACGACCGCCTCGAACGTGCCGTCCGGCCGCCGGCGGGGCGCGCCCGAGACGCTGCAGCACACGATGCTGCGGCTGCCGTCGAACCTCACGATCGCGCCGATGACCATCCGCGACCCCTCGAAGCCCTCGGGCGCCCGGTAGGTCCAGGATTGGCCAGCCGCTAAGTCCATGTCCTCGGGCTCCTACAAATGAGTTCAAAGGGCTCAAGAGCCCGGCGGATCGGATTGAGTCTTTACCGCAGTATCGGGGCAGCTTTCAGGCAAAAACAGCGGCAGGCGGGCCACATCCACGAATTCTCGGAGCAGACCCGGTAAAATCGCGCAAATTGTGCGCTGGACAAGGTGCCGCATCCCGCTTGGGCCCGCAGGGGTGCGCCCGAACTCGAGACACGTGCCGGGCGCCCCCGCGGAAGGACGCAGCGTTCAGTCGAAGCCGGATATGCTCCGAGGCGCAAGCGCGCCGGTGCGCGTCGAACGGACGGGGGGAACGTGCATCTTCTGCGCCCGGCAGGAGCGTCCCTCGTTCTCGTTCGCCCCGCAAGCGCGGAACTCGCCCCCCTTTGTGAAGCAGACGCGCATGTCCTTGAGCCGATTTCCCGGTCCCCCGCAGGTCACCGCGATCATCTCAGGCTCGAGCCCCGGATTGACCTCGACCAGCTCATCCACGAGCTCCTTGGGCCCGACGAATTGGGTCTCGTAGGGGTTCACGAAGCGATCGGGGATAGTGATCTTCTCGAATAGCCGTCGCGACAGCGAAAAGTAGCCCGCGGGGTCGAGCCCCGAGCAGGTGCCGTGCGCGCGGTACTCGTGGATCACCAGCCCGCGCCCCGGCATGATGTCGCCCATTGCCTCGATGAGCGGCTCCGGCACGTACGGTTTGCGTCGCGTCGGGCAGTTCAGGGGGTAGCCGCGCTCATGCTGCGGCCACAAGCCGTGCAGCACGAACGCATAGCGCCGGCCGTCCCGGCGTGCGCACTGCTCGCGATCGTCCTCGCCGTCCTCGGACGCGCAATGCGTCGGGCTCCATGACATCACCAGAGTGTAGTAGTCGAAGTGGCCCGGAGTGTTCGTGCCCGACACGTCTTCGCCAGGGTCGCCTTTGGCCCGGCGCTCGACGATCGCCAGCAGAGCAAGAGCCGCTAGGACCAAGATCGCCACGGCGGCGGGTGGAAGGCGCAGGCCGCGTGTCATTGTCCCTGCCCGAGCGCGTCGAGGATGCGCGCCCAGCTCCTCGCGCCCTTCTTGAAGCTCTTGAGATTGTACTTCTCGTTCGGCGAATGGATGCGGTCGTCCTCGAGGCCGAAGCCGACGAGCAGGCTGTCCATGCCGAGCACGTCCTTGAAGGCTGTCACGATCGGGATCGAGGCTCCGCAGCCCATGAGCACGGGGCGCTTCTGCCACTCGGCCTCGAGGGCGCCGGCGGCCGCGATCATGGCGGGCGCGCCGACGTCGAAGCCGATCGCGGCGCTGCCGTGCCCGCCGATGAACTCCGCCGTGCAGTCTGCGGGCAAGCGCTCGCGCACAAAGGCCTTGACGGCGGCGAGCACTTTCTCCGGCTTCTGGCCCGGCACGAGGCGGCAGGTGATCTTGGCGGAAGCCCGGGCGGGAATGATGGTCTTGGACCCCACGCCCTGATAGCCGCCGGTGATGCCGTTGAACTCGAGCGTGGGGCGCGACCAGAGCTGCTCGATGACCGAGCGCTTCTTCTCCCCGGCCGGCGTAGAAAGGCCGACGCCGGCAAGGAAGCCATGGACGCCGCGACCGAGCGCCTGCCATTGCTTCAGCTGTTTTTTCGAAGGCGGCGCGATGTCGTCGTAGAAACCCTTGATTCTGACGCGGCCGTCAGGCCCGTGCATGGCGCCGAGAACGTGGACGAGGGCGCGAATGGGGTTCATGGCCGGGCCGCCATAGAGGCCCGAGTGCAGGTCGCGCGACGGTCCCTTGATGATGACTTCGATCCCGGCGAGCCCGCGCAGCATGGTCGTGATCGCCGGTGTGTCCTTGTCCCATTGGCCGGTGTCGCAGACGAGCACGAGGTCGGACTTGAGCTCGCGCCCTGTCGTCTTGAAGAACGCGGGCAGCGACGGTGAGCCGCATTCCTCCTCGCCCTCGATCATGACCGAGACGCCGACCGGCAGCTCGCCCGCGACCTCGCGCCAGGCGCGCGCCGCCTCGAGGAACGTCATCAGCTGGCCCTTGTTGTCCTCGGCCCCGCGCGCGACGATGACGCGGCCGTTGGCGCGCTCGGTCGCGATACGCGGCTCGAACGGCGGGCTCTCCCAGAGGTCGAGGGGGTCCGGCGGCTGGACGTCGTAGTGCCCGTAGAAGAGCACGCGCGGCTTGCCCTTGGGCGGCGTCCTGTCGTGCGCGACGACGATCGGATGGCCGGTGGTTGCGCGCACGGAGGCATCGAAGCCGAGGCCGTCGAGGGTCGCGGCGCACCATTCGGCGGCCGCGCGGCACTGGGTCTTGAAGGCGGGATCGGTCGAGACACTTTCGATACGGAGAAGGTCGAACAGGCGGTTGAGCCCGTCGTCGAAATTCTCCTCGAGGCGGGAGAGGACCGCCGGCAAGTGCTTTGTCATTCGTCGGTTCCGCGCCCCCGTTCTTTCGAGGGTGGCGAGAGTGCGCGAAGCCACTGTCACAGTCAAAGGCGGCGATGCAACCGTTCGCGAACCATGCGGCACGCTCCCGCCTTTCTTGGGAGGCTCCGGGCTGCTATGCCACATAACGTTGGTGTCGGAGCCGGAGCGCTTCATGTGGGTCAGAGAGACGCCGTCGTCCACGAGCCCGAAGTGGGTCTACGTCTTCGCCGGCGGCAAGGCGGACGGCGGCTCGCACATGTACGAGCTCCTGGGCGGCAAGGGTGCCAATCTCGCCGAGATGGCCTCCCTCGGGCTTCCGGTGCCGCCGGGCTTCACGATCACGACCGAGGTTTGCCGCGCCTATTACGCGGCCGGTCACAAGATGCCTGACGGCCTCAAGTCCGAGGTCGACGCGGCGCTGGCCGCGGTTGGTCGCGCGGTGGGCGCCACGTTCGGCGACGAGGCCCGGCCCCTTCTCGTCGCCGTGCGCTCGGGCGCGCGCGCGTCGATGCCGGGCATGCTCGACACCATCCTCAATCTCGGGCTCAACGACCGCACGGTTCGCGGCATCGCCCGCAACTCGGGCGACGAGCGCTTCGCCTACGACAGCTACCGGCGCTTCATCCAGATGTATGCCGATGTCGTGCTCGGCATCGATCACTCGGTGTTCGAGGAAATCCTCGAGAACCACAAAAACCTCAAGGGACTCGGCCTCGACACCGATCTTACCAGCGACGATTGGAAGGAGATTATCGATCTCTACAAGGAGGCGATCCAGTCGGAGCTCGGCCGCCCCTTTCCCGAGGACACGAGCGAGCAGCTTTGGGGCGCGATCGCGGCTGTGTTCGGCTCATGGCACAACGCGCGCGCGGTCACATATCGGCGCCTCCACGACATTCCCGAGGATTGGGGTACGGCTGTCACCGTCCAGGCCATGGTCTTCGGCAACATGGGAGAGACGTCGGCGACCGGCGTCGCGTTCACGCGCAATCCATCGACGGGGGCGAACGAGATCTATGGCGAGTTCCTGCTCAATGCGCAAGGCGAGGACGTGGTCGCCGGAATTCGCACGCCGCAGCCTCTGACGGAGGCGGCCCGGATCGAGGGCGGGAGCGAGAGCCCCTCCCTCGAGGCGCTGATGCCGGACGCCTTCGCCGAGCTCGTCTCGATCTTCTCGGCGCTCGAAGCGCGCTATCGCGACATGCAGGACATTGAGTTCACGATCCAGAACGGCAAAGTGTGGATGCTCCAGACGCGCTCCGGCAAGCGCACGGCGGAAGCGTCGGTGCGAATCGCGGTCGAACTCGCCAACGAGGGCATCATCAGCCGCGATGAGGCGGTGCTCCGGGTCGAGCCCGGCGGCTTCGTGCAGCTTCTTCACCCGACGATCGATCCCTCCGCGCCAAAGGAGCTGATTGCGACCGGGCTGCCGGCGTCGCCGGGCGCGGCGTCTGGCGAGGTGGTGTTCGACGCCGACGAGGCGGAGGCGATGAAGGCGCAGGGCCGGCGCGTGATCCTCGTGCGCGTCGAGACGAGCCCCGAGGACATTCACGGCATGCATGCCTCGGCCGGGATCCTGACGGCACGCGGCGGGATGACGAGCCACGCTGCCGTGGTCGCGCGCGGCATGGGCGTGCCGTGCGTCTCGGGTGCGGGCGCGCTCAAGATCGACGCCAAGGCGGGGACGATGCGGGCCGGGCCGCGGGTCGTGAGCAAGGGCGAGGTGATCACGATCGACGGGGCCACGGGGCAGGTCTTTCTCGGTGCCGTGCCGATGCGCCAACCGAAGCTCTCGGGAGATTTCGCGACACTCATCGCCTGGGCCGACGGCGCACGCCGGCTCAAGGTGCGCGCCAACGCCGACACGCCGCGCGACGCGCACCAGGCGCGCGAGTTCGGCGCCGAGGGCATCGGCCTCTGCCGGACCGAGCACATGTTCTTCGACGCCGACCGCATTCTCGCCATGCGCGAGATGATCTGCGCCGCCGACGAGAGCGGGAGGCGCGCGGCCCTCGCCAAGATCCTCCCCATGCAGAGGAGCGACTTCGTCGAGCTGTTCGAAATCATGGGCGACCTGCCGGTCACCATCCGCCTCCTCGATCCGCCGCTCCACGAGTTCCTCCCCTCACACGACCGGGAGCTCGACGGTCTTGCGGCCGCGCTCAAGATACCGGTCGAAAAGCTCAGGACGCGTGTCGCCGAGCTTTCCGAGTACAATCCGATGCTGGGATTTCGCGGCTGCCGGCTTGCGATCCGCTATCCCGAGATCACGGAGATGCAGGCCCGCGCCGTCTTCGAGGCGGCCGTCGAGGTTGGCCGGCGCAGCGGCCGCGCCGTGCGGCCCGAGATCATGATTCCGCTCGTCGCCTATCGGCGCGAGTTCGACATCCTCGCCGACGTCATCCGCGCCACGGCCGAGGCCGTCGAGAAGGAGACGGGCGCGAGCGTCGCCTTCGACATCGGAACCATGATCGAGCTGCCGCGGGCCGCGCTCAAGGCCGATACCTTGGCCGACGGCGAGCAAGGAGCCGCATTCTTCTCCTTCGGCACCAATGATCTCACGCAAACGGCGCTGGGATTGAGCCGCGACGATGCGGCGCCAATCCTCACCAACTATGCAGGCCGCGATGTCTTCGATGCCGATCCGTTCGTGTCGATCGACCACTCGGGAGTGGGCGAGCTCGTCGAAATCGGCGTCGAGCGTGGCCGGCGCGTCAAGCCGGAGCTGAAGATCGGCATCTGCGGAGAGCACGGCGGCGATCCCGCCTCCGTGGCGTTCTTCCATGCGGCGGGGCTCGACTACGTGTCGTGCTCGCCGTACCGCGTGCCAATCGCGCGGTTAGCGGCCGCGCAGGCGACCATTCGCGAGAGGAAAAAGTCCGGCGAGGTCTAGAGTGCGTCGTGGCGCTCGAGAGCATCGAGCTTGGGCTGGCGCGGGCGCGGCCCGTTGAACTTCGGCATAAAAAGCAGCCAGAGCACGAGAGGCGGCACGAGGAAGCACCAGGCCATCCAGAACGAGTAGTCACGGTTCTTCCAGCCGGAAAGGAACCCGGCCAGGATTGACGCGCCTATTGCGACGGCACCCCAGATGACTATCCCTTCGACCATCGGATCTGTTCCCTCCTGCGCGGATGTCCTTGGATGTCCGCGAACCTCAGATGAGCACGCACGAGCGCGAATTCAAGCCGCAGTTTAAAGAGCGGGCATTACAGGGACTTGAACGCACAACTCCTTGGCGCACCCTTTTGAGTGCGAAGCGTTAATTCTTTCCGTCCGGCGTCTCGAAATCGAGCGCAAGGTCGAGAATCGGCGCCGAATGCGTCAGCGCTCCCACCGAGATCAGGTCGACACCGGTTTCGGCGATGGCGCGCACGGTGTCGAGATTGACGCCGCCCGAGGCTTCCGTCGTGACGCGCCCCTCAACCTTGCGCACGGCCGCGCGAAGCTCTTCGACCGCCATGTTGTCGAGCAGCACGGCATCGATCGGGTAGGCGAGCGCCATCTCGAGCTCGGCTGCCGTCGTCACCTCGACCTCGATGCGCACCATGTGCCTGGCGCGTGCCCGCGCTGCCGCCACAGCCGGGCCAATACCGCCCGCGGCGACAATGTGATTGTCCTTGATCAGAATGGCGTCGAAAAGCCCGGCGCGATGATTGCGGCCGCCGCCGCATCGCACGGCATATTTCTCGAAGAGGCGGAGGCTCGGCGTCGTCTTGCGCGTGTCGACGATCTCGGCGCGTGTGCCCTTGACCGCATCGACGTAGCGGCGCGTGAGCGTCGCAATGCCGCTCATGCGGCAGAGAAAATTCAAGGCGACGCGCTCGGCCGTGAGGATCGCCCGCGCATTTCCTGAGACGCGCGCCACGATCGCCCCTGCGCCGACCATGTCGCCGTCTTTCACGCGGGGTTCGAAGGCAATCGCGGGATCGAGCGTGTGGAACGCCGCCTCGGCGACCTCGAGCCCGGCGATGACGCCGGGCTTGCGCGCGACAAGCACCGCGGACGCCGTGCGATCGGCGGGGACGGTCGCCTCCGTCGTGATATCGCCACTGGTCCCGAGATCCTCCATGAGGGCGGCCTCGACGGCCGGAGCCACGGCAAGCTTCGGCAGCGCGGCGTCGACCGGCGCTCGCGTCACAGGGGAAGCTCCGCGACGAGCGGCGCTTTGGCGGCCCGCTCCGCGCGGGTCTCGATGCCGGCGAGTCCCTTGAGCGTGAGCAGACTCTTTTTCCCGGGGCCGGGATCGGGGTCGGGATAGTCGCTGCGGAAATGCGCGCCGCGGCTTTCCCGGCGCAAAAGCGCCGCGCCGGCAATCAGCTGCGCCGCAGCGGCCATATTGGCGACCGTGCGATCGTCGGCCGCCTCGCTCTCGATCTGGCGCAGGAGGGCGAGCGCGGCCTTGAGGCCCTGGGCATCGCGTACGACGCCGACATGCTCCGTCATCGCCGTGCGCAGGCGACGGATCAAGGCTTTGCGAGTCTCCGGAGCGAGCTTCGGCGTGCCGTCGGTCGCGTGGGTCTTCGCGATCGGAGCAATCCGCTCGTGGGACACGACCTCACGGATATCGGCGGCGACGCGGTGGCCGAACACGACGGCTTCGAGAAGCGAGTTGGAGGCGAGCCGGTTCGCGCCGTGGAGTCCCGTGGCGGCGACCTCGCCGGCGGCCCAAAGGCCTTCGACCGCCGTGCGACCCCGAAGGTCGGTCGCGATGCCGCCCATGTGGTAGTGCGCCGCTGGCGCAATCGGGATGAGGTCCGTGACCGGGTCGATGCCGGCCCGAAGGCAATGGGCATAGACCGTGGGGAAGGCTTGAGGGAACCGCGCGCCGATCGCGCGGCGGCAATCGAGGAACGCGCCGCGTCCGGCTGCGATCTCGGCGAAGACTCCGCGGGCAACGATATCGCGCGGGGCAAGCTCGGCGGCCGGATGCAGCTTCGTCATGAAGCGCCGGCCGGCGCGATTGACGAGGATCGCGCCTTCCCCGCGCAGAGACTCGGTCGCGAGCGGCGCAGGGTCGGCGCCGATGTCGATAGCGGTCGGGTGAAATTGCACGAACTCGGCGTCGGCGATGATGGCGCCGGCGCGAGCGGCGAAGGCCATCGCCTCGCCGCGGGCGTAGGAGGGGTTGGTCGTCACTGCATAGAGCGCGCCAATGCCCCCCGTCGCGAGTACGACCGCGCTAGCCGGGAGGAAATCGTAGGCCTGTCCCCGCTCGGCGGGGCACACGAGGCGCACGCCGACCACGCGCTCGTCCTCGACGATCAGGTCCTCGGCGGCAAAGCGCTCGAGCACACGGATAGAAGGCGTGGCTCGCACAGCCGCGATCAAGGCCTGCATGATCGCTGCTCCTGCCCGGTCGCCGGAGACCCGCACTATGCGCTTCACCGAATGCGCCGCCTCACGCGACAGGATGAAGTGTCCGGCGAGATCGCGATCGAAGGGAACGCCGTAGGCCAGGAGATCGCGAATGCGATCGGGCGCCTCGGCAGCGACGACGCTCGCTACGGCCTCGTCGACTATTCCCGCGCCGGCCGCAATCGTGTCGCGGGCATGCGCCTCCGGCGTGTCGCCGAGGCCGACGGCGGCTGCGATGCCGCCTTGCGCCCAGACGCTGGAAGCTCCCTCGCCGAGCGGCGCCGCCGCAACCACCGTGACGGGGAGCGGCGCGAGCTTCAAGGCGGTGAAGAGGCCCGCGAGCCCTGCCCCGACAACGACGATGTCGCCGGGGCCGAGCGCGGTACGGGGGTCGCGAAAGCTCGCGATCAATTCGGTCTCGCGGGCGGACGCCATCGACTGCTCTCCTCGAAACTCCTCGCCTTGCTTCGTTGCCTTTGAGCCCGATGCGGTGCGAGAGGCGGCGCGCCGCCGCCCTCGTCTCGATTTTCAGCTGGTGAGGTTCACCATACGCTCGACGGCGCGTCGCGCCTTGTCCGCGACGGCGGGATCGACCGTCACCTCGTGGCGCATGTAGAGGAGGCTCTCGTAGATCTTCTCGAGGCTGATGCGCTTCATGTGCGGACAGAGATTGCAGGGGCGCACGAACTCGACGTCCGGCGTCTCGACCGCGACGTTCGAGGCCATCGAGCACTCGGTCACGAGCACGACCTTCCTCGGGTGATTGGTCTTCACCCAATTGATCATGGCCGAGGTCGAGCCGGTGAAGTCCGCGGCGGCGAGCACGTCGGGCGGGCATTCGGGGTGGGCGATAATCTTGAGGCCGGGCTCCGCGGCGCGGAGAGCGACCATCTCCTCGCCGGTGAACCGCTCGTGGACCTCGCAATGGCCCTTCCAGGCGATGATCTCGACCTTGGTCTTGGTCTGCACGTACTTGGCGAGGTACTCGTCGGGAATGAAGATCACGCGCGGCACGCCGAGGCTCTCGACGATCTTCACGGCATTTGACGAGGTGCAGCAGATGTCGCTCTCGGCCTTCACCGCCGCGCTCGTATTGACGTAGGTCACGACCGGGACGCCCGGATAGGCCGCGCGCATGGCGCGCACGTCATCGGCGGTGATCGATGCGGCGAGGGAGCAGCCGGCCTTGAGGTCGGGGATCAAGACCGTCTTGTCGGGATTGAGGAGCTTCGAGGTTTCCGCCATGAAGTGGACGCCCGCCTGCACGATGACCTTCGCCGTCGTGCGCGCCGCCTCCTTGGCAAGCTGAAGGCTGTCGCCTTGGAAATCGCCGACGCAGTGGAAGATCTCCGGCGTCATATAGTTATGTGCCAGGATGACCGCGTTGCGTTTTACCTTGAGCTCGTTGATCGCGCGGATCAGCGGCGCATAGTGCGCCCACTCCATCGGCGTCACGACATGACGCACGCGCGCGTAGAGCGGCTCCATCTCGCGCTTGATCTCTGGGGTAAACGCAAGGGAACGCGGCCTGGCGGCGCCGGGCGGCGCGTCGCGATGGGTGCCGATGGGGCTGCGCCCCGCCGAAATGGTTCCGGTGAGAGCCATTCCTTCTGCCTCCTCGCAGCGGCTATATATACTCTCTTTGAGTATATATAGAGCCTGAAAAGAACCGGCAGGCGGCCGGTTTCGCTCTGCCAATAATGCTCAATCAGAGCATTGATTGACTGACATTAATCTAATCGATGCAGCGCAAAAATTCTAGAGCCTCGCGTAGCATTTATGATGCGGCCGCGATGGGCGCTGCTGGGCTTTAAGAGCGCCGATCCCAAACGGGTGTGCGTACGGCCGTGTGGGCGAACGCGGGACCGAATGTCTGGATCAGCGTGTCCTTGAACTCTTGGTAGGTCGGCCACTCGCGCGTGTCGCGCCCCGTTGCGAGAAACCGCTGCCGCCAGAGCTGCACGCGTCGCCAGCCGCGCGGATCGCCGCTCGTTGCGGGCAGCTTCAGGTTCTTCGACAGCATCTGGCGCGTCAGGATCTGGGCCGCGTGCTCCTGACTGAAGCCCGCGGCGATCAGGAGATCGATTACGGCGCAAATGCGGGCAAGAACCTGCGGGCTTGCTTCCATCGCGCCTTGGCGCCGGTCCTCGTCGGGGTCATCCTCGAATCCACGCTCTCGTCCGCTCTCGAGGTCCTCGATCACGTCGAGCAGCGGAAAAAGAAGCCTGTCGCTGCGGTTCTGGTCGATCAGGAGGTGTCCGAGAAGCGCCAAATATTCGAGCGCGATGGTCCTTTTTTCCGTTTCAGGGGCCGCCGCATAGAGGGCCGCCGTCGCCTCGATCTTGTCGAGGGTGTTGGAGCTGGTATCGGACATGGGTCTCTTGTCGCGTGGACAAAGGATCGCCTGCTAATGGCGGAGACCCTACCATCAGTGGGTAAGCCGGGGCTTAATCGAGGAGCGGAGCTCAGGTCCGTCCGGGTTTGACGCGCACGCCGGGTGCCGGGCGCTCGAGCAGAACCTCGCGGCGGAACCGGAACAGCTTGGCCGGCCGCCCGCCGGTGCGTGTCTTGACCTCGCCCGTCGGCTCGACGAGCCCCGCGCTCTCGACAAGGCGGCGGAAATTCTGCTTGTGCAGATGCGGGCCGAGGATGGCCTCGACGGTCTTCTGCAGCTCGTAGAGCGTGAAGTCGTCGGCCATCAGCTCGAAGATGACCGGGCGATACTTGATCTTGGCGCGCACGCGCCCGATGGCGGTCGCGAGAATGCGGCGATGATCGAATTGCATGGGTGCGCCGAGGCGCGGCGCATTTGTCCACGCTAGCGCCGCCTCGCGGCCGTCGCGATGCGCCTCGTCGACGAGCCCTGCCTCGTACAACAGCTCGTAGCGATCGAGAACCTTCTCCTCGTCCCACGCCGCCCCGTCGAGGCCGAAGCAGATTCGGATCCGGTCCTCCTTCTTCACTGGCCGGACGGGCGCGGATCGCAGCGCCGGGCGCTCTGCCCATTCCTTGAGCCGGGGCTCGATTTCCTCGCCGAGGAGCTCGGGCCTGCCCTTGCGCCAATCCTCCCACGGGAAATAATGGTACCAGCTGCGCCACGTGCCGCGCTGCAACTCGCGCGCATGGCTCGCTTCCGTCAGCGCCAGATAGCCGATCGACACGATGTGCGGTGAGACGTCGCCGGGCTCGGCATGGCGTCCGCGATCGCCAAACGTGTAGAGCTGCTCGGCATAGCCGAGCTCGAGGCCGGTCTGCTCTGCGACCCACGAGCGCAAGCCGCTCTCGAGCGTGCGGTGCTCGACCGGGGAGAACGGGCCAAACGGCAAACTGTCGGTCGCGCCCGAGCCGTCGGCCTCCTGGCGTACGACGAGAACGACCGGCTCGTCGTCGACAACGGCGACGATCGCCGCGTTGAGGCCTATCTCCACCGGCGCGGTTTCGGTTCGGGCAAGAGACATGGGCAACCCCGGCTCGATGGAGGTGTCACGAGCCCGGCGCTTCAAATTTGCGTTTGTCGACATGGGTCTAGTCCCTTTCCGGCCGGGCTAGAGCCGGAACATGGCGTTTTTCGGATCGCGCCTTGCGGTGAGCCGGTGTCAAAGGTGGACGAGGATTTTGAACGTTCACGTAAATGGCCCGCATTGCATTGGAAGGGTCTAGAGGCTCGCTGCAAGGGCTCTGAAGCGCGCGAGGAAGGCGCGCTGCACGGCGTCCGGCGGCAAGGGGGATAACCCCTTGAGAAAACGGACCAGCGGCGGATCTATTCCGCCCTCGCCGCCGAAAAAGCGGCCGGCCTCGTCCGGCGAGAAGCCGGCCAGGACCGTCGCCTCATAGTAGGCCGCGATCCGATCGGCCCGCTTGATGGCGCCCGTAACGTCTTCTGGCAACGGAACCGGCAGCCCGTATCGCCTATGGATGGCGGCGAGCAGCTTCTGCTCGAAGGCCTTGTAGTCCAGCCCGATCGCGGCCTTGAAAGGGCTGATGAGATCGCCGATCACGTACTCGGGCGCGTCGTGGAGCAGGGCCGCGAGACGCCAGCAGGCCGGCCACTTGGGATTGAGCGCGCCAGCAATCTTCTCCACGACCAGCACATGCTGCGCTACCGTGAAGGCGTGGGGCCCGAGCGTCTGGCCGTTCCAGCGCGCAAGGCGTGCGAGCCCGTGCGCAATGTCCTCGATCTCGACATCGTCGGGCGACGGGTCGATGAGGTCGAGACGGCGGCCGGACAGCATCCGCTGCCAGGCGCGGGGGGCCTCTTTTTTCTCGGCGCGTTTACTCGCCTTCGGCATGGGCGCACTCAGACTGCCGGGACCTTGAATGTGCGCTGGTGTCTTGCGCAGACCGCGTGCCGGGGACAGGAGACGAGGTGGTCGTTGACCATGCCGACCGACTGCATGAAGGCATAGACCGTCGTCGGTCCGACGAACCGGAACCCCTGGGCCTTGAGCCCCTTCGAGATGCGCCGCGAGACGTCGGTCTCGGCAGGAATGTCGCTCATCGAGCGGGCCCGGTTGGCAATCGGGCCGTCCTCGAGAAATCCCCACAGGAAAGCGGCGAGCGACGTCCTCTGCCTGAGATCGAGATAAGCCTTGGCATTGTCGATCGTGGCCTCGATCTTGAGCCTGTTGCGCACGATGCCGGCATCGCTCATGAGGCGGGTCCGGTCGCGCGCTCCATAGCGCGCGATCTTTTCCGCCGCAAAGCCGTCGAAGGCCCGGCGGAAGTTTTCGCGCTTCCTCAGAATCGTGATCCAGGACAATCCGGATTGGAAGCCCTCGAGAACGAGCTTTTCGAAGAGGCGCCGATCGTCGCTGTGGGGCACGCCCCATTCCTCGTCGTGATAGCGCTGGTAAAGGATGTCCGCGCCGGCCCAGGGACAGCGCTCGAGCGCGCTTTCCCTCATGGCAGATCCTGCGTCTCGCCCACCGGCAGCGCGAAGGTGGCAAATGCCGGGAGTTCGATCCTGACCGGCACGCCGCCGGCAGTGAGGCCGATGCCTTTGGCCAGGAAGTCGGCCGCGCGGTCGAGCCTCACGAGCGCGAGGCCCCGCTTGCCCGCGACCGATCCCACGGCGCCGATCACGACCTCTCCGCCTTTGACGTCGGCTCCGGACTGCAGCGGCGCGTCGGCGACGATGGGGACGACGCGCTTGCGTACGGCTGTCCGGTGCTCCATGCGCGCCACGACCTCCTGTCCAACGAAGCAGCCCTTGGTGAAGGAGGCGCCATTGAGCTGGTCGAGGAGCGCCTCATGGGGAAAGGTGTCGCCAAACGGATAGTCTTTGCCGCCCTCGGGAACGCCGAGCGCTATGCGGTGCGCGTGATAGTCCTCGGCCCGGGCGTCCGCGCCGTTTGTCGCGGCGGAGATGTCGGCCGCAAATTTCGCGTCCGCCAAGATGCGCAGGCCAAGTCCGGCGAGCCTTGGGTCCGCGAACGCGACCGTCTTGCCGGGACCGCCATGGGATTGGGGGCTCGCGCCCCAAACGGCGAGGATGCGATAGTCCTCGCTCACGTCCCTGATCTCGACATTGGCCCTGAGCTTGTAGAGGCCGATGCGCTTGGCAACCTCCGCCGCCTTGTCGCGCGCGACATCGAGCCGGTAGCCGTCATCCGCTTTGACGACGAAGAAATCGGCGATGATCTTCCCCTGGGGCGTGAGCAGGGCGGTATGGATCGCCGCGCTTTGACCGAGCAGGGCCAGGTCGTTCGTCACTAGGCCGTGGAGAAGCTTGCCGGAGTCCGGGCCGGTGACGGCGACGACGCCGCGATCCTCGAGGTGGGCGGTCCATGTGTCGGTCACGCGCTAGGGCTCCCGATTGCCAAGGGCGCCGGATTTACGTATGCGGGCCGGGCATGCAAAGCAAGGCGGACGCGCCGAGGCGCACCGGAGACGCTCATGGCAGAAGGCTTCGATCTCGTTCTCAAGGGCGCGACCGTCGTCAATCACGACGGGATCGGCGTGCGCGACATCGGTATCGTCGGCGGGCGCATTGCCGCCGTCGGAGCGCTCGAAGGCTCGAAGGACGCCGCCGTCGTCGACGTCAGGGGACTTCACATCCTGCCGGGCGTGATAGATACCCAGGTTCACTTCCGCGAGCCGGGCCTCGAGCACAAGGAGGACCTCGAGAGCGGCAGCCGGGGCGCGGTGCTCGGCGGCGTGACATCGGTGTTCGAGATGCCGAACACCAAGCCGCTTACCACGACCGTCGACGCGCTTACCGACAAGGTGCGCCGCGCCAGGGATCGGATGTTCTGCGACTTCGCCTTCTACGCCGGCGCGACGCGCGACAACACGGACGACATCGCCGCGCTCGAGGGCTGCGAGGGATCGGCCGGCATCAAGGTGTTCATGGGCTCTTCGACCGGCGATCTTCTCGTCGACGACGAGGAGACCCTCGATCGCATCATCTCGCGGCTCTCCCGGCGCGCCGCGTTCCATGCCGAGGACGAGGTGCGCCTCAACGCGAGGAAGGATCTGCGCGTGGCGGGCGATCCGTCGTCACACCCAGTTTGGCGGGACGCGACGGCCGCGCTGCTCGCGACCGAGCGCCTCGTGCGCCTCGCCGAGAAGCACCGCCGCCGCGTGCATGTGCTGCATGTCTCGACCGCGGACGAGATGGAGTTCCTCGCTGCCCACAAGGACTGGGCGAGCATCGAGGTGACGCCTCATCATCTGACCCTCGTCGCGCCCGAGTGCTATCGCGAGCTCGGCACGTTCGCGCAGATGAATCCTCCCGTGCGCGATGCGCCCCATCGCGACGCAATCTGGCGCGCGGTGTCGTCGGGGCTCGTCGACATTCTGGGATCGGACCACGCGCCCCACACGCGCGAGGAGAAGGAGGTGGCCTATCCGGCGTCCCACTCGGGTATGACGGGCGTGCAGACGCTGGTGCCGATCATGCTCGATCACGTGAGTGAGGGGCGGCTCTCGCTCGAGAGGCTGGTCGACCTCACGAGCCACGGCCCGCAGCGCCTGTTCGGTATTCGCGGCAAGGGCCGGATCGCCGAGGGCTATGACGCCGATCTCACCGTCGTCGATGTGAAGCGAAAGATGACCATCGAGAACTCCTGGATCGCAAGCCGCGCCGGCTGGACGCCCTACCACGGCAAGACGGTGACCGGCTGGCCCGTCGGCACAATCCTGCGCGGGCGGCGCGTCATGTGGGATGGAGAGATCCTCGCTCCTGCCCACGGCGCCCCGGTGCGCTTCCTCGAGGCGTGAAGCGTATCTTCAGATGCCTTGGCCGCCGTTCGTCGCGGGAGGCTCGGCTGTTGTTGCCGGGGGCTCCGCTGTCTGCGCCGGCGGTGCTGCGGTCTGCGCCGGCGGCACGGCCACGGGGGCCTTGGTCAGAATCTGCTTCGGCACGCGCGACACGACGTAGACGGTGGTGTTCGCGTTGATAAGGCTCGCGAGGTGGACGACATCAGCATTGTGCATCCGGAAGCAACCCGACGAGGCGGCTTCGCCGATGCTCTCCGCGTCGTTGGTGCCGTGGATCCGATAGAGCGTATTGCCGAGGTAGATGGCCTTCACGCCGAGCGGGTTCTTGATGCCGCCCGTCATTCTGAGAGGCAGGCTCGGCTTGCGCTCGCGCATCTCCTTGGGCGGGATCCAGTCCGGCCAGTCTACGATCTTCGAGACCTTCTCCGTGCCGGTCCAGGTGAAGCCCTGCTTTCCGACCGCAACCGGATAGCTGTAGGCGTCCGTCGCCGAGAGCGTGTAATAGAGTTTGCGGCCGGCCGTATCTATGACGATCGAGCCAGGCTCGTATGCGTTATTGAAGGCGACGATCTCGGGAGGCTTTGGCGCGATCTCGGGGCGTCCGCCGCCGTCGGCGAGTTCAACGGGCGGCTTCATGGCGCCGAGAAACGACGGCGCGCTCTTGACCGGCGCTTCGCCCCACATACCGAATTGGCTGAGGCTCTGGGCGGCTGCCGGAACGGCAAAAGCGACTGCCCCGAAGAGGGCAAGCACAAATCGATGCAACTTCATCACCGGTCTCTCGACTGACTGGACCCATGCCTTAGTAGGAGCGATATAGTACGTATTGCATTTTGGCGCTACCAGCGGACAACACGCCGCGCCACAACAGCCTGAGATCATTAACATAACTTCTATCGGCCGTCTCGATGCCGCGCGATTAGGCGCGCGCCGGCGCGCCGTCAGCGCTTCCTGAAATCCCTGAACGAGAGCCACGTTCCATCGGCCCCGATGGAGAGGCGCCACCACAACCACTTCTTGCGCTCTCCCATCTCTTTGGCGGCCGCAGGCGAGACGAGACGCAGGAGATGGCCCTCCTCGCTCGGAGCGAGCGTGCCGAGTGGACGCTCGGCGAGGTAGGGCCAGACATAGACGGCGCTGTTCTCGACGTCCTTGCCGGCCAGCACGCGGGCCGGCGGCAGAGAAAGGACCTCGGCGAGCGCGGCGAGGATCTCGCGCCCTTCCCCGTCGTCGGATGCCCGCCGCAAATATTCGATCGGATCGGTGCCCGGTTCCTCGCCGAAGTCGGGGCTGAGCTCGTTCAATGCGATCGCAGCTCTCAGCTCCTCGATCTCGCCACTCGCGGCGGCGGCCAAAATTGCCCTCCGCGTGTCCGCGACGTTGTCAGGCAGTGGACCGGTCACCGGCGCTCCTGCATGCGCCGCCTGCGGTTGTAAGGTCGGCTCGGTCCTCTGCTCTCCCGCCGCATCTCCCGTGTGCCAATGGACAAGGCTTGCCGCGATCATTACCAATAGAATTCGCGGCGCCGAGGAGCGCCGGAGACGAAGCGGCGACGGGGGAAAGAGCCAGTGAGAGATGCGCTCGCGCGGCCCTTGATGCGTCAAGCGATCTCTCATCCGCTGGCCCCTCCGTTTGCCTCGCTCTCTCGAGACCTTTGCCCGAGCCTCCTGCCCGAGCGCACTCGGCCTTCGCGGTAGCCGGCATGCAGCTCATCCCCAATCCGCTCATCGTCCCCGTCGGGCTGCTCATCGGAGTCCTTGTGGCGGCTCCGGTCGGCCCCGTCAACGTGCTGTGCATTCAGCGCGCGATCGAGCGCGGATTCTGGGGCGGGATCGCGGCCGGGCTCGGCGCCGTGCTCGGCGACGGTCTCATCGCGATGTTTGCGAGCCTCGGCGTCGGCGCCATCTCGGGCGCGGTGCAGTATCACCGGTCGACGATTCAGATCATCGGCGGACTTGCGCTGATCGCGTTCGGCCTCAAGCTGGCTCTCGCGCCGCCGCGGCTCGCGAACCTTCACCCGGCGCACGAGGTGAACGCGTCGCTCAAGGACTATGCCTGGGACATTCCCCAGACATTTTTCCTCACGATCACCAATCCGGGCGCCGTGCTCGGTCTCTTCGCGATCTTTGGCGGCGTCAGCTCCTTCGTCGAGGTGCGAAGCAACATCGACGCGCTGACGATGGTTGCCGCCATCATGAGCGGCAGCCTCGCGTGGTGGATCGCGCTCTCGAATCTGATCGGCCGCTTCCGGCACCGCCTCAATGCGGATCGCCTGAAGCTCATCAATCAGATAGCGGGCCTCTTGCTCGTGAGCTTCGGCGTGATCCTCGTGGGCGAGATGGCCCACAAGCTCCTCGTCTAGCCGAGCTGGCGCCTACTGGTTCGTGCGCGACAGCGAGAACTCGCCGAGCTCGACACGCCGCTCGAGCCCGCGGGCGAGCTTCACGACCGCGTCCTCTCCGTAGAGCGAGACGAGATCGGTCAATGCCGCGAAGAGGGCGGCATAGGCCATTTGCTCGGGCGCGAGTCCGCTGTCGGTCCCCTCGTCCCACGCGTCCAGGATGAGACTGAGTGCTCGAAAGCTCTGGTCGTCGCTGTCTCTCAGGTCGAATGCATGCATGATATTCCCCCGGATCGTCCGCAATGGACCGCTCCGTCCCCTTCCCACGTTTGGCCTTGCCGCGGAAAGACCCCTAGCACGTGTCAAGCTGGCACGTAGTCGCCGATACAATTCAAAGTAAACCGGAGAATACTGCTCCGAGGACGGATGAAGCCGCTCAGGGCACGCTCTTGACGAGGCCCTCCGAGATCTGAAGGCCCTCCGTGAGGAATCGGTTGACCGCAGTCTGCGCCGACGGAGTGCACGTCACGTAAGTGCGGCTGTAGCTGCGATATCCCTGGTTGAAGCTGCGCGTGAGCCGCGCCCGCCTGAGTGCCGAGGAGCCCTCGGCATCGAGCAGCTCCTTCATGCGGTCCCTCCAGAGGAGCCCTTCGTTGGCGCTGCAGAGCTCGCGCAGGTAGTGCACCGCGCCGAGGATCTCGGCGAGGCGCATGAGCTTGTCGTCGTAGGGCTTGGTCTCCGGCGCGGCGGCGGCCGGCGACACGGCGACAGACAATGCCACAAGGCTTGCTGCGACGATAGTAACGCTCGAGGTGCTGCGGGGCCGCATTGTGTCTCCCGGAGTGGACGAGCATTGCTCTAGCATCGATTCTGGGCTCCCGCACGGCGAGGCTCGCACACTTGCGCAGCCCGCTCATCTCGGCGCACTCCGCCGCCCGGCCGCCGGCGCGCGCGCGGCCTTCGCCATTTTACGGCTAGCCACCCGCTTTGGCCGCGCCGTATAGTGCCGTCAGCCCTTAGCACAGGTAGCTTAAGCCATTGAACTGTCGAGATTGGTTCGTATTCACCAAGCTCGAGCTTATGCAACGCTCCCGTTCGCCTCTCGCGGCACTTCGTGGAGGAAGATAGTTTGGCGCCCGTCCAAAAGTCGCTGACGGCTCAGGGACGCGCCGGGAACCGCGACGGTGATTGGGGCCGGGGGTTAACAAGCTCGGTTGCGCTCATGGCGCGAAGCCGAGGACAAAAATAGGACGAACGCTCGCCTTACGGCACGGCGTGCGATGGGGAGTCGAAAGGATGAGTTATAGGGGCGAGGACCTCGATCTCAGGACTCCGCAAGGGTGGAGCGCAACGCAGCAGCCCGACTATGCCGGCGCGCCTTCCGGCGAGGTCTTCTTCAATGGGCCGCGCGGCCGGGGGCCGTTGTCGATGTCGGCGCCAATCGGGCCGATCTGGGTCGATGACACTCTGCTGGCCTGCTGCAACCATGCCTTTGACGTGGCGCTCGCCCACCGGTCCGCCGAGGTGAGGCTCGAGCATCTCGTCTACGCGCTGACCCGCATCGAAACCGCGGCCGAGGCGCTCGAGGCTCGCGGAATCCGTGTGCCCGTCCTGCGGCGCGAGAGCGCAACCGTAATCGCTAGCGAGATCCCGGTGGGCTTGCCGCCGGGCAAGGCCGCGCCGCGCCGCTCGGACGATCTCGAGGAGGTCTTGCGACTTGCTGCCGGCAATGCCTACCGCAGAAACGCTCCGGCGAGCGTCGCCGACGTCCTTCACGTCATTCTCGACGGACCTCAGGAGCTCTCCGGCCTCGTGCTGTTGCGGCCGGCTCTCCAGCGGTTGGCGGCGTCGGTCCCCGAGCAGTCCCAGCCGCGCGCGCCCGTCGCTTTGAGGGCCGATCCGGGATCGGCAGCGCCGAACGGACCAATCAGCGCGCGGCTCGACGCGCTCGAGCAAATGGTGAGGGCATTGAGCAACGATCTGTCGATCGAGCAGAAGACACTGACGGGAGTGCTCCAGAACCTGCAGAGAGACGTCATGGCACAGCGTGAAGATCCGAGCCGCCTCGGCGGCAGCTATCCCGACAAGGTGTTGAGCGAGCGCCTTCTTCATCTCGAGCAATCGATGTTGAGCGGCCGCACCGCTTCGGGGCCAGAACTCAATTTCGTCACCGATCGCCTGGGAGCGCTCGAGCGCGCGCTCCAGACCGAGCTCGGGCACATTCGCCTCGGCCTCGAGGCCCTCCATTCCAAGACGGAGGCTGCCGTCGATCTATCTCCGGTCGCGCGGCGCATAGATGCTCTCGAGGGGCGCCTTGAAGGAGACCGCGCCAACGCCAAGACGGCCAATGCGGCGCTTATGGGCGAGATCGGCGCCCTCAAGTCCGGCCTCGCGTCGGCCGAGCGGCTCGAGCACGTCGCTGCCGCCGTCAATACGCTTCAAGCGGACGTGGCGCGGCTCTTGTCGGGCCTCGGCGAGCGCCTTGGACTGCTCGAGGAGGCGCTTTCCGGGCAATCGAGGCGATTCGAGGGGGCGCAGGCCTCCTACACCCAGGAGCTCGGCGTTCTGCACGAGGCCCTCGTCAAGCTCAATGCCAATCAGCACACGCTCGCCGGCACGATCGAGACCAGAGGGCAGGAAGCGGCCCGCTCCTTTGCCGCCGTCGGCTCGAGGTTCGACAGCGTCGAGCAGGCGGCCGCGAAGCCCATCGCGATGCTCGAGCTCCTCTCGGCGACGATGGACAAGATGCACCGAGTGACGGTCGAGAAATACTATCGGCGCAATCGCTTCTGGTTCTGGCTGTTCGGAACCGACGATTGGCTGGCGGCGAGCTGGCCGTCGCAATCGGCCCGCATCGCCGAGGAGCTGAAGCAGGTCCAGAGCACGCTGAAATCCTGAAGCGGGCGGCTGCGAATCAAAATAACTAATCGCGGCATGATCGCCGGCTCGCCAGCGCGCCCTCGAATTGTCGTGCTCACGACGGGGAGCCCGCTGGCCAAGATCGTCGTCAACGGCCTCGTGTCGCGCCTCGGTCCGGTGACCGTGATCGAGGAGATACCCGAGGACAAGGCGACCATCATTCGCCGGCGCCTGCGCCGCGAGGGTCCGCTCGCGGTGGTCGGCCAGCTCGCATTTGGCTTCGCGCTTCGCGCGATCTTTACGCGCCACAGACGCCATCGCCAGATCTGGGCCGAGCACGGGCTGAACCCGTTCGCCGATCCGATGCTCGAGGTGCACTGCGTTGCATCGGTCAACGATCCGGAGTGCCGCCGGCTTCTGCGCAAGTTCGCCCCCGAAGTCGTCGCCGTCTACGGCACGCGGGTCCTCTCGGCCGAGACGCTCGGGTGCAGCCCCGCACCGTTCATCAACTACCACGCGGGGATCACGCCGATGTACCGGGGCCAGCACCCGGCCTACTGGGCGCTGAACTCGGGCGATGCCAAGACAGCAGGCGTCACGATCCATCTCGTCGACCGGGGCGTCGATACCGGCGGCATTCTTTACCAGGCGCGGGTTGTTTTCTCTCCCGGCGACAACATCTCGACCTACCAGCACGTGCAGGCGGCCGTCGCGATTCCGCTGTTCGCGGCGGCGATCGAGGATGCGCTCAACGGCCGGCTCGCGCCGAGGAGCGCCGAGGGGCTGTCGCGACACTGGTTTCCGCCGACGATCTGGACCTATCTCGCGAACGGCGTTGGGCGCGGCGTTTGGTGAGGCCCGACTGCACTCTCACAGGAGCTTGCCCGGATTGAGAATGCCTACGGGGTCGAGCGCCGCCTTGATACGGCGCATCAGCTCGATCTCGACCTCGCTCTTGACCAGGACAAGCTCGTCGCGCTTGAGGCGGCCAATCCCGTGCTCGGCCGAGATCGAGCCGCCGAGATTGATGACGAGGCCGTGCACGGCGCGCGACATGGGTCCCCAAAGCTCGAGGTACCGGCCCTTCTCCATGCCGACCGGCTGCGAGACGTTGTAGTGCACGTTGCCATCGCCGAAATGGCCGAACGGCACCGGGCGCGCGCCGGGGCAGATCGCCTCGACGATGCCGGCCGCACGGCCCAAGAACTCCGGGATCGCCGCGACCGGGACGGAAACATCGTGCTTGATGCTGCCGCCCTCGGGCTTCTGCGCCTCCGACAGAGCCTCGCGCAGCCGCCAGATGTCGCGCGCCTGCGCCAGCGAGGCGGCAAGTGCCGCGTCGGCGACGATCCCGCGCTCGGCCGCGTCCGTGAGCAGCGCCTCGAGGGACCTCTGCGCCTCGCCCTCCTCGAAGCCCGAAATCTCGATCAAGGCGTACCAGGGCGCCGAGGCGCCGAGCGGCGCGCGGACCGCGGGCGTGTGCTTCACGGCAAAGGAGAGCGCGAGCTGCGACATGAACTCGAATGCGGTTAGCCCCGAGGCGCCCCGCTTCTGCGCAAGCTGGAACAGGGGTAAAAGCGCGTCGAGGCTCGGGACCGCGGCGAGCGCGGTCACCTTCTCGCGCGGGAGTGGAAAGAGCTTGAGCGTCGCCGCCGTGATGATGCCGAGCGTCCCTTCCGAGCCGATAAATAGGTCCTTCAAGTCGTAGCCGGTGTTGTCCTTCTTCAGCGACTTGAGGCCGTTCCAGATGCGCCCGTCGGCGAGCACGACCTCGAGACCGGGGACGAGGCTGCGGGCCGGCCCATAGGCGAGGACGGCGATGCCGCCGGCGTTCGTCGCGAGATTGCCGCCGATGCAGGCACTGCCCTCGGAGGCCATCGAGAGCGGGAATAGCAATCCCTCGCTTTCGGCGGCCGCTCGGGTCTCCGCGAGCGTGAGCCCCGCCTCGACCGTCATCGCCGCCCCGGCGCGATCGATGCCGCGGATGCGCTTCAGCCGTGCGACCGAGAGGACGATCTCGGTGCCGGCCTCGCTCGGGATCTGCCCGCCGACGAGCCCTGTGTTGCCGGCCTGGGGCACGATGCCGACCCGGGCCTCGTTGGCGAGCGCGAGGATGCGCGAGACCTCCTCTGCCGTGCCGGGCCTCAGGACCAGCGGCGTGCGCCCGACGAAAAGGTCGCGCCATTCCTTGAGATAAGGCGCCTGTGCCTCCGCGCCCGTGAGGGCGTGCTCCCGCCCCACGATCCCGGCGAAGCGATCGAGGAGATCCGGCGTCGGTGCTGTCAGCGTATTGGGGACGCGCAGGCTCATGGTCGAGGCATTGTCCGATGGGGCTTGGACTTATAGGCTAAAGCTATCATCTCAAGGTTGATGCGAACAAACCGGCTCGGCGGGCTGAAGCCATGTATTAATCGCGATGGTGAAGGCCCCGCCCACGGGCTGACGATGAGCCTAGTGAACCCTCTCCTGACCGCGTTACTGGCCGCGCTTCTCGCCTTGGGCCCCGTCGGCGTGGTTTCCGCTGCGACGCAGGGCAAACCCAAGGGCTTCCAGTCCGGCCTGCAGTCGCGGAGCCTGCAGTCCAAGGGTGTGCAGACTCGCAAGAATGTGCCCAAGATGATCACGCCAGGCCTCACGACGCCGGGGATGATCACTGGGCCCGGCCGCGTCTCGCCGGGGTTCAACTGCGCGTCCTTGTGCGCGACGACGTGCGACAGGCTGAGCTGCGCCGGCCTCAACGTGTCGCAATGCACGCGAGAGCGCCAGCAGTGCCGCGTCTCCTGCCGCTCGCGCTGCTAGAGGCTCGCTCGCCGCGTTGGTCCTCCTCGACGCTCAAGACCCGCTGCGATCCCCTCTCCCCTCAGGCGGGGCGCGGGAGCACACTCCAGCGTGTCATCCTCGGCTTCATGCCGAGGATCCATGGTGAAGCAGGGATGCGCGTCGAGCATTTGCGAAACAACTCCTGACGCTGCTTGTGACACTCTGGATCCTCGGGACAAGCCCGAGGATGACAGTTGAGCGGGGCGCGTGCGTTTCGCCTCGCGGCGCTTACGCCCGAGGGGATGAGGTAGGGGAGCGGGGCGCGGGATTGCCGCGGTCTTCCGCTTGTAACTTTCAAAGGCGCACCGGCGCCCCGCCTATGCCGGAGGCATGTCTCCGACAGGATCGAGCTTTGCGTTGGGTGAAGCACGTCCCAACGTCCCGCGCCTCGCTTAGCCGCAAGCCTCCGCGGTACCGGTGTTGCCACCGGCGATTGGCAAACGCGCGAAGGAATGGCTGCAGCGTGCGGCACTTTCCCTTCGAACTCGTCCCGCCCCTCGACCTTCGGTACGCCTCCGGAGGCGACCCCTAGTGGGACGGGCGGGGCAAGTGTAAGCGAACGGGAGGAGAGGGGGACAAGATTCGGCTTGCGGGTCGCGAGCGGACGGCTTGTCCGCCGAAGGCTAACTAAAAAAGGCCCGCCCAAAGAGAAGAGACACGGGGAGTGCTGCCTTCGGGCGGGCAAGTGCGAGCGGACGCGCAAATGCCGGCCGCGTTACGTCTTGATTGCTCTCGAGGTGGCAACGACGCGAGCGCTATAATTGCCGGCGCTCAGAGCACCGGCGCGCGGCCCGGAGATGAGAGGCGTCGAGCCAGGCTCGACGCCGCGACAAACCCTCAGGCTGCCCGCGAGATGCTGGCTGCACTGATCGGAACGGAGGCGATCGTTTTCAGGATCTGTGATGCGATCTGGTATGGGTCGCCCTGGGAGTTCGGCCGGCGATCCTCGAGATAGCCTTTGTATCCGTTGTTCACGAAGCTGTGCGGCACGCGGATCGAGGCTCCGCGGTCGGCGACGCCGTAGGTGAATTGATGGATCGCCGCCGTCTCGTGCTTGCCGGTGAGGCGCATGTGATTGTCCGGACCATAAACCGCGATGTGATCCTCGCGGGCGAGCTTGAACGCTTCCATCAGCTTCTCGAAGTACTCCTTGCCGCCGACTTCGCGCATGTAGGTCGTCGAGAAATTGGCATGCATGCCCGAGCCGTTCCAGTCGGTGTCTCCCAGCGGCTTGCAATGGTATTCGATGTCGACGCCGTACTTTTCGGTGAGACGCTGCATCAGGTAGCGGGCCATCCACATCTCGTCGGCAGCCTTCTTCGAGCCCTTGCCGAAGATCTGGAATTCCCACTGGCCCTTCGCCACTTCGGCATTAATGCCTTCGTGGTTGATGCCGGCGGCGAGGCAGAGGTCGAGATGCTCCTCGACGATCTGGCGGGCGACCGAGCCGACGTTCTTGTAGCCGACGCCCGTGTAGTAGGGACCCTGCGGCGCGGGATAGCCGGTCGACGGGAAGCCGAGCGGGCGCCCGTTCTCGAAGAAGAAGTACTCCTGCTCGAAACCGAACCACGCGCCCGGATCGTCGAGGATGGTTGCGCGCTTGTTCGAGGCATGCGGCGTCTTGCCGTCGGGCATCATGACTTCGCACATCACGAGCACGCCGTTGGTGCGCGTGGCATCCGGGTACACGGCAACGGGCTTCAAGACGCAGTCGGAGCTGTGACCCTCGGCCTGCATGGTCGAGCTGCCGTCAAATCCCCAGAGAGGAAGCTCCTTGAGATCGGGAAACGCGCTGTACTCCTTGATCTGCGTCTTGCCACGCAGGTTCGGCGTGGGCGTGTAGCCGTCGAGCCAGATGTACTCGAGCTTGTACTTCGGCATGTGTGGGTCTCTCCAAAGGTTGACGACGTGCGGCGAATGCCTGGTCGTGCGTGCCGCCGTGTGCGCGCTGTCATCGCGCGTCGACTTCACTCCGGCCGTGATGTCCCCGCTTCGATCCTCGTCTCTCAAAACGCACGCGCTCGGACAAAACAACAAGCGCTCGCCTTGCGGGGAAAATGCTAGCGAAACAAGCAATCGCAAGCATGCCCATAATGTAGGCAATCCGCGATTTTAATTGGGCATTCTGTTCGATCAACGTGCAACGAACATGCTATGAGAGTGTTATGCATCGTGTGCTCGCTTGCAGGCATCGAAGAGAGAGACGACCAATGACTAAGAATTCTCATCGTCCGTCGGCGAAGATCTATCAGTTCCCTGCGGGAGGTCGCGCGGCGTTGATCGGTGCTCGCGAGGCCGCGAGACCCGCGGTGGATGCAAAGCACGATCGGATGGTGAAGGTCGTGGTCGGCAGTGGCTGCTGGTATCACGAAGCCGCCGTCGAGGAAGCCGCCGCCCTCGCCCGCGCGCGTGACCGCGACTGAACGTGGTGCACACGCGCGCCGCCTCACGCGCCGAAGATCGACCAGCCAAGCCTTTTTGACAGCGCCTCGAGCGCGATCTGGCCGAGATGCGAATTGCCCGCCGCATCGAGGCCCGGCGACCAGACGGCGATGGAGGCTTTGCCGGGAGCGATCGCCAGGATGCCTCCGCCAACCCCGCTCTTCCCGGGCAGCCCCACGCGATAGGCGAACTCGCCTGAGCCGTCATAGTGGCCGCAGGTCAGCATGATGGCGTTGATCCGCCGCGCACGTTCGGGCGGAATGACCGAGAGACCGGTCGAGGGATTGGCGCCGAACTGAGCGAGAAAGCGGCCCGCCATCGCGAGCTGCCGGCACGACATGGCGATGGCGCAATGGTGAAAATAGACGCCGAGCGTAAAATGCACGGGGTTCTCGAGCACTCCGAAGGATTTCATGTAATTGGCCAGAGCGGCATTGCGAAAGCCGGTGCGCTGCTCGGAAGCGGCCACGGCCTCGTCGATCGTGATCGACGGATCGTCGGCGAGAAAGCGAATGAACCTCAGGATTTCGCCGAGCGCCTCGCGGGGCTGATGCCCGGACAGGATTAGGTCGGTAACGGCTAAGGCGCCGGCGTTGATGAAGGGATTGCGCGGTATTCCGCGCTCGCGCTCGAGCTGGACGATGGAATTGAAGGGGCTGCCCGAAGGCTCGCGGCCGACGCGCCGCCACAGGCGATCTCCGGCCTTGCCGAGCGCGAGGGCCAGCGTAAAGACCTTCGAGACGCTCTGGATCGAGAACGGGGTCTCGCTGTCGCCGGCCGCCGCGACGGCGCCGTCCGCGTCGACCACGACGATGCCGAAGGCTTTGACGTCGACCCGCGCCAGCTCCGGAATATAGGTCGCGACCTCGCCCCGATCCGACCGCTGCCGCATGTCGCCGGCGATGTCACTTACGATGCGGTCGAGGTTGGCCACTGAGAGCGCCGTGAGATTCGCAAATGCGGTCGATGACAATGATCCTATGAGCAATCCTAGCCCATCGCATTGCTAAGGCGACATGTCAGCTATGGTCGCAGGCCGAGATTAGGGCTCGCACGCATTCGCCAGAAATTCGAATAAGCGCATCCCGAGCGCGATGCCCGCCTCCTCCGGGCGCACGCCTTGGTGAGGTTGATGGCGCCCCCGCGCCACGACAGCACCTCGAGGCGAGCGGAGTTGAGGGCGTCGAGGTCGAGCTTCGCACGAAGTTCTCGAGGATTATCACGCTCTCGTGCGCTTTTCTTGATCGCCGCGTTGATCGCCATCAAGGGGTTTCAGGGCAAGATTGGATAGTTTTCGCTTGAGACGAAGCTCATTCTCGGATGTGTGCGCGCGGACTGAGTAGAGAGCTGAATGGGTGAGAGAAGAGGAAAGGCAAACCGTGTCATGAAAGCAATGCGGCTATTGAGATGCGCAGCGGTCGTAGTGGTCAGTACCGGCGCCGGGGTCATCTTAGGCTTGCCTGCATCGGCACAGGCTGGCACCGCGGACGCAATAAAAGCGATCGACACGGGCAAGGACGGTACAGTCAGTCTCAACGAGGCCAAGTCTGCGGCTGTCGTCGTGATCGTCAAGATGGACGCTGATCACAACGGCATACTCGATAACAAGGAACTGGGCGGGCGAATCGAAATATTGGATCAGCTATTCTCGCAAGGTCATAGCTTCATGTACTGGAAGACGAAGGGCACAATTACGAAGGAAGAGTACCTCACTCTCGTCGAAGGCCGGCTGAAGTCGGCCGATCCGGATGACGACGGCACCCTCGATGCCAAGGAACTGGAAACAGAAGTCGGGGCAACTGTTCCTGAAGCTGCTGCAATAGCCCGAGGCCATTGGGGGCGTCGAGTGTGGGCCGGCTTCACATGCCGCGCGGGGCGGCGGCTTTTCTCAGCCGGTCGTTGATCGCTTCGCCGAGGCCTTCGTCAGGGATCGCCATGACGGCGATGGTCTGGACTCCGGTGGCGTCGAGCGCGCGGAGCGCGGCGAAGAGATTGGCTGCCGCCTCGATGAGGTCGCCAGCGGGGCTCAGATTGATGGTCGGCCCCGGAACCTTCGGCGCGTCGGCGCCGAAGGCGAGGAGCGCTTCGCCCGGCGCGGCGTCCTTTGCTCCGAGCCGAACGCGTGCGCGCGGCGCGTAGTGGCTCTCGAGCTGTCCCGGCGACGCCGGGCGATCAGACACAGCCGCCGCGGGCCGCGCGAGCTTCGCCCCGAGCACCGCCTCGATCACGTCGGCGGGGATGGCGCCGGGGCGCAGCAGCGCAATGGTGTCGCTTCGCGCGTCGAGGACGGTGCTCTCGATCCCATGCGCCGTGGGCCCGCCGTCGAGGATCATTGCGACCCGGCGGCCGAGGTCGGCCTCGACGTGGCGCGCCTGCGTCGGGCTCAAACGGCCGGAGCTGTTGGCCGAGGGTGCGGCGAGCGGGCGGGCGGCGGCGCCCAGCAGCGCGCGGGCGATTGGGTGATCGGGAACTCGCAACGCTACCGTTTCGAGGCCGGCTGAGACGAGGTCCGAGACGGGCGCGGAGGCCTTGCGCTTCAAGACGAGCGTCAGCGGGCCCGGCCAGAAGGCCTCTCCGAGCCGGCGCGCGGTCGGGCCCATCTCGGCGAGCTCCTCGGCGGCAGCGAGGCTCAAGACATGGACGATCAGCGGATTGAACCGGGGTCGGCCCTTGGCCTCGAAGACGGCGGCAACGGCCCGGGAATTCGTCGCGTCCGCGCCGAGCCCATAGACGGTCTCGGTCGGGAAGGCGACGAGGGCGCCGTCGCGGATCAGCCGCGCCGCGTCCTCGATTGCTGCCGCGTTCGCCTCGACCGTCGTCATGGATACAAGATTTTCAGCGACCGTTGTTGCGCCAGCGGTCACAGGGCCTAATCTCCTCACCGCCGCGCGTAAAGTGATTCTCGGCTGGGCGGAGGCTTGCTCGAGCGTCGCCAAGGGGGTCCCATGACCTATCAGGCTCCAGTAGACGACATCCTGTTCGCGCTCAAGACGGCGGCCGATCTCAAGGGGCTCATCGCGAGCGGGATCTACGACGGTCTCGACGAGGAGACGCTTGGCGCCGTGCTCGAGGAAGCGGGCAAGTTCGGGGCCGAGGTGCTCGATCCGCTGAACAGGCCCGGCGACCGCGTGGGCTCGAAGCTCAAGGACGGCCGCGTCACGACGCCGCCCGGTTGGAAGGACGCCTACCGCCGCTTCGCCGAGGCCGGATGGAGCGCGCTTCCCTGTCCGGAGGAGTACGGCGGGCAGAACCTTCCCGAGACCGTCGCCATGGCGGCCTGCGAGGTGTGGAACTCGGCGAACATGTCGTTCGGCCTTTGCCCGCTCCTCACCCAGGGCGCGATCGACGCGCTGCACGCCGGCGGCACCGACGCGATCAAGGCCCTCTACCTGCCGCGCATGATCTCAGGCGAATGGACCGGGACCATGAACCTCACCGAGCCGCAGGCGGGCTCCGACCTCTCCGCGATCACGACGCGCGCAAGGCCCGCGGGCGACGGCACCTATCGCCTGACCGGCACCAAGATCTTCATCACCTACGGTGACCACGACCTGACCGAGAACATCGTGCATCTCGTCCTCGCGCGCCTCCCCGACGCGCCCCCCGGCACGCGCGGCATCTCGCTCTTCCTGGTGCCGAAGGTTCTCGTCAATGAGGACGGCTCGCTCGGCGCGCAGAACGACGTCGTCTGCGCCGGCCTCGAGGAGAAGCTCGGCATCCACGCGAGCCCGACGGCGGTGATGAAGTTCGGCGAGGCGGGAGGCGCGGTCGGCTATCTCGTCGGGGAAGCCAACCGCGGCTTGAACACCATGTTCATCATGATGAACGCGGCGCGCCTCGCGGTCGGCATCCAGGGCGTGGCCATCGCCGAGCGGGCGACGCAGCGCGCGCTCGCCTATGCCGGCGAGCGCCGCCAGGGGCACACGGCGGCGACGCCTTCGGGCGAGATGGCACCGCTGATCGAGCATCCCGATATCCTGAGGTCGCTGCTCACCATGCGGGCGCTGACGGCGGCGGCGCGCGCAATCTGCCTCGCGACCGCGCGCGAGATGGACCTGTCGCGGCGCGCAACAGGCAAGGGCGAGCACAGGGCGGCCGCCCACCGCGCGGCGCTGCTGACGCCCGTCGCCAAGGCGTTCTCGACCGACATCGGCTGCGAGGTCGCCTCCATGGGAGTGCAGGTCCACGGCGGCATGGGGTTCGTCGAGGAGACGGGCGCCGCCCAGTACTACCGTGACGCGCGCATTCTCCCGATCTACGAGGGCACCAACGGCATTCAGGCCATCGATCTCGTGACGCGCAAGCTCCCGCTCGAAGGCGGTGCGGTCGTGAGGAGCTATCTCGCCGAGCTCGAGGGCGTCGTGCGCGAGGTCAAGGCCGTGAGCCGCCCCGAGCTCGGGCGCATGGGCCAGCGCCTGTCGTTGACCGTCGTCGCGCTCGGCGAGGCGACGAGCTGGATGCTCGGCGCGCTCGCCTCCAATCCCGATGCCGCCCTTGCGGGCGCCACGCCCTATCTCAGGCTGTTCGGGCTCGCGGCCGGCGGGCATTACCTGGCGAAGGGGGCGCTTGCCGCCATCGCCGAGGGTGGGCCGAAGGCGATGTCTCGCGTAACCCTCGCGCGCTTCTTCGCCGAGAACCTTTCGGTCGCGGGACCGGGCCTCGCCTCCTCCGTCACGACGGGGGCGCCCTCCGTCCTCGGCATCGCGCCCGATCTCGTCTCGGCCTGAGCGGGCCTTCGCAATTCTGCCGGGCGTACGTGTAGACTGCCGGGCTCCACGAGGAGGCCGCAATGGGTAGGCTCCCATCGTTTGCCGTGCTAGTTGCGCTAGTGATCGCCGGAGCCGTGACGCCGGCGGAGGCGAATTGGCTGACCCGCATCGGGCGCGGCGCGACCGAGATCGGCGAGGGCGGAGCGAAGCTCGGCAAGCTCGGCCTCGGCGCCATCGACAATGCCGCCTCCTACGTCGCGCGGCTCCCGGCGCCGGCCAAGGGCGCGGCGCTCGCGGCGCACGCCACGCCCGAGGGCCATTGGAAGTTCGTCAACCGAGAGGGCGAGGTCTTTACCGCCGGCAACGCCGCCGAGCTCGGACGTGTCACCGAAGTCCTCGCGCCCGGTCTCGGCAGCGACGGCCGCCTTGCGCTCTATCTCTCCGAGGACACGATCTTTCTCGAGCGTGCCCGCCTCAAGGATCTGCCCCAGGACGCGGAGCTTTTCCTTGTCGCGGGCGACGACAGCTATCGCCTTACGCGCCGCGCGGGCGGAGGAGGCGAGCGCCTCGTCGCCGAGGTCCGCCCCAACGTCGCCGTCGAGATCGGCGACAAGACTCTGTTCGAGGAGGCGGTGTTCCATCTTGGCCGCCACCTCAACCGTTCGAATATCCGCGTGCTGGCCCTCGAGCCCGGCGGCCCACGCGCGCTTGCCTCCGCGCCGAGCTTTGATCCGGCGACGAAAGCGGCGCTCATCGACCGCATCGACCCAGGCGTGCTGCCGGCCGCGCTCTCGCGCGTCAAGGGCCAGACGGTGCTGGTCACCGGCCGCGTCGCGGACGGCGTGCTCGCCTTCACGCCGGCCTCCGGCCCCGAGCAGAAGCTCTTCCTCAAGGATATCCTCGCAGCGGCCGAGGCGGAGGACGTGAACGTGGTCGTGCTCGAGGCCGCGAGCTCGCGTCAGCCGGGCGGGCGCAACTGGCTGTGGCAGACGGTCGAGGTCTCGGGCCTCGCTGACGCGATGAAGCGTGCGACGTTCGCCGACTTCCTCGGCGCCCTCGGTGCGAGCGGGGGCGAGCTCACCGTCACCGCGGCGGCTGGCTCGCCGGGGCGTATTGTGCTTCGCGCCGTTCCCTCCGGCGAGGCGTCGGTGCCGCTCTCCGGCACGCTCGCCGAGTGGATGGGCGAGGTCACCGGCAACGTCGTCGTCAAGGGCGTCGAGGTCCATTCCCGCGACGCCGACCGCCAGCGCGAGCTCGATGCGCGCTTCATTCCCGGCATCCCGTCATCGCTCCAGATCGCCTATCTCGCCGGGCTTGTCATGGGAGTGCTGGGGCTCGGTGTTGCCCGCGGCTGGTGGGCGCGCCTGTGGCCGCCCGAGGAGCGGACGGAATACGGTTCCTCGATCGGCTTCAACGCGGCCCGCGCGGCGCGCCTCGCCGCCTTCGTCCTCCTCTTTCTGCCGGTGGCGGGAGCGCCTGCCTTCATCGTCGCCATCGCGCTCCAGCTCTGGAGCTTCGTCACCGCGCCGTTGCGCGCTCTTGGGTGGCTGCGCGCCCGCTTCTCTCCGCGTTCGACCTGAGCGGAGCCGGGCGCGTCCTCCCGTCAGGCGTCGACCATGAGCACGGCTTCGACCTCGCTCGCGAGGTCGACGAGGCGGGCGCGAAACGGGGCGCTCCATTTCTCGGTATAGCTCGGGTAGGTGGTGACGCGCTCGAGCGCCTCCGAGATGCCGGTCGCCTCGGGGATCTCACTCAAGAAGACCTGGTAGTTGGCCCGGCCCTCGGCCACGCGCCGGCGCAGCTCCGCCGATTTCAGGTCATGGGCCGGCGTGTCCTTACGGTTGGTGATGAGGGCATGCGGCACGCCCGCGGGCGCCGGCAGCCCATTGCGCACGATCGAGAGGCGCGCCCAAACGCTTTGTGAGAACGCGTCTAGGCCGAGCTGCGACAGAAAATCGGGAATGGTCGGTACGATCGTGAGATCGGCCATGCGCAGCGCGATCTCCGTCATGAGCGAGATGCCGGGCGGACAGTCGAAGATGACGTAGTCGTAGCGCTGGCTCACCGCCTCGAGCGGCGGCGCGAGCAAATGAAACAGGTCGTGCTCGATCCTGTCGAGGCTGAGCCCGCCGCGCGTCAGCGACTGGATCAGCGCCCGCTCGACGATCCTGAGTTGCGGGCTCGCCGCGAGGAGCCCGATTCGAAGCGGAGAGCCTCCGTGCGAGACGTCGCTGATCTGCGGGGCGACGAGGTTCTCGAGTGACACCTCTTCGCGCCGGATCAGAAACCGCTCGAGAAACCCATCGACGGTCTGGGCGCGCCTTATCAGCGCCTTGAGGCGCTCGTCGCCGGCAAGCGCGAACGAAGCGCTGGCCTGAGCGTCGAGGTCTACGACGAGGACCGATTTCGGGGCGCCCTGCCCCGCGCTTGCGCGGTCGATCGAATGGGCGGCAAGCGTCTCGGCGAGGCCGATGACGGTCGTGGTCTTGCCGACGCCGCCCTTCATGTTGGCGACCGCGATCAGCCGTCCCATGCGGCCGCTCCCAGGGTGGCGAGGCGGCGCCGCCCGCTGTTGCTTCGCGGGCCCGGCGGCAATAAGCTTTTTGCGGAGGCGGGAGGCACCCTGCGCGCGGTGCCGGCAGAAGTGGAAAAGCGCAATCCTATCAGCGGCATCGAGCGTCGTTCTTTCGGACAGCAGAGTCTCGCTTTAACGATAACGGCTTTCGAACCCAATTAATCCGCTCGGCGAGTACAACTCTTCAACTCCCGCGGGGCCAAGGATCTTTCGGCGATGGCAACTCTGCTCCTCACCCATCCCGTGTTCGTCGAGCACGACACCGGTCCCGGCCATCCGGAGCGCGCCGACCGCATGCGGGCCATCGACCGGGTGCTGGCGCACGAGGCCTTCGCCGGGCTCGTGCGTAGCGAGGCGCCGTTGCGGGAGGATGCCGAGGAGCAGATCCTGCTCGCCCACACGCGCGATCATCTGGACGCGGTCCGCGCCGTGGGATCGATGCGCGCGCGCTTGCCGCTGCATCTCGACCCGGACACGGTCATGTCGGCCGCGACCTGGGAGGCGGCGCTGCGCGCGGTCGGCGCCGGGCTCGAGGCGGTAGACGAGGTGATGGCTGGCCGCGCCGCGAACGCCTTCTGTCAGGTCCGCCCGCCCGGACACCACGCGGAAGCGGACCGCGTCATGGGCTTCTGCTTCTTCTCGAATGCTGCCATCGCCGCGCACTATGCGCGCGCCAGGCATGGCGCCGAGCGCGTCGCCGTCGTCGATTTCGACGTTCACCACGGCAACGGCACGCAAGAGATCTTCTGGAGCGACAAGGACCTGTTCTACGGCTCGACCCACCAGATGCCGCTCTTTCCCGGGACCGGAGCGCTCGCCGAGACCGGGGTCGGCAACATCTGGAACGCCCCGCTCCGCGCCGGCGACGGCGGCGAGACGTTCCAGGAGGCGGTTACGGGACGAATCCTGGGTCCGCTCCACAACTTCGGACCCGACCTCGTCATCATCTCGGCCGGCTTCGACGCGCATCGTCGCGACCCGCTCGGTGGGTTGAACCTGGTCGAGGCCGACTTCATGTGGGCCACCCTCGAGATCGCCAACATCGCGGCCAAGCACAGTCACGGGCGGATCGTGTCCATGCTCGAGGGCGGCTATGATCTCGAGGCGCTCGCCAAGTCGGTCGGCGTCCACGTCCGCACGCTGATGGACGTGGGAGCGTGAACGAACCCCTCTTTCCGCTTGTGGGAGGGGGCGCAGGAGCGCTAATCCCATGGGCCTGCGCGCCGCGAGCCTGCCCGAGGGAAGGACAAAGATCGGACACGGACATGAGCATGGTTAAGCCAGCCGCGAAGCATGCCGACATCAAGGACATGACCTTCGAGCGCGCGCTGAAGGAGCTCGAGGGCATCGTGAGCCGTCTCGAGCGTGGCGACGTCGAGCTCGAGGAGAGCATCGCCATCTACGAGCGGGGTGAGGCGCTGCGCGATCACTGCGACCGGCTCTTGAAGCAGGCGGAAGCCCGCGTCGAGAAGCTGACATTCGCCGCGGACGGCACGCCGAAAGGCACCGAGCCGCTTGATCCCACGTGAATTCTAGGACCGCGCGTTCAGTCGTGGAAGTTGGCCGAGAGAGGAAGCTTCGATCGTGAGCAAGACACCGCTTCTCGACACTATCAAGACCCCCGCCGACCTGCGCCGGCTTTCAGAGGGGGAGCTGCCGCAGGTTGCCGCCGAGCTCCGCGCGGAGACGATAGACGCGGTCTCCGTCACCGGCGGGCATCTCGGTGCCGGGCTCGGCGTCATCGAGCTCACCGTCGCGCTGCACTATGTGTTCGACACACCGGGCGACCGCCTCGTCTGGGACGTGGGGCATCAGGCCTATCCGCACAAGATCTTGACCGGGCGGCGCGAGCGCATCCGCACGCTGCGCCAGGGCGGTGGCCTCTCCGGGTTCACCAGGCGCGCCGAGAGCGAGTACGACCCGTTCGGGGCGGCGCACTCCTCGACCTCGATCTCGGCCGGGCTCGGCATGGCGGTCGCGCGTGATCTCAAGGGCGGCACGAACAACGTCGTGTGCGTAATCGGCGACGGGGCCATGAGCGCGGGCATGGCGTACGAGGCGATGAACAACGCGGGCGCCCGCGACGAGCGCCTCATCGTCGTGCTCAACGACAATGACATGTCGATCGCCCCGCCGACGGGCGCGTTCTCGGCCTATCTTGCGCGCGTCACCTCGAGCGGCACCTATCTTCACCTGCGCGACATCGCCAAGCAGCTCGCCAAGCGCCTGCCGAAGAGCTGGGAGCGGCGCGCCGCGCGCGTCGAGGAATATACGCGCCACCTCTGGCAGGGGGGCATGTGGTTCGAGGAGCTCGGGTTCTACTACGTCGGCCCCATCGACGGCCACGATTTGAATCATCTGCTGCCCGTGCTGAAGAACGCGCGCGACGCGCGCCAAGGCCCGATCCTCGTCCACGTCGTCACCAAGAAGGGCAAGGGATACGCGCCGGCCGAGGAGTCCGACGACAAGTATCACGGCGTCGCCAAGTTCAATGTCGTTACCGGCGCGCAGGTGAAGCCCAAGGCCAATGCGCCGACGTACACGCGCGTGTTCGCCGACAGCCTGATCGCGGAAGCGAGAAAGGACGAGCGCATCGTCGCCATCACGGCCGCCATGCCCGACGGCACCGGCCTCGATATCTTCGGCAAGGAGTTCCCGGCGCGCTGCTTCGACGTCGGCATCGCCGAGCAGCACGCGGTGACGTTTGCGGGCGGCCTCGCCACCGAGGGCTTCAAGCCGTTCGCGGCCATCTACTCGACGTTCCTGCAGCGCGCCTACGACCAGGTCGTGCACGACATCGCGATCCAAAAGCTTCCCGTGCGCTTCGCGCTAGATCGCGCCGGCCTGGTCGGCGCCGACGGGCCGACGCACGCCGGCTCCTTCGATCTTGCCTATCTCGGCTGCCTGCCACACTTCGTGCTGATGGCGGCGGCAGACGAGGCGGAGCTCAGGCACATGGTGGCAACCGCGGTCGCAATCGACGATCGCCCCTGCGCATTCCGCTATCCGCGCGGCGAAGGTACCGGCATCGAGCTGCCGGCCGAGGGCGTCCCGCTCGAGATCGGCCGCGGGCGCATCCTGCGCGAGGGCTCGGCGGTGGCGCTGCTGTCGCTCGGCACGCGGCTCGCCGAATGCCTCAAGGCCGCCGACCAGCTCGCGGCATTTGGCCTCTCGGCGACGGTCGCCGATGCCCGCTTTGCCAAGCCCCTCGACGGCGATCTCATTCGCCGGCTGGCTGCAAATCACGAAGTCCTGATCACAGTCGAGGAAGGGGCCGCCGGCGGCTTCGGCGCCCACGTGCTCCATTTCCTCGCCGCGTCCGGCCTTCTCGATGGCGGCCTCAAGGTGCGGACGCTCACGCTTCCCGACGTCTTCATCGATCACGACGCGCCACAGAAAATGTACGACCGGGCGGGCCTCTCGGCCGCTGGCATCGTGGCGGCGACGCTGGGCGCGCTGGGCAAGGAGGCGCTCGCGAGCGAGGCGAGCCGGGCCTAGATCGCGATCGTTCTTAATGGAGACGCTTTGCGACCATCAAGAACGGTTCGCAGGCCCGGCGCGGCGGGCCGCTCGGGAAACGAGACGACATTGCTGGGTAATCCCACGGCGGCCCTCCTCTGTCCCTCTGTCATCGACCAGCCTCACGCGGCGCGGATCGAGGCGAGAAATTTCCCGACCTCCGAGCGAAGACTCTCGGCCTGGCGGGAGAGCTCTGTTGCCGAGGCGAGAACGCGCGAAGCCGTTTCACCGGTCTGGCTCGCGGCCTGGGCCACGCCCGAGATGTTGTGGGTCACCTCTCCGGTGTACTGCGCGGTTTCCTGGACGTTCCTGGCGATCTCCTTGGTCGCCGCTCCCTGCTGCTCGACGGCGGCCGCGATCGTCGTCGATATCTCGCTCATGGTCTTCACGACGTCGGTGATGTTGGTAATTGAGTTCACCGACTCCTGAGTCGATTGCTGAATATCGGCGATCTGCTTGCCAATCTCGGCGGTCGCCTTCGCGGTTTGCTCGGCGAGCGCCTTGACCTCCTGGGCGACGACGGCGAAGCCGCGGCCGGCCTCGCCGGCGCGTGCGGCCTCGATCGTCGCGTTGAGCGCGAGCAGGTTGGTCTGGCGCGCGATGGTATTGATGAGCTCGACAACGTCGCCGATCTGATCGGCGCCGCGGGAAAGCCGGGCGACCATCTCCGCCGTGTTGCGTCCCTGCTCGGCGGCCTGCGCGGCGAACCTGACCGACTCGTTGACCTGGCGGGTGATCTCGGTCACCGAGCCGGAGAGTTCCTCGGCCGCGGCTGCGACCATGTTGACGTTGCTGGAGACTTGCGAGGACGCGCTCGCGACAACGCTCGATTGCTTGCTGGTCTCGGCGGCAGCCGACGTCATCGAGCGGGCATGCATCTCGAGCTGACCGGCGGAGGCGGAGACGGTGCCGACGACGTTGCCGATCGTCTTGCTGAAATCGTCGGCAATGCAGGAGAATTCGGCCGCGACGTTGCGACGCCCAAGCTTGAGATAAGTGTCGATGACCAGGTTCATGTCGTGCATGGCGGCCCTGACGAGGGCCTTCTGAAGCTGAGCCTTGCGCCGAGCGTGGGATCGGTCCAAGGGCGCGGATGGAAACCGCAGCGCAACCGCTTCGACGAGGGAGGAGGTGATGAGGGAGTAAGCTCCGACATACGCGCGAGGCTCGAGACCGATGCGAAAGTGTGTTTCGCCGATCTTCGCCGCCGATGTCGCATAGGTCTCGTTGAAACGGGCGTCGGCGATCAAGTCCCAATGGGCCAACTGCGCCCGTTTGGCGACCTGCATGTGCTCGCGGCTCTTGAAAAGGGATAGCGTGTCCGGGGATTGGGCGAGGTGAGCATAGAAATCGTCGAGGATCGGATCGATCTCCGCCATGACGAATTTCTTCGCGCTTCGGAGAGCCGACTGGAGATCCTCATCGAGGCCGCAATAGGCCATCTGCGATCCAAAGGGCAGTTCGTGTCCCATGAATTTTACTCCGAATTTCCAACAAAAAATGTATCGGACCTGTTTAGGCGATTCGCCGCTCAGCATCAATCGCGCGTACTCTGATTGTTTGTTGTCTGAACGCTTTCGCCGGCGGAGTTTGCGGGACGCCGTTCGAGCGGCTCATCACAAACACCAGTCGTGATCTCGACGCGATATCGTGCCCGTGGAGGGGGAATTACAGCGCGTTGGCTAGGTCGCGCGCAGCGCTTCCCGCCACCTTGACGGCGGCGTCGTGGACGGCGCTCATCTGGCGATGCACCCCCGTGACTGCCGCGGGCAGGTTCCGTCACTGTACCGTGATCGTGACGACCTCCGATTGCACCGGCGGGTCGTGCGGAATGTGGTTCTGATCGGCGAGGATGAGCTGCAGCGTATGCTTGCCGGGCTTCAAGTCGAGCGCTGCCTCCGTCTGGCCCTTGCCGAAGTGCACGTGCGTGTCGTCGGCGGGAATGGGAGAGGTATAGTCCTCGAGCTTGGTGTCGATCAGCACGTGGTGATGACCGCTGTTGGCCTTCTCGGTTCCGGCCGGCACGACCTCCATGCCCTCGACCCCGAACTTGACCGTGACCGGGCTCGCCAGGGTGGCGCCGTCCTTGGGCTCGACGAAAAAGACCTTGGCGCCGGGCGGCGACGGCGTTCCCTTGGGCCCCGAGGGCCCGCAGCCCGATACGGCGAGGGCGACGAGAGCGGCGGCGACGAGATGCTTCATCGGAACCTCCTGATTTGGTTCAAAGGTCTGTGTTAGGCACTGCCCCAAGATAACGTAGACTGACGTCGATGCGAAGGCGGTTGGATCAGGCCCTGGTCGAGGCCGGCCTCGTGACCACGCGGTCGCGGGCGCGCGATGCCATTGGCCGCGGCCTGGTCCGGGTCGCCGGCGCGATCGTCGACAAGCCCGGCGCGCTCGTCGAGGCGGGTGCGCCGCTCGCCGTTCTTCCGGGAGCGGGCGTGGATTTCGTCTCGCGCGGCGCCGTGAAGCTCGGGGCGGCCCTTGACGCTTTCGGCCTCGACCCCAAGAACAGGATCGCACTCGACGTGGGCGCCTCGACGGGTGGCTTCACCGAGGTGCTGCTCGCACGCGGGGCGGCCAAGGTCTATGCGGTCGACGTCGGGCACCGCCAGCTGCATGAGCGCTTGCGGCGGGACGCGCGCGTCGCCTCTCTCGAGGACCAGGACGCCCGCACGCTGAGCCGAGCATCGATCCCGGACGAGGTCGGCGCGGTCACGGCCGACGTGAGCTTCATCTCGCTCGCCAAGGCTTTGCCGGCCGCGCTCGGGCTCGCCGGGCGCGGGGCGTGGCTCGTCGCGCTCGTCAAGCCGCAATTCGAGGCCGGGCCGGACGCCGTCGGCAAAGGAGGCGTCGTCCGCGACCCGGACGCCCGCGAGGCCGCCGTCGCCTCAGTCTCGCGCTGGCTCGCGCGGGACATGGGCTGGAGCGTCATTGGCGTCGTCACCTCCCCCATCGCCGGCGGGTCGGGCAATCGCGAATATCTCCTGGGCGCGCGCCGTGACTGACGCGGCAGAAGTGGAGATCGTGCGCCTCGGCGCAGAGGGCGACGGCGTCGCTCAAACGGTCCGCGGCCCGGTATTCGTGCCGTTCGCCCTCCCCGGGGAGCGCTGGCGCGATAACGATGGCGTCTGGCAGCGCATGAGCGACGGCACCGAGCGCCGAGCCGCGCCGTGCCGGCACTTCGGCCGCTGCGGCGGCTGCGTTGCCCAGCACATGTCGGCCGAGCTCTACGCGCGCTGGAAGCGCGACATGCTGGTCGAGGCCTTCCGCCATCGCGGTCTGAATGCCGAGGTCGAAGCGCTGCGGACGGTCTCCGAGCGCTCGCGCCGGCGCGCCTTTCTCGGCGTCGAACGCCATGGACCCGAGGTCGTGGTCGGATTTCGCGAGGAGGGATCCCACACGCTCGTCGATATCGAGGAGTGCCTCGTCCTCGAGCCGGCCATCATGGCGGCGCTCGGCGCGATGAAGGAGATCGCGCGCCTCGTCATGCCCGAGGACGAGGGAGGGCGCCTGGTGGTGACGCGCCTAGATCACGGCCTCGACGTCAGCTTCGACAACGGCCGCAAGGATCTTGCGCCCGAGACCCGTGCCGCGGCGGCGAGGATCGCGACCGACGCCCGCTTCATTCGCCTCACGATTGCGGGCGAGCCGGTGGTCGAGCTCGGCGCCCCCGTCGTCACCCTCGGCGGGGTCGAGGTCGAGCCGCCGCAAGGGGCGTTCCTGCAGGCGGTGCCGGAAGCCGAGGCTCTTCTCGTCGAGCTCGTCGTCGGGGCGCTCCCGAAGCGGGCGAAGCGGGCCGCCGATCTCTTCTCGGGCCTCGGCACGTTCGCGTTTCCCTTGGGGCGGCGCGTGCGAGTCACCGCCATCGACGGGGACCGGCGCGCAATTCACGCCCTCGAGCGCGCGGCGCGCAAAGCGACGGGCCTGAAGCCGATCGAGGCGATCGTGCGCGATCTCTACCGCGAGCCTCTCGCGGTGCGCGAGCTCGATCAATTCGACGCGCTCGTGTTCGACCCCCCGCGTGCCGGCGCGGCGCTCCAGGCCGAGCGCATCGCCAAATGCTCGGTGCCGGTGGTCATCGCCGTGTCGTGCAACGCGGCGACGCTCGCGCGCGACGCGCGCATGCTAATCGACGGCGGCTACGTCATGGGTCCCGTCACGCCGGTCGACCAGTTCCTCTATGCGCCCCACGTCGAGGCGGTCGCCGTCTTCCGCCGCACCTGATCAGGTGCGGGCGCCGAGAAGCCGCTCGACGTAGGCGGGGACGACCTGCGTCGCAGGACCGTGGATCGCTTCCGCGAAGAGGCTCGCCCCTTCCGACGGCTCGAGGTTGAGCTCGACGGTGTGGGCGCCCGCCGCGCGGGCCTCGGCGACGAAGCCCGCCGCCGGGTAGACGCTGCCGCTGGTGCCGATCGAGACGAAGAGGTCCGCCGCCGTGAGCAGCTCGGCGATCTCCTCCATGCGGTAGGGCATCTCGCCGAACCAGACGACGTCGGGGCGCAGGCCGCCGGGGAGCGCGCACGAGGGGCAGATCGTCTCTTGCGTGATGTCGCCGGTCCAGGCAATCCGCGCCTCGCACGCGGCGCAGAGCACCTTCAGAATCTCGCCGTGCATGTGGATGATGTTCCTCGAGCCCGCCGCCTCGTGGAGCGCGTCGATATTCTGCGTAACGACCGTGACCGAGCCCGCGTGCTCCCGCTCGAGCCGGGCGAGGGCATGATGGGCGGCGTTGGGGGCGACCTTCGCGTGGGCGCGGCGGCGCTCGTTATAGAAGGTGTGGACGAGGGCGGGATTCCTCGAACCCCTCGGGGGTTGCGACCTCGCGATAATCGTATTTCGACCAGATGCCGTCCTTGTCGCGGAAGGTCGAGACACCCGATTGGCCGAGATGCCGGCCCCGGTCAGGACGACGATGCGCTCAAAATTCGGCATGGGGCCGCGCCGCGCCCCTCTCCCGGACTAGGCCCCGGCCTTGGCGGCACGAGCCTTGCCGGCGAGCTTTTTCAAGCGCTTGCGAGCCCCCGCCGTATTGCCCTGGTTGCGGGTGACCTTGGCACGAGGAATGGCGCGGCGCGCCTTTTTCTTCTGAATTCTCGATCTTGCGGTGGTGGCGAGCGGTCATGGGAGTTCGATCCTCGAGTTCTGGCCGCGCGGGAAGCGGCTTGCCGTGCCGCCTCGTCTAGGCGATCCTAGGCCAAGTGGCAAGCCGCAGGGGCGCGCGGACGCGCCGTCACAGAACTGCAATAGTGAGCCGATAGTCGGGGTGAGTCCTCGCCGCGAGAATCGCACGCGGTGGAGGTCGGAATGCGGTCAGCCGGCAGCGAAGGCGAGGAAAAGATGGGCGCTAACGTCGAGGTTCTCTCCGAGAGCGTTCGTCCGACGCCAAAGGGCTCGACCAGCGAGCGGCTAAAGCGCGCGGTGCACCGGCACCGGGCGGTGAGCCGCAAGGGAATTCAGGAGCGGCTTTTCACGTTCGCCTTTTCCGGGCTCGTCTATCCCCAGATCTGGAGGACCCGCTCGTCGATCTCGAGGCCCTCGACCTCAAGTCCGGCGAGAGAGTTGCCGCCATTGCGTCAGGCGGCTGCAACATCATGAGCTACGTGACGGCGGCTGACGTCGGCGTCACCGGGCTCGATCTCAATGGCGCCCACGTGGCGCTCAACAGGCTCAAGATCGCGGCGGCGCGCCATCTGCCGGACTATCCCACGTTCGCGCGCTTCTTCGTCGACGCGAACTCGCGCAACAACGTCGAAGCCTACAAGAAGACCCTGGCCCCGCATCTCGACGCGGCGACGCGCCACTACTGGGAGGGCCGCGACCGGCTCGGGCGCAAGCGGATCGGATACTTCAAGCGCAACGTCTATCGTCAGGGCCTTCTCGGCGGCTTCATCACCGCCGGACATCTCTTGGCGCGCGCGCACCGCTCCAACCCGAAGCGCCTCCTCCAGGCGAGGAACCTTGCCGAGCAGCAGGCGATCTTCGCCGAGGAGATCGCGCCGCTGTTCGAGAGCGGCACATCCGCTGGCTCATGGACAAGCCTGCGGCTCTGTTCGGCCTCGGCATTCCGCCCTCGCAGTTCGAGGCGCTCAAGGGCAGCGAACGCGCATGGCCAACGTGCTGAAAGCACGCCTGAGCGGCTGGCGTGCGGCTTCGATCTCGCCGAGCCTGACTTCGCCTGGCAGGCGTTCGGACGCGCGTTACGCGCGCGGCGGCAAGGGCCCGCTGCCGCCTTACCTCGAGCGGCGCGCTACGAGACCCTGAAAGCGCGCGCGCGAATATCGACATCGTGCACGCGTCCTTCACCGAGCACCTCGGCGGGCTTGCCCAGATTCCTACGACGCCTACGTGCTCCTCGATGCGCAGGATTGGATGACGGACGCGCCAGCCTCCAGCTCTGGACCGAGATCGCGCGCACCGCGCGGCCCGGCGCGCGTCATCTTCCGCACGGCGGGCGATACACCTTCCCCGGATCCCGAGATCCTGCCGCGCTCCTCGATCGCGCGCCTGGTGGCCGAGGATCGGCCTCGTCGATCTACGGCGGCTTTCATCTCTACGTCCTCGTCGCATGAAGGCGCCTCCCCTATCCGGGCCTCCGGCCACGCCAGCCAGCCTGGACCTGGATGATCTACCGCAACCAGCGGCGGCATCTACGACGCACCCGCAAGTACTATCTTCCGGCCGCGACCGCCTGCTCGCGGAAGTCGCGCCCCCCGACGGCGACCGTCCTCGAGATCGCCTGCGGCACGGGGCGCAATCTCATTCTTGGGCCGGCGTTATCCGCGGCGACTTCTCCGCTTCATATTTGGCGGCGACGTGCTCACGGCGGCGCCGCTCCATTGCGCGGGCGGGCCTCTCGAAGCGGATCGCGATCACGCACGGCGACGCGGCCGGCTTCACGGGCACCGAGCTGTTCCAGTTCCGAACTTCGATCGCGTCTTCATCTCCTACGCGCTGTCGATGATCCCGCCGTGGCGCGATGCCGTTCACGAGGCCTGGCGCGCGGTCGCCCCGGGCGGCTCGCTCCACGTCGTCGATTTCGGCGCGAGGCGCGATTGCCGGCCTGGTTCCGGAGCGGTCTCGAGCGCTGGCTCGCGAAGTTCGCCGGAGTCGCGCAGACCTCGAGCAGCCAGCCGATCTTGGCGAGAAGGAAGGGGCCCGCCTCGTGCTCGAGCGTCCCTGATCGCGACGCGCTTCTCGCGTCCTCTCGATGAAGCCCGCAGTAGCGCGTCGTTGCCCGTGTGGCAGCGAAGCCGAACACTTCACCAAGACGATCGCCGCGAAGGCGGCGATCTGTCCGAGCTTCCAACATCATGCTTGTGCTGCGGGGTTGGACGGATGCCCGCCTGACGCGGGCATGCACGGAAGCTTCAGGCGGGTCTGGATCGATCCAAATCGGACGGCGCCAAGGCCAGGACAGCAGATTACCGGTCGCTCAGCGTGAGATGAGCTCGACGGCGATAGCGGGCAGAAAGGATCGCCGACCAGACGAGCGCGGAAGTGAGGCTCGCCGCGACGAACGGGGCGGTTGCCATTCGCGTCGCTCCCGCCACCAGCGGAACGAGGCGGCGACGAAATCCGCGGTAAACTTGCTGGTGGTACTGGTCACCTGCTCGACGCGCCGCGCTGCCCTGGCGAGGAAGCGCTGCTGTCCATGTGCCGGAGTTACCCTCGTATTTTTGGCCGAGCCAGAAGGCATAGAGATCGCCCGCGAGTGCCCCCGCGGCGCCGGCAATCCATATCGTCAGGCTCCGCCGGCAAGAGGTGCAACGCGCCAACCAGGATGAACAGGACGAGCGTCGGGAAGAGGAGAGGCCGAGGCACGGCGTTGGCGAGAGCGAGCGCGAAGAGGACGAGCGCCACGACCCCTTCGTGATCGCGCAGGACGCGAGGATCGGCTCCTTGAACTCGACGAGATAGAACGCGGGCGACGACAACCGGGCCCGCCCAGATGAGGGCGCTCAGGATGTTGGCGGTCGAAACGGCAGCCGCGCATGTTCGCGAACATGCCCGGCGACGACCGGAATGACCGCGCGGACGGGGCCGAAGAAATGCCCGAGGAAGACGCCGAAGGCTCCGTACCTCGTCGAAGAAATTCTGACCGTCCTCGATGAGGTGGGGTCGCGTGCGGAACGGCCAGATTTTGCGAAAACGCCGTCCTTGAAGTAGCGGCCGATCCAGTACGAGACGGCATATCCGAGCGCGCCGCCCGCCGCCGCGCCCAACACGGAAGGATCAACGCTGTCGGATAGGCCGCTTGGCCAAGGGACAGCGGCTGCGCCGCGAGGCCGGCGAGGATCGCGGTTCCCGGCCACAGCAGCGACAGGAGCAGAAGCTCTCGCTGAAGGCGACCAGAAAGGCGACGGGCACCGCCCACCCCTCATGGTCGCGCACGAAGGCGACGATGGCAGTGACGAGCGTTTCCACCGGTCATGGAGGCTCTTTTGTGACTGCGACGGGAGCCGCGCGGGCTCGCGCGACGATTTTCGCGCCCAGGGAAAACGCGAAAGGCGCTCAAGATCTACTCTTCTTGCAGCTGACGTTCTGTACTTGGTCTCACTTGCTACTTCGCTGGCCAGCATCGTTCCGCGCGCGACCTGTGTCGGTGTGAGCTCGCGCCGGCGCTCGCGAGCGCGCTCTGGCCCCCGCCGCTTCCTTTCGGCCATGCGTGAGCTCGTCGCAGGTGAGCTCTTTCTTTTTCGATTTGAATGCGAAGGCGCACGCCCATGCATAGGCCTCGGGCGTGGCCTGGCCCTTGTGCCCCAGGCTCGCTGCTTGTCGTCGACGATATGTTGCAGTGTCGCTGGCGGCGGCTGATGCATTGGCTAGTTGTCGATGAAGCCAGTCGGCGCGCGCGATCGAGCTCGGTGCCCGTACCGGCGGCGCATGCTGAAAGTGCGCTCACATCGCTGCCACGGCGAGGGCTCTTGCGA
>CAVUEM010000038.1:0-13339 GCA_963740475.1 uncultured Alphaproteobacteria bacterium | reverse complement strand
CGGCACCGGCCTCGATATCTTCGGCAAGGAGTTCCCGGCGCGCTGCTTCGACGTCGGCATCGCCGAGCAGCACGCGGTGACGTTTGCGGGCGGCCTCGCCACCGAGGGCTTCAAGCCGTTCGCGGCCATCTACTCGACGTTCCTGCAGCGCGCCTACGACCAGGTCGTGCACGACATCGCGATCCAAAAGCTTCCCGTGCGCTTCGCGCTAGATCGCGCCGGCCTGGTCGGCGCCGACGGGCCGACGCACGCCGGCTCCTTCGATCTTGCCTATCTCGGCTGCCTGCCACACTTCGTGCTGATGGCGGCGGCAGACGAGGCGGAGCTCAGGCACATGGTGGCAACCGCAGTCGCAATCGACGATCGCCCCTGCGCCTTCCGCTATCCGCGCGGCGAAGGCACCGGGATCGAGCTGCCGGCCGAGGGCGTCCCGCTCGAGATCGGCCGCGGGCGCATCCTGCGCGAGGGCTCGGCGGTGGCGCTGCTGTCGCTCGGCACGCGGCTCGCCGAATGCCTCAAGGCCGCCGACCAGCTCGCGGCATTTGGCCTCTCGGCGACGGTCGCCGATGCCCGCTTTGCCAAGCCCCTCGACGGCGATCTCATTCGCCGGCTGGCTGCAAATCACGAAGTCCTGATCACAGTCGAGGAAGGGGCCGCCGGCGGCTTCGGCGCCCACGTGCTCCATTTCCTCGCCGCGTCCGGCCTTCTCGATGGCGGCCTCAAGGTGCGGACGCTCACGCTTCCCGACGTCTTCATCGATCACGACGCGCCACAGAAAATGTACGACCGGGCGGGCCTCTCGGCCGCTGGCATCGTGGCGGCGACGCTGGGCGCGCTGGGCAAGGAGGCGCTCGCGAGCGAGGCGAGCCGGGCCTAGATCGCGATCGTTCTTAATGGAGACGCTTTGCGACCATCAAGAACGGTTCGCAGGCCCGGCGCGGCGGGCCGCTCGGGAAACGAGACGACATTGCTGGGTAATCCCACGGCTGCCCTCCTCTGTCCCTCTGTCATCGACCAGCCTCACGCGGCGCGGATCGAGGCGAGAAATTTCCCGACCTCCGAGCGAAGACTCTCGGCCTGGCGGGAGAGCTCTGTTGCCGAGGCGAGAACGCGCGAAGCCGTTTCACCGGTCTGGCTCGCGGCCTGGGCCACGCCCGAGATGTTGTGGGTCACCTCTCCGGTGTACTGCGCGGTTTCCTGGACGTTCCTGGCGATCTCCTTGGTCGCCGCTCCCTGCTGCTCGACGGCGGCCGCGATCGTCGTCGATATCTCGCTCATGGTCTTCACGACGTCGGTGATGTTGGTAATTGAGTTCACCGAACTCCTGAGTTGATTGCTGAATATCGGCGATCTGCTTGCCAATCTCGGCGGTCGCCTTCGCGGTTTGCTCGGCGAGCGCCTTGACCTCCTGGGCGACGACGGCGAAGCCGCGGCCGGCCTCGCCGGCGCGTGCGGCCTCGATCGTCGCGTTGAGCGCGAGCAGGTTGGTCTGGCGCGCGATGGTATTGATGAGCTCGACAACGTCGCCGATCTGATCGGCGCCGCGGGAAAGCCGGGCGACCATCTCCGCCGTGTTGCGTCCCTGCTCGGCGGCCTGCGCGGCGAACCTGACCGACTCGTTGACCTGGCGGGTGATCTCGGTCACCGAGCCGGAGAGTTCCTCGGCCGCGGCTGCGACCATGTTGACGTTGCTGGAGACTTGCGAGGACGCGCTCGCGACAACGCTCGATTGCTTGCTGGTCTCGGCGGCAGCCGACGTCATCGAGCGGGCATGCATCTCGAGCTGACCGGCGGAGGCGGAGACGGTGCCGACGACGTTGCCGATCGTCTTGCTGAAATCGTCGGCAATGCAGGAGAATTCGGCCGCGACGTTGCGACGCCCAAGCTTGAGATAAGTGTCGATGACCAGGTTCATGTCGTGCATGGCGGCCCTGACGAGGGCCTTCTGAAGCTGAGCCTTGCGCCGAGCGTGGGATCGGTCCAAGGGCGCGGATGGAAACCGCAGCGCAACCGCTTCGACGAGGGAGGAGGTGATGAGGGAGTAAGCTCCGACATACGCGCGAGGCTCGAGACCGATGCGAAAGTGTGTTTCGCCGATCTTCGCCGCCGATGTCGCATAGGTCTCGTTGAAACGGGCGTCGGCGATCAAGTCCCAATGGGCCAACTGCGCCCGTTTGGCGACCTGCATGTGCTCGCGGCTCTTGAAAAGGGATAGCGTGTCCGGGGATTGGGCGAGGTGAGCATAGAAATCGTCGAGGATCGGATCGATCTCCGCCATGACGAATTTCTTCGCGCTTCGGAGAGCCGACTGGAGATCCTCATCGAGGCCGCAATAGGCCATCTGCGATCCAAAGGGCAGTTCGTGTCCCATGAATTTTACTCCGAATTTCCAACAAAAAATGTATCGGACCTGTTTAGGCGATTCGCCGCTCAGCATCAATCGCGCGTACTCTGATTGTTTGTTGTCTGAACGCTTTCGCCGGCGGAGTTTGCGGGACGCCGTTCGAGCGGCTCATCACAAACACCAGTCGTGATCTCGACGCGATATCGTGCCCGTGGAGGGGGAATTACAGCGCGTTGGCTAGGTCGCGCGCAGCGCTTCCCGCCACCTTGACGGCGGCGTCGTGGACGGCGCTCATCTGGCGATGCACCCCCGTGACTGCCGCGGGCAGGTTCCGTCACTGTACCGTGATCGTGACGACCTCCGATTGCACCGGCGGGTCGTGCGGAATGTGGTTCTGATCGGCGAGGATGAGCTGCAGCGTATGCTTGCCGGGCTTCAAGTCGAGCGCTGCCTCCGTCTGGCCCTTGCCGAAGTGCACGTGCGTGTCGTCGGCGGGAATGGGAGAGGTATAGTCCTCGAGCTTGGTGTCGATCAGCACGTGGTGATGACCGCTGTTGGCCTTCTCGGTTCCGGCCGGCACGACCTCCATGCCCTCGACCCCGAACTTGACCGTGACCGGGCTCGCCAGGGTGGCGCCGTCCTTGGGCTCGACGAAAAAGACCTTGGCGCCGGGCGGCGACGGCGTTCCCTTGGGCCCCGAGGGCCCGCAGCCCGATACGGCGAGGGCGACGAGAGCGGCGGCGACGAGATGCTTCATCGGAACCTCCTGATTTGGTTCAAAGGTCTGTGTTAGGCACTGCCCCAAGATAACGTAGACTGACGTCGATGCGAAGGCGGTTGGATCAGGCCCTGGTCGAGGCCGGCCTCGTGACCACGCGGTCGCGGGCGCGCGATGCCATTGGCCGCGGCCTGGTCCGCGTCGCCGGCGCGATCGTCGACAAGCCCGGCGCGCTCGTCGAGGCGGGTGCGCCGCTCGCCGTTCTTCCGGGAGCGGGCGTGGATTTCGTCTCGCGCGGCGCCGTGAAGCTCGGGGCGGCCCTTGACGCTTTCGGCCTCGACCCCAAGAACAGGATCGCACTCGACGTGGGCGCCTCGACGGGTGGCTTCACCGAGGTGCTGCTCGCACGCGGGGCGGCCAAGGTCTATGCGGTCGACGTCGGGCACCGCCAGCTGCATGAGCGCTTGCGGCGGGACGCGCGCGTCGCCTCTCTCGAGGACCAGGACGCCCGCACGCTGAGCCGAGCATCGATCCCGGACGAGGTCGGCGCGGTCACGGCCGACGTGAGCTTCATCTCGCTCGCCAAGGCTTTGCCGGCCGCGCTCGGGCTCGCCGGGCGCGGGGCGTGGCTCGTCGCGCTCGTCAAGCCGCAATTCGAGGCCGGGCCGGACGCCGTCGGCAAAGGAGGCGTCGTCCGCGACCCGGACGCCCGCGAGGCCGCCGTCGCCTCAGTCTCGCGCTGGCTCGCGCGGGACATGGGCTGGAGCGTCATTGGCGTCGTCACCTCCCCCATCGCCGGCGGGTCGGGCAATCGCGAATATCTCCTGGGCGCGCGCCGTGACTGACGCGGCAGAAGTGGAGATCGTGCGCCTCGGCGCAGAGGGCGACGGCGTCGCTCAAACGGTCCGCGGCCCGGTATTCGTGCCGTTCGCCCTCCCCGGGGAGCGCTGGCGCGATAACGATGGCGTCTGGCAGCGCATGAGCGACGGCACCGAGCGCCGAGCCGCGCCGTGCCGGCACTTCGGCCGCTGCGGCGGCTGCGTTGCCCAGCACATGTCGGCCGAGCTCTACGCGCGCTGGAAGCGCGACATGCTGGTCGAGGCCTTCCGCCATCGCGGTCTGAATGCCGAGGTCGAAGCGCTGCGGACGGTCTCCGAGCGCTCGCGCCGGCGCGCCTTTCTCGGCGTCGAACGCCATGGACCCGAGGTCGTGGTCGGATTTCGCGAGGAGGGATCCCACACGCTCGTCGATATCGAGGAGTGCCTCGTCCTCGAGCCGGCCATCATGGCGGCGCTCGGCGCGATGAAGGAGATCGCGCGCCTCGTCATGCCCGAGGACGAGGGAGGGCGCCTGGTGGTGACGCGCCTAGATCACGGCCTCGACGTCAGCTTCGACAACGGCCGCAAGGATCTTGCGCCCGAGACCCGTGCCGCGGCGGCGAGGATCGCGACCGACGCCCGCTTCATTCGCCTCACGATTGCGGGCGAGCCGGTGGTCGAGCTCGGCGCCCCCGTCGTCACCCTCGGCGGGGTCGAGGTCGAGCCGCCGCAAGGGGCGTTCCTGCAGGCGGTGCCGGAAGCCGAGGCTCTTCTCGTCGAGCTCGTCGTCGGGGCGCTCCCGAAGCGGGCGAAGCGGGCCGCCGATCTCTTCTCGGGCCTCGGCACGTTCGCGTTTCCCTTGGGGCGGCGCGTGCGAGTCACCGCCATCGACGGGGACCGGCGCGCAATTCACGCCCTCGAGCGCGCGGCGCGCAAAGCGACGGGCCTGAAGCCGATCGAGGCGATCGTGCGCGATCTCTACCGCGAGCCTCTCGCGGTGCGCGAGCTCGATCAATTCGACGCGCTCGTGTTCGACCCCCCGCGTGCCGGCGCGGCGCTCCAGGCCGAGCGCATCGCCAAATGCTCGGTGCCGGTGGTCATCGCCGTGTCGTGCAACGCGGCGACGCTCGCGCGCGACGCGCGCATGCTAATCGACGGCGGCTACGTCATGGGTCCCGTCACGCCGGTCGACCAGTTCCTCTATGCGCCCCACGTCGAGGCGGTCGCCGTCTTCCGCCGCACCTGATCAGGTGCGGGCGCCGAGAAGCCGCTCGACGTAGGCGGGGACGACCTGCGTCGCAGGACCGTGGATCGCTTCCGCGAAGAGGCTCGCCCCTTCCGACGGCTCGAGGTTGAGCTCGACGGTGTGGGCGCCCGCCGCGCGGGCCTCGGCGACGAAGCCCGCCGCCGGGTAGACGCTGCCGCTGGTGCCGATCGAGACGAAGAGGTCCGCCGCCGTGAGCAGCTCGGCGATCTCCTCCATGCGGTAGGGCATCTCGCCGAACCAGACGACGTCGGGGCGCAGGCCGCCGGGGAGCGCGCACGAGGGGCAGATCGTCTCTTGCGTGATGTCGCCGGTCCAGGCAATCCGCGCCTCGCACGCGGCGCAGAGCACCTTCAGAATCTCGCCGTGCATGTGGATGATGTTCCTCGAGCCCGCCGCCTCGTGGAGCGCGTCGATATTCTGCGTAACGACCGTGACCGAGCCCGCGTGCTCCCGCTCGAGCCGGGCGAGGGCATGATGGGCGGCGTTGGGGGCGACCTTCGCGTGGGCGCGGCGGCGCTCGTTATAGAAGGTGTGGACGAGGGCGGGATTCCTCTCGAACCCCTCGGGGGTTGCGACCTCGCGATAATCGTATTTCGACCAGATGCCGTCCTTGTCGCGGAAGGTCGAGACACCCGATTCGGCCGAGATGCCGGCCCCGGTCAGGACGACGATGCGCTCAAAATTCGGCATGGGGCCGCGCCGCGCCCCTCTCCCGGACTAGGCCCCGGCCTTGGCGGCACGAGCCTTGCCGGCGAGCTTTTTCAAGCGCTTGCGAGCCCCCGCCGTATTGCCCTGGTTGCGGGTGACCTTGGCACGAGGAATGGCGCGGCGCGCCTTTTTCTTCTGAATCTCGATCTTGCGGTGGTGGCGAGCGGTCATGGGAGTTCGATCCTCGAGTTCTGGCCGCGCGGGAAGCGGCTTGCCGTGCCGCCTCGTCTAGGCGATCCTAGGCCAAGTGGCAAGCCGCAGGGGCGCGCGGACGCGCCGTCACAGAACTGCAATAGTGAGCCGATAGTCGGGGTGAGTCCTCGCCGCGAGAATCGCACGCGGTGGAGGTCGGAATGCGGTCAGCCGGCAGCGAAGGCGAGGAAAAGATGGGCGCTAACGTCGAGGTTCTCTCCGAGAGCGTTCGTCCGACGCCAAAGGGCTCGACCAGCGAGCGGCTAAAGCGCGCGGTGCACCGGCACCGGGCGGTGAGCCGCAAGGGAATTCAGGAGCGGCTTTTCACGTTCGCCTTTTCCGGGCTCGTCTATCCCCAGATCTGGGAGGACCCGCTCGTCGATCTCGAGGCCCTCGACCTCAAGTCCGGCGAGAGAGTTGCCGCCATTGCGTCAGGCGGCTGCAACATCATGAGCTACGTGACGGCGGCTGACGTCGGCGTCACCGGGCTCGATCTCAATGGCGCCCACGTGGCGCTCAACAGGCTCAAGATCGCGGCGGCGCGCCATCTGCCGGACTATGCCACGTTCGCGCGCTTCTTCGTCGACGCGAACTCGCGCAACAACGTCGAAGCCTACAAGAAGACCCTGGCCCCGCATCTCGACGCGGCGACGCGCCACTACTGGGAGGGCCGCGACCGGCTCGGGCGCAAGCGGATCGGATACTTCAAGCGCAACGTCTATCGTCAGGGCCTTCTCGGCGGCTTCATCACCGCCGGACATCTCTTGGCGCGCGCGCACCGCTCCAACCCGAAGCGCCTCCTCCAGGCGAGGAACCTTGCCGAGCAGCAGGCGATCTTCGCCGAGGAGATCGCGCCGCTGTTCGAGAAGCGGCACATCCGCTGGCTCATGGACAAGCCTGCGGCTCTGTTCGGCCTCGGCATTCCGCCCTCGCAGTTCGAGGCGCTCAAGGGCAGCGAGACGCGCATGGCCAACGTGCTGAAAGCACGCCTCGAGCGGCTCGCGTGCGGCTTCGATCTCGCCGAGAACTATTTCGCCTGGCAGGCGTTCGGACGCCGTTACGCGCGCGGCGGCAAGGGCCCGCTGCCGCCTTACCTCGAGCCGGCGCGCTACGAGACCCTGAAAGCGCGCGCCAAGAATATCGACATCGTGCACGCGTCCTTCACCGAGCACCTCGCGGGCTTGCCCGAGAATTCCTACGACGCCTACGTGCTCCTCGATGCGCAGGATTGGATGACGGACGCGCAGCTTACTCAGCTCTGGACCGAGATCGCGCGCACCGCGCGGCCCGGCGCGCGCGTCATCTTCCGCACGGCGGGCGAGGAGACAATCCTGCCGGGGCGCATCCCGGACGAGATCCTGCGGCGCTTCTCCTACGATCGCGAGCGGTGCCGGGCGCTGGCCCTCAAGGACCGCTCGTCGATCTACGGCGGCTTTCATCTCTACGTCCTCGTCGCATGAAGGCGCCTCCCCTATCCGGGGCCTCCGGCCACGCCAGCCGGCACATGGATGTGATCTACCGCAACCAGCGGCACATCTACGACGCCACCCGCAAGTACTATCTTCTCGGCCGCGACCGCCTGCTCGCGGAGCTTGCGCCCCCCGACGGCGGCACCGTTCTCGAGATCGCCTGCGGCACGGGGCGCAATCTCATTCTTGCGGCCGGGCGCTATCCGCGCGCGGACTACTTCGGCTTCGATATTTCGGCGGCGATGCTCGACACCGCGCGCCGCTCCATTGCGCGGGCGGGCCTCTCGAAGCGGATCGCGATCACGCACGGCGACGCGGCCCGCTTCACGGGCACGGAGCTGTTCGGAGTTCCGAACTTCGATCGCGTCTTCATCTCCTACGCGCTGTCGATGATCCCGCCGTGGCGCGATGCCGTTCACGAGGCCTGGCGCGCGGTCGCCCCGGGCGGCTCGCTCCACGTCGTCGATTTCGGCGCCGAGGCGCGATTGCCGGCCTGGTTCCGGAGCGGTCTCGAGCGCTGGCTCGCGAAGTTCTCGGTCGAGCCGCGCGCAGACCTCGAGAGCGAGCTGAGATCTCTGGCCGAGAAGGAAGGGGCCCGCCTCGTGCTCGAGCGTCCCTATCGCGGCTACGCGCTTCTCGCGCTCCTCTCGAAGCCGCAGTAGCGCGTCGTTGCCCGTGTGGCAGCGAAGCCGAACACTTCACCAACGTCATCGCCGCGAAGGCGGCGATCTGTCCAAGCTTCCAACATCATGCTGTGCTGCGGGGTTGGACGGATGCCCGCCTATGCGGGCATGACGGGCCTCGAGGCGGGTCTGGATCGATCCAAATCGGACGGCGCCAAGGCCAGGACAGCAGATTACCGGTCGCTCAGCGTGAGATGAGCTCGACGGCGATAGCGGGCAGTAAAAGGATCGCCGACCAGACGAGCGCGGAAGCGAGGCTCGCCGCGACGAACGGGGCGGTTGCCATTCGCGTCGCTCCCGCCATGAGCGGAACGAGGCCGCGACTAAATCCGCGAAACTTGCTGGTGGCAACCGCGCCCAGCCCCTGGCTCTCGATGCGCTCGCGCGCTGCCCTGCGCGAGGCAGCGTCTGCTGTCCACGGCCATGCGCCCTTGAGATTACCCTCGTATTTTTGGCCGAGCCAGAAGGCATAGAGATCGCCCGCGAGTGCCCCCGCGGCGCCGGCAATCCATATCGTCAAGAAGCTTCCGCCGGCAAAGAGGTGCAACGCGCCAACCAGGATGAACAGGACGAGCGTCGGGAAGAAGAGGAGAGGCCGAGGCACGGCGTTGGCGAGAGCGAGCGCGAAGAGGACGAGCGCCACGACCCCTTCGTGATCGCGCAGGAACGCGAGGATCGGCTCCTTGAACTCGACGAGATAGAACGCGGGCGCGACGATGCCGCCCGCCCAGATGAGGGCGCTCAGGATGTTGGCGGTCTGAAACGGCAGCTGGCGCATGTTGAACATGCCGGCGACGACCGGAATGACCGCGCGGACGGGGCCGAAGAAATGCCCGAGGAAGACGCCGAAGGCTCCGTACCGCTCGAAGAAATTCTGACCGTCCTCGATGAGGTGGGGTCGCGTGCGGAACGGCCAGATTTTGTGAATGCTGTCCTTGAAGTAGCGGCCGATCCAGTACGAGACGGCATATCCGAGCGCGCCGCCCGCCGCCGCGCCCAAGACGGCGGGAAGGATCACGCTGTCGGATACGCCGCTTGCGGCAAGGAGCGCCGCGAGGCCGGCGAGGATCGCGGTTCCCGGCCACAGCAGCGACAGGAAGCAGAAGCTCTCGCCGAAGGCGACCAGAAAGGCGACGGGCACCGCCCACCCCTCATGGTCGCGCACGAAGGCGACGATGGCAGTGACGAGCGTTTCGACGGTCATGGGAGGCTCTTTCGTGATCGTCCGCGGACGGGAGCCGCGCGGGCTCGCGCGACGATTTTCGCGCCCAGGGAAGCCGAAAGGCGCTCGAGATTCAACTCTTCTTGCAGCGACGTTTGTACTCGGTCTCGAGTTCCCTGCCTACTTCGCTGGCCAGCATCGTTCCGCGCGCGACCTGTGTCGGCGTGAGCTTGGCGCCGGCGCTCGCGAGCGCGCTCTTGGCCCCCGCCGCTTCCTTTCGGCCATGCGTGAGCTCGTCGCAGGTGAGCTCTTTCTTTTTCGATTTGAATGCGAAGAGGCGCACGCCCGACGCATAGGCCTCGGGCGTGGCCGGCTCTTTGACCCAGGCTCGCTGCTTGTCGTCGACGAGATGTCGCAGCGTCGTCTGGCGGCGGCTGATGCATTCGGGCGAGTCGTCGACGCAGCCGAGCCCGGCGCGCGCATCGAGCTCGGTGCCCGTACCGGCGGCGCATGCTGAAAGTGCGCTCCAGATCGCCGCCACGGCGAGGGCTCTTGCGAGAGGGGCCATAGCGGAGGCAGTCGGCATCATCTGGCTCTTGTGATCCGGCAATCGAGCCAATAGAAGGCGGGCGTGGCCGGGTCAAGGCGCGTCCGGCGCTGCGACCTACTTCCCCTCAGGAGAGTTGCGAGGAGCGCACGTTGTTGGTTCATGCGGTCCGCCTACATGCTCCCGGTGGTCCAGAAGCGCTCGTCTGGGAGCCGGTCGAGATCGGCCCGCCCGGCCCCGGCCAGGCGCTGATCCGCCAGCACGCCATCGGCTTGAATTTCATCGACGTCTACTCATCGGACGGGGCTCTATCCGCTGCCGTCGCTTCCGGCCGTCATCGGCATGGAAGGCGCGGGCGAGGTGCTCGCGGTCGGGCAGGGCGTGGCCGATCTCGAGCCGGCGACCGCGTCGCGTATGCCGGCGTCCTCGGAGGCTATGCGGAGGAGCGCCTCATCGCCGCCGACCGCCTCGTCAAGCTGCCGGACTCGATCAGCTACGAGACCGCGGCGGCGATGATGCTGCAGGGCATGACGGTTCGCTATCTCCTTCGCGAGACCTTTCCCGTCCGCCTCGAAACGGTGATGCTGTTTCACGCGGCGGCGGGCGGCGTCGGCCTCATCGCCTGCCAATGGGCAAGAGCGCTCGGCGCGACGCTGATCGGCACGGTAGGCTCCGACGAGAAGGGAGCGCTCGCGCGCGAAGCCGGAGCGGCGCATGTCATCAACTACAAGCGCGAAGATTTCGTCGCCCGCGTCCGCGAGATCACGCAGGGCGAGGGCTGCGACGTCGTCTACGATTCGATCGGCAAGGATACGTTTCCGGCGTCCCTCGACTGCCTCAAGCCCAAGGGGCTTTGGGTGAGCTTCGGCAACGCCTCGGGGCCGGTGCCTCCCTTCGAGCTTTCCCGGCTCAAGGGCTCGCTCTTCGCCACCCGGCCGTCGCTCATGGCCTATACCGCGCGTCGGGCCGATCTCGTCGCCAACGCGGCTGAGTTGTTCGACATGGTGAGCCGGGGCTTGATCAAGGTGAGTGTCAATCAGAAGTATCCTTTGAGCCGCGCCGCCGACGCCCACCGCGATCTCGAAGCGCGCAGGACGACGGGCTCGACCGTGCTCGTTCCTTGAAGAGGCCACTCAGATGGCAGCCAAGAAAAGCGGGAAGGCCAAACCGATCGATCTTCACTTCTGGCCGACGCCCAACGGCCACAAGATCGCGATCATGCTCGAGGAGGTCCGACTTCCCTATCGGGTGAAGCTCGTCGACATCACGAAGGGCGAGCAGTTCGCGCCGGAGTTCCTCGAAATCTCCCCCAACAACAAGATGCCGGCGATCGTCGATCCCGACGGCCCCGGCGGCGCTCCAATATCGGTTTTCGAGTTCAGGGGCGATCCTCCAATATCTTGGACGCAAGACCGGAAAGCTCTACCCGGCGCGCGAGCGCCTGCGCGTCGACGTCGAGCAATGGCTCTTTTGGCAGGTCGCCGGCCTCGGGCCGATGGCGGGTCAGGCGCACCACTTTCGCAACTATGCGCCGGAGAAGATTCCCTATGCCATCAAGCGCTACACCGACGAGGTGAACCGGCTCTACGGCGTGATGGATCGTCGCCTCAAGGACCGAAAGTTTCTCGCCGGCGCCTACTCGATTGCCGACATCGCCTGTTTCCCGTGGGCGCGGCTGTGGAAGAACCAGGGGCAGGACATCGCCGAGTTTCCCAATCTCGCGGCCTGGCTCGAGCGGATCGGCGCGCGCGGCGCGGTAAAGCGCGCGCTCGAGTTGGGGAAAGCCGAGGCGAAGCGCACGAACCTTGCAACCGATCGGGGGGCTCAAGCGATCCTGTTCGGCCAGCGGGCGATGAAACCCAAGACGTAGGCGCGGTCCAAGCGATGCCTTTAGGCGGTGCCCGGCCTAATTCGCCGCCGATGGTTAGAATTCAATTGACGCAACCGTAAACGAGCGCTCATCGGGCGTGCGGAACTCGCCCGATTGGGTCGATTTGGAGCGCCCGCCAAACCAAACTTCGGTCTTGGCCGAAAGTCGCGTGCTCGCGCATTTACCGCTTTTCATCGGCTCGGAGACAAGACTGCCAATCGCCCGGGTGCAAGAAGCTCGGCGATAGGAATGCCGGTCGGCGCCCCGGATGAGAAGGGCGCGATCGATACGGCTAAGTGGGGGAGTGGAGTAATGGCGCGGTTCGAAGTCGCTACGCGCGACATGACGGAGTATCCGGCGCTCGGGGGTGGATCCGATGCTCTGTTCGAGCTCGGCCTCATGTACTGCTCGGGGCGCGAGGTCGACGTCGATCTCGTGACCGCGCACAAATGGTTCAATCTCGCTGCCTCGAGGGGCAACGTCGAGGCCAGGCGCTATCGGCTCGAGATTGCGAGGCGAGATGACGAGAGCCGAGATCGCGGAAGCGCAAAAGCAGGCCCGCGAGTGGCTCGCGAAGCACTGACGGGCCTCAGCAGTCTTTGAAGAGCGAGACGAGGCAGTCCCAGGTCTTCTTGGCCGCGCTGCCGACTGCACTGCCTGCATTGCCGATCTTTTCTCCGGCCGTCTTGGCGCCGCCGACGACGGTCTCTCCGGCCTTCTCGAGGCCTTCTTTCGACGATTTCACCGTGCTCTTCGCCATCTCCTCGACCGTGCGCGGCGGCTCACCCCCGCCGGCCGCGTCCTCGGGCGCGGGCTCGGGAGGGGTCGCGGCCGGCGCGTCGTCGCCGATCGAGGGCACCGGCCCCGGCTCGCCGATCGGGGCCGCAAAGACCCGCGTTTCTCCTGCGCATGGCACGGAGCCGCCGCGTGCGACGGCGCAGCTCTCGTGGCCTCCGGCCCTGGCGAGCTCGGTGATGCAGAGGAGCTGCGCTTTGGGATCCGTGCCCGGTCCCTCGGGCGTCCCTTCGATTTCGCACCGGTAGGCGGCCTCGGGTCCCGCGCATGACACGCAGTATTCGGACGCGCGCGCGGCAGAAACGAGCGCCGCAAGGCTGACGACGCTCGCGGCTGCGGCGAATGCAGGAGAGCTATTCAATCGCATCGCTCGATTAGGCACGCTGAGCAATCCTTGATCCCTGCATGTGGCTCTCGCAGCGGTGCTGATCGCATCGCGCGCATGGCGAAGGTAGTAGAGCTCCCGACGTCGGAGTGAGTTTAGTCAAGTCACCGCGCACGTCCAGAGTATGGCGCACCATGACGGAGATTAGATGACGAGGTGGATAGCCCTGAAACCGCCTCTTTTGGCCATGAGCGCGGCGGCGCGCGCGCCAGGCGCGATGCGATCGTCATCGGGGTCCGCCGCTTGCAAACGCCCCCTCCCGCATCTATACGGGTGCTTCGCCGAACAAGGAGACGTGGCCGAGAGGCTGAAGGCGGCGGTTTGCTAAACCGTTATACGCTTGTAAAGGCGTATCGAGGGTTCGAATCCCTCCGTCTCCGC
>CAVUEM010000037.1:0-28920 GCA_963740475.1 uncultured Alphaproteobacteria bacterium | reverse complement strand
CGGCGGCAGCCGACGTCATCGAGCGGGCATGCATCTCGAGCTGACCGGCGGAGGCGGAGACGGTGCCGACGACGTTGCCGATCGTCTTGCTGAAATCGTCGGCAATGCAGGAGAATTCGGCCGCGACGTTGCGACGCCCAAGCTTGAGATAAGTGTCGATGACCAGGTTCATGTCGTGCATGGCGGCCCTGACGAGGGCCTTCTGAAGCTGAGCCTTGCGCCGAGCGTCGGGATCGGTCCAAGGAGCGGCCGGATGGAAACCGCAGCGCAACCGCTTCGACGAGGGAGGAGGTGATGAGGGAGTAAGCTCCGACATACGCGCGAGGCTCGAGACCGATGCGAAAGTGTGTTTCGCCGATCTTCGCCGCCGATGTCGCATAGGTCTCGTTGAAACGGGCGTCGGCGATCAAGTCCCAATGGGCCAACTGCGCCCGTTTGGCGACCTGCATGTGCTCGCGGCTCTTGAAAAGGGATAGCGTGTCCCGGGGATTGGGCGAGGTGAGCATAGAAATCGTCGAGGATCGGATCGATCTCCGCCATGACGAATTTCTTCGCGCTTCGGAGAGCCGACTGGAGATCCTCATCGAGGCCGCAATAGGCCATCTGCGATCCAAAGGGCAGTTCGTGTCCCATGAATTTTACTCCGAATTTCCAACAAAAAATGTATCGGACCTGTTTAGGCGATTCGCCGCTCAGCATCAATCGCGCGTATACTGATTGTTTGTTGTCTGAACGCGTTCGCCGGCGGAGTTTGCGGGACGCCGTTCGAGCGGCTCATCACAAACACCAGTCGTGATCTCGACGCGATATCGTGCCCGTGGAGGGGGAATTACAGCGCGTTGGCTAGGTCGCGCGCGGCGCCTTTCCGCCACCTTGACGGCGGCGTCGTGGACGGCGCTCATCTGGCGATGCACCCCCGTGACTGCCGCGGGCAGGTTCCGTCACTGTACCGTGATCGTGACGACCTCCGATTGCACCGGCGGGTCGTGCGGAATGTGGTTCTGATCGGCGAGGATGAGCTGCAGCGTATGCTTGCCGGGCTTCAAGTCGAGCGCTGCCTCCGTCTGGCCCTTGCCGAAGTGCACGTGCGTGTCGTCGGCGGGAATGGGAGAGGTATAGTCCTCGAGCTTGGTGTCGATCAGCACGTGGTGACAGCCGCTGTTTGGCCTTCTCGGTTCCGGCCGGCACGACCTCCATGCCCTCGACCCCGAACTTGACCGTGACCGGGCTCGCCAGGGTGGCGCCGATCCTCGAGCTGACGAAAAAGACCTTGGCGCCGGGCGGCGACGGCGTTCCCTTCGGCCGAAGCAGCCCGATACGGCGAGGGCGACGAGAGCGGCGGCGACGAGATGCTTCATCGGAACCTCCTGATTTGGTTCGAAGGTTGTGTTAGGCGCTGCCCAAGATAACGTAAGCTGACGTCGATGCGAAGGCGGTTGGATCAGGCCCTGGTCGAGGCCGGCCTCGTGACCACGCGGTCGCGGGCGCGCGATGCCATTGGCCGCGGCCTGGTCCGGGTCGCCGGCGCGATCGTCGACAAGCCCGGCGCGCTCGTCGAGGCGGGTGCGCCGCTCGCCGTTCTTCCGGGAGCGGGCGTGGATTTCGTCTCGCGCGGCGCCGTGAAGCTCGCGGCGGCGCTTGACGCTTTCGGCCTCGACCCCACGGCGGACCGCACTCGACGTCGGCGCCTCGACCGGTGGCTTCACCGAGGTGCTGCTCGCACGTGGGCGGCAAGGTCTACGCCGTCGACGTCGGCCACGATCAGCTCCATGACGCTTGCGGCGGACCCACGCGTCGTCGCGCTCGAGGGCCGCGACGCGCGCACGCTGAGCCGAGCATCGATCGCCGCCCGAGGTCGACTCGGTCACGGCCGACGTGAGCTTCATCTCGCTCGCCAAGGCGTTGCCGGCCGCGCTCGCGCTCGCCGCGCGCGGGGCGTGGCTCGTCGCGCTCGTCAAACCGCAGTTCGAGGTCGGACCCGCCGCCGTCGGCAAGGCGGCGTCGTCCGCGACGCGGACGCCGCGAGGCGCCGTCGCCTCGGTCTCGCGCTGGCTCGCGCGGGACATGGGCTGGAGCGTCTTCGCATCGTCGCCTCGCCCATCGCCGGCGGGTCGGGCAATCGCGAATACTCTCCTGGGCGCGCGCCGTGACTGACGCGGCCGAAGTCGAGATCGCGCGCCTCGGCGCCGAGGGCGACGGCGTCGCCGAAACGGCGCGGCCACGCATTCGTGCCGTTCGCCCTCCCCGGGGAGCGCTGGCGCGATAACGACGGCGTCGGCAGCGCACGAGGACGGCCCCGAGCGCCGGCCGCGCCTTGCCGCACTTCGGCCGCTGCGGCGGCTGCGTTGCCCAGCACATGTCGGCGGAGCTCTACGCGCGCTGGAAGCGCGACATCGTCGTCGAGGCGTTCCGCCATCGCGGTATCAAGGCCGAGGTCGAGGCGCTGCGGACGGTCTCCGAGCGCTCGCGCCGGCGCGCCTTTCTCGGCGTCGAGCGCCATGGGTCCGAGGTGGTGATCGGATTTCGCGAGGAGGGAGCCCACACGCTCGTCGATCTCGAGGAGTGCCCCGTCCTCGATCCGCAGATCGTGGCGCGCTCGGCGCGTTGAGCGAAATCGCGCGCCTCGTCATGGCGCAGGGCAAGGTGAGGCGGCTCCTCGTGACGCGTCTCGATCACGGCCTCGACGTCGGCTTCGACAACGGCGACAAGAGTCTTGCGCCGGAGACCCGTGCCGCGAGCGGCGAGGATCGCGGCCGCCGCGCGCCTCGTTCGGCTCACGATTGCCGGCGAGCCGATCGTCAAGCACGGCGCCCCCGACGTGACGCTCGGCGGCGTCGCCGTCGAGCCCCCGCACGCGACGTTCCTGCAGGCGGTGCCGGAAGCCGAGGCTCTGCTGATCGAGCTCGTCGTCGGGGCCCTGCCGAAGCGGGCGAGGCGGATCGCCGATCTCGGCCTCGGCACATTCGCGTTTGCGCTGGGGCGGCGCGTACCTGCTCGCCGCCATCGACGAACAGCGCCGATCGCCCGGGCGCGCGGCGAAAGCAACGGGCCTGAAGCCGATCGAGGCGATTGTGCGCGACCTCTGGCGAGCCTCGATCGCCGAGCTCGATCGCTTCGACGCCCTCGTGCTCGACCCGCCGCGTGCGGGCGCGGCGCTCCAGGTCGAGCGCATCGCGAAATGCAAGGTGCCGGTGGTCATCGCCGTGTCGTGCAACGCGGCGACGCTCGCGCGCGACGCGCGCATGCTAATCGACGGCGGCTACGTCATGGGTCCCGTCACGCCGGTCGACCAGTTCCTCTATGCGCCCCACGTCGAGGCGGTCGCCGAGTCTTCCGCCGCACCTGATCGGTGCGGGCGCCGAGAAGCCGCTCGACGTAGGCGGGGACGACCTGCGTCGCAGGACCGTGGATCGCTTCCGCGAAGAGGCTGGCCCCTTCGGACGGCTCGAGGTTGAGCTCGACCGTGTGGGCGCCTGCCGCGCGGGCCTCGGCGACGAAGCCGGCCGCCGGATAGACGTTGCCGCTGGTGCCGATCGAGACGAAGAGGTCCGCCGCGGCGAGCAGCTCGGCGATCTCCTCCATGCGGTAGGGCATCTCGCCGAACCAGACGACGTCGGGGCGCAGGCCGCCGGGGAGCGCGCACGAGGGGCAGATCGTGTCTTGCGTGATGTCGCCGGTCCAGGCGATCCGCCGCTGCACCGCGGCGCAGAGCGCCTTCAGAAGCTCGCCGTGCATGTGAATGATGTTCCTCGAGCCCGCGGCCTCGTGCAGCGCGTCGATATTCTGGGTAACGACCGTGACCGAGCCCGCGTGCTCCCGCTCGAGCCGGGCGAGCGCGTGATGGGCGGCGTTGGGCTGTACGGCGCGTGGGCGCGGCGGCGCTCGTTATAGAACGTGTGGACTCGGGCGGGATTGCGCGCGAAACCCTCCGGCGTCGCCACGTCGCGATAATCATTTCGACCAGATGCCGTCCTTGTCGCGGAAGGTCGCGACACCGGATTCGGCCGAGATGCCGGCCCCGGTCAGGACGACGATGCGCTCAAAATTCGGCATGGGGCCGCGCCGCGGCCGTCTCCCCAGGCCTTTGGCGGCGCGCGCCTTGCCGGCGAGCTTCTTCAAGCGCTTGCGGGCCGCCGCCGTGTTGCCCTGGTTGCGGGTGACCTTGGCGCGCGGGATGGCGCGGCGCGCCTTCTTCTTCTGGATCTCGACCTTGCGGTGGTGGCGAGCGGTCATGGGAGTCGATCCTCGAGTTCTGGCCGCGCGGGAAGCGGCTTGCCGTGCCGCCTCGTCTAAGCGATCCTGGCCAAGGGCAAGCCGCAGGGGCGCGCGGACGCGCCGTCACAGAACTGCAATAGTGAGCCGATAGTCGGGGTGAAGTCCTCGCCGCGAGAATTGCACGCGGTGGAGGTCGGAATGCGGTCAGCCGGCAGCGAAGGCGAGGACAAGATGGGCGCTATCGTCGAGGTCTCTCCGAGAGCGTTCGTCCGACGCCAAAGGTCTCGACCACGAGCGGCTGAAGCGGCGGTGCACCGGCACAAGGCGGTCAGCCGCAAGGGCACTCGAGGAGCGGCTTTTCACGTTCGCCTTCTCCGGGCTCGTCTATCCGCAGATCTGGGAAGACCCGGTCGTCGATCTCGAGGCGCTCGACCTCAAGGCCGGCGAGCATCTCGCCGCCATCGCGTCCGGCGGCTGCAACATCCTCTGCTACGTGACGGCGGTCGACGTCGCGCGTCACGGGGATCGATCTCAACCCGGCGCACGTGGCGCTGAACAAGCTCAAGCTCGCGGCGGCGCGCCATCTGCCCGACTACGCGACCTTCTATCGCTTCTTCGCGACGCCAACACGCGGACAACGTCGAGGCCTACGAGCGCGATCTCGCGCCGGATGCTCGACGCGCCACCCGCAACTACTGGGAGAGCCGCGACCGCATCGGGCGCCGGCGCATCGGCTACTTCAGCCGCAACGTCTACCGCCACGGCCTGCTCGGCGGCTTCATCACCGCGGGGCATCTGCTGGCGCGCGCGCACCGGCGCAACCCGAAGCGCATCCTCACAGGCCAAGGAACCGCGCCGAGCAGCAGCCGCATCTTCGACGAGGAGATCGCGCCGCTGTTCGAGAAGCGCCACATCCGCTGGCTCATGGACAAGCCGGCGGCGCTGTTCGGCCTCGGCATTCCGCCGTCGCAGTTCGAAGCGCTGAAGGGCGGCGAGAGCGCGCATGGCGACCGTGCTGCAGGCGCGCCTCGAGCGGCTCGCCTGCGGCTTCGACCTCGCGGACAACTATTTCGCCTGGCAGGCGTTCGGCCGCCGCTACGCGCGCGGACGGCAGCGGGCCGCTGCCGCCGTACCTCGCAGCCCGCGAACTAGAGACGCTGCGAGCGCGCGCCGAGCAACATCGACATCGTGCATGCGTCGTTCACCGAGCATCTGGCGGGCCTCGCCGAGCGCCTCGCCGACGCCTACGTGCTGCTCGATGCGCAGGACTGGATGACGGACGAGCAGCTGACCGCGCTCTGGACCGAGATCGCGCGCACGGCGCGGCCCGGCGCGCGCGTCATCTTCCGCACCGCCGGCGAGGAGACGATCCTGCCGGGCCGCATCCCCGACGCGATCCTCGACGCTTCACCTACGACCGCGAGCCTGCCGCGCGCTGTCGGCCAAGGATCGCTCGTCGATCTACGGCGGCTTCCATCTCTACGTGCTCAAGCCTTAAGCGAGGCATCCATGCAGGCCATCACGGCGGCGATGCCGCCTCCGACATGGATCGCATCTACCGCATGCAGCGGCACATCTACGATGCGTCGCGGAAGTTCTATCTGCTCGGCCGCGACCGCATGCTCGAGGGGCTCGCGCCCCCCGCGGCGGCACCATGCTCGAAGTCGGCTGCGGCACGGGCCGCAATCTCATTCTCGCGGCGCGGCGCTATCCGCACGCGAAGCTCTTCGGCTTCGACATCTCGCCGGCGATGCTCGAGACGGCGGCGGCGCTCGATTGCGCGGGCGGGCCTGTCGCGATCGCATCACGCTGGCGCAGGGCGATGCGGCCGAACTTCTCGGGCAGGCGCTGTTCGGCGTTGCCGAACTTCGATCGCGTGTTCATCTCCTACGCGCTGTCGATGATCCCGCCGTGGCGCGAGGCGCTCGCGCAGGCCTTCGCGCGCGGTCGCGCCGGGCGGCTCGCTGCACATCGTCGATTTCGGCGAGCAGAGCGCGCTGCCGGCGCTGGTTCCGCAAGCGTTCTCGGGCGTGGCTCGCGAAATTCTCCGTCGAGCCGCGCGAAGGCCTCGAGCGCGAGCTGAGATCTCTGGCCGACATGGAAGGCGCGCGCCTCACGCTCGAGCGGCCCTACCGCGACTACGCGCGTCTCGCGCTCCTCACGAAGCCGCGTAGCGCGTCGTTGCCCGTGTGGCAGCGAAGCCGAACACTTCACCAACGTCATCGCCGCGAAGGCGGCGATCTGTCCAAGCTTCCAACATCATGCTGTGCTGCGGGGTTGGACGGATGCCCGCCTATGCGGGCATGACGGGCCTCGAGGCGGGTCTGGATCGATCCAAATCGGACGGCGCCAAGGCCAGGACAGCAGATTACCGGTCGCTCAGCGTGAGAAGAGCCGACGGCGATAGCGGGCAGCAGCAGCACCGCCGACCAGAGAAGCGCGGAAGCGAGGCTCGCCGCGACGAACGGGGCGGTTGCCATTCGCGTCGCCCCCGCCATCAGCGGCACGAGGCCGCGATTGAAGCCGCGAAACTTGCTGACGACAACCGCGGCTAGCCCCTGGCTCTCGATCGCTCGCGCGCGCCCGGCGCGAGGCAGCGTCGGCAGTCCACGGCCACGCGCCCTTGAGATTGCCCTGGTAGTTTTGGCCGAGACAGAAGGCGTAGAGATCGCCCACGATTGCGCCCGCGGCGCCGGCGAGCCAGATCGTCAAGAAGCTTCCGCCGGCAAAGATGTGCAACGCGCCAACCAGGATGAACAGGACGAGCGTCGGCAAGAAGAGGAGAGGCCGCGGCACGGCGTTGGCGAGAGCGAGCGCAAAGAGGACGAGCGCCACGACCCCTTCGTGATCGCGCAGGAACGCGAGGATCGGCTCCTTGAACGCGACGAGATAGAACGAGGGCGCGATGACGCCGGCCGCCCAGATGAGGGCGCTCGCGACGTTGGCGATCTGGAACGGCAGCTGGCGCATGGCGAACATGCCGGCGACGACCGGGATGACGGCGCGGACGGGGCCGAAGAAGTGGCCGAGGAAGACGCCGAAGGCGCCGTATTGCTCGAAGAAGTTCTGCCCGTGCTCGATGAGGTGCGGGTCGCGTGCTGAAGGGCCAGATGTTGTGGATGCTGTCCTTGAAGTAGAGGCCGATCCAATAGGAGACGGCATAGCCGAGCGTGCCGCCGAGCCGCCGCGGCGATGATGGCCGGCAGGATCACGCTGTCGAGAGTCACGCCGCTTGCGGCGAGAAGTGCCGCGACGCCGACAAGGATCGCGGTTCCCGGCCACACCAGCGACGAAGAAGCAGAAGCTCTCGCCGAAGGCGACGAGGAAGGCGATGGGTGCCGCCCAGCTTTCGTGCTCGCGCACGAACGTGACGACCGTGTCGACGATCGTTTCGACGTCATGTGAGGCAGTCTTTCGTGATCGTTGCGAGGACGGGTAGGCCGGCGGGCTCGCGTTCGAACCTGATTCAGCACGGTGCCCGGGGAAGGCCTCGTTGCAAGGCGCCGAGCTGCCCAACTCTTCTTGCAGCGGCGTCTTCATCTCGCGCCTGAAGTTCGCGGCCGACCTCGGTGGCCAGCATCGTTGCCGCGCGTGACCTGGGCGTGCGTCAGCTTCGACCCGGCGTTCGCGAGCGCGCTGCTCGCGCCCCGTCGGCTTCGCTTGCCGTGGGCGAGCTCGTCGCAGGTGAGCTCTTTCTTTTTCGTCTTGAACGCGAAGAGGCGCACGCCGGAGGCATAGGCCTCGGGCGTCGGCGGCTCTTTGACCCAGGCGCGGTTCTTGTCGTCGACGAGATGTCGCAGCGTCGTCTGGCGGCGGCTGATGCATTCGGGCGAGTCGTCGACGCAGCCGAGGCCGGCGCGGGCGTCGAGCTCGGTGCCGGTGCCGATGGCGCAAGCCGAAAGTGCGGTCCACGAGTCGCCGCGCACGGCGAGAGCTGCGGCGAGAGGGGCCATTGCGGAGGCAGTCGGCATCATCTGGCTCTTGTGATCCGGCAACGAGCCAATAGAAGGCGGGCGTGGCCGGGTCAAGGCGCGTCCGGCGCTGCGACCTACTTCCCCTCAGGAGAGTTGCGAGGAGCGCACGTTGTTGGTTCATGCGGTCCGCATTCATGCGCCCGGTGGTCCAGAAGCGCTCGTCTGGGAGCCGGTCGAGGTCGGCCCGCCCGGCCCCGGCCAGGTGCGGATCCGCCAGCGCGCCATCGGCGTCAACTTCATCGACGTCTATCACCGCACGGGACTCTACAAGCTGCCGTCGCTTCCGGCCGTCATCGGCATGGAAGGCGCGGGCGACGTGGTCGCCGTCGGGCAGGGCGTGGCCGATCTCAAGCTGGGCGACCGCGTCGCCTATGCGGGCGTCCTCGGTGGCTATGCGGAGGAGCGCCTCATCGCCGCCGACCGCCTCGTGAAGCTGCCGGACTCGATCAGCTACGAGACCGCGGCGGCGATGATGCTGCAGGGCATGACGGTGCGCTATCTCCTTCGCGAGACCTATCCGCGTCCGGCCTCGAAACGGTGATGCTGTTTCACGCGGCGGCGGGCGGCGTCGGCCTCATCGCCTGCCAATGGGCAAGAGCGCTCGGCGCGACGCTGATCGGCACGGTAGGCTCCGACGAGAAGGGAGCGCTCGCGCGCGAAGCCGGAGCGGCGCATGTCATCAACTACAAGCGCGAAGATTTCGTCGCCCGCGTGCGCGAGATCACGCAGGACGAGGGCTGCGACGTCGTCTACAATTCGATCGGCAAGGATACGTTTCCGGCGTCCCTCGACTGCCTCAAGCCCAAGGGGCTTTGGGTGAGCTTCGGCAACGCCTCGGGGGCGGTCCCTCCCTTCGAGCTTTCCCGGCTCAAGGGCTCTCTCTTCGCCACCCGGCCGTCGCTCATGGCCTATACCGCGCGTCGGGCCGATCTCGTCGCCAACGCGGCTGAGTTGTTCGACATGGTGAGCCGGGGCTTGATCAAGGTGAGTGTCAATCAGAAGTATCCTTTGAGCCGCGCCGCCGACGCCCACCGCGATCTCGAAGCGCGCAGGACGACGGGCTCGACTGTGCTCGTTCCTTAAGAGGCCACTCAGATGCCAGCCAAGAAAAGCGGGAAGGCCAAACCGATCGATCTTCACTTCTGGCCGACGCCCAACGGCTACAAGATCGCGATCATGCTGGAGGAGGTCCGACTTCCCTATCGGGTGAAGCTCGTCGACATTACGAAGGGCGAGCAGTTCGCGCTGGAGTTCCTCGAAATCTCCCCCAACAACAAGATGCCGGCGATCGTCGACCCCGACGGCCCCGGCGGCGCTCCAATATCGGTTTTCGAGTTCAGGGGCGATCCTCCAATATCTTGGACGCAAGACCGGAAAGCTCTACCCGGCGCGCGAGCGCGTGCGCGTCGACGTCGAGCAATGGCTCTATTGGCAGGTCGCCGGCCTCGGGCCTATGGCGGGTCAGGCGCACCACTTTCGCAACTATGCGCCGGAGAAGATTCCCTATGCCATCAGGCGCTACACCGACGAGGTGAACCGGCTCTACGGCGTGATGGATCGTCGCCTCAAGGACCGAAAGTTTCTCGCCGGCGCCTACTCGATTGCCGACATCGCCTGTTTCCCGTGGGCGCGCCTGTGGAAGAACCAGGGGCAGGACATCGCCGAGTTTCCCAATCTCGCGGCCTGGCTCGAGCGGATCGGCGCGCGCGGCGCGGTAAAGCGCGCGCTCGAGTTGGGGAAAGCCGAGGCGAAGCGCACGAACCTTGCAACCGATCGGGGGGCTCAAGCGATCCTGTTCGGCCAGCGAGCGATAAAACCCAAGACGTAGGCGCGGTCCAAGCGATGCCTTTAGGCGGTACCCGGCCTAATTCGCCGCCGATGGTTAGAATTCAATTGACGCAACCGTAAACGAGCGCTCATCGGGCGTGCGGAACTCGCCCGATTGGGTCGATTTGGAGCGCCCGCCAAACCAAACTTCGGTCTTGGCCGAAAGTCGCGTGCTCGCGCATTTACCGCTTTTCATCGGCTCGGAGACAAGACTGCCAATCGCCCGGGTGCAAGAAGCTCGGCGATAGGAATGCCGGTCGGCGCCCCGGATGAGAAGGGCGCGATCGATACGGCTAAGTGGGGGAGTGGAGTAATGGCGCGGTTCGAAGTCGCTACGCGCGACATGACGGAGTATCCGGCGCTCGGGGGTGGATCCGATGCTCTGTTCGAGCTCGGCCTCATGTACTGCTCGGGGCGCGAGGTCGACGTCGATCTCGTGACCGCGCACAAATGGTTCAATCTCGCTGCCTCGAGGGGCAACGCCGAGGCCAGGCGCTATCGGCTCGAGGTTGCGAGCGAGATGACGAGAGCCGAGATCGCGGAAGCGCAAAAGCAGGCCCGCGAGTGGCTCGCGAAGCACTGACGGGCCTCAGCAGTCTTTGAAGAGCGAGACGAGGCAGTCCCAGGTCTTCTTGGCCGCGCTGCCGACTGCACTGCCTGCATTGCCGATCTTTTCTCCGGCCGTCTTGGCGCCGCCGACGACGGTCTCTCCGGCCTTCTCGAGGCCTTCTTTCGACGATTTCACCGTGCTCTTCGCCATCTCCTCGACCGTGCTCGGCGGCTCACCCCCGCCGGCCGCGTCCTCGGGTGCGGGCTCGGGAGGGGTAGCGGCCGGCGCGTCGGCGCCGATCGAGGGCGCAGGCCCCGCCTCGCCGATCGGGGCCGCGAAAATCCTAGTTTCTCCTGCGCATGGCACGGAGCCGCCGCGTGCGACGGCGCAGCTCTCGTGGCCTCCGGCCCTGGCGAGCTCGGTGATGCAGAGGAGCTGCGCTTTGGGATCCGTGCCCGGCCCCTCGGGCGTCCCTTCGATTTCGCACCGGTAGGCGGCCTCGGGTCCCGCGCATGACACGCAGTATTCGGACGCGCGCGCGGCAGAAACGAGCGCCGCAAGGCTGACGACGCTCGCGGCTGCGGCGAATGCAGGAGAGCTATTCAATCGCATCGCTCGATTAGGCACGCTGAGCAATCCTTGATCCCTGCATGTGGCTCTCGCAGCGGTGCTGATCGCATCGCGCGCATGGCGAAGGTAGTAGAGCTCCCGACGTCGGAGTGAGTTTAGTCAAGTCACCGCGCACGTCCAGAGTATGGCGCACCATGACGGAGATTAGATGACGAGGTGGATAGCCCTGAAACCGCCTCTTTTGGCCATGAGCGCGGCGGCGCGCGCGCCAGGCGCAATGCGATCGTCATCGGGGTCCGCCGCTTGCAAACGCCTCCTCCCGCATCTATACGGGTGCTTCGCCGAACAAGGAGACGTGGCCGAGAGGCTGAAGGCGGCGGTTTGCTAAACCGTTATACGCTTGTAAAGGCGTATCGAGGGTTCGAATCCCTCCGTCTCCGCCAAGTATGATCTCCTCGTAAGATCTCAGGACGCCCCTCAAAGCCTCAAAAGGTCCGCAAAGACAGATAGTTCGCATCAAAATTTCATGTGCGCGAATGCGCCTTGACGCTTGCCATATTCCGCTACAGCGCACAAAAAAAGGTGGACAGAAAGGGGGATTGGCGCGGCGAGGGCATCGTGGCGAAGGCAAATGCACTCTCATCAGTCTTTGTGAAGCAATGCCGCCGCGCGGGTGTGTACCGCGATGGGCAAGGCTTAATGCTCCGTGTTGAGCCCACCGGCACGAAGCGTTGGGTGCTGCGCGTCACCGTGCGCGGCAAGCGACGCGATATCGGGCTCGGTTCCGCGCACGAGATGACTTCTGGCGGACGTTCGAGACAAAGCCTTCGAACTTCGCAAGCTCGCTCGAGACGGGCTTGATCCGGTGACCACCCAACGTGCCGCGCGCACGACGGTCCCTTCCTTTGCCGAAGCTGCGGCAACAGTTCATCGACAGAGACTAGCCGGTTGGTCCAACGGCAAGCATCGCGATCAATGGATCAACACCCTTCGGGATCACGCCTTCCCGGAGATCGGCGACAAGCTCGTGTCCGAAATCTCGCCGGCCGACGTCCTCGCGGTTCTGACGCCGATCTGGCTGACGAAGCATGAGACCGCACGACGAGTGCGTCAGCGGATTCGGACCGTGCTGGAGTGGGCCACGGTCGCCGGCCACCGCGACGGAGCGAACCCGGCGGTTGGCGTGGGGGCTGGCCTACCGCGGCAGCCTAGTCGAGTCCGTCATTTTGAGGCCATGCCCTATGGGGAGCTCCCCAACTTCTTGCGGAAGGTTCGCGCCAGCGGAGCTAGTGAACTCGTGAAGTTGGCGCTCGAGTTCCTGATCCTCACGGCGGCACGTACATGTGAGGTCGTGGAAGCGCGGTGGACGGAGATTGACGTCGGCGAGGCGACGTGGAGGATCTCGGGGTCACGCATGAAAGCCCGCCGCGAGCATCGGGTGCCGTTATCGCCACGATGCATCGAGATCCTGAAGCGTGCGAAGGCACTGCGCCCAACGAGCGAACTCATTTTTCCGGGCCGGCGCGGCCGACCGCTTTCCAACATGGCCATGACGATGACGATGCGGCGTCTCAATAGATCCGAGACGGTGCACGGTTTCCGATCGTCATTTCGCGATTGGGCGGCGGAGGCGACGAACTTCTCGCGAGAAGTCTGCGAGGCTGCTCTCGCCCACGTCGTCGAGAGCAAGGTGGAGCGCGCCTACCGACGGACGGATCTCTTCGAAAAGCGCCGGCAGCTGATGGAGGCGTGGGCGAGGCTATCGTCTCCAAGGGGCCGTGCCCTTCCATAGCGAAGGCTCGGTAACGACTGCGCGGGTGGCGCTTCGACAAAGGGCTGATGCGTTCGAATAGGAGTACGTGCCATGCCCCAGGGTCCAACAAGTCACAGCCATCAAAGGCGCTTGCCCGGCGGTGTGTCAGAACTTGGCCGACGGGCGATGGAAGACCATTTGCGGTATCGGCTGTCCGAAGTCCTCACTGGGGACGACCCCGCACCACGAGTCGATGAAACAAGTTGCTGAGGGGGCTTTGGCCTCGGTGCCTGCGCTTGAGCGCGCTTACCTCAGAGATCGAAATCCAATTTACGTGTGGGATGCCATCACGCAGATCGGGGCTGCGTGCGAAATACTCGGCAGGCCGATCTTGTATCCGCCATGGATAGTGGCCTACCTGACCCGTGCTTCGACGGAGATCATGGGCATTGCCGTGAACCGGCCACCGGGTAACCGCCACAAGCCCGTGGCTCCCACGCAGAATCCCGATGGCTCAACGACCTACTATTCGGACTTTTTCAGAGGCGTGACGCCTCCTCAGCGAACCGAACTCGTGATGGAAGCGCTCGGGTTCCGGGGTACGAAGGGCGCGACAAACCCATGTGAGCGGGCTATACCGCGATCAGGAGGCACGCGACCTGATAAGCCAAATTGATGCCGAGCTACCGATCGCGGGTACGGTCGCGAAGGCGATCAAGAATTTGAATGTCCCGCAGTTGAAGTGCGTCGATGACCCTCGGCGCAAGGTCCGTCGCGAGCGAAGGCGGCTGCGCGGCGAAACCTAGACCTATCTTTTTGACCGTTCCAAAGAAGCGATCAAACGTCGAGAGTCGACGGCATCACCCACGACGCAACGGTGGTGCCCATGAACGACCGCGACGACAGGCCCCTGATGAACCGCGACGAGGTCGTCGAGGCGACCGACCTCAGCCGCGCGACGATTGATCGGCGGGAGAAGGAGGGGCTCTTCCCGCGACGAGTGCAGCTCTCGCCGAGGCGGGTCGCGTGGAAAACCCAAGAGGTCCGCGCCTGGATAGCGTCTCGGCAGCGCGTTGGCCCGGCACAATCGTCTCAAGATCCGCGACGTACGACGTGACCAGGGCGAGGATGAGCGGCGCATGTCCAAAGGAACGCTGATCAAGCCAATCTCGAAGGCTCTCTCGAGCGCGCGGCCGGATCCATCGGCACGCCGCATCGGTTCGGAGCCGGTTCGGAGCCGGTGCCGAACCGATGTCGCCACCGGCGCGACGCGCACCCTGGAGCATCGTACCGCCCGCGAGCACGCCGAGCGCTTCATTGCGTGGCTTCAGGACAACGACCTGGCAGGCGGCATGATTTTCCACGAGGCCATCCTCGAGCTCTACACCGAGATGGTGATCGAGCTCGGCTGGGCCGAGCGATCATGGAACCCGGTCGCGCGCGAGCTCGACCTGATCTGCACCGGCGGCCGCAAGCCCTACGAATGGATCGTGACTCCGCACGGGCCAGAAACGCCGCCGGCGTGTGTACCCCATCCCGCAGCGTGAGGTCGCCGCGGAGACGGACCGTCGTGTCCGTCACCTTCGGAGGGTCGCCTAGGCGGCGGAGGTGGCGGGCGTTAGTTGCGTCTTGAGTGACCTGTCGTGGTCGGTACAGGCTGATGAAGCCCAGACGGCAGCGCGACGGGGTGCGAAGGCCGCGACTGTGGGATTCGAGACCAGCGGCGGGTCAGTCCGAAAGGCGCCACGACCCAACTCGACGGGGGCATCCCCGCCAACGACATAGGGCGCCGACCTCGGCGGCGATGCAGCCGAGGTGGATTGAAGGCGACGATGACGGCCGCTGAGCTGAGGCTCCCAAGGCGTCACCGCCGCCGCCGATCCACCTCCCGCCAGCCGAGGGCCTCTAGGCTCCGGTGCTGGCTCCGAAGTTCTGAGCGGAGCATTGTGATGGGCGAGGCTGGGACCGACCGCGCGCCTCCTCCGGGAGCCGTCGGTTGGGCGTCCTATGCCTCCTCACCAATGCTTCACCAAAGTTCTGAGGGTGGGGACAGAAGAGAAGATGGGGGAACTGCGCTCAATCTCTGCCACCCCGCGGCCGGGCGGAGCAAAATTCACCGCAATCGGCCCGAAAAAAATTTGGACCGTTTTTCGCCGTCGACGAAAAGCGTGGGCGCGCCTCCGTGGGCGGCCCAAAGGCGGCGGTGGGAGAGGTGGCGCGCTCCCACTCAGAGCACCGAGACTTCCCATATGATTTCGGAAAATCTGGAGGATTGAGACGTGGGTGGGCTCGGGCTCGGGGAGATGGGGCAGCCGGAAACCAACGGCGGAAGGCATGAAGCGGCTTGATCTCGATCGCCTGCGCCGCGACGGCTCGTTGCGATCGGGGGCGATGTCGACGATCCGATGGTCGAGGGGCGGTGACGACCTCGGAAGTATCGGGACCATCGCCCGAGGAGATGCATTACGGCTCCTGTACCGGGCGCGCACCGGCGACGGGCCATGGGCCGACATCGACGAGACGGTGCGTTTGGTGGCGATGAAGACCCGCTTCGGAGGAGAGCGTCTCTGGTTCAGCTGCCCCGGTTGTTTGACGCGCTGCCGGGTGTTGTTTGGCGGTGCCCGCTTTCGCTGTCGGCGATGCCACGGGGTTCGCTATCGCTCACAAGGCGAGACGCGGGCCGATCGAGCGACCCGGGGCATGTTCAAGATCGTCCAAAGGCTCTATCCGAAGGCCGAAATCAATGACCTCCCGCCCAAGCCCAAGGGCATGCACTGGCGCACCTATGAGCGACTGGCGGAGCGGTACCAGACCTACGACGACCAATGGGCCAATGAAGCTATCAGACGCTTTGGCATACTTCCCGATTTTTAGGTCCACCGCGCGCTTCATCAGCCGCCGGCGACCTCGTTTCCTGGCACCCGTGATTGCCTTCGCGGGTGCCTTGCTCTATCCCTTTCAAAAAGCCCGCCTTCATGGCGGGCTTTGTGTTTGACTACCCGAAAGGCTGGCCTCGCCTTCGGGTTCCGGTTTGAGGCCAGCCTCGACGGCTTCGGTTCAGCCGGAGACCGGCGTGCCGATCAGCGCAACTACTCAGCTAGTCACACAAATCCAGCCCGCCAAGAGGGGCCTTTGCTTTGGAGTTCCTGGAGGGCATGGATATGCCAAAGCCCAACCCCTCGGGGAAGAAGGGCTGTGCTTCGGAGGCCACCGGTTCAGCCGCCACTCCTTATTGACGGATCTATATCAGCTTTCAGCTTTATGACCCCGTCACGCTATCACGAAGCCGGCTCGCATTCGGCAGCCAAAGTGAGATCGAGTTCTGCAAGCACAATTGGGGAGACCCATCATCACCTTGACCCTTGTGCCTGTCCCAATGGCTGAGATTATTGTAGTATTGACCAGGCTCATCGGGCGCCAATGAGGCGGAAAAATGCCCGCATTTGTCACCCTCTTGGCATTGATGCTCTTGGTTTCTTGGCCAAGCAGCTCATTTGCCGACAAGCGCATCGCGCTGATGGTCGGCAATGGAAGGTATGCGAACGCGGCGCAGCTTCCTAACCCCCCGCGGGATGCGGAGGCCGTCACAGAGCTGCTGAGGAAGTCCGGCTTCGAAGTCGTCCGGCAGGTAATTGATGTCGGGAACTTGGCGTTTAAGCGCGCGCTGCGTGATTTTTCGGATCTCGCCCAAGATTTTGATATTGCGGCCGTGTACTACGCTGGCCACGCCATTCAAATCGGCGACGATAACTACCTAATCCCAGTGGATGCCAAGCTTGAGCGAGAGTCCGATGCCAAGGATGAAGCAATTTCTCTTGAACGCGTTGTTGAAGCGGTAGAACCGGCTAGGCGCCTGCGGCTGATTATTCTCGATTCGTGTCGCGACAATCCGTTTTCCGCCAAGATGCAACGCCGGGCTGCCACGCGCCAACTTGCCTCGCGCGGTCTCGCCCGGGTAGAGCCGACCTCTGGCGACACTCTGATTGCTTTCGCGGCGAAAGCCGGATCGACTGCGGTCGATGGCGAGGGTGACCACAGCCCCTTCACGACGGCGCTTCTTAAGCACATTGCCGTACCCGGGCTCGATATCCGGCTGGCCTTCGGTCGCGTTCGCGATGACGTGCTTAAGATTACCCAAAACGAGCAGGAGCCCTTCGTCTACGGCGCGCTAGGCGGCAAGGAGATTTCTCTGGTTCCAGCGGCGGCCTTGCCCGAGACGGCGCCTTTGCCTGATCTAAAGGGCGACTATGAGCCGCCCGTTGGTGCCCTGCCCGAGACGCCGAAGCCGTCGCCTGCTCCCGACGCCGCAGGTCCGGCCCCCGCCAATCTCCCCGCACGCCAGCAGCCGCCCGCCGACCCGGGCGTCTGGTCGGCCTGGCTCGGTCAGAACGACTACCAGAAGGAAGTAAAGAACGGTGGTGCAGGAGAGGCGCTCACTCGCGAACAGGAGACCAAGCTGAGGCCAAGTGCCGTCTTCAAGGACTGCGCCACTTGCCCCGATATGGTGATCGTTGCCTCGGGCACTCTAATGAGAATGGGGCCAACCGCTGAGGTGGTCACCTTTGCCAAACCGTTTGCGGCGGGCCGCTACGCCATTACGCGCGACCAATTTCAAGCCTTTGTGAGTGCGACGGGATACAAGTATGGCGAGACTTGCCACGTAGAAGCGAGCGGCAAATGGGTTGACGTACCCCAACGATCCTTCGTGTCTCCTGGTTTCGCTCAGGAAGGGAACCATCCAGTCGTCTGCGTGAGCTGGAATGATGCCAACGAGTATGTGAAATGGCTGTCGGCTCATACCGGTAAGACGTATCGTCTTCTGACGGAAATGGAGCGCGAGTACGTAACGGGGGCCGGTAATTCGACCGCCTACTGGTGGGGAGATGCCATCGACCCAACGCGAGCTAACTACGACACGAGCGAGCGTTCGGCACCAGGTGCGGTCGAGACGGGAAATATCAAGAAGACAAAAGTAGGCTCGAAAGACGAGTCGATGACGATCGTTGGGAAGCGCAAGGCTCTAGGCACCGTAGCCGTGCACTGGTTCCAACCTAATCCTTGGGGCTTCTTCAATGTTCACGGCAATGTGGCGGAGTGGGCGCAGGACTGCTGGAACAAAACCTATATAGGTGCGCCCATTGACGGATCAGCGGCTTTAACCGGTGACTGCACTCAACGCGTCGTCCGCGGGGGCGGCTGGAACCATTGGCCGGTGGACATCCGCACTCGGTACCGAGAAGCGGCGCCGCTTGTCAATCACTACTATGTCGTCGGCTTCCGCGTCGCTCGCAATCTCGGAGAGTGATACCATTGGGCGGTCCAGCTTGAGTTGGTCTACACTATGCGGACGCACACAACGTCATCAGCGCGCCATGCACTCGTCCTCGGATTTGCAGCTGCATCGACAATGATTCTTGGGGCATCAGGTTGGGCTCTCAGGGCAGCCTGGGCCGGTGAGGATGTAACTGTCGAGTCGATCATGCAGTCGCTGAAAAAGCGTAGCATCAGCGCCGCACCAAGCGAGAACACTCTAACGGCCGCGCGCAGATTCGAAGAGTTACGAAAAATCAAGAACACGCGCGGCTTGAACTTTCAAGAGCGTGAGGAGCTTTACGGTCTCGGCGAGGGACAGCCGCAAACAGATCTTATAGTCTATTTCGACCTTGACTTTGCGGAGATCACGCAGCAGGCCGTGCCCGTGCTCAAAACGCTAGGGCAGGCCCTCACGCGCGAAGAGCTTGGCGGCTCATTTGTCATCAATGGGCATACGGATCGCCGCGGCAGTGCGGACTATAATCAATCGCTTTCGGAGCGCCGCGCCGAGGCGGTCAAGCAATACCTTGTCGAACGTTTCAAGATCGAGCCGGATACGCTCACCGCAGTCGGACTCGGGTTTCAACACTTGAAAAGGCCAGATGCTCCGCTCGCCGACGAGAACCGTCGCGTCGAGATTGTTAATATGACTCGATAGGTTAGGCGGAATGTCAATTCTGATGCTATCGCTCGGCTACTGCAGATATAGTTTGTGCGCAAAGTGGGACTCCATTGACCGAGTTGCGTTTTGCAACCTAATGCGTGAAAGCGTCCGAGCCGATCCTGGCACCTAGTGTTCCGTCACTGACAGACGATTCCCAGTCCGGCGCAAATCGGTCATCCTTCCGGGATGAGAGAGAACGTTTCCCTTGATGTGAGCCCGTCGGACCGCCAACGGCTGTTGGCGCTCGTATCCGATCGCAACACTCCGGCCAAGGTGGTGTGGCGGGCTGAGATCATCCTGGCGACGGCCGATGGTCTTGGCACGATGGCGATCATGCGGACCACGGGTAAATCGAAGCCCTGCGTGTGGCGCTGGCAGGAGCGCTACGCGGCCGAAGATGTCGATGGCCTCACGCGCGACAAGACACGTCCGCCCGGCACGCCGCCTGCTCTCCGAGGCTATCAAGCGCAAGGTTCTGGCCAAAACTGCGAGCGAGACGCCGCCGCATGCGACGCACTGGAGCGTGCGCACGATGGCGAAAGCGATGGGTATCAGTCACACCAGCGTGCAGCGCATCTGGCGCGAGGCCGGCTTGAAGCCGCATCTCGTCCGCCGCTTCAAGGTCTCGAACGACCTGATGTTCGAGGAGAAGGTCACCGACGTTGTCGGCCTTTACATGAACCCGCCGGATCGCGCGCTGGTGCTTTGCGTCGACGAGAAGAGCCAGATTCCGGCCCTCGATCGCACGCAACCGGGGCTGCCGCTGAAGAAGCGCCGGGCCGCGACGATGACGCACGATTACATGCGACACGGGACCACGACGCTGTTCGCCGCGCTCGACGTGAAGAGTGGCCTCGTGATCGGCGACTGCCAGCCGCGGCATAGGGCAAAGGAGTTTATCCGCTTCCTGAGGCGGATCGACGCGAGCGTTAAGACGTGTCTCGACATCCATCTCGTGCTCGACAACTACGGCACGCACAAGACGCCAGAGGTCAAGGCGTGGTTCGCCAACATCTCGCTCTTGGTGGCGATCGCCGTCAACGGCGAGGAGTCCCCAAAGCGTCGGGTTTTTCTCGCGGGGATGAGTTTCAACCATTAGTGACCCGGCCGCCACAACCCCAGCGGAATCAAGCGCACACTATTCCCTCCTGCGTTGACCAGTTCCCGATTGGCCGCGTATACGATCAAGCGTTTGGTTGTATCTGCGTCGCGGTGGGATATTCTATGTGCGACCGGCGAACGACGGTTGCGGGCGGCGTTATAACACTGCTCACGTCCGTGTCCACAATTGCGACCCAAGCGATGGCGGCAGCGCCGCCGCCGTGCTTCAGCGGTACCAACATGACCGCATCTTCCAACGCAGCGGCCAACGCCGCGGCTCCTTCCGGCGTGAGCGGCGTCGACACATCCACAACGAAGATTTTGGAGATGGTCGCAGAGCGGCGCGAGAATGAGAAGCAATCCTGCCCCGCCGGCTACGCTCTCGTCGGGAATGCATGCGAGCCGGTGTCCGCTGCGGCCGATACCGGCACAGCCACGGAGGAGCCGTCAGCCCCATCGGCGGCGCCTCCCAAAAGCAAGCCGAAGCCTGCAAAGGCTGACGAGGCAGCTCCGTCTAGGGAAGGTCAGCCAGTATCGACGAGCCTGGTCAGTCATGGATATGGCGCTTGGGCCGAAGGATTTGGCGATTACGAAGAGCGCGACGGACTGACGATCAATGGAGCTCGCGATGTGGAGCGAGATCAGAAAGTCGCCGGCTTTTTAGCAGGCCTTGATCGCACCAAGCGTTTTTCGCCGCAATCGGGTGTGTTACTTGGCGTGCTCGCTGGATATAGTCGCAATTCGCAAAAGTACAGCCCGATTTCGTCTTCGGATCCAAGTGTCTCGACCGACTACAACTTTAGATTCAAGGATCCCGGCTAGACGTCCTTCCAGGCAAGGATCCAGACGCGGTTTTTTCCTTCGACGTCGCCCATGACGTCACGCAGCGAGTTGAGCAAGACACCACCGGTGGAGCCGTAGGATTGTACTCGTCCTATTTTCGCGGCGGGTTCTTTGCGGATGGCCTATTTAAGGTCGATTTCCTCGGGCTAACTCAAAAAACCTCCGGCACTGACCGATTTCCGCGCAGTGTATTTAATGCCAATGCCAACAACATTACTGCGCCAACGCTACAGTTGAACAGGGGCGTGGAGCTCGATGCGAACGGTAAGCCCATTAATAAGGCCGGTGAGGATGATATTCAGAACGCCAAAGATAGAGGGCTGACCACTACGACGGGCAACCTCTCGCCGGGCACTAACAACACTGAAGTCATCGTGGACAAGCAGGGGAATGTTTGCTTCGGTAAAGACGCGGCCGACACCCAATTTGGATTTACCGATGTTCAGTCCAGCACTTTCAGTTCCAGCAAGAGCACTGACTACCGCAACTTCACGCTCGCGAGTAATATTGGTTATTGGTTTGATCTCGGTCAGGGTTATTGGCTCGAGCCCGTGGGGACGATCACGTTCACTTACGCCAATTTCGACAGCGATGCTGCGGCGCTTGGCCTTGAGGACGGCCAGTCGCTGCGGCTTTGGGGGGGCTCGCGGTTGGGCCGCACGGTCATCAATCAGCCCGGCGGCTACCTCACGACGATGGCTGTGGGTGCTTTTCTCTACAGCGACGTGCTCGTAAATGGGTTTTCGGCAACCGGCTTGTCACCCGGCCCCCTCGAGCAGGACGAGGGTAAGTTGCGTGTTGCTGGCACCATCTCGGGCCAGATCAACTGGTTCGACGGCTACTCCCTCTTGGCCGAAGGAAATGTCCGCGGCGGCGAGGATTATTGGGGCATCGGCGGCAGGCTTGGTGGCCGCGTCGAATGGTGAGCCGCTAGGCTCGCCGGCCGCTTTGCATTCAAGTCCCCCTCCCTAGAGTGCAATTTTTGTTATCGATTGCCGTCGCCGACCAGTACGAACGGTGCCCACACCGAGGGATAGGCATTCCAGTGCGCGGGAAGGCCGGAGCTTGGTGGACCCCCATTGTCGGCTATTTTGACGAGCATCGCGCGCCGCAGAGCTTCGGACCGACGCATGCTCGGATCGGCGCCCAGTGCCTTAAAGGCGGCGATGGCCATGTCGGTTGCGGCTTCCGAGTCAACGCTCCAGTGCGAGACGAGGAGCGAACGGGCGCCCGCATGGAAGAAAGCGCGAGCGAGGCCGGATAACGCCTCTCCGCCCTGGCTCTCTCCCGCAGCCGTATTGCAGGCCGAAAGGATCACCCAGTCCGCGTCGAGCTTGAGCTCTGCGATCTCCGAGGCCGTGAGCAAGGCGTCGTCCTCCTCGGAAGGTTTTGGGGGAATAGAGAGGAGGAGCGCGGGCTCTGCAAGGCCCGGAATTTCTCCCGCCATGAGACCGTGGGTTGCAAAATAGACGACCTTATAGGCGTCAAGCCTCATCGACTTGACCCTCGCCTCCGTTGCGTCGGCTTGGACGAAGATCGCGTCGGACGGGGCGCGCAGCGCAGCTAGGACCGTCCTGACCTCCGTCTCGGTTTCGGGAAGCGGTCGCGGCGGAGACTTCAATCGATTCAAGTCAAGACGGCCGTTCTCGTCAAGGAGGGCTTTTTCTGCCGAATTCTGAATTGCCCGGCGGTCGGCGAGTTTTCTTGTGGTTACCCCGAATGCTGGATTGGCGAACGCCACCACGGGCCTCTTCGTGCTTCTCTGCTCGCGGGCAACCCGCAGCGTTTTGAGGCTCGCCACCGAGGGAAGTACGGAAAGAGCGTGAGATCTGATGAGCCAATCGGCGTTTTCGTATTCGAGGAGTTGCTCACCCCTTGGACGGCGGATCTTCGGCTTGCTGGCCACAAGGACCTGGAACGGTAGGCTGTCGAGCCGCCCATAGGGAACAATAAGTAGGTGCTTCTTCTTGCGGACCGTTCCGTCGACACCCGCGAAGAGCTTCGCATAGAGGTCATTGGAGAAACCGAGATCGAACAGCGGTGGCCGCTTCTGCGGCTGGCCGGTTCTTTTCTCCTCGGCAAGAGCTTCTAGGAGAGGGATGTCGGCATCGATCTGCTTGCGCAGCTCGAGAACCCAAAGGCGAATATCATGCTCTGTCACCGTCGAACGCACCCATTCGGTGCCATCCTTGGATGCCACCCAAATATAGGTGCAGCCCGACGTTGGGAGCAGGAACAGAAGCGCTTCATCTTCCGCGAGAAGGCTCTCCAGCGTGTCCAGATCCATCGGCTTTGGCGCAACGAGCTCGGCGTAATCTGGAAAGCTCTTCGCGATTTCTTCGCGAACCTCGGTCCGGCGCGTCTCGATCTTTGCGAGCGCCTCCCGCTGCCCGGCAAAAAGCTTGTCACGCTCGGCCGGGGATAGACCAAGGGAGCCGAGGAAGCGCGGCTCTAGGGCTTTTTCCCGATTGCCAAGATCGTCGAGTTCTCGCACCAAATCCCGTAATCTCGGATCACGCGCGGCAAGACGGGCGCCCATTCTCGAGACTGTCCCTGCGGTTTCCGTCTCGGCGGCACGCTGCGCCGCACTAAAACCCTCGGCCAGCAGCTTGCGCCGGTTTGGCGGCTCCGTTCTGGAAAAAAGGGCCCAAGCCACGTTGGTATGGCGCACGTAATTCAGTCTGGCGAAATTGCTGAGCTTGTCCCGAGAGGCGAGGATCTCGGTTGTCTGACGAACGAGATCGAGAGCAGCCTCAAAGCGCCCCCGCCGATATTCGACTTCAGCCAGGTTGCCGAGGGTACGGGCCACCTCCGGGTTCTTCGGCCCAAGCAGCGTTTCGCGCAGAGAGAGGGCCCGGCGAAGTAGCTCCTCGGCTTCATCGTACTTGCCGAGCTCGATCTGATTGATGCCGAAGTCCGTCAAGGTCGCCGGAGTGGTCAATGTAATCGGCACACGATCTAGGCGCCGCAGGGCCTCGCGAAACTGCCCTTCAGCCTCATTGAACCTCTCCCGCTGAAAAAGAAGAACAGCAAGGCGCGTGATTGCCCCGATAGCCGTGGGATGGGCCTCCGGTAAGGATTTGGCGTAAATAGACATCGCCTTCTGCAGAGGCGCGACCGCACCCTCGTAGTCATCGATGTTGGCGCGGGCACTCGCCAGATTCTGGTATGCATAGCCAATACGAAGATCATCTGCCGTCGCCGAGGATTCGGCCAGCTTCACGGCGCGTTCGCAGAGCGTGATCGCCTCATCCGATCGATCCAGATAGATATACGCAAAGCCAAGATTGCTCAGGCTTTCGATGACTGGGAGATCAGGATGATCAGGGAGCTTTTCGCGGATCTCGAGCGCCTCGCGGAGATACCTTGGGGCCTCCGCGAACCGACCCATCCAGACCCGCTGCATTCCCACATTGTTGAGCGCGGTCGCCCGATCCGGATGATCGGCGGGAAGGACCTTATCGTAGATCGCAAGGCTCTGTTCGAAAAGCGGTGCGGCCAGTGGCATCGCCCCTTGGACGTAGAGCACCGAGGCCTTTCGCGATAACGCGGCGGCATAGCGGACGCTCTCCTCGCCCGCGGACGCACGTGTTTGCTCGATCAACTGCTCCGATACAGCGAGAGCCTCCGAGTATTTGAGCTCATCGCGCAGCATCTCAGTCCGCTTTGCAAGCTCGTCGAGCGCGGACTCTTGCGGAAGCGCTGTGCCATTGGCAATCACAAGTAAGGCAAGCGTGATATTGAGTACGCGAAGCGCCTTATTTTGCAGGCTAGGGAAGCATCTCCATCCACTAACAGCAGGTTTAGTGGCGAACCCAAACTCGGACACGATTGCGTGTCTGAGCAGGATCGTTGGGCTTGAGGACTGCGCTAAGTGTCCAGCACTGCCACTGCTCGCGCTGCCGAAAGCAGGCGCCCGCTGCGTGTACCGCACAGTCCCGCAATGACATCCCCCCATTATCGGAAATGAGGTCATGGTTCATTCTCCACGCGAGGCGCAAAATGACCCGGGCAGCTCAGCTCGTGATGCAAATCGGAAACGGCATTTGAGCTTATCGAGGGAGGGGGCTCGCCTCAAGTGGCGGCGTCTGGAAATGATGCTGTTGACGGCTCCTCCCACGCGGCGCGCAAGCACCTTGGAATCGGTTGCCGATGAGGCGACCAGGATCCGGAGGAGCTCATCATGCAGGCAATCGCGACGGTCGGCCTCGATATCGCAAAGTCGGTCTTTCAGGTTCATGGCATAGACGCGCGGGGCAGTTCCGTGGTGCGTCGACAGTTGAAGCGTCGTTATGTGCTGGCGTTCTTCAAGAAGCTGCCACCCTGCCTGGTTGGCGATCGGTCAGAGCACTGAGACTTGCCATATGATTTCGGAAAAAGTGGAGACTTAAGAGGAGACTTATGACATGGGCGGCTACGGCTCGGGAAGATGGGGCAGCAGGAAACCAACCGCTGAAAGCCTGAAGCGGCTCGATCTCGCCCGTCTCCGCCGCGACGCGCTCAGGCCTGGCACGGCGTCGAAGATCTACTGGTTGCGGTGGCTGAGGACTCGCGCAGCATTGGGGTTGTCGCCCGGGGCGACGGGCTAAGGGCCATGTACTCTTCATCGACTACAGTATACTGATAGTATTGCAAATGCTTTCGATAGCGCCAAATTTAATCTCGATCTTTTGTTTGCACGTATCTTGCGCCTCTGTATCCTGTTTCGTTGCGCACTTACGGAGGTCGTCTTCCTTTTTTGCTGCGGCTATGATTTTGCATGCGGCGGGCACAAGCGTCAGGAGAAGGATCGGACCAAGAGACTCTTTCTGATCAGAAACTGTGGGCCCCACATATTTTACGCTGTCATGTTTGGAAAGAATTCCCTTATCCTGCATTTTAGCCACTAGGTCTTTTTGTGTGCCAGCTGGCAATTGAGCGAATTCACGGCTGTCGATGCTGATTTGAGTGAATGCAGCGTCTTGCGGCGCAATAATGCTTATAACTTTGTGGACTGTGGCCGCGGCGCCTTTGGCTGCATCGTTCGCGGTGCCAGGCGCATCAGGGGCGTTTGGTTTCAGCTCGATCGCGAGATCTTTCGTAAGACGTTCGGCTGATCCGCCATAGCTCTGAAAGGGACCAAGCTCCGAAAGTTGGTCTGCGCGGATGATCGAGCCGGGGCGCGTCGTGGCGATGACTTTGATGAGCTCTTGTCCGGCAGGTCCAGCGACGCGGATGTCATAGGGTGCATCGGGCCCCGGGATCTGCAGCACTTTGTCAGCGAGAATGCGGTTGTCCGAGGCGTGCTTGTTCGGGAACAAGACGAGCACCTTGCCTGACGTGCCCACGTCGACGACGGTGACGTAGGCGTCGCGATTGGCTTTGACAAAGAGCTTGAGTGTGTCGTCCGCCTGGTAGGTATCGTCCTGGCGGTCGACCCAGGCCGTGACCTTGAGGTCGGACTCGGGGACGACGAAATCAGCCACCTGCTTCTGATCGATCGTAAGATCTTTCGTGCCCTCAGGCTCGGCCAAGGCAGAGGACATGAGTAGCGCAGCAGCAAGAACGAAGCCTGTGGCCGCGAGAACAAGGCGCTGGTGGGGACGGGTATACATGGCTTTCCCCCTGACCGTCGACTGGCGCAGAACCCATCATATACGTTGTTTCTATGGGGATGAAGGGGGGATGAAGGGGCTTCGCTTCCAGGCCGCTCAATTGCAATTCATAGCGCGGGCGTACCGGTAATCCTCGGTAATGCCGCGCAATGGTTCTTAGGTGGGTCGAGGGTTATCCTCGATCTGTGGCTGTATCGCAGCCATGTAAACTGGAGACCATCATGAAGACCTTGATCCTTTCCGCGATGCTCGCGCTTGCCGCCGTATCCGGCGTTATGGCCGCCATTCAGCCCGCAGCGGCCGAAGGCGTACCCCTGAAGTACCGCCGCTAAGTTGACCGTCGATTTGGCCCAACAATAGGCCGGATCGCGGCCTGATAGGTGAAGCATCATGCAGAACTTGATCCTCGCCAGCTTTCTTGCACTGACTGCTGTGTCCGGCGCTGTCGTCGTTTCGCAGCCCGCACTCGCAGGCAAAGTCTACGTGCCAACCAACCGCTAGTCTGCTTTCGTTCGGCCCTCAAATTCCTCCGGGGCGCGGACGCAAAGGGGCCCCGCCGGAGCGATCCGCGCGGGGCTTATTACTTTCCGCGGCTGGCAATGGGATCACGATATTTGAGTTCAGTCGCGTTCGCGGCCCGGAGCGTGGTTACGTTGGACGTCGCGTCAATCGCCTTGGGAGCTGGTTCCCTCGCTTCCATTCCAGACTAGCCAACGGGCCCCAATCCTCGGCAACGCCCGGCAATTCTGCGCCAGCTTAGCGAGTGTCAGAGTGGCACTCTGCGTTGGTAAGGAGGCCCCCGTGCCGCAGTGCCCCAAAATCTCAAAACGCCTTTTCCAGGCGCTCGCCTTGATCATAACTCTTCACGGCGCATTCGGTGGAGTGGTTCTTCCCATCAGCGATGGCGCTATCGCAGCAAAGCGTAACGCTTGCAATGGCTAAGAGAGTGGCCAGGAATACCCGACCGGTCCTCCTGCAACCCATGCCGCGCAAGAGGCAGCCCGTCATTCAGATGCCATACCGCACCGTCTCTCACGCATCGCAAAGGGTTCCAGTCATTCTTTGGAATGTGCTCGGAATGCCAGCGGTAGCATCCGGGAGCCTTACCTGAAGATGCCTGTCCCGACGGCTGACAATGATGTATGATAAACGAGTTGGTCGGGCGCCGGTGGGGCGGACATGCCCGATATGTGATTTCGTTGGCATTGATTCTGTTGGCGTTTTGGCCAAGCGCATCGTTTGCTGATAGGCGCGTCGCTCTAGTGATCGGCAACGGAAACTATCTCAACGCCTCGCATCTTCCTAATCCGCCGCGCGATGCGAAGGCCATCGCTGAGCTTCTCGAGAAAGCCGGCTTCGAAGTTGTCCAGGAGCAGATCGATGTCGGGAACCTGGCATTCAAGCGCGCGCTGCGCGATTTTTCCGATGTCGCCGAAGAGTCAGATATTGCCATCGTGTTTTACGCGGGTCACGCCGTTCAGCTCGGTGACGACAACTACCTCATCCCAGTGGATGCCAAGCTTGCACGAGAATACGACGCCAAGGACGAAGCAGTCATCTCTTGAACGGGTGGTCGAAGCGGTCGAGCCCGCCAAGCGTCTGCGCTTGGTCATTCTCAATTCTTGCCGTGACAACCCGTTTGTCGAAAAAATGAAGCGCCGGGTTATCGCCACGCGCCAAATCGCTTCGCGCGGTCTCGCCCGGGTGGAGCCCACGTCCGGCGACACCTTGATTGCTTTCGCCGCGAAGGCCGGATCGACCGCAGTCGATGGCGAGGGGGACCACAGCCCGTTCACGATGGCCCTCCTCAAGCACATCGCCGAACCCGGGCTCGATATTCGGCTTGCCTTCGGTCGGGTCCGCGACGACGTGCTTAAGAACACAAGTAACGAACAGGAGCCGTTCGTCTATGGGACGGTCGGCGGGTCAATCACTGCGCTGGTTCCCGCCCCAGCCGTGCCCGCGCCAGCGACTGTTGCTGATTTGCGGGTCGATTACGAGCTGGTCGAGCGGATCAACACGCCGAGGGCGTGGGAGGTTTTTATCAACACCCACAAGAATGGCTATTACGTCGACCTTGCGCACGAGCGGCTCAACCTGCTAGCGGCCCTGCCGTCAACGACGGACCCGGCAAAGGTGACTGAGGAAGCCAGTGCCTGGAACAGAGTCGAGGATTCCGGCGATCCTGATGCTATTCGTCGCTTTATCGAGAGTAACCCGTCTTCGCCGCTCGCGACTGCGGCGCAAGACCGCTTAGACGACTTGGAGCGCGCCGCCCAAACAGACAAAAATGAAGCGGAGCGGAAAGGCCAGGCCGGACGCGAGGCGGCCGAGCGGCGCGCAGCACGAGGAAAAGGCCAAGCAGCAGGCCGAGGCTGAGCGGGCGCAGAAGGAGGCCGAGGCCAAGCGCAAGGCGGAGGAAGCGCAAAAGGCAGCCGCCCTCGAACAGCAGCGCAAGGCCGAGCGCGAAGCGGCCGAGCGGCGCGCAGCAGAGGAAAAGGCCAAGCAGCAGGCCG
>CAVUEM010000036.1:0-296150 GCA_963740475.1 uncultured Alphaproteobacteria bacterium | reverse complement strand
ACAAGGTTGCATCGCCTATGGCTGGTCTACCCCCAACTCCGGACGTGATTACCAGCGCAACCAAGCAACTAAACGGACCAATGTGTTGGGCGAGTTTGCCCGTGCATCCTCTGCGCAACCCGCGCAACGTCATCTCTCAGAGCAGAGGCTGCCTCACGTCCCAGCGATCGACGAATGACGTCACTCCGGCTCATGCCAAGCACGTCCGCAGCCTGGTCCAAAGCCTCAATCAGATGGAGCGGTAGGATCACGAGCACGGCACGGCTCGGTGGCAACTTCGCCTTTCTACATTGCACCTCTTGACCTCACTCGACTCTTGTTTTTTGCTTACCCGCCTGTCGCATATATATGCTTTTGTATTTAGTTATCCGCGATTCTTGTCATGTAACGATTTGCCGAGCGCAAATAAAAAAGGGCGCTGTTTTGCGCCCTTTTTCTCTTCTCACCTAAGGTCCAGCGGGGCATCTATGCGGCTTTGGCGCGGTCCTCTGCCTGTCGTGGTTCAAGCCCGCTTTCAATCCGCTCAGCCAATGGGCTCGCCTCTAACTCAAGCCTATTGGCCACAGCTCTTAGATCAGGGAAGCTCGTGCACAAGATTTCATGCAGTCGCTGCGCCTCAATCTCGTAGCCAAGCTTCCTCAACTTCCCTTGATACCATGGCACCAGTCGAGCGATAATTTGTGGCGCCTCGATCGGTCCCACGTCGAAGCAGACCGGCAGACAACGAGACTTCAGAGCCGGATGCATCTTCTTGATCTCGTTCGCGGTCAGCACAAAGCGGACATGACTGCACTTCTCGATCAATCCCCTGAGGCTTGCTTGTGCATTGACCGATAGATACTCACACTCGTCGATGAAGCAAACCTTCACGTCACTGAACAATGACATCGAAACGCAGAACAGCTCGATGTTCTTGCGAACGTGCTCGATCCCGGTTTCCAATGAGCCGTTGATCTCATAGGAGTCGGCCTCAAGCTTGTTCAAGAGGATGCGAGCCGCCGAGGTCTTGCCCACGCCCGGCTGCCCGTAGAACAGCATGTTCATGGGCATCCGTTGCTCGACCATCCGCTCCAGCCTTTGGACCATTGCCGAGGGCTGAATGAGATCAGCGAACTCTGTTGGGCGCAGCTGCTCGGATAAAGTTGGGGTCATGACCAACCTCCTACGCCGCTACGTCGGTCGGGAGCTCCTCGCCTGGCTCGAACAGTGCCTCGAGCTCTGACTTGTGCCCGGTCGATGTTTCGAGATCGACATGGTATTCGGCCAAGAGGCTCTTCAGCTTTCGAGCAAACTCTTTTTGCTTCAAAGCGTTCCCGACCTTGTTGAGATCGATGAAGACGTTGAACGTGTGCTCTTCATCGCCGGCTTTTCTCACCCGCAAGACATCCTCAATCGCCTTCAGCGTTGCGAAAGGATGCAAGACTTTCGAGTTCGACGACCCTCTGGAAGTCTTGGTCTTGCATCTTTGCCAGCACATAGATCGTGGTCCAGGTATTGGGAAGCTTCTCGAGGTAGGGCTGGAAGCGCGTCAGCTTCTCGCCGATTTCCTTGAGCTTGCGTGCTGTCCCGCTCTTCGGATCAAGGCCAACCTCCCGGTAGAACTCTTCGAGGTAGCGCATATTGAGTTCCTGGTTGGCGACATAGACGGTCTCGGCAAGGCCCAGAATGTCTTCACTGCTGGCCTTGGCGAACTTCCTGTACTGCTCAGCCAAGCTCTTCACGGCTTCTGACTGATTTGGTATCAGCTTGACAATGTCGTTTGCTATTAGCATCGTTCATTCCTTTTTTATGGCATTTCCGCATGTTTTTGACATGCAATTTAACTATATTTTTCTTTTGTATTTTTTCTTTGATTTGGATCAAGGAGAAAACATTGATTTGCAATTTCGACCTATTTTCTGACCGAAATCAGCTGCACTATTTCTGGTTCGCGCAATTGCAATGCCAATACCCTCGCGCAAAGGCACGTCTCCGGCACCACGCAAGAATCCGTTCCATTTGGAACAAAATTCGACGTCAGGGTTTGCGGCAGGGTTTTCGGCTTGCGCACGTCGAGCACGTCTGTCGCGCGACCCATGCCAGGCAATGCCGGCTGCATCTCGGCGACGCGACACGCAATGCAAAGGTCGAACGCGTTGCCCGCAACCCCAGCCGCACAGCCACACGCAACTTTTTGTTCCATTGGAACAAAATTCGACGGCAGCCTTTGCGCTGGCCTCAGCGAGGCGCCGCAAGGCCCACCCAACGTGGAGGCAAGCATCTGCTCATCGAGCCGGGATTGGGGCAGACGTGGGCGTCGCTGCGCCAATTTCGGACAAAGGCCGACTGCACTGATGTGCAGTGCGTAGGAACGAGAGCGAGCCGCATGTTCGACGGCAGACGCATGGTTCAGACGAGTGACAGGAGCACCATCGCGATCCCGAGGGTCGCCACGTTCCACACGAGTGAGCGCAAGAGAAATACACCCGCCGCATACAAGGCGAGGTAGGCAACACGAGCCCCAAAGTAGAGTTGGACGCCCCATTCTGTCATCCAGCTGTGGGTGTTCGTAACATGCGCGATCAGCACGGCTGCAGCGAACAGCGGAAACGTCTCGACAAAATTTCGTAGCGCCCGCTCCAGCCGGCCCGCTATTCCAGTCAACGGGGGCATAGCCTCGTCGCGTGAACCGGCGGTCCAGAGATAACCGCGTTGCAAGCTCGCGGCATGCGAGGCAAGCACGATTTGTACCAGTCCAAGGACGACGCTTAGGGCGAGTATCCTGAGTTCAAACGTCATGGCTTTCCCGCGGCTCACGCGCGCCGCACGTAGCCCTTGAAGCTGAGAAAAGCGCCAAGCGCGCCGATGATTAGCGCGACCGCAATCGTAGATGCGCGACCTCCATAGATGGTCGAACCGATCGCAACCGCAACCTGCGGCATGACGATGCGGACGATCCCGCCGATCGTCATAAGCCAGCCAATAATAGTGAAGATGACGCGCCAGTCCGCGCACCACATATTGTGCAGATTGACGATAGCGAGGCCCGCGAGCAGCGACAGCAGGCCGGACAGATAGAACACGATGCCGGTGTGCAACGCCTCCGCGATCATGCTTTCGTACATGCCGAGATTGATCAGCATGCCGAGCGCGATGGCAACGAATGTCGGCCCCATGAGCCTGGCGAGAAACAATGATCTGTCCATGACGCACCTCCGCTGCGCGGTTGCTTGTCCGGTTACGCGCGCTTTCACCGGCTCCGCTATCACCGGCTTGCTGCTCGCTCGCTGCGGCTTCGGCTCACGGGCCAACTGCAACAACCTCGCAGCCTCGACCGCATCCCACCGAAGCCCGTGACGGTCGAGCGACCGCGCACCATGCAACGTCGGGTGCCGTCGCTACCGCGCCTGTCATGGCACAATGCCGACAGCCGATAGTTCAACGCACGATGTTGCGGCCCTGACGTCGGTGGCATCAACTGACGCGGACATCGCGGAGGCAACGCGCAATGTGCAACCTGGTGATCACCGCGGCGCGGGACTTCGAGACCCAGGCGCACAGCTACGTAGTGCAGGTCACTGCCAAGTCGCATCTCGGTGACGTGACACGCAATGCAAAGGTCGAACGCGTTGCCCGCAACCCCAGCCGCACAGCCACACGCAACTTTTTGTTCCATTGGAACAAAATTCGACGGCGACCTTTGCGCTGACCTCAGCGAGGCGCCGCAAGGCCCACCCAACGTTTTGTTCCAAATGGAACGCAATTATTCTAATTCTAATCTGCAATGCATGGCGAGAGACAGCAGCTATGCGCAGGACGCGTGGCTGGTCGTTGCCTATCCTTACCCGCCAACCTCCTGAACATCATCTGGATCTCCGATCAGCGCTGAAGCGAACGCCGGATACGTCCAGAGGGCGTGAAGATAGGGCTGATAGTCGGTGCTATGGTCTATTTTTAGCGACCCCGGAAGCATGCGTGACTGCCAAATCTCTCGTGTCTTTCACCCGCAAGCGACATCGTCTGTGTGGCTGCCTGTGCAAAAGCGCCACTGTGATAAAAATGTCCTTGCTGCGGTGCACCAAGAAGAACATTATTCGTTGAGTTCGTTGTCCTGGGTGGCGGTCTTGGCGGGTCTTGGTATGTACGATTTCGCAATATTCATTGGTGTGTCGGCAAGCGTTATCGCGGCGACGATTATGTATCTCGCAGTTGCCTTGCACTTTATCGAGAAAAAGCACTTACGTCGGTGACTTTGCTCTGCCCTGCAATCGGCGCAGACGATGCAGCATCTGAACGTCCTCAAACCTCGACACTTATACGCACGACCCGCCGCTCATTCCGCGGGAACGGCTACTTCCAGACCAGTGCGGTGTCCTCAAGACACCGACGTCGCGGGACACTCATTGTAGAAAGCTGGCTCACCCACACCTGTCGGGCGCTGATGCGCCAATCCTCATTTAGGCGCAGGCGGCGGCGGTATCGGCACCCCGCCCTTGAAATCCTCTAAAGTCCAATCGTAGACCTCCACGCTGGTGCGGATGGTGCCCAGTCGCGGTGCGCTCAAGTCGAGGATGACCACGATCACCGCCGTCCACACGGCGGTCAGTAGCGTGGCGAGAATACGGGACTTCTGGTCCCTGAGACCGAGCTGGTAGCCGAGCGCCGCCATGGAGATGAGCGCCATCCCGATCAGCAGCCAGAACAACGGGGGCGGGAAACGGGAATCGTGCGCGAAACGCGCAGCGGTACTCATATCAAATGTCTGATTGAGCGCGGCCATTAGCGAGGTAACCACCGAGTCCGAGCGTTCGCGCGCGATGGCGGACATGTGCCCCCAGATCTCCTTCTGCAGCACCGAGGTGCGTTGATTGATCTCTTCGATCGCCGGCGAATTCCGCGAAGCCGTCACATAGTCCTTGCGCAGCCGCCCATAGTCCTCAAGCAGTCGAGCGATCTCTGCGCCGCGGGGATGACCGATCGCCTCCGCGCGCAGCCAGGCCGTACCGATGGCATTGGCCTCAGCCAAGGTCCCCTGCCGGCGCTCATTAAAGCGCGAACTGCCAAAGGAGAGCGTGAGGGCTAGCACAAAGGCAAGCAGGCCGAGCATGCCACCCACCACCAATCCAACGCCCTCTGCTTCGCTCTTGCCCCGCGCTGCATATTGACGTTGTCCGAGCCAGTAGCCGACTTCGCGTGCCGCTACCTGGGTCAGAAACAAGAGCAGGCTGAAGGCCAGCAGACTCCATGTCGCGAGCTGCGCAAGGAACTCCATTTTCAGCTCCGTCGTCTGGAAAGAACGTCAACTCGTCCGGCGAGTCGCACCTGCGTTCTTCTACCTCGTCGCCTGAAAACCATGGCTTGCAATTTTTGACGAGCCCGCTCGCCTCAACATCCGCTACAGTTGCGGCTGGTCGACGCCTTTTTGGTGTTGTTGGCGGCGACCGATGCGCGAAGGAAGGAGCTGCACATGGGTATCCTTGACGAGTTGCTCGGCGGTGGGCAACGCCAGAAGGAGTACAGGGATTTCGTTAATCGATACGAACAAGGAGATCCGTCCGAGGGCTACTCGGATCAAGAGGTTCTGGAGCGGTATGGTGACGTGTCACACGCCGTGCCGACCGACCAGTACGCTCAGGCGGCGCAGGAGGCGCTGAGCAAGCTGTCGCCGCAAGAGCGGGCGGCGTTTGTGAAGATGCTGCAGGACCGAGCCGCGGCGCGCGGGGTGGCGCTGCCGCGACAGATGGCGCCCGAACCGAAGGAACTGGGCCAGGTGCTCACCGATCTGCACGAGAAGCCCGGTCGGCTCCGGGATCTCCTCGGCGGTGCAAGCGCCCAGCCTCAGACGCAAGCGTCAGGGTCGAGCCCGATCGCCGACATCCTGGCGTCCCCGCAGGCCAAGGCCGTGCTCGCGGGCATCGCGGCCAAGGTGTTCAAGCGCGTCATGCAGGGTCCGTCCCAAACGGCGTAGCGGCATGCGTGGGGCCGGCGTGGGTCGAACACCGCGCGCCAAGCGACGCCCTGCGGGCCGAAGGACAGGCGTGTGGCGCAGGCCATCGGAGCGACGTAACCGTGCCCAGCACGTTCACGTTGCAAGCCATCGACACGGCTAGGTGTCCGCTTCTGGCCATGTCGTTCCACGCGAGGTCTTCCAGGACCACACTCATTGCAGAACTACGATTTCAACACGAGTTGCCCTAACCCGCAGGAACTACACACAAATTTCCACACTGCAGGCTTGCTCTTTTGCCCAACTCATTGTATTATTCCGTAGGCGTACTAATAAGCAATGAGTTGGCTCATGCTCGCCAAGCAAGCCAAGACGCTGTCCAAGCGTCAGATCACGCTGACCACAGCTCTGCTGCAGCAGACACGCTACCCAACCCGCAACCTCACCATCTTCCTGCTGTCCGTGAAAGCGGGGCTGCGAGCCAAGGAGATCGCGTCTCTGACCTGGGACATGCTGACAGACCCAGAAGGGACATCTCGCTCCAGCGCTGCATCTCAGAGACGAAGCCAGCAAGGGATCGTCTGGCAGGGTCATCCCGTTGAACAAGGACCTCAGAGCAGCTCTGCAAACACTGCAGGATCGACGTGGCAGTTCCCCCTACGTCATCACCACAGAACGAGCAGAGCGAACCTCTGCAGCGGCAATCGTGAACCTCTTCGCTCACTGGTACCGAGCTGCTGGTCTGCAGGGCTGTTCCAGCCATTCAGGCAGACGCACCTTCATCACCAATGCTGCACGAACGATCTCCACCGTGGGAGGGTCTCTGCGGGACGTTCAGATGCTGGCTGGACACAGAGCTCTCAGCACCACCCAGCGCTACATCGAGGCTGACGTGGATGCGCAAAAACGCGTTGTGGATTTAGTTTAGGAGTTTATAGGTGTTTATAGTTTTTTGCGCGTGTACGTAGTAAGTTTTATGACTATGTAACTTATTGTATTGATTGAGTTTTTGGTGGGTGTAGCAGGACTCGAACCTGCGACCCGCTGATTAAGAGTCAGCTGCTCTACCAACTGAGCTATACACCCGAAGCTGATGCTGGCGTCCCTTGGCCCCGCACCGACGGCAAAGGGGCCATGCGGCCCCTTCTCGCGACCCCTCTAACACCCCTTCTCGCCGCTTGTCCAGCCGTCTCCCGAAAGCCAGTCGTGCCGTCTCGCCCTCACGCCCCGATCAGCAGGTGCTCGTGCTCGGCGAGATCGTCGAGAACGGCGGCCGACCCCCTGACGACGCAATGCATCGGGTTCGGCGGCACGCGGAATTTGACCCCCATGCGGCGCTCGAGCTCCCGGTCGAGCCTGTCGAGGAGCGCGCCGCCGCCCGTCAAATGCACACCCTCGGCGCAAAGGCGCGCCGAGACCTCGGGCGGCAGCTCCTCCATCACGCGTTGGATGAAATCGCTGATCTTGCCGATCGGGTCGTCGAGGGTCTGGGCGATGTCCCCTGGGGTGAGAACGACCCTTTTCATGCGACCGGTCGCGAGATCGCGGCCGCGGATGTGCACCTCTGCCCCCGCGCCGTTGACCGACACCATGGCCGTCCCGGCCTCGATCTTGATGCGCTCGGCATTTGCCTCGCCGATCACGAGGTTATGGGCGCGGCGCACATGGCGCATGATCGCTTCGTCCATGGCGTTGCCGGCGCAGCGCAGGCTTCGGCCCTCGATGACGCCGCCGCTCGAAAGGACGGCGACGTCCGTGGTGCCGCCCCCGATGTCGACGACCATCGCCACATCGGCCTCGCCCGCGAGGATTCCGAGCCCGATCGCCGCTGCGACGGGCTCCTCGATGATATGGACGGCGCGCGCGCCGACGGAGAGGGCGGTATCGTAGACGGCCCGCCGCTCGACAGGCGTCGCGCCCGAAGGTACGCAGATCAGGATCTGGGGACGGCGGAAGCCGAGCATCGACTTCGTGCGCCCGATGAATTGGCGCACCATCTCCTCGGTCGCGACGAAATCGGCGACGACGCCGTCGCGGAGCGGGCGGACGAGTTCGACGCGGGACGGCGCGCTGGCCGCAAGCGTCTTCGCCCTCTGGCCGACGCCCAGGATCTCGCGCACCGCGCCGCGGCTCGTCACCGCGACGACGGACGGCTCATCGATGATGATGCCGCGCCCTCTCACATGGACGAGCGTGTTCGCCGTGCCGAGATCGATGGCGATATCGTCGGAGAAAGCCCCTGTGACGCCCTTGCCCATGTCGCCCCGCTGCGCGCGGACTCACAATACCTGCTGCGCCCGCGCTGTCTTCTCGCGTTTCACCATGAGCTTGTTCAGCGCCGCGACATAGGCCCTGGCCGAGGCCACCATGGTGTCGGTGTCGGCGCCGCGCCCGGTGACGACGCGCCCGTCCTCGGCAAGGCGCACGGATACCTCGGCTTGCGCATCGGTGCCCTCGGTAACGGCGTGCACCTGATAGAGCTCGAGCTTGGCCGTGTGCGGCACAAGCAGCTTGATCGCGTTGAAGGTCGCATCCACGGGCCCGTTCCCGGCCGATTGCACGGTGTGGCTCACGCCCTCGATGTCGAGGGTAAGAGTCGCCGACTGCGGCCCCATGGTGCCGGCGATGACGGTCAGTGCCGCGACCGTCATGCGGTCGTGCATGTGGGCGATCTCCTCGTCGACGAGGGCCTCGATATCCTCGTCGTAGACGTGCTTCTTCCTGTCGGCGAGCGCCTTGAACCGGTTGAAGGCGTCCTCGAAGGCGTTCTCGCCGAGCTCGTAGCCGAGCTCCTTGAGCTTGGTGCGAAACGCGTTGCGGCCCGAATGCTTGCCCATGACCAGCGACGTCTTGCCGACGCCGACCGATTCCGGCGTCATGATCTCGTAGGTCTGCTGGTACTTCAAGATGCCGTCCTGGTGGATGCCGCTCTCGTGGGCGAACGCGTTCCTGCCGACGATCGCCTTGTTGTACTGGACCGGGAAATTGGTGACGGCGGCGACGAGCTTGGAGGCGCGCGCCAGCATCGTCGTGTCGATGCCCGTGGTGTAGGGGAGCACGTCGCGGCGCGTGCGGATCGCCATGACGATCTCCTCGAGCGCCGCGTTGCCGGCCCGCTCGCCGATGCCGTTGATCGTGCATTCGACCTGGCGCGCGCCCGCCTGCACGCCGGCCAAGGAGTTGGCGACCGCGAGCCCCAGATCGTTGTGGCAATGGGTGGAGAAGATCACCCGGTCCGCGCCGGGCACACGCTCGCGGACGGCACGGAACATGGCCCCGAACTCCTCGGGCGTTGCATAGCCCACGGTGTCGGGCAGATTGATCGTGGTGGCGCCGGCCTTGATCGCCGCCTCGACGCAGCGGCAGAGGTACTCGATCGGCGTGCGCGTCGCGTCCATGGCCGACCACTCGACGTCCTCGACCAGATTGCGTGCCCGCGCGACCGTCGCCGAGATGATCTCGAGCACCTCCGCCTCGCTCTTCCTCATCTGGTGGGCGAGGTGAATGGGCGAGGTCGAGACGAAGGTGTGGATGCGCCCGCGCCTGGCGTCGCGAACGGCCTCGCCGGCGCGGTCGATGTCGGCTGGTATCGCGCGCGCGAGCCCGGCGATGGTCGCGTTCTTGGCCCGCTTGGCGATCCTGGTCACGGCCTCGAAGTCGCCCTCGGACGCGATCGGGAAACCCGCCTCGATGATGTCGACGCCCATCTGATCGAGATAATCGGCAACCTCGAGCTTCTCCTCGAACGTCATTGTCGCGCCCGGGCATTGCTCGCCGTCGCGCAGCGTCGTGTCGAAGATGAAGACGCGGTCGCCGGCCGCCGGCCGCTCCGCGGGGCGTGCACCACTTTCGGGGTGGTGTGCCGGATCGTTGCTCATTGAACTCTGTCCTTCCTCGGAAGCCAGCCGCATTGGCGAGCTGGCGTTGACCCATCAGCTCTCGAACGGTCTATCCCCTGAGCACCGTCCCGGAGAACCCGAGACCCCGGTACTCAGGGGCTCATAAGGAGGAGGGTCAGGAGGGCCAGGGCGGACGCCGACGCAGAGCCGCGCAGGGAGGCTGCGCTGCCCGCACACATCGAAGCGTGGTTTGCCGCACGGCACATAAGGCGGTCGCCTCGCCGGTAAAATCGCTATTGCCCCTACAATAAGCCAAACAGGTTACCGTTTTGCAAGGGCAATCTCGCCGTGTTGACGCAGAGCAAGGGAGCGCCCGCGTGCCGGTGTTAACGCGCTCTGCCTAGCCCGACCTGTGAAGGGAGCTCACCCATGACATCGCAAGCACACGGAGAGAAGTATGCCGCTCCGGTCATCGCGCTGCACTGGATCATGGCACTCCTTATCGTCGACTCCTATGCAACGATGGAGCTGCGCGAGTTCTACCCCAAGGGAAGCGCGCCGAGAGAGGCTCTGAAAAGCTGGCACTATGTTATCGGGCTTTCGATCCTCGTGCTGGTCGTGCTGCGCATTCTGGCGCGCATCATGAGCACGACCCCGCCGATCGTCCCGCCGATCCCCGATTGGCAGTGGCTTGCGGCGCGGATCGTCCAAGGGGCCCTTGTCGCGCTCATGATAGCGCTTCCGCTCTTGGGCTGGTCGATCCTCAGCGCGGAGGGCAAGCCTCCGGTGTGGCTTGGTCTCCAATTACCCGCCCTCATCGGCCCCGACAAGGAGCTCGCCGAGACCCTCGAGGAGATACATAAGACGGGCGCCAACATCGGCTACGCCCTGATTGCCGTGCATACCGCCGCGGCTCTTTTCCACCACTACGTCGCCCGGGACAATACGCTCCTGCGAATGCTCCCCGCACGGCGCGGCGAGCGGACGCCGGATTGATCCCTCACATCGAGAGCGTCCCCTCGGAGACGCGGACGATATTGCCTCCGATGCGGACCGCTTGCAGCTTGCCGCCAGCGACGGTCAGCGTCAGCGCGATCTGGCTCGGGCGGCCCATCTCGTAGCCCTGCTCGATCGTGCGCTTGTGCACGCCGTCGGGAAGCGTGTCGAAGTGATTGACGACGCCCGCGAAGCAGACAGCGCCCGATCCCGTCGCCGGATCCTCGGGAATGCCGGCGGCGGGCGCGAACATGCGCGCGTGAAACGACGACGAGGTGTGCGCGCACTGGCGCGTATAGAGATAGGCGCCGATCACGCCCTGCTCCTCGAACGCCGCCCCCCAGTGCGCGCCGTTGATGCGTGCCCGCCCGATGGCGTCGAGCGAGGCTAGAGGAACAAAGGCAAAGGTGTTCCCCGCTGCAAAGCACAGCGGGCGATGGTTCTCGAAGCCGATCTCGCTCGGGATGAGGCCGAGACCCGCCGCGAGGAGCTCCGTCGGCGGCAGCACGCCCGCCTCCGCAGGGACCTTCGGCGCGTCGAATTCCCCATAGGCCGCAGCGCCTGGCCGCAGGCGTACGCCGACCCGGACCGGGCCGATCCCCTGCTCGAGGAGGATGAGGGAATCGCTTTCGCCCTTGAGTACCGGCGATCTCAACTCGGCGAGGAGTGCCGCCGTCCCGATCGTCGGATGGCCGGCGAAGGTAAGCTCGGTCGCGGGCGTAAAGATGCGCATGCGCGCCGAATGGGCGGGGTTCTGAGCCGGGAGGACGAACACGGTCTCGGAGACGTTGAACTCCCTGGCGATCGTCTGCATCTCGTAGGAGTTGAGTGCGTCGGCGCCGAGCACGACGGCCAGCGGATTGCCGCCGAAGCGCCGGTCCGTGAACACGTCGAGCGTATGAAAGGCGAACTGCATCTTGGGTTCCCCGCGTCAGGCGGCGCGCACTCTGCCGCATTCGGGCCTCCGCTCCAAGCGTGCTGTCAATTCAATGGTCCCCGAGCAGCTTCGCCACGAGCAGGGCCGCGAAGTGCGGCATTGCCACTCCGGCCGTGTCGACCGGCGAACTGACCGTGACGAGGCGGGCGAGCTCCGGCTCCGCCTCTTTGGCGATGTGGCTGGCGATGACGCTCGCAAGATCTGCGGTCGCAAGCCCCGACCGGAACTCGACCCCGATCGAGAGCAGCCGGCCAGCGAACGTCGCGAAGAAGCCCTCCGTGCGCTCCACGTCGGCAAGCGTCAGCCCCGTCTCCTCGACAAGCTCCCGCACGATGCTCGCCTCGATGTCGATCGACCCGTCCGGTCCCACGTCGGCCTTGTCGACGAAGCCCCCGGGCGGGTAGGCAAGGCCCGCGTTGATCCCTTGGCGCTGCACGCCGAGCACGATCGCGCCGTCGGCCGAGCGGATGAGCGCCGAGCCGAAGGCGTCGACGATACCCGCATCCGGCATGCCCGTGTCGCGCCAATAGAGATAGCTCTTGAATTCCGCCCTGACGAACGCGCCGTCGAGGACGCCGTCGGCGATCGCGTGGCGGCGCATGAGATGGACGGCGCCGTTGAACATCCCGGGCAGCTTCTGCACCCGGCGCTCCCAGTAGCTGTCGATCTCGCGCGCGTGGCGCTCGGCGAATTCCCACGTACCCGGCTCGAGTGTCAGCCGGCAGCGTTTCAGCCTCACGACCGCCTCGGCGGTGGCGTCATAGCTCATGGAGTTCCGTCTCGTCCCAGAGCACGATCGTCTGGCATAGAATCGCTTCCGCGATCCATGCGGAAACGCGCTCAGCCTGCGTTAACGCGCTCTTAACCCTGTCGGCGTCAATTGGGGAGAGAGGCGGCGTCCCCGTCGAAGCGCCGCCTGGTCCGACTTCTGTATTGCGTAAGGACATACCCAATGCCGAACCACGTTCGCACGCGCCGTGCCGCGCTCATCTCTCTCTTCCCGATATTTTCAGCTTCGCCCTCGCGCTCCCCGCGTGTCGCCGCGGAGGATCTCGCCCTCGAGGCCGACCGCGTCGACGCCATGGCGAGTTTGCGCCGGCCCGAGCACAAGCTCTACGACCACCTCGAGCTCTGACGCGGTCGGCTGGACGATCGCCGGACGAGCTTGAGGATTATTGTGCCGTATTGCGGGTGAATTGAACGTTGCGCCACGTTTTCGGCCCGCTCCGTCCATCTTGTCCCCAAGATCGGCGTCGTTAATTGGTCTCGCGCCCGCTCCATCGCGAAATTCGGATAAAGGCCAGCCTCGGCCTTATCCGAACGGGCGGCGGAGGGTCCCCGCTTCGCTCCGCCGCCCGAGTCTCTCGCCGAGCCAGCACGCCTTCCGCGCCGCATCGCCCCAAACCCGCACGGGGCTCTCACGAGTGCGCGCGGAGAAGGCCGCGCCGGCGACCGGCTAGAGACAGCCGAGCCCCGCGAAGCCGCAGACATAAAGATTCATCGTGTGGTTGACGCAGCAGCCCTGGTCGGCGCCGCAGTGCCAGGTCTTCATGGCGCCCGAGGGCGTCTTCGATTTGCAGGTCTTGAATTTGGACGCGGCAACCGCGGGCTTCGGGCTGTCGACCGCCATGTACGCGAACGAGCCCGCCGCGGCGAGGGCGATAGCGAAAGCAAGGGACGCGAGAACTCGGGTCATGACGAACTCCCTGAGACATGATCGTCGCCGGGAGAGAATGCCCCGAATTGCTCGACGGGACCTATAGCGCGGGAGCCTCAGTTGCGGGATTTATCGACCAGTGCCTTGGCCTTGATCCACGGCATCATCGCGCGCAGCCGGGTGCCGACCTCCTCGATCGGGTGACTGTCGTTCACGCGCCGTATGGCCTTGAATTTGGGCTGTCCGGCCTTGCACTCGCGGATCCATTCCGAGGTGAAGGCCCCCGTCTGAATGTCCTTCAGGACTTTGCGCATCTCGGCCTTGGTGGCCTCGTTGATGATGCGCGGGCCGGTCACGTACTCGCCGAACTCGGCCGTGTTCGACACCGAGTAATTCATGTTGGCGATCCCGCCCTCGTAGATGAGGTCGACGATGAGCTTCACCTCGTGCAGGCATTCGAAGTACGCCATCTCGGGGGCATAGCCCGCCTCGACCAGCGTCTCGAAGCCCGACCGGATCAGCTCGACGAGACCGCCGCACAGCACGACCTGCTCGCCGAAGAGATCGGTCTCGCACTCCTCCTTGAACGTCGTCTCTATGATGCCCGAGCGCCCACCGCCGACGGCTGAGGCATAGGAGAGAAAGAGTTCATGCGCGTTGCCGCTTCTGTCTTGGTGGACGGCGATGAGACACGGCACGCCGCCGCCCTTCAGGTACTCGCCGCGCACCGTGTGGCCGGGCCCCTTCGGCGCCACCATGCCGACGTCGAGATCGGCGCGCGGCTCGATCAGGTTGAAGTGGACGTTAAGACCGTGGGCGAACATGAGGGCCGCGCCCTGCTTCATGTTGGGCGCCAGATGGTCGCGATAGATGTCGGCTTGCAGCTCGTCGGGCGTCAGCATCATGATGACGTCGGCCCACTTGGCCGCCTCCGCGACCTCGAGCACCTTGAGCTTCTCGCCCTCCGCCTTCTTCGCCGACGCCGAGCCCTTGCGCAGCGCGACCGCGACCTCCTTCACTCCGCAATCGCGCAGGTTCAGCGCATGGGCATGCCCTTGACTGCCGTAGCCGACGATGGCCACCTTCTTCGACTTGATGAGGTTCAGGTCGGCATCCCGATCGTAATAGACGCGCATTGCTCTCTCTTGGTGGCTAGGGGAGGGAAGAAGCGGAGCGGGGCTCCAAAAAGTCGGCGGACGTTACACCGGCGCTCGCTCGCCTTTCAACGAGGATCGATGCGCGTTTGGCATGAGCGGGTCGCACTCCTACATGGCCGCCGCGCCGCGGCCGATGGCGGCGATGCCAGTGCGCGACACCTCGACCAAGCCAAGCTCGGTCATGATCTGGATGAAGGTGTCGATCTTGCCTGGCTTGCCGGTCACCTCGAACACGAAGTGCTCGGTCGACGTGTCGACGACCTGGGCGCGGAAAATCTCGGCGAGGCGCAGGCTCTCGATGCGCTTGTCCCCCTTGCCGGCGACCTTGACGAGGGCAAGCTCGCGCTCGAGGGAAGCTCCCTCGAGCGTCAGGTCGCGCACGCGGTGCACCGGCACGAGCCGTTCGAGCTGATGCTTGATCTGCTCGATGACCGCCGGAGTTCCCCGCGTCATGATGGTGATGCGCGAGACGTGCTTCTCATGCTCGGTCTCGGTCACGGTCAAGCTGTCGATGTTGTAGCCGCGCCCCGAGAAGAGGCCGATGACGCGCGCGAGCACGCCGGGCTCGTTGTCGACGAGGACGGAGAGGGTGCGGGCGACGACCTCCTGCTTGGTGGTCGGGCCGACGTAGTGGCTTTGCGGATTGGGATTGGTCATTGCGGTTTGCGTTTCTTGGAGGCTTTGTCCTCCATCTCCTGTGCGGCTTCGGGGAAGATGATCTTGAGAAAAATCGGGAAACCGTGCTCGTCGACGAGCTTCTTCAAATCCTCGGCATAGACGGTGCCGACCTTGTAGTGCGCGAACGCGGCGACGATCCGCCGGCCCATGGACTCGGCCAAGAGTTGCGGCGAGGGGGCGCCGAGCTTCTGGAGCACGTCTGGGGGCATCCGCGCATAGACTTGGGCCAGCACCTTGGTCTCGAGGTAGTCCTGCGCGATGCAGGATTCGAAGGCCGCACCATAGTTTTCAGCCAGGCTGTGCGTCCGGTAGCAGGCGTCGATGAAGTCGTAGGCTCCCTTGGCGCCGCGCGCGCGGTGCAGCTGGCCGAGCCTTGCGGCCGCGTCCTTGATGTTGGCGACCTGGTCCCAAGCGGGCTTTTCCGTCACCTCGGCCGTGACGCTCGACGCGAACGTCGTCGCCCCGGCGAGGCCGGCGAGAATGAGACGCAACTGACGCGATCGGAGTTTCATGGCTGTCCCGCCGACATTCCTGCCGCCTCGATGCGCCCGCCCCGCGGCAGGCGCCCTCACTTCTAGACCAAAACCTTGCCCTCGGCTTCGATGGCGCGCCCGACGGCCTCCTCGGAGACATCCTCGCCGAGCAACATCTCGTTGTGGGCCTTGCCCGACGGAATCATCGGGAAGCAGTTGGCAAGCGCCGCAACACGGCAATCGAAAATCACGGGACGCTTGACCTCGACCATCTCGCGGATGGCGCCGTCGAGGTCCTGGGGCTTTTCGCACCGCATGCCGACCCAGCCGTAGGCATCGGCGAGCTTGACGAAGTCGGGCAAGCTATCAGTGTAGCTGTGCGAGAGGCGGTTGCCGTGGAGCAGCTGCTGCCACTGGCGCACCATGCCCATGTACTGATTGTTCAGGATGAACACCTTGACCGGCAGGTCGAACTGCACGGCGGTGGAGCATTCCTGGATGTTCATCAGGATGGAGGCATCGCCGGCGATGTCGATGACGAGCGATTTCGGGTGCGCGAGCTGCGCGCCGATGGCGGCCGGCAGGCCATAGCCCATGGTGCCGAGCCCGCCCGACGTCATCCAGCGGTTCGGCTCCTCGAAGCGGAAGAACTGGGCCGCCCACATCTGATGCTGGCCGACCTCGGTCGTGATGTAGACGTCGCGGTCCTTGGTTGCCGCGTAGAGCCGCTCGACCGCGTACTGGGGCATGATCACGTCTTTGGAGTTCTTATAGGAGAGCGACTTCTTCGCCCGCCAGCCGTCGATCTCTTTCCACCAGCTCTTGGCCGCCGCTTTGTCGATCTGGGGCGCGCGCGCCTTCCAGATGCGCAGCATGTCCTCGAGCACGTAGGCGACATCGCCGATGATCGGGATGTCGACGCGCACGTTCTTGTTGATCGAGGACGGGTCGATGTCGATGTGGATCTTCTTCGAGCGCGGCGAGAAGGCGTCGATGCGCCCTGTGATGCGGTCGTCGAAGCGCGCGCCGACGCAGACCATCACGTCGCAGTCGTGCATGGCGAAGTTGGCTTCGTAGGTGCCGTGCATTCCGAGCATGCCGAGCCACTGCCTGTCGGAGGCGGGATAGGCGCCGAGCCCCATCAGCGTCGAGGTTATCGGGAAGCCCGTGAGCCGCACGATCTCGCGCAGGAGTTGGCTCGCCTTGGGACCCGAGTTGATGACGCCGCCGCCGGTATAGAAGAGAGGCTTCTTGGCGGAGGCCATGACTTCGATGGCTTCGCGCACGGGCACCTGGTCGGGCTTCACCTTCGGCTTGTAGGTCTTGTGGCCGATATTCGACGGCCCGACATAGTTGCCGGTCGCGAATTGGATGTCCTTCGGGATGTCGACGACGACGGGGCCCGGCCGTCCGGCTTTGGCGATGTAGAACGCCTCGTGCACGATGCGCGCGAGGTCGTTCACGTTCTTGACGAGCCAATTGTGTTTCGTGCAGGGCCGCGTGATGCCGACCGTGTCGCACTCCTGGAAGGCGTCGTTGCCGATGAGATGGGTCGGCACCTGCCCGGTGATGCAGACGACGGGAATGGAATCCATGAGCGCGTCGGTGAGGCCCGTCACAGAATTGGTGGCGCCGGGACCCGAGGTGACGAGCACCACTCCGACCTTGCCCGTCGAGCGCGCATAACCTTCGGCCGCGTGAACTGCGCCGCCCTCCTGGCGCACGAGGATGTGGCGGATCTTGTCCTGCTGGAACAGCTCGTCGTAGATCGGCAGCACGGCGCCGCCCGGATAACCGAAGATCACCTCGACACCCTGGTCGGCGAGCGCCTTCAAGACGATCTCGGCGCCGGTCATCGTGCGGGCCATGGTTTCTCCTCCCTTCTGTGCGCCCTGCGCATGGCGTGAAAAGCGGTGCACCCTAGGAGCCCGATTCTGACGGGTCAAGCTTAGGAATCAATAAAACTAACGATAAGTGATTCAATTCTTTCCATTTCTTGCTCGGAAATGCTATTCCACGCACGCATCTTGCTCCGAGCCCAGGTCATCTGCCGCTTCGCATAGGAGCGCGTCTCCGCCTTGGCCATTTCGACGGCCTCCTCGCGGCCGAGCTCGCCGGCGATGTGTTGTAGCAGCGGTCGAACGCCGAGCGCCCTGAGAATCGGCAGCTCTGGGTCGAGATCGAGGCGGGCCAGTGCTTCCGCCTCCTCGATCGCCCCCGCGGCGATCATCGCCTCGAAGCGCACGTCGCAGCGCCGGTAGAGAGTTTCGCGCTCCGGCGCCACGACGAAGCGCAGCGCGGTCTCGGCCCCGAGCACGGGCCGGCCCGGCTCCTCGTGCCACTCTGCGAGAGAGCGCCCGGTTGCTTCGAGCACCTCGAGCGCGCGTACGATACGCTGCGTGTCGGTGGGCCCGAGCCGCTCCGCCGCTACCGGATCGCGCTCGGCGAGGATCGTGTGGAGCCTGCCTGCTCCAAGTCTCGCGCCCTCCGTCCGCCAACGGCTGCGGACCGCCTCCGGAATTGCCGGCACGGGCGACAGGCCCTCGAGGAGCACCGTGAAATAGAGTCCGGTTCCGCCGACGACGATGGGAACGCGCCCTTGGGTCCAGGCCCGCTCGATCGCCGCCCGTGCGTCCTCGCCGTAGCGGGCAGCCGAGTAGGCTTCGCGACCCGGCACGAACCCGTAAAGCTCGTGCGGCGCGCGGGCGAGCTCGCTCGGCTTCGGCCGCGCGGTCAGAATCGCGAGCTCGCGGTAGACCTGCATCGAATCCGCGTTAATCACGGTGCCGCCGAGATGCTCGGCGAGCGCGAGCGCGACCGCCGACTTGCCCGACGCGGTCGGACCTGCAATGAGAATGGCGCGCGGGGTCTTCATCGTCTCCGATTAGCGCACATGGCCTTTTCGCGCGAGACAATCGCCTTACCATGTTCAATTCCATCCTCGTGCTCACGACCCGGCCCGGCTCTCGCGCGCTGAGCCCCGACCATATCGATGCGGTCTGCCAGCGCGTCCCGGCCAAAATCGAAGAGTTCGGTTGGCTCGCCCGCGCCGAGGCTTGGGAAGCGCGCCTCGCTTTCACGAGCGCGGCGGAGGCGGAGGCAGCCCGCAAGGCGGCGAACGAAGCCCTTGCCGGCGCGCCCGTCGACGTGAACCTCGTGGCGGACGGCGCGGGCCGGCGCAAGAAGCTCCTCGTCGCCGACATGGAAAGCACGATCATCGGCGAGGAGCTCATCGACGAGATCGCGGACTTTGCCGGCCTGCGCGAAAGGATCTCCGCCGTCACGGCGCGCGCCATGCGCGGCGAGATCGAGTTCGAGGGAGCGCTGAGAGAGAGGGTTGCGCTGCTCGCCGGCCTCGAGGCCAAGGTGCTCGACGCGGTTCTTGCCCGTGTAACGATCACGCCGGGCGCCGAGACCGCCGTCGCCACGATGAAGCGCTTCGGGGCGACGTGCGCGCTCGTCTCCGGCGGCTTTTCCGTCTTCACGAAGCGCATCGCCGATCGGCTCGCGTTCGACGTCGAGCAGGCGAACACGCTCGAGATAAGCGGCGGGCGACTCACGGGCCGCGTCGCGGAGCCGATCCTGGGGCGCGAGGCCAAGCTCGCCGCGCTGCGCCGCCTCGCGTCGGAGCGCGGCCTCGACATGGCCGAGACGCTTGCCGTGGGAGACGGCGCCAATGACCTCGCCATGATCCGCGAGGCCGGACTCGGCGTCGCCTTCCGCGCCAAACCCCTCGTCGCGACCGAAGCCAAAGCGTCGATCGTCCACGGCGATCTCACCGCGCTCCTCTACTTGCAGGGATATCGGCGCGAACAGTTTTGCGGCTAATGTCATGAGCTCTCGATGATCCGAATATTCACGAAACGCGCGATCTGGGCCGCCGCCTTCGCCGCCCAGCACTCCGCTGCTCACGCCGACGATGCAGCGTCCGTTGCGGGCACCTACTGTCTTTCCGGAGTTATGGAGGTCGGCTCCTGCCTGCGGCTCACTGTAGACGGAAAATTCGAATACTTCCTGGCCTACGGCGCCTACGACGAGAAATCCGAGGGGCAATGGCGCCTGGAAGGCGGCGACGTCGTCCTCGACAGTCTTCGCTACGACAAGGCTCCGAAGTTCACATTCAAGGCGGTGCGACACGCCGATGGCGACCATTACGACATCATCGTCGAGAACAAGAATGGCCACGGCATCACTGGCATAGACGTGCGGGCGACCTGCGATGGGCGCGCCGTCGAGGTCGGAACGACGGGAGCCGGCGGCTATAACGTCGATTGCAAGAGCGCGCCCAAGGACGTGTCGCTCGGCCTTGAGATGTTCGGCCTCGCCTACCAGGTCATCGATGTCTCCGCTCACGCCGGAGCCGGGAAGGCCTATGTCTTCGAGTTCGATCCGGGCGACCTCGGCAGCAAGGTCTTTGCTGGGACTCACCTCAAAACGGAAGGTCGCGACAGCCTCGTCATGACCTATGCGAACTCGCCGATAAGGGAGCTCGAGGGGCACTCGTTCAAGTATCGGCGCGAATAAGCTTCGCCCGCGCGTCAGCTCAGCCCGAGTCGGGCCTGCATCCTGTCCGTCAACGCCCGCAGCAAGCGGTCGGCGACGATGCCGATGAAGGCGATGGCGAAGCCCGCCGTGAGGCCGCGCCCGGCGTCGGCCTTGGCGAGTGCGATGAAGACCTCCTGCCCCAGGTCGCGCGTGCCGATCATAGCGCAGATGATGATCATGCTGAGGGCGAGCAGCACCGTCTGGTTGATGCCGAGCATGATCTCCGGCAGCGCGAGCGGCAATTGCACGCGCCAGAACATCTGCCTCGGCGTGCACCCCGACACGGTTGCCGCCTCGATGAGGGCAGGCGGGATCTGGCGGATGCCGTGGTTCGTGTAGCGGATGGCGGGCACGATCGCGAACAGCACAGTCGCGATCATCGCGGTGACGTCGCCGACGCGGAACAGCATGACGACGGGGATGATGAAGCAGAACGACGGCAGCGTCTGAAGAGTGTCAAGAAGGGGAGTGATCGCGGCTTCGACGCGGTCGCTGCGCGAGGCGATCAACCCCAGAGGGATGCCGAGCAGCGCGGCTATGATCGCGGAGACGCCGCAGAGATAGACGGTCGCCATCGTCTTTTCCCATAGGCCGGTCGCGGCGCAAAACGCGGTCATTGCCGCGACGAGCGCGGCAAGCCGCCAGCCCTTGAGCTGGAAGCCGGCAAGAGCGAGAAGGCCCACGGCGCCGAGCCAGGGAAACCCTTCGAGGAACGCGCGGATCGGATTGAGGACATAGAGCAGCAGCGTGGTCCGGAAGGCTTCGATCACATCGAAGAAGTTAATCGTGACCCAGTCGACCGCCGCCTTCCACCAGGGCGCGGTCGAGATCGTGATCGACTTCGGGACTGCCGATAGTTGGGGCCAAATGGTGCTCAATGCGGTGGTTAGCGCGAGCACTCCTATCCCGAGCGTCAGCATCGGGTAGCGCTGCCAGAACGGGCCTTCGATGAGCCGCGCACCGGGCCGCTCGCGGGCGGCCGCCTGGCTCAAGCGGTCCAGCGCGATCGCCATCGCGACGATCGCGAGGCCGGCCTCCATGCCCTGGCCGATCTTCAGCGCGCGCAGAGCCAGAAGGACGTCGTATCCGAGCCCGCCCGCGCCGATCATCGACGAGATGATCACCATGTTGAGCGCGAGCATGACGACCTGGTTGACGCCGATCATCAAGGTCGGGCGCGCGGCTGGCAGCAGCACCTGGAACAGCTTTTGCCTGCGCGTGCAGCCGACCATCTCGCCGAAGTCGTCGATCTCGTGCGGCACGCGGCGCAAAGCGAGCGTGGTCGCCCGCACCATCGGCGGCATGGCGAATATGACGGTCGCGAGCATGCCGGAGACGGGGCTGTTGCCGAACAAGAGCAGCATCGGGATGAGGTAGGCGAAGGTCGGCATCGTCTGCATCAGGTCGAGGATTGGCTCGACGACGATGCGGTCGACCCATGGCTTGCGATAGGCGAGAATGCCGACAGCAAGGCCGCCGACGATGCACAACGGCACGCTTATGGCGATGAGGGCGAGCGTCAGCATCGCGCTCTCCCATTGGCCGAACAGCGCGACATAGAGCAGGCATCCCCCCGCCAGCAGGCCGAGCCGCCAGCCGCCGAAGGCCACGCCGGCAATGGCGAACGCCAGGCAGATGCCGACCCAGGAGAGGCGAGGCAGGACCCAGGCGTCCGGGCCAGTTCCGATCTTCCAGCCCTTCGACAGGAGATTGAAGGCCCAGCCGAGCGGGATCGCAAAGAGATCGGAGATCCCGCGCGTGAGCCAGGTGAAATTGTCCCTGAGCCAAGCCATGAACGCCGAGATCCAGTCGGCGATCGGTACGATCGCGCTCGCGGGATAGTCGACAGCCCAGGGCGCGATGCCCGGCGACGTGTAGAGGATCGCGACCGCGAGGATCGCAGCTACCCAGATCCACGTCCACATCGTCACGCCGGTCGACTGCTCGAAGCGCTCGGCGGCGGCGATCGTCATTGGCGTAATCCGCGCGATTGATCCGGCCCGGCAAGGAGGTCGATGACGGCCTCCGGCGTCACCTCTCCGACAGTCACACCATCCGCGCCCGCGACGGCGAACGGCCGCCTGATCGCGACGATCTGGGCGGCGAAGCTCGCGACACGGTCGCTGGGCTTGACACGCCCGCCGTAGTTCTCGGCCCCCGTCGGCGCGCGCATCAGCCGCCCCGCCGACATGACCTTGGCGCGCTGCACGTCCTGCGTGAACTCCGCCACGTAGGCGGTCGCGGGGTGCAGGACGATATCCTCCGGCGTGCCGACCTGAATGATCTCGCCGTCCTTCATGATGGCGATCCTGTCGGCGAGCCGGATCGCCTCGTCGAAGTCGTGCGTGATGAAGACGACCGTCTTCTTGAGGACCGACTGCAGCCGGGCGAGCTCGGCCTGCATCTCGCGGCGGATCAGCGGATCGAGCGCGGAGAACGGCTCGTCGAGGAACCAGATCTCGGGCTTGACGGCGAGGCTTCGGGCGATCCCGACCCGCTGCTGCTGGCCGCCGGAAAGCTCGCGCGGATAGAACTTCTCGCGGCCCCTGAGCCCGACGAGGTCGATTATCTCCTGCGCCCGCGCTTCCCGCGCCTTGCGGTCGACGCCTTGGACGGTCAGCGGGAAGGCAACGTTCTGAAGCACGGTCAGATGCGGCAGCAGGGCGAAGTGCTGGAACACCATGCCCATCTTGTGCCGCCTGATCTCGATCAGCTCGGCGGGGCTCGCCTTCAACAGGTCCTTGCCGTCGAACTCGACGCTGCCGGCGGTCGGCTCTATCAGCCGCGCGAGGCAGCGCAGCAACGTCGACTTGCCGGAGCCCGAAAGGCCCATGACGATGAAGTTCTCGCCTTCACGCACGTCGACGGAGACGCGCCGGACGGCGCCGACGAGACTCGCCGCGCTCAGGTCCTCGGGCGTGGCGCGCCCGTCATGGGCGGCGAGGAACTCCGCCGCTCCGGGGCCGAATACCTTCCAGACATCGCGGCAACGGAGCTTAGTGGGACGGGTATCGGCCTCTTTGGCGATGGTGGACCCTCTGAAGACTGGCGCCGCTTCGTTCACTGGGCCGTGCTCCGTCAGGAATGACGCGCTGGAGCGTGCGCCGACCAAAGACCGGCGCACGCTATCGCTTTAGGACCAACCGCTAGAGCGCCGGCCCCCGAGCCTATTTCGCCCATTCCTTCCAGGTCTTCTCGTTGGCGGCAATCCAGGATGCAGCGACATCGTCAATGGACTTGTTTTCGAGATCGACCTGTCCCGACAGCTTGTTGAGCTCGTTGGTATCGATTTTGAAGTTCTTGGCGACCTTGTAGGCGACCGGCCACTTGTCCTTCATGCCTCCCCACGAATACTTCCAGATCTCTCCGTGCGGCTTGCCGCAATCGTACTTCTTGTCGGGATTGGATCCCCACTTGGCGTCCTCGTAGCATTCCTTGGTGTTCTCGGGGAACTGGACCCACTCGCCCTGGTATTTCGAAGGGGCCCAATGGGGCGAATAGATCCACATCATGATCGGCGCCTTGCGCTGGTAGGCGGATTCGAGCTCGGCAAACATTGCGCCGTCCGTTCCCGCGTGCACGACAGTGAACGGCAGGCCGAGGGCCTCCACGCGCTCGTCGTCGAAGCCTTCCCAGGTGACGGGGCCACCAAGATAGCGCCCTTTGGGCGCCGTTTCCGCCGTCGAGAAGGCCGCGGCGCACTTGGGATCCTTCAGCGCCTCCCAGTTCGGTAGGCCTGGGCATTTCTCCTTCATGTAGAGGGGATACCACCACTCTTCCTTGGCCTTGGGGCCGAGCGCGCCGAGGCGCTCCGTCTTGCCCGTTGCATCGGAGGCCTTCATCGCCTCCCCCGCCGTCGTGTCCCAGTACTCGACGGCGACGGTCAGGTCTCCGTTCGTCAGACCCGTCGTCAGGCTCGACAGGTAGTCGGCCGTCGGATACTCGACCGTGTAGCCGAGCTTGGTCAGGATCCCGCCGAGAATCTTTGCGTTGAGATTGACGCTCGTCCAGTCGAAGAGGGCGATCTTGATGGGATCGGTCGATTCAGGGACTGCGGCGCGAGCCGGCCCCACGCTGGCAATGGAGAGTAGGACCGCACAAGTCCCGCCGGCCAAAGCCTTACTGAGGGAAACGTCCATTGAGGTTGCCTCCAAGCCAATTCCGCTCGATTTCAGCAGATGAATGGTTTCACTTGCAGGCATAATACTTTACCAACGCGATTGGGGAGTCAATTGCTCGCAGGGTGTCGAACGTGTTCACGATCCGAGCATCCTGCATCGAATTTGATCAGGCTTCCGACCCATGCCGCACCGCACTCGTCCTCGGCTCATGGATCTCATCGACCGGGCCGAAAAATGGAGGCGAGAGGATAAGCACAACCGGCATTCGGAACGCCCATCGATCGCTCGACGAGCTCTCCCCGGTGCAATTCAAGAGCTGAGCCATGGCTTCTGAGCACACCCGCATCGTCATCGTTGGCGGCGGCGTCATCGGCGCATCGATTGCCTACCACCTGACGAAGGCCGGCGAGCGCGACGTGCTGGTGCTGGAGAAGGCGCAGCTCACTCACGGCTCGACGTGGCACGCCGCCGGGCTCGTCGGACAGCTCCGCTCGAAGAAGAACCTGACCCGCCTCATGCAAAACTCGGTCGCCGTCTTCGATCAACTCGAGGCCGAGACCGGGCAGACGATCGACTGGCGCAAATCGGGGTCGCTGCGGGTCGCCTCGAGCCCCGCGCGCATGACCGAGATCCGCCGCTCCCTCACTCAGGCGCAGGCCTTCGGCTTCGACGCCTTCGCGATTTCGCCGCAAGAGGCGCAGGAGCGCTTTCCTTGGATGTCGCTCGGTGGCATCGTCGGCGCGGCCTGGATTCCCTCCGACGGCTATATCGATCCCTATTCGCTGACCATGGCGTTCGCCAAGGGCGCGCGTGATGGCGGCGCCAAGTTCCGGGAAGGCATCCTCGTCACCGGCATCGAGCTCGACGGGCGCCGGGTGCGAAAGGTGCTGACGGACCAGGGCCCGATCGACTGCGAGATCTGCGTCAACGCGGCCGGCATCTGGGCCAAACGTGTTGGAGAGATGGCGGGCGTCTCGCTCGCGGCAGGCGCGGTCGAGCACCAGTACGTCGTCACCGAGAAGAAGATCGACGTCACGCGCGAAACGCCGACCTTCCGCGATCCCGACCGCATCTTCTATCTGAAGCCGGACGTGAAATCGTTCGCCATCGGCGGCTGGGAGAAAGGAGCGCCGGCCTGCTGGCCCGAAGGCGTCCCCTTCGAGTGGGGCCGCCAGCTGTTCCCTGAGAACATGGATCGATTCGAGCCGATTCTGATCGGCGCCGCCGAACGCCTGCCGGTGCTGAACGAGGTCGGCATCCAGACCTACATCAACGGCGCCATCCCCGTGTCCGCCGACGGCGAGCCTATACTCGGCCTCGCGCCGGAGCTCGACAACTTCTACGTCGCTTGCGGGTTCACGGCGGGCATTGCCGCGTCCGGGGGCGCTGGGCTCGCCATGGCGCATTGGATTCTCGACGGCGATCCGGGCATGGACCTGTGGCCGTTCGATGTGCGCCGCTTCGCGCGCGAGCAGGCAAACCGCCGCTATCTCGCGCTGCGCAGCGCCGAAGCCTACGGCAGCTACTATGCGATCCATTGGCCGGCCGAGGAGATGGAGAGCGCGCGGGGCGCACGTCTCAGCCCACTTTATCGTACGCTGCTCGAGCGCGGCGCCGTCTACGGCTCCAAAGCCGGTTGGGAGCGGCCCCTGTGGTTCAACACCGGCGCCGTGCCGGCGCGCGAAGAGCCAAGCTTCGAGGAGAAGCCCGGCTGGTTCGAGGCAGTCGGTCTCGAGCACCAAGCGGTGCGCAAGCGTGTGGCACTCATCGACCAGACCTCGTTCTCAAAGTTCGAGATCGAGGGCCCCGGCGCGCTCGCCGCGCTCGAGCGCATCGCGGCCAACCGGATCGACCGCCCCGTCGGGGCCTGCGTCTATACGCAGCTCTGCAACGAGGCCGGCGGCATCGAGGCCGACCTCACGATCATGCGGCTCGCGTCGGATCGCTTCTACCTTGTGACCGGCAGCGCCTTCGGCGTGCGCGACTCGGGCTGGGTCCGCCGCCACCTGCCGCGCGACGGCTCGGTGGCGGTGCGCGAGGTGACGTCGGCGCTCGCCGTCATCAACCTCGTCGGCCCGAGAGCGCGCGAGGTGCTCGCCGCCTCGACCCTCGACGACGTCTCGAACGCGGCCTTCCCGTATTTGACGGTCCGAGATATCGAGATCGGACTCGGCCGAGCCCGGGCCGCCCGCGTCGGCTACGTCGGCGAGCTAGGCTGGGAGCTGCACATCCCGACCGAGCAGGCGCTACATGTTTACGAGACCTTGCGCGCCGCCGGGGCGGCGCACGGCATCGCCGACGTCGGCTATCGGGCCATCGAGACTCTGCGGCTGGAGAAGGGGTACGTGTACTGGTCGTCGGACGTGACGCCCGACACCAACCCGTTCGAAGCAGGCCTCGGCTTCGCCGTGGCCCTCGACAAGGGCGACTTCATCGGCCGCGCCGCGCTCACGGCCATCAAGGCGAAGGGCCCGGCGCGCCGCCTCGTCACGCTGACGGTGCCCGGCTTCGCTCCGCTCATCGGCGGCGAAGCCCTCGTCTGCGACGGCCGGGTCGCGGGCACCGTGACGAGCGCCGGCTACGGCTACACGATCGGCAAGACGATCGCGTTCGGCTATGTGCCGGCGCAAACGCCGGCTGACGCCAAGTTCGAGATCGTCGCCTTCGGCAAGAGCTATCCAGCGGCGCGTGCCCAGCGCAGCGTCTATGATCCGACGGGAGCGCGATTGAAGGGGGAGACGACGACATGACCGCCGAGATCGACATCGCCGACGCACGCCGGGCGCTTGCCGCAATCGGCCGCCTCAGCGCGGACGCGGGTGACGCCAGAATCGAGCGTCTCGGCGGCCTCACCAATCGCGTCTTCAAGGTCTCGACCCCGAGCGGCACGTTCTGTCTGCGCTTGCCCGGCGCCGGCACCGAGGCCTACATCAACCGCGCCGTCGAGAAGGCGAATGCCAAAGCTGCGGCCGCTTCAGGCGTCTCCCCCGAGGTCATCCATTTCGGCGAAGACGGCGTGATGGTGACGCGCTTCATCGACGGCGCGACGACCATGTCGGGCGAGCTGTTCCGCACCACGCCCGGCGCCGTTGAGCGGGCGGGCGCGGCCTTCCGCCAGCTCCATGACCGCGCGGCCCCGTTCGCGTTCCGCTTCGAGCTTTTCGCCATGATCGACGAATACCTGAAGGTGCTGGCCGGCCTAGGGACCGAGCTGCCCGACGGCTATCACGAGGTCGTCGGCGAGGCGGGCGCCTTCCGCAATGCGCTTGCCGCCAACCCGGTCCCGCTGCGCTCGTGCCACTGCGATCCCTTGTGCGAGAACTTTCTCGACGCGGGCCCGTGCATGTGGATCGTCGACTGGGAGTATTCGGGCAACAACGACCCCATGTGGGATCTCGGCGACCTTTCGGTCGAAGGGGGCTTCGACGCCGCCATGGACGACCGGCTGCTCGAAGCCTATTTCGGCACGCCGCCCAGCGCCTTCGATCGCGGCCGCATGGTGATCTACAAAGCGGCCTGCGATCTGCTCTGGACGTTGTGGGGGCTCATCCAGCACGGCAACAAGAACCCCGTGGACGACTTCTGGGCCTATTCCACGAACCGCTTCGAGCGCTGCAAACGTCTCATGCGCTCACCGGAGTTTGCCCCTCATCTTGCCGCCGTGTCGCGCGGCCCTTGATGAGCAAACAGCTCGCCTTAGCGACCCGGGCCGTAGAGCCAGCGCGGGCCGACCGTATTGCTGGGGTCGGGCGGGGAGGCCCAGCCGTTGTTGCGGGAGCCAGGGTTCTCGTCGAAGCGCATGCCGGGGACGGCCTCGCCAATCGGCGGCAGGACGGACGCCGGATCCATGTTGGAAAAGCCGGCCGCTCCGCCGGGCTTTCCGGCCGCGACTGTAGTCCCGGGCGGGGTCTCGAACGTGAAGGCCTGCGCCGGATGCCCAGTGACGAGCGTCAGCGCCAACAACGCGGAGACTCCGAGCAAGAATCGCATGGCCGATCCCTCAACCTCTCTGTGCCTCGCGTACATAACGCGTAAATTGGCAGTTCCAAGGCCGCATGCGATGCGTGAGGAAATTTCCACTCTGCGTTGCATGACGGCAACGCGCTATTCTTGCCTTAACCTGCTCTCGTGTCGGCCAAATAATGTGATCCCCGGCACGCTCCGGCGCCGGGGATCTTGAGGCTGGGGTCAAAGCGGGCCTAGCTACTCGCGGGGGGCGGACGGTAGGCGCGCATCGGGATTGGCGCCAGCCGCCGGATCGGTGGGGTTGTTGACGCTCGGTCCGGGCTGCTGGTTCTCATCGGTGGTGGGATCGCTCGGATTGCCGGCCGGCGCGTCGAAGCCGCCCTCTCCCGAGCTCGCGCCGTCATCCGCCGAGCCTGCCGGCGGGGCGTACTCCTCCATCGGCGCGGTCGGCGCACGCGCCGCGGGGTTGGAACCTGCCGCCGGATCGGTCGGATTCTTCACGCTGGGTCCGGGCTGCTGATTTTGAAGGGTGTTCGGATCGGCGGGGCTGCCGCCGGTCGACTGAGCGAGCGCGCTTGTCGCGCCCAACGCGATGAAAAGGACCGGAACCAGGGATTTCTTGAAGCTCATGAGCGGTACCCTTTTTGCTGAGATTGCTAAGTCCTCCCGCGAGGACCAACCCATCCTGCCGCGGGCGGGTTCCATTTGGTCGGGCCCGGATTGTGATCGAACCTCACGCGAATTTGAGGACGCGCGGGCCTCGTCTCCTACCCTTTTCGAGCACCCCGTCACGCGGCGTGGCACTGCAGACCGGCGCGCGATCACCACACGCCGGGCACCAGGCGGTAGCGCACGCGGGCGGCGTAGGCGGCGTAGCCGTCGAGTTCGGCTTTGAGCGTCTCCTCCTCGAGCACGGCGCGGTAGGAGATGAGCGCGAGCATGACGAGGCCCAGCGCGAGGCCGTACCAAGAGCCGAGCAAGAGCGGCGTGCCGAGCAGGAGCGGGATCGCGCCGGCGTACATGGGGTGGCGCACATAGGCATAGGGGCCGGTCGATATCACGCTGTGCTTGCGCTCCTCCTGGATCTTGACCACGGCAGCCGCGAACGTGTTGGCGCGCATCACGGTGTGAAACATGTAGATGCTCGCCGCGACTCCGAGTGCGCCGACCGTCTTCAGCCAGAGAGGCACGTGCGAAATCTCGAAGCGCACCGCGTCGAGTGCGGCGACCACGTACTGTGCGAACCACAGCCCGAAGAAGATTAGCATCAGCGGCTTATCCCAGCCCTTCTGCTCGCCCTGGATGGGGCCGCGCATGCGCTCGCGCACGAGGTCGGGATCGTGGCGCGCCATCGCCAGACCGGAGAGCAGGCCGAGGCCGCCGATCTCCGCGAGATAGATCCAGGCTTCCGGCCAGCGCAGAGTGCCGGCGGGCACGAACAGCAGGACCGCCGTGATCGCGAGCCAGACCGCCGTCTGAGTGAGCAGTTTCGGGATGATAGTCTCGCTGTTCGGCATCGATGCTCCCTCGTGGGCTGCGCATGGTTTTTACCATGAGTGTTCGCCCGCGCCGTCTCCGAAGGCCCATTTTCACGCCGCCGTAGGCGCGTTATGCTCGGTCACGCTCGGGGGGCCGGCGGAGGATGCGAGACCATGCGTCTCGAGACGAGCCAGGCAGAAGCCCGCGCCATTCTCGCCGCCATGCGCGATGTGGCGGAGGCCGGCGGCGCCCCCTCCGACCGCGACCGCGTGAGCCTCGTCTCGGCGGGTCGCTGGATGTTCGGCCTTCCCGCCGTCGACGTCGACGCCCTGCAACCGTCGACCCCTCAGAGCCTTGCTGCATCCGTTCCCGAGGCACCGCTGCGCCGCGAGGCGGTGCGCTTCCTCGCCGTCATGCCCTTCATCGACGGCAAGCTCGACAAGGCCAAGATCGCGCGCGTCGAGGACTATGCGCGCGGGCTCGGCATTGCCGGCGGCCTCCTCGACGAGATCACCGAGGCGGCTCAAGGCGATATCAAGGACGCGCTCGCCCACATGGTCCGCGACAACATGGACAGCATCCTCGGCCGGCCGTTCTCCGGAGACGCGATGGCGTGGATGCTGCCCTATCAGGGCGACAAGGCCGATCCGGCGCTCGCGGGACGCTTCCGGGCGCTCGCGTCGAAGCCCGCCGGCTCGTTCGGCCGCGCGTTCATCGAGTTTTATGAGACGAACGGCTACGGCGTACCGGGCGAGCCCACCGCGCTCAATGAGCGCTTCTGCCTGCCGCACAATTCGACACACGTGTTCTCGGGCTATGGGACGACGCCGCAGGGCGAGCTGCTCGTCTCGACGTTCACCGCCGGAATGCACCCGCGCCATCCCATATCCGGGCATATCCTGCCGGTCATCTTCAGCTGGCACCTCGGCATCAAGATCAACGATGTCGCGAAGTCCGCCACCGGCGCGCTCGATCCCAAGGAATTTTGGCATGCGTGGGAGCGCGGTCAGGCCATGAAGATCGATATCTTCGGTCCGGCGTGGGATTTCTGGGCCTGGGTGGACCAGCCGCTCGATGCGCTCCGCGCGAAATACCTGCCGGAGTAGCACCCGTGAAGTTGATCTCAGCCTCATGCCGTTGACCGTCCTCCTTGTCGTCCTCACCTGCCTCTTCGGCGCGAGCCTGCTCGGCCTCTACTTGGGCAGGGTCCTCCCGAGAGAACACGTGAGCAAGGAGAGCAAGGAGATCGTCCATGCATTCCTCGGCGTCATTGCGCTGCTTGCCGCCGTGGTGCTCGGCTTGCTGATTTTTGCCGCCAAGACGTCCTTCGATACCAAGGACGTGGAGTGGAGGCGCGCGGCCGCCAACATCATACTTCTCGACCGCACCTTGGCGCACTACGGGCCCGAGACGGACAAGGCCCGCAAGGTCATCGCCACGACGGTGGAAGACAAGATCGCGGAGCTCGAGCTGCCGGATGGAGCTCGGCCGACGAGGACGGGCCTATCCTTTGCGATCGGGATGGAGCGGGTTCAGGAGGAGCTTCGCGCGCTCGCGCCGGCGACAGAAGCGCAGAAGTCGATCAAGACACGAGCCGTCGACATCGGCGTCCAGATTGCGCAAGCTCGATGGTTCCTGCTCGAGGAGCTCGATAGCTCCATGCCGCTGCCGTTCCTGATCGTGCTCGTGTTCTGGCTCGCGATCATCTTCTTTTACTATGGCCTCTTCGCGCCCAATAATGCGGTCGTCATCACCCTCCTGTTCCTCTGCGCCGCGTCCCTCTCGGCGTCGATCTACCTCATTCTCGAAATGGACAATTCCCTCGAGGGCCCGATCGCCATCTCGCCCGAGCCGCTGCACAAGGCACTTCAAGAGCTCGGAAAATGACGGCGGCCGCTTGAGTTCGCGTGTCGGTCACTGAGCTCAAACGACCGTCTGCGCCTCAATCTCCTCACTTGCCGATGCCCTGCGAGCCGCCCTGGGGTGGGCAATAATCGCTCCCCGGTGGGACTGCGCCGACGAGCCGGCAGACCTCGTCCTTAACGTTCGGATTGTTGCGGATTGCCGCTGCCGTGACTTTCGAGCCCCGCCCGCGGGCGATCTGCGCCAAGTGCTCGTCGTTGCAGTAAGGCGTCGAGATTTCCTGACCGCCGGACATCTGGTATCCGCCGCGGCAAATGATGCGGGCGTCGGCAGTGGCGGTGCAGAGAACGAAGCCCGCAAGGAACGCGATATTCGCAAGGACTTTTGGCATCGTAGCCTCCAAAGAGCTGAAACACCTCTGTGACTTGTAATTTGGTTGGCGCATGGCGCGCCCGCAAGTCGAGAGGAGTATTGACACTTGAATACGGCGAGCGTGCGTAAGGTGGATCGCTGCGTGGCCCAACGGCCGTAGTCTCAACCCGGATGTCGTGAGTGAGGCGTCGCCCCGAACTCGAGGGCAAGCCTCGAGAAGCGCGGCACGTGAGACCTCAGGGCGGCGCCCCGCGACCTCGAGAATCGCAGAGCGCCGGGACTTGCTCTCTAAAGCCGCTCGCGCGAGCGGCCTCTACCGTGGACGTCGATCACGCTTCGCGTGAAACGTGCGAAGCAAGGCTCAGCGGCAGTCCCAGATGCCATGCACGGAATACGAGTGGCAGTCATCGCCCGGCGAGGCGAGAGATGCCCCAACTCCGGCGAAGAGCGAGAAGGCGACGAGAGCGATCGTTGCGAGAGCTTTCATGTCAGTCTCCTATTGCAGGGTTTGACAACGCCGCTCTTTGGGGGTCTCCAGCCTCGCAGTTTATGACCGGTCGTCCGCACGTGTCGGACGAGACATTGCATGGCCAGCTAAGTCCGGCCGGCGAAAGGGCAAGGGGCTCGCGACCGATCGCGGCGCCTTGCCGCGCCGCAGACGCAACTTGTAAGGATGGGTGCTTGGCGGCCGGGCTACGCGGTGCCAACGGACGGCCTTCCATCGTCGTGCCGGGCGCGCCATATTCGGCCCATGCCGCGTCCCCCCAAGCCCGGAGACATACCAAAGCCCCGCGCCTCGCGCGGGCGCTCGGGAAAGCTCGCGCCGCCGCCGGCCGAGACGGCGGCCGGCACGCCGGTCACCAAGGGATTTTCCGAAGCGCCGCAGGCACGGTTCGAGGGCGCCTTCACCCCCTCTCCCCATCCTTCATGGGGAGAGGGGGTGGGTGAGGGGCAGCCACAAACGATGGCGCCTAATCCTGCCCCTCACCCCAACCCTCTCCCCGTAAGTACGGGGAGAGGGAAAGAGGAGCGCCCGACCCTGCCTGCGCTGCGCCAGCAGGGACCGCGGCCACCGATCGGTGGCGAGAGCCTCACGGACGCGCTCAACGCCCTTCTCGCCAAGCCCGCTGAGCGCTCCGAGCGGGCGAGGGAAATCCTCGCGCGCCAGCCGATGCTCGCCTCCCACCCGCTGGTCTCGGGCGGCATGCCCATGTTCATGCCGCACCGTCCCGAGCGTCCGGAGAAGAGCGAGGGCGGGCACGCCTTCCAGCTCGTCTCCGAGTTCGAGCCCAAGGGCGATCAACCCACCGCCATCGCCGAGCTGGTGGCCGGCGTCGGCGAGCACGAGCGCACGCAGGTGCTGCTCGGCGTCACCGGCTCGGGCAAGACCTTCACCATGGCGCACGTCATCGCCGCGACGCAGCGCCCGGCGCTCATCCTGGCGCCGAACAAAACATTGGCCGCCCAGCTCTATGGCGAGATGAAGAGCTTCTTCCCGGAGAACGCGGTCGAGTACTTCGTCTCTTACTACGACTACTACCAGCCCGAGGCCTACGTCCCGCGCACCGACACCTACATCGAGAAGGAAGCCGACATCAACGAGCAGATCGACCGCATGCGCCACGCGGCGACGCGGGCGCTGCTCGAGCGCGACGACGTGATCATCGTCGCCTCGGTCTCCTGCATCTACGGCATCGGCTCGGTCGAGACCTATACGGCGATGACGTTCGCGGTGAAGCTCGGCGAGCGCCTCTCGCGCGACCAGCTGCTCGCCGACCTCGTCGCGCTCCATTACCGGCGCAACGACCAGGCCTTCACGCGCGGCACCTTCCGCGCCCGCGGCGATACGGTCGAGGTGTTCCCGGCCCACTTGGAGGACCGCGCCTGGCGCATCTCGCTGTTCGGCGACGAGGTCGAGAGCATCACCGAGTTCGATCCCTTGACCGGTCAGAAGACCGACGAGCTCGCGCTAGTGAAAATCTACGCCAACTCGCACTACGTGACGCCGAAGCCGACGCTGCAGCAGGCAATCCGCAGCATCAAGGCCGAGCTCAAGGGCCGCCTCGACGAGTTGTATGGCGCCGGAAAGCTGCTAGAGGCCCAGCGCCTCGAGCAGCGCACGGTTTTCGATATGGAGATGATGGAGGCGACAGGCTCCTGCGCCGGCATCGAGAATTACTCGCGCTATCTCACCGGGCGCAATCCCGGCGAGCCGCCGCCGACGCTTTTCGAATACCTCCCGGACAACGCGCTCGTGTTCGTCGACGAGAGCCACGTCACTATCCCGCAGATCGGCGGCATGTTCCGCGGCGACTACCGGCGCAAGGCGACGCTCGCCGAGTACGGCTTCCGCTTGCCCTCGTGCATGGACAATCGTCCGCTGCGCTTCGAGGAGTGGGACGCCATGCGTCCGCAAACGACATGCGTCTCGGCGACGCCCGGCGGCTGGGAGCTCAACGAGACCGGCGGCGCCTTCGCCGAGCAGGTCATTCGGCCGACGGGCCTCACCGATCCACCGGTCATCGTGCGCCCGGCGAAGTCGCAGGTCGACGATCTCCTCGACGAGGTGCGCCAGGTGGCGAAGCGCGGCTACCGCTCGCTCGTCACCACGCTGACCAAGCGCATGGCCGAGGACCTGACAGAATATATGCACGAGGCGGGCATCCGCGTGCGCTACATGCATTCCGACATCGAGACGCTCGAGCGCATCGAGATCATCCGCGACCTGCGCCTCGGCGCTTTCGACGTGCTGATCGGCATCAATCTCTTGCGCGAGGGCCTCGACATCCCCGAGTGCGCCCTCGTCGCCATCCTCGACGCCGACAAGGAAGGCTTCCTGCGCTCCGAGACGTCGCTGATCCAGACCATCGGCCGGGCGGCGCGCAACGTCGACGGGCGCGTCATCCTCTATGCCGACCACGTCACGGCGAGCATGGAGCGCGCCATCGCCGAGACCGACCGGCGCCGCGAGAAGCAGGTGGCCTACAACGAAGCCAACGGCATCACGCCCGAGAGCATCAAGCGCCACATCCACGACGTGATGGCGTCCGTCTACGAGCAGGACCACGTGACCGTCGATACCGGCCTCGCCGACGGCCCGGCCATCGGCCACAACCTCGAGGCGGTGATCGAGGACCTCGAGCGGCGCATGCGGGAAGCCGCCGCGGACCTCGAGTTCGAGACGGCCGCGCGCCTGCGCGACGAGGTCAAGCGCCTGCGCGAGACGGAGCTGGCGATTGCCGACGATCCTCTCGCGCGCCAGGGCGAGGTCGAGGAGCGCGCCGGCCCTTATCGGGGCGCAAGGAAGTTCGGAGAGAAGGCAAATATGCCAACCGCGTCAATGAAAAAGGCGCCCCGCGGAAAGGCGCCGGAGGGCGTCCGGATCGCGACCGAATACGAGCCGGTGCAGCCGACCTACGCGCAATCCACCTCACGGATCAAAAAGCCCTCTCTCGACGACATGGGGCCGGGCACGGACCGCGCCGTCCCAGCCCGCGACCCCGCCGTCGATCCACGCACGAAAGCCGGCGCCTTCGGCGAGAAGATCCATGGGCCGCACAAGCCGACGCTCGACGAGATGGGTCCGCACGCCTCGCTGCCGGTGAAGAAAGCGGCGGGTCAGCTGCCCCAAAGGCCCGACCTGTCGTCCCGGCCGAGCGACCCTCGGACTGGTTCCGAGGGGAGCCAAGAGCCGGGACCCAGGCCCACGCGCACGCACGAGTTCGACGACCCCGCGCAGAAGAAGGGCCGCAAGGGCCGCCCTCGAAAGACCGGCCGGCCGGGGCGATGAGTTGCCTCCGCGATTAGTCCGCTGACGCACGGCACGGCAGTTTGGTCGAGATGGCGGAAATCCGCGACCGAGACGGGCCTTTGCTCACAAGTCGAGATATCGGGCCCTGGCGAAGCCTTTCTCTTGCCCCGACTCTAGCAGTAGGAAACACCACTGAGTTATCGCAAATACATGCTGAGCCATCGCGCACCTCGGATGGCAGGTTAGCCCCATGAACCTCGGTTAGGGCATCGAGTGTCTCAAAAGACACACATGGATGGACTGAGGAGGGCAGCGGTCGCATCGCTGGCGAGCCTCTTACTGTTGCCTTCTGATCATAGTCTAGCCCAGCAACCAGAAACCGACGCTGAATCTGCTTCCGCAGCGAGCGAAATCGCCGAGATTTTCAGCAAGGTCGGCGATCAGATCTACGAGGAGTGCATATTCGAGCTCTCGCCAGAGCAAGTCGAAGTTCAGGCCGCCCTCACGCAAGCCTATATTAAGGAGGGCGCCACCAGCTCAGTCGCCAGGCGGCTTGCCGTAAAACAAATTCAGCCTCCCGCATTGTCGGAAAAGTGCGAGCAGATCCGGAGCCAGCCGCAAGCCGCTCCCACGACCTGGGAAACCACGCTCTCGGTCCCGAAGGCGCCCCCCGTGGAGGCCGCACCCAAACCGGCCCCTGGGCCCCCGGCGCCGGTCATCGCTCTCTTAGGCAAGAAGGGTCTACCTCAGTGGGACTGTGCTCCAGGTGTCGACTACGTCACCATTCACCTCAACGGATATGAGAGAAAGCTGACCGGCGGCGAGATCTGCAGTCCCTACGAGGATGTGGTTCGCGCGGTTCCCAGCTCCTTGCCAAGCTTTCGCCTCGGCTACACGATCAGAACCGGTCGCCTCTTTGTCCTTGCCGACGACCCGCAAGCCGGTGGGCAAACGATCGCTTGGGGGCTCTCCGGCAGAGACGTCTGCAGGAACAACCCCGATCCGGACTGCTTCGCTGCAAGGGCCGTCGGTCCGTTGCCCCCGGGGGAATACTCCTTCACAGCGGAGCAGGATCGACGGGTCAGCTGGGGACCGAGAACCAAACGGCACGTTGCCGGCATCTACTTGAGGAAATTATGGAATAAAGACCGGTTTAGCCCCCAGCAAACCGCCGCCATCCTGGCGCGAGGAAATATCGCCATTCATATGCGCTTGAAAGGCGAAATGTCCGAGGCCTGCATCGGATTGGAGCCGAAGGGTTGGGCCTATGTCGCTTCGCTGATCAAGGAGGGGCGCGCCACAGGCGTCAACGTCTATATCGATGAGCCTTATCCGCAAGTCGCCGAAAGCCCCCCCGTCGTCATCGCCTCCTCGTTCTCTCTCACCTCTCTGTTCAATAATTAGGTTTGCGTTTTCAGCGGCCCAATGGCGCAGCCAACGACAGAAGCGGCGGAGTAGGGACGCGCAAGTGTCTACTCGTCTGCCGGAGGCGCTGCTAGCCGCCCTCGGTCGAGCAGCGCAACGCCAGCGTAAGCGCTCCCGCCGCCAGCAGGCACGCGGCCGTCCGGACGTGATTCCAGGCCGTCCAGGTCGAGAGGTACTCGCTCCACATGGCGGCGCCCTCGACGCTCTCTGGGTTGACCGCCGCCAGCCTGTCGTTGAGCGGAACGTTCCACACCATCGTCACCAGGATGCAGCCGACGAGATAAAGGGCGCTGCCGATAAGCAAATACATGGAGCCGGCCTCGCCCCACTTGAGGAGTGAGGAGATGGCGAGCACAAGACTGCCCGCCGCCGTGCCGAAGAACAGCGCGAAGAACCATGGATTGAGGATGGCGACGTTGATGGAGTTCATGGCGGCGATGCCGCCGGCCGGCGGCAGTCGGCTGAAGGCCGTCATGATGAAAAACGAGAAGGCGAAGAACAACCCGGCCATCATCCCGGCGCCGAGTGCGGTCAGAAGCGTCAACAGAACGTGCAGGCGTTCCAGCATCGGACACCTCCGCGAAATCTTGGTCTGCCGAGCCTAAAGTGGGCGCGAGATTTGCGAGACGGTCAAGCCGGACCGCGACCGCGTCGTAAGGCCCATCCGAAGGAGAGGCGCATCCGCCCCGTCGGCAGCTACGTCGCGACCGCGTCGGATGGGGAGCCCCACACCGAGGGCGGGGGCGATCAGGACGTTATCGCCTTCTTCAGCAATCGCGACGCCGGCAACCTCGCTTACGAAATTCTCGACGAAAATCTCAAGACCATCGCCACGCTCGGCATGCCGGAATTCAAGGCCTTGCTCGAAGCCCAGACGAAGTGAACAAACGATCGGGCCGGAATCCTCTCCAATTTGCGCAAGAAAAAGTCCTGATTATCGGTGGGATGACTTGGCAGATCTTGCCAAGCTCCGACTGAGCTCACAATCCGATACCGCGCACGAGACAGTGTCGACACCTCTCAGCGTGATGCTGGTGGGACGGGCCCAGTCGCACGCTTAACCACTCCCGGCGAGCGCGGCTGGGCTCGGGTCGGGTGAGACCGAAACTGTGACCGGCGAGGACATTTTTGTGCGCTGCCACGACTATGAGCCCGCCTATGGTGCGCGTAGGCATTTCCACGCACCCCCCATGCCTCATCATCGCCGCTTTTTGGTCGCGTAACGCCCTCTGGCCCTCGAGTTGGGCATCTCAATCACAGCCAAGGACACGCCTCGTGAAAATCGACCTTTCTTCCGCATGGTGGGACGCGCTCTTCAAGATGCTGTCGATCGTGCTTGTGCCGATGACGGTCGCCGGCATGGGCTGGTACTGGACGCGCTGGCAGCAGAGCGTCAACGACCTGAAGAGCATGATCGACTTGGTGACGGACGTGTCGCCGGAAAAGCAGAAGTATGGGGTCGCGATGTTTGAGTACCTCGCCAAGAACGGCAAGGTCCCGGTCGAGTTCCTCGCCGCACAGATCGATTACGCGACGTCGGCCCAGAACCACGAGCTCCTGCCGCTGCTCGAGGTCGCCATCGCGAACGCGGCGAAGGAAAATCCCGAGGTCGCGGCAGCTTACGAGGTAGCATTACAGCGACGGCCGTCCCGCGTCTTCATCCACGTGCCGAACGAGCAGACCGCGGGCTGCCTCAACCGCCTACGCGAGAGCTTCAAGGAGACCGACAAGGCGACGATCCGGTTCCCGGCCGTGCGCAGGTTCCAGGGCTACGCCGACAGCAACCAGGAACTCCGCTTCTTCCACGCCGAGGACAAGGCGCGCGCCGAGCAGATCGCCGGATTGTTCGGCACGCTGGGGCTGGATCTCGCCGTCAAGGACATCTCCGCCACCGAATGGGCCGCGACCAATGCCCCGAACAGCTACGAGCTCTGGTTCAGCGGCAAGTCGCTGCCCGCTCTCTGCCAGCCGGCGCCGAGCGGCTAACGCCGCGGGCAGCTGGCAGTAGCCAACACGCCCCTACCCGCATCCTAAATTGCGCCAATTATTTCCGTCGCCTTACTCTTACGTAAGACGCCTCGAGACAGCTTGTCTCAGTGAGCCGCAGCGGCCAGATGCCAACTCGCCCGTCGTGGTGAGGCGCCAAATCTGATCGCGGCTCAGCGCGCCGGAGCGCGCCGCTGGTCTGACTTCGACCAGAGATGTCCGAGCCGGCGCGCGATCAATGCGGCCAAGCGAAGGAGTAGATCGATGAACCGCGCAATGAAAAACCTTACTATTGGCTTTGCGTCAGCGATGGCGGTGACTTGTGCCACGGCCATTTCGGCCAACGCCTACTATGCTGGCTATGGAAACGGCGACCCGGGCAACTGGGACTTTTTTACTGAGCAGAGGGGCGCCCCCACTTCTCACGCCAACCATCCAGGCCCCACCCACGCTGTCGTCGCCGGCAGCACCTGCGGCTACTATCACCACATGGCTTTGGAGACGGGCCGGCCGAGCTGGTGGCACCGCTATCACGTCTGCGAGCACGGCTGACGCTGGTAGCGTCGCCCACGATATCAGTCGCAGGCCCGGCGCCGCGCCGTGCAGGTCGTGGTCAAGGTGCCATCCGTGCACTTCATCGTGATGGGGCCTGAAGCCTTCCACCCATGGGCGGCAATGGCGTTCTTGAGCGCGGCGTCAGCCATAAACTCGGCGATGGCGCGGGTCGGCATCTCCGCGAGCCCACCGGCCTGCCGGCACGCCGCTTCGGCATGCATCGTGCCGAGCAATAGGGAAACGATAAGCGCCAGCGAAAAGCGTAGAGCGGTCATGGCAGCACCTCCTGGTGTGGTCCCCGCAAGACGTCGTAAACTTACTACGGTGCCGTTTCCCTTGCGCACGTGGAGCTGCGAAAAAGCGCGCCCTCCCCGTCGATTGATGACCAACCGTGTCCTTCGCGACACTCCCTGCGCCGTATCGGCCGGAGGAGGCTCACGCCGATAAAAAGTATCGGCGCCCGCCATGAGACGGGCGCCGGCACGGTAAGCAGGCACGCGTCGATTAATTCGTCTGAGCCGGAGTTATCGTGACCGCCGGTCCCTGGACCAAGACGGCGACCATGAACGACTTGCCGTCCTTGGTGGCGCGGCCGATCCACTTGCCGCTCTCGTCCTTCGCCAGGATCGAGACATCCGTATAGCCGAGATGCATCAGGTGCTGACGCGCCTGGGCGGACGTGAAGAGGTTCTGCGTGGCCGGGCCTCCCGTCGCGGCGACATCGCCGGCGAGCGCAGGAAGGGCGATGCCGACGGCGAGCGCCGCGGCCAGAGTGAGTGCACGGATCATGGAAAGCTCCTGAGTTTTGTCGATCAATTGCGGACTGACGCACGACGGGTGCCGTCAATGCGCACCGTCAGATGATGTCGATCTCGGCCGGCAGATAGCTCGTGACTTCGAGCCCCACTTCCTGCTCGCGCACTTGCGGCTTGCTCCAAACCTTCATGGATTCCTCCTTTGATGTGTGCAGGCATCGTGCCTTGCACGGTGATGACAGGCATGTAGGTCGGATCGTCGATCACCGCCACTCAATTGCCCGTGGGAAAAATCGACTGTTTCTTGATATCGCGTGATGTCGCAGCCAACGCGTCGGCGTTGCCCAGCCGGGGCACGCAGGTCAGGGTTGGGTATCCATCGAACGTGAGGCACGAAAGCTATGAAACTCGAGATCGATCCGCTGCTGGCGTTGGGCGTGATCGTCGCAACCGCAGCGACTGACGCGGTCTACGTCATGTTTACGTCGGCCGTCATAGCGCGACGGCGCGTCCCCGCGGCGACGTGGAGCAGCGTCTGGTATCTGCTCTCCTCCTTTGCTGTCATCTCCTACACGAACAACTGGATCTACGTGCTGTTCGCCGCCGTCGGCTCCTGGCTCGGCGCCTACGCGACCATGACCTATCTCCATGGCCGGCCGGGCAACCCCCCGGGTCCGTTCAAACCGTCGCCCGATCCGGAGAAGGGTTAATTCCGTCGATGCCGCCTACCCATGGGGGCCTATCCGCACTAGAATTGGCACATCGGAACGGGGCGGAGCTCCAAGTCAAGGAGGCTCCCATGGCGGCCTATGTCGTGCTGGCCAGTTTCACTGATAAAGGCGTCCACGACGCCAAGGACACTGTCGACCGCGCCGGCAAGTTCAAGGAGATGGCCAAGAAGGCCGGCTGCACCGTCAAGGACATGTATTGGACGCTGGGGCCCACCGACATCGTCGCCATCCTCGATGCGCCCGATGACGAGACGGCAACCAGCCTATCCTTGAGCGTGGCTGCGCGCGGCTACGTCCGGACCCAAACGCTACGGGCCTTCTCCGCCGACGAGATGAAGAAGATACTTGGCAAGCTCGACTGAGGCCGGGCCCGCTCTTCCCGCCGGCCCCGAGCAATTAGCCATAGGACCGATTTCTGGTCCTCGCTCCGCCGCAAGACCTCCGATCGAGCGGGGAATCCATCTATGATCGGTTTCCCATTGCTCAAATGACCGGAGGCTTTCCATGCCCAAAGATGCGACCAAGATCGACATTGTCGCCGACCTTGCCGGCGCCCGCCGCTACGTCGCCGAGAACTGGGGCTGGTTCCTCGCCCTCGGCATCGTTTTGATTCTTGCCGGCATTGCCGCGATTGCCTTTCCGCTGGTGTCGAGCATCGCCGCCAAGATATTTCTCGGCTGGCTGTTCATGATCAGCGGCATCGTGCTCATCGTGCACGCCTTTTCCGCGAGCCGCTGGGCCGGCGTTGCCTGGAGCCTGATCATCGGCGTTCTCTATCTCGTCGCCGGCGGCTACCTCGCATTCTTTCCGCTCACCGGACTTCTCACGCTGACCATTTTGCTCGCCGCCCTCTTCGTCGCCGAAGGCGTGGCCGAGATCGTCATGGGCTTCACCGTGCGCCCGCTCGACGGCTGGATGATGCTGATCGTGAGCGGCCTCGTTGCGATCGCAGCCGGCGTGCTGATCGTGCTCGGGCTCCCGTATTCGGCGGAGTGGGCTATCGGGCTCCTCGTCGGCATCAACCTGATCTTCACCGGTTGGACCTACGCGTTCGTGGCGATGGCCTCGCGCGGCAAGGATCCCGCGGCGGCTTGATGGCCTGGAACTCTCTTTGTTCAGGGGTCCGTTAGGCTTTGCTACACGAGCGAAATGACGGACGACAATAGCGCTTGGCCGCTTGCGCTGGCGGCATCGATCGGATCGCCCTTAAACCGAACGCCGATGAATTGAGAGCTCCGGTTCACCACTGCCGCTTCGTGAAAACAGCCGGTGGATTTACGATAGAGATAGAGCAAAGCCGGCGCCTCTAGGTTGCCGATGCACAGCCGTGCTCCTCCCTCCGAGATATCCAAGATCGTACACTTGTGAACACGGCGTCCCTCGTCGAAGACGATCCTCGCCCACTCCTTGACGCGCTTGCGCGGCGCTTGACGGTGTTCTCGCATGGCCCACGGTGCGTATTTTGAACGACTTGTGCAACAATGTTCAAAGTTCGTACATATAGATTGATATTCTATTATCGGATCAGGGAAATTTTACAGCTTGGCTGGGCGGCGGGACCGACGTTCGGCGGCGCGGGCAACGATCTTCGTGGTGTGATAGGGCCCGCTAACCGTTGCATGACATCAAAGGAAACGGGGCCCCCTGCAATTTGAGGAGCCCCGTTTTCGATCGAAGCTAGAAGCTTGCGCCTTGGCGGCGATCACGCCGCGGCCGAGCCCTCGTCGCCGGGATCGCGAAGAACGTAGCCACGTCCCCAAACGGTCTCGATGTAGTGCTGGCCGCCGGTCGCCGCCTGCAGCTTCTTCCTGAGCTTGCAGATGAACACGTCGATGATCTTGAGCTCGGGCTCGTCCATGCCGCCGTAGAGATGATTGAGGAACATCTCCTTGGTGAGCGTCGTGCCCTTCCTCAGCGAGAGCAGCTCCAGCATCTGGTACTCTTTGCCGGTCAAATGCACGCGCTGCCCGTGCACCTCGACCGTCTTGGTGTCGAGGTTGACGCGCAGGTCGCCGGTCTCGATGACCGACTGGGCATGGCCTTTCGAGCGGCGAACAATGGCGTGAATGCGCGCGACGAGCTCGTCCTTGTGAAACGGCTTCGTCATGTAGTCGTCGGCCCCGAACCCGAGGCCGCGCACCTTGTCCTCGATCTGAGCAAGTCCGGAAAGGATGAGGATTGGCGTCTGCACCTTGGCGACGCGCAACGTCTTCAAGACCTCGTAGCCGCTCATGTCCGGCAAGTTGAGATCCAAAAGAATGATGTCGTAGTCATAGAGCTTGCCGAGGTCGACCCCCTCCTCGCCAAGATCGGTCGTGTAGACGTTGAAGCCTTCGGATTGCAGCATCAGCTCGATGCTTTGCGCCGTCGCGCTATCGTCCTCAATTAGAAGGACCCGCATGCTAGTTCCTCTTATCCCTGCCCCGTTGCGAGGACTGCTGCCCCAAAAAACAGAGAACGCTACTTGCGGCTCGAGCGAATACTGGCGCACGAGCTAAGCCATCATTAGGAAAGTACCGCCGAGAAGTTAACAAACCCTAATTTTGTCTTGCCTGAAGGCCGCTGCCGGACGCGCCCCTCACCCGCCACGAACCCAAATTCGCGCACACCCCTCCTCGGGCTCCGGCGACACTGGCCGGCGCCATTTACGTCCGATTTGTCCGTGTAATGACCCCTCGACCTTCGACGTACGAACGAGGCACGAGCCCTGTCCCATTGCAGAACGTCCGGCCGTCCTTGCGGTCAATCCGGAACGCCTGCGCCCAGCCCCGTGTGCGTTACGAATCAAGAGGTAACAGAATTCGCCCCTGAGCCCTAGAGGGGAGAACGCCGATTCTCGGCCTGAAGACATTCTTTCAGCAAAGGCTTCTACCTCGTTGCTTTACCGCAACTTAATTGGCATATGCGACATTGACATGTCGCATAGGAATGGCACATCTCAAGAGATGAGGTTTGGCTGTGTCGTTCTTGGATCCTACGCGCAGCCTGGGACAGGCCTTTTCCGGCACCTGTGAAGCCCAATTTGGCATGGTTCTTGTGTGTCGGGCGGTAGGATTTTCTGAGTAAGGGGTACACACCGATGAAATCACGCGAGACAGCTTTGAGGCTGAAGCGCTTCGAAGCGGACGAGAAGGCCCGCAAGGTGGCCGATCTCGAGCACATGATCCGCGAGTTCGAGACCATGGCTGCCGATCTCGACCGGCAGATCCACGCCGAGGAGGACCGGACCGGCATCAAGGACCCCAACCACTTCGCCTATTCCACATTCGCCAAATCGGCCTGTGCGCGCCGCGACAACCTTCGCACCTCGGTCTCCGAGCTCCGCCTCAAGCTCGCGGCCGCTCAGCGTGAGCGCGACGAGATCGCCGAGCAGCTCCTGCGCGTCGACCAGAGCGAAGCGCGCGACACCGCCCACGGACGCCGGCGCAGCGAGCGGTCGCCAAGCGCAGCCATGCGCTAAGAGCCTGTGAAATCAACGGTCTGAAGCCGGTCCGGTGCCCGCCGCGGCCGGCTTTTTGCTGCGCCTTGGCCCTGGCCTGCGCGGTATCCGGGCTCCCCGCTTGTCTCTGAGGGCTACCCGTGCCAAGCAACGGTTGGCATATTCGGGAGGTTGGACCGGGGGGACATGCTGCGACCCTGCGCGAGAGCGATCATCACGCTATCGGCGTGTACGCTTGCCGCCTGCTCCGGCGACGGTGGCCCGACGACGCTGGGTCTGCCCTCGGTCTCCGACCTGTCCGTTGCGGCGCTTCCTTCGACTGGCGCCTTCAAACCAATTCCGGAGCGCGTCGTCGGCACGCCAACCGAAGTTTACACGCGCGTGGCACGGGGGGCGCTGACCTGCTGGTTTGGGGCCTCGGGCATCCTCAAGGGGGCCTACATCTACCACGCGGACGCCGAGCCAGCGTCCAAGGGAGGTCGTTCGCAGATAGTCATTTTCGTCAAGGATCGCGAAGCCGGCGACCCACGGTCGCTGCGCGCCTTCCAGATCCTGATTTCGACGGTCGAAAGCAAGACCAAGCTCGAAACGGAGAACACCAAGATTTCCGAGCCGCTGGCGACACGCATGAAATCCGACGTCGCCAGGTGGGCAGCGGACGAGGAAGGGTGCGGAGAAGCGCCCGTTACCGCGGGCTGGTCGGCCGAGGAATCGCATTCCGCGCCCCCGGGTCCCAAGTCCAAGCCAAATGCTGCGAAGAAATAGGCGGCGGCCAAAAGCAAAGCGCCGCCCTCTGAGGGCGGCGCTTCAACCAATTGCGAACGCCAAGCCTCGCGACAGTCTTACGTCAGCGGACCAGACCGGCGCTCGCGATCAGGTTCGATAGTCCTGAATGCGGGTCGCGCGCAGGCCCGGAAGGCCGTGCTTGTCGATCGACCGCTGCCAGGAGAGGAACTCGTCGACGGTGAGCTTATACCGCTCGCAAGCCTCCTCGATGCTGAGGAGCCCGCCGCGGACAGCCGCCACGACCTCCGCCTTGCGGCGAATGACCCAGCGCTTCGTGTTTCGCGGCGGGAGATCGGCAACCGTCAGCGGGCTCCCATCGGGGCCGATGACATAGCGCACCCGCGCTCTCAGATGATGTTCGGTCATGATACTCAATACAGCTACTGACCAGGCTCGGACTGTAACTGATCTCTCTTAAGATTGGCCTAAGTCATTGAGTAAACATACCATAAATAGACTTGTAAATCACGCGATGCCCTCTGTTAACCTTTATGGGCGGCGCGTCTCGCAGCGAGTGACATAGGACCCGACAGTCGGGCCTGGATACAGCGCTCAGATTGCTTGCGCAGGGTGCGCGTCACATCATATCTTTGAGGGGGCCTGCTCCCGGAGCTATCTAATCCCGGTCGGCCGGAGCAGACCGAGAACGCTTGCTTATTGGCGTCCAGGAAACGTAACGAGAACAACAAGTGCCTGCTCCCGATTACCAACCCCGAGCCGGACGCCGGCGCGTCGTCGTTGCCATGTCGGGAGGCGTCGACTCATCGGTCGTAGCCGGCCTTCTTGCGCGCGACGGGCACGAGGTGATCGGCATCACGCTGCAGCTTTACGACCACGGGCAGGCGACCAGTCGCAAAGGCGCGTGCTGCGCCGGCCAGGACATACACGACGCGCGCAACGCTGCCGAAATTCTAGGCATTCCCCACTACGTGCTCGATTACGAGCGCCGCTTTGCCGACGCGGTCATGCGCCCGTTCGCGGACAGCTACGTCGCTGGCGAGACGCCGATCCCCTGCGTCACCTGCAATCAGGAGATCAAGTTTCGCGACCTGCTCGAGACGGCCCGCGACCTCGGCGCCGACACGCTTGCGACCGGCCATTATGTTCAGCGGCGCGACGGACGAGCGGGCCCCGAGCTCTACCGCGCGCGCGACGGCGACCGCGACCAGAGCTATTTTCTGTTTGCGACGACGCGCGAGCAGCTCGAGCATTTATGGTTTCCCCTCGGGGGCATGCTGAAGCCGGAGGTCCGAGCGCTTGCTCGCGAGTTTGGCCTGGGCCTTGCCGAGAAGGCAGACAGCCAGGATATCTGTTTCGTTCCCAAGGGTCGCTACAGTGATGTGATCGAGCGCTTGAAGCCGGGGGCGCTCGCGCCGGGCGATATCGTTCATGTCGACGGGCGACGCCTCGGCCGCCATCGGGGCATCATCAACTACACGATCGGGCAGCGCCGGGGATTGGGAATTCCCTCGGGCGAGCCGCTCTTCGTCGTGCGCCTCAGCGCGGAGCGCAACGAGGTCGTGGTAGGACCACGTGACTTCTTGCGCACACGCGGGCTTGTCCTCAAGAAAGCCAACTGGCTCGGCGACGAGCCGCTCACGGCTGGGTCCGCGCTTGGCGCGTATGCACGAGTTCGCTCGTCGCAGCCCCCGCAGCCGGCCGAGGTTTTCGTCGACGCCGAGGGCATGGTCGAGGTCGTGCTGCGCGACGGAGAGACCGGAGTAGCGGCGGGGCAAGCGTGCGTCCTTTATGCCGACGGCTCCCCTGAGGCCCGGGTTCTGGGCGGAGGGTGGATCGCGCGGACGATCGAGACGGCCGACGCCGAGCGCGTAGGCGCAGCGGCGGACAGGCACGGTTCCGCAAGCATGCGCCTCGCGCCCACGTTTGGGGTTGGGACACGTTGAAAGGAGCGAGTTGGTGATGAGACCGCGCCCCCGTCTTGAGGTTCGGAGAAGCGATGTGGCGCTCGAGCGCATCGGCGGCCGCATAACCGGTATCGGCCGCATCGACGAGGACGCCGTCAAGGTGGCCTACCGAAGGTGGGCCCCAGTGTACGACCACACCTTCGGCCGCGTCTCGACCGAAAGCCGCAAGCACGCCGTCGAGGTGATCAACCGGAGCAAGGGACGCGTGCTCGAGGTCGGCGTCGGCACCGGGCTGGCGCTCGGGGGCTATGGCCGCCACCTCGAGATCGTCGGCATCGATCTTTCGCCCGAGATGCTCGAGAGGGCGCGCGAGCGCGTGACCAACGACGGGCTTGCGAACGTCACCGGTCTCTATGAGATGGATGCCGCCGACCTTAGATTCCCCGACAGCTCCTTCGATACGGTCGCGGCCATGTTCGTCATGACTGTAGTGCCGGAGCCCGAGCGTGTGATGCGAGAGCTAGCCCGCGTAACGCGGCCCGGCGGGGAGATACTGCTCGTCAACCATTTCAGCCAGACGGAAGGCGTGCGTGGCTGGGTCGAGCGGCGCATGGCGCCCTTCGCCGAGATCATTGGCTGGCGGTCGGTCTTCGACCTCTCGCGCGTGATGGTGTGCGACGACCTGCGCCTCACCGAGCGCCAGGCGCTGCGGCCGTGGGGCATTTTCACGATGCTGCGCTTCGCCAAGGACGCGGTCGGGCGCAAGCGGGCCGAGGCGGCGGAGTAGCTCCCGTACCGCAACGAAGACCCCGGTCGCGGAACTTGACAGGGCAGCCCCGCGCTTTCATAGACATTTGAGCATGATCGTCTGACATGGAACCGCTTTCGCGATCCATGTCAGACGTGAATCGTATATGCGCACGGCGGGATAGCTCAGGTGGTTAGAGCGACGGTCTCATAATCCGTAGGTCGGCGGTTCAAGTCCGCCTCCCGCTACCACGCCTTCCCCCTCCTCACATCGAAATTTGAAAAAGGCCGTCGTTTGGGACGAAGCGATGGGTGCTGTCTGCTCGCTGGTGATGGTTGTTGGCGGTGAGTTGTCGTAGCTCCGAGTTGTCGGAAGGAGCGCTTGGTGTGCCGCGGTTACTGTCGTGGTTACACGCCACTGACTAACGAACACCGGCCGTGTTGCCGACGTCCTGATCTCTCACCCTGATCCAAGACGGACGATACCGACCTCTCCCCAAGGCGACGCTGGCTGTGACGGCGTCCCTCTTGTCCAGCGCCTCCTTGTAGCGCTCGAAGAAGAGTTGCTTACGCCGCCCCGTCTGAGGTTCCCGGTAGTTGAGGACGAGCCCAAGTTGACTGAGCGAATCCGGCTATTTCCACCTCGATGGAGGAGATCACGGGAATGGCACGGAAGCGCATACACGACGGAGCAGATCATCGGACTTTTGCGCGAGGCTGAAGTCCGGCTCGGACAAGGCCAGACCATCGGCGCAATCTGCCGAGGGATCGGCATCACGGAGCAGAGCTACGTATCGCTGGCGGCGCGAGTACGGCGGGCTCAAGCTCGACCAGGCCAAGCGGCTCAGAGATCTTGAGCGCGAGAACGACCGCCTGAAGAAGGCTGTCTCCGAGCTGACGCTGGACAAACTGATCCTGAAGGAAGCCCTTGAGGGAAAATCACTAAGCCCTTCCCGGAAGCGGGCGTGCGTTGATCACGTGCGCTCGCATCTCGACGTCTCGGAGCGTAGAGCGTGCGCTGTCGTAGGACAGCCGCGTGCGACGCAGAGGCGGCCTGTCAAGATGCCTGACGATGAAGCGCATTGACGGCCGCCATCGAGCGACCGGCATCGCGCTATGGCCGCTACGGCTACCGGCGCATTGCGCGAGATGCTCGCTTGCCGAAGGCTGCCGTACGGGTCAACGTCAAGCGTCATGCATATCGCATCTGGCGCCGCGAAGGGCTCGAAAGTGTCCAAGCAAACAACCAAAACGGCCGGCTCGCCTGTGGCTCAACGACGGATCATGCCTTCGCCTCAGGCCCGCACGTCCAAACCACGTCTGGTCGTATGACTTCGCTCCAGGATCGCACGCAAGACGGTCGCGCCTTCCGCATGCTGGTCGTGCTCGACGAGTTCACGCGCCGCTGCCTTGCCATCGTCGTGGCGAGACGGCTCAGGTCCGAGTTAGCGTGGAATATTCTGGCTAATCCTGACGATGACGAGATCTTCATAATGACGTGGACTGAACGTCGCGGCCCACCCGTTACGCCGCCAACCAGGTCCGGCTTCGGCAGGATTGCCATCGAACAAAGCCTCAAAAATGCAATCGATGGGGAAGTTCAGCTCTACTTCTCGGCCCCTGGGGTGATCTGTACGATCCGGGCGCCGCTGACAGATCGTCTTGGAACTCGGCCTAGCTAAGCACCCACAGGGCAAGCATCGAGCTTCATGAAAAGCTGGGACGGGCGCGATGGAATTGGCGTGCTGACGGCCATACGTGCATCTGTTAGTGGCCCAACCTCGCCGTTCCGATGGTCGCTACTTTGGGGTCCGGAGTTTGGGGTAGAGCTGACGAAGACTGCGGTCCGTTCAGCTGTCGGCGAGCGAGCAAGTGCTCATCGGTGCGCACCCCGTTGCTGGCGATGCGGGTCAGCATGTCCCGGCAGCCAGGTCGAACATCGACCGGGTCGGCACCGCTGACGGCGGCGTCATAGAACTCGCCCACGACCTCGAAACCGGAGCGGGCGGCGAAGGCCTGGATCGCATCCCGCTGGCGCCGGTTCGCTGTCTTTATCGGGGCCGACGTTGGCCGCGCTGGAGTTGCGCAAATAGACCAGCGCGAGCGTTGTTTTCTTCCGGAATTTGGCCCGTCTGTTCAAGCGTTTCTGCCTGGCGCGAGAACCCCGTGAGCGGGCCCAACCGCAGCCACGCTGACCAAGTCTCCCGGCTCAATGGGTGCCAATTGTCTCCAGCGGCAATCTCCGGACCGCGCCTTGGCCTTATGTACGCGGCCAACTCTCCCCCGTTCGGGGGATGGCCTCGGCCTCTTGTTTCCGATAGACCGACCACCAATTTCTACATCGTAGGATAAAATTTCTACACCGTAGAATAACGGAGGCCAGGAATGGACGAACCATCAAGGCAACAACGGGGGTATCGCATGAGCCTCCCTTTCAAGACGATAGCCGGGGCTTGGTACGAAGCCGAACCCTCAACGCGCGATATGAGTGTACGCGAGCTACGGCGCATGGGGCCTCATCACATTAGTCACCGCTTCAAGTTTCGCGGCGGGGTCACGGCCATCGTCGCCAAATATCTCCACCTCACACCCGACAACGAGATTGTCCAACGCCTCAAGGAGTTGCGGCGGTTCGCGTGGATAAGCCGATGAAAAAATCAGCGTTGGCCGCCGAGGAGCAAAGGTTTGAAAGCCTGTGGCTCTCGTTCCAGACGTGCGTCGCCTGGTGCCATCACCAAGGCTACTCCGACGAAGATGCAATGAAGACGGCGTTTTTCGCGGCCATGCGCGCCCGCGACCAAGATTACACGCCGGCTGCGGTTCTCTACCACTAAGCCGTTCCGGGGGTGGCGGCGGGGCGGCCCGTTTGAGGGAGCGGGCCGCCCCTTCATTCATGGCGCAGTTACCCTGCCTCTCCATTAAACGGACAGGTGGGGCGGTGCGGGGAGCGGGGCGGTTGCCGACGACGGCAGCCGCCCCATAATTTACGGGATCAAATTCCGTCGCGCGGCTTGGGCGACCGCGTGCGTGCGGAGGGCGCGCTGCGCTTAAGCACGCACATCGCTTCTGTTATTTCTGAGGATATTTCTGAGGACGTGGCTCCCGCTTGACGTCGCCGCGCTCGACGATCCGTAAGGCAGCAGCCCGCATTGGAGCCCCTCGGCAACACGACGTGGCTCCAGGCACACCATTTCCAATGGGGCGGCGAAAAAACTGACTGAGATCAGGACTAGCCACAGCAATCCTGGCTCGCTCGGACTTGGAGAGGGCATTCCACTCGCTCTGAAGAGATGTAATCCGTTTCAGCTCGGCGTGGAGCTTTTGACGCGACTTCCTAGACAGATGCATGAGTGGTTCCTATCAGGGGTCGGAAACACATGCGAAGTGTGCACGCGCACCTTAAACTTTGGTGACAAGGCCGCTACGTGACTAGAGACGACGCTCGCCGTCAACCCGATTGATCGTAATCAGTCCAGCCGCCGCGAACACAACCCCGATGGCACTGTGGTCAACCCCCCAATCGGGGGACTGAATGTTCGACTGGCGCGCGGCATGGTTCATGTTGCCGCGGACTGCGGTTTGGAATGTGAGGTTGCGTCATGCCCGTAAAGGCGCTCGCGATATCGGTGCTGGCGGCCGTATTGGGGCCGACGATCGGCGTCGGAGTGTTCCTTGTGGCGGATGGCGATCGCTGGGGCGGCGAGACGGCATCAAGAGCGGCAGGGTCCGTGACGGTTGGCCAAGCTCAAGAAAGAACATTCGCAGCGCCAAGGCTGTGGCCTGGTCCAAAGTCTGCTGACGCGCCGGAGCACAGAGCAAAAATGCCGGTGGAACCATCACCTGAGCTAGCGCCAGGGCGCACTGTTGTGAGCTGTCCGGCGGGGGACTCTTTGCCTGACACTGGTCACTGCCCTCTTGAAAAGCTCACCGAGGGTCCGTTTCTAACCCCAATTGACGCGTTTGGTTGGTAAGCCAATTATCGCTAATCGGAAACTCGATCAAACCGATGTTCTGAGCCCGCGCGACGGCTTGGGCGCGCGTGCTGGCTGATAGCTTCTGAAAAATCCGCTTGAGATGGGATTTGATCGTTTCCGGAGTGACCCCGAGTTCACGGGCTATTTCTTTATTCGTTTGTCCGGACCCGATAAACGCGATGATAGTTCCCTCTCGTTCCGTGAGCAAGTGCCGTTCTCGTTTTTTGACAGAGAACTGTTCGCTGACCGCGCTTCGGTGTACATGCTGACGAGAATCTTCGGCTGGCACATATGAAGTCTGGCAGACCGGTTCCTCTGATTTCAGGACTGCGTTGTCATTCATGACGCACACCCTTCAGCAGCGATGTTCAAAACCAACCGCTCTCAACACTGGACTCTCGACCCTCTGGCGCCGTGTAGGCTTGACGCGAACGCCGCGTTCCTCAATCCAGCTACTCGGCTTTTCAGCTCTCTTCTTAAACAAGAAGCTTACGCATTGTAGGCCCTAGATCTGCTGTTCTCAGGTGATGCTCAGATGTCGATTAGTGTCGGAAGACCTAGACTGACGTATAGTGCAAACGTACCGTTACCGCGCTGATTGTTCCATGCATCTCTATTGCTTGTGTCTTGTCGCCCGATCCTTCGCCAACGCCGAACGCAGGCATGCGATAAGCTGTTCCTCATCGAATGGTTTGTTCAGGAAGCCTAGCGCCCCGCCCTCTAGCACGCGTGCACGGAGTTTCTCCGTGGGGAACGCAGTCATAAAGATGATTGGCGTGTGGCGGTCATCGGCGATCAACCGGTCCTGAAGGTCCACTCCGCTCATGCCAGGCATCTGCACATCTGTGATTAGGCAGGACGTATCGCGCGCGCGGTCGGATTGCAGGAACTCCTCGGCGGAGGCGAACGCGACAGCGGTGTAGCCGAGCGACCGCATGAGGCGTCTAGTCGACTCTCGAACTGAGACATCATCATCGACAATGGCGATCACGGGGACCTTCGACAAGTTGGGCGTCCTGGGTTGGGTTAGCAATACGGGGAGCAAGCCCGACACGCTACTCTACGTAGGTGGAAGTGATATATCGGGAAGTCGGCCGTAACTATACTTCGGTATAGGTTCTTATTTCTTGACGTGGCGAACGCCCAGCGCCTCGGCCATCCGCACTAATTCGGCGAGCGACCTCGCCCCCATCTTTCGCATCACGTTGCCGCGGTGCATCTTCACGGTGATCTCGCTGACGCCGATCTCACCAGCGATTTGCTTGTTCATCAGGCCCGCCGTTACGAGTGGCATGATTTCCTGCTCGCGTGCGGTCAGCGACTTAAAACTGGCCTTTAGCTTTGATATAGCCTCCTCCTCAGCGCGCCGGCTGCGGTCCCTTGTGAGACCGAGTTGGACGGCATCCAGCATGTCCTGATCGCGAAATGGCTTGGTCAGAAACTCCACGGCTCCCGCTCTCATGGCACGCACGGTCATTGGGATATCGCCATGGCCGGTCATGAAAATGATTGGGATGTGGATGTTCGCTTTAGCCAACTCGGCTTGAACATCGAGCCCGCTGGCTCCTTGCAGTCTAACGTCAAGGACCATGCAGCTTGGGGATTCCGGCAACTTGCTTTGTAGGAATTCAGGCGCGGTTGTGTATGCCCTGACCTGAAAGCCGACCGACCGAAAAAGCCTTGAGAGGGCCTCGCGCACGGACGCGTCGTCGTCGATAACGATAACGATCGGTTGCCGTTCGGAAGGCGTGGCCATCTTTCACCTGCTCGGCAGCATGACGTGGAAAACAGAACCATGATGTGCGCCCGGCGACGCCCAAAGGCGTCCGCCGTGCGCCTCGACGATCGAGCGGCAAATGAACAATCCCATTCCCATGCCCTCGGCCTTGGTCGTATAGAACGAATTGAAAATACGATCCTTGTCACTTGGATTAATTCCCGCGCCCGAATCTTCAATTGCTATAACCACATTTTCGTTATCGAATACATCAGATCGAACGACCAGCAACCGGTCACGGCCCGTTACGTGGGCCATTGCTTCGATGGCGTTCATTATCAAGTTCAGAATGACCTGCTGTAATTGTGTCCGATCCGCGTCAACGTGCGGAAGATCCGGAAGCAGATCCTTTCTGACCAAAAGACAGTGCTTTCGAATTTCGCCTCGAACGAGCATAAGGATGTCTTCAATGACATCATTAACGGCAAGCTGACCTTTCCCCCGACTATCTCCTTTAAAAATTGCCCGGACGCTTCCAATCACTTGGCTGGCGCGCTGACCATCCACGACAATGTCCTTCAACGCTCCCCGGACCTCGTCGAGATCAGGCGGAGTGATCGATAGAAAGCGCTGCGCTGCATTGCTATTTGTCACGATTGCCGCGAGCGGCTGATTTATTTCGTGGGCGATTGACGCGGTCATTGCTCCCATGGTTGTCAAACGCGTGACGCGCGCGAGTTCGGACTGTTCCGATCGTTCGCGCTCGTGCGCTGCGGCCAATTCCGCGAGCATGTTGTTGAATGCTGAAACCAGCGTGCCAATCTCATCCTTGCTCCTGTAGTCAATACGGAGACCGTAGTCCTTAGAGTTCCGCACAGATGATGCCACATTCTCGAGTCGCTTCAGCGGGCGTACGAGGTGCCAATGGGTCATTACCGCGACAAGAATGCTGAGACCCACAAGCGCACCGGTGAGCGCGAGGCTCCAGCCCATCCTTCCAATCAGGCCGTCGATGCGCTTCTGCAGCAATCGATCCAGCTCGACCTGTGCGGTTGACCATGCACCGATCGCACTGTCCACCGCACGACCATAGGAGTCATCGGCCGCAATGACGTCGACTGCTGTCTCGTCGCTATTGGCCAATCTCGCATTCAAGCCTCGAAGATAGGAGATCGTGTGCGAGCTCTTAGTCGCAAATGCGCTGTCGATCGCTTTTTTCAAACTCCCGTCGGGATTTCCTCGGTAAGCCGCGGCAACATTTTTCCTCACGTCCTCTGCGCTTGACCGAAGTAAGCCAGCGAGAAATTGGGAGTGCACAGCCTGTTCGTTAGCAGCCATCTTGGCCACGGATGTCTCGAGAGCTAGAGACTGCAATTCGGCCAATTGTCGGAGAAATACCGGTAGGTTCTTGGCGACAAGTGTTTGTACGTAGTAGCTGTCGAGATCCGGATCGAGGGAAAGATTTGAATCGTCCGCAATGCGTGCGGCCAGCAGTTGCGCCTTGCCAAGCACATTGAGCGCGGCGGCGCCACTTTCGATATTGCTTGACCACAACTGCAGCGACGTCGCGAGCGCCTGGGCGAGTTCGCCTGTTTGCAAAGTGGCGGGCGCATTGCTTTGGGCCGTCGCAAGGTCCTTGAGAATGTCCCGAAGGAAGTCGCTGTTTGATGTGGCGGATGCATTGAATGGTCGACTCGCAGTCACCGTCGCGTAAAGCCTCCGCACCACTGCCAGATATTTCGTCCCGGTAAGCTCCTTCCGCGCGAATTCGATCGCAATCAACTTTTCGCGGAAGAGGCTATAGGTCGTAGCAGCGATCGCGATCATGAACACGCCGCAAAGGATGACGAGCTTCGTGCTAGTCCGTAAATCTTTGAACACCGCCCGCTCCCAATAGGGGTTGTATCGACGGGTCTGCCCTAGCGATCAGATTAGAAGCAAGGAGGCGAACGTTCCAGCTAGCCCATTGAACGGGGACCGATCACGTCCTTTCCCCCATTTGGGGGCTGGACTTAGAGGCGAGGCCGCCGGATTGTCTGTGTTGTGGAAACGCAGTTCACTGGCGCTAGCCAGGAGCTCAAACGTCCGCCGGTTCTCCTGCCGCTGGGGTTCAGACCTTAAGCGGATCGTGGTTCAAGCGGGAAGACCGCCGACCACGACGGTATGGTCAGAGTGGAGATCAGTCCTTCCCCCCCGGGCGATCTCCCTCTGACCAACCAAATCCATCTAAGCCGGATTGATCAAAGTAGCGATCGTCAGATGGCCAACGCTTGGCAGGGCAATTTCCCGCACGAGAACCTCAAGCTCGACGGCTACGAGCGCACCTCGCCCATCACCGTGTTCCCTCCGAACAGCTACGGCCTCTACGACATGATCGGCAACGCCCACGGCCGCGGGATCGTTCCTCCAAGCGGCAGTGCCCTGACACGCTCAGCATGAAGAAGGCCGTCGACAATGCGATGCATAAGATCATGAACAAGAGCCGGGACTGAAGGATAATCGACCCAGACACTGCGGGCGCCTTGAGTCTGAGCAAAAATGAGGAGCAACTCAGAGCAGGAAGCGGGGCTGATTGTTTCTCAAGGGAAGGCGGATGTCCGGAAGCGACGACCGCCTTCCCGTTCCGCGCCTAGCCCACCCGCTGGGGGTATAGTCAATGCCAGGCCGGGGCAAATTTCGGATCAAACGCGTTGGCCGCGCTGCTTTTTAGAAAGGTACGATCAGCACCGTTGCGCCGGCCTCGTCAGTTATTTCCAATTCTTGTCCGTCGACATCCTCGTGCTCGATTCCCGGTTCGCTCAGAATTTGTCGAATGCTTTCGATAACTTCGACGCGGGCGTCATCCAAGTCGTGAAGGTTTATCCCTTCCTCGTCGACTACGGCTCTGTTCCCATATTTGAGATGAAAAAAGTAGCGCGGCATTTGCTCCTCGAGTCACTGAATTGGAAATAGTCTCGGCTAGGGCGCATGACCTCTCGGCAGCGGGGTAATTGTTCTGAATAGGCGAGGGGCCCTAGCCTGATGACTTTGTGGGTTGTCTATGAGGGCTTTGACTTCCCACGAAGTGCCCCGCCCCGTTGCCCACCGTGTTTGAGCACTTCCGATGGCTGGCGGTGCACCCCGGCACTGACCGGTCAAGGTCAAAACGCGAAGCGTTCTCCCTGACAGCGTGAAGACCATTTCGATGCAGGTTTATGCCACCCTGGAAGATCGATGCGCCATCCCCGATTTGGGGGAGACTAGGGGATCAAATGACGCCGAATGGCCTGAGCGACCGCATGGGTGCGCGCTCGAACACCAAGTTTGGCTTGGGCCTTCTTGAGGTGGCTGCGAACCGTCTCTTCCCGAGCTCGAGAAGCTTAGCGATGTCGTTGAGCTGATGCCCGAGCGACAACAGGCGCAGTACAGCAAGTTCGCGGGGCGTCAGCGCCACGCCCTTTGCCTGTCCGGCAAATGTGCGGTCCTGCCAGCTTCTGGAGACGAATGGCCGCAAACGTGCCTCCCATGAAGAGAATGGCGCGAGCCTCGTCCAAGAGACGCCCAGAACCTCTACTATCAGTAGTCGAGGGAGCTTAAGGCTGATCCCAGAAGCTCCGACAAGGACAGCACCGTGGGCAAGACGGCAACCGTTGTAAACCGCAGGCGGCATACTCGACGTGGTGGGTTGACTGTCGGCGAAATCTTGTCGTTCGTCGCCTTTGCTCGGTCCAACACTCCAGACGTGACGCGTATTTGCGTTATTCGGCGCGGTCCTCTGTCCCCCATTCGGGGGCCTATACATTTTGAGCAAGGTGGATGTATCAGAACATATTGGCATATCGGCACCTGACCGAATGTCGCCGGTTTGGCGTTGGCACTCCGAAAACAGAACAAAGCTTCGGCTCCCATTTAACGGTCGCCCGTTTTGGGGTCGCCCACGCCCGCACCGGAACTAGGGGGAACTTAACTCGCAAGGAGAGCCCCCATGGCGACCAACCTCATTTCTACCATCTCTCAAGTTCTCAGCCCCGAACTGCTCATGCGCATCGCATCGGCGTTGGGTCTCGATAAGTACGTCGTTGAGAAGGCGGTCAGCGCCGGCGTCCCTGCGCTGCTAGCCGCGTTCAGCTCCCGCGCCTCGACACGTGAAGGAGCGGAGAGTCTCAATGGCGCTATAGCAAACCAGCAACCGGGCGTTCTCACCAATCTGGCCAACCTCGTCGGGGGAGCTGGCCAAGGGGCCTTGATTGACAGTGGTTTCAATGCACTTACCTCGCTCCTGGGCCGCACCACCACGAACGAGCTCACCAATGCGGTCGGCAAGTTCTCCGGCATCGGCGGTGCCGGCTCGAAAAGCATGATGGGATTGCTTGGACCTGTTGTGATGGGCGTGCTGGGTCAGCAGCAGCAAAGCACCGGGCGTAGCGCCGCCCAGCTCCTCGCCTCACAAAAGGACAATATTGACCGTGCATTACCCCGAGGATTCTCTGAGTACCTCAGCGGGACCGACATCCTCGGTGGCATTACCGGTGCGAACGTAGAGCAAAGGAGCGCGAATTACGCGGTCGACCCGGCCAAACAGCGCGCATGGGAGAGACCGGCTTCGGGATCGGGGTGGCTACTGCCGGCATTGGCTCTCGCCGCGCTCGGCGGGTTGCTTTGGTACTTCATCTCAGGCCCAACCACCACAAACACAGCTGAAACAAAGTTCGTCCCAAAAACTACAGCTGAAACCAAGGTTGTACCGAAGGCTGCGGAGGAGCCAATCGTAACAGGGGCCCTCAAATCGCCTACCTTAGATACGACCGAGGCGTTCCAAAAGCTCATAGGCGTCAAAGTCGGCGACCTCGATCTCGGGGTGCAACTGACAAAAGCGGTCAATGGCCTGCAGTCGTCGCTCGAAGGCATAAAAGACGAGGCCACCGCACAGACAGCTGTGCCGGCTATCACCAATTCTAAGGACGAGTTCGATAGGGTAGTTGCACTGATCAGTCAGCTGGCACCGGAAACTCGAACGAGCCTAGCCGGAGCCATTGCCGCCGTGAAGCCGGCCCTTGATCAGATGATCGACAAGGCGATGGCGGTTCCAGGTGTTGGCTCGGTGATCAAACCGACGGTCGATACTATCCGTTCAAAGCTTGATGTGCTGGCAGCGGCCTGACCCCCCGTCCACTCAAACAGGCGACCAACGGGGATTCGTCAAGCCCTGTTGGTCGCATGCCAATCAGCAAGGAAAGACGCCATGGCAAACAAAGAGAGCTTTACCCCTGAGGAGTGGACCAAGATCCTGGAAAGTGTGGGGTTGTCCGGTGTTGCTGTTACGGCCGCCGACCCGAGTGGCCTGATTGGCGTCATAAAAGAGTCCTTTGCCAGCGCAAGTGCACTCATCTCGGCGAAGGCTGACCCGGGCGCGAGCGAACTCGTCAGGTCGGTCGTAGCCGAATTCGAAACGACCGAAGGACGAACTAGGATTCGGGAAGCCTTGAAGACGCGACTTTCCGGCGCGAGCCAGGCGGACGTCAGCCAGCGTGCCGTTGCGGCCTTGAGCAATGTTGCAGCTCTTCTTGACGCCAAGGCCCCTAAAGAGTCCGCCGCATTCAAGATGTGGCTACGCACGATCAGCAGCAAGGTCGCCGATGCCGCAACGGAAGGCGGCATCCTCGGCTTCGGCGGCGAAAAAGTGAGTGCGAAGGAAAGGGCAACGCTGGGCGACATCGCCAAGGCGCTTGGCATGGCCGCATAGTAATGTCAGCTTTTCTCGCAATCTTCATCGGCGTGGTTTTGGGTCTAGCCCTCGTCGGCTGGCTCGCGGACCGGCGCGCCGACGCGAAAACGTCTGACGTAACGCCCGGACTTTCGCTCCTGCCGGGCGACTTCAAGTACGAGAGCCCGAGCGGGAACTTCCGCGTATATTTCCCAGTTATGACCTCGATCGTCCTCTCGGTCGTGCTCACCTTGATCCTTCGCATTTTCAGCTGACGACAAGGAGTATGAGCCATGGCCAATCTGGACGACATCTTGGCAGACGCACAGGGCGGTCAGGCGACGGCCATGCTCGGCCGCGAGTTCGGTCTCACGCCCGAGCAAACCCGGGCTGCGGTCACGGCACTTCTTCCCGCGATCTCCACCGGCCTCAAGCGAGCGACGGCGACACCGGAGGGCCTCGCCAGCCTGCTCGCCGTCACGGCGCAGCAGCGCGACCTGCGTGCGATGTATGACGATCCCAAAACCGCCTTCGCCCCGCGAGGGCGAGCCGCGGGCAACGACGTGCTCTCGGTGATCTTCGGCTCGCCCGAGGTCAGTCGCGCGGTGGCGGAAAGGGCGCAGATCCAGTCGGGGATCGGATCGGCCATTCTGCAGAAGCTGCTGCCGGTTCTTGTCGGGATGCTCATCTCCGGCATGTTCGGGCGGAAATCTAGCGAGGCCGCGCCTTCCGGAGCTCCATCTGGGGCGCCCGCGGGCAGCGGCGGTGGCCTCTGGGATATCCTGGAGCAGGTTTTCCGGCGCGGGACGGCAGAGTCTTCGGGCACGCCTTCCGCCCCTCCTCAGCAGGTGCCTGCCCCTGGTGGCCAGCCGCTCCCGATTCCGGGCGGACCGTTTCCAGCTCCGAGCGACACCGGCGGGCAGGCCGCGCCCGGCAGCGACCTTCTCGTGGTGATCCTCCGTGAGCTGCAGAAGGCCATTCAGGAGGGCCGCTTAAAGCCAGTTGTTGTCCAAGTGCCCATGCCGGGGGGACAGACTTGGCCGATGCCTTCCGACTCTCCGATCCCGGGCGGCGACAGCCTTCCGGTCCCCAACCCCTCGGCGGGCCCGGCGCCAAGCGGCGAAATTCTTCCGGGACCGAGAATGCCCACGGGGTCGCAGCCTCCGGGCGGCGACATCCTAGGCAACATCCTGCGCGACTTGCTCGGCGGAGCAGGGGGGCTTCGCGTGCCGCAGGCAAGCGGTCTGGGCTCGGCAGTGTTCGGCGACCGGTTCGAGACCGGTAGAGATATCGACCAAAGACACCTCGACGATATTCAGAGCATGTTCGACCAGTTCTTCGGTGACCGGCGAGCCTGACTGGCCCACGAGCGGGATGAAAATCATGCCCCAAACGTTCGAAAAGGATCTGAGCTCGCGGCTACCCCCGAACCTATTTGAAAGACTTGCGCAAAGGAATGCCCAGCTCTTCTGGGGTGGTGTCGCTATGACTTCTGGTTGGCGCATTTGCGCTGCTGTTCCCTATCGGAACAACTTTCGCCGTTGCGGTCATGGTCGGATGGCTCCTCATTTTCGCCGGAGCAGTGACCATCTATGACGCATTCACCGTGGAAAGTACCGGTCCGTTCTTCGGCGAACTGCTTCTCGGCCTCTTGAAGCTCGCTCTGGGCGTCTTTCTCGTACGGCACCCCAATGTAGGGATGGTTGCGCTTACGCTCTTGCTGGCGGCCGTGTTCATGATCGATGGCGCGGTTCAGGTTGCGTTTGCGCTTGAATTGCGGCCGAGAGACGGATGGGTCTGGATACTGGTCGCAGGCCTTATAGCCATTGGAGCCGGGCTGCTGATAGCGGCCGAGTTGCCCAGCACTTCTCACTTCGCGCTTGGCATTCTCCTCGGCATCACCTTCCTGAGCACCGGTATTGCTCGTATCCTTCTCTCTCGACGACTGACTGCTCTTGCTCATCGCAAAAGGAAAGCGCCGGACGCTGCTTGACCCCCCTACCAAATCGAAGGAGATGAACCAATGCCGAGCATCTACGACCGTCGGAATGCCATGGCCCGGATTAGCGGGAGTCAGTCGACAAAGGGGTTTGCCGGAAAGAGCCCATCGGCAGCCGAAACGCGCGCCAGCTTCTGCGCTGCCACCCGGCAGCAAAAAGCCATTCATCCGCTGGGGTCGGCGAAGGCGCCGGCAAAGCCACGACCGAGAGGATAGCTTCCTAGGTCTCGAAGATTGCAAGTCGCGCCCTGGAACAGATCATGCAATTGACTTCGCTACAGGCCCTTCGATTAGTGATCGGCATAGATGAGGATGCATTGAGCTTTGAAGATCAGCTTGAGTTCGCCAAGATCTGGCAAAGGTACTTTGAGTCAGGCGGGAGACTGAACGAAGCCGACAGAAAAAAACTAGATAGTGCGATAGACGCGAAGTTCACCAAGGGCGGTCAATTGACACCAGAGGCACGAGCATTCGTCGAGCACACTGGCACAGGCTGGCTTGATACTACGATCGCTGAGCGGGTGAGGCTAACGCTTGCAGGTAATGCCTGAAGCTCGTGCGAAAGATGGTGAAGCTACGACCGCTCTCGGAGGTGAAGCTACCGCGTCTCAAGCTTGAACGCGACGACCGAGTCTGGACCCTTAGCCGAACTTTCACACGTTGCTGCCTGGGAATGTCGACGGGTAGGCTGCCCCGCCTGCTTGAGTTCACTTGCGCTGTCCCGCGAAACTGATGCCGAACCCTGCGAGAAGTAGAACTCCACTCTCACCGGTCTGCCAGGACCAAGAGACGTCAGGGTCTCCAAAATGAGCGGACAACTGATCGCCGAACGCTTCGCATCGAACGCATTCAATGTGGTTGCCCGCTTTTAGCCAGCCCCAAATTTCTTCGAAGACGGGAGCCGGTATCTGTCCCATCAGCTCCAAGCCTTCCGGGTGTGCGGACATCGGGTTTCGGGGGGTATAACTAAGCTCTCCAAAATGCACGGACGGAGCTGTGTACCAGTCGGGTAAGCCTTTCGGAAGAAACTGATCCTTATCTTGGCAGTATGGTTCGCCAGCCCAAAATCGCATGGCGATTGGAAGTTCAAAGGCGCTCCGTTCACCATTGATCCGGCAGAACTCACTGCGTGCGGGTGAGAACTTGCCTTCGATGAAGACAACGCGGGTTGCGTATGTCTCGCGCTCGGGATTCGTGGTGGCTCCCGTGTAGCAGCTCCAGCCCTCCGGTATTACTTCGAATTTCCAGAACATCAGACGCCGAACTCTTTGCCAGCAGCGGCCGGGCGGACGCTAACCCGTTTCCCCTTGGGGGTCAGGCGCGGCGACAGCGGACGCCAGGTGCTTGATTGTAGTCGCTCCCCATGGTTGGACCAGCCGGAAATCAAGCTTTACAGCGTTCCGGTCTCGGAGAACTTGCCCTCGCATCTCAAACCCAATCGTGGCTCTATGGTGGAAGGGAGAGGGAGGCAGCGATGGCGACGCCCAACGTGCTTATGGTATTTCCGCGCTTCAACCGAAACTCGTTCTGGAGCCTCCAGGCAGTTTGCGACATTTATGGCGCACGGTGCCTGGCTCCGCCGCTAGGCATGATCACGCTTGCAGCGCTTCTGCCGTGTGACTGGCACATCAAACTCGTCAATCGAAACGCCGAAGATCTAGAGCCAGCGGATCTCGATTGGGCGGACATGGTCATGACCGGCGGCATGCTGCCGCAACGCATGGACACGTTGACCGTGATCGATCTGTGCCGAACTCGCGACAAGCCGGTCGTTGTCGGCGGACCAGATGCGATGTCCAGCCCCGAGGCCTATGCGCATGCGGACTTTCTCGTTCTCGGCGAGGCCGAGGGGATTATCGACCAGTTCGTCGAGGCCTGGACCACCGGCTCGCGGCGTGGCGTCTTTCAGGGTGAGAAGTTCCAGGTCGACGTTACCAAAAGCCCAATCCCGCGCTTTGATCTGATCGACTTCAAGCACTATTGCTATGTCGGCGTGCAATTCAGCCGTGGCTGTCCGTTCAATTGCGATTTCTGCGACATCATCGAACTCTACGGCCGGGTTCCGCGATCAAAGACCAACGAGCAGATGCTTGCGGAGCTGCAGACCCTGTACGACACCGGCTATCGCGGTCACGTCGATTTCGTCGATGACAACCTTATTGGAAACAAGAAGGCGTTGAAGCGCTTCCTTCCGGCGCTTGTAGCTTGGCAGAAGGGGCTCGGCTATCCGTTCCGGTTCTCGACCGAAGCTTCGATCAACCTGGCCGACGACTCAAAGCTCCTCGACATGATGAAGGCCGGGAACTTCTTCGCCATTTTCGTCGGAATTGAAAGTCCCGATACGGACACGCTAATCGCTGCCCAAAAGAAGCAAAATACCCGGCGCAGCCTCGCCGAGAGCGTCCATAAGATCTATGCCGCCGGGATGTTCGTGATCGCGGGCTTCATCATCGGCTTCGATACGGAACATCGCAGCATAGCCGGCGGGATGATCGATTGCATCGAAGACACAAGCATCCCCATGTGCATGATCGGCCTGCTCACCGCCCTCCCCAATACCCAGCTGACGCGTCGACTCGAGCGCGAAAAAAGACTCCTTTCCCTCGACGTGGAACAGGGCGACCAATGCACCGCCGGCCTCAACTTCATCACGCTCCGGCCGCGCCGGGAGATACTCAAGGATTACGTGACGGTCCTCGAGGCGGTCTACGAGCCGGAGGCCTATTTCAAACGCGTGCGTGCTGTCGGTCGCGCGTTGAAGCGGCCGGACCATCCGGTCAAATTCCATCCGAAGCTAGCTCTGCACGGTGCCGGCATTCTCGTGCGGCTCATGTGGAGGATGACGGTTCAGAGACCCGAGCTGCGCCGGCATTTCTGGCGATCCTTCGCCGATGCCGCCCGGCACAATCTGGCTGCGCTCGAATTCGTGACTGTCCTCATTGTTTTCTACCTGCATCTCGGGTCCTTCGCGCAATATGTGATCCATGAACTCAATCGACAAATCGACGACATCGACCGGAGGCCACACCTTCAGGCCGTGCCCATGGCCGAAACAACGGCGACCTCGACGTCAACAGACGTCGCGATAGGGCAGCGGTTGGCTGCAAATCATGACCTCTCTGATCGAAGTCCGGAAATTGCCAATAGTTCCCGTCCGTCTTCTTGATGCGTCGCTACCGCGCTCTCGAATGCTCACCGTGGACCTTGATCTCCGAAGCTGGCCCGCACCGGAAGTCGGCGAGGAACCCGGGGCCTGTCCGCTACTGAGGGCAAAGCTGACGACGAGTGCGCGTCGCGGCGACATGACAGTGACGCCTGCTCCTGACCAAAGCCCAAACTAGAATTGGCGGCGTGAATTCCGACGAAAAGTTCCAGGCCCGCCACCAAGCTGGGGATGGCGCGCCACGTTCTTGACGAGCCGGGTCCCGGAGCGGGGTGATCTCATCACGGCTCACCCGTCGGGTTTTCACCATGTGACCGCGCCGCTGACGATTTCGACAGGTATGCCGCCGAGGCCTTGCGCGGAGGCGAGACGCGTGACCGGGAGCCTGCTCCTTCGTCGCCGCTATCGCGGCGATGTTGGCTTTCGGGTACTCGACTTTGATCGTCGTCAGGGGTTCGTGCTTGGTCGTGATCTTGGACATTGTCGTCTCCATTGCATGACTTTGCCCACGGCGGACTAGAGTCCGCGCAACGAAAGACAGTGACCGATGTTCCGCTTCCTGCGTGCTGGTCAGCACAGGGCCTCTAGGCAGCAGAGGGCGTCTTTTTTGGACCGCCGGTTGCAACAATCTAGGCAGACTTCCCAGTATCACCCTCTTTTCGCCAAACCATAGCCCGCAACCGCTGATCTCTTTGTGACCAGAGCGGGACCTCGCTAGTTGTTCCATTGGTATGGAGTCATGGCCCGACACAACAACCTACCGCGCGCAAGACATCGCCGGCCATTTACAATCGCACCTTCGCGGCTTTGGCCACGATTCGCACCAGAACCATCACACGCCTCTTTGCCAGTCTCACGCGGCTCCCACAGCCCGGCTCCGGCAAACAAGACAGCTCATGAGGGTGGTCCAATGTCGAACAACACACGGCCCCTCAAGTCGATTTTAATGTGGCTGACAGCCGTTACAATTCTTAGCACCACGACAGTCGGCTTTTCGACGCGCCCCGCGTCTGCGGAGGCTTCCCTCGACGTCTTGTCCGGTGCGTGGCGGGGCGAAGGGACAATGTCGTTCGAGAGCGGGAACACCGAAAGCATCAGCTGCAAAGGCTTTTACAAAGGCGGCGACAACTTCAGCATGGTCATCCGCTGCAAAGGCACGACCTCCAACTTCGAGCTGCGCAGCAAGCTGGCGTCCAGCGGCGACAAGGTCTCGGGCAGTTGGGAAGAACGCACCTATAACGCATCGGGTGATGCGTCCGGCAACGCTTCTCCCGGCAAGCTGAACGTAGAGTTCGGCGGAAGTCTCAAGGGCAGCCTTGCGATGAGCTTTTCGTCATCAAGCCAATCGGTATCGGTCTCGGTGGACACGAAAGGCGCTGGCATAAAAGGCGTTCGCGTCAGCCTTCAGCGTAACGGGTGATCGCCATGTCCTTTCGTGCCAAGTGCCGCGATGTGATCAGGGGTGCGATCGGAGTTTACCTGATCGAAAACCGCCTCGCCGAAATCCGTGACCTGATGGAGGCCGATGGGTGCCGCAAGATTGCCGCCAACGCCGATCTTCAAAAGCTCGAGCAGCGTGTCGCGCTGCTCGATCAGCAGGTCGCATGGGTCAGCCAGCAGGCTGCGGCGGTGGACCAGCGAGTTTCTCAATCAACTCTCGCGGCCGAGCAGAGCCAGCACCAGGTCGCCGAGCTCTCACGGCTTCTGGCCGCAACGAAAGAGGAGAGCCGTCGCCTGCAAGACAACGTCCGTTATGCGATAAATCGGCACGTGGCCTTGACCGAATTCGGAGGGTTCCCGCTCTATCACTACATCGACGACTGGCCATACCAGCAGATGATCAAGAACCCCAATCACCGCGATACGCCGCTCGACGAGGCGCTGGCCAAGATCGATGCCGCGCACCGCGATCGTGTGGTTGCACGGCTCAACGCCGAGGGTGTTATCGCGTACCACTGGCAGAGCTGCGACGTCTCGTTTTACAACGCAATTCATCGCGCGCTCTTGGCCGTCCTTGCCAAAGAGGGGCGCCAAGTCGATTTTATCGATGTTGGCTCTTGCATAGGCGACACTGCTCTATACGCGGCCGACGTGATGATACGACTCGGGATTGAGGGTCACGTACACGCGTTCGAGCCCGGTCCCGTGTTCGAGCTTGCGCGCGCCAATGTCTACCTTAACGGGCTCCAGGCCATGATCACTCTGCACCACGTGGCGGCATCTGAGCGCAACGCCTATGTCCCGATGCGGATCCCGACGAGCAACTCGCAGAGCGGCTCGATCGTCGGCATCGAGAAGCACAAGGAGCTACCGGTCGGCCAGACCCACATGGTGAGAACCGTGAGGCTCGATGAGCAATTCAAGGATTGCCCCCGCGACCTTTACCTCAAGATCGATGCCGAGGGGCACGATTTCCAGGTCGTCCGCGGCGCCAAGGGTCTCATTGAGGCGGGTCGCATCCCGGTCATCCATCTCGACTTCACGCCGAGATACCTCGGCCACGGCGACATCGAGACCCTCGGCGAGGTGTGTAAGTCCCACGATCTTTTCAACTTGCGGGCCTTGACCGTCGAGGGTCAATTCGACCGCCTTGATCAAGTCAGTCCGAGCGATATCCCTGACTTCACCGATCGCGTGAATAATAGCCCTCACGGATGGGCCGATGTGGCGCTCGTCGATAAGGCTCTCGTCAATACGGCGAGCTTCGCGCTGCTCGATCGGGGTAAGCAGTTGAAGGCAGCGTAGAGCTGTTCGGATAGGCACGTTACGATGGCTAGTGCAGCTCGCTCGCTTGTGGGCTGCCGGCCCTCAGTGCCGGCAAGATCGCAGTTTCTCCAGTTTCTCCATGAAGGCGAGGACGCGGTCGCGCTGCCGTTTGCGCGCCTCCGGCTGCTGCTGCTGCCGGCGGGGGATCGGGCTGGCCCATCTGTCCGCTATTGAAGGGACGGGTTACTGATCGGTTGCAGGCGAACGACCGGGGAGGATTTGCACACGATGTCGAGATGCATTGCACAAAGGTAGCCAAGCATTGAGACCAAGGTCCCGAGAAATACGATAGAAGCGGCCTCAACCAGCCTCGCGACCGACAAGCATGCGCACGGCGGGATAGCTCAGGTGGTTAGAGCGACGGTCTCATAATCCGTAGGTCGCCGGTTCAAGTCCGCCTCCCGCTACCACCCTGCCCCTCCCCTTACATCGAGAGTTGCAAGAGGCCGTCGTTATGGGACGGAGCGATCACTTTTTGTCTTTCGCTGGTCCGACAAAGAGCGGCAGACCTTCGGCACTCGCTCGAAGGTCCGAATTTGACCTGACTTCACCGTACCCCACGTGGTCTGCACTTCCTCTTACTGGGGGAGATCGGTCCTCAGAATTCGATGTTCAATGGCCGTCGCTCGCCACTTCCACCAAAGTTGTGTGGCTGCTAGTCCGCAGCAACTAAGATAAGGCTTTCAATCATGAGGATCACGGTCCAAAATCGGCCGGCCGACCTAGGGCCATCAAGCTCTGGGTGGTCGCATAACAATCAGCAAGGGAGGACCAATATGGCAAACAAGAATAGTTTTACCCCCGAAGAGTGGACCAAAATCTTGGAGAGCGTCACGTTGTCCGGCGTAGCCGTGACAGCTGCTGATCCCAACGGCCTCATGGGAGTGCTGAAGGAGTCCTTCGCCAGCGCGAGTGCAATGATGTCGGCAAAGGCAGATCCAGGCGCAAGCGAATTGGTAAAGTCTGTGGTGACCGAATTCGAGTCGTCAGATGGCAGAGCCAAGATCCGCGAAGCGCTCAAAAAGCGGCTTGCGGGCGCTAGCCAGGCAGATGTTAGTAAGCGCGCCGTCGACGCTCTGCGTGAGGTCTCAGCGCTTCTTGACGTCAAGGCCCCTAAAGAGTCCGCCGCGTTCAAGACCTGGCTGCGCACCATCAGCAGCAAGGTCGCCGAAGCGGCCAGCGAAGGAGGCTTCCTCGGCTTCGGCGGTCAAAAGGTAAGCGACAAGGAAAAGGCGTCGCTTAACGACATCGCCAAGGCGCTCGGAATCGCAGCCTAGAACAAGTTCGGCCCCAAACCGAGCCGGGCTCGATGCCTGCGTACCAAGCACCGAGCTCGGCCTACGGTTAGTTGCTAACGGCACCGTTGCTGAGCCAGTCATCTAGTCCGGCTATGGGACCACTTCGCGAAATTGAAGCCCTCTCTTAACGGCGCTCCGGCATCGCTTGCTTGAGGGGACAGTTGCTAAGTATTTGCAGGGGGGCGCGTCACGATCACCTCGGCGACGGCATCGACGATCAGTTCAGCGACTGCTTCAAGAAGCACATCAACGGCGGACGATACGAGGTCAATTGTCTTGTTGGTCGCATTGCTTGCGAGGAGGCCCTCCTTCGTCGCGTGAGGGCCGCGATGAAGCAGTGTATGAAGGCGCGTGGTCTCGATCTTGATGAGTTGAAGTTGCTCGGACAGCGCATGTAGGCGCTTGATCATCTGGGTTGGGGTTAATCCGTCGGCTGGCTTTAACGAGATAACATTCGTCACGTATCTCTCCTGTGTAGGGGGTCAACGCGAGAACGCTCATCGCTGTAACCGTGTGGCAAGCGCGCGCGGTTCGTGCAACCGACAGTACAGCCAAAATTGCTGCTGTCCTTATCGCGCGTGGTAGGCGTGGCCTCGTGCTTTACTCGGTCTCGAGGGGCCTCAAGGTCGAGAGCAGCCTGAGTCGCCAAATGTTCCCATAGCTTGCTTGCATTACTCCCCGCTATTCACAGGTCGCCGTTGTGATATTCGCAGGCGTACCTGCTACGGCGCCGAAGCGCACCCGCTGCGCCCGGGCTCCAGCAGCGGCCGACATCCCACGAGCGAACCCTTCTTGGAGAAGTTGCCGGACGTTCGTGGTGGTAGGCCACTTCATTGTAGATATACGACCCCGAAAGCTTGCCACGATCCATATGTGGCAATTGAATCACGGCCAGAGAGAATGGGCTCAAGTTGTCTCATTGATTGTGAATCATTTGTTTGTGACCCCTGCCACTTTCTCGCTGCCAGAGTAGCATTGAAACGCTAGGTCGGGCTTATGCCCGTCACAGGCTTCCTCCGCCCGTGACGGCGTGCTGGGGGGCCCGACTTGGCTCCCACTTTCTCAAAGGAAAGCCCCGCTGGGATCGCTCTGGCGGGGCTGACTAGTTTCAGCCGTCTGGGCGGAGAACAAATGCCCGGCGAGCCATAGCTGCCGGATATGGTAGGAAAGGTCTGTGCAAGCAGCGAGTAAGCGGTGGCTCGTTAGGAAATGCTACTTTCGTAACAAATACGCGCCTTGGCGTCCCGATTGCTGCGAAGGCCAATGGTTGGTTTTGCGAGTTCAAGCTGACTTGCCGTCAGCCTTGGACAAGGCCGCGCCCTTTGGCGCTTTATCCGCCGTCGCTGCTTCACCACTGGGCGATGTGTCGCTCACCAAGACCCAGCTAGTCTTGGCTTGCTGCTCCTGATCCTGCTCCGCTCCTACCTCCGCGAGGAAGGCCATAAATCCCGCGATCGCAACCGCCGCCTGAACCGCCGGCAGCTTGATGGAGACCTCCATCAATCGAGCTCCGTCCTGCCGTCGCCATAGCTCGGCGGTAATAGGCCAAGGACATGCCGGATCCTTGAATTGCCAGCGATGGGCCTTCAGAGGCCCAAACACCGCCAATCTGCCGCCTCGCCCTTCTCGACGTCGATCAGAAGGGCGCGAAGTCTAGGGTCAGCAACCCACGCATCATCCTCACGCCAAGTTGGGAGGGCGCAAATGCGTGCGACAATAATGTGGAGCTGCGTGGCCGCATGAAAACCGAGCTGGAACGCTTCTTTCTGAATGCAACATTTCTTACGGACAAGGACGCGCGCATCGTGGGATGGCGTGATGCGGCCGCCGCCGAGGCGTTGGTTCGCAGCAATCTGGGGAAAGGCGGAGCTGGCGAGGCCAACCGCGCCGCCAAACGGCCAACCGCCGACTTCTAAATCAAGTTCGAGATTAGTAGGACCGATTGCGAACCGGGAATCGGTGAGCATGCGCGAAGAATCTACTCCGCCGCCAGCCTGACGTAGGCGCCGTTCGCGACCGGGCACGCGGCCCATAGCTCGCCAAGCGCATTGATCAGATTGGCCATCTGCTCGTCCGAGTGCACTGGCGATGGCGTGAGACGCATCCGCTCGGTGCCCTTGGGCACAGTCGGATAATTGATCGGCTGTACATAGATCCCGTATTGTCGAAGCAGCACGTCCGTCACCGCCTTGCAGTGGATCGGGTCACCGACCATCACGGGCACGATATGGCTTGGATTGTCCATAACGGGTAGGCGCTTTTCCTTGAGAGACCTCTTGAGTGTCCGGGCCCGCTCCTGATGACGGGCGCGCTCGAACGCGCTCGTCTTCAAATGGCGGATGGAAGCAAGCGCCCCGGCCGCGATCGCCGGCGCAAGCGAGGTCGTGAAGATGAACCCCGGGGCAAACGAGCGGATCGCGTCGCAGAGGTCGCGGGATCCGGCGATGTAGCCGCCCATGACGCCGAACCCCTTGGCGAGCGTGCCGTTGATGATGTCGACCCGGTCCATGACACGATCACGCTCGGCAATGCCCCCGCCGCGCGGGCCGTACATGCCGACGGCGTGGACCTCGTCGAGGTAGGTCAGCGCCCCGTACCTCTCGGCCAGATCGCAGATCGCCCCGACCGGCGCGATGTGCCCGTCCATCGAGTAGACGCTCTCGAAGGCGATGATCTTGGGAACGCCGGCCGGCAACGCCTTGAGCTTGGCCTCGAGATCGGCGACGTCGTTGTGGCGGAAGATGCGTTTCTCGCCTTGCCCGTGGCGGATGCCCTCGATCATCGACGCGTGGTTCTTCTCGTCCGAGAGGACAACGCAGCCGGGGAGCAGCTTGACGAGGGTCGAGAGCGTCGCGTCGTTGGCAACGTAGGCTGAGGTGAAAAGAAGCGCGGCTTCCTTGCCATGGAGGTCGGCGAGCTCGGCTTCGAGCTCCACGTGATAGTGGGTTGTGCCCGAGATATTGCGCGTGCCGCCAGAGCCGGCTCCCACGGCGTCAATCGCCTCGTGCATGGCTGTCAGAACCGCGGGGTGCTGGCTCATGCCGAGATAATCGTTCGAGCACCACACCGCGACCTCGCGCGAGCCATTCGCGGTGAAATGATCTGCCACTGGAAAGAACCCGCGGCGGCGCTTCAAATCCGCGAAAACGCGATATCGACCTTCTCGATGAAGGGTCTCGAGCCGCTGCTGGAACAAGCGCTCAAAATTCATGTCGGCCTCCTACACGTCTTCCCGGCAAGAATGCGGAGCAGTCATTCGGCCTTCAGGCCGAGCTCAATCGCCGCGGCCGTAATCTTGCCCGATGCTGCCGAGTCGTCCTTGAAGACCTCAAGCGCCTTGCGGAACGCTGTTGCCGCGACCTCTCTCTCACCAAGCACAACTCGAGAGCGCATAAGGCGAGTCCAGCCCTCGACGTCTCGCGGAGATCTCTCTAGGCGATTTGCCAGGCCATCGACCATCGATCGGATTGCAGCGTCTTGCTCGCGCGGAGGCATCGCTTCGGACGTGTTAGTTTTCTCGACGCTTGGTCCGTCGCCACCCTTGCCGGCGGGCTCATCGCTTCCGGAGGCCTTCGCCTTGGCCTCCTCGTATGAGCGCTTGAGCTCGGCGGAACTCGGATCAAGCTCTACCGCTTTCGCAAAGGCGTTAGCTGCCTGTTCATAGCGCGCCGTGTGGAAGTAGGACCAACCGAGCGTCCGCCAGCCTTCGATGTCCCCTGGCGTGGTCTCGAGCCGAGCCGCTAGCCGTTCGATCATCGTGTTCACATCAGGCAGCAGTTTGCCGTCTGCCGCCATAGACGGGTGTTCTTCGGTTCCAATAGAACGCGCGTAGTCATCGAGGCGCGCAAGATCGCCATCCGACCCAGAAGGCGGCTGCGAGTCTGAGATCGTGTCCCCTGAGCCGGTCGCCTCGGGAGGTCCCCCCACATAAGAAGTGGCTGCGCCAATGCCTGCAACGAGGAGAAAGACCGCGGCAGCCGCACTCAACGTCCCGGCAGTACCTCGAAGGTCTTGGCCGAACCCCCAGCTCGACGACCGCGGCCGAGAGAGGAGAGCAAGTCTCGCCGCGTCCGCTTCTGCTTCGCTGAGTTTCCCAAGCTTAAGTTGAGCTCCGATATCTTCGAGACGAGCTTTGCAGGCCTCTAGGTCAAGCTGCTCCCTACGCGAGCCCCTCGATCGCAGAGGAAAGATGAGCAGCGCTGATATCGCGATTGAAGAGACGACAAGAAGCCAGCCCAGGAGCGTCAAAGACATCTGCTACCTCTCCGCCATCAATTCCTACGCGCCGCCCTCTGGCGGCGGGGGCCGCCGTATCTCGGATAATAACTGCGGCTGTAGTAGAAGTACGGATAACCATAGTAGATATAACCTGGACCGATATGCGTCGGATAATAACCGCGTCTGTAGTAGTAGGGATAATCATAGGCGATATACGGAACTATAGGCAGGTAAAGCCGTGGGCCGCGACCACGATACTTGATCTCAATCACATTATTCCTGGCGCTTTCGCCGGGCTTCAGAATGGACGGCCAGGCCGATGCGGCATTGGCCACTGACGCAATGCCGAGGAAACCGACCGCCAGCAAGCAAGCCATCAGAACAGATGCGAATAAATTCCGACTACTCATGAGATTGCCTCCCATAGTTCCCCCTTCCGACCCCGCGGTCAGAACTTCCTGCGGACCTCGGCGCGCATGCCGAAGTTGTCTTCCTCGGCGTCCTCGATGATCTGATAGGTAGCATCGGCGCGGAACAGCCAGGCCCGGTTGATCGGGATCTGATAGCGAACACCGAAGCCATACTGCGAATCCTTAGCGCCGATGCCATCATCCTCGAAGGGCTGCACCATGGCCACCTCGAAGACGAGCTGCTGATCCAGATTGAAGAGATACTGCAAGCCAATCGCGCCGCCGAACGCGTTGGAGGCGGTGTCGTCGAGTTTCGGGTAGCCGGTCAAGGCGTCGGTCTCGAAGTTGATGCCGACGTTCTTCAGGATGCCCGCGTTATTGCCATCGACCAGGGGCTGAGGCTTGCCGAAGCCGACGAAGAAGTTGGCGTAGGGGAGCAGCGTGCTCGGCAAGCCCGAGATCAGGCTGTTCTCCGAAATGATGGCAAGGCCGTCGTTGTTCTCGCCGTCCCCGAAGTTCCCGAACACGCGGGTCGAGTTCGACAAGGTGTTGTAATAGCGCCGGCTGTAAGCGGCGGTCAGGAAGTTCGTCAGAAGGCCGTCCTGCTCGTCGCGGCCCTGTATCAAACCGTAGCCCGCTTCGATATAGCCGTCGAAGGCGTCGATGAAGGTGGTTACGCCATAGAGGTTGGCGATGTTGTTGTCGACCTTGCCGTCCGCTCCGATGACGCTCGCGTTGTCGATATTGTCGAACGCGGCGAAGAAGGTGATGTCGAAGTTGGCAAGGCCCAGCGCCGCCGAGTTCTTCGCGGGGAGGCTCACCGCGCCGCCGAGGATCGCGTCGTTCGCCCAGATCCCGTTCTGCAGGAACAGCGGGAAGAGACCGACAGTGAAGGGCAGGTCGAAACTGGCTTCCCTTCCGGAGAAACCGGAATAGATGGAGCCGAGGTCACCCTCGAAAAACAGCGTCTGCGGCTCGAGGTCGTACTCATCGTTGAACTTCTCATTGCCGTCGCCGCCGCCGAACTCGTAGCGGGTGTATATATTGTGGCTCCTGAATCGGCGCGAAGAAGGCGTGTACTCGTTCGGTGCCGGTGATCTTGAAATCGACGTCGATGTTCAGCCGGGTCGCGATCTGGGCAATATCCTTGCCGTTGTTGTTGTTGTAGGCGACCGCCGTCCGCCAGTCGCCGTAGATGGCGAGGCCCGGGAGCAGCGGATTCAATTGACCGAAGAGGGTGCTGCTCTCGTCGTATGCGCCGGAGGTGTATTGCTGGCGACCTATCTCAATCGGCGGGCGCGGCGGCTCGACCGCGCTCTTCGCGCCGTAGACGTCGACCTGCCCCTCGGCATTGTACATGCCTTCGTACAGCGGATCGGGTCGGAAAAGGTCTTCCTTGCGGTGCTCACTGCTGCCTGCCGCGACTTTTGCAGTGTTGTCGGCAGTCTTCTTCTGCTCTTCGGCTTGGTCTTCGGCGCGATCGACCTGGGAGGCGCCGGGCCACATATGCATCGACTTGCCTTCCTTAGCCTTGCTGCTGCTTTCGCCTGCCGCTGGGTCTGCGGCATTGTCGGCAGCGCCTAGGTACTGCGGACCGGCGTACTGCTCATCGGCTTGGTCTTCGGCGGGATTGGCCCGGGAGGCGTCAGGCCACACGTGGATCGACTCGCCTTCCTTGTGGGCCTCGCTGCTGCTTTCGCCTGCCGCAGGTTCTGCAGTCGTGCCGGACATCAAAAGGTAACCACCGGCTACCAGCGCGATAGTGGCGGTCGCTGTCCTGGCACGGTACCGAAGGCTGCCATTTGTATTACAAATCATGTGGAACCCCCCACGTCGTGGACTCTGAGCTGCGGGGTGAGGCTGGGGACCCGCTTCTTTGCGCCCCTTGCGGGGTCCCCAATGCGAAACCCTCGGCTTTTCGGTGCTAGCCCTTCACTTCGAGCTCCACCGCGAAGGCGTGGAAGTTCATGATCCGCTCGTTCATACTCTGCTCCATTTCCTTGGTGGCACCGACGAAGCGCATGAAGTAGATCGGCTCGGCACGGCTCCGCATACGGAAGGCGAGGCGGTACTTGCCGGGCTTCGTGATCAGGTTACCCGGCACTTGGTAATTGGCCACCTTCTCACCCAGCGGCGTCAGCGAGTGGTTCTCCATGCGCACCAGCGGCGGATGGTTGAGAACGGTGGTTGGGATTTGCGGCGGACGCAGATGCGGCAGCGGGTCGATGTCGAAGTTCACCGGCAGGTACATTTCCCGATCCGTGCCCTTGACGTTGGTGGTCAGGAACTTGGTCTGGAAATGCACCAGCTGTTGGTCCGTCGCGATGCGGCCGGCCGCGACCTCCAGGCTGTGCAGATCGGCCATGTTGCCGTCATTGTCGACGTAGCCCGTCTCCCAGACGTTCTCGCCGTCGGGATCGACGAGGGCGACGTTCACCCAGAGCTGCGGCTGCGCACCCAGGGAACCGGACGGCAGGTTGTGCCCCGTATTGGTGTTCTTGATCTTGTAGGAGAACGCCAGATCCGTGCCGACCCTCGGGGTGCCCTCGATGTAGGGACCGTCGACGTGGCTGCTATTCTCCATGACCTGCCGCCTGAGCTCGTCCCGCTCGTCGAGCTTCGCGAGATTCTCGTCGATGATCTCCCGGGCATCTTCACGGTCGACCGCATCGGCCCAGCGCTTGGGAAAGTCGACCATGATCTTGCCGTCGGCGACCTTGTCCTCGAACTCGGTGGTGCCCCAACCGGCGCGCCAGTCGAACTCCAGCCAGTCCTTGATGGAAATTTCCTTGGCCTTCGTGTTGTGAGGGAAGATGCCGGGGTGGGCGATCGAATAGCCGGGGCCGATGAAGCGGTGATTGGCATGCTTGCGTCCCGGGTTGATCTCCTTGCCGCCGACCACGGCCGAGGGCGCGGTCGCATAGCCCTCGGGCTTTCCGGCGACCTTGCCCATGTGGCAGTCCTGGCAGGTGACGCCGGCTTTGCGTGCCGGGCTGTCGCGATACTGATCCCAGACGATCTCGAGCTTGATGCCCAGGTTGACGGCAACCTGATGGCAGCTGACGCAGAACTCCGACTTGGTGATCTGGTCGTTCGTGATCATGCCCTCGTGGATATCGTTGCCGCGCCCGTCAGTGCTGGTTTTGACGGAGTAGGTTTCCTTGTCGGCGAGGACGTCTTTGATCACGCTCTTTTCGCCGCTGCCGTAGACCGGCTCGTAGATCTTGCCCGGCTCGATCCGGCGCTCGCCGTTGACCTTGCCGTACTGCTCCTTGACCCGGTGGCAGGTGATGCAGGTCACGCCCTCGCTCGAGATCTTGCTGCGCGCCCAAAGCGGCGTTTCGCGATTCTCGCCGAGCTGGGTGCTGACCTGCTGGTGGCAGCGCACGCAGAAGGTGCCGACCGTACCTTGGGTCAGCTCCTGGAACTTCTGGTCGAACTTGTGGAACATCGGCGAGATCGACGCATAGGCGTGATTCGAGGAAGACCATTCCTCGTAAATCTGCTTATGGCACTCGCCGCATTGCGCAGCGGTGGGATAGAGGGCGAGGGTCTCCTCGCTGAGCGGGACGATAGGAGACTCTTTGCCTTTCGAGGCTTTTGCTGCTTCGACGAGTACAGACATCTCCCCATGGCCGCCCGCTTCTGCATCCGCAGACAGCTTCTGCTCGCCGCCGACCAGATAGGACTTGCCGTTCGCGGTATCGGTTTTTCCGGCCGCTCCTGCGGCCCGGGCTCTTCTCTCCTCGTCCTCCTTGATGAGAGCTTCGAGCGCGGTGTGCGCATCGACTCCTTGAGCCTGGGCGAGCCTCAACCTGGCCTGTGCTTGTATGGTTTGGGTCTGCACAGCCTCGCTGGACCCGGCGACAGCATTCTGGCTAAGGAATGCAGCGTGTATAAGTGTGGCGCTCGCGAAAGCGCAGGAAAGCATAGAAATATCGGATAATCGTTTCATCGCCTTCCCCCATCGACAGACTTTAGGGCAGCATCCCAATTTGCTCGCTCGAAGCGAAACCGGCCCCCCGACCGCCGTGCGGATTGGTAAACAGAAGATTAACGTGAAAAGGGGCCATCATGTGGCCGCGTCTATAATGAAATCAAGATGATAAATGCCAAACTTGAGACAAATGTCCGCTAAGCCCACGGGCACGGCCCCGACAACGGATGAAATAGTGATCGGAATAGAAAGTCCGAAATTGAGCAGATAGCACCCTAGCATACTGGAGAGTGGCAAGATCACGATGAATGATGGGCGGCTTGTTGTCTGGACTATGGCAATTTCAAGGCTTGCGGGACGAGGAAATCTCTATGATTTTCTCGCACTTAGATTGCCAGGATATAATCATTTGTGGAGCACAATGCATTTCCGGTGACATCAAACTGCTTACGCACTGTGGCCAAGCATCCGGGCGAACGCCACCTTGGCCGCCGGTGTCCCTTTCTTGGGCTTCCAAAGCACTCTCTCGCCAGATTGCCTCACTCTTTTCGCCTGATTGTCATGGTAAGACCACAGATGTTTGGGACCAATCCTCGCGAAACCCATCTGGGGCCTGATATGCCTGGTAAGTTCATATCCGTCCCGCAAATACCTGAGCGGAATAGTTGGCGGCATCCAATGCGCCTGGACACCTATTCTGAATCACCCGTTTTCGGGAAGCGAATGTCAACGCTCGGCTCGCCGTCCCGCCGCAATTCACCCATCCAAGGCCTTTTGTTTTTGAAGGGGTTTTTTGGACGGAACCATGAAAAGTGTCCACTGGCTGCCACCTGCAACCATCAAACGGTCATTGTCTGACCATGATAGGAGGATAGACGACTGCCGATAATCAAGGCGCACCAACAGATTAGACCTGCAGGAAAATCTGCGCTTTGGAATCGAGATTTTCGCATTGTGTCCGTATTCGGCGCCGAGTCTCAACAGGAGGTAGCAAAATGACGAACGATAGAAAAAATCGGCGTTTCTACTTCCGAACGATGAGGGTGGGTGTTTCAGATCCAGAACGCTTGGTTTGCTGAGCATCCCAGGAAGCGCAGCGACGGCGGCTCACCCGCACCAGCATGGGGAACTTGAAGCCTTCCGGGATCAGACAATGGCAAGAAGTCACCAAATTACTATCAATGGCAATAGCTTTGTGGCGCGCCACGGCGAGTTGCTGCTGGACGCCGCTCTGAGCAACGGCATCGACCTGCCCCATGACTGCCGCGCCGGCCACTGCGGCACCTGCTGCGTGCGGCTGGTATCCGGCGAAGTGCGGGGCGGCCAAGGCTCCGAGCCGGGCATCGTTCATCCCTGTCAGTGCCGGATCGTCGGCGATGCGGTGATCGAGAGGGGCCAACCGTCGGGTGTCCGCACCGTCGAAGGCGTGCTGAGCTCATTGCTCCCCCTGTCGCCCGAGGTGATGGAAGTCGGCATCAGGACGGACCGCGCGCTGCCCCATCTTGCGGGGCAATATGCGCAGGTGCGCTTCAGCGGCTATCCGAGCCGTCCCTTCAGCATCACCCATCCCTTGCGCGGCAATCCGAACAGCGGCTCGGTCTGGTTCCATGTCCGGCGCATGAAGGATGGGCGTGTCACCTCATCGCTCGGCAAGCGCATCAAGCCGGGCCATCGGGTGAAGCTGACCGGGCCTTATGGCTCGGCGCATTTCCGGCCCAATCTGGACGGCCGCCTGATTTTCGTCGCCACCAACACCGGCTTTGCGCCGATCTGGTCGATCGCCGTCGCTGCGCTGCGCGAGAACCCGGAACGCAGGATGATGATCATCGCTGGCGGCCGCACCATCGAGGCGCTCTATATGGGCCCGGCTCTCGCGCGGCTGGCCCGCTTCCCCAATGTCCTCGTCGTGCCTGTCTGCAGCACGCCGCAGACCTTGACCACAGCGGTGAAGCCGGGCCGGCCGACCGACTATCTGCCGCACCTGCTGCCGACCGATGTGCTCTACGCCTGCGGCGCGCCGGAGATGGTCAATTCGATCAAATCGATCGCGGCGCACTTCGGCGCGGTCTGCTATGCGGATCCGTTCCTGCCGACCACCGACGACACGGTCGAGGAAAGCGTTCTGACCCGCGCGATGGGGTGGCTCGCTGTGCCCACGAGCCGGCAGATGGGCCAGCTCGCTCTCGATCGGCCCCGCAATCGGCGGGAAGAGCCGATACAGGCGTATAGGATGGCTGACGCAAGGGTGAGAAGTCATTTTCCTCCTGAGGGCGCATAGCCTTCGGTCGATCGGGTTCGGGCGCAGGGCCCCTCTCCGGTCTTCCGTGCTTTGTCTCTGCGGCTTGCTGATGATCTTCGGCTTTGCCGCGGTCGGCGCAGTTGCGTCCGATCCGGCCAAGACCGTCGGTCCGAATGCCTGTGCCGAATGTCACAAGCAGGAGGTCGAGGCCTGGAAGGGCACGCATCATTTCAAAACCTTCCGTGAAATGCCGCGCAAAACCGAGGCGAACGAAATCGCGGAAAAAATGGGGGTGCGGCGCATCAAGTCGGAGAGCTTGTGCCTGAATTGCCATTTCACGGTGCAGCAGAAGGACAACAAGGAGGAGCCAGTCTCGGGCATCTCCTGCGAATCCTGCCACAGCGCCGGGAAGGATTGGATCAAGGTCCACAGCGGGTTCAGCGGCAAGACAGAGAAGACCGAGACCAAGGCCGAGGAGGAGGCGCGCTGGAAGCTCGCCGATTCCAAGGGGATGATTAGGCCGCGTTCGCTCTACCAGCTGGCGAAGAACTGCTATAGCTGCCATGTCGTGCCGCAAGAGGATCTCGTGAACAAAGGCGGCCATAAAGCTGGCAGCGCCTTCGAACTGGTGTCCTGGTCGCAAGGCGAGGTGCGGCACAACACCTGGTATTCCAAGGGCAAGGACAACGTGCCGGCCAGCGCGGCGCGCAAGCGTATGCTCTATCTCGTCGGCCTCGGCGTCGAGCTTGAGACTGCATTGCGCGCGGTCGGAAAGGCGACTGTGAGAAAGGCCTATGCGTTCGAGATGGCCAAGCGCGCCGACCGGGCGCGCAAGCAGCTCGCCGCCGCGGCGAAAGCGGCGCCGGGCGTGCCGGAAATCGCAAAGATGGTCGAATTTGGCCATTCGGCCGGGCTAAAGCTGAACAATGAACGCCCTTTGACGATTGCTGCCGACGGCGTCTCCAAACTGCTCGCGAGCATCACCGAGAAGTATGACGGCAGCACGATGGCCGGGCTCGACAGCCTGATTCCCGGACCGGACAAGTTCAAGGGCACGGCGAGAACGGCCAGCACGGCCACCAGCGCGGCCAATTGATCCCAGCCGGCTGGCAAACCTGAATGGGCCTGATGGGGAAACAACCACCGCGATGGGTGATTTCGGGGGGGCTGCCGTGAGATCGGCGGGGCCGCGCACGTCTGCCTCGATCGGCAGACGCGGTCCGGGCTCGACGGGACATCTCATCAGCCAGACAGTCCAGATCCTTCTGATCGCGGCCATTTCCGGCGGCCTGTTCTGGCTCGTCTGGATCTATGGCAACGGGCTGCGCGACCCGCGCTATCTCGACGGCTGGGTGCTGGCCGGCGGCATGGGCTTGCAGCTCTATTTCCACATCGCCAACAAGACGGGCAGCCTGTCGCCGAAATCCGCCATGCGCTGGCGGAAGATCCATATTTTTGTCGGCTATCTGCTGATTGCCGCCTTCATCTCGCATTCGGATTTCTCTCTGCCGGACACCGGCTTCGAATGGGCGCTGTGGGCGGGCTTCGTCCTGGTGACACTGAGCGGCATTTTCGGCGCCTATCTCGCCTGGTCGCTGAAGACCAAGCGCCGGATCGACGAGGGCGTCAGCTATGATCGCATCCCCGCCCTTCGCGCCGAGCTGGCGCGGGATGTCCACGCCGCCGTCGCCGAGACCGAACCTGACGCCGCTCAGATCGCCTTACCGGGGCTGCCCGCCTTACCGGGGCTGCCCCATGACGCCTGGATCATGGACCTCTACACCAACCACCTTCGGGACTTTTTCCAGGGTCAGCGCAATTTCACCGCCCATCTCATTGGCTCGCAGCGCCCGCTCAAGCGGCTGACCGATGAGATCGACAACCTGTCACCCTACGTCGACCAGCAGAGCCGGGAGAAGCTTGCCGACATCAAGAACCTGGTGGTCGAGAAGGACCGGCTCGATTTCGCGCGTGTCTATCTCGGGCTCACCAGGGCCTGGCTGTTCGTGCATGTGCCGGTCACCTATGCGCTGATCGTGCTGACGGTGCTGCACGTCCTCGTCGTCTATGCCTTTTCATCGGGGGCCTGGTGATGTGGCGACCGGGACGGACGAGATCGGATCGGCCGCCCGAGGCCGAGAAGCAGGCGCCCCCCGGCTCCCGGCGCGACCGTCTCGCGGCGCTGCTGGCGCTCGTGACCGTCGTCTGCCTGGGCTCGGCCTTCTTTCTGTCCAAGGGCACGCAGTTGCTGATGCCGGGGCCGCTGGCGAGCGCTCACGGCGCGATCGAGAATTGCAGCGCCTGCCACACCAAGAGCGGCAGCGGCAAATTGAGCTGGATTCACGGCCTCGTCGTCGGCGATCCGCTCGCCGACAGCAAGGCCTGTCTCGCCTGCCACAAAATGCCGGACACGGCTTTCAACGCGCACAGCGCTTCGGCCGAGGTGCTGAATGAGAGCACCAATCGGCTGACGAAAATCGCTGCGGGGTTACCTGCGCCGCAATCGGCCCGCGCGCAGAGCATCGCCTTCCCGACCCGTGACGTGGTTGCACGCGGTCTCTATTGCGCGACCTGCCACCAGGAGCATCAGGGCCTCAATTTCAAACTGAACAAGATCTCCAACGAGCAATGCCGCTCCTGCCACGTGGTGAAGTTCGACAGCTTCGACGGCCATCACCCGAAATTCGACAACTATCCGTTCAAGAGGCGGACACGGATCATCTACGACCATGCCGGCCATTTCGGCAAACACTACCCGGAAGTTGCGAAGAAGGATCCGGAAAGAAAGATCCCCGACACCTGCTCGACCTGCCACAATAGCCGCGACGACAAGCGGATCATGGCCGTGGCGCCGTTCGACAAGACCTGCACCGTCTGTCATCTCGACCAGATCATCGGCAAGGAGCGGGCCAGCGGCCCGAAAGGCATTGCCTTCCTGACCCTGCCCGGCCTCGACGTGGAAACGCTGAAGAAGAAGAACGCCTCGATCGGCGAATGGCCGGACGCCTCCGAAGCCGCGCTCACCCCGTTCATGAAGGTGATGATCAGCCGGAATGCGCGGGGCCGTGCTCTAGTCAAGACCGTGGACAGCCTGAACCTCCAGGATCTGACCAATGCAAGCGACGACCAGATCAAGGCGGTGACGAATCTGGTCTGGGAGGTCAAGGGGCTGTTCTATGCACTGATCAAGGGAAAAGCGTCGGACGTGCTGGGCGACCTCAATATTGGCGCCGGGGCGAAGCTGAGTGCGAATCTCGTTGCCGATCTGACCGCGAGCATCCCGCGCGATGTGGTCATCAGTGCGCATCAGCAGTGGCTACCCAATCTCGCCGCGGAAATGGCCAATCGCCCGGTCACGAGTGATCAGGAAAAAGACGGCTGGAGCACGACGATTACGGAACCGAATTTGGCCGGATCGGCGTCTTCCGAGGCGCTGTCGGGTTGGGACGCGCGTATCGATCCTCATGGCCATCTTGACGCAGCCAAGGCCAAAACAGCCGAGCCTGAAGGAGCGGCCGGAGAAACCGATGCTGCGAACGCCAAGCCCGACGGTGGCAAGGAAACGCTCTCAGCAGAAAGATCTAGCTCGGCGCTTACGGAATCTAGATTGGACGGATCGAAATCTCCCGAGAAGCTGTCTGGTTCGGATGCGCGTAAGGCAAGCCCCAGTCTCAGCCCAGAAGCCGTCGGTAGCGAAGCAGCCGGCAAAGCCAAACTCGGTTCGCAATGTATCGCGAGCATTTTTGGTCAGTGTCTGCTGTCCAAGGGACCGGAGGATGAGGCTGAAGCAGTCAAGTCTGAAGGAGCGGCCGGAAAAACCGATACCGCGAGCGCCCCGCCCGATGGCGGCAAGGAAACGCGCTCCGCCAACGAGCTGCCCCCGCCGATGAGAGCTGGGATCAAGGTCGCTGAGAATGCAGCCCCGCCTGAAGAAGCGGCCGGAGAAACCGATACAGGGCCGATCACACGGCGCTGGTCCTTGCCGAGCGGCACGTCTCGCGCGATCGAAGATCGTACCAAGGACGCCGAGAAAGCAACCCAGCCTGAAGGAGCGGCCGGAGAAACCGATACCGCGAACGCCAAGGCCGATCGCGGCAAGGAAACGCCCTCCGCCGACGAACAGCCTCGCGCGAGCAAAGCTCGTAGCAAGGACGCCGAGAAAGCAGCCCAGCCTGAAGGAGCGGCCGGAAAAACCGATACCGCGAACGCCAAGGCCGATGCCGGCGAGGAAACGCCCTCCGCCGACGAACAGCCTCAGGCCACGGCGACGGACCAATCCGACGATCTGCTCTTCCCCACGGAGGAAGAGCTTCGCGCGATCAAGGCTCGTAGCAAGGGCGCCGAGAAAGCAGGCCAAGCGGCCGGAAACACCGATAGCGCGAACACAAAGCCCGATGACGCCAAATCTGCGGATGCCACCTCCAAGGCGGATGCAGATGCGCCAGCCGGTGCCCCGGCGGGCTCAGATACCGCGGCGGCTGAGCCTCAAACAAGGGCTGCGCCCGTGATCAGCATCGAAAGCGACGTGGATCCGGAGAGCTGGGCTGAATATGGCGGCTGGTACCGGCAGGATTACGCGATTTTCTACCGTCCCACAGGCCATAAGGACAAATTCATCTACTCTTGGCTCTTTCTGACCGGTCCCCAAGCGCCGAAAGGTGATACGAGCCCGGCGGCGGCGGTCTTCGATTTTCTCATTGGCAAGGACGCTCAGGGGTCATGCACGAAATGCCACAGCGTCGACAATATCCAGAGCAAAGGGCGGGTAGTCAATTTCTCCCCGCCTTCGGTCGAGAGCAAACAGGGACGCTTCACGAATTTCATCCATGAGCCGCATTTCGGCATCCTGGAGAATCGCGTCGGCATCCTGGAGAATCGCGGTTGCCTGACCTGCCATAACCTTGAAAAAGGCAGCCCCTATCTGAAGAGCTACGAGCAGGGCAATCCGCAAAATTTCGTGTCCAATTTTGGTGCGGTTAAAAAGGATCTCTGCCAGACCTGTCACACCAGCAGCATGGCGCGTCAAGACTGTCTACTGTGCCACAACTACCATGTGAATGGCGTGATCACGCCAATCATGAGCACGAGACTCCCAGCTCAATAGCGTTTGATGCCATAGCTATAAAGTAAGCGAATGGCGTTGTCCCCCGTCAGCATCTATCGGACAGATGGTCCGCGATCGATGAATTGGGAGGGCCCAGTGGGAAAAGCGGGGTTGGTGAGCGGCATGGCGAAGGCCTTTGTCCGCACGGTCTCTCGAATCTGATAGCGCCATCGATCATTTCGAGCGCGCCATGCGTTTGAGTCCTGTCGACCCCGAGCTCATAGGATGCAGGCTGGCATGGCGATGGCGCATCTCTTCGCTGGCCGCCTTGAGGCTGCATCCGCATGGGCGGAGAAGGCGTACAGGACCTTGCCAAGCTTTCTCATGGTCGTCGGGATCATCGCTGCGACTAGAGCGCTGGCCGGCCGACAGAAGGAAGCCCGAAGCGCAATGGATGAGCTGCGGAAACTCGACCCTACGCTTTGCGTCTCCAATCTCAGGCATTGGCTTCCGATCCGCCGACCGGAACATCTCTCACTATTTGCCGACGGTCTGCGAAAAGCAGGGCTGCCGGAACGATGATGTGATGCCAGCTCATGGCGCTAAGGCTGACGCGTGACCGCCAGCGCCTTGCTTCCGCTATCGGGAGATGAGCTGACCTGCTTCTTCTGATCTAGGTGGGCTGAACCGAGCCCTTGGGCTTGCTAGTCTTCATCATCATCGCAGCGGATCGGGTATTCGATGTCTGGCGCCCAGCTAGCGCCCATTAGTGACAAAAATCTGACCGCCAAGTTCCTTGAAAGCGCCACGGATCGCTGGCACTGGGCGCTCCAGGCATCAACACCTTCAGGAGTAGGCCAAGTTGCACACTGCCAGTTTACATGTCTGTCCGCTGAGCCGGGTCGAGGAGATCGCCGACCGCATCGGCGCACTCTATCTCATTAGTGCCATCGACGATGACCTCATGCCCGAGACGCCGAGGTCCATCGCACCTGAGCGGCATCTGCGTCTGGCGATGCATGACATCGCCGAGCCGAGGCCCGGATTGGTGGCGCCGGACCGGAGCCATGTCCTTCAGTTGGTCGAGTTCGTGCGCAGTTGGGATAGAAGTGGTCCGATGTTGATCCATTGCTACGCCGGCATCAGCAGGTCGACGGCTGCGGCATTCATCGCGCTTTGCGCCTTGAATGCGGATACACCGGAGCAGTTGATCGCATCCCGCTTGCGCCTGTCGTCTGAGACCGCTACACCCAACCGGCTTCTCGTTACCCATGCCGACAGGGCCCTTGGTCGTAACGGGCGCATGATTGCGGCCATATCGAAGATTGGCAGTGGAACGATCGCTACAGAGTGCGTACCGTTCGCTCTTTCGGGCCACTTTGGGCTACCGTCTACATCTGCTGCTTAGAGTGCCCGCATCGCTACTGCGCGCATTTGCGCTCCGACCAACTTCTCATTCGGCCAGGTTGGACCTCGAGCAAGCGTTCAAGTGGGTTCCCGAAGTCCATTGAGCTTGGTCGGGGGAGGCATGAAAGCAGCTGACTACGTCGAAGTGCTACCCGAGAGGGCGCAGCTCCTTGAGGTAGAACTCGTAGGCTTGCTTCGCGAAGCCTCCGAGGGTGCTCGGCCACTCGGGATCACCGATGTTGATCCGCCTGCCGCCATCGCTGCAAAACTTGCAAGGAAACGTCACCACCTGGAGCTGGTGACTGCCCTGCTTGGCGGCAATGCGCACGGCACTGTTGATGCAATCGATGGCTTGCGGCTGAATTTCACGCGACATGAACGCCTCGCGCAGCTCGAGCTCCTAGCGCTCTTTCCTTTCCTTGAGCCGACGCTCTTCATCCATTTTCTCCATCTCGGCGTCGGACGTGATTTGGTTCAGATCCTCGGGGCGTAGGAGTTCAGCCATTAGAGTTGCACTTTCTCTATGCTTCTCTTGGGGAGTGATCCTGCTCGCGCGAGATCGCACCCGTCACTTTCACGATACCTCCGCATCAACCTTGGTCAAGCGTCGAAGGAGAGAAACAGAATTCCAAAACGCTGTATTGCTCTCTGCAGAGCGTGCATCAATCGCCGTCAGTCTGTCACCCCTGCCTCCCGCGCAAGCCAATTCTCTGCCGCGACCAAGCAGCAGAAGGCGATCAAACCGATAGGCAGGCCGGTCGGGACTCCCAAATAGGCGTGAGGCCTACAGGGCTCATTCTGTAACGAGTGTGGTATACCGCTTCGCGGAAACATCTGGATTTTCCGGGGAGCAAAAATTCCTGGTCAAATGGCGAAGTTTTAATAGTGCCGAGGCGACCGACGCCCACTCGCGCTCAAAGGACTTTCTCGACCCCTCCGAGAAAACGCAATTACTGACCATTCGCGTTGGATCGCCGGCAATCCGTCGAGCAAGATCTCGACCAGCCGGGCCCGCCTCGACAATGATCACTGCATCTCCCGCCGCCGATGGTCGGACCCGCACGTCCGGACATGGGCCCAGACACTCAAGAGCCCCGAAAAGCTTGATGACAGACAGTATCCCTCGCTCCAGTGCGGCAGTCGTGCTAATGAAGGTAAGTCGCTCCCGAAATGATCTTGCAGTCGGCTGTCCCACAAGGGGTTAAGCTGATGGGTAACGATATTCAATGGAATGTTCTTGGCCGATTTGGCCGGCGTCGACAAGCCGGCGCGCGTGAATCTGCGAAAGCCGAGCATCGGGATAACGATTCCAATTTGAAGGCAACCCATGAGCATCTCGGGCACATGCTCGCGGCTAGCCCGGCGGTCATTTACACTACGAAGACCACCGGCGACTACGGATGCACCTTCGTCAGCGACAACCTCCGCACGATCTTCGGGTATGCACCGGAGGAGATGATCGCCGATCCGAAGCACTGGCCCGACAATCTTCACCCCCAAGATGCCGCCCGCGTCATCGACAAAGTGACCGCGCTAATAGAACGGGGAGGCGGAACTGTCGAATACCGCTTCCGGCATCGTGATGGCCACTACATCTGGGTCCAGGACGCCTTCAAGGTCATGTATGACGACGCCCGCCGACCGGTGGAGCTTGTCGGCGCATGGGCGGACATCTCCGAGCGCAAGCTGGCCCAGGAAATGTTGCAGAGGGCATATGATGAGCTGGAAGAACGCGTCGAAAAACGCACGGAGGAGCTGAAAGCCGGCAGGCAGCGGTTGGAATATGTCCTCGCCGTCAGCCCCGCTATCACGTATGCAACGAAGGCTTCGGGCGATTTTGCCTGCACATTTGTGAGCGAAAGCTCTCGGCAAATAATGGGGTACTCACCAGAGGAAGCGCTCGCTGAGCCAAACTTCTGGGCCAACCACCTGCATCCGCAGGACGCCCCCCGCGTGATGGCCGAGTTTGCTCGTTTGATAAATCAAGGCAGAGGTAACCTGGAATACCGCTTCCGGCATCGGGAGGACCACTATCGCTGGTTCCAAGATACCTTCCAGGTCCTTTATGACGAGGGGGGCCGGCCGTCGGAGATCGTCGGCTCGTGGGCGGATATTACCCATCGCAAGCTGGCAGAAGCCGTTCAGCAGCTTTATGCGGCGAGCCTCGAACGCCAGGAGCCAATTTCGGTCAAGAAACTCGACAGCATCCTCGAGACAGGCCGGGAGATACTGCATTTGGACCGGCTCAGCATCCTGCGCGCCGATTCAGGGGGCCAGTGGCTACAGGCGATTGCAAGTACGGGAACGAAAGACCAGCTTGAGTCAATTCGAGTTCCGATAGGACTCGAAGGCGGAGGTTTGGCGCAAGCCTATCTGACAAAAGAGTCCATCGTGTGGGCCGGGCAATCTCCTGTACCGGACGGCCTTCGTCTTCAGCCGCCCTATAGCCAGATCAAGTCCCTGCGGTCCCGGGTTTTCGCTATTCTCCCTCTCATCGCCCAGGGCCAGGCTATGGGGGTCCTCGCCGCCGATCGCAACAGCAACCGAGTGCCTATTGACGAGGCCACGCTGGAGGCTCTCCAGGGATTAGCGTCGCAGGCGGCGATGGCGCTCGAGCACGCTAGGCTCTATGCGGCCGCCCAGCCAGTTCTCAGTAGATCGCTGCATCTCTCGGTGGTCTATCCGGCCTTTGCCCGGGCGGTGAAGGCGCTCCTGCCATACGATCGCATTGGCGTTATTGTCCCCGAGGGCGAGCAACTGGTCATGGCCCTCTCGGTTGCCTCGCCGCCGCTGGCGTCCTGGCAAGGACAGTCTTGGGCCCAGGCGGAGGGAACGGCCGTCGACTGGGTGCTCAAGAGCAAGCAACCCTACGTTGTCAAGGATTTAACAGCCGAGCAAGCCTTCTCGGACTTCACCTTCGCGGCCCAGGAGGGGGTTCGCGCCACCCTGATGGTCCCCCTACTCGCCGGAGGGGCAGGAGTTGGCGTCTTCTTCTTGGACAGCCTCACGCCCGCCGCGTATACGGAGCAGGACGTAGAGTTGGTGGATCCAGTGGCCCAACAGCTAGCCCTCGCGATCGATAATACCCGCCTATTCCAGGACATCGAGGAAAAGGGCCGACAGCTAGAGATCGCCAACAAACACAAATCGCAATTCCTCGCCAACATGAGCCACGAACTCAGAACTCCGTTGAATGCCATCCTTGGCTATACGGAACTCATCCTGGACAACATTTACGGGGAGTTGCCCGAGAAGATCCGTAGCGTCCTGGTGCGCGTAGAGAAAAATGGGCGGCACCTCCTCGGACTCATAAACGATGTCCTCGATCTGTCCAAGATCGAGGCGGGGTCGCTTAAACTTTCGCTTGCTGATTACTCGATGAATGAGGCTGTGCAGGCGGCAGTTGCGCTGGCCGAGCCGCTGGCGGCGGAGAAGAAGCTGGCCCTCAAGGTCATGGTGCCGGCGGGCCTACCAAGAGCCAACGGCGACGAGCGGCGAACCACACAGGTGCTTCTGAACCTGTTGGGAAACGCGATCAAGTTTACGGACACCGGCGAGGTGGCTTTGCATGTCGCAGCCGCAGGAGGTGTCTTTCACTTCTCGGTAAGCGATACGGGCCCCGGCATCGCCGAAGCTGAGCAGCAGAAGATCTTCGAGGAGTTTCACCAGGCCGACAGCGTCCGTGCGTCGAAGAAGGGTGGCACAGGATTGGGCCTGGCAATCTGCAAGCGTTTCATCGAGCTGCAGGGGGGCCGCATCTGGGCTGAGTCAAACTTAGGAGCGGGGACGACGTTCCGATTCATGCTGCCGGTCCGGGTTGAACAGCGCGAGGAGGCAACGTGACCAAGCGAATTCTCGTCGTAGAGGACCATGAGGACAACCGGCGTATATTGCGGGACCTCCTCACAAATTCCGGCTATGAGATGGTCGAGGCGGTGACTGGCACTGAGGGGGTCGCCATGGCCCAGATTCATCAGCCAGACCTCATATTGATGGACATTCAGCTCCCGGAGATCGACGGATACGAGGCAACCAGGCGGATCAAGGCCAATCCCGCATTAAGGCCAATTCCAATCATAGCTGTCACGTCCTTTGCGCTAAGCGGCGACGAAGAAAAGGCACGTGCGGCTGGCTGTATCGCCTATGTCACGAAGCCCTTCAGCCCACGCCAGCTCCTGGCTAAAATCCGGCAGCACTTGGCTTCGTCTGATACCGGGGGAACACACCGTGAGGACGCCGCCGCGAATCCTCATCGCTGACGACAATCCGGACAACCTCGATATTTTCCGGACGCGCCTTGCCGTCCATGGTTACGAGATCCTGACGGCCACTAACGGGGAGGAGGCCCTCGCAATCGCTCGAGAAAAGCGGCCCGACCTGATCCTGCTCGACGTCATGATGCCCAAGATGGACGGGACCGACGTCTGCCGACGCCTCAAGGCAGATGGCTCACTTCCGTTCATGCCAATCGTCATGATTACTGCCAAGACATCAACGCAGGACGTAGTCACCGCCCTCGACGCAGGCGCTGACGAATATCTGACAAAGCCGGTGGATCACTCCGCGCTAGTGGCTCGCGTGAAGTCGATGCTGCGCATTAAGGCGCTCAACGACACCGTCGAGGCCCAAAGGACAAAGCTCGCGGAATGGAATGCGACCCTTGAGACCCGCGTGAGTGAGCAATTGCAGCAACTCGAGAACCTGTCCCGGCTAAAAAGGTTCTTCTCGCCTCAGCTCGCGGAGGCGATCCTGGCCGGCGGCGCCGGCGATCCGCTTGCTACACACCGACGCGAGGTCGTCGTGGTATTCCTCGATCTGCGTGGCTTCACGGCGTTTGCCGAGACCGCTGAGCCCGAGGAGGTCATGGGCCTGCTGCGTGAATACCATGCCGAGATGGGTAGGCTCATCCTCGATCACGAGGGCACGCTCGAACGCTTCACCGGGGACGGCATGATGATCTTCTTCAATGACCCGGTGCTCGTCCCCAACCCTGCGGAGCGCGCGCTGCGGATGGCGATCGCGATGCGCGACCGCGTCGGTGAAATGTCCATCCGTTGGCGCGAGCAGGGGCACGATCTGGCGCTCGGTTTAGGAATCGCCCAGGGTTACGCCACGATCGGTGCGATCGGCTTCGAGGGCCGCGTCGACTATGGAGCAGTCGGCACTGTGACCAATCTTGCCGCCCGTCTGTGCGGCGAGGCCAAGGGCGGACAAATCCTGACAAATCGGAAGACGTTGAGCCAAATCGAGCACCTAGTCGAGGCGGAGCCAGCTGGCGAGCTAGTTCTGAAGGGATTTGCAAAGCCGGTATCCGCCTTCAGTGTGATGGCATTGCGAAACCAATGAAGGATATTGCTGTTGTTTGCCGAGGCTCTTCCCGACGCGAACGCTACTAACCCTTTAAACTTATTTGACTGTTAATCCCGGCCGAATTAACCCCTCGCGGTAAAAACGGCCCGACCGCCTAATGGCGTGCTTGGCGAATTCGTCAAGATGGGGCCAACATTAGCGATCTGCAGGCTGGCTCGTGCCTTTCCCAAAGCATGGATTGCAGTGGCTTGCAGACATCGGACGGCTGCCTCAAGCCGCACTCGGCTCCTGCTTCGATTGCGGAAAGTAAAGGCGCTCGATGTCCGCGACGGGGAGCGGCCTGCTGACGAGATAGCCCTGTATCTCGGTGCAGCCTTCGGCGCGGATCGTCTCCAACTGTTGCCGCGTCTCCACGCACTCGGCGCAGACCGTCATGCCAAGCGATCTGCCGATGTTAGAAACGGCTCGGATAAGCACCAGCGCGTTGCCTCCACCCGCCTGCAAGTCTCGTACGAACGAGCCGTCAATCTTGATCTTGTCGATGGGGAACGTGCGCAAGTAGGAGAGCGACGAATAGCCGGTCCCGAAATCGTCCAAGGCGATGCGCACGCCCATGTCATGTAGTTGTTGCAGCACCTTGGGCGTGACGCCGCTGTTGTCCGCTAGCACCGACTCGGTGACCTCGATCTCGAGCCGGTTTGGTGCAAGCCCCGTCGCGCCGAGCGCCATCACCACGGTCTGGACGAAGTTGCGTTGTTTCAGCTGAACGGCGGACACGTTTACGGCCATCTTCATATGTTTCGGCCACAACTGCGCTTGGGCACAGGCCTGACGCAGCGCCCTCGCGCCCATCTGCACGATCAGGCCGGTCTCCTCAGCGAGCGGAATGAATTCGCCCGGCGAGACCAGGCCGCGCTTGGGGTGCCGCCAGCGCATGAGAGCTTCGAAACCCGTCACCTCGTTGGTCTCTACGCTCACCAGCGGCTGATAGAAGAGATCCAGTTCCTCATGGGCGAGCGCGTCGCGCAGATCCTGCTCAAGACTATGTCGCGCCTGCACCTGGGCGGACATTTCGGAATCGAAAAAGTTATAGACGCCGCGACCATCAGCCTTGGAGCGGTACAGCGCCAAATCCGCATGCTTGAGGAGGGTTTCTGCATCGTTTCCGTCATGCGGTGACATCGCTATGCCGATCGACGTGCCGATGATCACCCGATGCCCATCGAGCTCGTAGGGAGCACCAATCGTCTCGAGAATGCGCGTGGCAAGCACTTGTGCGTCCTTCGCATCTAGGGTCTCAATCTGCACAATGGCGAACTCGTCACCACCCAGGCGGGCGACCACGTCCTCGTCCCTGACACAGCGCGTGAGGCGCGCAGCCACGTCCTTGAGCAAGGCGTCTCCCATAGCGTGGCCAAGCGTGTCGTTGACGCCCTTAAAGGCGTCGAGGTCGAGGCACAGGACAGCGAAGTCTCTATGTCTCCTCGAACCGGTCAGAATGCGATCGAGATTCTCCCGGAGCAGGATGCGATTGGGCAGGCCCGTCAAAGCGTCATGACGCGCCATGTGGTCGAGCTTTGCTTCGGCCCGCCGCTTCTCGGTGATGTCCTCCTGCACGTTGACCCATCCGCCACGAGCCAGCGGGAGGAACGTGACATTCAGAATTCTGCCGTCCCCGAGAGGCTGCAGCTCTGAAAACGTGTCGCCGCGTGCAAGCTTATGCTTAAGGTCCTCGAGCCAGGTCTCCGCCTGTTTGAACGCCTCAGCACTATCGCTATTTGTCCCGCTCACGGTATCGTAGCGAAGAATATCGGCAAGCGACGCCCCTGGCTGGGTGATACTCTCAGGGAGCCCATAGATGTCGCGATATACCTTGTTGCACACGACGAGGCGCTGCTCGGCGTCAAACATCGACAGCCCTCGTCCCATATGGTTGAGCGCGACCTCAAGCTGCTCCGCCGCTTGGTCAAGCTCGATGTTCTTGCGGTTCAGCGCCGCGAAGTGATCGGCGATTGTCTTTTCTAGATGTGCGACGCCGGTGTTGAAGTCGTCCTTCAGGCCCTGATACGCGGCGGCCACGTCATCGCGAATGCGGGTGGCGAGGTCACCGCGAGCGAGATTCCGAAGCCCCTCGCCGACGACACGGACGACGCTGGCCTGTTGCGCGGCGATCCTGCTGCGCTCTTCTGCGTCGACCTGCTGGCGCTCGGCCGCCAATTCACTCTCCAGTCGGGCTTTCTCGACGGCTTGATCACGGAAGTAGACTAATGCCCTGGCCATCGCGCCAATTTCATCGCGCCGAGTCACACTACCAACCGCGATCGTCATGTCACCGCCGGCGAGATCGGCCATACTGGCCGTGAGACCGGTGATCTCCTTCGACACGTGCCAGGCGTAGGCCAGGAAGAGCAGAAGAGAACAAACCAAGGTCAGGAAGACGGTGATGGGCACCAGGCTCTCTTGACGACTAAAGGTGCCCAATACCTTCGCGTAAATCTGCTGTTCCGACGCGACCGCATTGACCTTGATCTGCCTGGCCCATCTGCTGATGGCCTCTCCATCATAGACAAGCGCATGGGTGGATAACGCGTTGCGCTCCTCGGCCATCCGGCGCAACTCGGCGAATCCTTCGTGATACCGAGCCAGCATCGCTTGAATCGGCTTCACGTTGACAACGGCACCGATATTTTCGGCGGCGTGGTCCGTCACATGCGCGGCAAGCTTATCAAGCTGGTGCTCGATCTTCAGGAGTTCAGCTTCGACGCGGTCTGCCTCCTCCTTCTCTCCGCTGGCAAGAAACTTGGCGACGTAGAGGCGCGCGGCCTGAAAATCTCCACCGGCAACGCCGGCTATGGCCACCGCTTCGTAGTCCTTTGCCTCAGGGCTCTGCTCGATGAGCTCGAGTAAGCTTTCACCAATTTGCAGGCCGAGCTTTTCCAATACGTCGCTGACCAGCTGATCGCTCTTAGCCACCAGACCCACCAGACGATCAATATCCCCTTCGAGTTCGTCGAGCGCATCCGCAGACGCAAGGTTGTGCACGAGCCCCACGTGGCCTCCTGTCCGGAGCTCTACTGGCAAAGCCGTGACCCCTTGCCGGACTTCCGCCAAAAGGCGCCGCGCCTCCGTCAAATAATGCGCCTCCCGCGTCATCAGATATCTATCAGTATTGAGGAGTGTCTTGGCCACGTTGGCGTTGATCTCCCAGGCGAGGATCGCGTCTTCTGCGGTAACTGCAAAAACTCGGAAGTCACGCCCGATCGACCAGACGGACCAGACGCCGGCAATGCCGCCGGCGGAGCCGATAAGACCCGCGATAAGCCCGACAAACACGAGCTGCTTTGCAAGCGAGAAGCGCGACAAGATACGAGTAATCGATATCCGGGGAAGTCGGATCGAACGCAATTGGCCCAATATGCCGGGAAAAAACGTGGGAAAGGTGTGGAGCCACACCGAATCTATTTTCGCGCGAGACATGTCCGTGTGTACTTTCATCACGTCAGGTGTGGTGCACGTCCAGCTCGCGGCCCACGCGACTGCAGGGACCCTACTGTTAGGTCGCGACGATCGAGAATGCGTTGCAGCAAATTTATCTAAAAGTCTTCACAGTTCTGTTTACAATATCAGTTAATGCTTTCTGAATTTTCCGGGAAATCAATCGGTGCCGCATGAAAAAACGTCTGATTATCGACCTCTCGTCGCCGGTAATCTGGATAACCGTGACAGCTAGTGGTCGACGCTTTGGGACGTAGCGATCGCTCATGTCTTGGGAGAGGAATGGCGTACCCAGCAATAGGCTTTGCACAGCCGGCCGGCCTGGAGGGTCTTGCTCGCCTATGATCACGGCCCAACTTCGTTGGCGAGGCGGTAAAGATAAGCAAGGATGGCTTCGACTTCTTCGTCCGAAAAGGCGATCTGGGGCATCTTCTGGTGGTGGGAGACCTTTCCTTCCCTGAGCTCCTCCTCGAGCTCCCTTGCGGGAAATTTCAAGTAGATGTCGCGCATATGTGGCGCAGCCCTAAGCGGGCTGCTGGCCGAAGCCTCGATCGCGTGGCAGCGCGCGCAATTCGCGGCCAGGATGGACTTCCCGCGGGTTTCGAGAGACCTGCTTTCTCCCGCATGCACAACCGTTGTCCCACAGGCAAGAGCGGCCGATGCGATGAGAAGAGCTCCATAGACGAGGCCAGCCCCAAGACCTTGCGGTACCCTGAGGGAACTCAAGGGGGTTGATGTCCAATTCAATAGGGCCATGCGCGCAAGATCAGACCATCGCAGCCCGCGGGGCGACCGCACGACGGCCGGAAACGACCGGTATAATTGGTTGAGACGCGACCTCCTCGAGAGCGGCGATGTCTTTGAGCTGAAGGCCGGCGGGCGGACAAGCCTCGATCAGACCACACTCTTCAAGCTCGATAAGGTGGGCGGCCAATGCGTCGACAGTCAGGCCGAGAAGGTCGGCAATAAACCCGCTCGGGCATTGCTCACCTACCAGCCACGGATCTCGCCCCTCGTGCGCATTGATGCGCGAGAGGCCGACCAAGAACGCCGCAACGCGCTTCAAGGGCGATTGCCTGCCAGACTCGACAAGGCTAGCCCGGCGGAATTCGAACTCTCTTTCGACGGCCTCATCCAGCTTCAGCTGAGATTTGGGATTGTTCCCGATCGCGCTTGATTGTGCCTCGAGAGGCAAGCACGTGAGCCGGGTCTCGACGAGGGCGCGCGCGCGGCAGGCGTGCGTGGTGAGGAAGCCCAAGCCGACCAAATCGCCCTCAAAGGCAAAATCGATGACTGCGCCGCGCTCGTTCCACCGCTGCTCATAAAGAGCGACGACGCCGGAGTCCACGCGGTACAAACACGATTTTTCCTCGCCCTCCCGGAACAGAACCTCGTTGGGGCGAAGGATCCGAACTGAAGCGCTCGCGGGAGCGCTCTCCTCCGCAGATTCGTCGATTCTTGGCGGCGCTGCGATCTCGGCGAACATCATGATACGCTACTCCGTTCGGCCAACTGCGGGCTCTTGCTTCATGCTCGAGAGAAGCAGAGCCGAGTCCCCAGGCTTTGCCCAAACCGTAAGGTTGCGTATCAAATTGTAACGGCGAACAGGCCGATTACGCCGTTCAGCTGCTCTCCTGTCGATCGCCTGACGTCATTCTCGATCGACTTTCCTCCACGTCGCGTCCGGATTGAATGCGGTCACGTTGGCAGCCAGCCGGGACGTCTCAGGCCCCAGATCCTTCTGGAACACGGCTCCGTCGTGATTGACGATGAATGTCATGACGCCAGAGTTGCCGTACTCGGCAGGTGTGGCGATCAGGGCGAAGCCGCCGATCATGCGGCCGCCGACCACGTAGTCTTGCGCCCCGCCCGCGGCGTCCCCGCCCTGACGCGAAAGAATGCGGAACAGATAGCCATGATAGGGCGTCGGCCCGCCCTCGCGGCGCTTATAGCCTTCGGCGCGCGCCTCCGCCACGAGCGGGCCGAACGGGCTCTCCGGCTCCCCTTCGGCGGTCGGCCAATAGAGGCCGTCCGTCTTCCCCTCGCTGCTCAGGAGACGGCGCGCATACTGGGGCCCTTTGCCGTCGCGGTCCGTCTCCGCATACTCGCGCTGCGCGTCGACGTAGGCATGCAACACCTCGATAGCGGCAAGCTCGTTCTCGCCGATGCGCCGGTCGAGAATCTCCTCTTTTCCCGCCGCGGTGTCGAAGCGCCAGGCCCCGGCCTCTTGCACGATCGGAATGGGGAACGGGAAATCATCATTCCCGAGGACAAGCGTGGCGCGCGTATCTCCCGACTGATTGATCTCGTGCTTCTCTTCAAAGGCCGTGACGAAACGCTCGCGCGCTGCGGCATCGGCGACGGGATCGCCTGAGCTCGCGACCTCGCGGCCTTCCGGCCCGAGGGCGGCGGCAATGTCGGCCATGTTGCCGGTTCGGGCGGCGGCAACGAGCGCATCGACCGCCTCCTGCGGGGAGTTGTAGGTCGCCTGCTTGGCCGCGGCCGAAGCGGGCACCTGCAAGATGGCGAAACCGCACAAAGCAACAAAGAGCCTGGATATTGCGCGGGGCGATTGGAAGAGCTTGGCAGCTGAGAGCTTCATCGGAACCTCCGATTATTGGGATGGCTAGACGGTCGGGCGCTATCGGCGTCGACCGCCTCCCCCACCGCGACCTCCTCCTCCGCCACCGCGAGCCCTTCCTCCGCCCCCACCTGACATCGCAACGCGGCTCGCATGGCCGCGGTTCGCCGCTTTGCGCACATCCGAGCCCCTCTTGACGTCGAACGCGCCGGGCGACGGCTTCTTGGCTTTCACCTTTGGGCGATCGATGTCGCGGTTGACCTTGGAAATATTCCCGGACTTCGGCAGGTCGCGGGCCTTGAGGTCGGCGGTCTTGTCCTTGATTTTCGCGCCCGCCCGATCGCCGGCCTTGTCCTTGATAGCGCCGCGGTCGACATCCTTGAGCTTGCCCTTGACGGCGTCGCGATCGACATCCTTGAGCTTGTCCTTGGCGGCGTCGCGATCGACATCCTTGAGCCTGTCCTTGGCGGCGTCGCGATCGACGTCCTTGAGCTTGTCCTTCACGGCGTCGCGATCGACATCCTTGAGCTTGGCCTCGATCTCGCCCTTGTCATAGCCACGGAAGTCCTTGTTGCCGGGCCGGCGGTCCGCCTGCTTGAACTTGTCGCGGACGTCCTTGCCCTTATAGGGCACCTGTCCGCGGCGCTCGGGGCGATGCTCCCACTTGTTCGAGGTGAGCTTGGACCGATTGACGTTGATGTTGTTCCACTTGTCGACATCGATATCGATGTCGTGGCGGTGCCAGTCGAAGTGGTTCCAGCCCCAAATGCCGCCCGCGACCGCAATCCCGGCTCCCCAGAAGTAGCCGTTGACGAAGGAAGCGCCGGGATACTCCCAGTAGTAGGGAGGATAGTCCGGATACCACCAGGAGCCGTAGACAACGGACGGCTGGTACACCGGGACATAGACGGTCTCGGGCGTTGCCGGCTCGATGATGTAGACCGGCTGTGCGTCGGCACCCGACTCCTTCACCACCTTCTGTTGCTTATTGCTCTTGAGGTTGCCTGCTTCGTCGGCCTTCGCGCGCAGGAGCTGGATCTCGTCCATCATCTCGTCCTGTTGGGCGAGGAACGCGTCGCCGAGCTTCTGCGTCCAGTCGAGCTTGTCGCTCATGCTCTCGAGGACCTCCGGGAATTGGACGAGCGCCTTGATGCTCGGGTCCCAGTCCTTGGCTTCGAGCGCCTTGGTGAGGGCGTCACCCTTGAGCTTGGCATTGGCCGGCTCCTTCTTCCAGCGCGCGGCCTGGACCACGTCGAGGGGATAGGTCGAGGCCATGAGCACGTTGGCGAGAAGATCATCGGGATAGAGCGCGATCGGCGCCAAGAGCTGATCGAGCTCCTCCTTGCTGAGCTTGCCGTCCTCTTGCGCGAACGCCGGCGCGGTGAGCGCCTGACAAACGAGAAGGACCAGCGCACTTAGTATTAGCGAGAGCCTCTTGCGCATGATTTTGACTCCCTTTTCTAGCTTGATGATACCTCAAAACGGGTTGATGTAGTTCAGGATCGCGGTCATCCGCAGCATGACGCGGCGGATCAGTCGTGTTCAGGCAGTGAGGCGCGCCTCTTTCACCGTGCATCAACTCACCTTCTCGATGTCCGGCAGCTTCCACGTCTTGTCGAAAACGGATTTTTCGGGTCCATAGAAGCGGAAGAGCACCTCGAATTTTCCGTCGGGCTTTGTCGGAACCCAATTCGATTCTTTGCCCGCCGGGGCTTTGGGGCCGAAATAGATGTCCACGGAGCCGTCCGCGTTTGCTTGGAGCCCGGGACTTTGTGATGAACGCCCCGAACGCGGCATGTCGCGAATGAGGGCATGGGTGGCGCGGTCGTAGACCGTGGCCGACCAGTATTGGTTCACAGGCACATTCGCGGGGACGGTCAAGCGGTAGGCGTTGTTGCCGTCGAAGTGCGCCCCCTCTTTGTCCTTGATCGTCATGAGATAGAACTGCCCGACGCCCGAATGCTTGGTGCTGAAGAACGCCATCGTGTAGGTGACGCCGCGGCCCTCGACGGGATAGCTGTCCGGATTGGCAAATTGCGACTGAAGACCGTCGATTGCCTCGGGCAATATGGGAAACGCCCATTGGCGCCCTTCGTAATAGGGCGAGAACATGGTTTCGTATTTCAGCTCCAGCCAGGCATGCGCCTCGCCTGCCGCCGCGTTCAATAGGCGCTGCGTCGCCCCGTCGGGACTAAACGGCTTGCCCTTCTCGATGCCGATCGACTTCAACTGGTCGATCATCGCCTTGTCGCGGGTGAGCCAAGGCTCCTGCTGCACGATGCGGTCGAGCGACTGGAAGAAGCGAATGTCGTAGGGGATCGTGGAATTGTAGACGACGCCAATGGCGTCAAGAAACTCGGTCTCGGGCGGATTGGCGGCTTGGCTGAGGGGATAGAGCTTGATCCGCTTGCCATAGGCAACCGCCGCTTTGATGTCGGAATCGCTCCCACTCTTCAGGATCGAGCGGAGCAAGGCATAGCCCTGATAATTGGCGGAGGGCAGAGCGAAATAGCCGTCGGGCACTGTCTCTTTGTAGCCCGGCGGCAGGATGAGATATCTGCCGCCTACACCCTTGTCGGCTCCGGCCGGGCCCACGTCTTCGAGCGCCGCCTGCCAGGGATCCATGATGCTGCCGTTGATGACGCCATCGCCGGCCGGCGGAATCTCGATTACCACCGGCCCGTCCTTCGTGTTGAAGAAGGCCATCAGATAGATGACGTCCGGGTTGGGCGTCAGCGTCTGGTTCCGCCAATCGAGCAGGCCGGACCAATAGGCGATCTGGTTGGGCTTGCCACCGAGCTTGAGCATCTCCTGGTACATGAGATCGTAGTTGACCGCCGGCATGCCCCAGATGACCGCTTCGACGGCGCGGCGCTCGACCGCGCGACGGGCAAGTTCTTCAGCAGAGTAGTCTTCCGCGTGTGCCAATGCCGACGCGAAGAGCAAAACGAGCGCGGTGAGATTGCGGACTTTCATGCCCTCTCTCCCTCAAGGCTCGTGGACTGTCGTGAGCAGAAATTCGCGAATAGTCTCGGCAAGTCGCTGCGGATCGCGCACGCCGATCGACATGTGCGTTCGATCGCCGATCTGCTGCACGGTGACGCTGCGCAGCTCGCGACGGACCCGATCCATGCTGACCTCCCGGAACGGAGTCATCACGTTCTGCTCGAAGTCGCGCAGCTTCTGTGCGAGCGCGGGATCGCCGCGATCGGTCGGGAAGAAAGCCGTGCCGTAAAGCGCAAGCGCCGGCGCGCGGACTTTCGTGTAGTCGCGCCTCCAGGTGCCGAGCGTGGCCAGCAAGGCTTCGAACACCTTGACCGAGGGCACCGGTTCGACCGCACCGTCCTTCTCGATCCGCACCGCGTCGCGCAGAAAGGCCTCGAGCGCCGGCGTCCACGGCACGGCGTGGCCGACCCATGCCGCGTGATACCAGGCTCGAAGTGCGTCGAGCGAGCGCAGCACCGACGGGTCCGGGCTGTTCACGGTGAGCGTCTCCGTGAACGGCCTGAAGAATACGGGATCGGACCAGTCGTAGCCGCCTTCCAGGTAGATGAGCTTCTCGACGCGGTCGGGATATAGGCCCGCAAACTCCGTGACCTCGTCGCCGCCCATCGACCAGCCGAGGAGGCTAGCGCGCTCGATGCCGAGACCGTCGAGGAAATTGCGGAGGTCCGCGACGAGGACTTTCGAGCCATAAGGTCCGGCCGGCGCGTCCGAGTGGCCATGCCCCCGCCGCGCGTAGGCGAGCACGCGGAATTGATCACGGAGAAGCGGCGCAAGGTTGTCGAAGATGTGCGGACTGTCGGCGATGCCATGGATCATCACGAGAGGCACCCCGTCGCCGCCCCAGTCCAGGTAGTTGAGCCGGATGCCGTCGCCCTCCGCAAAGGCGGAACGGTGGGGCGAGACGTCGGTCCAGCCCGAAGCCTTCAACCGATCGATCTCTTCCCCTCGAGTCTTCGCGTCCATGATCCAAACACCGAAGATATTAAGCGCAAGCAGAAGAACGGCGGCGCCGCGGACCCGTGTCACTCGACCTCCTCGATCTCGCGGCGCACCGCCATCGTTGTCCCCCTGGGCCTGTCCTCACCTATGCGTGGACGTGACGGCGCAAGCGCAGCGAGAACATCACCTCGAGAATGCCGTAGAGGATCGCGAAGGCGCCGATGACGAGGATCATCGACAAGGCGCCCAAGCCCGGCCGGGCCAAAAGCACGAAACCGAACAGCACCGAGAGGACGCCGCTCGCGATCAGTAGCCACTCGTCGTCGATCTCCTTGCGCAGCCTGATCGCGCCGACGATCTGCATGACCCCGGTCGCGATCGCCCAGGCGGCGATGAAGAACAAGAGGACGATTGCGGTCATGCCGGGCCAGAACAGCGTCACCACTCCGGCTAGGACGCCGAGGATGCCGACGAGAGCAAGCCACCAGCGCGGCTCGGGTGTCCTTCCGGCGATCGCCGCGCCGAGAGCGAAGATCCCGTCTGCGAGCGCAAATGCGCCGTAGAGCAGGACGAGTGTGACCAGGGTCACCCCAGGCCAGGCGAAGGTGAGCACGCCGAAGATGATGGCGCACACGCCTCGGAGCATGATGAGCCACCAGTTCTTGGCGAGCTCGTGAAGCATGGGGCGCGCCATCGCGGCCTGTAAGTCGGCTGGCGAAGTTTGCATTGTGAACCTCCAGTTCTGGTTTGCATTTGAGAGCGAGCTACTTCTCGGGCGGGAACACCACGTTCCAGTCCTTCTTCATGTCGACGACCGCCCAGCCCTTGGCGGTTGCCTCGTCGAGCGCCTTTTCGAGGCGGCCGACGTGAGAGTTGCGGTCGTAGGCCCATTCCCGCTCGGCGTCGGTGTGATGGACGAGCCCCATGAAGCGGGCCCCGCTCCCCGCCGCCGTCCACTCGAGCATCTGCTGGTCGCCGTCGGAGTTGCCGAACGCGAGGATCGGGCGGCGCCCGATGAACCGGTTGATGCCGACGGGCTTGCCGGGTCCATCGTCGACGAACTCGACCTTGGCTTCCTTCATGAGGACGGGATTGCCGTCGGCCCCGATCTCGAACTTCACGACGCCCGACGAGCCGACCACCTGCTCGGGCGGGATGCCGTACACGGGCTCGGCGAAGCGGCGCATGAACTCGATGCCGCCGCCCGAGACGATGAAAGTCTTGAACCCGTGGGCGCGCAGATAGGTGAGCAGCTCGAGCATCGGCTGATAGACCATCTCGGTATAAAGGCGGTGGAAGCGCGGGTGCTCGGCGGTCTTGAGCCAGCTGTCGACGATGTCGGCGAACTTGTCCGTGGTGATCCCGGCATGGGTCGCCGCAACGATCTCGAGCAGACCGTGCTCGCCGGACGCGGCGACCGCCTTCATGTCGCCCTCGAGCACGCCCTTGAACGGCTGGGTCTCGTTCCACTCCGGGTGCTGAGGCGCCAGCGCAGCAATGCGATCCATCGCAAACGCGATCTGGAAATAGATGGGCTGCTCGGCCCACAGCGTGCCGTCGTTGTCGAAGACCGCGATGCGCTGCTCGGGGAGGACGAAGTCGGCGCCCTCCTCCGTCGTGACGCGGCCGACGAACTCGAGAATTGCGGTCTTGGCCGGGCTGCCGTTCCACGACGGCAGCGGATCGGATTGCGCAAGGGCAAACCCGGAGTTGAGCGCTCCGGCAACAGAGAGAGCCGCGAGGAGCGCGATGCGTCCGAGGGATCTCATGACACTCCGCATTTTCGTCACCTAAGCGAGGGCCAATTCTAGAGTGGCATTCGCACCGGCCCGAGGAGGAAGGTCGAGCCGGCGTCTCTGCGATCCCAGCTGTCACGGGGCGCGCTCTTGAAGCTGCTTTTCGATCATCTTGTTGAGTTGGCCGCGGATCCTGTCGGCATCCAGGCCATCCTTGAGCATCTTCTTCGTTTTGAAGTCGTCGAGCGTCTGCTCCAAGATGTTCGCGGGGTTGAAGCTCGGCGGGAACGAGCGCGGCGGGAACTCCTTGAAGGTCTCCAGGAATTTGATGATCTCCTCCATCACCCCATACATGGAGCCCACGTGGTTGATCTGCCAATCCCAGAAGGTGTTGGACGTGATGTCCGCCCGTTCGAACGGGTCCTGGAACAGGTTGAAGATCTTCTGCAGGCGCAGCGTCGTGAATGGCTCGGCCCACACGCCCATCGTGCCTTGCATGCGCTGCTCGGAAAAGACGTACTTGTAGTCGCCCTGCCGAAAGGCCACGAGCAGGCCGTCGTCGTTGGAATAGAAGAACTTGTCGCGGGCGCTTTTGGTCCCGTTGTTGTTCGCGGCGCTGCCGGTCACGGCCTTTAGAAAAGCCGACTGGTCGAATCCATCGAGGTGGACCTTGTAGTTGATGCCGGTGGCCGTGTAGCCCGCCTTGAGCTTGCCCACGATGTCCGGCTCGCCCGCAATCGAGCACAGCGTTGGAATCCAATCGTTGTGGCTCATGATCTCGTTGGTGACCGTGCCCGGCTTGATCTGCCCCGGCCAGCGCACGAGGCAAGGCACGCGGAATGCTCCTTCCCAATTGGTATTCTTCTCGCTGCGGAACCAGGTCATGGCCCCGTCAGGCCAGCTGTTCATGTGCGGACCGTTGTCGCTCGAGTACATGACGATGGTGTTGTTCGCGATCCCCATGTCGTCGAGGGCCTTGAGCAAGCTTCCGACGGTGTCATCGTGCTCGAGCATGCCGTCGAGGTACTCGCTGTCGCCGTGCTTGTAACGGCCCCGGTGCTCGGCGCGAACGTGCGTTCGCAAATGCATGCGGGTGCCGTTGAACCAGACGAAGAACTGTTTGCCCGCTGCTTGCTGGCGCTTCATGAAGTCAATGGCCGCGGCGGAGGTCTCGTCGTCGATCGTCTCCATGCGCTTCTTGGTGAGAGCGCCCGTGTCCTTGATGGTCTGCTTGCCAATTCTGCCGAAGCGCGGGTCGACCGTGGGATCGTCCGTGTCGGTCGCCTTGCAATGGAGAACGCCACGTGGTCCGTATTTTGCGAGGTAGGCCGGGTCCTTCGGATAGTCGGGCAGCTCCGGCTCCTCCTCGGCGTTCAAGTGGTAAAGGTTGCCGAAGAACTCATCGAACCCGTTCACCGTCGGTAGCGACTCGTTGCGATCGCCGACGTGGTTCTTGCCGAACTGGCCCGTGGCATAGCCGAGATTCTTGAGCAGGCCGCCGATGGAGGGATCGAGTTGGCTCATGCCCATCGGCGCGCCAGGGAAGCCGACCTTGCTGAGCCCGGTCCGAATGATGTGCTGGCCGGTCAGGAACGCCGAACGGCCCGCCGTGCACGACTGCTCCCCGTAGTAGTGCTGGAATTTGATGCCTTCCTTGGCGATGCGGTCGATGTTCGGGGTCTCGTAGCCCATCAGGCCGCCGGAGTAGGCGCTGATGTTGGCGATGCCGACGTCATCGCCCCAGATGATGAGGATATTCGGCTTGCCGCCTCCGCCGGCCGGCGCAGCAGCCGGCGCCGCTCCCTCGGGTTTCGGCTCCTGGGCCTCGGCCGATTTCGTTCCTGCAGCCGCCAGCGCGAGCAGCGAGCCCCCGCTCAGAAGTACGCTTCTGCGATTGCAGTCCAACGGCTTCTGTGACGCCAATTGGGCATCCTTCGCTCCGGTCCTCATTGGGCACTCCCCTATGTCATCTGCACTCTCCTCCCCCTGATTTCCCATGAAGTCGGACCGGTGCCGTTTCTTGCTCTTGCTCGATCGATGCGTGCGAGATCAGCGGCAGTTCTCGTAGTACCGCTCGCGCCAGTAGCTGCTGCCGGTCTCCTTCCACTTGCGCCAGTAGTAGCCGCAGTTGCTCGCCGTCCCGACGGCGACGCTCGACGCGACGCCGCCCACGACCCAGACGCCGTTCACCCAGCGCCCCGCGCGCCGCACGTTGCGGGTTACGACGCGCGCACGATTGATATTCTTGACGTTTTTTGCAATCTTCCCGGCCTTGACGTTCGGTCGGCTGACCTTGCGCGCGTCGGCTTCAGAAGCTGCGCAGAGCGCTCCGACAAAGAGCGCGAGCGCGACGGCGATGAACGATTTTGACGGGGTTATCATGGTGCCCTCCTGCTGCTTGCCTAGTCTGGTGGTAGTAGTTCTAGATTTCTGACCTCAGCGGACTAGCTCGATCTCGCTCGGGCGCCACTCCTTGGTGAAGAAGGGCTCGAGCGGGCTGTAGAGGCGCAGGATCAGAAACCAGCCCTTGTCGGGCATGGTCTGAATCCAATTGCCGCGCTTCACGCCTTCAGGCTGTTCGGCGGCGAAGTAGATCGTCGTCGAGCCGTTCGTGTCCGCCTCGGCCGCGGGCGACGGAAAGCTCTGGCTGCCCGCGCGCGGGTAGCGCTGCGGCGTGTCGAGCATCGAGCGGGACATGTTGTCGTAGACGGTGAACGACCAGAAGTTGGCCTCCGGGATTCCCTTGGGCAGCGTCACCTTGTAGGTCTTGGCACCGTCTAGGTACTGCTTGTTCGCATCCAGGCTCGCCAGAAGATATTGCGAGCCGATGCCCGTCAGGCGCATGGCCATCCCGGGCGTGATGCCGGTGATGCCGTAGAAGAAGTTCGTGCGCGCATCGAGCGTCCGATAGCCGGTGGGCGGGAACGGCTTGACGCCCTCGGGCGTGATCATCGGGATCGGCGTCTCAAACTGGTAGCCGGTCTCGAACAGGTAGTTCCACCACGCCGAGCCCGGATAGTGGGACCAGCTCGGATCGCGCGGGTTCATGAACAGGCTGCGCGAGGTGGCGTTGGCGACCGCCAGCGCCTCGGTGAGTATTTTCTTCATGCGCGCATCAGGCGCGAAGGGCTTGCCCTTGACGATGCCGATCGCGGCCACCGGACCCATGAGCTCGGGATCGAGCGACGTGGCCGGCTCCTGCTGCACGACCTCATTGAGCATCTCGTAGAAACTGAAGTCGTTGGGCGGAACGGTATTCATCACCTTGCCGCTGCCTTCGTGAAACACTGTCGCGGGCGGCGCGGTCACGCGGCCGAGCGGGGCCTTCGCAGCCAGGAACTCGGCGATGGGTGTCCCCACGCCGCCCGTTTCATACGGATAGACCTTGGTGAACTTCCGGATATTTTCGGCGGCCGGCTTCGGATCACTCTTGTTCTCTAAGAACGCCCGGCCGAACCAGACGACGCGCGTGGTCCGGGCGCGGCCGATGAAGAAGCCGCCCTCCGGAAGAGGTTCGTTGTAGCCCGGCGGCACGATCAGGTATTTCCCGCCCTCACCCCGGTCGGGCCCGGGCGCGCCGATGTCGATAACCCAGCGGAACCAGTAGTCGTCGATGGCACCGAGAAACTTGGGCGGCACCTCGAGCACCATGGGCCCCTTGGTGAGATCGAGGACGCCAAACGCATAGATCGTGTCGGCATTGGCCGTCAGGAACAGCGACTTGGCGTCCATCAGCTCGGAGAAGACGATGACCTCGTTATCCTTCACTCCGATGCTCAGAAGGCCCTTGTGCAGTGCGTTGATGCTGACGCCCGACATGGTGTTCACGAACGCCTCGTAGGCGTGGGTGAAGTCCAAGTTGTCGTAGACCTTGTCGAGCGTCGCCTTGCTCGGCGCGCCGTCCTTGAACTCGAGCGTGCCGAGACGCGACTCGACTTTGTCCGGCGTGACGAGAGCCGGAGGGATTTCGGCTGCCGTTGCTCCAATTCCGCCGGTGAAAATTGCTGCGGCTAATATCGTCGCCAGCACGCCAATGAGTTTCATCATTTGCTCCATCGCTCTCGAACCGAGCGAAATCCTCAATAGCAAGGCGGGTAGGGGTAGTAGCCGCAGCGGGGCGCGTAGTAGGGATAGGCAGCGGCGGCCCCGATCGCCGTTCCGACAGCGGCTGCGCCGGCATACCAGCCGACGGGGCGATACCGGAGACCGACACGCCCGACGCCGACCCTGCCCACGCCAACGCCGACGCGAGGTCCGGCAAAGGCGAACCCGAACCGGTCGATGAAGACCGAGGCAGGCCCGTCGGCGTTCGCCAGGTCTCCCTCGAGGACGTCGACGTCGAAGGTCAGCTTGTCGCCGTCGAGCTTCGGATTTTTCATGACGATGACGGCGTCGCGGATCGCAGAGCCGTCCTTGCTGAAGACCGAGACCGTGGCGTTCGGCGGGTTCTTGGCGAAGCTCTCGCTGTCGTCGTTCTCAGGCGACCACTCCTCGAGCAGATGCGTGGTGAGTGCGTGACCCGCAGCGCGGACGGGGCGGTCGGCAAACACGATGGAGTTGGGCGAGACGCCGGTGAGCGTCAGCCTTCCGTCCGCCAGCGTGGCGCCGCGGGAATTGATGACAATCAGCGACGGCACCACCTCCGGTTTGGCTTGGCCGATCGTCTTCTGCAGCGGCACGTGAGGCGGCGGGGCGGGCGTCGTGGATTGAGCGAACGCAGCGCCGCTCGCAGCAAGCGTAAACATCAAGCTGGCGAGCGCGCCCTTAAGTCCCGATTGGACAAGGCATTGGGTCATGACGTGATCCTTTCCATGTCATCTGCTCTCGTTCCCTCGTGCCAGCGCATCGACGACGGGGGGCGCCTCGCGGCGCCCGCCATAAGTCGTCCCGCTACTTGGCCACTGCCGCTTGGGCAGCCTCGATCTTCGCCTTCACTGCGTCGAGGTTGAAGCTCGCGCCCTTTTGCATCGGGGGAAACTCGATCGCGGTCTGCGCCAGCTTCGCCACCTCCTGCTGGACGAACACGAAACGCCAGAACTCATACTTGAACCAGTCGAAGTACTGCTGTGCCCCGTCTTTCGTCCCGTTTTCCGGCCAACCGGTGCGCTCGAAAGGATCGAGGCGGAGATTGGTCAGGTAAGGGATGTCCGGATGGGTCTTCTCACCCACCCAGCCGCCGGGCTGGTCGATGAAGCGATACTTGAAGTCGTCGATGCGCACGGCGCCGAGCGCGCTCTCGCCAAAGTAGAAGATCTCGTGGCGGGCGGAGGGACCTTTGCCGGTGATCAACGCCGTCTGGTCGTAGCCGTCGAGATGGACCTTGTAGGTGGTGTCGCCGATCTTCTTTCCCTTCTTGAGATCTTCGACGATGTTCGGGTCGCCGGCGGCGGCGAGGAAGGTCGGGAACCAGTCGAGGCCAGAGATGATGCCATTCTCGACCTTGCCGGCGGGCACCTTGCCCGGCCAGCGGATCATGGCCGGTACACGGAAGCCGCCCTCCATGACCGTGCCTTTGCTTTGCGCGAAGGGCGTCTGTCCGCCATCGGGCCAGGTGAAGACTTCGGTGCCGTTGTCGGTGGTGAACACGACGATGGTGTTGTCGTCCACGCCCATGTCCTTGAGCTTCTGCATGGTGGCGCCGACGATGTCGTCGAGCTGGGCCATGCCGGCTTCGTGAATGGTCCAGCCATTCTTCGAGTTGCGCAGGGCCTCATACTTCGGTGATAGGTGAGTGACGATGTGCATGCGCGTCGGGTTGAGCCACAGGAAGAACGGCTTGCCGTCGGCCTTGGCCTTGTCGATGAAGTTGAAGGCGAGGTCGCGTATCTCGTCGTCCACGGTCTCCATCCGCTTGGGATAGAGCGTGCCGGCATCCTCGATCTTCTGTTTGCCGACCTTGCCCCAACGCGGCATCACGGTCGGGTCGTCGGTATCCGTGGCCCAGGAATGAACCATGTTGCGCGGGCCGACCCGGTCCAGCAGCTCCTGCGGGTAGGCGGGATGCGCGGGGTCTTCCATCGCGTCGAGATGGTAGAGATAGCCGAAGAATTCATCGAACCCATGCACGGTGGGGAGGAACTCGTTGAGGTCGCCCAGGTGGTTCTTGCCGAACTGGCCGGTGGCATAACCCATGCCCTTGAGCGCCGTGGCAATGGTCACCGCCTGCGCGGGGATGCCGACGGGGGAGCCGGCCTGGCCGACCGTGGTCATGCCGGTGCGAATCGGAAGCTCGCCCGTGATGAAGTTGGCGCGGCCCGCCGTACAGCTCGCCTCCGCGTAGTAGTCGGTGAACAGCATGCCTTCGGCGGCGAGCTTGTCGAGGTTCGGCGTGCGGCCGGCCATCATGCCGCGATGGTAGGCACCGATGTTCCAGATACCGATGTCGTCCCCCATGATGACGACGATATTCGGCTTGCCGCCGCTGGACGGCGGCGCTGCGGGCTCTTGCGCCTGCGCGGGGCTTACGACGCCGGCCCCTCCGAGAGCCGACATGGCGAGAACCGAGCTGCCGCTAAGCAGAATGTTTCTTCGATTGCAGTCGAGGTTCGATTGCGTTTGAGCGTCTTTCTCGTCTTTGTTCATGGCGTGATCCTTTCTGGTCCACCGGCTTCCTCCCACTTCACTCTCCTCGATCTCGCTTGACGCACCGGAAGCTCACGTGGCTCGTCGAAGTGTCGACGGGCTCGGGATGGCGTGCGGCGGGGCGGTAGCGGCGGCAGTAGTTGGGCGCGCAAAGGTGCGAGCCGCCTTTGAGCACCTTGCGCGGGATCCTGATCTGCGGCTGGCAGGGGTCGTAGCTTTGTTCCTGAGGCGGCCCGCGCGGGTTCTCGGGGATGCAGCACGCCTTGGGCGCATCGGCCGCGTGCTTGGGCGCGTACCAATCGGTCGTCCACTCCCAGACGTTGCCGATCATGTCGTAGAGGCCGTAGCCATTCGGCGGGAACGCGTTGACGGGCGAGGTGCGCTCGTAGCCGTCGAGCTTGAGATTCTCGTGCGGGAAATTGCCCTGCCAGGTGTTGGCCATCTGGCGGCCATCGGGCGTCAACTCATCGCCCCAGGCGAACTCGGCGCCGTCGAGCCCGCCGCGCGCCGCGAACTCCCACTCGGACTCTGTCGGCAGCTCCTTGCCGGCCCATGCCGCGTAGGCTTCGGCGTCCTTGTAGGCGAGGTGGACGACGGGGTGATCGTCGAGGCCCTTGATCCAACTGCCGCGGCCGTAGGGGTGGCGCCAATTGGCCCCGAAGCGGAATTCCCACCATTGGCTCCAGTCGCGCAAGTTGACGGGGCCAGACGGAGGCCGGAACACCAGCGACCCGGCCTTCAGCATATGCGGCAGCGCGCCCGGATAATCCTCCGCCTTGGGGGCGATCTCGGCGAAGGTGACGTAGCCGGTCGCCTCGACGAAGGCGCGGAATTGCCGGTTCGTCACCGGCGTCTCGTCCATCCAGAGCCCGTCGACGGTGACGCGATGGACGGGCGCCTCTTCGGGATAGTGCTGGTCCGAGCCCATCGCGAATGTGCCGCCGGGAATGAAGACCATTCCCGCCGCGGCAGGCCCGCCGCGCGCCTCGGTCCCGGATTGAGACTCGTCAAACCTCAGCGCCATAAACCCCTCCCACTCCAGCCGCTCCTAGGACTTCGTCCGCACGGCGAAGAAGGGTGCTGTCAGCGGCGCCTTGGCGTCGTGGGGGGAGCGACGACGGTGAGCCCAAGGTGGCGCGCGACTTCCGCTGACAGCATTCCGGAAACTGATTGGCTCGGGCGCTGATACACGAGAGAGAAAAAGGGCGATGTCCCTCGCAAGTGACCGCGCCGCCGGCGCGCAAGCTCTCTCGTTTCACAGCACATCCTCCTCCTTGATCTAGAGGCAGGCGATTTCACATTTGAAGGCGCGCAACCCCGGTCTTTGGATCGCGACCGCCGCGATACTCGTAGTCAGCCTCCGGAACGATCGTTGTCCGCCAGCGCGCATCGCTGGCCTCGGGCTCGCTCATCTCAGAAGCCAGCGCGGCTGGCGCGGGTCCAGATACGGATCCGTAAGGAGACTGCGCCGGCACGAAGCCCGCGGCGCCATACTCCCAGAGCGAGGTTTCCGGCTTCGGCCCTTCAGTGGCGCACGCGCCCAAGGCGCCCGATAACGCGCTTATGACCAGAACACCGGGAAGGCGCCGACCGCGGTCGCACCTCCGAGATAACCTGCGTGGAACACCGAAAAGACGCATGACGCGCACCCCAAACTAAAATTCAGTGCAACCGCCGGCAACGCGAACGAGCAGGCCGCCGAGTCATCGCCGCCGTCGGCCTCAAACGTTGTTCAGGAACAGGAACACTCCAAGGGCGACAGCCGGGCCGATCAAGGCGCTGACAACCGAAAGTGCAAACGGGTTCAAAAACATGCTACGCAACTCCAAGATTTATTCTCTTCAAGAGAAAATCGAACGGCAGACGGTCAGCCTAAAGAAGGCGGACCGCGCGCCGCCCAGATCTGACGGACGTGGCGCCAAGGCGCGCGTGGATCGTTTTGGGAAACGCTGTTCGAAACGGCGTTTTGTTTTGCGCTCTGAAAACGCTCGAGCGCGCGGGCAAGGCCACGGGCGCGAGCGCGAGCAAATTGCGCGGAATTTCGCGACGAACCGGCAGAATCAGCACGCATTCCCAAACTCACACTGGAATACGTAGCTACCGGCCCGTCTAACCTCTCCCCGCGTTGATAGTTGGCCTATAACATGTTGACGGTCAACAGGAATTCTATGCTGCGCCGCGGTCGGCAAAACGCGACAACAGTTTCTTCCTAAATCGATAGACGAACGAAAATGATCAGTTGACGGTTAAAAATGATCAGTGCCCACCAGTGGCCATGCCACAACAAATGGGACGGCAAATTCAGCTATCATTTCTCCTGCAATTCGCGGTCAGCGCGTGAGGCGGCGTACGCGTCAAGTCCTGAGTGCTCTCCCGAGTCCAGCTTGTCCATCGGTGTGACAAGCCAAGGAGGAGACGATGATGAAACGCCGCTCCCTCCCGCTTTGCGCATTACTGATTCCACTTCCCTCGGTCTGCAGTGCACCGGCCTTCGCCGACGACGCACAGGAGCTTGCGAAGCAGCTTTCCAATCCGGTCGCCTCGCTGATCAGCGTGCCGTTCCAGTTCAACTACAATCGCGGCATCGGGCCGGTAGAGGACGGGCATCAGTCCTACGTTAACATCCAACCGGTCATCCCGATCTCACTCGACAAGGATTGGAACCTGATCTCGCGCACCATCCTGCCGGTCGTCGATCAACACGACATCTTCCCGGGAGCCGGTGACCAATTCGGGCTGGGCGACACGACGCAAAGTCTGTTCTTCTCGCCCAAGCAGCCGATCAACGGCATCATTATAGGGGTGGGGCCGGCTTTTCTGCTGCCGACGGGCACCGACGAGCTATTGAGCGCGGAGAAGTGGGGGGCGGGTCCGACAGCGGTGGCCCTCACCCAGCAGAGCGGCTGGACGATCGGCATCCTCACCAATCACATCTGGTCCTTCGCCGGCGACGAAGACCGCGCGGACGTGAACTCGACGTTCTTGCAACCCTTCGTCGCCTACACGACGGCGGACGCTTGGACATACACACTCAACACCGAATCGACCTACGATTGGACCGCCGAACAGTGGTCGGTACCGATCAATTTCAATGTCACGAAATTGCTGAAGATCGGACATCAGCCAATCAGCCTCGGGCCCGGCGTCAGATACTGGGCTGAAAGCCCGGACACGGGTCCGGAGGGTTGGGGCTTCCGCTTCACCGTCACGGCGCTATTTCCGACCGGGCAGTGAGGTGTAGGCCGCTACGCGGCAGACTGCACGCGACGAGGACCAGAGGACGAGAGCAACCCATGCAAAAGAAAATCGCGCTCATTTCGATGACGGCGCTGAGCGCGCTTTCAATCCACGGGTCGGCCGCCCGCGCCGCCGAGAACGCCGCGGGAATTTACCTCCTCGCCTCCAAGACCGCGATGGCCGGCTACGTGCCGCCGCCGGGCACCTACGTCAGCGACCTCAACTACTATTACGCCGGGAGCGCCGGCGGCAACGCCGCAAAGGGCATCGCGTTGCGAGACGTTGGAACCATCACCATTCAAGCCGACGTCAACGTCGATGCCGATGCCTACATCAATCTGCCGGTCGCGCTCTGGATCGCGCCCGAAAAGGTCTTGGGCGGGAACGTCGGCCTTGGCGTCATGGTCCCGATTGGCTGGAAGAATGTAAACATCAGCCTCGACACCCTCACGACTGTGACCCTTCCCAACCGTACGATCATCGGTCCCGGCAGCCATTTCGAGTTCGACGACAACACAACCAACTTTGGCGATCCGGTCCTCAACGCGCTGATCGGCTGGCACGAGGGCAACTGGCATTGGAACGTGGGAGCCTTGCTCAACATTCCAGTCGGGCCGTGGGACACGGACAGCATCAGCAATCTCTCGTTTCACCGTTGGGCGCTGGATACCACCGCGGCCGTGACGTGGCTCGATCTCAAATCGGGCGTCGAGGTCTCGACGGCGGCGGGCTTCACGTTCAACTGGGAGAACCCGGACACCGACTACGAGACGGGAACCGAGTTCCACGTCGAATGGGCGCTGATCCAGCACTTCACCAAGGACTTCTCGTTCGGCCTTGCTGGTTATCACTACCAGCAGGTCACAGGCGATAGCGGGGCCGGCGCGACGCTCGGCTCCTTCGAAGGGCAGGTCACCGCGCTCGGCCCCGTCATGACCTACTCGTTCCTGTGCGGCAAGATCCCGGTCAGCACGCAGCTCGAGTGGATGCACGAGTTCGACGTCGTGAACCGGGCCGAGGGCGACATGGGGTTGCTCAACATCTCGATGCCGCTTTCCGTGACCGGACATTGACGGCTCGCTCGGGCTACTCCGCGGGACCGGCGCCGAGGGCCGGCTCCCGGCGCGACGAGAAAAGGCCGGCGATCCACTGGCTGATCACATAGAAGACGGGCGTGAAGATGAGCCCGAACGCGGTGACGCCGATCATGCCGGCGAACACCGCCGTGCCTAGCGTCTGGCGCAACTCGGCGCCGGCCCCGGTTGCCCACACCAGCGGCACGACGCCAAAGATGAACGCGAGCGACGTCATTAGGATCGGGCGCAGCCTGAGCCGCGCCGCCTCGACCGCTGCCGCCCACCGGTCGCGGCCCTGGTCCTCCAGGTGCTTGGCAAACTCGACGATCAGGATCGCGTTCTTCGCCGCGAGCCCGATCAGCACGATGAAGGCCACCTGCGTCAGGATGTTGTTGTCTTGGCCGCGCAGGATGACGCCCGTGATCGCGGCGATGAGGCACATGGGCACGATGAGGATCACCGCCAGCGGGAGCGTCAGGCTCTCGTATTGGGCTGCGAGCACGAGGAACACGAACACGACGGCGAGCGCAAACGCGAACACGGCCGTGCTGCCGGCGCGCAGCTGCTGGAAGGCGAGCGTCGTCCACTCGTAGCTGAAGCCTTGAGGCAGCGTCTCGGCCGCGAGCTTCCCCATGATGTCGATCGCCTGCCCCTGCGAGTAGCCGGGTGCGGGCGATCCGTCGAGCTCGGCGGCGGGATAGAGATTGTAGCGCGGCACGCGGTAGGGGCCGGAGATGTCGCTCACGGTCGTGAACGAGCCGAGCGGCACGGTATCGCCCTTCGCATTGCGCACGCGGATCTTGAGGATGTCCTTCGGCTCGAGCCGATAGGGCGCGTCCGCCTGCGCCGTGACGCGGAACGTGCGCCCCAGAATGTTGAAGTCGTTGACGTAGGTCGAGCCGAGATAGGTCTGGAGCGCACTGAAGACTTCCGGCACTCTCACGCCGAGCATCTGCACTTTCGTGCGGTCGATGTCGAGGTAGAGCTGCGGCGTCGAGGTCTCGAACAGCGAGTAGACTTGCGACACGCCGGGCGTCTGCGCCGCCTTCCCCATCATCGCCGCGACCGCGCCCTGCAGCTCCTGCGATCCCCTCGCGCCGCGATCCTCGACCATCATGCGGAACCCGCCGGCGGTGCCGATGCCGCGCACGGGCGGAGGGCGCGCGACGACGATCAACCCGTCCTGGATGGCGGAGAGCTTTTGGAGCAGCGCACCCTGGATCGCCTCCGCGGACTTTTGCGGGTCCTTGGCCCGTTCCTTGAAGTCCTCGAGCACGACGAAGACGGCGCCGGAATTGGGCGCGCTCGTGAAAGTCGCTCCCGAGAAGCCTACGATATTCACGGCATGGGCGACGCCCGGAACTTGGAGCGCGAGGTCGACGGCACGGCGATTGACCTCATCGGTGCGCGCGAGCGAGGCCCCGCCCGGGAGCTGCGTGACGACGATGAGGTAGCCCACGTCGAGCTGCGGGATGAAGCCGAGCGGCGTCTTGCGGAACTCGTTCAGGCCGAAGCCGAGCAGCCCTGCATAGAGGACGAGCATGACGGCGGCGAAGCGCACGACGCGCGACGCGAGCCATCCGTAGCCCGCGCCCAGCTTGTCGAACCCCCAGTTGAAGCCGCGGAAGAAGCCGTGGATCGGCCGCTCCCACCACCGGTCCTCGTGGCTCTGCTTGTGCGGCTTCAAGAGCAGCGCGCACATGGCCGGCGAAAGGGTGAGCGAGACGATGAGCGAGATGATCGTCGCGCCGGCGATCGTCAGCGCGAACTGCCGGTAGAATTGTCCGGAGATGCCCGTGATGAACGCCGCGGGAACGAACACGGCGCAGAGCACGAGGGCTATTGCGATCAGCGCCGAGCCGACCTCGTCCATCGTGCGCCGCGCCGCCTCGCGCGGCGACAGCCCGGCCGCGATGTTGCGCTCGACATTCTCCACGACGACGATCGCGTCGTCGACGACGATGCCGATCGCGAGCACGAGCCCGAACAGCGACAGGTTGTTGAGCGAGAACCCGAACATCGCCATGAAGAAGAACGTGCCGATGAGCGAGATCGGGATCGCAAGGATCGGAATGACCGCGGCGCGCCATGTCTGCAGAAAGAGGATGACGACGAGGACGACGAGGACGATGGCCTCGCCGATCGTCTCGATCACGGCGTCGACCGATTGCTGAATGAATTGCGTCGGGTTGTAGATTATCGTGTACTTGAGACCGTCCGGGAAGCTCTTCGACAGCTGGTCCATCGTGCTCTTCACCGCCTGCGCGGTGGCAAGCGCGTTCGATCCCGGCCGCTGGAAGATGCCGAGGCCGAGAGCCGGATCGCGGTCGAGATAAGAGTTGCGACCATAGTCGAGGGCCGCGAGCTCGACGCGCCCCACGTCCTTGAGCCGCACCACCGCGTTCTCGGCCTGCTTGACGACGATCTCGGCGAACTCGTTCGGGTCGGAGAGCCGCCCCAGCGTGCGCACGGTGAGCTGGAACGCGCCGGGGGTCGCGACGGGGGGCTGATTGAGGACGCCCGACGCCACCTGCACGTTCTGTCCCTGCAGCGCGGCGACGACGTCGCCCGACGTGAGGGCGAGCGATTGCAGCCGGTCCGGATCGAGCCAAATGCGCATTGAATAGTCGCGGCTGCCGAACACGGTGATCGAGCCGACGCCGTCGATGCGGCTCAGCACGTCGGTGACCTGGACGTTGGCGTAGTTCGAGATGAAGAGCGTGTCGCGGGATTTGTCGGGCGAGTAGAGATGCACGACCATCATCAGGTCGGGCGAGGCCTTGGCGATCGTCACACCGATATTGCGCACGTCCGCCGGGAGCCGAGGCTGGGCGATCGCCACGCGGTTTTGCACCTGCACCTGCGCGATGTCGAGGTTGGTGCCGAGCTCGAACGTGACCGCGATCGAGAACGAGCCGTCTCCGGTCGAGTTCGACGTGATGTAGAGCATGTTCTCGACGCCGTTGATCTGCTGCTCGAGCGGAGCAACGACGGTGGCGGCGACAACGTCGGCACTGGCGCCGGGATACTGGCCGGTGACATTGACGACGGGGGGAGCGATCTCGGGATACTGGGCAACCGGCAGCCGCTCGAACGACACCAAGCCCAGGATCACGAACACGACCGAGATGACGGCGGCGAAGATCGGCCTATCGATGAAGAAATGGGAGATGCGCATGACGGGTGCTGCCGGTCAGTTGCTTTTCGTGTCGGCGGCGGGCTGAGGGGCCGCCGAGGCGATAGCCCCTCGCTCGGGCGTCACCTGCACGCCGGGGTGCACCCGCATCAAACCGTTGATGACGACCCGGTCCTCGGGGTCGAAGTCCTTCCGAGATCACGCGCAGGCCGTCGACGAGCGATCCGAGCGTCACATATTTCTGGCGCGCGACGTTCCTGTCATCGACGACCAACACGAATTTGCGCACCTGCTCGGTGCCGATCGCGGTATCGGGCACGAGGATCGCCTGCACCGGCGGCGCGACCGCGATCTGCACGCGGCCGAACATGCCGGGCGTGAAGAGCCCGCTCGGATTGGGGAACTCGGCGCGCCCGCGGATCACGCCCGAGGAGCGGTCGATGGCGTTGTCGACGAAATCCATGCGGCCCTCGTGGCCGAACGTCCGCTCGTCGAGCAGCTTGAGCTTTACCGGAATCCCGACGACCGGGCCACGCGCGTCCTTGGAGTCGATCCTGAGGTAGCGAAGATAGGAGCTCTCATCGAGCGTGAACTCGAAGCGGATGGGGTCGGTAGACTCGATCGTCGCGAGCAGCGTCGTCTCTCCTCCGGTGCCGCCCGTCACCAGATTGCCCGGCGAGACGCGCCGGTCGCCGATGCGCCCCGATACCGGGGCCCTGAGCTCGGTGAACTCGAGGTCGAGCATGGCCTGGCGAACGGCAGCTTCCTGCGACTTCACGCTCGCCTCGGCCGAGCTTCGTGCCTGAACGCGCTGGTCGAAGACTTGCTCCGTGATCGAGGTCCCGCGCTCGAGGTTCTTGGCGCGTGCGAGATCGCTCTCGGCGAACGCGAGATTGGCCTTGGCCTGCTCGAGGTTCGCGCGGGCCTGGTCGAGGGAGGCCTCGAACGGACGGCGATCGATGGTGAAGAGGAGATCCCCCTTCTTGACCATCTGCCCGTCCTGGAAATGGATCGCGTCGAGATAGCCCGAGACCCGTGCCCGCACCTCGACGGCGTCGATCGCGACGAAGCGGCCGACAAACTCCTGCTGATCGGCGACCTCCATCCTGGCCGGCGTGGCCACCGTGACCTGCGGCGGCGGAGGCGCCCCGTTCTGCGCCTGCGAGGCCGGCCGCTCGCAGGCCACGATCGGCGTGAGCGCGAGGACGAGGAGGGGCAGGTGCTGGAACTTCACGGGCATGCACGATCGCCTGACTAGTCGATTTCAAAGAAGTGGGGCGCTGACGGCCTTTAGTCTATGCTGCAGTGCGAAGCAGGCCCGGTGACAACGTCCGCGGTTCATGGTACCGATCGGTAACATTGGGTCACATTACTGACCGGTCACACCCCGAGTCAAGAGCTGAGAATTACGAGCCCCATGACCACCACGCACGCCCGCCCGACGGCCGAGGCTATCCCGGCGCCTCCGCGCGAGCGCATTCTCGCCGCCGCGCGCGACCTCTTCTATCGTCATGGCATCCGGGCCGTCGGCGTCGAGGCGATCGCCGAAGCCGCCGCAACCAACAAGATGACGCTCTACCGGCACTTCGGCTCGAAGGACGAGCTCATTGCCGCCTACCTGCGCGCCCTTGCCAAGGACGGCGACGAGGTCTGGGAGAAGCTCGAGCAGTCCCACCCGAACGACCCCAATGGGCAGCTCGAGGGCTGGCTGCTCTACGTCGAGCGCGTCCTCACCGACTTGGGCGAGCGCGGCTGCGCGATCGCCAACGCGGCAGTCGAGCTGCGCGAGATCGACCACCCGGCGCGCCAGATCATCGACGACTACAAGACGCGCAAGCGCGAGCGCCTCGTCGCGCTCTTCCGCGATGCCGGCTATGTCGATCCCGAGCGCCTCGCCGACGAGGTCTTCCTCCTATTCGAGGGCGCACGGATCCACATCCAGTGCTGCGCCGGCGGCAGTGGACCGGCCTCGCGGCTGGTCGCGACGCTGCGCGCGCTCATCGCCGGCCACAAGCCGCGTCCGTAAGATTGCTCTAGCTCTGGGCCGCGGCGACAAGATCGAAGTCGCCGCGAAGCACGGCATCGAGCCTCCCGCTGCGCCAGCCCGACTTCGTGTCGCGAACGAGCGGCGCGGGATCGCCGCGGTAACGGCGCACGACAGCGTTGGCGGCGCCGGCCCGATCGAGCGCGCTCTGCAATGCCGCGCGCAGCTTGTCGGCCGGAAGGTCCGTCAGCGGCGCGGGAGCGACGCGCACGCGTGCCGTCGCCCGGCTCGGACCTCCCTCGTCGTCGGCCAGCTCGAGCACGTGCAGCCCGGCCTCGCGCTCGAGCAGCCGATAGGCCCCGAAGCCGCTGATGAGCAGGTAAGGAAGGGCCCGCGAGCGCACGCCGGCAATCTCGGCAAGCTGCATGTGCCTGTTGTTCGCCCAGGATTTGTACATGGAGGCGAGTTGCTGGCACCAGTCCTCCGCCGTCTTGCCGTCGCCCGGCCTCTCCATCGTCGCCTCGACGCAGAGCACCGCCTCGACGGGTGCCTCGTCGAAGACGTCGTCGATCCCCTCCTTGATCAGGTGAAGCTGGAGCGCTAGGCGCTGGATGAGCTCGCGCGACGACTTGCCGGCGTGCTCGGTCCCCTTGGCGAGACGGGTTCGCAGGGCCTGGGCCGTGCCCGCCGCCGCCTTCACCCGGTCCATCAGCGCGAGCTGCGACAGTGTCGCCTGCCGGTCGTGCCGCGTCCAGAAATCCGTGGCGAGCATTCTGTCGGCAAGGTCCGCCTTGAGATCTTCCCAAGCGGGGGAAGCGAGCACGTCCTCAACGACGGCGAGCTCGGCCTCGAGCGCCGCGACCTCGGCCGCGGTGCCGCTCGCCGCCAGGATCATCGCAGCGAGCCCCGGAGGCTTGCCTTGCACCGGCGCAGCGACTGCTGCGCCGTCCGGCGTATCGCTGTTCGGGTCAACGAACTCCGCCCGTATAGCGCGCCCGTCGCTGCGCACGAACACGAACTGGTCGCCCTCGGGAAATCGCTTCTCGACGATGGTCGCCGCGAGCGGTGCGATGACGTACTGGTCGATGGCCCGCTTCAAGGGGCGCGCGCCCATCTCGGGCGAGAAGCCTTTCTCGAGCAGGAACTCGAGGGCGGAGGCTTCCCACTCGACGGCCCATTCGCGGTCCTTGAGGCCGCGGCGCTCGAGAACGCGCCCCAGCTCCTTCTTCAGGATGTCGCGCATGAGGTCGCGCGTGAGCTCGCGGAAGACGATCACCTTGTCGAGCCGGTTCTGGAACTCGGGCCGGAACGTCTGGCCGACGGCGCGCAGCACCTGCTCGCCTGAATAGTTGTGCGTCGCGGGCGAGAAGCCGAGCCCGGAGCTCCGGTGGCTGGTCGCGCCGAGGTTGGTCGTCAAAATGATGATGCAGTGGCGGAAATCGGTCGCCTGCCCGAGCTGGTCCGTGAGCCGCCCGTCGTCGAAGACCTGGAGAAACAGGTCCCAGATGTTGGCATGCGCCTTTTCGAACTCGTCGAGCAGCACGACCGAGAACGGCTGCTTGCGCACGAGCGTGATGAGCGAATCCACCGGGTGCGCGGCGTCGCCACTGCCGAGGATCTTCGCCGTAGATTCGGGTGTCTGAAACTCGCTCATGTCGAGGCGGATCATGCGCTCGACCGAGCCGAACAGAAACTCGGAGAGGGTTTTCGCGAGCTCGGTCTTGCCGGTGCCGGTGGGCCCGGCAAAGAGGAATACGCCGATCGGCTTGCCGGGATCGTTGAGGCCGGCCTTCAGCATGGCGATGCGCTCGACGACAGCGCCGACCGCCTCGTCCTGGCCGATGACGCGGGCCGAGAAGTAGGCGCGGACGGCGGCGAGATCGACTCGCTCCTTGTTGTCGAGGATCGATACGGGAAGACCCGTCAGTTGCGAGAGGGTCAGGATCACGTCGTGCGGCTCGATCCGCGCCGTGCCTCCCTTGGCCGCCCGGCCGACCGTGAGCTTCAAGAGATCGAGGCCGGAGCCCGGAAAGCTCGAGGCGCTGAGATATTGCCGCGCCGACGAGAGGGCCGCCTCGACGCAGCCGGGATCGAGCTTCACGCGAAGCTGGTCCGAGAGCGTGCGGGCGAGACCTTGAGCGAGGTCGTGGGCCTCGTCGGCTTCGAACGGATCGAGGCGGTAGACGTCCAGGATCCCACGCAGGGCCGGTCGCAGCCGGAGCAGGCGGCTCGTGCTCGCCGGGCTCGCCTCGGTCCACACGATCAGCCGACCCGCGGAGATCGTCGGCAGGATTTGATCCAGAATGCTCGCCGCCTGACCCTGATGGGTACCGCTCAGGGCGATCTGCAGGATGTCGGGGATGTACCAGATCAGCTTCTTGGAGACGGCAAGCTCCTCGATCGTGCGCTGGATGCGCCCCTCGAGCTGACCGAACCACTGCTGTCCGGCCATGAGATCGGCCCCGCTCGCCTCGAACACGGTCCATCCCTCGCGGTCGAGGCGCTTCGCGAGAAGGCGCAGAAACGACGTCTTGCCGACCCGGGGCTCCCCGCTCGCCAAGAGAGAGCGGACCGGCGCCTTGCGCGACGCCGCCTCCGCCGCGTTGAGGGCCTCGCGCCAGGGCTCGGGCTCGATCAGCGTGTCGAGCCCCCGCGCGCTGGACCAGAAGCGGCCGAAGGAGGTGAGAAACTCGCGATCGACATTGACGCGCTGGTGTCGCTCCAATTGCTCGGCAAGCGCGATCGCGAGCGGATGATTGACGCGCTCGAGAAAGGCCTTGATTACGACCTGCTGGCCGGGCGGAGCTTGCTCGAGCGCCGGCCCGAACTCCGGCGCATCGCCCAGCCGCTCCCTCTGCAAGAAATGGTCGCGAAAGAGCGAGGGGATCACGATGTTCTCGCGCCACCAGTCCTTGGCGCCGACAACGGGGGCTCCGACGGGTGGCCTCGGATCGACCACAAGAAAATATTCGAGCGCGTAATACATCGCCCACGGCACGAGGCTGTCGAACGAGCCCGCGACTTGGCCCGCCGCTTGCGCGCCATCGGGCCGCCCGGCAAGAGCCGCGAGCGCCACGCACGACAGCACCCAATTGGCGCCGAACACGTATTGCGTGACGATATCGAGGGGCACTTGCGCATCCTGCAAGAGACGCACGGCGTCGTCGAATTGCGGCAGCTCCGAGAGCTCGCGCGGATGGGCGGAGTTGCTCGCAATCGGCGCGATGGCGCCATCCAGCTTGTGGAGCCGGCTGGCAAGAGATTCCTGCTCTTGGGCAAGGGCCGCGGCGACGGCTGCGGGCACTTCCTGACCATCGGGGCTCGCCGGTCCTGCCGTCTCGGCCGGTGCCGTGGACAGCGCCCGAGCCCACGACGGCAGCCGGAGGAACCGCGCGGCAACAAGCCCAAAAAGGAACCCGACGAGATATTCCAACCCTGCGTTCCTCCTGCAGGACTTTTGCGGACACGGCCTAGACTGTCAGGATCGTTTTGGCCATGTCAACGAGCGCCCGCCGGGGCTGCACGGGCTTTGGAGAATTGCTCGCCGTGCGCTGGCACGGACCGTGCCCTGCACGGTGCGATCGTCCCATATTGGGTCAATCGCGGAAGCTTGATGCGATGCTCGCGGCAAGTCGGACGCGCAGCGTGGCGTCCGGTCGGCGGCCGATATGGGCAGCATGCTGAGCTTGCGGCAAATCGGACGCGCAGCGTGCGGGGCGTTATTCAGTTTCCGATCCCCGTGGGCCCGTTCGGAACCTACGTGCCGCTCGAGGGCGGCTACCTGCTTCAGGATAGCGCGTGACGTCAACGGTCACGGCATCGTCTCGACAGCGGAGTGGCAATTGTCGGATATCGGCGTCTCCCCGGACGACGGCTGGTTCGCCGGCGGCACGATCGGCTACAACGCCACAGCCTCATCGGGTCGATGGGACGCGTGGAGCTCTACCTCCTTTACGGCACCGCCGACGACGAGCGGAACGACACGGCGCCACCGCTCGCCGATATCGCTCTCAAGAACGTCGACGCGTCTCTGCCGCCGATCACGGTCGGCGCGTGCTCGTCTCACGAGAGCCATACGTCGATAGAACGGGAAACCTGGGAGGGCGGCTTCCGGATCGAGGGCGACAATCCCGCGAGCGCGACGACCACCGTCACCTGGGTTTTTCGCTCCCTTCCCCGGATGCGCATACATGCGACGAGAGATGGCGGACATCTCCTGTCGGTCACCGTCGGTGCCACGACCTACACCTCGAACTTCAGCAATGTCGTGACGCCCCAGGGCGGGATGTTGACGGTCAACTTTGCGACCGGTGCATGGACGTACACGACGCCCACCAATATTCCGGCGGCGGTGGACGATGTGTTCAACTACAAGATCGTCGACAACGACGGCGATCAGGCGCCGGCCAATCTGACCGTCCACCTTTTGCCGGTGGGCAGCCAGCCGCTGATCTATACTGCGGTTGATCACCCATTTTGGACGTCGGACAGCAACGACACGAATGTCAATCAAGACTTCGTCAATCGCATTCACTTCTTCGACGGCGACCTGCCGGCAAGCGTACAGGTGACGTTCAACTCGCAAAACGCGAGCGATGCCTTCAACACGATTGGTTCGCTTGTGGGCGTGAGTGCTGCCGGCAGCGGGACAAATACCCTCACGCTCACGGGCAACATTGCCGATATCAACCAGTTCCTGGGGGAGCACGGACTCGATTCGTAAGCACAACCGACGTTACGTCGACGGCGCACGGGCCATCCCGACGGACTACACGGCGGGAGCGAAGCAGCTGGAAGCAATCTGAGTCACGACGGCGGACGCCAATGCTCTCGATGCTTTCCTTGATGGCACCATCAAACAAATTTAAACCTCGGCAACTCGGCGTGGAATGCAATCGCAATAATTCGAAAATGCCCATTTGGCGCTGGCAAGCGGGCATGATTGGATTGTCACCTACAGCGCCATTGACACCGGCGGTACGGACGCAGACCTGCCGACACTCGATAACACGCCCGACAATGACACCAGCGGCGATACCGCGGTGGGCGCCTGCGGCCGGCGAGACGATCAACGGCGGCGTAAGCTCAACTGACAATGCCAACAATGGTAACGACATCCTCGTCGGCCTCGGCGGCGATGACACTCTGTGGGGAGGTGCCGGAGGCGACGTCTTGCTCGCCGGCGCCGGCAATAACACGATCCGCGGCGGCGACGGCATCGACATATTGTCGGGCGGCGCGGGATCCAACTCTTTTGTCTTCACCAGCACTGGCGCGGCGAATGTCGACAAGATCGTCGATTACAGCTTGATGGAGGGCGACGTCATTGATGTTACAGCTACGCTTGTGGGCTTCGCCGGGCCGGTCACGGGTTGGGTTAAGGTCATTGTGACACCTGGCGACAGCACGTCGCTGACCCTGCAGGTCGATTCGAACGGAGGCGGAAACAGCTTCGTCGACGTCGTGGAAACGTGGCTCTATGGCGTCAATTTTGCCGCCGAGCCCGAGGTCTGGCTGAGCTCGGGCATCGCGCTGGTCGGGCGCCTCGGCCTCGGCGTCTACGGCTTCGACGCCGACGGCACGTTCGTCTCCTCCGCTTCCCTCGATCCGGACACGTTCGCTGCGCGCGTCAACGACGACAACTCCGGCATCGGTTTCCGGGGCCAGCTCGGAATTGGCTTGAAGTTCAGGCTTTCGCCGGGCGCCAACATCGAGGCTTTCAGCGAGGCCGACTACTTCTCCGACATCGGCACCGCGCACATGCCCGACAACCAGCCCTCGAGCGGCGACCTGGCTAGCGTCGACACCGATGATCTCTGGGAGCTGAGAAGCGGCCTTCGCCTGAACATCGGCTTTGGCTCCGGTTATTGAGGCCTCTCACAAACATGTGAAACGGCCCACGGCGGCCGTTTCATAAGCTCAGCACATCTTCTTCGTTCGCTTCCGCGCGGACAATTCGTAGCCTCCTCTCGATCAACAGCCCTGAGAGGAGTAAACGATGAAGACCATTAACCTTACGAGGCGCGGGGCGCTGGCGCTCGGCGCCTCCCTCGGCCTCGCCACCTTTGCCGGCGCGGCCCTCGCCGAGACGACGATCCTCAACGTTTCCTACGATCCGACGCGCGAGCTTTACCAGGACTACAACGTGGCCTTCGCCAAGTACTGGAAGGGCAAGGCCGGCGAGGACGTGGCGATCAAGCAGTCGCACGGCGGCTCTGGCAAGCAGGCGCGCGCCGTGATCGACGGCCTCGAAGCCGATGTCGTGACGCTGGCACTCGGCGGCGATGTCGATCAGCTCGCCAAGAACGGCGGCCTCATCCCCGCCGACTGGCAGAAGCGACTCCCGAACAACTCGGCCCCCTACACCTCGACCATCGTTTTCCTCGTGAGGAAGGGCAATCCCAAGGGCATTCACGACTGGCCTGATCTCGCCAAGGACGGCGTCGAGGTCGTGACACCCAATCCGAAGACGTCGGGCGGCGCGCGCTGGAACTACCTTGCGGCCTGGGGCTATGCCTTGAAGCAGGACGGCGGCAACGACGAGAAGGCGAAAGACCTCGTCACCAAGATCTACAAGAACACGAAGGTCCTGGATTCGGGAGCCCGCGGCTCGCTCACGACCTTCACGGAGCGGGGCATCGGCGACGTGCTCATCTCCTGGGAGAACGAGGCATATCTCGCGACCAAGGAGCTCGGGCCCGACAAGTTCGAGATCGTGACGCCGACGCTGTCGATCCTCGCCGAGCCGTCGGTCTCGGTCGTCGATAAGGTCGTCGACAAGCGCGGCACGCGCAAGGTCGCGGAGGCTTACCTCAGCTACCTCTACTCGCCGGAAGGCCAGGACATCGCCGGCAAGCACTACTATCGCCCGCGCGATGAGAAGGCGGCCGAGAAGTACAAGGCACAGTTCACGCCCGTGAAGCTCTTCACCATCGACGAAGTGTTCGGTGGCTGGGCCAAGGCGCAGGACGTGCACTTCAAGGATGGCGGCGTGTTCGACCAGATCTACGCACCCGGCTCCAAGAGCTGACGGAGCACACCGCCGGCCGCGTGCCGCCCCCTGCCACTTCGACGACTCCCGATGCAGGCGGGCGGCACGCGCCTCTCCCTTCACTTCGCCGGTCGATCCACTGAGAGGAGCCGCGCCATGTCTCGAGAAACCTTCGCCGACGTGCCGATTTCGCCCTCCCCAAATGCGCCCGCCGACCCCGGACATAGCCTCGTGCGCCGCTTGCGAATGTGCGCCTCGACATCGCTCCTTTCGCCTTTCTGTCGCAGCTCCGACGCAACCCGAGCTTCGCGACACCCCGAAACAACCGAGCTTTGAAGAGAGACAGCCATGACCACAACCCTCATCGTTCCCGGCGTTCACTCCAGCGGACCCGCCCATTGGCAGACCTGGTTCGAGGCGCATATTCCCGGCAGCGTGCGCGTCATCCAACGTGACTGGGACAAGGCCGATCTGCCCGAATGGGCGAGCCGCGTGCGCCGCGAGATCAATCGCATCCCGGGCCGGATCTGGATCGTTGCCCATAGCTTCGGCGCGCTCGCCGCCGTCCAGGCGGCGCACGATTACAGCGGCCGCATTGCGGGCGCCATGCTCGTCGCCCCAGCCGACCCGGAGAAATTCGGCATCGCCGACTATTTGCCCTCGGTGCCGCTCGCGTTCCGCTCGGTCATCGTCGCCAGCACCAACGATGCCTGGATTACCGCCGAGCGCGCCGCCCATTGGGCCGACCTTTGGGGCTCCGACTTCGTCTCCCTCGGCGAGGCCGGACACATCAACGTCGAGTCCGGCTTCGGCCCCTGGCCCGAGGGGCTCGCGCTCTTCGAGCGCCTTCGCCGGTCGAGCGCGTTCGTTCACGTTGCCTATCCGCTCGAGGCAGAAGAGGCACCGCCCGTCGAGCGCGAAACTTGGCTCGCAGCGCCATTGCGGCCGACACGAATCCACGGCCGCGAGCACGTCGCGCGCCGCGTCCTCGCCCGCACTGTCGGTTGAAAGGACAAGCCGATGCGAAGCGGGGGAAGCGAATCGATGTCTAATTCTAAGGTCGCTGCGCTTCAGCAACACGGAACGAGAATGTCATCCGTGCGTCAAATAAACGATTGTCACTTGTACCGACGAATCTGAGAATATCATTAAATATCAAAATGTTATAGTGGACGAACATCCAACATAACGGAGGCGAGTAAGATGGGCGGGGGACTGAAGACGAAGGCTGCTCTTGTGGCGGTCATGGGGGTGGCCGGACTAGCCTCCGGAGGCGCGGCCAATGCCGCCGATCTCGGCGGCGACTGCTGCGCCGACCTCGAGGAGCGCATCGCCGAGCTCGAGGCGACCACGGCCCGCAAGGGCAACCGCAAGGTCTCTCTGGAGATTTACGGTCAGGTCAACCAAGGCGTCATCTGGTGGGACGACGGCTTCGAGAGCAATGCCTATGTCGTGACCAATGATAACTCGCGCACACGCGTCGGATTCAGAGGCAAGGCCAAGGTCAGCGACGACTGGGAAGCGGGCTACCGCATCGAGATCGGCATTCGCACCGCCAACTCCAAGCGCTTTACGCAAAACAATCCCGAGGGCAACGACAATCCCGTCGATATCGGCTTGGACGTGCGCGATGCCTTCTGGTTCGTGAAGAGCAAGTCGCTCGGGCAAGGGTCGGTCGGCATGCAGGCCTCGGCGACCGACCAAATCACCGAGATCAACCTGACGCAGACCCAATACTTCTCGAAGTACTCGGACCAAGAGGACAGCGGCCTCGGGCTGTTCCTGCGCAATCCCGTGACCGGGGGCTATAGCGCGGTCACCTGGCGCCGGCTCATCGGCGAAGGCGGCGACCAGCCGGGTGAAGGCGAGCGGCGCTTCAACCTGGTGAAATACGAGTCCCCGACGTGGAGAGATTTTACCCTCTCTGCGTCTTGGGGTCAGGATGATTTCGGGGACATCGCGCTGCGCTATGCCAGCGAATGGGGCGACTTTAGGGTGGCCGCTGGCATAGGCTACTTTCAAGTGACGGACGTCGCTCAAACGAAAACGATCTGCAACGATAACGCCCTGCCTGCAGACCGCTCCGATATGGCCTGCAATGCGTTCGGCGGATCCTTCAGCGTTATCCACGACCCGACCGGCCTGTATGTCAATTTCGGCGCCGGCACGAAGACCGATGAGATCATCGAAGATGCCAGGCGCTTTGCCGGAACGGGCGTGGACGACGGGCAGGACTTCTGGTCGGCCCAGGCCGGCATCGAGAAGAAGTTCTGCGAGTACGGCAAGACCACCATCTATGGCGAGTATTACGACTACGACGGCGGCGCGAGCAGCCGCGTGGTGAGAGCGTCCGACGCCCTCAATCCCTTCGGTGTCGATGCGGCGATCTGGGGCACGGGCGTGCAGAGCTTTGGCGGCGGCATCGCTCAAGGCTTCGACGCGGCGGCGCTTATTCTTTACCTGCAGTACCGCCACTACGAGGGCGATCTCACGCTCCGCCAGATCAACTCCGGTGTCGCGTCCGGTCCGATTGCCAACGCACCTTTCACGGATCTCGATATCGTCTTCTCCGGCGGGATCATCAGGTTCTAACGCAATCCTTCTCCCAGGACTGACCTAGGCGAGGGCCGCTCCTAATGGGCGGCCCTTTCTTTTGCGAGCCCGAAAGCCCTTGCCGCTCCCTCGCAGGCCGCTCCTTCATAAGCTCAGCACTTCTTCTTCGTTCTGAACGCCCGCGCCCGCCGCTAATTTGGACATTGCGACAACGATAGCGGCTGACTCGTGGGGGGCGGTCATGCCCAAGGGCAAAGGCAGTTCCGACGACGATCGAGAGGAGGCGGGACACATGGAAATGGCAACCCGCGACGTTCCGGCGATAGTAGGAAGCAACTTGAGGCGCCTGCGCAAGTACCAGGGCCATTCGCTCGAGCGGCTGGCCGAGCTGTCCGGCGTCAGCCGCGCCATGCTCGGACAGATCGAGACGGGAAAGAGCGTCCCGACAGTGAGCCTCCTGTGGAAGGTCGCCGACGCGCTCGGCGTGCCGGTCAGCAATCTCATTGCAACGCAGCAAGGTTCGACGACCATCGTGCTAACCAAGGACGGCAGCAGGCCCCTCGTCTCCACCGAAGGCGGCGTCGCGCGCCGACTCCTGCTCCCGTTCGATCGCGCTCGCGGCACGGAATTCTACGAGCTCACGATAGCACCCCACGTTCGCGAGGAGGCCGAGCCGCAGGCCTCGGGAACGCGCGAGAGCCTCGTCGTCGCAGAGGGAACGTTAAAGATAACCGTCGGCTACGAGCCGGCGAGGATCCTCGAAGCCGGTGACGCCATACTCTTCGAGGCGGACGTGCCCCGAAGCTTCGAAAACTCCGGCGAGATAGAGATGGTGGCCTACCTCGTCGTCATGCACTGCAGGGGCCCAGCTCCCTGAGCGCCCTGCGCTCTGTATCCATTCCACGAAAACGAATATCGATCGCAGATCTAATTGGTTCGGGGCCCAGGGCAGCCGCAATAGCCTGCGGCCCGGTCGAAGATTGCGGAGGCACGACAATGTTGATAAACGCGGCAGCTCGCGAGCAGGCACTCGCCTGGATCGGGCTCGTCTTCGCTATCTCGATCGTCGGCGCGCTCACGGTCGGTATCTGAACGGGAGCCTGGGGGATGGCGGGCACGCAATCAGGGAGGGTCCTGCCGGGCTTCGGGCTCTCGCTCGGCTTCACGCTCGCCTATCTGTCGCTGATCGTGCTCATTCCGCTCGCGGCCGTGTTCATCAAGAGCGCGGGCATGAGCGCGGACGCGTTTTGGAATGCGGTGACCGCGCCGCGCGTTGTCGCCTCCTATAGGCTGAGCTTCGGCGCCTCCCTGATCGCGGCCGCCATCAATGTCGTGTTCGGCCTCATGCTGGCGTGGGCGATCGTGCGCTACTCCTTTCCGGGCAAGAAGCTCGTCGATGCACTGATCGACCTTCCGTTCGCGCTCCCGACCGCGGTCGCCGGCATCTCGCTCACCGCTCTCTACGCCAAGAACGGCTGGCTCGGCCAGTTTCTCGAGCCGCTCGGCATCAAGGTCGCCTTCACGCCGCTCGGCGTTCTCGTGGCTCTCGTCTTTATCGGACTGCCGTTCGTCGTGAGAACGGTCCAGCCCATTCTGGAGGACCTCGACGTGGAGCTCGAGGAGGCGGCTACTTGCCTGGGCGCCACGCGAGGGCAGACGTTCCGCCGCGTCGTCCTGCCGACGTTGCTCCCCGCCTTGCTGACCGGGTTCGCGCTCGCCTTCGCGCGCGCGGTCGGCGAGTACGGCTCGGTGATCTTCATCGCCGGCAACATCCCGATGGTGTCGGAGATCACGCCGCTCATCATCATCACCAAGCTCGAGCAGTACGACTACCACGGCGCCACCGCCATCGCGGCGGTGATGCTCGTCGTCTCCTTTATCCTGCTGCTCGCGATCAACGGGCTGCAGGCGTGGACCTCCCGCCGGACGGGGAGGGAGATATAGTGGCCGGAGCAGCAACACTTGCTTTCCAGACCGGAGCCTCTCAGCGTTTCGAGGCGAGCGTCGCCACGCGCGATGCAAAATGGGTAAAGCGGTTCGTGCTCGGGGTTGGGCTTGCCTATTTCGGCCTCTTCCTTCTCATGCCTTTGATCGCCGTCTTCGCCGAGGCGCTGCGCAAGGGCTGGGATGTCTATTTCGCTGCCCTTGTCGAGCCCGATGCTGTTGCCTCCATTCGCTTGACCTTGCTCGCCGCCGCCATCGCCGTCCCCGCCAATCTCGTGTTCGGGATCGCTGCCGCCTGGGCCATCGCCAAGTTCGAGTTTACCGGCAAGCAGCTCCTCATCACGTTTATCGACTTACCGTTCTCGGTATCGCCCGTCATTGCCGGCCTCATCTACGTGCTCGTATTCGGCGCCCAGGGCTGGTTTGGCCCGTGGCTCTCCGCCCACGACATCAAGATCATCTTCGCCGTGCCCGGCATTGTGCTCGCGACCATTTTTGTCACCTTCCCCTTCGTCGCCCGCGAGCTGATCCCGCTCATGCAGGCACAGGGGCGCGAGGAGGAGGAGGCCGCGATCACGCTCGGCGCCAGCGGGCTGCAGACCTTCTGGCGCGTCACCCTGCCCAATATCAAATGGGGCCTTCTCTACGGCGTGATCCTCTGCAACGCCCGCGCCATGGGCGAGTTCGGCGCCGTTTCCGTCGTGTCGGGGCATATCCGCGGCGAGACCAACACCATGCCGCTGCATGTCGAAATCCTCTACAATGAGTACCAATTCGCCGCCGCGTTTGCGGTTGCCTCGTTGCTGGCGTTGCTCGCGCTCGTGACGCTTGCCCTCAAGACCTATGTCGAGTGGATCGCGTCGCGCGCGGACCGGGAGGAGACGGCCGAATGAGCATCGAGGTTCGCAACATTCACAAGTCGTTCGGGAGCTTCAAGGCGCTCGACGGCGTTTCTCTCGACCTGCCGAAAGGCGAGCTCATCGCGCTCCTGGGTCCGTCGGGGTGCGGGAAGACGACGCTTCTGCGCATCATCGCCGGTCTCGAGCAGGCAGATTACGGAACCGTGCTCCTTGCGGGCGAGGACGCTTCCGCAAAGCACGTGCGCGAGCGCCAGGTCGGCTTTGTCTTCCAGCACTACGCGCTCTTCCGCCACATGAGCGTGTTCGAGAACGTGGCTTTCGGTCTTCGCGTCAAGCCGCGCGCCGAGCGCCCGAGCGAAGGAGAGATCCGCGCCAAGGTTCACGCCCTCCTCGATCTCGTGCAGCTCGGCTGGCTCGCGAACCGCTATCCCGGACAATTGTCGGGAGGCCAGCGCCAGCGGATTGCGCTCGCGCGCGCGCTCGCCGTCGAGCCGCAAGTGCTGCTGCTCGACGAGCCGTTCGGCGCCCTCGACGCCAAAGTGAGGAAGGAGCTGCGCCGCTGGCTGCGCCGCCTGCACGACGAGCTGCACATCACATCGATTTTCGTCACCCACGATCAGGAGGAGGCGCTCGAGGTCGCCGACCGCATCGTGCTCATGAACCGCGGCCAGGTGGAGCAGGCCGGCACGCCGCGCGAGATCTACGAGGAGCCCAAGACCGCCTTCGCCTACGGCTTCATCGGCACGGTCAACGAATTCCAGGGCCATGTCGAGGGTGCGCATGTGCGCGTCGGCGACGACCTCCTGCCGCATGGGGCCATGGGTCTCAAGGAGGGGCGCGAGGTGATCGCTTTTGCGCGGCCGCACGAAATCAGGATCGTGCCGCACGGCGAGGGGCAGCGCGGGATTGCGGCGAAGGTCAACCGCGTGTTGACAGCCGGCTCCCTGGCGCGGGTCGAGCTCATCGGGGCCGGCACGCGGGAATCTCGCGCGCCCCAGTATTTCGAAGTCGAGATCCCCCAAGCCGAGCTTGCCGAGCTCGGCCTTTCGGCGGGGCAGCCGGTGCGCGTCCTCTCGTCACGCCTGCGCCTCTTCGAGAGGAAAAGCGGGGGCTAGCGCGCATGAACTTCCAGCAGCTGCGCATCATTCGCGAGACGATCCGGTGCAACTTCAACCTGACCGAGGTCGCCAACGCCCTCCACACCTCCCAATCCGGCGTCTCGAAGCACATCAAGGATCTCGAGGACGAGCTCGGCGTCGAGCTCTTCGTGCGCCGCGGCAAGCGACTCCTCGGTCTCACCGAGCCCGGAAAGGAGCTGGCGCAAATCGTCGAGCGCATGCTCCGCGACGCGGCTAACATCAAGCGCCTTGCCGATCAGTTCGCCAAGATTGATCGCGGCGAGATCAGCATCGCCACGACCCACACGCAGGCGCGCTATGCGCTGCCGGGGCCGATCGCGAAATTCCGTAAGGAGTTCCCGAACGTCCACCTCGTGCTGCACCAGGCGAGCCCGAAGGAGATCGCGGCCATGGTGCTCGACGGCCAGGCCGACATCGGCATTGCTACTGAAGCGCTTGCCGATAACCCGGAGATCGCGGCGTTCCCGTACTATTCGTGGCACCACGGCGTCGTCGTCCCCGTTGGGCACCCGCTCGAGCGCGCAAAGCCGCTGACGCTCGAGGCCGTCGCCGATTTTCCGATCATCACCTACCACGAGGGCTTCACCGGACGACCCAACATCGACGCCACCTTTGCAAAGGCCGGTCTCGCGCCCGACATCGTCATGGCCGCCCTCGATGCGGACGTGATCAAGTCCTATGTCGAGCTCGGGCTCGGCGTCGGCATTCTGGCCTCCATGGCGTTCGATCCCGAGCGCGACACGGGGCTGCGCCTTCTCGACAGCGCCAAGCTCTTTCCGCAGAGCACGTCGCGGATCGCCGTGCGCCGTGGCCGCTTTCTTCGGGCGTTTGCCTACCGCTTCATCGAGTTGTGCTCGCCGGAGCTGACCGAGGAGACCGTTCGCTCCGGCGTCGGCCCCAACGGCGATGGCGACGAGGGCTAGCGCGTAGTGCGGGCGAGGCGCGCGCGCGCGGCGTCGAGGTCACCCGGCGTATCGATGTCGGCGAGCATCCAGTCGTCGACCGAGACGGAGATCGACTCGCCGGCATGGGCCTGAAGCAGACTTTTCGCGCCGTGCACTCCCTTGAGCGCCGCGAGCGCCGCAAAATAGCGCTGCGGCCAGAGCACGGGATTGCGCTGCTCGCCGGTCGCTGTCGTCGGGTAGACAATCTTTGTCTGCCCCGCGCTCTCGAATGCCGCGATCAGGGCCTTGAGCATTTCCGGCGAGAGAAACGGCATATCGCCAGGCACTATAAAGGCGCCGTCGGGATCCCCGCCAAGCTCCGCAACGCCGGCCGCGATCGACGAGCCCATCCCGCTCGGCCATTGGGCGTTGAATATCGTCCGGACGGGAAAGTCCGCGAGCGCCAGCCGGCAGGCCTCATGCTGACCGCCGGTGACGGCGACGATCTCGGTGAGCCCGCTCCCGGCCAGCGTACGGGCGACGCGCCGCACGAGCGCTTCGCCGCCGATGTCCGCGAGAAGCTTCCCCGGATTGCCGAACCGCTGCGAGGCCCCGGCCGCGAGCAGCACCGCGCCGATGCGTGCCATGCTAGGCCCCGCTCACGACGGCGGGCACGCCGCGCCGCTCTCGACCCACGCCCGGATGAGCGCGCCGAACTCCGACTGCGTGCCCGGGGCCGGCGTGCGGCCCGCACCGGGACTCCAGCCCCAGCCGACGAGTGAATCCTCCGCCATGTGGCGCACGATCTCGTCCATGGACTTGCCCCCGTTGCGCTTCGGGTCCTTGATCTGCTCGCAGATCGCGCCGAGCGATTGGCCCGCCCACGCCATCTCGACGGGCGCGACGTGCCAGAGCGGATGGCCGGGAACCTTGCCCGGATCAAAATTCGCTTGTCCATGGCAGGTCGTGCAGCGCATGCCGATCGCACCCAGATTGTCCTCCCCACGCACCACGGGCGGCTGGTGAGGATGCATATCGTCGCCCTGGCTCGGACGATTGCCCGCCGGGTGGCAATTGACGCATCTCGGATGCTGGATCACCTTGCCGGCCTCGGTGAAGAGGGCGACGGACCGTTCCTTGTCGTCGGCGATGGATTGAAACGCGCTCGCCGGCTTGAGCTGCGGCGCCGGCTCGGGGTAGGCCGTCGTCACGCCCAATCCGACGGCCGCGACTGCAAGACCCGCCGCGAGTCCTAGGGAGATCGCCCTCATGACCGCACCCCCGAGGTTTTGGCGACCGAGCGCGAGAACGGCAGCTCGTAGACGCGCCTTCCTGTGAGCTTGGCCCAGGCATTGGCGACGGCGGGACCGATAGTCGGCACGCCCGGCTCGCCGACGCCGGTCGGCTTCTCCTCAGACGGCATGATGTGAACCTTGATCGGCGGCATTTCGTTGATCCTCAGCACCCGATAGCCGTCGAAGTTCGACTGCGCGACGCGTCCATCCTCGAGATCGATGGCACCGAAAAGGATGGCGGAGAGCCCGTATCCCATGCCGCCCTCCATCTGCGCCTTGATCACCTCGGGGTTGATGGCGATCCCGCAATCGACCGCGCACACGACCCGCTCGACCTTGGGCAGACCCTCGTCGCCGACCGACACCTCGACGACGTGGGCAACATAGGAGTTGAAGCTTTCGTGCACCGCGAGTCCGCGCGCGCGGCCTTTTTCGAGCGGCTTGCCCCATCCGGCCTTCTCCGCCGCGAGGTTCAGGACCCCAAGATGGCGCGGATGCTTGGCGAGGAGTCGCTGGCGCATAGCGAGCGGGTCCGCGCCGGCCGCTTCCGCGAGCTCGTCGAGGAAGGTCTCGGTCGCGTACGCCGTATGCGTCGAGCCGACCGAGCGCCACCACAGCGTCGAGACGCCGGCCTCGACGATGTGCGCGGAGACGCGCAAGTTTTCGACCTGATAGGGCAGCGTGCTCGCCCCTTCAACCATCGTCGCGTCGACGCCGTCCTTAAGCATCGCACTCTCGAACAGGCTCCCCTTCAAGAACGATTGCCCGACGATCACCTGGTCCCAGGCGACGATGTTGCCGCCCTTGTCCAATCCGCCCCTCACCCGGTGGACGAAGATCGGCCGGTAGCGCCCGCCCTTGATGTCGTCCTCGCGCGTCCAGACGACCTTGATCGGCCCCTTGTGCTTCCTCGCGCCCTTGAGCACCTCCGCCGCCTCTGCCGCCATGTCGCCGGCAGGTGTCGCGCGCCGGCCGAAGCTGCCGCCGGCAAGCAGCGTCTTGATCTGCACCCGCTCGGGCTTGAGGCCCAGGACCTTCGCCGCGACAGCTTGGTCCACCGTCTGCAGCTGCGACCCGAATAAGAGCTCGACCTCGCCGTCGTCGGTGCGGCGGATCACGCAATCGTTGGGCTCCATAGGGGCGTGCGCTAGGTAGGGAAACACGTAGGTCGCCTCGATGACCTTGGCGGCGGCGCCGAGCCCCGACGCCACGTCGCCGTCGTTACGCGCGATCGCGCCGGGCGACTTCGAGAGCTCGGCATAGGCCGCGATCAGATCGCGGCTGCTCCGTGCCTCCGTGCCGGTCTCGTCCCAGGCGATCTCGAGGGCGTCGCGGCCCTGCCTTGCCGCCCAGAACCCGTCGGCGAGCACAGCCACGCCTTGAGGGACGGCGAAGACCTCCTTGACTCCGGGGACGGCGAGCGCGGGCGCGGGATCGAAGTCCTTCGGCTTGGCCCCGAAGCGGGACGGGCGGGCAATGAGACAGGTCGCGAGATCGTCGAGCTTCACGTCGAGCGTGAATGTCGCCGTCCCGTTTGTTTTCGAGACGGTATCGACCTTCGGCACGTTCTTGCCGATGAGGCGCCACTCCGCCGGGCTCTTGGGACGCGGCTTGGCGGCGAGCACGACCTTCTGGGCCGCGCCGGCGAGCTCGCCGAACTTTGCCGATTTCCCGGAGCGATCCTTGACGATGCCCTTTTCGATGGTGATGCCATCGCTAGTCGCGCCCCACCTCTCGGCAGCGGCGGCTATGAGGCGTGCACGCGCTTCCGCGCCTGCCTCGCGCAGCTGCTCCCAGGAGTTCGCCATGGCGGTCGAGCCGCCGGTGCCCTGCACCTTCCCGAACGCCAGATTGGCGTAGCGCTCGGCATCGGCCGGCGCGTGCTCGACGCGGATCTGGCTCCAATCGGCATCGAGCTCGTCGGCGAGAATGGTCGCAATCCCGGTGTGCGGACCCTGGCCGAACTCGATGTGCTTGCTTATGACGGTCACCGTGCTATCGGGCGCGATCCTCAGAAACGCGTTCGGCACAAACTCGGCGTCCACCGCCGCAGCCGCCTTCGTCGCGAGCGGCACATGGAAAGCGATGACGAGGCCGGCAGCCGCCGAACCTTTCAGAAACTGGCGCCGGCTCGACGCGGGAAGCGTGTTCATGGCTCAGCCCTCCAGCCGGCTGGCGGCGTCGTGGATGGCCGCGCGGATGCGGTGATACGTGCAACAGCGGCAGATGTTGCCGGTCATGGCCTGGTCGATGTCCTGATCGGTGGGCTTCGGGACCTGGGACAAGAGCCCCACCGCCGACATGATCTGCCCCGACTGGCAATAGCCGCACTGGGGCACGTCGATGGCGATCCACGCGGCTCTCACTGCCTCGGTGACCTTTCCATTCGCACCCTCGATGGTCGTCACGTCGGCGCCGTCGAGCGTGCCGATCGGCGTCACGCACGAGCGTCGCGGCTCGCTGTCGACGTGCACGGTGCACGCCCCGCACTGCGCGACGCCGCAACCGAACTTGGTCCCGGTAAGACCCTGGACGTCTCTCAAAAACCAGAGCAACGGCATCGAGGGATCGCCGTCGTAGCGCACCTCGTTGCCGTTCAGAGTGAGCGTGATCATCTCTCGCCTCATGCCTCGTGCGGATTGTGGATTTTAGAATGCTGGTGACGCGACGATGGTTGCGACGTAGTCGCTCGCCTCGAGGGATGCAAGGCGGGGGGAGCGAGCTGCTCGCCGTACTGGCTGACTGCATGTCGTTGAGGCAACTGCTGCCGACAGAAGAATTGAAGCGGCGGCGGCTTAGCAGTCCATGAATAGGGAGGTGACACAGTCCCAGGACTTGCGCGCCGACGCGCTGATCGCGTCGCCGGCGGTCTGCAGGCTCTCGGACGCGACGCGCGTTGCGCCGGGAACGACGCCCTCGACCTTCGTATCGGGGGCATACCCGTCGCCGCCGGCGAGGGCCTGTTGAACGTCGGTGAGCGTGATAATTTTCTGGGTTGCGCCGGCGCAGCTCTTCTCGTCGGCGCCGACCGCCTCGCACTTCTCGTGCGGGCCAGTCTTGGTCAGGACCTTGACGCAAATCTGGGTTAGCGCCTTGTCGCCGCCGGCGATCTTGTCGAGCTTGCCGCCCTCCTCCAGCGCACACCGATAGGTTGCAGCGGGACCCGTGCAGGGAATGCAGGCCTCGCCCGCCGCCACCGCCGTCGGCGCAGCAACGAGCGCAAAGCCACGGAGTAAGGCCCAACTGCCCATGATAACCCCCGGCCGTCCTCAACAGGGTCGGCATCTGCACATAAATATAGCAGATAAATTTGGGGCCTTCCTATGACGGATTTGCGCGTGTTGCAGTGCACGCGTGCGCCGGACTAAAGCCCGACGTGAGAGACCCCGGCGGTCTCGCCGCTCACGGCCTCGCGGCGCGCACCGAGAGCATAGCCCTTGACGAGCGCATAGATGGCCGGAATCACGACGAGCGTCAGCACCGTCGAGGAGACCATGCCACCGATCATCGGCACGGCAATGCGCTGCATGACTTCCGATCCGGTTCCCGTGCTCCATAGGATCGGAAGGAGCCCGGCGATGATGGCCGTGACCGTCATCATCTTGGGGCGCACGCGCTCGACCGCGCCGGCCATGACGGCGGCATGGATGTCGCCCGCGTCAAGTGGCCGGCCCTCGCGCGCGGCGAGCGCGCGGCGGGCTTCCAGCGCGTGCTCGAGATAGATCAGCATCACCACGCCGGTCTCGGCGGCGACGCCGGCGAGCGCAATGAAGCCGACGGAAACCGCGACCGACAGGTTGAATCCGAGCCACCACATCAGCCACAGGCCGCCGACGAGGGCGAACGGCAGCGAGGCCATCACGATGAGGCTCTCGGTGACGCGGCGGAAGTTCAGGTAGAGGAGCAGGAAGATGATGGCAAGCGTCAGCGGGACGACGAGCGCGAGGCGCGATTTCGCCCGCTCGTAGTACTCGAACTGTCCGCTCCACACGGCGGTATAGCCGGGCGGAAACTTGACGGTCTCGGCCACCGCGCGCTTGGCGTCGGCAACATAGCCGACGAGGTCGCGCTCGCGCGCGTCGACGAAAATGTAGGCCGCGGGTTGGGCGTTCTCAGTGCGGATCGAGGCGGGGCCCTGGACGAGCTTCACGCTCGCGACCTCACCGAGCGGCACCGAGGCGCCGTTGGCCAGCGGCACCAGCACCTCGTGCGCGATGGCGTCGGGATCGGAGCGCACGTCGCGCGGATAGCGCACGGAGACGCCGTAGCGTTCGCGGCCCTCGATGGTGGTCGTCACCGTCTCGGCGCCGATGCCGGACGCAACGACGTTCTGAACGTCCTCGATCGAGAGGCCGTACCGGGCGAGTGCGTGCCGGTCGGGCTCGATCTCGAGATAGTTGCCGGCGATGATGCGCTCGGCGTAGGCGCTCGAGGTTCCAGGCACCGTTTTCAGAGCCGCCTCGATCTCGCGCGCGATCCCCTCGATGACGCGCAGGTCGGGCCCCATGACCTTGACGCCGACGGGCGTGCGGATGCCGGTTGCAAGCATGTCGATGCGCGCCTTGATCGGCATCGTCCAGGCGTTGGAGACGCCCGGAAACTGGAGCGAACGGTCCATCTCGTCGATCAACGCTTCTAGCGTCAGGCCCGGGCGCCACTCGGACTTAGGCTTGAGGTTGATCACGGTCTCGAACATCTCGAGCGGCGCCGGATCGGTCGCGGTCTCGGCGCGCCCCGCCTTGCCGAGCACCGACTCCACCTCCGGGAACGACTTGATGATCTTATTCTGCGTCTGCACGAGCTCGGACGCCTTGGAGATCGAAAGCCCCGGGAGCGTCGTCGGCATGTAAAGCAGCGTGCCCTCGTCGAGGTTCGGCATGAACTCCGAGCCGAGCCGCGCCGCCGGCCAGACGCTCGCGATGAGCACGCCCAGCGCCAGCGCGACCGTCAGCCCCTTCGCCTTGAGCACGGCAGCGATGACGGGGCGATATATCCACATCAAAAACCGGTTCACGGGGTTGCGGTCCTCGGGGATGATGCGCCCGCGCACGAACAACATCATGAGGGCTGGAACGAGCGTCACCGAAAGCAGGGCGCTAGCCGCCATCACGAACGTCTTCGTGAAGGCGAGCGGCTTGAACAAGCGTCCCTCTTGCGCCTCGAGCGCGAAAATGGGCAGGAACGACACGGTGATGATGAGGAGCGAGAAGAAGAGCGCGGGGCCGACCTCGACGGCGGCCTCGATCAGAACCTCGGAGCGGGGTTTATCGGGAGGCGCACGCTCGAGATGCTTGTGCGCGTTCTCGATCATGACGATCGCGGCGTCGACCATGGCGCCGATGGCGATCGCGATGCCGCCGAGGCTCATGATGTTCGACGACAAGCCCAGCGCATGCATCAGCCCATATGCGACGAGCACGCCGAGCGGAAGGGTGATGATGGCGACGAAGGCGCTGCGCACGTGGAGCAGAAAGACGACGCACACGAGGGCGACGATCAGGCTTTCCTCGAGCAACGTGCGCTTCAAAGTCTCGATCGCGCGATAAATGAGGCCCGAGCGGTCGTAGACGGGGACGATCTCGGTGCCCTCGGGCAGGCTGCCTTTGATCGCCTCGAGCTTCTCCTTGACGTTGGCGATGACGGAGAGCGCGTTCTGGCCGTAGCGCTGCACGGCGATGCCGGACACCGCCTCGCCCTCGCCGTTGAGTTCGGTCAAGCCGCGCCGCTCGTCGGGCGCGAGCTCGACGCGGGCAACGTCGGCGAGGCGCACCGGCGTGCCGCCCTCGGCCTTGAGGACGATCTGCTCGAGGTCGTCGATGCCCTTGAGATAGCCGCGCCCACGCACCATGAACTCGCTTTCGGCGAGCTCGACGACGCGCCCGCCCACGTCCATGTTGGAGGCGCGGATCGCGTCCTTGACGCTTCCGAGCGGGATATCGAGCGCCTTCAGGCGGCGCGGGTCGACGACGACGGAGTACTGGCGCACGAAGCCGCCGACGCTCGCCACCTCGGCGACGCCTTCGGCCTTCGCCGCCGCGAGCCGCACCTGCCAGTCTTGGGTCGAGCGCAGCTCGGCGAGCGTGCGCTGCGCGGCGGTGACGACGTACTGGTAGACCCAGCCGACGCCTGTCGCGTCGGGGCCGAGCCTCGGCGTCACGCCGCGGGGCAGCTTGCCGGCGGCCGCCGAAAGGTACTCGATGACCCGCGAGCGCGCCCAATAGATTTCGGTGCCCTCGTCGAAGATCACGTAGACGAACGACACGCCGAAGTAGGAGAAGCCGCGCACCACGTGCGAGCGCGGGACCGACAGCATGGCTGTCGACAGCGGATAGGTAATCTGGTCCTCGACCACCTGCGGAGCCTGGCCGGGGTAGTCCGTGTAGATGATGACCTGCGTATCGGAGAGGTCGGGGATAGCGTCGAGCGGTACCTGGCGCACGGCATAGAGGCCGAGCCCGGTCGCGAGCGCCGCGCCGATTAGAATGAGGACGAGATTACCCGCCGACCAACGGATGAGACGCGCGATCACTGGGAGGCCTCCATCGTGAACGGCTTCAACGCCGCCTGCAGATTGGCTTCGGCATCGATGAGGAAGTTCGCCGAGACAACCACCTTCTCGCCCTCGGCGAGACCATCCTGCACTTCGACCAGATCCTTGCTACGCAAGCCAAGCTTCACCGGGCGCGGGTCGAAAAGCCCCTCGCCCCGCTCGACCAACACCACCTGGCGCTCGCCGCTGTCGAGCACGGCCGAGGACGGGATCACGATGCGGGGCTCGTCACCGCTGGACGAGATCTCGACGTCGGCAAACATCTCGTACTTGATGCGGCTGCCCGGGTTGTCGAGCTCGATGCGAGCCTTGGCAGTGCGAGTCGCGGCATCGAGCGCCGGCTGAACGAAGCTGACCTTGCCGTCGAAGCTTTCGCCGGGGAGGGCACGGAACGTCACCTTGGCCGGCGCGCCAATCTCGAATTGCGCGACGTCCTGCTCGGGAACGTCGGCGATGATCCAGATCTTAGTGGGATCCGCGATGCGATAGAGTTCCTCGCCCGTCCTCGCCATCTGCCCCTCGATCACGTGCTTCTCGAGGACCACGCCCGTGACGGGCGACGGCACGTCGAAAGCGTCGGAAATCGAGCCTGTCTCGCGCAGCCGCGCGATTTCCTGCTCGGGGACGCCGAGCCTGCGAAACTGCTCGCCCACCACGCGTGCATAGGTGTCCGCGACCTCGCGCGGGCGTGCGCCGGCCGTCGCGACTTGGTTCCTGTAGTCGATCTGTGCGTTGACGATCGCCGGGCTGTAGAAGCGAAACAGGGCGTCGCCGGCGTTCACGAGCTGACCGGTGGCGTTGGCATAGAGCTTCTCGACGAAGCCGTCGGCGCGGAGAGAGACGGTGCGCAGCGTGCGCTCGTCGGGCTTGGCAATGCCGGGCGCCTTGATGGCGCGGGTGAAGGATCGGCGCACGGCGGGCTCGGTGCGCACGCCCGACTTCTGGACCCTATCGAGGCTCACCTTGACCGCAGACCCGCCGCTCGCGGCCTCGTCCGCATAGACCGGAATGTAGTCCATCCCCATCTCGTCCTTTTTCGGCACCGGCGAGGTGTCGGGACGGCCCATGGGGTTACGGTAAAAAAGGACTTTACGCTCTCTCTTCTCGGAACCGGATGCGTGGGCCGCATGCGGGTCGGACGGTGGCGACACATCGGAATTTGGATCAATGGCCGCGAGCTTCCCGGCCTCGGGTGAAACGGTCGTGTCCGCTTTTGACGCGTGCCCAAGCCCGTTTCCACCGACGATGGAATGAACCCCGGCACCCCCGAGGGCCAGAATTACTGTGGCTGCTGCAACGGCTTTCGACATCATGGCTGATCGATCCTGGTCGGACGGGGATAGGGTTCTCGATCGCAGCCACGCAAAAAGGAAGCCACGTGCAGGCTCGCGTCCCCATCGGGCTCATCAGCCATGTTTGTGAAGGTTAATATCGGGGCCGGCGCCGGGATCATGGCGTGCCCTCCGGGGACTTGCCGGCACCAGAGCCCATAGCGGCTGCACCCTGTTGCGGTTGCGTGCCGCCAGGCGCGAAGCTCTGGAGCGCCGCCTTGAGATTGCTCTCGGCATCGATGAGAAAATTGGCGCTCACCACCACCTTCTCGCCCGCCTCGAGACCGCTCTTGATCTCTACGTAGTCGCGGGTTCTGAGGCCGAGTTGCACCTCCCTTGGCGCGAAATGCCCCTCCCCCCGCTCCAGCAGCACTATGCGCCGCGTGCCGCTGTCGATGACTGCAGATGCCGGCACCGAGAGACGAGGGGCATCGCCGGCCGTGGTATTGATCTCCACGTCCGCGAACATCTCGTGCTTGATGCGATGATTGGGATTGGCGACCTCGATGCGCACCTTGGCGGTACGCGTGCTCATGGCGAGCTCGTGCAGCACGAACGTAACCCGCCCATCGAAAGGCTCATCGGGAAAGGCACGAAAGCGCACCTTGGCGGGCGCGCCAACCTTGACCAGCCCTATGTCCTGCTCGGGGACGTCCGTGATGATCCAGATGTTGCCGAGGTCCGTGAGACGGTAAAGAGTATCGCCCGCCTTCACCATTTGCCCCTCGATGACGTTCTTCTCCATCACCACGCCATCGGCCGGCGACGGCATATCGAAGATCCGCGAGATTTCGCCCGTTGCCCCTAGCCGCTCGATCTCCCCCTCCGGAACGCCCAGTCCGTTGAACCGCTCTGCCACGACCTTTGCGTAGCTGTCCGCGGCTTGGCGCGAGCGCCCGCCCGCCGTGTCGATCTGATTCTTGTAGTCAATTTGCGCGCTGACGATCGCGGGACTGTAGAAGCTGAACAGGGGTTCGCCTGTCCGCACGTGCTGGCCCGTCGTATTGACATAGAGCTTCTCGATATAGCCGTCGGCCCGCACGGTGACGCTGCGCAACGTGCGCTCGTCCGGCTTGGCGACCCCGGGCGCAGCGACCATCCGCGCAAGGCTCCGCGTCTCGACGGCCTCGGTGCGCACGCCCGCACGCTGCACCTTGTCTAGTCCGACCTTTACGGTCGTGGCGTCGTCCTCGCCGTCGTAGACAGGGACGTAGTCCATTCCCATCCAATCCTTCTTCGGCACCGGCGACGTCTCGGGGAGCCCCATGGGATTGCGGTAGTAGAGGACCTTGCGAGCGCTGGTATTGGCGGAAGGCCTAGCGGGCGCGGACGAATTGGCGGCCGTGTCATGAGCATTCGGCATCTGCAAGAGCCACGTCCCAGCGCCGAGATGGTGGCCTGCAGCAGCGGTCGCGAGCGCCGCGAGAGCGGCAGCCGCCAGCCTGAGTTTCGATGTCATGCCTGATCGTCCTTCTCGGATTGCAGTCGCGGGCGCGGCGAGGGGCCACGCAGGAATGAGCTGCCGCAGCGTGCGTCAGCGCGCCCCGGCAGGCGGGATCGAGAAGGTCAGGATTTGGGAGGGGGAGCGGGCGGCGCGAGGTTTTGAGACGGCGGCTTAACCGTCCCCGTGTCCGCGAATGCCTCGAACTTGAACATCATGGCCGGCGCCGCGGCGCCGACCACCGCCGGAGCGGCGGAGCACTTGGCGAGGCAAGCCTCGGTGCAGGAGCCCGACTTGTCGCAATCGGGGCAATGGCTCGGAGCGTTGGCCGGCGCGGCATTGCCGGCGGCGCGCTTGTGGCAATCGGCCATGGCGGGCGCGGAGCCGGCCTTTGCAGCAGACGCCATAGCGCCCGCGGCCGGCGCAAAGGCGACGGCGCACATGACGAGAGCGGCGAGTATCCGGCGGGCGTAGCGCACGTGCGTTGCTCCTGCTTCCCGACCCTGGGAAACTTTACGCGCCCCGTCAAGGCCTCCCGGAGAGGCGACGCTACCGGCATGGGTCGCCCGATTGCCGGCTAATCCTCGTCGGGGCAGGAACTCTTCCTGGAATAGATGCCTCGCGGTTAGCGCACTTTCCGCCGCGGAATGGTCCTTTCTTACAACTCGTTTAGGTTGCGCGTTGCCTCTTGAATCTGTCGGGCTTCTAAGTAATTTCGCGCACCGACGGCGCCCGGCCGCGAGGGCGCCGACAATGCCGCGCGCGCCGGAGCAGCGGACATCGCTCTCGGGGCTGGGCTCTAGGGCTGGATCACGTCAACGATGATCGTACGCGGCGCCAAGCGAGCGGCCGCAGGGAGGTGGCGCGATGTCAGTGCTCATCGAGGCAGAGGGATTGCACAAGCAATTCGGCGCGATCGTCGCCGCCGACGGCATCTCTCTATCGGTGCGCAAGGGGGAGGTCCTCGGCTTCCTCGGCCCGAACGGCGCCGGCAAGTCGACGACGATGAAGATGATCACGGGCTTCCTCGAGCCGGACGCCGGCACGGCGCGGATCTGCGGTCTCGACATCGCCGAGAGCCCGAAGCCCGCCAAGTCCAAGCTCGGCTACCTTCCCGAGGGCGCCCCCGCCTACGGCGAGATGACGCCGCGCTCCTTCCTCGGCTTCATCGCGGAAGTGCGCGGCTTCAGCGGTCAAGCGATCAAGGCGCGCGTTGCCGCCTCGGCCGACCGCGCCGGGCTCGACCCCGTCCTCGACCAGCGCATCGAAACGCTCTCCAAGGGCTTCAAGCGGCGCGTCGGGCTGGCGCAGGCGATCCTGCACGATCCCCCCGTCCTCATCATGGACGAGCCGACCGACGGCCTCGATCCCAACCAGAAGCACCACGTCCGCAAGCTCATTCGCGAGATGGCCCCCGACAAGGCAATCATCGTCTCGACGCATATCCTCGAGGAGGTCGAGGCCGTGTGCTCGCGCGCCGTCATCATCAACAGGGGCCGCATCGTCGCCGACGGAACGGCCGAGGACCTGATGCGGCGTGTGCCCTACCACGGGGCGGTCGCGATCCGTGTCGCGGCGACCCGCGCCGACACCGTCCTGCGCGCGCTTTCGAGCCACGCCGAGATCGCCCACATCGAGACGGTCGGGCAAGCGAACGGCGCCGTCCATCTGCGCGCCATTCCGAAGCACGGACGAGCGATCGCCAGTGAAGTCGCGGCGCTTCTGCGCGAGAAGTCGGTCCCAGTCGACGAGCTCTTCGTCGAGCGCGGCAAGCTCGACGACATCTTCCGCGAGATCACGACGGCCACGGGAGGCCCCGACCATGCTAGATAGCCTCAAGATGGCCGCGATCATCGCCCGGCGCGAGTTCGCCGCCTACTTCGCGACGCCGCTTGCTGCAGTGTTTCTCACGATCTTCGTCGCGGCAACGGGCGCATTCGCGTTCTATATCGGCAGCTTCTTCGACCGCGGGCAAGCAGACCTCTACTCGTTCTTCGCCTATCATCCCTGGCTCTATCTCCTGCTCGTGCCCGCCGTCGCCATGCGGCTCTGGGCGGAGGAACGCAAGACGGGCACGATCGAGCTCCTGATGACGCTGCCGATCTCGCCGGCCGAGGCCATCATCGGCAAATTCGCCGCCGCCTGGGCCTTCATCGGCCTGGCCCTCGTACTGACGTTCCCCATGTGGATCACCGTCAACGTGCTTGGCGACCCCGACAACGGCGTCATTCTCGCGAGCTATCTCGGCAGCTTCCTCATGGCGGGCGCCTTCCTCGCCATCGGATCGTTCGTCTCCGCGCTGACCAAGAACCAGGTGATCGCCTTCATCATCGCGGCCACCCTTTGCTTCCTGTTCGTGATGAGCGGCCTCGAGCTCGTGCAGAACACGCTGCGCGCCTGGACGCCGGGCTTCGTCGCCGAGGCCATCTCGTCGATGAGCTTCCTCACCCACTACGAGCGCATCACGCGCGGCGTCATCGATCTGCCATCAGTCGTCTTCTTCGTATCGATGATTGCCTTCGCCCTGTTCGCCAATGCCATAGCCGTCGAGCAGAAGAAGGCGGCCTGAGAGAAAGCAATGTCCAGCATTATCGAAACCACTCGATCCACCGTCTCCAAGGCCTGGACCGCCGTCGTCGCCCGCGTCTCCGGCCTGAGCCACAGGACGCTCGCGTGGGGCGGCCTCGCGCTCGCCGCCGTGATCCTGCTGTCGGTGAACCTCGCCTCCGCCGTGTCGCTCAGAAGCTGGCGCGCCGACCTCACGGAGGACCGCCTGTTCACGATCTCGGATGGCACGCGCACGATCCTTCGCGGCATCGGCGAGCCGATCAAGGTCCGCCTCTATTTCTCGTCCAAGCTCGGCGAGATGGCCCCGACGTACGCGCATTACTTCGATCGCGTGCGCACCCTCCTAGAGCAATACCGCGACATCTCGGGCGGCAAGCTCGAGCTCACCTTCCTCGATCCCGAGCCGTTCTCGGATGCCGAGGACCGGGCCGTCGCGGAGGGCTTGCGGGGGCTGCGGCTCAATGCCGAGGGCGAGCTCGGCTATTTCGGCCTCACCGCCACCAACGCCACCGACAATCGCGAGACGATCAGCGTCTTCGCGCCCAATCGCGAGTCGTTCCTCGAATACGACGTGACAAAGCTCGTCAATGCGCTCGCCAACCCGAAAAAACGCGTCATCGGCCTCATCACCGGGCTTCCCCTCGACGGCGGCAAGTCGCCGATGCGCGAGCAGCCGACGCCGCCGTGGCTGATCATGGATCAGATCCGCGAGTTCTTCGACGTCGAGACGCTCGATGAGGGCGTAAAGGAGATCCCCCCGCGCATCGGCGTTCTAATGGTTGCGCAGCCCACGGGCCTCACGCCGGCCACCGCCTACGCCATCGACCAGTTCGCGCTGAAGGGCGGCAAGGTGCTCGTCTTCATCGATCCGCTGGCCGAGGCCGCGCAGCTCGAGATGGCGCAGAAGGGCGGCGATGGGCGCGCGGAGCTGGCGAAGCTCCTCAAGGCCTGGGGCATCGACTTCGATCCGAAGAAGGTCGCGGCGGACATCCAGCACGCGCGCCGCGTCCAGTTCGGCGGCCAGGGCGGCGGCCAGGGAATGGTCACCGACTATGTTGCCTGGCTCGGCCTCGACCGCTCGAGCATCGACCAGCACGACGTGCTCTCGAGCGGCATCGAGGTCCTGAACCTCGCCTCGGCCGGCATCCTGACGAAAGTCGACGGCGCCGGCCCCGCGGTCACGCCGATCCTCTCCACGGGCTCCGACGCCATGGAGATCGCGACTCAGAGCGTCGGCATGTCCGCCAACCCCACCGCGCTTCTGCGCAACTACGCACCCGGCGGCAAGTCGCTGATGCTCGCGGCCCGCGTCTCGGGCGAGGCAAGAAGCGGATTTCCGAGCGGCCCGCCCGCTACCGAAACGAAGGCGCCCGATAAGGACAAGAGCGAGGCCAAACCGGGCCCGGCCGAGGCCAAGCCCGGCGAGACGGTTCCCGCCGCCCCGGACACGAAGGCCACTGACGCGAAGCCCGCGACGCCGCCCGCCTCGCACGTCGGCACGGGGCGCATCAACGCCATCGTCGTCGCCGACTCGGACATGCTCGCCGATCAGTTCTGGGTCGATCAGCGCGAGATGATGGGCCAGCAGATCATCATGCCGTCGTCCCACAATGCGGCGTTCGTTCTCGGCGCGCTCGAGAACCTCTCGGGCAGCGACGCCCTCATCGCGCTCCGCGGCCGCGGCGTGAAGGAGCGCACGTTCACACTCGTCGAGAGCCTGCGCCGCGACGCGGAGCGCCGCTTCCGCGAGAAGGAGGAGGCGCTGACCCAGAAGCTCAGAGGCGTCGAGGCCGAGCTCAAGAAGCTCGAGACGGCGGGCGATGGGCAGAGCGCGGCAATCCTCACCGACGCCGAGCGCCAGGCGATCGAGAAGTTCCGATCCGAGATGCTCTCGATCCGCCGCGAGCTGCGCGACGTCAAGCTCGCGCTCCGTCGCGACATCGATGGCCTCGACGGCTGGCTCAAATTCGCCAACATCGCGCTCGTCCCACTCGCCATCGGCTTCGCCGGTATCGGCTGGACGCTGTGGCGGAGCCGGCGCCGACCGCCCACCTGACGATCCTTCGAAGGACACCTTTCCGATGACGCCCAAGCATTTCGCCCTGCTCGCCGTTGCAGCCGTCCTGTCGCTCGCTGTCGCCATCGCGGCGTATTCGACCTCGAAGCCGTGGTCGCTCGTGACCCAAAACGGCGGCAAGCTCTTCCCGGCCCTCGCCGGGGAAGCCGCCAACGTCGCTCAGATCGAGATCACGCAAGGGGAGGATACCCTGCTGGTCGAGCGCACGGGGCAATCGTGGGCGCTGAAGAACCGTGGCGGGTTCCCCGCGAGCGTCGAGAAAGTGCGCGCATTCCTCCTTGGTCTTTCGGAGGCCGACCTCGCCGAGCCCAAGACCAGGCTCCCCGAGCGCTACGGCCTCCTCGATCTCGGAGATCCGAAGGCCAAGGGTGCCGCCGCACGGCTCGTGCGGCTCCTCGACGCCAAGGGCGCGGTGCTCGCGGAGGCCGTCGTCGGCAAGCCGCGCCCCGATGCCTTCGGCTCCGGCAAGGGCGGCACCTACGTGCGCAAGCCGGGCGAGGACCAATCGTGGCTGGTCGACAGCGACATCGGCGTCGGGACCACTCTGAGGGACTGGATCAAGGCCATCGCCTTCGAGACGGCCACGGACAAGATCTCGAAGATCACCGTCGCCGTCGAGGGTCAGCCGCCCTACGTGATCGAGCGGAATGCCGACGGCGACCACAAGCTCGCTGACATGCCGGCCGGCAAGAAGCTCAAGTTCGTCAACGTGCTCGACAACATCGTGGAGAGCGCCTCCTACCTTCAATTCGAGGATGTGCGCAAGACCGAGGCTCAGAGCGGAGAAAATACCGGCACCGTCTCGGTCGACGGCGCGGACGGGCTCAAGGTCGAGATCAGGCTCCGGCGGGCCCCGGACGCGACGTGGTTCACGCTGTCGGCCACCGGAGAGGGCGCGAGCAAGGCGGTCGCCGAGGAGATAACGGCGCGCACCTCAGGCTGGGATTTCAAAATGCTGCCGTCCAAGGCCGAGGGGCTCTTGAAGAAGCGGGACGACCTGCTCGAGGACAGCTCATCGTAACACTGGGCGAGGATTGCCTTGCTCGCCCCGTGGGAGTCTTTCAAGGTCAAGGCCGTAACGAGAATATCTCCGACAAGCATATGTCGTCCGTGCCTCTCCTTGGCCGGAGCAGACCCCGTAGATGAAATCGGCCCAGACTTATCGTTATTCGGGTCACAGGCGCTTGACCGCCGGTGTTGCTTTTTTGACTCGGAGCTGCCCGAAGATCGCGCCGCGCGCCCCGTTTCCCTCACTTTGCAGGCCGAATATTCCGCGGCGCGCTGAACCAGACTTGACGACCGGCCGTACTAGTCAAGAAAATTGCGCCGACAAGGAGCCGCGCTATGATTATTCCGGAGAGCGCCCTTCTCAAGTCCAAGGAGCCGATGGTCACTGCGGCGGGCCTGATCGCGCTTCAGCCGTTCCTCAACGCGCGCGGTCTCGATTGGCGCCAGAGCCTCGAGGAGGTCGGCCTCGACCCCGATTCCCCCGTCGACGTCGACACTATGATCCCGTTTGCGGTCGGCCTCAAACTTCTCGAGAACCTGGCGCGGCAATCCGGCAACGATGCATTCGGTCTGCAATTCGCCGAATCGCTGCCGACCAATGTTACCGGAACTCTCGCCTATCTCACGCTCAACGCGCCCGACCTGCGCACTATGTTCAAAGACACAATCCGGTTTCTTGGGCTCGTCGTCGACGCCTATACGGTGCGTCTCGATGAGGGTGAGGAGTTGACCCACCTCACGTACCAAATCCCTCAAGTGTATGGGCCGCGAGCGCAATTCGTCGATCTCTTGCTCGTAACCACGGCGCTGCGTATCCGCCACGTGCTCCAGGATCCACTCGTTCCGATCCACGTCGAGTTCGAGCATCCCACGCCAAGCGCGGCGCGGGAGTTCATTCGCCTCCTCGGCCGGCACGTCCAGTTCGACCGGCCGCACAATCGCATCGGCGTCGAGACGCGCTACCTCTCGCGGCCACTACCCGCTGCCGACCCCCTGCTCTACCAAATCATGCGCCAGCATGCGCGTGAGACCATCGTGCGCCGCGAGCGGGCCACCGACATCGTCTATTGCGTCTCGGACTACGTTGCCGAGGCCCTGAAGCGAGGAGAGGCGACCCTCGGCGGGGCGGCCGACAGGCTCGGAATGCCTCCGCGCCGGCTGCAGCGCGAGCTCGAGGACGCCGGCACAAGCTTTCGGGAGCTCGTCGAGGAAACCCGCAAGGGGCTTGCGCGCCACTTTCTACTCGATACGTCGATGCCGATGACCGAAATTGCATTTCTACTCGGATTCTCCGAGCTCAGCGCATTTTCGCGCGCGGCCCGCAGCTGGTTCGGGACCGCGCCGCGCGAGCTTCGCAAGTCCACCGTTGCTCGACGCCCCGCCAGCGTCGCGAGCGCGCCGGAGCAGAATTAGCCGAGCGCACCCGGCCGTGGCCGTCACACGTCGAGTGTCTGCCAAACCCACAGATGCTTGTGACGAGCGTTGATAACATGCAGTCAGTGACACGCATGAGAATTCTGAACTCATCCGGCAAGCCTGGCAGGCACCGTTGCTATGAATTTTTCCATGTTTACCTGCACGGCGGTCGTCCGAGCTTCGGTTGCCCCTGGATCAACTCCTAATATAACCGTCAGTCCCCCGCGGAGAGTTCCAACGCTCCAGCCTGGAGCCGCTCCTCCGCCTCGCGCACGATTCGTGCAATAATGTCCCCTGCTGCCGCGACTTCGTGGATGAGGCCCACGACCTCCCCGACAAATGTGTTGCTATTGTCGGGATCTCCTTCGGCCCAAGCCTTTTGATATTTCGCGGCCTCGTTGTCTGCCACATCGAGCAACTCCGCCTCGTGGCCGTGCCACCGCTCAATGAACCGATTTTTCAACACGCGCGCGGTATAGCGGGCGGGCCAGTCCAGCTTCCGCGCCAGGTCCATCACCTGGGAACGAATGGTCTCGTCGCCTGTCGCAGCGAGGGCAGCGCTCTGCATCCGCGCGATCACATTTGCTTCCCTCGAGGCCCATGCCGTGAGCCGGCCGCACACCGTCCGCTCCGGAGCATTAGGGCCGCGGCCGATCCCTGTCCGTCCCCGATGCCGCCGGCCGCGCACAACAGAGTGTCGGGTGACCGTGCGGCAATGAGGTCGGCAACTTCGCGAACAAGGTGAACGTCGAGCGTTTTTCCCCATGTCCGCCCGCCTCGGCTCCCTGGGCGACAACAACGTCGGCGCCGCATTCGAGCGCATTGTCGGCGTCGCGGCGCGTCTGAACCTGGCAGATGAGCAAGGTACCAGACGTCTTGACGCGCCCTGCAAACGGCTGGGGATCCCGAACGAAAGAAAAATCGCCGCAGGCTTGTGGGTGAGGGCCGCGTCGAGAAGGTGGGGCTGCTTACGTAAGGACCACGTAATGAACCCGCATCCCACAGACTGACCTCCTGCGGCCCGGAATTCCTCCTTGAGCCAACCGGCTTCGCCGTAGCCGCCGCCGATCAGGCCTAGTCCACCCGCTGCCGAGACTGCCGCGGCGAGCCGTCCTCCGGCGGCGAACGCCATGGGTGCGGAGATTATGGGGTGAGTGACGCCGAGGCGCACCGTTAAGCGGGTTTTGAGTGTCATTGACGAGCTCCAGAAGATCCAAGTGATCTGACGACAACTGTTTCGGCTCCGTCAGAGGATCGCGCGCGACAATCCTCACATACGGGATCGTAGTCCCTCCGAGCGACCCGCGTCACGACAAGCTACACCCATGCAATTGTCGACCTACCCCCACATTGGCGCTGAAACACTGGTAAGTAGAACGAAACGTTTATTCGTATCAAGAAACTAAGCTGAGGCGGACGACTTGGGTTGAGAGCCCGGCCAGCCGACACCGCGAAGGGCTTGCCGACGCGTAGTGGCGAGCCACCTCGAGTTTCTGCATGAGAAACACAGTTGACTAGTAGGCAACTATGAGGTATCGGGTGGAGGCACAACCGGAAGAGACAACCGGACACACCTAAAGAGCAACCCAGCCCCATTGCGGAGAGAGCGCATATGCAGCAAAAAGCCAGCGACGTACGCGTCGAGAAAATGTTTAGTACGGATCGTCTTTGGGCGTTCGGTGCGGTGCTGGCACTCTGGTTACTCTATAGCTTCGTTTTTTACGAAGTCTGGCCGAATGCTGAAGGCGACTACGTCGGCCTCGCGCTCGCGATCGCTGGAGCACTAGTGCTGCTGTTTAATTCGGCGTCGATCCTCGCAATGGTCAACCACTACTCGGAAGACAAAGAGCACATCTACGGGCTCGACCTGCACTACCTGGACTTGATGCACGGGGCCAAGGAATAGGGAGGAAGCCATGCCAAAGACGCGCTATCAGCCGCCTCAGCAGTCGGCAATCGGGCAGTTTTTCGATACGTTATTTCTGCTCGGACTTGTACTTCTGGCTTCTTCACTCCGCTTTATCTCGGGCTCGCCGGTGGCGGAAAGGGCCCCATCGAATTTGCCGAAAAGACATTGGCGGGCATGGGGCAAAACGCGACTATGCAGGCTCAGTGGGAGAAGCTCGGCTTCACGCCCGAGTCTGCGGCAGACATTATCGCCGCTCGCTTCGACTACACGTTCAGCATACCGGAGCTCGCCATCACGACGCTCGTGGTGATCGTCTACTTCTACATCCTCTTCCATTGGTCGAAGAAGGAGTACAAGGACGTCATCGAAGAAAAGTTCAACAGCAGATGAAAGGGGAGGCACATGAACAGCTTTCAAATTCTCGAATACCTCGCCTGGGGGATCTCTGCCCTTCTCGGACTGTGGATGTTGAACGATCTCATCCGAACCAACCGCGCTTACTCGGAAGAGCTTCTGACCTCGTCGAAGGAAGGCGAGATCGAAGACAAGCTCGTGATTGACCCCACCCATCAGGGAGGCCACCGGTGAGCCAGACAACGGCAATTCATGGCGAAAAGGTCTCGCTGCTTCGCGTTCTGGGCCCCGGACACGTCTGGGCGCTCGGTGTCGGCATCGTGCTTGTCGGCGAGTACATGGGCTGGAACTTCGCGGTCGGCAAGGGTGGCGCGATGGCGGCGCTCATAGCCTGCTGGGTAGCCGGACTGCTCTACACCTGCGTCGCCATGATCAACTCGGAGGTGACCTCGACGGTGGCGGCCGCCGGTGGTCAATACGCGCAGGCCAAACACATCGTCGGCCCGCTCGCGGCCTTCAATGTCGGCCTTTTCCTCGTTTTCGCCTATACAATGCTCGAGGCGGCTAATGCCATCACACTCGGCTATCTCGTGCAGACCGTCGGTACAATGGCCGGCTTCGAGGGCGTTCACGACAAACCATTTATCGTGCTTACAATCATGTTTCTGGCTTGGCTGAACTATCGCGGTGTTCTATGCGACCTTGACGTTCAACCTTGTCATTACCGCTATCGCCTTCATCGCTATTGTAATCCTGTTTGCCGCGGTTAGGCCGTGGGGCAACGAGGTGCTCAAGCTGGATGAGCTGTTGACGGGGGCTGCCGTACGGATGGCTGGGCGTCATCGCGTCGCTCCATTTCGGATTGTGGTACTATCTCGGCATTGAGGGCACCTGCCAGGCGGCCGAAGAGGTGCGTTCGCCGCCGCGCTCGCTGCCACTGGGTACGATGACCGGAATGATCACGCTGCTGATCGCGGCAACGATGACCTGGTACGTCTGCTCCGGACTAATGCCGTGGGAGTACCTGGGCCAGGCCATCACGCCGATGTTCGACGCGGCGCGGCTCACGGGCTCAACGTTCCTGATGGTCCTGCTATTCGTTGGCACGATCTTCTCGACGCTCGCTTCGGCAAACGGCTGCATCAACGACGCCTCGCGCGCTTGGTTCTCGATGGGCCGTGACCATTACCTGCCGGCCTGGTTTGGCGCGGTGCATCCCAGGAACAGGACGCCCTACCGCTCGATCGTATTTCTGGTGCCGGTAGCGCTCGTGTTCGCCTATTTCGCACCGCTCGATCAGGTCATCACGTTCTCGATCCTGTCGGGCCTGCTGGGATATACGTACATGTCGTTCAATGTCATCATGTTCCGCAACAAGTGGCCGCTCGGCTCGATCAGCCGGGGCTACGAGTACCCTTTCCACCCCCTCCCGGCGCTCGTCTTGCTTATTTTATGCGCGGCCACCTACTTCGCGGTGTTCCTGGGTTACGGCACCCAGCTCGTGGCGATGATGGTGTTCTACATTGTCGCTTCGATCTGGTTCGCTGCCCATCGCTATAAGTACGTACGGCGCGGCGACCAGTTCACGATGAACTGGCCTCGGCCGGTGGGATACTGAGGAGATACGGCGGGCGCTGCCGCACGACTTGGAGTGAGGCAGCGCCCGTCGGGTGAGTCCCGGTATGCAGCAGGGGTCGGCGATTTCCATCCCAGGGCGGTCCGAGGCAGCTAGAGTGAATTGAGGGTTGCGCGTGTCAGTCCTGACAACCTTGCTAATTGCACTGGGCGTCGCAGGCGCGGTCGGCGCGGTGGCCGCACGCGAGCACCGCCTGGTACGCGCTGCGAGGCGATCTCTGCTCGAGCCATGCGCCAACGTGCTCGAGGGTGCGCGTGTCCGCCACGGTGGTGACGGGTTTCCCAGCCTCGTTGGCTCGCATCGTGGACGGCGTGTACACGTGGAGTTGATCCCGGACACGATGGTCATCCGTCGCCTCCCGCAACTCTGGCTCTCCGTCACCCTTCTCGACAAGCTCCCCGATGTTCCCCGCCTCGCCGTCCTTATCCGTCCGGCTGGGTACGAGTTTTATTCGCTCACGGGCAGTCTTACGTATCCTGTGGAGCCGCCGGCAGGCTTACCGCAGGAGATCCTAATTCGCCGGATCGGATGCGCGCGCTGAGCAGCTGCTGGATCGACTTTCGGCACCCCTCGCAGCAATCCTTCGAGACCCGCGTGTGAAGGAGCTCGCTATCACCGGCCGTGGCCTTCGTATCATCAGACAGGCGGGCGAGGGACGGCGCGGTGAGCATCTGCTGTTCCGGCAAGCGTTGTTCGATGACGCTGATGTCTCGGCCGGCGACCTTTCAAAGCTGCTGCAGAGACCTTCAACTCGCTGCGAAACGCCGCCGTTGCCCACGAGGGAGACGCGGGCAGCATGACCGCGAAGCCCCCGTGGCATCCTTATGCTGTTCTCGCGCTCGCCCTTTTTCTTCCCGGCGCAGGGCATGTGGCGGCTGGCCAGCCGCAGCGCGGCTTGGGCTTCGCCTTTTTGCATTGTTGCTCGCGCTTCTTTCCTGGCACACGACAACGCCTGACCACTCATTCATCGGGCGCGCAGCTGGCGGAGCTTTTCGTCTGGGCCTTGTCAATTCCCGACGCTTACAGGATCGCCCGACTCAACTATGAGAATTGGCGCAAGGAAACCTCCGGAAACTCGTATTGCTGAGTGAGACGCATTTTTTGCTACCGGGGAGTGGCAGATTTCAGGATTTGAATACGTTCGTACCCCTTTGCGGTCTCTTGCGCAGGGGGTTGGTTTGCACATCGTCAGCACGGGCCGAACGGCGATGCCTGCGTGAGCATCGGCGGCCTTCGCCCGACAACGCCGGACGTCAGTCCATGCGGTGGTTCCTTGATGTCAACAAAGGTTCGTGGTAGGAAACAAACTCTGCATGCTGTCCTCGCACCGCTCTCATTGGCGAAGAACAGGTCGCACCACCCGGTAACCGGCCTAAAGTCCCCGGTTGCAGTTCAGGGTCCTCCTGTATTGGTGGGAAGCTTGTCTGTCGAAGACCTCAGCAGGACGAAGGTGGTCACCGACCCACACCGCATTTGCCGGGATCAGTCAGATCGCGCGATCAGAGAAACGCAATGAGAGGAACAACTAAGATGTCGACCATGAAGGATAAGGCGAAGACGAAGCATCGTAAAAAGCCCGAGGTTGCCAAACTGAAAAAGGTCCTGACAACCGGCTCTGGAGCACCCAATGTTATCGTCAGGAGCCTGGAGCAGGCCATTGGCGCCCAAGTTCGGGATTATCGTAAGACCTCTGGGCAAACGGTTTCCGAGCTTGCGCATGCCGCCGATATTTCGGCAGGCATGCTTTCGAAAATCGAGAACGGGCAGATTTCGGCTTCTTTGGGTACCCTGCAGCTGCTCTCCGCTGCCCTAAATCTTCCGCTTTCACAGCTCCTGGCTTCGTTCGAAGGCAGCCGCGGCTGCTCTTATGTGAAGAATGGCAGCGGCGTTTCCATTAGGCGGCGCGGCACGAAAGTCGGACATAATTACTACTTGCTCGGCCAATCCATCGGCGGTCCCATTGCCGTTGAACCATATCTTATTACTCTGAGTACGGATGCAGAAGCCTACACCGAATTTAGGCATGAAGGGATCGAGATCATCTACATGCTGAGCGGTGAAGTCGAATATGCACACGCCGATAGAAGCTATCATCTTTCTCCGGGGGACTGCCTGCTGTTCGATTCCGCTGAACTTCACGGGACCGCCAAGCTCACCAAGCTGCCGATGAGCTATCTTTCGGTGATTATCTATCAGAGGCCCTGAGATCCCACGCGAGGAGACACTCCCCACTTAGTTTCGCGTGACGAAAAATTTGTTCTTCGGGGTTGACACGCTCTTGAGAACCCGCTAACGATGTTGCGACTGGGCTCCAGCGTTAGACAGGTGCGCGATGTGTGGGATCGTCGGACTCTTCATCAAGGACAAGGCGCTTGAGCCGCGCCTCGGTGCACTCACGACTGAAATGCTTGCCACCATGTGCGATCGCGGGCCGGACTCGGCCGGTTTCGCCGTGTATGGGGCCCCGTCAAGCGGCAAGACGAAAATCACGGTGCAGTCGGCGACGCCCGAGAAGGACTTTGCTCATCTCGGCGCTGCGGTCTCAAAAGCCATTGGCGCGGATGCGAGCCTTCAAGTGAAGGCCACGCATGCCGTGCTGATCGTCCCAACGGCGAAAGCGGAGGCGGCACGTGCGGCGATCCGGGCCGATCATCCCTCCGTGCGCATCATGGGTTCCGGCGAGGCCATCGAAATCTACAAGGAAGTTGGCTACCCGACAGAGGTCGCGAAGTGGTTTGATCTCGCCAAGATGACGGGTACGCACGCCATCGGCCACACGAGAATGGCCACGGAGTCGGCGGTGACGACACTGGGCGCGCACCCATTCTCGACGGGACCGGATCAGTGCCTCGTGCACAACGGCTCACTGTCGAACCACAGCAATATCCGCCGTGAACTGAGGCGCGACGGGATGACCTTTGAAACCGAAAACGACAGCGAGGTTGCTGCTGCCTATCTCACATGGCGCATGAAACAGGGCATGAACCTTGAGCAAGCGCTGAACCAAAGTCTCGGCGATCTCGATGGTTTCTTCACCTTCGTCGTGGGCACCAAAAACGGCTTTGGCGTGGTCCGCGATCCGATAGCCTGCAAGCCCGCGGTGATGGCCGAGACGGATAAGTACGTGGCTTTCGGTTCCGAGTACCGGGCTCTCGTCAACCTGCCGGGCATCGACAAGGCAAAGGTGTGGGAACCCGAGCCGTCGACCGTCTACTTCTGGGAGCGGTAAGGACGAGGTACAGCGCGAGGACAGCATGCGTAAGATCGATCTAGCCAAGAGTTCTCTGCGCGAACTCAATCAGGATCTGCACCGGCAGTCTGAGGGAGCCAATGAGAGCTCGTCGGAGGTGCTCAATCCCCGTGGCTCGCACGCAGTTGCCGTCGGCGTCGATGCACCGATTGACATCAACATCCAGGGCAGCGTTGGATACTACTGCGCGGGCATGAACAAGAAGGCCACGATCACGGTACACGGCTCGGCCGGTCCGGGCGTGGCCGAGAACATGATGTCCGGCAAGGTCGTCATCAAGGGAGATGCGAGCCAGTACGCCGGCGCCACGGGTCGCGGAGGCCTGCTCGTCATTGAGGGCAACGCATCGTCCCGCTGCGGCATCTCGATGAAGGGGATCGACATCGTGGTCAGAGGCAACATCGGCCACATGTCGGCGTTCATCGCCCAATCCGGAAGCCTCGTAGTGCTCGGCAACGCGGGCGACGCGTTGGGCGACAGCATCTACGAGGCCAAACTATACGTGCGTGGCGATGTTAAGAGCCTCGGTGCCGACTGCATCGAAAAGGAGATGCGCGCAGAGCATCACGATCAGCTGGGCAAGCTTCTGGAGCTGGCCGGAATTACCGGCATCAAGACGAGCGAGTTCAAACGCTACGGCTCGGCCCGCAAGCTCTACAACTTCAACATCGACAACGCGGATGCATACTGATGACATACCACAATCCGCCGACCGCACCTCGCAAGTCCGCTATTTTCGACGACTACACGCTGACGGAAATCCGCCGCGCAGCGGTGACTGGCATTTATGACATCCGTGGTGGCGGGACGAAGCGAAAGGTGCCGCACTTCGATGACTTGCTGTTCCTCGGCGCCTCGATTTCTCGTTATCCGCTCGAAGGGTATCGTGAAAAGTGCGGAACAAACGTCGTGTTAGGCAGCGACGGTTTGCGAAGAAGCCGGTGGAGCTCAAAATACCGATCACGATAGCGGGCATGAGTTTCGGTGCTCTCTCAGCCCATGCGAAAGAAGCTCTCGGCCGAGGTGCCACGATCGCCGGAACGTCGACGACAACGGGTGACGGCGGCATGACCCCGGAAGAGCGCGGTCAGTCGAAGACACTCGTCTATCAATATTTGCCCTCACGATACGGCATGAATCCAGATGATCTGCGCAAGGCCGACTGCATCGAGGTCGTGGTTGGCCAGGGTGCCAAGCCCGGCGGCGGCGGCATGCTTCTGGGTCAAAAGATCTCCGATCGGGTCGCCGAGATGCGCAATCTGCCCAAGGGCATTGACCAACGCTCGGCCTGCCGCCATCCGGACTGGACCGGTCCCGACGATCTCGAGATTAAGATCCATGAGATCCGAGAAATCACCGACTGGGAGAAGCCAATCTACGTCAAAGTCGGCGGCACACGGCCCTACTACGACGTTTCACTCGCCGTAAAGGCGGGCGCGGATGTTGTCGTGCTCGATGGGATGCAAGGCGGCACCGCGGCGACGCAAGAGGTCTTCATCGAGCATGTGGGGCTGCCGACACTGGCTTGTATCAGACCCGCCGTGCAGGCGTTACAGGATTTGGGTATGCATCGCAAGGTGCAGCTCATCGTCTCGGGCGGCATTCGCAGTGGAGCGGACGTGGCGAAGGCCCTCGCGCTCGGCGCCGATGCCGTCGCGATTGGCTGCGCGGCCCTCGTCGCCCTTGGCGACAACGATCCGGCCCACGAGTTGGAATACCACGCGCTTGGCACCACGGCCGGATGTTATGACGACTGGCATGAAGGCCGAGACCCAGCCGGGATCACGACGCAGGATCCCGAGCTGATGGCGCGCTTCGATCCGGTGAAGGGTGGTCGCCGCCTCGCCAACTATCTCAAGGTCATGACGCTCGAGGTGCAGACGATCGCCAGGGCCGCCGGCCACAACCACATCCACAATTTGGAACCCGAGGATCTGTGCGCGCTGACCCTCGAAGCAGCGGCAATGGCGCGGGTTCCGCTGGCGGGAACAACGTGGATACCCGGGCAGCGCGGTTTCTGACCGCCCTGCTATTTGAACGACGAACGAGAAATCAGCCGGAGATAAAAGAACCTCAGGGAACGCTCATGACACAAGATCTCGCAGCGACCGCAGAGGAACGCGGGATTCGCTACTTTATGATCTCCTACACTGACTTGTTTGGAGGCCAGCGCGCGAAGCTCGTACCCGCAGCGGCAATTGCCGACATGCAGAAGAACGGGGCAGGCTTTGCGGGATTCGCGACCTGGCTCGACATGACGCCGGCTCACCCCGATCTGTTCGGGATGCCGGATGCCTCGGGCATGATCCAGCTCCCTTGGAAGAAGGAGGTGGCATGGGTACCCGCCGATTGCGTGATGGAAGACAAGGAAGTCCAACAAGCTCCGCGCGTCGTTCTGAAGAATCAGGTTGCTAAGGCCGCCGAGCATGGGCTTCGCGTGAAAACGGGCGTCGAGTGCGAGTTCTTTCTGATAAATCCTGACGGCACGGCGATCTCTGACGACAAGGACACGGCCTCCAAGCCTTGCTACGACCAGCAGGCTCTGATGCGTCGCTACGACGTCATAGCCGAGATCTGCGACTACATGCTGGAGCTCGGCTGGGGCCCCTATCAGAATGACCACGAGGATGCCAACGGCCAGTTCGAGATGAACTGGAACTTCGACGATGCCCTCATTACCGCCGATCGTCACTCGTTCTTCAAGTTCATGGCAAAATCCATCGCCGAGAAACATGGGCTGCGCGCCACTTTTATGCCAAAGCCGTTCCCTGGCCTTACGGGCTCGGGCTGCCACGCGCACATATCGGTGTGGGACAGGTCCGGTAAAACGAACATGTTCTACGATCCAACCGAGGAGATGGGTCTGTCCCAGCAGGGCTACAACTTCCTCGGCGGTATCATGGATCATGCTGAGGCGCTGGCCGCGATCACCAACCCAACGGTCAACTCTTATAAGCGCATCAACGCACCGCGCACGATTTCCGGAGCAACCTGGGCGCCGAATACCGTGACGTGGACCGGAAATAACCGCACGCACATGGTGCGCGTTCCAGGCAAGGGCCGCTTCGAGTTGCGTCTGCCGGACGGCGCGGCGAACCCCTATCTGCTGCAAGCCATCATCATTGCCGCTGGTCTCGACGGCATCGCCCGCAACGCCCATCCCGGCAAGCGCTACGATATCGACATGTACCAGCTCGGACATACGGTGACCGACGCGCCGAAGCTGCCGCTCAATCTCCTCGACGCGCTCCGCGACTTTGACAAGGATGCCAAGCTCAAGGTGGCGTTGGGCGAGGAGTTCTCGAGCGCGTACATCAAACTCAAGATGGTGGAATGGAACTCCCACGTTTCCCACTTCTCGGAGTGGGAGCGTCAGAACACGCTCGACATTTAAGGCGGACCACTCTCTCCACCCGCCCCCAGGCCCGTTGATGTGTCAACGGGGTGGGCCTCTTTATCTTTATTGGAGTGGGCCGTCAGGCTCGCTTGGTGTGAAAGAGGCGTTGGTGCGTTTATGGCCCCTTGCTGGCCCGGACGACAAAGATGCAAAATGACCGCTATTCGATTCTTTCAGTGTTGCGCGAATCCCTGCGTGGCCATTCCGGTTGGAAGCCAGCATGGCGCGATACCGAGCCGAAGTCCCATTACGATCTCGTCATCGTCGGCGGCGGCGGTCATGGCCTCGCCACGGCCTATTATTCCGCGAAGTTGTTTGGTCACAAAAATATTGCGGTGGTCGAGAAGAGTTGGATCGGCGGCGGCAACGTGGGCCGCAATACCACCATCGTCCGCTCAAACTATCTCTTGCCCGGCAACATCTCGTTCTATGAGCAGTCCATGAAGCTTTGGGAGGGCCTCGAGCAAGACCTCAACTACAACGCCATGGTCAGCCAGAGAGGCGTGCTCAATCTCTTCCATTCCGATGGTCAGCGAGACGCCTTTGCCCGTCGTGGCAACGCCATGCGCATCCATGGCGTTGACGCCGAGCTCCTCGACAGGGAGGGCGTTCGGAAGATTGTGCCCTTCCTCGATTTCGACAATGCCCGCTTTCCCGTGCAAGGGGGCTTGTTGCAGCGACGTGGTGGCACTGTACGCCATGACGCAGTGGCGTGGGGCTACGCACGGGCGGCAGATCGATTGGGCGTCGACATCATCCAGAACTGCGAAGTCACGGGTTTCCGGATCGAGGGTGGTCGCGTCAAGGGTGTGGAAACATCCCGCGGATCTATTGCTGCAGGGAAAATCGGCCTTGCCTGCGCGGGCAACTCCTCACGCGTTGCGGCACTGGCGGGGCTGAGGCTACCGATCGAAAGTCACGTCTTACAGGCCTTCGTGACCGAGGCGATCAAGCCATTCATCGATGGCGTTGTCACATTCGGCGCGGGGCACTTCATATCAGCCAGTCGGACAAAGGTGGGTTGGTCTTTGGCGGCGACCTCGACGGCTACAATTCTTATGCGCAAGGGGCAATCTCCCGCCGTGGAGGATGTTTGCGAGGGCGGTATGGCCCTCATGCCGCGCATAGGTCGTGTCCGCATCCTTCGTCAATGGGGTGGCAACGTCGATATGTCGATGGACGGGAGCCCAATCATCGATAGGACGCCAATCGAAGGCCTCTACCTCAGTGCCGGTTGGTGTTACGGCGGTTTCAAGGCCACGCCCGCATCGGGGCTGTGCTTCGCACATCTGCTTGCGCGAGATGCGCCTCACCCGGTGGCGCAGCACTACCGGCTCGATCGCTTCGCGACAGGGCGGGTGATCGATGAGAAGGGCATGGGACCGAACCCCAATCTTCACTAGGAGCAGGCTTCGGGAAAGGCCCAGATTATGCGCATCACTTGTCCCTGTTGCGGCGAACGCAGTCTCGACGAGTTTCTCTATCATGGCGACGCGACGGTCCGGCGGCCGGATCCTGCTAATCCCAGCGCCATGGAGGCATTCGTCGACTACGTCTACATCCGAACCAACCCTGCGGCATTGCATCAAGAGCTTTGGTATCACGCCGCAGGGTGTCACGCGTGGCTTGTCGTGACGCGCGGCACAACCACACATGCCATTGCCTCTGTCGAGCTCGCAAAGGACGTCAGTCGGCGAAGGTCAGTCGAGTCCAAGGGGCGCGCCTGATGACAAACGGTTCCACCTCCGGCAACAAAACGCAGCCGAACCGACTTGCCGGCGGCGGCATCGTCAATCGAAGGCGAACGCTGTCGTTTACATTCGATGGTGTGCCCCTCACGGGCCACCCAGGCGATACCTTGGCATCGGCGCTTTTGGCAAACGATATCAAGTTGACGGGCCGCTCTTTCAAGTACCATCGGCCCCGCGGAATTCTGAGCGCAAGTTCCGAAGAGCCCAATGCGCTTGTGGAATTGCGCAGCGGAGCCTTCCGGGAACCGAATACCAAGGCGACGGTGACCGAGCTCTATGATGGATTGGAAGCCAAGAGTTAAAATCGCTGGCCTACCTTGCGTTTTGATGCGTTGGCCATCAACTCGCTCTTGTCGCCCGTTTTCGTCGCGGGCTTCTACTACAAGACATTCATGTGGCCCGCGTCCTTCTGGGAGAAATTCTACGAACCCAGCATCCGCCGCGCAGCTGGCCTCGGGCGCGCCGCGGATCACGCAGACCCCGATCCCTATGAGAAGTCGACCGCGTTTTGTGATCTGCTGATCATTGGCGCCGGCCCCGGGGGATTGATGGCGGCGCTGACAGCGGCGCGGTCCGGATTGCGCGTTATCCTGGCCGATGAAAACTTCGCTCTTGGCGGGCGATGCCTCGACGACGGTCGGATCATCGGGGATGAGCCGGCATCCAGTTGGGTGACAGAGGTTGAAGCCGAACTCGCAACCTTGCCTGAGGTGCGGCTCTTGCGGCGAACAACTGTGTTTGGGACGTACGACGGCGGCACCTATCGGAGCGGTCGAACGCGTTACCGACCATTTTCCGACGGTACCAAAAGGTCACTTCGCGTCAGCGTTTGTGGCGTATCGTAGCCAAGCATGCCATTTTGGCGGCGGGAGCCACGGAGCGGCCGATTGTATTCGGTGGCAATGACCGCCCGGGTGTCATGCTGGCTGGCGCAGTTCGCTCCTACATTAATAAATTCGCAGTCTTGGCGGGTAAGCGCGCCCTCGTCTTTGCGAACAACGACAGCGCAGCATCGACCGTGCTCGATCTGATGCGTGCCGGCGCAGCGGTGGAAGCGCTCATCGACAGCCGTCTTGAGCCAGATCCTAGTGTTCTCTCGATTGCCAAGGCAACCGGCGTCAAGCTGATTGCAGGGGGCGTCGTACTCGACGCCATAGGTCGACAAGAGGTAACAGGCGCCGTTGTACGCACCGAGGGCAATGAGACGATCAAGTTCAATTGCGACCTCATTGCAATGTCTGGCGGTTGGAACCCGAATATCCAGTTGACGACTCACCTGAATGGACGACCGCAATGGACTGCGAACATCGCGGCGTTTACTGCCGGACCTTTGCCATCTGGTATGACGGTCATTGCAGCGGCGTCAGGTCAATTCGGGTTGAAGAGTGCCATAGCTTCCGGAGCGCAGGCGGGAGTTGCTGCGGCGCAAGATGCCGGATTTAAAGCCACCATGCCTCAGTTGCCCAAAGTCGACGACGAGAGATTTTCAATAGAGCCCTTGTGGAGTGTAAGTGGAACACGTGGTAAGGCGTTCGTCGATTTCCAGAATGACGTGACGACGTCGGATGTGGAACTCGCAGAGCGTGAGGGCTTTCGCGCGGTTGAGCATCTCAAGCGCTACACCACGCTTGGCATGGCCACCGATCAAGGTCGAACGGCCAACGTCAACGGCCTCGCCATCATGGCTCAACTCACGGGCAAGTCGATTCCGGAGACGGGAACCACGACAGCCCGCCCGCCCTACACGCCCGTCACAATCGGTGCTCTAGCGGGGCATCATCGCGGCAAGGAATTCAAGCCGATTCGTCTGCCGCCGTCCTACGCGTGGGCCAAGGAGCAGCGTGCGGTTTTCGTCGAGGCCGGTCTTTGGCTGCGGCCGCAATATTTCCCCCTACCAGGTGAAACGGATGGGTTGACCACCGTAACGCGCGAAGTAAAGGCCGTCCGTGGCAGCGTGGGAATTTGCGACGTCTCAACGCTCGGCAAGATCGACATTCAAGGGTCCGATGCGGCGGAGTTTCTCGACCGAGTCTACATCAACCACTGGAAGTCGCTCCCCGTCGGCCGTGCGCGCTACGGCGCCATGCTGCGCGAGGATGGCGTGCTGATGGACGATGGGACGACGGCGCGCATTGGTGACGACCAATTCTTCATGACGACCACGACCGCGAACGCTGCGAAGGTCTTGCAGCATTTGGAATGGTGCCATCAGTGGCTTTGGCCCGATCTTGATGTGCAGATGGTCTCGGCGACGGATCAGTGGGCGCAATATGCGGTTGCGGGTCCCAACTCGCGCGAACTGCTGCGCAAGATTGTCGATCCTGAGTTTGATATTTCCGACAAGGCCTTCCCGCTATATGGCCGCGGGCGAGGTCACCATCTGCGGTGGAACAAAGGCGCGGCTGTACCGGCTCTCGTTCTCGGGCGAGAGGGCATTCGAGATCGGCGTCCCAGCGAGATTTGGTGACGCCTGATGCGACGTCTTATGGACGTCGGCAGGGAATTCAATGCCATCGCCTACGGGACCGATGCTCTGGGCGTAATGAGGATCGAGAAGGGTCACGTGGGTGGTCCCGAGATGAATGGCACGACAACGGCCAAGGATGTCGGCTTGGGTCGCATGATGTCGGCGAAGAAGGACTTCATCGGTCGTGTCCTATCGGGACGTCCTGCGCTTGTGTCGGATGATCGACCGTCGCTTGTCGGCCTTCGGCCGGTAGACCGGCGCGCCCGTCTGAGAGGCGGAGCGCACCTCCTCGCCAGGGGCGCCCAGCCATCACCCGCCAACGACGAGGGCTATGTGACGTCCGTGGCCTATTCCGCCCATGGCGGATCATTGGATCGCGTTGGGCCTGCTCGTGCGCGGTCCGGAGCGGCGCGGCGAGGTTGTCAGGGCATACGACCCTGTCCGAAATGAGGATACGCTCGTGGAAGTGGTCCCGCCCGTCTTTTACGATCCGGACGGAGATAGGCTTCGTGGCTGAACAAATCCTGACTGCACGACCGGGCGCTGTCGAGCCTTGCCATTGTCAGTATCCCTGGTCAGTTGGCGGCCCGAGCATTGCACCAATCTTGCCATCGTGCATATGGCGGAGCGGCGCGGACAAGGCGAAGCTTTGCGCGCGGCCGTTCAGAGCGCCTACGGAGTTCTGCTTCCCGACAAACCGCGCCTTGTGAAGGCCGAAGAAATCGCGTTCGCGTGGTCCGGCCCCGGCCAATGGGTCGTCCTGGCGGATGGCCTCGAAAGCAGAGATCTCGAGAAAGAACTGCGCGGCCATTTAAAGGGATTGGCGTCGATCGCCGACCAAAGCGACGGCCGAGCGGTTGTGCGAATCGCGGGGCCGAGGGCCCGTGACGTCTTAGCCAAGGGTGTGCCGATCGATCTGCATCCGCGCGTATTTCAACCGGGTGACACGGCGATCACCCACGCCGGCCACATCGGTGTCCTTCATGTGGCAACGCGACGAAAGGCCGACCTACGATCTCGCCGTGTTTCGCAGCTTCGCCGAAAGCTTCGCGAACTGGCTGAAGCACTCCGCGGCTGAATTCAATACTGAGGCCGGGCGAGTCCGCACTAATCCGCACTTCGGGTTCGGCTCCGTTTGCGGAAGGTCCAACTGCCAGAAGGGACAATTGCATGAGCGAACGAATCGTTTTGCGGGTCGGGGAGAGCTTGGTGGCGGGAGGCCCGCCGGGCAGCGGCAGAGCCAGAGGTGGCCATTGGAGAGCTCAACGGACCGTTTGGTGCGCGTTCGCCAATCTACTCGGCGATCAGGTGGCAGGCCACAGCCGCGTCCTGGCCCTCTCAACACCGACGTCATGGTGCGCCCTCCGACACTCTGCGTTAGCAAGGTGACGGTCGACAACGAGAGATACACCGGCATTCTGATGGGAACCGTACAGTACGCGACGGCTATGGGGGTGCTGGATTCCGTGCGCAGCGGCGATATCCCACGGGAAAAAGTCGATGAAATCGGAATCATTGTCTCGCTGTGGCTAAATCCGGTGGTTGCCACACTCGACAACCTCGATCACCGGATCTTGTTCGACCTTCACCGAAAGGCAACGGTGCAGGCAATCCACAAGGCGATGAACTTCAAGCCGTCCATTGACTGGCTGCTTGAGAACCAGGAAAAAATCATTCACAAGTACTTCGAGAAAGGAGACTCAAAGGCGAAATCTGAGCGAACTGATCAGCTGCATATCTGTTGGGTCGATTACCTTTCATGCAAAACTCTTGCTTCCCAGGCAAGATCTGCTTCCACGCGATTCGCAATCGCCTCTTAAGCCGGATTCAGGGCCCTTCAGTTCTCCTCGCGCCTCTTAGTCTTCGAGGGTAAACCCGGCCCTGATCGACACCTGCCAGTGCTTCACTGAGCCATTTTCGATCTGGCCGCGAGTTCTAGCACCTCGAACCAATGCATACCCCGCACAGTCTTCGCGGCCTTAGCAATTGCGGCCCGGATGGCATCGTCGCTCGGAAAGCGTCGAAGATCCCGTGAGGGTGATGTGCTTGTAGATGTGGTCGGACATGGTTTCTCTTCCGTCGATTGTGGTTTTCGTCACGCGATACTTGGCCTGCCCCAAATCAGGATCTTAAAATCGTCTCCTGCTCGACCAGCATCTGGACTGGCCAGAGCAGCGTAGGGCAGACCCGGATGCTGACGACGAGATCGCTTCTGGAGGGGCCGAACTTTCGCCAGTCTGAGTGATCAAACCCAGTTACTTCAACTTGACCGCCTCTCCGAAACGGGCAAGGTAGCGGCCGGCGCCGTGCGGTGATGACGCTGATGCGGCGCGAAGCTGCGTTCGGCGCGGAGGAAAACCGGCTGGCACTTCAGCCTGCGGGAGCGAGCTGCCGCTCCTTGCTGCTGCATGGCGCGAGATAAAGAGAGATAACGAGGAGCAGTCATGGCGAAGAAGATGCTTTGTGCGGTGGACGACACCGAGCACTCCAAGGCCGCTGTCGCGTTGGCGGCGCAGATGGCAACCGCGATGGGCGCGGAGGCTCACGCTGCTGGCCGTCAATCAGCTGACGGGCGCTTACGGCAAAGGCGGTCTAGCATCCAACTTTCTTTGGGATGACGCGAGGAGCTCAAGCGCGTGCTCGACACGAACGCGGCTGCGGCAAAGCAGGCCGGCGTGGCAACCCCCAAACTGGAGAGCGTGAAAAGCCGTGATGTGGCGCGGGCGATCATAGTCTTCGCCAGGATACTTCGGAATCGACCGCATCGTCGTCGGCACCGCGGGCAAGAGCGGCGTCGAGCGGCTCATGCTCGGCTCCGTCTCGCGAGAGGTCGTTGCCCGGGCGCACTGTCCCGTGACGGTTGCACGCTGACGTTAGTCTATATTCCTCAGCAGGGCGCAGCGGTAGTGAGGCTCGCAAGGAGAATGACCGACGCGGCGAGCAAGCCCAGCATGAAGAACTGGAACGGACGATTCGTGCAACCGTCGGTCCTGGCGCGTGGTCAGCTAAGTCCCGCTGCCCAAGTCTGACGCCTGGCTTCTCGAGCTGCGTGCGAAGTTGGTGCGAATGATCCGGTGTTTGCCACGCGCCACGGTGGCCCCCTGACCGAGCGGGCGTTAAGCGCGCGCGCACTCTGCTGGCATCTCCGACACTGTCCCGCCGCATCGCTACGGCACGCCCATTCCCACGCCATCGACCGTGGGGTGCGCATCGCGCCGTCGTCGGTCAACACGATGCCATGAGATTATCAAGTTAAGTTGCGATCACATCGCAATGTCTGGCGGTTGGTGTCCGAATATTCAATTGACGACCCACCACAATGCAAGACCTTAATGCGTTCGGCGTGGGCAACTCGCCCGCAGCCATCTGCCGGCGAGCCGAAAATAAACCGTCTGCCAGCGGCGCGCAGCAGCACGCGCCGCCCGCAGTTTTCGTCAGTATCTGTCGATCGCGGCTTTTGCCTTGGCCCGATCGGCTTCCACGGCCCTCCTCAACTCACCGCTTTCGAAGCCGGTCTGCCAGACGTGCCACAAGATCCAGAAGGCGACGCCGGCAATGACCATCGCCACCTCCCATCCCTGGAAGGGATAGATCGCGCCAACGTCCTTGAGGTCTACGGCCCAGTTTGAAAGTCCAATGGTCGACATGGTTTGAACCTCCTGTTAGCGCGCCGGCAGCGCTGCGAGCGCGGCACGTTCGGCTTCCTTGACCTCGGCGATCGACAACTCGTAAGCCTCCTCCCCGACGTAATCGAGCCCGACGATCTCAGCCTCTCTCGGGACGCGCAGAAGTCCGAAAGCGTTGAGGATCAGCGACAGGATCAGCGCCGGAATGAAATCCGAGCACGAAGAACATGATCACGGCGCCGATGAAGTTGCCCATCGGATTGATCGCCGCATAGCCTTCATAGGGCGAACTCGGCGCGCCCCACAGAACGAACCCGGCCACGACCACTCCGAGGAAGCCGGAGTAGCCGTGCACGGCGACCGCACCGACGGCATCGTCGATCTTGAACGTTCGCTCCACCCAGTAGTGCATCTTGTAAGCGATGCAGGGAATGATCGCGCCGATGAACATCGCCTGGATCGGGTGGTAGAGATCGTTGCCGGCTGAGGCCGAGATAATGCCGGCGAGACCACAGGAGAACGTCCAATAGGCATCGCCCTTCGAGATGAAGTAGCCCGCCATCATTCCTCCCGACAAGGACATCAGGAAGTTGAAGGTGATGGCCGACAGCGTCGTCGGTGCGAGGTAGATGTTCGTCGCCGTCCAGGTATCGCCCGTGATCTGACCAGCGATAGTCGCCGGGCTGATGATCGGAATGTTGCAGGCTGCGTAGAAGCCCCAGAAGCCCGTATAGATCATGAACAGGCCGATCGTAACGAGCCACGGATAGTGCGGCGGGATATCGCGCGCAGTTCCGTCGGCCCGGAACTTGCCGATGCGAGGCCCGAGTACGATCAGCACGGCAAGCGCCGAGCCGCCGGCGATGGCGTGCACGACTCCCGACGCATAGGCGTCGTGATAGCCGAGGAGCTTGACCATCCAGCCGGTCGCGCTCCATCCCCACGCCGCATCGAGTATCCACGTAACAGACCCGACGAGAACCGCAATGATCCAAAACGCGCCCGAGCGCACACGCTCGATGATCGCATCCCGAGATGATCGAGGCCGTCGTGACGGAGAACATGTAGAACGCGCCCCAGAAGACGCCGTTCAATCGATGCCACGTGAGCGCACCGGAGGCGCCGTCGGCGGTGATGCCCATCGCCTGCGTCAGTCGCGTTGACGCCCGAAAGATGGGTTGCCATCAACGGACTCCACGGCGCCGCGACCTTGGTCGGGTCGTATGGGAGAGGATCGTTGACGAAATTGAAGAACCCTAAGCCGTTGGGGAAGTAGAAGTAGATCCACCAGCCGAAGAAGTAGAAGGTAATGGCAACGAGTGGGATCGCCATCGCGTTCTTCATCAGCGTCTTTGTGTGATTGCGGCGGCGGCTGACGCCCACCTCGTACGTGCAGAAGCCGACGTGGATGAGAAACATGAAGACGATCGTCACCCAGTAGTAGAACTCGGTGAAAATGATCGTTAATGCATTGAGATTGCCTTCCATGACGCCTCCCCAACCCGACATAAGACTTGCCTGTGAGGCAAGTCCCTTTTACCAGCGGAAAACTTGCGACGTGCTGACGCGGCTTGTCAAGATGCATCGTTGCTGAGCGCTTATGAATCTGTGCCTGGAATTTGGGCATCCAAGGTCCCGCGGCGTTCACCGACAAACTTGAATGATCGGAAATAATCTTGCACTCTAGGAACGTCGCCCCTGGGAAGCTAGGAGCACGGGATTTGAACGCGATGCCCCTCACCCTCCTCAAGTATGGCTTCAGCCGTGAGCACCCGGACGATCCTCACTTCCGGTGGACCCCGGATCTCAAGACTTCCTACGACGTCGTCATCATCGGCGCCGGCGGTCACGGGCTCGCGGCGGCCTACTATCTGGCCGAGCGCCACGGCATCACCGACGTGTGCGTCATCGACAAGGGCTGGCTGGCCGGGGGCAACACCGCGCGCAACACGACGATCATCCGCGCCAACTACCTGACGCCGGAGGGCGTCGCCTTCTACAAGGAGTTGGTCGAGCTTTTCCGCTCGCTCTCGAACGAGCTCGACATCAACGTCATGTACTCGGAGCGCGGCCACTTCACGCTCGCGCACACGGACGCGGCGATGCGCACGGCGCGCTGGCGCGCGGAGGTGAACAAGCACCTCGGCGTCAAATCCGAGGTCATCTTCCCCGACGAGATCAGGCGCATCTGCCCGACGCTCAATGTGTCAGACGACGTGCGCTACCCGGTCCTCGGCGCGCTCTATCATCCCCCCGGCGCCATTGCGCGCCACGACGCCGTCGCCTGGGGCTACGCAAAGGAAGCGATGCGCCGCGGCGTCGAGGTCCACACGCAGACTGAGGCCACAAAGATCCTGATCGAGAACGGCCGCGCCGTCGGAGTCGAGACCAATCGCGGCCGGATCGGCGCCGGCAAGGTGCTGCAGGCGGTCGCCGGATCCTCGAGCGAGGTCGCCCGCCTCGCCGGCTTCAAGCTGCCGATCCGCACCATTCCGCTGCAGGCCTGCGTCTCGGAACCGGTCAAACCGATCCTCGATCAGATCGTCGTGTCCGGCTCGCTCCACATCTACATCTCGCAGTCGGCGCGCGGCGAGATGGTGATGGGCGGCGCGACCGACCCTTATGGCCTCTATTCGAGCCGCTCGACCCTCGACTTCAAGGAAAGCCTGATGGGGCACATGCTCGAGCTCTTCCCGTTCATGGCGGAGCTCCGCGTTCTGCGCCAATGGGCCGGAATCGCCGACATGACGCCGGACTTCTCTCCCGTCATGGGGCTGACGCCGGTCGAGAACTTCTTCATCGACGCGGGCTGGGGAACGTGGGGGTTCAAGGCGACGCCAGTGTGCGGCGTGCGCATGGCGGAGTGCATTGCGACCGGCCGTCAGCCCGACCTCCTGAAACCGTTCGCGCTCGACCGTTTCCGGACCTTCGATCTCGTCGGCGAAAAGGGAGCTGCCTCCGTCGGGCATTGAGGGCAAGAGCCATGAAGATCATGACCTGCCCGCTCAACGGGCCGCGCAACATCTCCGAGTTCGTCTCCGCCGGCGAGGTCAAGCCCATGCCCGATCCCGTGTCCGCCACCGACGCGGAATGGACCGGCTACCTGTTCCTCGAGGAGAACCGCGCCGGCGAGATCCACGAGTGGTGGCTTCATGCGCCGACGAACTACTGGTTCATCGCCAGGCGAAACACGCTCACCGATGAGATTCTCGAGACGATGACGGTCGACGCCTACTTCCAGCGCATCCCCGGAGGCCAGACATGAGCGCCGCCAGTGCAAAAGGGCGCCTCGACGGGCCCGGCTGGGGCCTCTTCATCGACCGCAACGATTCGCTCACCTTCACGTTCGACGAGGCGCTTTACAACGGCTTTCGCGGCGACGTGATCGCGTCCGCGCTTTACGCGGAAGGCCGCACGGTCCTCTCGCGCTCGTTCAAATACCACCGCCCGCGCGGCGTGCTGACGATGGCGGGGCACGACGCCAACTCGCTCGTGCAGGTCGCCGACGAGCCGAACGTGCGCGCCGACCGTCACGTGATCACCGATGGCTTGGCGGCACATTCCATCAATCACGCGGGCTCGCTCGATCGCGATCCCCTGGCCGTGCTCGGCGCATTCTCCCGCTTCTTGCCCGTCGGCTTCTATTACAAGACGTTCTTTCGCCCGCGCGGGGCGTGGAGGTTCTTCGAGCGTCCGATCCGCAAGCTTGCCGGGCTCGGCCGTCTCGAGCCGAACGCGCGGCCCAAATACTACGACAAAGCCTACCTGTTCGCCGACGTGCTCGTCGTCGGGGGCGGGCCGGCCGGCCTCGAAGCGGCCATCGCGGCGGCGAAATCGGGCGCCGAGACGCTCCTCGTCGACGAGTGGCCGGAGCTCGGTGGCTCGCTCCTTTTTGGTCGCGGCGAGGTCGACCGGGCCGCGACGGAAGCGCACCGCGCCGCTCTTGTCGCCGAGGCGCAAAAAGAACAGCGCCTCCGCATCCTCTCCAATACGACGGTGTCCGGACTCTTCGCCGACGGGTGGGCCGCGGCCATCGCCGAGCGTCGACTTTTCAAAATCCGCGCCAAGGAGACCGTCCTCGCCACCGGCGCTTTCGATCAGCCGCTCGTGTTCGCCAACAACGACCGGCCGGGCATCCTGTTCGCCGACGCCGCCCAAAGACTGATGCGTCTCTACGGGGTCGTCCCGGGCCGGCGCGCGGTGATCGCGACCGCGAACCGCTTCGGCTACGAGTCGGCCCTCGATCTCCTCGATGCTGGGCTCACCGTCGCGGCCGTCGTCGATCTCAACTCGCACCCGGACGGGCCCGCCGCCGCGGCCGTCCGTGCTCGTGGGGTCAGGATCATAGGCGGCTCGACGCTCGTCGATGCCAAGGGCGCACACCGGGTCGAGCGAGTCGCCGTCGCGCACGTGACAGGGGACGGGGAGACCGCGACGAATCGAGAATGGCTCGACTGCGATCTCGCGCTCATCAGCGTCGGTTATACGCCGGCGCTGAGCCTTGCCTGCCACGTCGGCGCGACGGCCGTCTATGACACTCACCTGCATATGCACCGCGCGACAAACCTTCCCGCCGGCATAACACTCGCCGGCTCCGCGGCCGGCCTCTGGTCCGAGGACGCCGTGCGCGACGCGGCAAGGGAAACCGGCGCCGCGGCCGGCGCCCGTGCGGTCGGCTCGCCCTCGAAAGCATTCGAGCCGGCCGCCGATCCCGGAGCGGCGGTCATTACCCATCCGTTCCCGATCTTCACGAGCGCCAGCGATAAGGACTTCGTCGACTTTGACGAGGACCTCACGACGAAGGACATCGTCAACACCGTCAAGGATGGCTACGACGACATCCAGCTCGTGAAACGCTACTCGACGGAGGGCTTCGGCCCGAGCCAGGGACGCCACGCCCACTTGAACACGATCCGTCTCGTCGCCAAGGCGACGAGCAAGCCGATCGCGAGCGTGGGGACGACGACCTTCCGCCCGCCGCTCGTCCCGGAGAAATTCGCTCAGCTCGCCGGGCGCGGCTTCGAGCCCGTACGCCATACGGCCATGCACGGACGCCACCTCGAGCTCGGCGCCCGGATGATGGTCGCGGGACTTTGGCTGAGGCCCGCCTACTACGGGAGTGAGGCCGAGGCGGCGCGCGCCATCGCCGACGAGGTGGGCGCCGTGCGCACCGGCGCCGGGCTGATCGACGTCTCTACCCTGGGCGGCCTCGACATCCGGGGCCCCGACGCCGCCCTCTTCGTCGACCGCATGTACACGTGGGCCTACGAGAAGCAGGCGATCGGGCGCGCCCGCTACGCGTTGATGACCGACCAGGCCGGCGTGATCATCGACGACGGCGTCGCCTGCCGGCTGCACGAGCGCCACTTCTACGTGACCGCGACCACCGGCGCCGTCGACCAGGTTTATCGGCAGATGACCTGGTTCAACACGCAATGGAAGCTCGACGTCGACATCGCCAACGTCACGGCCGCCTTTGCCGGCGTCAACGTCGCAGGGCCGAACGCACGCGAGATCGTAACCCGCCTCGGCACCGACATCGATTTCTCGAAGGAGGCCTTCCCGTACATGGGCGTGCGGACCGGCACGCTCGGCGGCATCCCGGTCAGAGTGCTTCGCGTCGGCTTCGTCGGCGAGCTCGGCTATGAGATCCACTGTCTGTCCGGCCTCGGCGAGGCGCTGTGGGACAAGCTCACCGAGGCGGGCCAGCCGCTTGGCTTGAAGCCGTTCGGCGTCGAGGCCCAGCGCGTGCTGCGCCTCGAGAAGGGGCACATCATCGTCGGCCAGGACACCGACGGCCTCACCCATCCGCTGGAAGCCGGCATGGAGTGGGCGCTCGCCAAGAAGAAGCCGTTCTACGTCGGCAAGCGCTCGATCGAGATGCAGGTCGCTAAGGGGGTTGGGCGCAAGCTTGCGGGCTTTGCCCTCGTAGACCCCGAGGCGCCGGCACCCAAGGAGTGCCACCTCGTCATCCAGGACGGCGCGATTGCGGGCCGCGTCACCTCCGTCGTGCGCTCGCCGACGCTAGACAAGGTGATCGGGCTCGCCTACCTGCCGGCGGCGCTTGCGGAGGTCGGGAAGCGCTTCACGATCCGCGCCGATTTCGGTGCCCTCGTCGAGGCCGAGGCCGTGGCAACCCCATTCTACGATCCCGAAAACGCGCGCCAGGAGATGTGAGAGATGTCAGGCCCGTTGTCCCATCTTCGCCGCACGCCGCTGCGCCGCGCCCTCGAGGCGAAGGGCGCTCGCTGGCGCGACCTCGCCGATGTCGCCGTCGCCGATCGAATGGCCTCGAGCGCCGACCCGCGCCTGCTCGCCCTCGCCGATCTCTCGCCGTTGCCGCGGCTCGGTATCAAGGGCCGCGAGACAATCGCGGCCCTCGCCAAGCGCGGGGTCGCCCTCGAGCCCACGCCTAATCGTGCCTTCCCCCTGCCGGAAGGCGGGCTCGCCCTCGTCCTCTCGCCGGGCGAGGTTGTCCTCCTCTCCAACCTGAGGGGCGACGGGGACAAGCTCGCCGAGCTCGAGAAAAGCTTCACCCTCGACACCGGCGAGCGAGCCTATCCCGTGCCGCGCCGCGACAGCCATGCCTGGTTCGCAGTAACGGGAACAGCCGCACCTGCCATGCTTGCCAAGCTTTGTGCGGTCGATCTGAGGGCGGAGAAATTTCCTGAGTTCGCGGTTGCACAAACGTCGGTCGCCAAACTCACGACTATCGTCGTGCGCGCGGATATTCAGTCTGCTCTTGCGTTCCATTTGCTTGCGGACAGTGCTTCCGCCATATACTTCTCGTCGTGCCTCATTGACGCGGCCCGCGAATTCGGCGGCGAATTTATCGGACTTTCACAATTACCTATTCAGGAAAGCGCATGAAGAAGCGCAGCGCACACTCGACGGCAGAACAGCGTCTGGCCGGCCACATCCAGGATGTGATTTCGCAAGAACCCGCGTCTGGCAAGCGCAAGCCGGCTCGCGTACGCGCCGAGGCGCGCAACGGCGCCATGTCTCCGCAATCGCCGTTGCCCGCAACGCAAGACCCGCATGCGCTCCAGGGCGCGCGCGACAACATGCTCGAGGTCGCGATCGGCCGCGAGGTGCGCGCCTTCCGCAATAAGCTCGGCATCACGGCGTCTGATCTCGCACGCGCCGCCGGTCTTTCGCTCGGCATGCTGTCGAAGATCGAGAACGGAGTGACATCCGCCTCGCTCACGACCTTGCAGCGGCTCTCCAAGGCGCTTGCCGTTCCCGTGACTGCGCTCTTCCGGCGCTTCGAGGAGCGGCGCGATGCGGTCTTCGTCTCCGCCGGCCAAGGGCTCCTCATCGAGCGGCGCGGAACGCGCGCCGGGCACCAGTATCAGCTTCTCGGCCACACCGGCGGCGTCTCCGGGTCCGTCATCGTCGAGCCCTACCTCATTACGCTCAACGCTGAGTTCGGACGTTTTTCCCCTGTTCCAGCACTCGGGACACGAGCTGATCTACATGCTCGAAGGCGAGGTCGTGTACCGGCACGCCGACAAGCTCTACGCCATGAAGCCGGGCGACAGCCTGTTCTTCGATGCGGACGCTCCGCACGGGCCCGAGGAGCTGACCAAGCTCCCCATCCGCTTTCTGTCGATCATCAGCTACGCCCGCGAGCCGAGCTGAGCGATCGGCGGCTCTTTCCCCCAGTCCAAGGGCAGCCCCGCCCCTCGTGGCGGCCATGAGGCGCGGTCGCGGCGGTCGGCAGGCATTTTCCATACGAAACCGTATGCCCGGCGCGAAGTGTCTGTAAGGCGGCGCGGCCATCCTCCCCAGCCGGACGCCATTGCTGCGTTCCGAGAAACGTGAAGGAGACACCCTTATGTCGATCAAGCTCTTGAGCTCTGCCGTGCTTGCCGGATTCCTGCTCTCGGTCAGCGCCCCGGTCGTGTCCTACGCTGGCGACGCGCCGAAGACCAAGGCCGACTGCGAGAAGACCAAGAACATGAAGTGGGATGACGCGACGTCGAAGTGCGTCAAGAAGTGACGAGCCCGTTTGAAGCGGCGGTGAGGCGGCGGGTCGCAAGGCCCGCCGCTTTTCTCTTGCGCGAGCTATGCGCCCCCGAGGCGCCCAACACACGCTGCCAAATGTTGTCGGGCATACCGTGCTCCCCGTGACGCGGGCCTATCTCTCTGCGAAGTCTGGAGGCGCGACCCATCGCACGTCCTTTATTCGATCCCGAGCTTCCTTTTCAGGATCTCGTTCACGGCCTGGGGATTGGCCTTGCCGCCCGAGGCTTTCATGACCTGGCCGACGAACCAGCCCAGCATCGAGGGCTTTGCTTTCGCCTGCTCCACCTTGTCCGGGTTCGCAGCAATGATCTCATCGACGGCCTTTTCGATGGCGCCAGTGTCGGTCACCTGCCTCATGCCGCGCGCCTCGACGATCGCCGCCGGATCGCCGCCCTCCATCCACACAATCTCGAACAGGTCCTTGGCGATCTTCCCCGAGATCGTGCCCGATGCAATAAGATCGACGATCGCGCCGAGCTGGGCCGCGCTCACGGGCGAGCTCTCGACGCCCTTTCCTTCCTTGTTCAAGCGGCCGAACAGCTCGTTGATCACCCAGTTCGCTGCCAGCTTTCCGTCGCGCGCCTCCGGCACGACCCTGTCACGGCCCTTCGCCACCGCCTCGAAGTAGTCGGCGTTCTCGCGTTCGGCGATCAGCACGCCGGCGTCATAGGGCGAAAGTCCGTACTCCTTGATGAAGCGCGCGCGCTTGGCGTCCGGCAGCTCGGGCAGCTGTCGCTCGAGATCGTCGACGTAGGCCTGGGTAAATTCGAGCGGCAAGAGATCCGGGTCGGGGAAATAGCGGTAGTCATGCGCTTCCTCCTTGCTGCGCATGGAGCGCGTCTCACCCTTGCCGGGATCGAACAGTCGCGTCTCCTGGTCGATCTTGCCGCCGTCCTCGAGAATGTCGATCTGGCGGCGCGCTTCCGTCTCGATCGCCTGGCCGATGAAGCGGATCGAGTTGACGTTCTTAATCTCGCAGCGGGTGCCGAGCGGGCTTCCGGGCTTCCTCACCGAGACGTTCACGTCGGCGCGCAGGTTGCCCTTCTCCATGTCGCCGTCGGACGTGCCGAGATAGCGCAGGATCGTGCGCAGCTTCGACACGTAGGCTTGCGCCTGCTTGGCCGAGCGCATGTCGGGCTTGGAGACGATCTCCATCAGCGCCACGCCCGAGCGGTTGAGGTCGACGTAGGAATAGTCGGGGTGCTGGTCGTGGATCGACTTGCCCGCATCCTGCTCGAGGTGGAGGCGCTCGATCCCGACCGTGAGCGTCTCGCCGTCGGCGTCGATCTCGACCTCGCCCTCGCCGACGATCGGCTGCTTGTACTGGCTGATCTGGTAGCCCTGCGGCAGGTCCGGGTAGAAATAGTTCTTGCGGTCGAAGACGCTCCGCAGGTTGATTTTCGCCCTGAGCCCGAGCCCGGTGCGAATGGCCTGGGCGATGCATTCCTCGTTGATCACGGGCAGCATCCCGGGCATCGCGGCATCGACGAGCGACACATGACTGTTGGGCTCGCCCCCGAATGCGGTCGAGGCGCCCGAGAAGAGCTTCGATCGCGAAGCGACCTGCGCGTGCACCTCGAGCCCGACGATGACCTCCCAGTCGCCGGTCGCGCCAGCGATGAAATTGCTCGGTTTTTCCCGCTTCGCCGTGTCCTGCATCGCGCGCTCGCTGGTCGAGGGAAGGCTCTCGTTAGCGCAGAGACCGTCCTGCCGCAACAACGCCGCAATGCCATGTGCTGCATCGCGGCCGCCTACAATCGGACGCGGACCACTTGCGCAATCCCGCACAGCCTGCAAGTGTCGCGCGGAACTCTTCGGGAGTCGGCGCCCCAACGTCCGCAACACAGCCTTTCGGGGGAAGCAGAGATTGACCATGACGAACGCTCCCGGCGCACCGGGGCGCGCTCAAGCGCGCGATTGGATCGAGCTATTACAACGCTACCGCAAGCCCGATGTGCCGCGTAGCATCTTCGAGGTCGTCGTGACGGCGCTGCCGTTCGTCGGCCTCTGGCTCGCCGCCTGGGCACTGCTTTCGGTCAGCTACTGGCTCACTCTGGCCGTCGCCGTGCCGGCGTCGCTGTTCCTGGTCCGACTATTCCTCATCCAGCACGATTGCGGCCACGGGGCGCTCTTCCGCACGCGCGCCGCGAACGAATGGATCGGCCGCGTGCTCGGCGTCTTCACGCTCACGCCCTATGATGCCTGGAAACGAGCGCATGCCATCCATCATGCCTCGTCGGGCAATCTCGAGGCGCGCGGGATCGGCGACATCGATACGCTGACCGTGGGCGAGTTCCGTGCGCTATCTCCGGCCGGAAAGCTGCGCTATCGCGCCTACCGCCATCCGCTGGTCCTGTTCGGCATCGGCCCCGCCTACCTCTTCATCCTGCAGCACAGACTGCCCCTCAACATGATGCGCGGCGCGGGCTGGCCGGCCACGATCGGCGTGCTCGCCACGAATGCCGGCATAGCGCTCGTGGTAGGGGCAATGATCTGGCTGATTGGAGCCGGCCCGTTCGTGCTCGTGCACCTACCGATCGTGCTGCTCGCCTCGTCGATCGGCGTCTGGCTCTTTTACGTTCAGCATCAGTTCGAGCAGACGTTCTGGGACGAGGGTCGCGAGTGGAACGTTCACGAGGCGGCGCTCTACGGCAGCTCTCACTACGACCTGCCGCAGCCGCTGGCGTGGCTCACGGCCAACATCGGCGTGCACCACGTGCACCACCTCTACAGCCGCATTCCTTTTTACCGGCTTGCCCAGGTGCTGCGCGATTTCCCCGAGCTCGGCAACGTGCGGCGCATCACGCTCGCAGAGAGCTTGAGGTGCGTGCGGCTCAGGCTGTGGGACGAGAGGCGGCGCCGCCTCATCTCGTTCGAAGAAGCGGCGGCTCTCGCCTAGAGTGAGGTCGTTCTTGATTGAAGCGCTGGCTTCAATCAAGACGTGAACCTCGCTCTAAGCTAATGATGCAGCACGCGAGACCCGCGCCTCATTTCGCCTCGGCTCTCTCGATCGACTTTATGCGTCCCCGCGGACGCCCCGAGCGCTCGCCGATCTCCCGATCCTGCGCCTCGATGACGCCGCGCGCCGGCTCGTCGCCGTCGAGCCCGCCCAGCACCTCGCCCGGCACCTTGCGGTTCGAGGTCACCGTGCCGTCCTCGTAGACGACGTTGAAAAGCACGAGCTCGGTGCGTGGCGTGGGCTTCTTCCGGGACATTGTCTATCCTCTCGATTGCACGTCGCGCGCGCCGGCGCGCCGCTTGCCGCTGTTGGCGTGGCGGGCGGCGGGGCGTTGTCCCCGGTGGTCGCGCTGGCGGCGGCCCCCAAGATGGGCGCCTTGGCCGCCGTTGCACCGCTCGCGCCCGCCATCTCCATTCGATGGGCGACGGCTCTGTCGCCCCGGGTGCACGTGCGCACGCGGCGCGGCCTCGAGGCTCTCGTCGCGGCGGCGGTCCTCGGCCGGGATCGATTGGCGCGTGAGCCGCTCGATCGCGCGCAGAAGATCGCGCTCCTCCACGTCGCAGAGCGAGATCGCGATGCCGGCGGCCCCGGCCCGGGCCGTGCGCCCGATGCGGTGCACGTAGGCTTCCGGCACCTCGGGCAGCTCGAAATTGACGACGTGGGAGACCAGGTCGACGTCGATGCCGCGCGCGGCGATGTCGGTCGCGACGAGCACGCCGATCTTTCCGTTACGGAAGGCCGCGAGCGCCGCCTCGCGCTGACCCTGGCTCTTGTTGCCGTGGATCGCGGCGACGCGAAGCCCCGAGCCCTCGAGGTGGCTTGCGACACGGTCCGCCCCGCGCTTCGTGCGGGTGAACACGAGCGTCCGCGACATGGCGGGGTCGGCCAGCAGCTCGGCGAGAAGCGAGCGCTTTTTGGTCGCCTCGATGTGGATCACGCGCTGGCTCACGCTCTTGACGGTGGTGGCGACGGGCGCGACGGCGACCTTGACGGGATTGCGCAGAAGCTCCGCGGCAAGGCCCGCGATCTCGCGCGGCATGGTCGCCGAGAAGAAGAGGTTCTGGCGCTCCTTCGGCAAGCGCGCGACGATGCGCCGGATCGGCACGACAAAGCCGAGGTCGAGCATCTGGTCCGCTTCGTCGAGGACGAGGATCTCGGTCGAGTTCGAGGATCGCGTGGCGCTCGCCCATGTGATCGAGAAGGCGGCCGGGCGTCGCGACCAGGATATCGACGCCGCGCGCGAGCGCTTGAATCTGCGGCCGCGGTCCGACGCCGCCGAAGACGGTCGCAACGGTTAGGCCGAGATGGCGGCCGTAGGTGCGGAAGCTCTCGGCGATTTGGCTCGCGAGCTCGCGCGTCGGCGAGAGCACCAGCACGCGGCAGCCTTTGCGCGGAGCCGCACGCCGGCTCGCGGCGAGCCGGTGCAGGATGGGCAGCGCGAAGGCCGCGGTCTTGCCGGTGCCCGTCTGGGCGATGCCGAGCAGGTCGGAGCCCTTGAGAATGGGCGGAATGGCCTGCGCCTGGATGGGAGTTGGAGTTGCATAGCCTTCGCCGTCGAGCGCCTTGAGAAGGGGTGCGGCGAGGCCGAGTTCGGAGAATTTCGTCAATTGATGTCTTTCTGATCGAGCCAGCAAGCTCGAGCGCACGAGGCCATAATGGCCCTCGCTCGAGCGGCGGCTCGGTTCTGGATGACGCCCCGCGTGGCCTGGGCTGTCTATGAGGGGTTGTTCAGAGCGCTCAACAGGGGGACCAATAAGGCCGGAAGTCGAAGCTTCTCGACCGGAACATGTCCCTTCACGCGGCTGGAGCGCCGGAAATCGCTCGGGTGAGCGGTGGCGTCTTCTCTCACGGCCGGGGCGCGAGGTCAAGCAAGGTCGCTGCGGCATGGGGGCGGCGGCCCTGCTGGGGTGCGAGGATTCGAACCTCGGAATGGCGGAATCAAAATCCGCTGCCTTACCACTTGGCTACACCCCAGCAGGGCCGCCGCTGCGCGGGCGCGCGCACCATAATCATAGCGGGTGTGGCGAGCAATGGCTCGGCCGAGATCAGCGGGGGAGCGGGACCAGCCGCTTGCCGCTCCCCGATGAGGCCGCTATAAAGCCGCCTCGCCCGAAGCTGCCGCTTCAGAGCAGGATTGGGGGCGGCAACCGGAAAAGCGGGCAATAGGTCGGGCGGAGCGTAGCGCAGCCTGGTAGCGCACTTGCTTCGGGAGCAAGGGGTCGGGAGTTCGAATCTCCCCGCTCCGACCAACTTCTCAATTGCCTATTCGCCCTTGCGCGCGCCCTGCGGCCTGCCCACGTCTCATTCTACCGATCGCACGAGGCGATCGCGATCGCGCATTGCCACCGGCAAAGCAACGAGCGCGAAAGGAGTGAAGGCATGAGGCGCAATTCGGTCCAATCCTTCTTGGCGTTCCTCATTGCAGTGGGCGTCGCGGTAGCCGTCGTCACCTTTGCCATTGGGCCAGTGGATGCGACGGCGCGCGCCGGAAAATCCGATCTCAATCGCGAGCTCGACGTCTTCGGCCAGGTCCTTCAGCAAATTCATGCAAATTATGTCGAGAAGCGCGACGACAAGCAGCTGATCGAGGGCGCCATCAAGGGCATGGTGACATCGCTCGATCCGCATTCCTCCTACATGACCGCCAAGGAGTACGCAGCCATCCGCGACCAATTGAGCGGCGAGTTCGGAGGCCTTGGCGTCGAAATCACCATTAAAGACGGGGTCATAAGGGTCGTATCGCCGATCGCAGATACTCCGGCCGCAAGAGCCGGTCTCCTCGCCAACGATGCCATCGCCGAGATCGACGGCACACCCGCCAATGGGCTGTCGATCGATCAAGCTGTCGACAAGCTAAGGGGGCCCGCCGGGACGAGCGTGACGGTGACAATTTCGCGTGAGGGGATCGCCAAGCCCTTCGACGTCACCATGAAAAGAGCGATCGTCGTCGTCAATCCGGTCGTCGCGAAAGCGGTCGGTGACGTTGGCGACATCAAGATTTCGAGCTTCACCGAGCACACGCACGACCGGCTGAAGGAAGCCGTAGCCAGGCTCAATTCCGAGATCGGACCAGAGCTCAAGGGCTTCGTCATCGACCTCAGGAACGATCCGGGCGGACTGCTCGAGGAAGCCGTCGCCGTATCGGACGACTTTCTCGATCAGGGAACCATCGTCGCCACCAAGGGCCGTACCGCGGCCGACATGCAGCGCTTCACGGCCACACCCGGCGATCTCACCGCCGGAAAGCCGATCGTGCTGTTGATCAACGGCGGCTCGGCCTCCGCCTCCGAGATCGTCGCTGGCGCGCTGCAGGACAACAGGCGGGCAACCGTCGTTGGCACGCGCTCCTTCGGCAAGGGGTCGGTGCAATCCATCATCGAGCTCGGCGGCGACCGTGGAGCGCTGCGGTTGACCACGGCACGCTACTTCACGCCGTCCGACCGCTCGATCCAGGCGGAGGGAATTGAGCCCGATATCGTCGTCGAGGAAGCTCGCCCGGCCGGGAGTGATCCCGATCTCGCGGCGACCAAGACGACAAGCGAAGCTTCCCTCCCAAATCACCTCAAGAACCCGAATGCCCCGAATGCGGAGACCGGCTCCGGCGGCTCTTCGGCCTATGTGCCCGACGACCCGGACAAGGATACTCAGCTGCAGTATGCGGTGAAGCTCATTCGCAGTCAGCCGGCTGGGCAGCCCCAGGCGAGTCGCAATTCGGCGAAATCGCTTGGGCTCTTTTGAGTGCGGCAAATACTCGCCAACTGCCGGTTGCGCGTCCCGCCAACTCATTCGGCCGCCTTGACATAGGTTTCCATCGCGGGACAGACACAGACCAAGTTGCGGTCGCCAAAGACGTTGTCGACGCGGTTGACGGGCGGCCAGTATTTGTCCACGCGAAAGGCGCCCGCCGGGAAGCAGGCCTCCTCCCGCGAATATGGCCGGCTCCATTCGCCGATAAGGTCCTCGACCGTATGCGGCGCATTCTTGAGAGCGTTGTTTTCCTTATGCGCGCGACCCTCCGCAATGGCGCGCACTTCCTCGCGAATCGCGAGCATCGCTTCGCAGAAGCGATCGAGCTCAGCCTTCGTCTCCAACTCCGTGGGCTCGATCATCATCGTGCCGGCGACCGGCCAGCTCATCGTCGGCGGATGGAAGCCGCAGTCGATGAGCCGCTTGGCAATGTCATCGACCGTCACACCGGCGCATTCGAAAAGTGGGCGGGTGTCGATGATGCACTCGTGCGCGACGCGCCCCTGCCGTCCGCTGTAAAGCACGGAATAGGCCCCCTCGAGGCACTTTGCGATATAGTTGGCACTGAGAATTGCGACGCGCGTCGCCTGCGTGAGCCCGGTGCCGCCCATCATCAGGCAGTAGCTCCAGGAGATCGACAGGATCGATGCGGAACCGTAAGGCGCAGCTGCGACCGTCGTGGCATTGCCGCCGGTCTCCGGATGGCCGGGTAGAAACGGCGCGAGGTGCGCCTTGACGCCGATCGGCCCCATCCCCGGGCCCCCGCCACCGTGGGGGATGCAAAAGGTCTTATGCAAGTTGATGTGACCCACGTCGGCTCCGACGTCGCCGGGCCGCGCGAGCCCAACGAGGGCATTCAGGTTCGCGCCATCGAGATAGACCTGCCCGCCGTTCGAGTGCGTGATGGCGCAGATTTCCCTGACCGTCTCCTCGAACACACCGTGCGTGGACGGGTAAGTGATCATTGCCGCCGCCAGAACTCTCGGCGTTGGTCTCGGCTTTCGCGCGAAAATCGGCGAGGTCGATGTTGCCTTTCGCGTCTGTCGCGACCACGACAACTTTCATGCCGCACATCGAAGCCGACGCTGGATTTGTGCCGTGCGCCGAGGCTGGAATCAGGCAGACATCGCGACGCCCTTCTCCGCGAGACTTATGATAGGCGCGGATGGCGAGCAGGCCCGCATATTCGCCCTGGGCGCCCGAGTTTGGCTGCATCGAAAAGGCATCATAGCCAGTAATCTGGCAGAGCTTGTGGGAGAGATCCTTGATCAGCTCGGCGTAGCCGAGCGCCTGATCGGCCGGCGCGAAGGGGTGTATCTCGGCGAATTCCGGCCACGTGATGGGCAGCATCTCGGCGGTCGCATTGAGCTTCATGGTGCATGAACCCAAGGGAATCATGGCGCGGTCGAGCGCGAGGTCACGGTCGGCTAGCCGGCGCATGTAGCGCGTCATCTCGCTTTCCGCCCGGTTCATATGGAAAACGGGATGGGTGAGATAGGCGGACCGTCGGATGAGTTCCCTAGGCAGGCGATACTCCGGATACTCGTCGCGATAGACGAGATCGTAGCCGCCGAACGCGCGCCAGACGGCCTCGAGCGTGGCAGGACGCGTGCGCTCGTCGAACGTGACGCCGATGCGATCACGACCGACCTTGCGCAGGTTGATGCCGTTATCGACGGCATTCTTCATGATGAGGCCCTGATAGGGCCCGACGTCGACGGTAATGGTGTCGAAGAAGGCCTCGGGACTGATCTTGAAGCCCAGCGAGGCGAGCCCGTCGGCCAAACGCGCCGCCTTGCGATGCACGCGTTCGGCGATCCCTTTCAGTCCTTTGGGACCATGGAAGACCGCGTACATGGACGCGATCACGGCGGGCAGCACCTGCGCCGTGCAGATGTTGGACGTCGCGCTCTCGCGGCGAATGTGTTGCTCCCGCGTCTGAAGGGCCAGGCGATAGGCTCGGTTCCCGCGCACATCGACCGACACGCCGACGAGACGGCCCGGCAGCGCGCGTTTGTAGGCATCCTTGACGGCGATGTAGGCCGCGTGCGGTCCGCCGTAGCCCATCGGCATGCCGAAGCGCTGCATGGATCCGACCGCAACGTCGGCACCCATCTCGCCAGGCGGGATGAGCAGCGTGAGTGCCAGGGGATCGGCGGCAACGACCGCGACTGCCTTGGCCGCGTGCAGGTTGGCGATCGCGCTGGAGAAGTCGTGGAAGACCCCGCACACGCCCGGGTACTGGAAGAGCGCGCCGAAGACCTGGCTGGGGTCAAGATCTTTGAAGGGATCGCCAACAAAGACTTGCCACCCGAGCGGCTCTGCGCGTGTCCTCACGACAGCGATCGTTTGCGGCAGGCACTCTGCGTCAACGAAAAATGCTGTCGCCTTCGATTTCGTCACCCGATGCGCGAGCGCCATCGCCTCGGCCGCCGCGGTCGCCTCATCGAGCAACGAGGCGTTGGCAACATCGAGTCCTGTCAAGTCGGTGACCAACGTCTGAAAGTTGAGCAGGGCCTCGAGGCGGCCCTGGCTGATCTCCGGCTGGTAAGGCGTATAAGCCGTATACCAGGCCGGATTCTCCAGGATGTTGCGCTGTATGGCGGGCGGCATGATGGTGCCGTGATAACCTTGACCGATGAGCGAGGTCAGAACTCGGTTCTTGTTGGCTGTCTCGCGCATGCGGTCGAGCGCGCCGCGCTCCGAAAGCGGCCGACCGAAGTCGAGCAGCTCGTCTTGTCGGATGTTCTTGGGCACGGTCTCGTCGATCAACTCATCAAGATACTTCACGCCCACGACCTTGAGCATCTCCGCCATCTCCTCCGGTGAGGGACCGATGTGGCGGCGGTTGGCGAAATCGTAGGGCTCGTAGCTCTCGGGAGTTGTCATGAGGGTTCCTATGCGCCAACGAGCTGTTTGTAGGCTGCTTCATCCATTAGGCCCTCCAGGGCCTTCTCATCGGCGAGCCTCAGCTTGAAAAACCAGCCCGCATTTTGTGGATCCGAGTTCACGATCGAAGGATCCTTGACGATTGCGTCGTTGATCTCGATGACCTCCCCAGCTAGAGGCGCGAAAACGTCGGAGGCGGCTTTGACCGATTCGACGACAGCCGCTCCATCACCCTTGGCGAGCTTGGTGCCGACATCGGGCAATTGAACGAAGACGAGATCCCCGAGTTGCGTTGTCGCATGCTCGGTGATGCCCACGGTCGCAACGTCGCCTTCGAGCTTCAGCCATTCGTGCTCTTCGGTGAATTTCAGCAAGGGATCCTCCTGGCGCAAGGCATTTCAGCCGCGTTTGTAACGGGGTTCGATGAAGGGGGGCTTGGCGACTCTCACCGGCAATCGCGTCCCCCGCACCTCTGCAAACAGCGTTGTTCCGCGCGTGGCGAGTGATGCAGGTACGTAACCCATAGCGATGGGAGCGCCCACGCTCGGACCGAAGCCGCCGGACGTGACGGCGCCGACCGGAGAGGTGCCCTCGAGATCGACAAAGAGTGGTGCTCCCGCGCGCACCGGCGCGCGGCCGTCCGGGCGCAAGCCGACGCGACGGCGCGGCGGACCCTTGACAAGCTGATCGAGTATTGTAGCGGCGCCGGGAAAGCCACCCGCGCGTTCCCCACCGGCATGCCGCGTCTTTTGGATCGCCCACGCGAGACCGGCCTCAATGGGCGTCGTCGTCTCGTCGATATCCGAGCCGTAGAGGCACAGGCCCGCCTCGAGACGCAGAGAGTCACGGGCCCCGAGGCCGATCGGGCAGACATCCGGATCCTCGAGGAGCCCTTCAGAAATCTCGCGGGCGATGTCGGACGGCGCCGAAATCTCGAAGCCATCCTCCCCAGTGTAGCCGGACCGCGCGACCACGCACGGCGCGCCCATGATTGCAACCTCGCGCATGTCCATAAAGCGCATCCTGACGCAGTTGGGCGCGAGGCGAGCCAGTGCCGACTCGGCCTTGGGCCCTTGCAGCGCAATCAGGGCGCGATCGAGACGTTCGATTTCGCAGACATCGGAGAGGTGGGCGCGCAGATGCGCCTCATCCTTGGCCGCGCAGGCCGCATTCACAACGAGGAGGAATTGGTTGCCCCGGTTGGCAACCATTAAGTCGTCGAGAAGTCCCCCTCCTTCGTCGGTAAAGAAGGCGTAGCGCTGCCTGCCCGCTTCCAAGCCGAGAATATCGACCGGAACCACGCGCTCGAGGGCGCGCGCAGCATCGGCAATGTTGCCTGATATCGGGCGCAGCCTAATCTGTCCCATATGCGACACGTCGAACAACCCTGCGGCAGCGCGTGTGTGCAAATGCTCCTTCAATACGCCAAGCGCATACTGCACCGGCATCTCAAAGCCGGCGAAGGAAACCATGCGCGCACCAAGCTCCTCATGCAGAGAATGCAGCGGAGTTCGCTTGAGGTGGTCAGTGCATGTCTGGTTCGGGTCGGCGTTCATACAGAGGCTCCGCAGGCTCATTCCCCGCGCACGGCGTGCGCGGATTCGAGCCCCCTCTGTCGCGAGACCTGAAAGATTGGGCGCCTGCCCAACAAAACCGTATTAAGGCGCCTTTTCCTCGTCGGTGGGCCGGGCGAGGGCCCGGCCGCTTTCCAGAGCGTCAGTAGTCTTGCGGTCCTTTATGCCTGAGAGTTTCCGGGGCGGTTGCTCCTTCGGCGCCGGGGGAGTTCCCCGATCTCTTCCGCAAGATTGAGGTGACAATTCAAGACATGGCGAGTTTGGCGTCCGAGTCAACCCCGCTAACGTCCGGAACCACGACATGGCGAAATCCCTTCCATTGGTCGGCGACCGCATCGTCCGCGCGGGCGACGGGGTGATCTGCCGGCTCTTCTGCCATCGGCATCGCGTCTGAACGCTTGATCTCATCCATCGCGCATCCCGGTGCTCCTCGGCGTGACGCGCGGTGCCTGGCAGTCGACGAAGGTCGTGGCGCTCAATTACCTTGATAGCGGCAGCTGCGAGGCCTAATCTGCCTGCAGCGCTTCATCTCGAATTACCTTGACGCACCTCGGCGTCAGCCTGAGCAGCCACCGCTCGCGCGACTGTACCAGCGCCATGTCTACATTTCTCGCAATCTTCATCGGCGTGGTTTTGGGTCTAGCCCTCGTCGGCTGGCTCGCGGACCGGCGCGCCGACGCGAAAACGTCTGACGTAACGCCCGGACTTTCGCTCCTGCCGGGCGACTTCAAGTACGAGAGCCCGAGCGGGAACTTCCGCGTATATTTCCCAGTTATGACCTCGATCGTCCTCTCGGTCGTGCTCACCTTGATCCTTCGCATTTTCAGCTGACGACAAGGAGTATGAGCCATGGCCAATCTGGACGACATCTTGGCAGACGCACAAGGCGGTCAGGCGACGGCCATGCTCGGCCGCGAGTTCGGTCTCACGCCCGAGCAAACCCGGGCTGCGGTCACGGCACTTCTTCCCGCGATCTCCACCGGCCTCAAGCGAGCGACGGCGACACCGGAGGGCCTCGCCAGCCTGCTCGCCGTCACGGCGCAGCAGCGAGACCTGCGTGCGATGTATGACGATCCCGAAACCGCCTTCGCCCCGCGAGGGCGAGCCGCGGGCAACGACGTGCTCTCGGTGATCTTCGGCTCGCCCGAGGTCAGTCGCGCGGTGGCGGAAAGGGCGCAGATCCAGTCGGGGATCGGATCGGCCATTCTGCAGAAGCTGCTGCCGGTTCTTGTCGGGATGCTCATCTCCGGCATGTTCGGGCGGAAATCCAGCGAGGCCGCGCCTTCCGGAGCTCCATCTGGGGCGCCCGCGGGCAGCGGCGGTGGCCTCTGGGATATCCTGGAGCAGGTTTTCCGGCGCGGGACGGCAAAGTCTTCGGGCACGCCTTCCGCCCCTCCTCAGCAGGTGCCTGCCCCTGGTGGCCAGCCGCTCCCGATTCCGGGCGGACCGTTTCCAGCTCCGAGCGACACCGGCGGGCAGGCCGCGCCCGGCAGCGACCTTCTCGTGGTGATCCTCCGTGAGCTGCAGAAGGCCATTCAGGAGGGCCGCTTAAAGCCAGTTGTTGTCCAAGTGCCCATGCCGGGGGGACAGACTTGGCCGATGCCTTCCGACTCTCCGATCCCGGGCGGCGACAGCCTTCCGGTCCCCAACCCCTCGGCGGGCCCGGCGCCAAGCGGCGAAATTCTTCCGGGACCGAGAATGCCCACGGGGTCGCAGCCTCCGGGCGGCGACATCCTAGGCAACATCCTGCGCGACTTGCTCGGCGGAGCAGGGGGGCTTCGCGTGCCGCAGGCAAGCGGTCTGGGCTCGGCAGTGTTCGGCGACCGGTTCGAGACCGGTAGAGATATCGACCAAAGACACCTCGACGATATTCAGAGCATGTTCGACCAGTTCTTCGGTGACCGGCGAGCCTGACTAGATCGCGATCGTCCTTGATGGAGACGCGTCGCGTCCATCAAGAACGTGAATCGCGATCTAAATTAAAAATGTAGAGCACGATTCACGTCTGACATGGATCGCGAGAGGCGATTCCATGTCAGACAATCGTGCTCTAGGGCTGCACGGCATTGCCGCACACGCGGGGGATCTTGCGCGCCTCGGCCCTGATGCCATCTTGACAAATCTAGGTCGAGGGTGGAGGCGTGCGCCGGCGGCCCCGATGAAGAGACGGCCCGATGGCGAGCGAGCTCGATCTCAAGACTACGATGCGGTTCGCCTACGGGGAGCCCGCCCCGGTGAGCCCCGGCATCGTGCGCATCGTTGCCAACAACCCGGGCGCGCTCACGTTCAAGGGGACGAACACCTACCTCCTCGGCATGACGTCGCTCGCCGTCATCGATCCGGGGCCGGACGACGAGAGCCACTGCGACGCCATTCTCAAGACCGCGCGCGGGCGCGCGATCACCCACATCGTTGCGACGCATGCCCATCGTGATCACGTCGACGGCGCGCTCCGCCTCAAGGCCGCGACGGGCGCGCCCATTTGCGGCTTCGGGCGCGCTGGCGTTGCGCCGGCGGCCACCGTCAAGCCCCAAGGCTCGGAGTACGTCGATTACGGCTTCACGCCCGACATCTCCGTCGATGACGGCGACACGATCGCGGCCAAGGAGTGGCGGCTCGCGGCGATACATACGCCGGGACACGCCCCCGATCATCTCTGCTTCGCGCTCGTGGGACGCGGCGTTCTCTTCTCGGGCGATCACGTCATGGCGTGGAATACGACCCTCGTCGCGCCGCCCGAGGGCAACATGGCCCACTACATCGGCTCGCTCGAGCGTCTCATGGGCCGCCCCGAGAGCCTCTATCTGCCCGGTCACGGCGGACGCCTCGCCGAGCCGCTCCGAACGGTCAAGGCTTACCTCCTGCACCGGCGCTGGCGCGAGCAATCGATCGTCTCGGCCATCGAAGGCGGAGCGCGGACCATTCGCGGGATCGTGCCCAACGTCTACCCGGGCATAGACGAGCGGCTCACGACGGCGGCGACCCTTTCGGTCGCCGCCCACGTCGAGCATCTCATCGGTCGCGGCGTCGTGACGTGCGAGGCGCCGCTGACTTGGGATCGCCCTCTTTTCCCTGCTTGAGCAGCGGGGCCGCCGTCCTTGAGCGTCAGCGAGCCAAGTCGACGACGACGTCGTCGCCCTCCTGCTCGGCATCGTTGAGCACCTCGTCGAAGTCCTAGTCGCCGAACTTCTCGGTCGCGCTGAGCCGGTGAACTCGTCGTCGCCGCGCCGCGCGTCGCTGTGCCGGCCGCGAGAGCGGCCGGAACCAGAGCGCCGCGTCACACCATCGCGTCCGCAAAGACGAAATCGGCTTCGGTGAGATCGGCCATCGCCACATTGACGAGCACGACTGCGCCCGCTGGTCCGAGGTCGATCATCGTGCCGAACGCGCCGTTGTCGCCCGTCACCTCTTCCGCGTTGGCCAGGATGTCGGCGAGCGATGTGTAGCCGGTCCCCGCGAGCGTGAGATCGAGCACGTCCTCGGTGCCGCCGGCGGTGAAATCGGCGATGCCCTCGATATTCCACGGCAGGATCGAGTTCTGCTGGTCGGCCTCGTCGAACACGAACGTGTCGTTGCCCGCGCCACCCCAGATCTCGTCGACGCCCGAGCGACCCTGGATGACGTCGTCGCCGTCCCCACCCTTGATGACGTTTTCGTAGTTCGTGCCCTTGAGCACGTCGCCGTGGACGCTGCCCTCGAGGTTCTCGATGCTCGTGAGCGTGTCGTTATGGGCGTGGCCGCCTTCGGCCGTGCCGTTCAGGAGATCGACGAACACGCCGGCGTTGGATGTCGCATAGGATACCGTGTCGGTGTCCTGACCGCCGTCGATGTCATCGGCTCCGGCCCCGCCCTCGAGCCAATCGTCGCCATAGCCGCCCTTGAGCTCGTCGGCGTCGCCGCCGCCGAGCAGCGTGTCGTTGTCGTCGCCGCCGCGGAGCTCGTCGCGTCCGGCGCCGCCCTCCAAGGTGTCGTCGCCGTCCTTGCCGTTGACGTCGTCGTCGCCATCGCCGCCCTTGAGCACGTTGGCTTCGCCGTTGCCGTCAATCTCGTCGGCGAAGGCGCTGCCGGTCACGTTCTCGACTTGCGACAGCGTGTCAGTCTGGTCCTCCTCGTCGAAGTTGCCGTCTCCGTCCACGTCGTCGACGGCGAACCCCTGGGAAAGGCTCACGCCGACACCGACGTTGGAATCGGCGTAGCTCACGGTGTCGACGCCGTCGCCGCCGGTCAGCGTGTCGCGCCCGGCGGCGCCCTGGAGGAAGTCGTCGCCGGCCCCGCCGTCGAGCACGTTGTCGCCCGCATCGCCGAAAAGCGAGTCGGCGTACGCACTGCCGGTCAGGTTCTCGATGTTCTTCAGCGTGTCGCCGTCGGCGCTGCCGCCGCTGCCGGTGCCAAGAGCAAGGCTCACTTTCACGCCTTCCTTGGAGTCGGCATAGCTTGCCGTGTCGATACCGTCTCTGCCGTCCAGCGTGTCGGCCCCATATCCGCCCATCAGAACATTGGCGACGCCATTGCCGATCAACGTGTCGGCAAACCGGCTTCCGGTCAGATTCTCGATGCTCTTCAACGTATCGCCGTTGGCATCTCCGCCTCTGCCGCGCCCAGTCGAGAGATCCACCGAGACCCCGGCGCCGGACGTTTCATACGTGGCCGTGTCGATGTCATCGCCGCCATCCATGATGTCCGGGTCGGCACCGCCATCGAGGGTGTCGTCGCCGCGGCCACCGCTAAGTTTGTCGCGGCCCGCACCTCCATGCAGGATGTCGCCGAGTTGGCCACCCGTGATGGTGTCGTCACCACCCTCACCCCAGAACTCGTGGGGTGCATGGGGCCACCAGCCGGGAGAGAGGGTATCGTTGCCGGCGGTACCGCGAACCTGGCGCATGTGCGAACTCCGGTTTCGGCGCGCAAAGGACCGCGGACCGAAGCGGCGTGCGCCTCGGCCCCGAGCCTGCGCGCGGGGTTGTGTCTGCCCGGTGCGTGATGAGGGGCAGCCAGTTTCCTAGGGTATCGCACAGGGCGGATCACGCTGTGCTGGCCAGCACAGGTTTCGCAATTTGGTTCTTATGCGGAGGCTGTCGGCTTAGGTGGCGCCATACACCGGAGGCGGCCGCCTCACGTCGAGCATCTCATCGGTCGCGGCGCCGTTGCTCGCGAGGCGATTGGAGCGCTGCGGTTGCTTACAACCAGCCGCGACGCTTGAAGTACAAGTACGGCAAGATGGCCGAAAGGATCATGAGAGCGATGGCAAAGGGATAACCCCCGAGCCACTTGAGCTCGGGCATGTACTCGAAATTCATGCCGTAAATCGAAGCAACCAGCGTCGGCGGCAGAAACACGACGGCCGCGACCGAGAAGATCTTGATGATCTGGTTCTGCTGCAAATTGATGAGGCCGAGCGTGGCATCGAGCAGGAAGTTGACCTTGTTCGACAGGAACGCCGTCTGATCTGTCAGCGCAACCACATCGCGATAGAGCGTCTTGACGCGCACTTTCGCATCCTTGCTGGCCTTCCTGTCGTTCTGCTCGATCGTCGTGTGGTACGTCAGCAGGCGGTTGATGCTCACGAGGCTCTCGCGCACCTTGGTCAAAAGATCGCCGCTCACGCCAATTCTCTCCAGAAGTCCTTCGAGGTCGCGTGCCTTTGCAGCCTCGCCCGCAGCGCGACGCTTCCGAAATACCTCTCGAGAAATGTTGTCGATTTCAGTGGCCGTTCGCTCGAGCGCATCCGCCAGGCGATCGCCCAAGGCCTCTATGAGGCTCAGCATGATCTGCTCCCCCGTCGCGCAGGAGACCGCAATCGGCTTTTGGGCGCGAATGATGAAATTGGCGAAGGCCTTGGTCTCGTCATAGCGGACCGTGACCAATGTAGAGGCTTTGAGCACGAAGGTGATGGGCGTCAGGATTGGATCGTCGGTATCGATCCGCGTCACGGCTGCGATGGTCATGAACTCGGCGCCGGCTTCGCTGTAAAGCCGCGCCGATACTTCGATCTCTTGCATCTCCTCACGGGTTGGAAGCGAGATGCCGAGCAAGGCCTCGATTTGCTTGTCTTCGTCTGTCGCCGGATTGAAGAGGTCCAGCCAGACCGGCGCCGCCCCTTCGGCTGTTTCTCTCAGAACGAGCCGGTCGCCAATATGATGATAGGTGCGCAGCATGGGGGCAGGGCTCCTCGTGGTGGCCTCCGGAGCGCCCACGAGCGCCCTTAGAGGCTATCGAGGGAGCCCTGGCGGCGTCGAAGATAGACTTCGACTGTCGCTGTCCATCTTGAGTGTCCTCGCATACTTGACCCAGCGCGGATGCGACCCGCGGAGCCAGCGCGATACATATAGGTTTTCGTCCAGCCCGTCAGCACCCTCGCAAGCAAGCAAGCAAGAGGTCTTTGGCCGCAGTCGGCCCACGCGCTTGGTCATTAAGCCGAGCGACGGCCCTCGAGCATCTCATCGGTCGCGGCGCCGTGACTTGCGAGGCGCGGCCGACTTGGGATCGTCGTCTTTGCCCTGCTTGAGCTTGTCGCGGCCCTTCTTCTTGTCGCGTTCGTCCTCGGCGGTCGGCACCGTCGCCTCGAGCCTGGCCACGATCTCGCGCATGAGGGCGCGAACCCGCTCTGCGTTACTCCCGAGGTCGGTCCACCCGAAGCGGGACGCCGAGCGGATGTCAACTCGCGACGACGCCTCTCCGCCCGACACGCGAATCGCAACGTCGTCGTAGAATCCGAGAACCAGCGTGCGGTCGACGGCCTCGATGTATCCCGTCCTGCCGACGTCCCCGCCCGGGGCCTCCTCGCGCACGATGTCCATCTTCAAGCGCCGGACCGCATCCGCCACGAGCTCAAACGCCTCCTCCGCCGAGCGATCGAGGACAAGCGGCTTCAGGTCAGGGTAGGCATGACGCTGCTGGGCGGCGAAGACCTCGCCCGGATACTTGACCGGATTGGAGCTGGGGCCGCGCATCTTGCTCACGATGTCGAAGGGCGGCGGCGTCGCCGTGTCCGTCGTGACGTCGTTGATCATCGGGTAGTCGCGGGCCAGAAGAGCAAGCGCCAACGGACCCGCGAGCATCAAGAGGCAGACGGCAACGGCGAAGACGACGCGCGCTGTGCCGTGCGTTCCCTGCCGCCAAATGACGACCACGGCGGCGGCCGCCAAGAGGAGCGAGAGCCCCACGCCCGCGTACGCCGCCTTGACGAGGTTGAAGACGATGAGAGTGTCGAGCCCGAACAGCCGATGGAGGAGAAACGCGGTCAGAAGCAGAATGAGCGAGAAAAGCGCAATCCTGCTTGTCCAGCGGCTTGCCGCCGGTGCCGTTTCGGGTTCGACGAATCGCATGAGATGGTCCGTCAGAGCTTCGCCGGGCCTTGTATGTTGAGCATAGCCCGAGAATCGGACCAAATGTAGAGCCGCACTCGCATCAGAAAGAACTCTTGGGCCGTTTCGGAGACCTTGCCGCCGTGAGGGTTCGAAAGCCATCGCGCTCTTGCAATGCCTTGGCCAGCCGATGCGCGTCGCTTGCCGGCGCGGGCACCGCTCTCCTGCTCGCGCTTTCGATTGGCCCGGCCGCATGCGCGGAGGCCCCGCTCACGGCAGGCCTCAAGATCGCAAGCTGGGACCTGACGGAAGCGCCGAACCTCATACCGCCCCCGCCGCCGCCGGCGAAAACAAGCTGGCGGACCACCTTCGGCTCGGAGCGGCGCACGCGCGCGCCTCCGCCAGAGCCCGCCGCGGCGCCGGTCATCGACGCCGATGCCGTGCTGCTTCAGGGCGTCACCGATGCCCGGGCTCTGCGTCGGCTGTTCCCGGCGCGGGAGTGGCGTCTTGTCGTCTCGCGCCAGATGCTCCGCTCCTCTGAGGACACCGATCCCGTGACGGCGGTCGCGGTGCGTGCGCGCGAAGGCCTTCGCGTCACCGGGCGCGAATATCTCCTCGACCCTACTTCGGAGGGTGCGAGCGCGTTCCCAGGAGGCATCGCCGCGCCGACCGCCGTGCAACTCTCCGAACGCGGACACTCGGTCTGGCTGCTCTCGGTGGCGCTTTCCGCCGGTTGCTCGGCGCAAAAGGCTCCCTGTCCGGTGCGCGAAAAAATCGATACCTGGCAAAGGGCCAAGGGAGCGGCCGGCGAGCGCACCATCACCGGGGGAAAGTTCGCGGGCGCTGGCGCGATTATGCTGCCGCCGCCTCCCTGCTTCCAGCAGTCGATCGAGGCGTCGCTCGCCGGCTCAGAGCACCCGGTCGTCAAGGGAAAAGCCCAGGAGCAGAAGGGACTAGGCTGCCTCGCGGTCCTCGACGTGCCGGTCGATTAGCAAAAGCGCGCGCTGGCGCTTGGCCTTACCGGTTTTTTCGTGCATTTGAGTGCACGCGGCGAGTGATGCTAGAAGTGGTTCCGTCTCGCCGGAGCCCGGCGGACCAGGGCGTTTCGATCCGAGCACGGATTTCCGTGAGTTGCAGATGGCGTTCCGGTTCAAGCTCAACGAGCCCACTCAAAAGGGTTTTCGGCGCATTGGCCTCGAGCAGATCGAGCGCGCCGAGCGCGAGCTCACGACGATTGCGGACCGCGAGGCCTCCATTCACGAAACGAGGAAGAGCCTGAAGCGCGTCCGAGCGCTGCTTCGTCTCGTGCGTCCCGGGCTTGCGGAGGGCATCTATCGCGGCGAAAACGGCCGCTTTCGGGCGATCGCCGGCCTTCTGTCCTCGGCCCGCGACACCCATGTCCTACTCGCGACCGCGGTCAAGCTCGAGTCGCTGCCCGGAGCGGTGGCGAACGCTGCTCTTGCTGCGGCGAAAAAGCTCATTGTCGAGGATCTCGAGCGCTCCCGCTCGGACGAGGACAATGGCGTCAAGGAGGCGCTCAGCAAGCTGGCGACGGCTAAGAAGCGCTTCCGGCGCCTCACGCTCGATCCCGACGCCTTCTCGACGGTCGAGCGCGGGCTCGAGATGAGCTACCGCAGCGGACGCAAGGCCTTCGCTCGCGCTTATGCGGCCGGCACCGACGAGGCGTTTCACGAATGGCGCAAGACGGTGCAGCAGCACTGGCGGCACATGGCGCTCGTGCTGCGGGCGTGGCCGGAGGTGTTTACCGCCCGCGTCACCGTCGCCCGCGCCCTGTCGCAAATCCTCGGCGACGACCATGATCTCGCCGTCCTCGTCACTTACGTGAGAGCGCTGCCGGCGGAGCGACTCTCCGTGATGCACGCCGGCGAGATCGAGCGCCAGGCGCGGGCACGCCAGGAGGAGCTCCGCAAGGCAGCCGAGCCTCGCGGCCGCATACTCTTCGCAGAGGGCGCGCGCGGGCTCGCACGGCGCGTTGGGCTCCTGTGGAGCGCGGCCGAGGAAATCGATCGCAACGAGCCGCAGCAGCACGGGATCGTGCCCGTCGCGGCCAACGAGGTCCACGAGGCCGGCAAGGCTCGTTCCTAGTCCCGTGATACCGGCACGGTCTCTAGGCCAGCACGCACTCCGCCAAAAGAATGCGCTTCCGAGACAATCGAGATCGCATACGCTATCGAAAAGCGTGGTTGTCCGAGCGCCGCGCGCACCCCACTTCGTCCGCGGCCACACTGCGACCGAGGCGACTGGAGCGAGCTTTGATGCTGAAGAAGACTGCCGAGTTCGCGCCGGGGCGGAGGGACTGGCCGGCCGATCATCCATTGGTCGCGTTCGGCCGCGTCGGCGTGCTGCTCCTGAACCTCGGCACGCCCGACGGCATAGGCTACTGGCCGATGCGCCGCTACCTGAAGGAGTTTCTCTCGGACCGGCGCGTGATCGAGGAGCCGCGCTGGAAGTGGTGGCCGATTTTGAACCTGATCATTCTGACCGTGAGGCCCGGCCGCAAGGGCCGCGATTACGCCGCCATTTGGAACAACGAGCGCGACGAAGGGCCGTTGAAGACGATCACACGGTCGCAGGCGGAAGGCCTCGCCGAGCGGCTTGCCGATCATCCCCGCATCGTCATCGATTGGGCCATGCGCTACGCAAACCCCTCGACCGAAAGCCGGCTCATGGCCCTGCAGGGAGAAGGATGCGACCGCATCCTTCTCGTCCCCCTCTATCCCCAGTACGCAGCCGCGACCACGGCGACCGCCTGCGACCAGGCGTTCCGCGCGCTCATGAAGTTGCGCCGGCAGCCCGCGATCCGCGTTGCACCGCCTTATTATGACGACGCCATCTACATCGACTGTCTCGCGGCGTCGATGAAGGGCGCGCTCGCGCGCCTCGATTTCGAGCCCGAGCGGATCATCGCCACGTTTCACGGCATGCCGCAGAAGTATCTCGAAGCGGGCGATCCCTATCATTGCCAGTGCCAGAAAACGTCACGGCTTTTGCGGGCGCGCCTCGGCTGGCCGGAAGACCGCTGGCTCACCACCTTCCAATCGCGGTTCGGAAATGATCCGTGGCTCCAACCCTACACCGACATGACGGTTGCGCGCCTCGCGAGCGAGGGCGTGAAGCAACTCGCGCTCGTGGCGCCGGGGTTCTCGGCCGACTGCCTCGAGACACTGGAGGAGCTCGATGTCGAAAATCGCAGCATATTCACGAGCGGAGGGGGCGAGAAGTTCGCCTACCTTCCCGCATTGAACGACAGCCCCGAGGGGATCGACGTGATCGAGGCCGTCGTGCGTCGCGAACTCGCGGGGTGGGTCGAGTTGCAGGGGCCTTCGATAAAACTATGAAGAAACGTCCCATAATTCATTGTTTTGAAATAAAAAATTTACCGTAATTTCGGGTTCAAGCCCTAAAAATCCCATCATCGACGGCAATTTTCTCGCGTCCGAGATTGTCGCTTCCGGGAGATGACCCATGTTCGGCGGCTTTGAGGTTTTCGGCCTGCTCTTGATCGTGCTCGCGGTCTTCGCGCTGTGGTCGACGGTCAAGGTGGTGCCGCAGGGCTACAATTACACGGTCGAGAATTTCGGCCGCTATACGCGCACGTTGACCCCGGGTCTGCATATTCTGATCCCCGTCGTCGAGCGGGTCGGCCACCATGTCAACGTCAAGGAGCAGGTGATCGACATCCCGAGCCAGGACGTGATCACGCGCGACAACGCCATGGTGCGCGTCGACGGCGTCGCCTTCTTCCAGGTGCTGAACGCGGCAAAGTCCGCCTACGAGGTCGACAACCTCGAGCACGCCACCATCAATCTGACCATGACCAACATCCGCACCGTCATGGGCTCCATGGATCTGGACGAGCTGCTCTCCAACCGTGACAAGATCAACGCCCAACTTCTCACCGTCGTCGACGCCGCCACCGAAGCCTGGGGCGTCAAAGTTACCCGCATCGAGATCAAGGACATTGCTCCCCCGCGCGACCTGATCGACAGCATGGCGCGCCAAATGAAGGCCGAGCGCGAGAAGCGCGCGCAAATCCTCGAATCCGAGGGCCTGCGCCAGGCGGCGATCCTCAAGGCCGAGGGCGAGAAGCAGGCGGTCGTGCTCGAGGCCGAGGGCCGGCGCGAGGCGGCGTTCAAGGACGCGGAAGCCCGCGAGCGTTCCGCGGAGGCCGAAGCGAAAGCGACGACGCTCGTCTCGGACGCGATCGCGTCCGGCAATGTGCAGGCGATCAACTACTTCGTCGCCAACAATTATGTGAAGGCACTCGAGGCCCTCGCCAAGGCTCCGAACCAGAAGGTCATCCTGATGCCGCTCGAGGCGTCCTCTGTCATCGGTTCGCTGGCCGGGCTCGCACAGATTACCGGCGAGGCGTTCGGCGGCGACGGGCCCAAGCCGGTCGCACCGAAAGGAGCGCCGCGCGCCGCCAGCGTGCCGCAAGTCTAGTCGTCGACGCCGCGCGCTCTGCTATGTTGTGTTAGATTCCGGTCCAAGCGATAACGGCCCGCCATGCAGACGATCATCGACCTCCTCACCGGCCTCGGCTACTGGAACTGGGTGTTCTTGGGCCTGCTGCTCATGGCTCTCGAGACCGTCATTCCAGGCGTCCACTTCCTGTGGTTCGGGGTCGCGGCCGTGGCCGTCGGCGCCCTTGCGCTCGCACTTTCGACCGTAGGGCACGCCGACCTTTTCACCTGGCCCTGGCAGCTCGTCGCCTTTGCCGTCAGCGCCGTCGTAACGGTTCTCTGGGTTCGCGGGATGGCGCGCTCCGAGCAGGCCGCGACCGACGAGCCCGATTTGAACGTGCGCGGGGCGCAGTACGTCGGCCGTCTCGTCACCGTCGAGGATGCTATCGCCGGCGGGCGGGGCCGCGTGCGCGTCGGGGACACGCTCTGGCCGGCGCAAGGCGCCGACGCCGCCAAGGGGGCGCGCGTCCGAGTGACCGGCGTCAACGGCACGGTGCTCGTCGTCGAGCAGGTGTGATGGGGCCGCTTCTCCGGCTCGCGCTCATCTGCTAATTTTGCTCATGAACGAGCGTTTCCCCCGGAGAGGCTTCGTGAGTTGCCCGTCGCAGAGCGACTGCAACTGATCGAGGATTTATGGGCCTCGCTTCAGCGAGTCGCCCGAGAAGGTTGCAGTGCCGGATTGGCACCGGTCCGAGCTCGATCGCCGCCTAGCAGCACACGAGAGTGATCCTGCTGCAGCCAAACCGTGGTCTGAGATCAAGGCAGAGATCCCAGCGGCACGGCAGCGAGGCCTTAGACGAGGGACTTGATCGCTAGTCCTTACGCCACGCCGGCGCGCAGCAAATCGTGGACGTGCACGATGCCGACCGGCTTTCCCTTGTCGACCACGAACAACGCGGTGATGCGCGACGCGTTGATAACCTCTAGCGCAGCGGAGGCGAGCATGTCGGGAGCCACCGTCTTCGGCTTTCGGGTCATAATATCGCCGGTGCGCGCCTTCAGGAGCTCCTCCCCCATGTGACGGCGCAGGTCGCCGTCGGTGACGACGCCGACGAGCTTTCCCTTCGCGTCGACGATCCCGAGGCAGCCGAAGCTCTTGGCGGTCATGGTGACCAGAGCCGCGCTCATGAGCTCGCTCTCGCGCGCGAGCGGCAGGCTCTCCTCCTTGTGCATCACGTCGGCGACGAACTTCAGGCTCGCGCCCAACGACCCGCCGGGATGGAAGGTCTTGAAATCGTGCGCCGTGAAGCCCTTCGCCTCGAGCAGCGCGATCGCGAGGCAATCGCCGAGCGCGAGCTGCATGGTCGTCGACGTTGTCGGCGCGAGGCCGTGCGGACACGCCTCCTGCACGCGCGGCAGCTCGAGCACGACGTCGGACTGCTTGCAAAGCGCCGAATCCGAGCGCGACGAGACCGAAATGACCGGCACGGCGTAGCGGCGCGCGTAGGTGATCATGTTCTTGAACTCGACCGTCTCGCCGGACCACGAAATGGCGAGGATCACGTCCTCGGGCGTGATCATCCCCAGGTCGCCGTGGGAGGCCTCGCTCGGGTGAACAAAAAAGGCGGGCGTCCCGGTCGAGGCAAATGTGGCGGCGACCTTTTGGCCGACATGCCCGCTCTTGCCGATGCCTGAGACGATGACCCGGCCGCGCGCCGCCTTGAGCAGACGGACGGCGGCGGCAAACGGCTCCTTGAGAGGCCCCTCGAGCGTCGCCTTGAGCGCCTCGAGTCCCTCGCGCTCGAGATCGAGCGTGCGGATCGCCGAGGTGACAAGCGCGGCGCCTGCCGTCCGGCCTCCCTCGATGCTTTTCAACTTGCGTTGCGGATTGGCTGCTGGGGAGCCGCCGGCCATGGGTCTTATCCCTCGCTCTGGAGCGTGATCGTTTGAGGTGGAATCGCTTTGGCGATCCATCTCAATCGTGAACCATGCTCTGCATCATTAGCTTAGAGTGAGATCGACGTCCTGACTGAAGCGCCGAGCGCTTCAATCGAGGCGAACTCACTCTAGGATGCGTGCCCGTCGTCCCCCTGTCTACCAGACCGGGGGCCCTCTTCCAATCGCATACCTCCCATTTCCAAGACTTAAACCGTCGTTAACCGCCCCCCCATAGTCTCGGCCAGAGCATGTCTTGAGCGTTCGCGTGCGGGATCTCCACATGAGGGCGTCTTTGACAGGCGAACCGCCTAGAGCCGGGCTCGGCTGGTTCATCGCCGGCCTTCTCGCGGCGGCCCTTGCCGCGGCCATTCTCGAGGCCCGGCCCGCCGCTGCACAGGAGACGGCCCGCGACCGCGAGACGCGGGCGCCCGAGGGACTGACGCAATCCAAGACGGCGACCCGTCCATCCCGCACGATCCCGTCCGGCGCCGGCACCGACGACGACGGGACGGACAATTCCAACGCTCCTGCCCAGGCGCAGCCGGACGCAGGCGTGAGCGCCGACCCGCAGGAAGCAGAATTCCAGCGGACGCTCCCCGGTCGCCGCCGCGCCGTGACTGATGGCGAGGTCTCCGATCCGTCCGAGCCGCAAGCGCTAAGCGATGGTGTACTCGAGCCGTCCGAGCCGGAGGACATTGTCGACGGGGACAACTCCACCGAGTGGGACACGCGCACGCTCGAGGAGATCGCGCTGTTCGAGACCCCGCCCGCCGGCCATGACCCCTTGCTGTTCCAGATCGAGGACATCGATCCCCTGGTGACCGACCGGCGGCCGGCCCGCCTGTTCCGCCTCGAGCCCTACGATCCAGTCGGCATCGCGATCGGAAGCTTCGTGCTGTTTCCCGAGGCCGAGATCGACGGCCTATGGACGAGCAATGTTCTGGATTCGCCCAAGGCGCAATCGGACGTCGCGGCCGAGGTGCGCTCGAAGACGCGGCTCGTCTCCGACTGGTCGGTGCATGCCGTCGAGTTGCGCGCGACGAGCCTGCTCTCCTTCTACGACGAGTTCGCCTCGGAGGACGACCGGGCCTGGAGCATCGAGGGGCGCGGACGCGTCGACGTGACACGGCGCACGAACGTCCAAGCGCTCCTTCTGCACGACCTGCACCAGGAAAGCCGCACCGCAATCGATGCCAGCGGGGCCGGGCCGCGCCCCGACGTGACGACCAACGAGGCGGCGATGTCGCTCAATCATCGCTTCAATCGGCTTTCGCTGCAGTTGCGCGGGTCTCTCACGGATGTCGAGTACTCGAAGACGGCGGCCGACCTCGGGGAGGACCGCGATTCGACGACGGTCGAGGAGACGGTGCGCACGGGCTGGGAGTTCAAGCCGCAGTTTGCGCTCTTCACGGAGGCAGGTCTCAACCAGCGCGCCTACGAGACGTTCGCGGCCTCCGACGGCATCGGCCGAGACTCGCTCGGCGAGCGCTATCGTTTCGGCGTCGACTTCGGGTCAACGGGTCAGACGCTGCGGGGCGAGGCGAGCATCGGATTTGGGCGCCAGACGCCGAACGACGGGCGGCTCGACGAGGTGGACGGCTTTCTCTTCGATTCGAACCTGGCGTGGCGGGCGAGCGAGCTCACCTCGTTCTTCCTCATCGCCAGGACCGATCTCTACGACACCAACACGGCGGGCTCGGCGGGCGTCGTTGCGCGCCTCATCAGCCTCGAGGCCCGCCATGCGTTCCGGCGCTACTTCATCGTGACGGCCGGCCTCACCTACTCGAAGAACGACTACGACAATGTCGCAATCGTCGAGCATCAGTGGGCACCGAAGCTCACTGCCGAGTACTACGTCAATCGCGAGATCACGCTGTTCGGGCGCTACGAGCACTCCGCTTGGCGCGCCGATCAACCGGACGGTGACTACGACGTCGACGACGTGCGCCTCGGCGTGCGCTTCCGCCGCTGAGACAAACAAACGTCACGTTCGAGGCGCATTGCGAGCGAATCTGCTATGATTCGTAAAACTCGCATTCGGGAGAACGGGATGTCTGACCGGACCCAATTCGCACTCGGCCAACGCAAGTTTTCCATGCCGCGCCATCTGAAGCGCACGCTTCAGGTCGCGATTGCGACCGTGCTCACAGCTGCAGCGGCGCTCCTCATCGTCATGAGCAATTCGCTCCTCGTCGCGCGCGGCGGGTTCAGAGGCATCGATATCTGGCTCGCCTTCATCAACCGCGCCGACATTATCGGCACGATTGTGCTGACCGCTCTTGTGACGGTCTATTTCGTCTACTGGCAGCGCGATCGCGAACGCCGCTGAAGCATCTTCCGGCCGATACTAAATAGTCTCGCGCCTCACCCGCCTCAAACCGTCGCGCCCGCCGGCTCGGCGACGAGGGCTTCGGGCTTGCGTGGCGCGGCGGCGAGCCGTTCCTTGGCGAGCGCGAGGGCGGCAACGTAGTCGGGCTTTCCGCTGCCGAGCAGCGGAATGCTCGGCACCAGGAGAATGTCGGACGGCACCGTGAGCTCGCTCGCTCCCTTTGCCCTCGCGTGACGGACGAGGGCCTCGCGTGTGCAGGCCGGATCGGTCGTCATTAGAACGAGGCGCTCGCCCTTGCGCGCGTCGGGGAGCGCGACCACGATCGTGAGAATGCTCGGCCACAGCTCCGCCGACAGCGCCTCGACCGCCGAGAGCGACACCATCTCGCCCGCGATCTTGGCGAACCGCTTGGCGCGCCCCTTGATGGTTATGAAGCCCTGCGCGTCGATCGCGACGATATCGCCCGTGTCGTGCCAGCCGCCGTCGGGGGGCTCGAGCACGCCGGGGTTGTCGGCCTTCATGTAGCCGAGCATCACGTTCGGACCGCGCACGTAGAGGCGCCCGCCGTCGGCTATCCCCGGCACCGGCTCGAGGCGGGCTTCCATCAGCGGCGAGAGGCGCCCCACCGTTCCCGCCTTGTTGGCGAGCGGGGTATTGATGGCGAGCACGGGCGCGGTCTCGGTGACGCCGTAGCCTTCGAGAATGCGCACGCCAAACTTCTCCATGTAGATCTGGCGCGTGCGCTCCTTCACCGCCTCGGCGCCGGCGAGAATGAGACGGAGGCGCGCGAAGTCGTAGGGGTGCGCCGTTCGCGCGTATCCGTTGAGGAACGTGTCAGTGCCGAAGAGAATGGTCGCGTTGGACTGGTAGACCAGCTCCGGCACAATTCGGTAGTGGAGCGGCGTCGGATAGAGATAGACGGGGACGCCGCCGACGAGCGGCATGACAAGGCCCGCCGTGAGCCCGAATGAGTGGAACACGGGCAGCACGTTGAACACCTTGTCCTGGCCGTTGACGGCGACGCGCGTCAAGCTCTGCATCGCGTTGGCGAGCATGTTCTTGTGCGAGAGGACGACGCCCTTGGGCAGCCCCTCGGAGCCTGACGTGAAGAGAATGGCCGCCGGATCGTCGGCGCCGCGCGCCACCTGCGGCTTCTCTCCCCCCCACATGCCGCGGAGCTTGTCGGCGAAAGTGATCGTTGCCTTCACGTCCTCGAGATAGACGACGCGCGCGACCGCCTCGAGCTCGCGGACGATTCCCTCGAGATGCGCTTTCTCGACGAACGCGCGCGAGGTGAGGACGGTGCCGATCTTGGCCGCCGTCATCGCCGCGAGGATGCTCTGCGCGCCGGCCGTGAAGTTGATCATCGCCGGAACGCGGCCAATGGTCTGCAGCGCAAAGAACGTGACGGCGACGGCGGCCGAGTTCGGCAGCATCACGCCGATGCTCGCGCCAACCGGCGCCAGCGGCTTGAGCTTTAGGCCGAGCACCTGCGCGCTCGTGATCAGCTTGCCGTAGGTGAGCCTGGTTCCGAGCGCGTCCTCGATGGCGGGCTTGCCGGTGTCGCGCGTCGCCTTCGCCTCGACGAGAGCCGAGAACAGCGTCTGGTCGATGTTGGCGGTCCTCACCGCCGAGCTCACCATGATGTCCTGGAGAGCGGCGCCTGCCGCCTGGCGGCGTGCCTTGCCCTTGAGCGCGGGCGGGACGGAAAGCTTCTCGGGCGGAAGAATGGTAATGGTCGTCCTGGGAAACCACGCCTTCCTCGCCTGATATCGGTTGAGGTAGCCGAAATGCGAGCGCTCGGGCCCGTCGATGCGCACCGGCACGATAACCGCGTCGGCGCGATCGGCGATCATCGCCGTTCCGTCGTAGACCTTCATCAGCCCTCCCGTCACCGTGAGCCGCCCCTCCGGGAAGATCACGAGCGTCTCGCCGCTCTTCACCGCCTGAATCAGGTGGCGTGTTCCCATGGGCTTTGTGGGATCGATGGCGTGCGCGTTGACGAGCTTGAGGAACGGCTTCACCCACCAGGTGTTGGCCATGCCCGTATCGATGGCGAAGGCGGCGTGCGAGGGGAGGATCGAGTGCATGATCGCCGCATCAATGAGGCTCACGTGATTAGGGGCGATGATCGCCCGCGTGCCGGGCTTCGGCAGGTTCTCGTAGCCGCGCACCTCGAGCCCGAAGAACGTCTTGAACAGGAAAACGCCGACGTCCTGGATGCCTTGCTTGCCCCAGGCCGCCATGATGAGCGCCATGGCGAGTATATTGGCGAGCCCGAGGACCAGAAACAGCGTGCCGAGGCCGGCCCCCGCCCACTGAAGAGCGGCGACGGCGAGGCTCGCCCCCGTCATGAACGCCGCCGAGAGCACGTTGCAGGCGGCGACGATGCGCGCGCGCTCGGCCTCGGGCGCCCACAGCTGCACGGCCGCGAATGCCGGCACGATGAAGAGGCCGCCGGCGATAGCGAGCCCCGCGAGATCGACGAGCACGCGCCAGCCGAACACCGTCGCGAGGTACTCGGAAATCGCGAGCGGCTCGGCGCTCTTCGAGATCGACGACACGCCCCAGGCGAGGTCGAGCGAAAAGAGCCCCATCAGCAGCGCGCCGACAGGCACCAAGGCCAGGTTGGGACGCGTCTTGCTCGCGCGGGCGGCAAGCGTCGAGCCGACCGCGATGCCGACTGTGAACACGACGAGCGCCAGGATGATGATGCTCTCTCCGCCGCCGATGCGATCCTTGATCAGGACCGGAAGGAGGGCCAGCGCCACCGTGCCCACCAGCCAGAACCAGGACGTGATCAGCCCGCCGATCCAGAGCTTCCGGTCGGCGCGGATCTCCCTCACGAGAGCGACCGTCGACGACCAGGGGTTGGTGTCGATGACAAGGTCGGGCGCCGCCGCGCCGAGCCTCGGGATGAGCGAGGAGGTGAACCAGCAGAGCGTGGCGAGGGCGACGACCGAGCCGGCGATGATCCACGACGCGCCGTTCTCGGAGGCGGCGATGCCGCCGGCGATCGTGCCGATGAGGATCGCGGCGAAGGTCGCGCTCTCGATCAGCGCGTTACCGGCCGGAATCTCCGAGGGCTTGAGCAGCGACGGCAGCGCGCCGTACTTGATCGGGCCGAAGAGAGCCGCGATCACGCCGTAGAGCGCGAGCGCCAGGAACAATAGTGGAATGGAGTGGGCGACGAAGCCCGTCGCCGCGACGAGCGCGATCGGGATCTCGGCGCGCTTCAGCTTCTCGGCAAGCTCGCCCTTGTCGTAGCGGTCGGCGAGCTCGCCGCCGATGCCGGACAGGATGAAGTAGGGAGCGACCAGCACGGCGCCGGCGAGCGCGATCAGCGCTCCGCTCGTCTCGGTGCCGATCTTGAACAGGATGAGGATGACGAGCGCGTTCTTGACGAAGTTGTCGTTCAAGGCCGAGAGGAACTGGCACCAGAACAGCGGCGCGAAACGGCGAGTGGTCATGAGCGAGGTGAACATGGGGCCACCTTGGAGGCGTCTTTAGGATCAGGGCAGGCGCGCGCATCGATTGAAAAAGTGATGCGCCAACGTGGTTAAAGAACGGCCTTTTCCGCAAAGGCTTTTATCGGCTTTTGCTCAGCTTTGGCGCGCTCGGGGCCATCGCCGGGTCCGGTCGGCAAGGCGAGATGCCCGGGCTCTGTCGGGGCAGGCTTAGCCACCGCCCGACCCACGGACCCCATCACGAGCTTGGTAAGCCATTGCATCACTTCAACTCCCCGGGTTTATGAACGATGTTCACTAGTCTAATATGATATTGAATGATGTTCATTTCAAGGGCTGCCGATGAGATGCTATCGTTGCATCATGAGCCGCCCGACCCATACCGCCAATTCCGCGCTCCTCGAGGTCACCCTCAACGGCGCGCCGCGTGCGACGAGCGCGCCGACGCTGGCGGGCCTGCTCGACGAAGCGGGTTTTGGGGACCGTAAGGTCGCGACAGCCGTCAACGGCGACTTCGTGCCGGAGGGCGCGCGCGGGGCCACACGGCTCGAGGCCGGGGACCGCATCGAGGTGGTCGCCGCCCGCCAGGGCGGCTAGCCTCATTCGCCCAACCCGCCCGCGCAGTCACAAGCAGGACCAGCATGCCAGCACTCACGATTCGCCCCGCGCACGCGAGCGATATCCCTGCGCTCGTGCGGCTCCTCGTCGAGCTCTTCGCCCAGGAGGCCGAGTTCGCCCCGGCCCCCGAGCGCCACGCGCGCGGGCTTGCGGCCATCATCGCCGACGAGCGCGTCGGCAAGGTCCTGCTTGCCGAGCAGGACGGCCGCGCCGCCGGCATGGTCAATTTTCTTTACACGATCTCGACCGCGCTCGGGGGCCGCGTCGCGCTCCTCGAGGACGTGGTGGTCGGCAAGGCGCTGAGGGGGAGCGGTATCGGCCAGAAGCTCGTGGCGGAGGCCATCGAGACGGCGCGCGCCGACGGGTGCTTGAGGATCACGCTGCTCACCGACCCCGGCAACGGACGAGCGCACAGGTTCTACGAGCGCTTCGGGTTCCAGCGCTCGGCCATGGTGCCGTTCCGGCTCATGCTCGAGGCGACGCAGGTCGCTTAACGCCAATTGATTACCATCTTGGCAGCACCCAGTTGCATGAGTGGCCTTTTGCGCGAAGGAATTGACGTCGCTCATCAGGCATTCCCGCCGGATTTGACACGAGGCTTGTCGGCCTATTGCAGATGCCCAAGATTCGAAGTCTCCTGGCAAGCCCGCTCCCGATATTTGCGACTATCGGTTTCCTCGTCGCTTTGCCGACTGCGCAGGCCAGTGACAATGGCCTAGGCTTGTTGCTCAGCGTCACCAACCTTTTTCAATGCGCCGAAAAGGACATGGTCACGGCCGAGGGAGCGTGCCGCAAGCCCGCCGACGCCGACAGCCTCACCATTGGCGTCGTGACGATCGTCGGCGTCGCCTGCAAGAGCCCGGCAGACATCGCGGGCGTCAAACGCGACGACGTGGTTGTCTCGATCAACGGCGTCGCCATCAACGGCCTAACCCAGGATGCCTATGAAGACCTGCTCGAAATGGCCGCGAGCGGCGAGGCCTTGTGGGTCGTCCTCAGGAAGTCCTTCGGTCGATGGGAGAGTAAAGAGCTGATGCTCCATCCCGCGGAGTTCGACGACGATTTCTCCTGCGGAAAGCCCGGTTCCGAAACGCAGCTGAAAGTGGGGAAGCGGGTCGCAATAGGCCTTCTGAGCGTTCCCTAGTCTTGAGCGGCGTCTTGGCTCATCGAACGCGGCTCGCGAGCCGGGGGCTCGGTCATTAAAAGCGGCCCAATCGGACGGCGAGCGGCGATTTTGTCGTCTTTGACCGCCGTTCCTGACCCGGAACAGCCATTGTCACTTGGCCCCGTATTCTTCGAGGAGGCGCAATATCTCCTCTTGTTGTGCTTTCGCCTCTGGTGAGCCGGTGCCGCCGCGGCCGGTGTTCTGGATCGCGAGCAGCATTGGCGTCGAGCCGCGCTTGTTCGGGCGTTGGGCATCCGCACCGCCGGCGAGCAGGGCGCTCACGGCTGCGGCGCAACGCGTGCGCACGGCGCGGTGCAACGGAGTGACGCCGCTCTTGTCGACGGCATTTGGATCGGCGCCCGCCTCGATGAGGCAGTCAATAGTCGCCTCTTGGGCAAGCGGATTCCATGCGCGCGAGGCAGGCACACCATCACCGGCGTAGTGGAGCGGCTCCGCACCGCGTCGATTCCTCGCGTGGATGTCGGCGCCCCTCGCAATCAGGTCCATGGCAATCTCCTTTTGATAGGCCGCTGCGGCGATGTGCAGAGCAGTGTCGCCCGCATAAAGATAGTGCTCGATCTCATCAAGGTAGTGCGCCCTCGCTGTCTGACGGGTTGCGCCCTCCCCCACACTCTCGCCCGCCAACTCAGGTGGCGAAGTCACCAGCATTCTGGTGACGGTAGTCGCATCTCCGACGACAATCGCCTGCACCAAAGCCCTGAACGCGGAACAGCGGCTGGCGTCGATCATTGACTTACTCCATAGGCTTTGGGCGACGCTGATCGCGTGAGCCGGGCCGATCAGCATCCTTGTCATGCCGACCCGTCAGCGTCCAAGATGGCTGCCTCGCCCATTGTCGAAAGGCCACGTCGCGCATGCCGCACGAGACGCCGCTCATCTCCACCATTGTCATCGGCCTTTGCCTCGCCTTCATACTCGGTGCCCTCGCTCAGCGGCTCAAGATCTCGCCCCTCGTCGGCTACCTGCTCGCCGGTGTCGCGCTCGGTCCCCATACGCCGGGCTTCGTCGCAAATCAGCCGATTGCCAACGAGCTCGCCGAGCTCGGCGTCATCCTGCTCATGTTCGGCGTCGGACTGCACTTCTCGCTGAAAGACCTGTGGTCCGTGCGTGCGATCGCAATTCCCGGGGCGATCGTGCAGATCGGCGTCGCGACGCTCTTCGGCATGGGGCTCGGCGCGGCGTTCGGCTGGCCGATCGGCGCCGGTCTCGTCTTCGGATTAGCGCTCTCGGTCGCGAGCACGGTTGTTTTGTTGCGCGCGCTCCAGGAGCGCCGACTCGTCGCGACCGAGCGCGGGCGGATCGCCGTCGGCTGGCTGATCGTAGAAGACATCGTCATGGTGCTGACGCTGGTGCTGCTGCCAGCGCTCGCCCCTCTTCTGGACGCAAGCGCGCAAGGCTCGGTTGCCGGCGGCTTCGACCTGTCCGAGCTCCTCATCACGCTCGCCCTCACGGTCGGCAAGATCGCCGCCTTCGTCACGGTGATGCTGGTTCTCGGCCGCCGGCTCATTCCCTGGGTGCTCCACTCCGTTGCCCACTCCGGCTCGCGCGAGTTGTTCCGGCTCGCCGTGCTCGCCATCGCACTCGGCACAGCCTACGGCGCGGCCGACCTGTTCGACGTCTCGTTTGCCTTGGGCGCGTTCTTCGCTGGCATGATCCTCTCCGAATTGGCCTTGAGCCAGCAGGCCGCCTCCGAGACGCTCCCTCTGCGCGACGCCTTCGCGGTGCTGTTTTTCGTCTCGGTCGGCATGCTGTTCGATCCCTTTATTCTCGTCCGCGAGCCACTGGCGGTCGCAGCGACGCTCGCCATCATCGTGCTCGGCAAGTCGCTCGCGGCGCTCGTCATCGTGCTCGCGTTTCGCCACCCGCTCACGACGGCGCTGACGATTTCGGCGAGCCTGGCCCAGATCGGCGAGTTCTCGTTCATTCTGGCGGGTCTCGGCGTCGCTCTCGTGCTCTTGCCGGAGCTCGGACGCGAGCTGATCCTTGCGGGCGCGATCGGCTCTATTCTCCTCAATCCGCTGTTGTTCCTGGCGCTCGATCGGCTGAAGCCGTGGCTCGACGCACGCGACGGAGCGAGCACCGCGGACGCCGTTGCCAGGGACGAGCCACCGCCGATCGAGCCCACGACCCAGGAGGGCCACACGATCCTCGTCGGATATGGCCGCGTCGGGCATTGGATCGGGGAAGCGCTCGAGAATCGTGGCGTTGCCCTCTTCGTCATTGACGAGAAGGACGACGTCGTCGCCAGGCTCAAGGAGCGGGGCATCGAAGCCGTCGCCGGCAACGCGACGACGGTGCTCGGTGCGGCGAGCCCGGCCAAGTCGAAGTGCCTTCTGGTCGCAATTCCGAGCAGCTTCGAGGCGGGACAGATCGTGGCGCAGGCGCGCGCCGCGAACGCTGCGCTCCTGATCGTCGCGCGCGCCCACTCGGACGCCGAGGCCGCCTATCTCGCGAACTATGGAGCGAGCGTTGTCGTGCAGGGATCGCGGGAGACCGCCGAGGCGATGGTGACGGCCTACCTCGCCGAAGGAAGAAGCTCAGAGTGACCGCGCCGGTCGGCCTTACTCGCTGAAGAGGCCGCGCAGGAGCCCGAAGCCGCCCTTGCCCTTGGCCGCCGCGCCGGAGGGGTCGACGCCGATTGCGAGCGAGGCCACGAGCACGCTTCCCTCCTCGCCCATGGTGAGCACGATGCCGCCACCCTCTTTTTGCCCGCCGCGGAACAGTCCGTCCGTCGCGTTCGTCGTATCGGGGGTGGGACGCCGCGCGTATGGCTCACGATCGCGATAGAGGCGGGCGGTCAAATCGTCGGGAAAATAGATCTGGCCCGTCAGCAGCGTTGTCTGATCGAGGAACGCCTTGACGTGGATGTGCGGCGTCCGTCCCGGATACCAGCCGGGGTAGATGGTCTCGAACGTCACGAGCCCGTTGGCGTCCGTGACCTGGGTTCCGCGCAGATAGGTCTGGCCCTTGGTCGAGATGGCGCGGTTGTCGCCTTGGCGCGCGTAGCCCGAGTAGACGCCGCCCGCGTCCGCGTGCCAGACGTCGACGCGCGCATTGGCAAGAGGCCGGCACGAGCCCATCTCGACGATCTTCAGCGTGAGCTTGAGGGGGGCGCCGGGGCGGCCTTCGGTGATGTTGGGGCGCACCAGGCTCGGGTCGAAGTAGTAGGGCCCCTCAACCGCTTGCGGCGTGAGGACACAGACGCCCTGAGGCAAGTCCTTTGCGGCAGTCGTCGCCGTCTCGGCGCGCGCGAGGGCAGGCACGAGCGGGCTTGCGCCACCGCCAATCACCAGCGAGCCCAGAGCTTGCCGGCGCGTCAGTTTTTCGATCATTGAGCCCTTTCTGTCCGGTTGCCGCGCCGCAACGGCCGACGACGGGCATTTCCGTTGCTTTCGAGCTTTGCGCCCAGTGTTATCGGGCCTCCTCCCTTGCTATATAGGCGCTATGAACGCTCGCGAACCCTACCTCACCGGCACCAAGCCCGAGGCCGGCGCGCTCTCCCTCTATGGCGAGACGCTCTCCTCACGCCTTATGCTCGGAACCGCGCTCTATCCCTCGCCCCAGATCATGGCCGACGCGATCCGCGCCGCGCGCGCTGGCGTCGTCACTGTGTCGCTCCGGCGCGAGCAGGCGCGCGGGCGCACGGGCGAGCGCTTCCTCGACCTCATCCGGGCGCTTCCCGTGCGCGTGCTCCCCAACACGGCCGGCTGCCGCACGGCGAAAGAGGCGATCACCACGGCGCACATGGCGCGCGAGCTCCTCGGCACCGACTGGATCAAGCTCGAGGTGATCGCCAACGACGACACGCTGCAGCCGGACCTGTTCGGCCTTGTCGAGGCGGCAGGCGCGCTCAACCGCGACGGCTTCAAGGTGCTGCCCTACACGACGGAGGACCTGGGCGCGGGCGAGCGCCTGCTAGCCGCCGGCTGCCAAGTCTTAATGCCCTGGGGGGCCCCTATCGGCACGGCGCGCGGCCTCGCCAATCGCTACGGCTTACGGTCGATGCGCGCCTACTTCCCCGGCGTGCCGCTCGTCATCGACGCCGGCCTCGGCGCTCCCTCGCACGCGGCGGCGGCCATGGAGATGGGCTACGACGCCGTGCTCCTCAACACGGCAGTCGCCAAGGCCGGCGATCCAGTCGCCATGGCGTCCGCTTTTGCCGCTGCCGTCGACGCGGGCCGCAGGGCCTACGAGGCGGGTTTGCTCGAGCCGCGCAACATGGCCTCTCCCTCGACGCCGGTCGCCGGCACGCCGTTCTTCGATCTCGCAAAAGGAAAATGACGGAGCGTGCCACGAGGCAGCCGGACGTATTCTATCCGATCGTGCCCGACGTGCGTTGGCTCGAACGATTTCTCCCGCTCGGCATTCGAACCGTGCAACTGCGCATCAAGCAGGCGCCGGAGGGTGACATCCGCGACCAGATCGCCCGCGCGCTTTCCCTCGCACGCGAGGCCGGCTGCCAGCTCATCGTCAACGACTATTGGCAAGAGGCGATCGACCTCGGCGCCGACTTCGTCCATCTCGGGCAAGAGGATCTGGCCGAGGCGGACGTCGCGGCGATCAAGGCGGCCGGCATCAGGCTCGGCCTCTCGACCCACAGCGAAGACGAGCTCGAGACCGCGCTTCGCGCCGGCCCCGCCTACGTCGCTCTCGGGCCCATCTACGAGACCAAGCTCAAGGCCATGAAATGGCCGCCGCAAGGGCTCGAGCGCATCGGCGACTGGAGGCGTCGCATTGGCATGCTGCCCCTCGTCGCCATCGGCGGCATCACGCCCGAGCGCGCCGGCGCCGTGCTCGCGGCCGGCGCCGACAGCGCCGCGGTGATCACCGATTTCATGAGCGCGCCCCACCCCGAGGCGCGCGTGCGCCTCTGGCTCGAGTGGGCGGCGGCATTGAGGTCCGGTCACAGGGAGGAATCTCGTGATACTGGGTGATCTTGCTCTCGCTACGGCGGCGCTTTTCACGGGCGCGGCCTTTTATGTCTCCATCGCCGAGCAGCCGGCGCGCCTTCGTCTCGACGACGTCTCCATGCTCGAGCAATGGCAGCCCTCCTACAAGCGCGGCTTGGCCATGCAGGCGAGCCTCGCCGTTATCGGTTTCCTCCTCGGCGCTGCAGCCTGGTACAGCTCTGGCGACTGGCGCTGGCTCGCCGGGGCTCTCGTTCTCGTCGCCAACTGGCCCTACACGCTCATCGTCATCATGCCGACCAACACCCGGCTCATGGCAATGGCGCCCGAAGAGGCGGGCCCCGAAAGCCGGGCCCTGATCGAAACATGGGGCAAGCTGCATGCGGGTCGCACGGCTCTCGGCGCCGCGGCGACGGCGATATTTCTTTGGGCCTTAGCCTGAGTCGTGTCCGCCCTTCTCGCGCTCGACTGCGCGCCAGCCGATGTCGCGGCGGAAAAATCCGCCGGGCCAGTCGATCTTGGCGATCGCCGCGTAGGCGCGCGCCTGGGCCTCCGCCACCGTCGCACCCAGCGCCGTGACGTTGAGAACGCGCCCGCCGTCGGCGAGGAGGCGCGCCCCGTCGCGGCGCGTCCCGGCGTGGAAGATTTCGACGCCCGGCGCCTTCCGCGCCGCGTCGAGACCGCGAATCTCCGTCCCCCTCTTGGGCGTTCCCGGATAGCCGGCGGCCGCCATGACGACGGTGAGGGCCGCTTCGTCGCGCCAGCGGAGATCGGCCCTGTCGAGGGTGCCGTCGGCGGTCGCGAGCAGCGCGGCGAGAAGGTCCGATTCGAGGCGCATCAGAATCGCCTGCGTCTCGGGATCGCCGAAGCGCACGTTGTACTCGATGAGCTTCGGCCCCTCGCCGGTGATCATGAGCCCAGCGAAGAGGACACCCTGAAAAGGCGTGCCGCGCTTTATCATCGCGCCGACCGTCGGGCGTATGATTTCGTCCATCGTGCGCTGGACCCTGTCGGGGGTCATCACCGGTGCGGGCGAGTATGCCCCCATGCCACCGGTGTTCGGGCCAGTGTCGCCGTCGCCGACGCGCTTGTGGTCCTGGGCCGTCGAGAGGGCGAGGGCATGGCGTCCGTCGACGAGGGCGAAGAAGCTCGCCTCCTCACCGTCGAGAAACTCCTCGACCACGACCTCGGCTCCCGCCGCCCCGAACGCTCCGGCAAAGCAGGCGTCGACCGCGGCCTCGGCCTCGGCAAGGGATTCCGCGATGACGACGCCCTTCCCGGCGGCGAGCCCGTCGGCCTTGACGACGACTGGTAGCCTATGACCCTTCAGATAGGCCTTGGCCGACGCCGCGTCCGCAAAACGCCCGTAGGCCCCGGTCGGAATGGCGAACTCGCGGCACAGGTCCTTGGTGAACCCCTTCGAGCCTTCGAGGCGCGCCGCCGCCTTAGACGGTCCGAATTGCTTGATCCCAGCGCCCGCGAGCGCGTCGCCGAGCCCGGCCACCAGCGGCGCCTCGGGTCCGATGACGACGAAGCCGATGCCCTTCTCCTTGCAGAAGCTGATCACCGCCTCTGCGTCGGCGGCATCGAGCTTGACGCACGCCGCCACCTCGGCAATTCCCGCGTTCCCCGGCGCGCAGTAAAGCTTCGTGAGCAGCGGGCTCTTACGCAGCGCCCAGGCAAGGGCGTGCTCGCGCCCGCCCGCGCCGATGAGGAGAACGTTCATGGCGGCGATTGCCTCGACTCTGGGGGTGTGTCAGGGAAGGGCGGCGTCATCTGCCCGTTGATGTATCATTGTCAGGGCACCTGACAAATCCGGATTTCGCCCGTGTCTGACAACACTGCCGCCGCCGAACGCCCCAACGTCGCCGAGTTCACGGTCTCCGAGCTCGCGGGCGCGATCCGCCGCGCCCTCGAGGAGGGCTTCGGCTACGTGCGCCTCAGAGGCGAGGTCTCGGGCTACCGCGGCCCGCACGCGTCGGGACACTGCTATTTCGCATTGAAGGACGACAAGGCGAAGATCGAGGCTGTCGTCTGGCGCGGCGTGTGGAGCCGCCTCAAGTTCCGTCCCGAGGAGGGGATCGAGGTCATCGCCACCGGCAAGATCTCCTCCTTCCCCGGCTCCTCCAAGTACCAGATCGTCATCGAGGCGCTAGAGCCCGCCGGCCTCGGCGCGCTCATGGCCCAGCTCGAGGAGAGGAAGAGGAAGCTCGCCGGCGAAGGCCTTTTCGACGAGGCGAAGAAGAGGAAACTGCCGTTCCTGCCGGGTATCGTCGGCGTCGTGACGAGCCCAACCGGGGCCGTCATCCGCGACATGCTGCACGGATTCGCCGAGCGGTTCCCGACCCGCGTCCTGGTGTGGCCCGTGCGTGTGCAGGGCGAGGGCAGCGCCGCCGAGGTCGCGGCCGCGATCCGCGGCTTCAACGCGCTTTCCCCGGGTGGCCCCGCGCCGCGCCCCGACGTGCTGATCGTCGCCCGCGGCGGCGGCAGCCTCGAGGACCTGTGGGGCTTCAACGACGAGGCCGTCGTGCGCGCCGTGGCCGCAAGCCAGATCCCCGTCATCGCCGCGGTCGGCCACGAGACCGACTGGACGCTCATCGACCTCGTCGCGGATGCGCGCGCGCCGACGCCGACGAAAGCCGCCGAGTGGGCAGTGCCGAAGCATTCCGACCTCGTTGAGGAGACGGGCAAGCTCGGCCTGCGCATTGGCGTCGCGCTTCGCCGCGTGCTCGAGGCGGCACGACGCGACCTCAAGGCCGCTGCGCGCGGGCTGCCGCGCGCCGACGATCTCGTCGCCGCGCCGCGCCAGAGGTTCGATTCCGTGAGCAGCCGGCTCGGCCGCGCGCTTCTCGCCAACACGCGCGCGCATCATACGCGGGAAGTGCGGATCGCGACGCGGCTCCACCCGCGCCTCCTCGAGACGCGGCTCGCCCGTCATCGCGACCGGCTCGACGGCATGGGCCGGCGCGCGTTGGACGCCCTCGCGCGCACCGCATCGAGCCGCCGCACACGTCTCGAGCGGTTGTCCGGCAGGCTCCAGCCGTCGACCGCGCGCACCAAGATCGAGCGCTGCCGCGAGCGGCTCGGCGTCCTCGACGCGCGAAGCGCAAAGGCCTACTGTAACGCCATCCGCCATCGCCGCCGTGCGCTCGACGCCCACGGCAAGCTGCTCGCCTCGCTCAGCTATCAAGCCGTGCTGTCGCGGGGCTATGCGCTCGTGCGCGACGAGGCGGGCATCATGATCCGCTCGGCCGCTACGGTCGCACCGGGCGCACATCTCGAGATCGAGTTTGCCGACGGGCGCATCGACGCCGAGGCCCGCGGTGGTGGGCACCAAGAAGCGGCTCCTGCAAAGGCCGGCTCCGCAAAGACGCCGGGAAAATCCGGGCAGGGCTCGCTCTTCTGAGCTTGCGGTCATTGATGCTCAAAGAAACCAATTCTCGAAGCGAATGGCATGGCGGAAGGGAATTCTGCGGGACAAGCCTTGACGCCGCGATGCCGATTGGCGATCTCATGCAAGGCGCAGGCGGGATTCCCAACGATGGTGCCGAGCAAAGGTCGCGACCCGCCACCGCATATTCACCGTCATGCCCGCGCAGGCGGGCATCCGTCCAAGCGAGGGTCTGAACGCATGCGGCAGTCTTGGACAGATCCCCGCCTCCGCCGGGATGACGTAGAGTGGAGGCGGATTCCTCGATCAAATTGCGGGTTGGCATGAACCGGTTCGACAAGCTTTTCGGAGTGCGGGGCGAGGCCCAGGTGCGCTATCTCGATGGCGAGTTCCAGGTGATCTCGCCGGGCGATTTCGTGCGCTGCGCGGTGACCGGCGAGCCGATCGAGCTGCCGGATCTGCGCTATTGGAGCGTCGAGCTGCAGGAAGCGTACGCGTCGGCCGAAATCTCCTTGAAGCGCTATCTCGAGACGAGCGGCCGGCGGCGTCAGGTCTGAGTCCGGCGGGCGTCGCCGCGTCCGACCGCCGCCTCGATGAGGGATTCGAGACGAACGAGATCGCGCTCGTCGAACGCGAGGCGAATGGGGACCGCCCGTGAGCGCGCTTGGAGGCGGCCGCATTCCCCGCTCGAGCCCGCGAGCCGCGCCAAGTCCTTCTCCGTCGTGACGAGCACCGCCCCCTTTTCGTTCGCGGCGTCGAGCAGCCGTTCCGCATCGGCGTCGGTGAACGCGTGATGGTCGGGGAAGGCATGTGTCACTTCGACCCGCGTGCCGAGCCGCTCGAGCAGTCGAAAGAACCGCTCGGGATTGCCGATGCCGGCGTAGGCGACGACGGGCGCCTCCTCGAGCCAGGTGACGTCGCCTGTGGGTTTCGCCTCGGCGGCGAGCACAGGGCCCGGAAAGCCGCGCTTCAAGTCGTCGACGATCGTTCCCTCGCCTGGCGCATTGACAACGATGCAGTCGACGAGCCCGAGCTGAAACTCGAGCGGGCCGCGCAAGGGTCCGGCCGGAATGACGCGGCCGTTGCCGAGCCCGCGCGCTCCATCGACCACGGCGATGGATAGGTCCTTGGCAATTGAGGGGTTCTGCAAGCCGTCGTCCATGACGATGACGGTGCCGGCCTTTGCCTCCTCCTCGATCAGGCGCGCCCCGGCCCGGCGGTCGCGGGCGACCATCGTTGGCGCCGCGGCGGCGAGAAGCAGGGGCTCGTCGCCGACGTCGTCCGCCGTGTCTAGGTGTGGCGCAACCCAGGCTGGACCGGCTTTTCTCCCGCCGTAGCCGCGCGCGAGGCAGACGGGCGCGAGCCCCACCGCCAGAAGGCGCTCGGCGATTAGCAGGGCGAGCGGCGTCTTGCCCGTACCGCCCGCCGTGAAGTTCCCGATGCAGATGACCGGGCATGTCGCCCGGTAGGGCTCGTAGCGCTTGAAACGGGCCTCCGCGAGCCAGCCATAGGCGTGGCCGAGCGGCGCGAGGGCCCGGGCGGCGTAGCCGTCTCGAGCGCCCGCGCCGTACCACCAGGCGGGCTCGTCAAGAGGCACGCCTTACGCCCTCGCTCGGAGGCAGCAGCGACAGGAGAGAGACGGCCGTCCGCTCGAGGGCTCCCGACAGCGACTGCAGCGCGGCGGTCGCGCTCGTGCGCATACGCGAGAGCTCGGCCTCAGTCGAAATGAGCACCTTGGCCGCCTCCGCGAGCTCGTCGGCCGTCTTGACCTCCTTCGCGCCGCCGTGGCGGATGAGCGCGCGATAGGCATCGCGAAAATTGCGCCAGTGGGGCCCGGTCAGAACGGCCGCGCCATGTCCGATGGCCTCGATCGGATTCTGCCCGCCGTGCTCGACGAGCGACCCGCCAATAAAGGCGACGGGCGTCAAGGCATAGAGCGTGCCGAGTTCGCCGATGGTGTCGGCAATGTAGATGTCGGTGCGCGGGCCAGGAAGCTCGCCGGCCGAGCGCTGCGCCACATTGAAGCCGAGCCCCTTGGCCATCTCGGCAATGCCGGTCCCCCGCTCGGGATGGCGCGGCGCGATGATGGTGCAAATCCCGGGAACGTCGCGGGCAAGGCGGCGGTGGGCGGCGGCGACGATTTCCTCCTCGCCCTCGTGTGTGCTCGCCGCGACCATAACCGGGCGCCCGGCAAGCTCGCCCCGCATCCGCTCGAACTCCACCATGTCGACGGGTGGCGGCGGAGCGTCGATCTTGAGGTTGCCGGCGGCGATGACCTTGCGGGCGCCGAGCTCGCCAAAGCTGAGCGCGAGCCGCTCGTTCTGCGCCAGGATGAGATCGAAGCGCGAGAATATCTGGCGCGCGAGGTCGCCGCTGCGCTTCCAATTGCGAACGCTGCGTCCCGACATGCGTGCATTGACGAGCGCGAGGGGAATATGCCGTGCCGCAGTCTCGAGAATGAGGTTCGGCCAGATCTCGGACTCGGTGAACACGGCGAGGTCGGGGCGCCAATGGGCGAGAAACCTGGCCGCGAAATCGGGCGTGTCGAGAGGGACGTACTGATGGACGGCCTTGGGGCCGAGGCGGCGCGCGGCATGAGCCGCCGACGTCACCGTTCCCGTCGTCAGCACGAATCCGAGGTCGGGCCGCTCCTTCCCCAGCCGCTCGATCAGAGGCAGCACGGCGTTCGCCTCGCCGACGCTCGCCGCGTGCACCCAGACGAGCGGGCCCGCGGGACGGGGGGCGGTGGCCTTGCCGAAGCGCTCCGCCTTGCGGCGTGGATCCTCCTTGCCCTGCCGCTCGCGGACCTTGAGCAAAAGGGGCGCCACGGGCCTCAAGAGGCTCATCGCCGCGCGATAGGCTTTGAGACGCCAACCGATGGGCGGCGGCGGATCGTCGGGGCTTGCGGCAGAGGGAGGCGTCGCGCGCGCGAGGTTGCCGCCGGCGAGCTCGTAGGCACGCCGCGTGACGCCGTTCAGCGCCGCCTCCACCTCGAGCCGGTAGCGCTCGAGCGTCGCCTCGTCCGCGTCGGGGGGAACCCAAATCGGCTCGCCGATGACGTAAGCGAGCGTCGAGAACGGCAGATTGATGGTCATGCGGCTCCAGGTCTTCAGCACGATAAATCGCGACGAGGCGACCGCGAACGGCATGATGGGACGCTCGGAGAAGCGCGCGAGCGTGACGATGCCGGTCCCGGCGCGACGGGCTTGTCCGCCCGGCACGTCGGCGGTCATCGAAAACGTCGTCCCGCCCTTGAGGACCTTGGTCGCCGTCCTCAGCGCATAGACGCCGCCGCGATCCCGCTGCCGCGCGCCGGCCCCCGAGCCGTGCACGAGCGAGATGTTGAACCGCGTCAGGATCTCGTCCAGGGCAACGGCGTCGCCGTGGCGAGCGACGATTGCTGCGACCCGCGCACGGCCCGTATGCAGGAGCGGCATCATCAGAAATTGGCCGTGCCACATCGCGAGGATGAAGGGGTGCGTCGCATAGATGCGTGTCTCGGCGTCGGCGGGCTCGATGATGACCCGCGACGTGCGATAGACGAAGCGCATGTAGCCCGCGATCGCGCGCCCCATGAGCCTCATCAGCGTCGACTTGTACTGCGGAGTAGGTGCCATCGAGCGGAGTGCCTCGCCTTGAACGGGCATTTTCGACTGTGGGTTAGTCACGAGTGTCCCGTATCCGAAGCTCGCACACCCCGTGCGACAAGATCGCTTGGGAACTTGGAGTCAACGCGACACTAGAAATCTATGGGTTGCTAGTGTGACACCGATCCGCCAGTGGCACGACGACGGGCGCGAGATCTCCAGCGAAAGTGTCGCGTGGTCCCCCCCTGCGCAGGACGGTTCCCTGAACTCTCTTGCAGCTGCTTCCTATAGCGAATATCTAGCGAAAGCAAACACTCCGACGCAGTGGGCGAAGAGGAACGCTCGCAGGGCTTGCAGGCGGAGGGCGTGGGGCCGTGGGGCTGCCGGAAAGCGGCGCAATAGGCTACGTCGAGCCGGCACTAGTGTGATGATCGAGAAATTCGCCGCCGCTCGCGGCATGCCTCCGAGCGAATTTCTCGATCTGAATCACACTAGTATCATCGGCTTGCTAGTGTTCTTTCCATCGCGAAGCTCGTTCAACGCTTGCCGCGGGTCCGACGAGCTTCGCGATTGGGACACTAGTGTGATGATCGAGAAATTCGCCGCCGCTCGCGGCATGCTTCCGAGCGAATTTCTCGATCTGAATCACACTAGTATCATGAGCTTGCTAGTGTCTATCATGAGCTTGCTAGTGTCCTTTCCATCGCGAAGCTCGTTCAACGCTTGCCGCGGGGTCCGACGAGCTTCGCGATCTCGACACTAGCCATGGCGCGGGCAAGCAAACGGGCAAAACGCGCGCTGAGAGGCCTACTGGGGGCCGGACGCGACGCGGCGCTCGCCGTCACGCCGGAAGTGATTCGCGCTCGCCTTGCCCCTGCGGCGCGCTATCTCGACATGCTGCTCCTCGACCACCTGGTGGTGAGGCTCCTATTCCCCAATCGCCACCGGCTGTCGCCGACGGCGTGGCGTGCGGCTCAGCCCCTTCCCCACCACATCCGGGCCCTTCCGGGCAAGGGCGTCCGCACCGTCGTCAATTTGCGGGGGCCGCTCGACACGGCGACCTACGCGCTCGAGAAGGAAGCTTGCGCGCGCGCCGGCCTCGCCCTCGTCGACTTTCGCGTGCGCTCGCGCGCCGCCCCGAGCCGCGCAGAGCTCATCGCTGCACGCGAGCTCTTCGAGCGCGTCGAGTATCCGATCCTGATGCACTGCAAGTCGGGAGCCGACCGCGTCGGCCTCATGAGCGCGCTCTACCTGCACCTTAAGCACGGCGTCCCGATCAGCCAAGCCAAGCGCCAGCTCTCTCTCGCCTACGGCCACTTCCGTCAGGCCGACACCGGGATCCTCGATTATTTTTTCGAGCGCTATCTGGCCGACACCGCCCGGCATCCCATGCCGCTCTATGAGTGGATCGAAGCCGTCTACGACGCCGACGAGCTCAAGCGCTCGTTCTTGGCCAAGGGCTGGGCCAACAGGATCGTGAACAGCGTGCTCAGGCGGGAGTGACGCCGGAGCGGTGCGGCTCGCGCTGAGGCTCGCTCTCTTCCGGGCTCCCGGCCAGAAGCTGTGAGCGCACGAGCCTGGCGTAGGCTCCGCCACGCGCGTAGAGCTCGGCATGCGTGCCGGTCTCGGCGATGGTGCCCCCCTCCATGACGCAGATGATGTCGGCGGTCTGAACGGTCGACAGGCGATGGGCGATGACGAGCGTCGTCCGATTCCGCGTGAACCTCGCGAGCGCCTCCTGCACGAGGCGCTCCGAATGGGTATCGAGAGCGCTCGTCGCCTCGTCGAGGAGCAGGATCGGCGCGTCCTTGAGGACGGCGCGCGCGAGCGCCAGGCGCTGCCTTTGCCCTCCGGAGAGGCGCATGCCCCTATCGCCGATCACCGTGTCGTAGCCGTACGGCTGCTCGAGAATGAACTCGTGCGCGGCGGCGGCCTCGGCGGCGGCGGCGATCTCGCGATCGGACGCGCCCAGCCGGCCCAGCGCGATATTGGCGCGGATCGTATCGTCGAACAGCGTCACGTCCTGGCTCACGATCGCGATGGCCCCGCGCAGGGAAGCAAGCGTCACATCGCGGATGTCCTCGCCGTCGATCGTGATGCGCCCCTCGGTCACATCGAAAAGGCGCGGCACTAGGTTGATCACAGTTGACTTGCCGGCCCCCGAGCGGCCGACGAGGGCAACCGTCTCGCCACCCGGGACCTCGAGCGAAAAGTCCCTGACCGAGGGGACGCCCTTGTTCTCCTCGTAGACATAGCTCACCGACTCGAAGCGCACCGTCCCCGAGTTCGATGGCGAGCGGGTGTGCACCCGGCCGGTCCTTGATCTTGGGCTTCTCATCGAGAATGCCGTAGAGGCTTTCGACCGCGGCCAATCCCTCCTGCACGCGCGCCGTCAGGCTTCCGACCGCGCGCAGCGGCTGGGCGGCCATGAGGAGCGCGGTCGTGAGCCCCATGAAGTCGCCGACCGTCGAGATGCCTTGGGCGATGCGCCAGTAGGCGACCCAAATCACGCCGGCGACCGCCGCCCCGCCCAGCGCTTCCAGGATCGACTCGAGACGCGCCTTGCTCGAGACGACCTTGAGGCGCAGCCGGAACACCTCCTCGAAGCTCTTGCTGACGCGGCTCGCGGCGTAGTCCTCGAGCCGGAACGTCTTGATGAGGCGGGCGCCTCCCAGGTGCTCGGTCAGAAGCGACGTCATTCCGCCGAGCTCGCGCTGCGTGCGCGTGGAGGTATGGCGGATACGCCGGGCAATCGCCAGGATCGGCGCCGCGGCAAAGGGGTAGGCGCCGAGCACGACGAGCGAGAGCACCCAATCGAGATAGAACATCGAGCCGATGAGGGCGATGACCGAGAGCGCGTCGCGGATCACGGTGTTCAAGGACGCGAGCACCGCCTGCTGGATGAACATGATATCGTTCGTGAGCTTGGACATGAGGCGCCCGGGCGTATCGCGCGTGAGCCTCGCGTAGTCGGACTCGACAAGATGCCGGAAGGCAACGGCCTGCATGTCGGCCGTCATGCGCAGCACGATGCGCTGTGTCGCCACCGTCTGGAAATAGAGAAAAATGCTGCGCGCCGCCGTGATGCCGAGAATGGCCCCCAGCACATAGGGCAGCCACGAAACGTCGCCTTTCATCAGCGTGTCGAACGAGAGCTTGATGACCATCGGATAGGCGCCGGTCGCGGCAGCGAGCGCAGCCGTCAAGAGGAGCGCGGTGAGAAGCTCCCGCCAGCGCGGCCAAAGCCAGTCGCTGAGGAACCGCGAGAGGAGCCCGCGCGTCCGTGGGGTCCAGCCGAGACGCGGGCTCTCCACAGGAGCGCCGTCATTGGCCCCCGGCCGCCCGAGACCGTGCCCCCGTTTCTTCTGCATGAGCTTCCCTTGCAGGGTGCTCGCTTTCAAAAGGAGCGCCGCCACAAGCTCACGCGAGCGTGGCCAAAGCGCCTCGCCGAGAACCCGTGATAGACGTTCGCGTGTCCGTAGGACCCAGGCCAGACGCAGGCGCGCCGCTGGAGCACTGCCAATTGCCCCCGGCACCTCGCGACTGTGTCTGCGTTCCTCCTGCACGAGCTTCCCTCGGAGGGTGCTTGAGTTCGCGCGCCCTGCTGCGCGGTTGCCTGCAGCTCGGCTGTCCGTACCGGATCGCCCCTGTAGCGGACGGGCGGCGTCTACCGGCGTGCCGGCGCGGCGTGGCTCGGATCCGGATCGAGAAGCCTGTGCATGTGAACGATGAAATATCTCATCATCGCATTGTCCACGGTGCGCTGAGCCGCCGACTTCCAAGCCACATGAGCCTCGGCATAATTGGGGTAAATTCCCACAATGTCCAAGGCTTTCAGATCGCGAAACTCGATCGAATCGAGCGAGACCAGCTCGCCGCCAAAGACGAGGTGCAAGAGCTGCTCGGTGCGCGCGCGATCCATATTCGCCCCTCCGTATTTTCGCCGGCTCGCCGTTCCTGCCCGGGGCGGCGCCAGGCTTCAACCTCTAGGGCACCCCGAAACGGGGCCAATGCGTCGAATTGACCGCGAATAGCTGCCAATAATCGAAGCTTATGAGGCGATCCCCTGGCTTCCCTGGGTTCTTGGAAGCCGCGCAAGCGGCGAACAGGCGGGAAGAGTGCTAAACCCTCCCGCCGACGGCCCACCCACCTCGGCTGGGTGCGCGTCCAACCGCCTTTCTGCTCGAAAATCCCGTGGACAATGCGCTCATTCGAGCGCCCACGGCACCATCAAAAGCAGCATCAGCAAGATCCAAAGCGCCACGGTCTCGAGCTTGGCCTCGGTCATGGAACTCTCCCGATCGATTTGCCCCAAAGACTTCGAACTGGACCAGTTTACATGGGCCCTCAAAATCCCATAAGCGGATTGTAGGCGTTGCCCACGAGACATCGCCGCAGACGTTGGCCGTTGCCGCCGGCAAACGCCTTCGCTAGCGTCAGACGAGCGAGCGCTCCCCTGGAAGCCCACCGATGTCACGAAATGCCTATGACGAGAACCTCGACAAGTGCGCGGCGAATTTTCAGCCGCTGACGCCGCTGACGCTGCTCGAGCGAGCGGCCGCCGTCTACCCAAGGCACACGGCGGTCATTCACGGCGGGATCAAGCTTTCCTACGCCGCCTTCTACGCCCGCTGCCGTGCCCTCGCATCCGCCCTCGCCGGCTGCGGGATCGCTCCCGGTGACACCGTCACGGTGATGCTGCCCAATAGCCCGCCGATGCTCGAGGCTCACTACGGCGTGCCGATGATCGGGGCGGTCCTCCACTCGCTCAACACGCGCCTCGACGCGGCGATCCTCGCGTTCCAGATGGATCACGCGGGGACGAAAGTGCTGATCGTCGACCGCGAGTTCTCCGACGTCATGAAGCAGGCGCTCGCGCTCGCGAACGTGAGGCCGCTGATCGTCGACTGCGACGACCTGGAATTCCCCCAGCGCGGCGAGCCGCTGTCGGAGCTTGGCTACGAGGACCTGATCGCATCCGGCGATCCAGACTACGCCTGGCGCATGCCCGAAGACGAATGGGAGGCAATCAGCCTCAACTATACGTCGGGCACCACGGGCAATCCCAAGGGCGTCGTCTACCACCACCGGGGCGCGGCGCTCATGTGCTACGCGAACACGGTCGCAACAGGTATGGGCGCACACCCGGTATACCTGTGGACGCTGCCGATGTTCCACTGCAACGGCTGGTGCTTTCCCTGGTCGCTCTCGACCGTCACCGGTACCCACGTCTGCCTTCGCTGGGTGCGCGCCAAGGCCATGTACGACGCCATCGCCGTCCACAAGGTGACGCACCTCTCCGGCGCCCCCATCGTCATGTCGACGCTCTTGAACGCAAAGCCCGAGGAACGGCAGCCCATCACGCACCGCGTCGCCTTCAATCATGCGGCCGCCCCGCCGCCCCAGTCCGTCGTCAATGCCATGGTCGAGGCGGGATTCGATCTCACCCACCTTTATGGGCTGACCGAGACCTACGGCCCCGCCGTCATCAACGAATGGCACTCCGAGTGGGACCGCCTCCCGCCCGACGACCGCGCCGAGAAGCGCATACGCCAGGGCGTGCGCTATACGGCGCTCGAAGGCTTGACCGTCATGGACCCCCTCACGATGACCGAGGTTCCGGCCGACGGAGAGACGCTGGGCGAGGTCATGTTCCGCGGCAACATTGTCATGAAGGGCTACCTCAAGAACACCGATGCGACGGAGGAGGCGTTCCGCGGCGGCTGGTTCCATTCGGGTGATCTCGGCGTGCTCCACCCCGACGGCTATATCCAGCTCAAGGACCGCTCGAAGGACGTCATCATCTCGGGCGGAGAGAACATCTCCTCGATCGAGGTCGAGGACGTGATCTACAAGCATCCGTCGGTGGCCCATTGCGCGGTGGTCGCCAAGCCCGACGAGAAATGGGGAGAGACGCCCTGCGCCTTCGTCGAGCTCAAGACAGGGGCGACGGCAACCTCGGACGAGATCATCACCTGGTGCCGCGAGCGGCTCGCCCGTTACAAGGCGCCGCGCCACGTCGTTTTCACCGAGATCCCGAAGACCTCGACCGGCAAGATCCAGAAGTTCAGGCTGCGCGAGATGGCCAAGGAGGCGTGAGTGGGCGGGCGCTACGCGCCAACACTTCGAGCGAGCACTCGCGATCAAAAATTAAAAAGACCCCTTTAAGCCGGTGGATGCCGACTTCGGAGCCAATCAATCCATGTTGGCCCGCCGGAGGACCGACGGGCCCCGTGGGCTCAGTGCCGCGTTTGGGCTTCGAGCCGCACGATCTCGTCTTTCAACTTTAGCTTTTCCTGCTTCATTCGGCGGATCTCAAGGTCATCCGACCCCGGTCGTGCAACCTCCTCCTCGATCCGGCGTTCAAGCTGCCGGTGCTTCTCTGAGAGCTCTTGGAGATGTGCCGAAAGCGCCATCCTGACCTCCTTGCCAGAGTTGAAGGGGAGGTCATCGTGACAGAAATGTCACGGATTGTCCAATCCCGCAGACGGCCATCCTCAACAATCGGTTAGCCGCCAGTCCGCGCGCCCGAAATGTGATTGTTTTTCACTAGAACCTCCTGTTTCCGCTGGCATTTTCCGTGAAGGCGTATCTTGCATTGCTTGCGCCGCGGGACTAAAGGGTGGATAGTCTTGCCATTGATTGAGACTTAGACTTTGCCTATCGCCCCCGGAGCGGCGGGAGTGAGCGAGCAGACCACATGCAGCGGCAAAACGATCGGGAGCTTCGCGAGCAACTCGTGAAGCTCAGAGCCGAGCATCGCGAGCTTGATCAGGAGATCGTCGCGCTCGAGGCGAGCGGCGTGGCCGACCAGCTACTGATTCGTCGGCTGAAGAAAAAGAAGCTCACGCTCAAGGACCAGATCACGTCGATCGAAGACCAGCTTCTGCCCGATATCATCGCCTGAAGGGCGCACGCCGGAGTTGGCGCGCCCCGCTCCCGACCCCAAATGACGGGTCATGGCTGCCCCGTCGTCCGCCGTCGAACGATGGCTCTATCCGACTGAGCGCGGACTCTACTGCGAGCCCGGCCGCTTCTACATTGACCCGCCGCGCCCAGTGGAGCGGGCCGTCATCACGCATGGCCACGGTGATCATGCGCGCACCGGCCACGGCGCGGTTCTCGCCACGCCCGAGACCATCGAGATCATGAAGGTCCGCTACGGTGCCGGGAGCGCCGGCGCATTCGAGCCCTGGAGCGGCGGAGCCGCGCACAAATTGGGCGACGTCACTGTCCGGCTTGCGCCGGCGGGGCATATTCTCGGCTCGGTCCAAGTCGTGCTCGAGCACCGGGGCCAGCGCGCGGTGGTCTCGGGGGATTATAAGCGCAGCGCCGATCCGACCTGCACACCCTTCGAGCTCGTCACCTGCGACGTCTTCGTCACGGAGGCGACCTTCGCGCTGCCGGTGTTCCACCACGAGCCGGCGGAGAGGGAGGTGGAGAGGCTCCTCGCCTCACTCCGCCGCCAGCCGGACCGCGCGCACCTCGTCGGCGTCTATGGCCTCGGCAAGTGCCAGCGGTTGATCAAGCTCGTGCGCCTGGCCGGGTTCGATGGGCCGATCTACCTGCACGGCGCGCTGATCGCCCTCACCGGGCTGTACCAAAGGCTCGGCATCGACCTCGGCGACGTCCGGCCGGCGGGAGACGCTGAGCGCGGCCCGCTGGCGGGCACCCTCGTGCTCTGCCCGCCGTCCGCCCTTGCCGACCGCTGGTCGCGTCGCTTCGCCGACCCGGTGACGGCGTTTGCCTCGGGGTGGATGCGCGTCAAAGGGCGCGCGCGCCAGCGTGGCGTCGAGCTGCCGCTCGTCATCTCCGATCACGCGGATTGGGCGGAGCTGCTCGCGACCATCGCCGAGACGGGCGCCGGGGAGGTGTGGGTGACGCACGGACGCGACGACGCCCTTGTCTACCAGCTCGGCCGCATGGGGCTCAAAGCGCGCGCGCTGGCCCTCGTCGGCTTCGAGGACGAGGCAGAGTAATGCGGTGCAGCGGTTCTCCGATCTGCTCGACAGTCTCTCGACTACGCCTTCGCGCAACGGCAAGCTGCTCCTGCTCGTCGAGTATTTCCGGGCTGCGCCCGACCCCGACCGCGGCTGGGCGCTCGCCGCGCTGACTGACGGGCTCTTTGCCAGGCTGCCGCTGCGGCGCGCGCTCGGCGAGCTCCTGGAGGGAAAGATCGATCCCGTCCTCTACGCGATGTCGCGCGATTACGTGGGGGATACCGCCGAGACCGTCGCGCTGCTGTGGCCGGAGCGCCCGGATCGCAAATCCCCGCCGACGCTCGATCGGATCGTAGCCGACGTCAGATCGGCACCCCCCGCGGGGCTCGCCGGCCTGATCGGCCTCAACCTCGACCGCCTCGACGTGCGCGGTCGCTGGGCGCTCCTCAAGCTTCTGGGGGGCGCGCCCCGCGTCGGCGTCTCGGCGCGCCTCGCCAAGACGGCGCTCGCGCAGATGGCCGGGCGCGATCCGGCCGAGATCGAGGAGGTCTGGCACGCACTCGACCCGCCCTACCTCGATCTTTTTCGGTGGCTCGAGGGGCAGGGGCCGCCGCCTGACGCAGAGGGGAAGCCCCTGTTCCGCCCGCTCATGCTCGCCCACGCGATCGAGGACACGGATTGGCCGGGAATCGCCGCGGCCCACTTCGCGGCAGAATGGAAGTGGGACGGCATTCGCGTGCAGATCTCGGCGGCGGAGCGAGAGGCGCGCATATTTTCGCGCGCGGGCGACGACATCTCCGGCGCGTTTCCCGAGATCATCGAGGCCTTCGCAAACGCGGACGCGGTCCTCGACGGCGAGCTGCTCGTCGTTCGCTCGGGCGTGGTCGCGCCCTTAAACGACCTGCAACAGCGGCTCAACCGCAAGACCGTGACCCCGCGGATGCTCAAGGACTACCCGGCCCACGTCCGCCTCTACGACATTCTCTTCGATGGCGAGGAGGATCTGCGGACGCTTCCGTTCTCGGAGCGGCGCATGAGGCTCGAGGCGTGGTGCGCCAACAAAGGGGCCGCGCACTCCGACGTGAGCGAGCTGGTCGCCTTCGAGGACGTCGCCGCGCTCAACGCCCATTGGGCCGGTGCGCGCCGGTCCGGCATTGAAGGGCTCATGCTGAAGCGCAAGTCGAGCCCCTATCTCGCGGGCCGCCCGCGCGGGCACTGGTACAAGTGGAAGCGCGCGGCCTTGAGCCTCGATTGCGTGCTGATGTACGCCCAGCGCGGGTCGGGAAAGCGCTCGTCGTTCTACTCGGACTATACGTTCGGCGTCTGGCGGGAGGGCAAGAATGGGGCTACGGCGGAACTGGTGCCTGTCGGAAAAGCCTACTCCGGCTTCACCGATGAGGAGCTGCACCGCCTCGACCGGTTCGTGCGCGAGCACACGGTCGAGCAATTCGGCCCCGTTCGCTCCGTCGAGCCCTTGCTCGTTCTCGAGGTCGCCTTCGACGCCGTATTCCCTTCGAGCCGCCACAAATCCGGCGTCGCCATGCGATTTCCTCGCATCCATCGCATCCGCTGCGACAAGCCGGCGGCGGAGGCCGATACGCTGGCCTCGGTCAGGCGGCTGATCGCCGCTCCCGAGACAGCGCCTTGAGATGAAACGGAAAAATGGCTGCCGTATCCGTCCATTGAGGCGGCGGGAGACGATCTGATATAACGGCGGCCTTCGAGTGGTGGATAAGGAGACCGAGGGATGGAGATCAAGCGTTTGATTGCCGTGGCGTGCGCCGTTGCTGGAGCGTGCTTCACAATGACGGGGGTCGCTGCGGCGCGTGAATGCAAATCGGAGACGGTGACGGCGGAAGGCGACGTTGCGACCTTGAGAGATCTCGGCGCCTATCCGAACTCGCTCTTCGCATGGCGCAAGACCGTGAAGGAGAAATTCGGGGGCGAGTGGAATTCCTGGCGCTATGCGCAAGAGGCCAAGGTCGACTGTCAGCAGATCACGTCCGGCGGCAAGACGGGCTGGAAATGCACGCGTACGGCCAAGCCGTGTCAGGACACGCTGAGCACGGTCGTCGGCGAGGCCAAAGAGCAGTTGAACGCGAAGGACTGCAAGTCCGAGGCTTTGAGCTCCTACGGCAGCAAGAAGAGCACCGAGGACGCTGCGATCGAGGAGTCGAAGTCGGGCTGGCGCATTGACACTAGCAACAAGTACGGCGCCGAGTGGGCGCATTGGAGCAAGGCCGATGACGCCGACAGCGACTGCCGCAAGGTCGGCAGCGGCTATCAGTGCATCGCCATTGCCACTCCATGCAAGGCCAAGTAGTCGCAAAGTTCTGATCAAGGCACGAGCCGCCGCCCGAACAGGCGGCGGCTTCTTAACAGCCTTGATCAGTTGAGGGCTACGCCGCCTGCCAGCCTCGGCTCGGCTGCGTTCGCGCTTGTGCGGCGCCCGGTTGCGGCGCAACGAGCAGCGCTCGGAGGATGGGAAGGCGATTGGCTGCGAACGCTTGCGCCGCCGCCGTCAGCTCCGAGATATTCTCGACCGCCGTCGCAAGGGGCTTGCCGTCCTTGACCAGGCGCTGGCCCTGCGGCTCGAAGATCTGCCAGACGTCGAGGGCCCACTCCTGGGGCGCCTGCTTGCCGCGCACAAGCGCCCTCAAGAACAATTGCTGGAGACGCCCCGCCGCCACGCCGCCGCCGATCACCGGGCTCGCGAGATAGGTCACGTCCGTCGAAAATACGGCCCTCTCCATGAGGTGCGCGTTGAGGGCGTCCGTCTGCGACTTCGCGGCCCGGATCGCGCCCTCCTCCTGCACGGGGTGGACGTGGGAGAGACCGGTGAGGACGACGAGAGCCTGGATGATCTGCGCGATCGAGATCCCCTTGAGGCTCGCGTGCGCCTCGAGCTCACGGACCCACTTCGGCTCATGGGCGCCTTCGGCGAGCGCGGTCAGCAGGGGCCTGTAGACTTCGGCCTGGAGGTTGGCCTCGCCCGTCACGCCGTTGACCTTGAGCGGAACGTCGGCTGGAGGCGTCATCAAGATGAAGCGCTTTTCCCGGAACAACTCTGCCTGGCGCGCCGCCGAGAGCATGCGCGCTCCCTTTATGAAGGCGTCGCGCCGGAACTGCTGGTTCTCGCAATAGTCGCGTACCGATTCGCGCAGCACCGGATGGGCGATCGACGCGAGGAGCTGCTGCTGGGGTGCGGTCAAGCTCAAGGCGTCGATGTGCGAGATGAGATTTGACGATGCCGCAAACGACAGCTTGGCGCCGTCGAGATAGTTGGCCACTCTCGAGAACGGCATCGGGTGCCAGTCGGAATTGAAGAACTCGTGGGCGAGGTAATGCCGGTTCTGGGTCTTGAGCGCCTTCAAGCGCTCGGCCACCACGGGATTGGCGCGAAAATAAAGCGCGTTCGAATCGACCACGCTTTGCGCGAAATTGATGGCCGCGTCGATGCGCGGCACGAGGCCCTGCGCCTCGCCCGAGGCGAGGTCGACGTGCAGCATCAGGAGATGACGCAAGGGGATCGCGGCGCTCCAGCCGGGCGTCGTGTTGTAGCTCACGTAGAGCACGCCGCCGACAGCGAGGTGCTTGCGGGCGATATCGACGATGACGCGCCGGTTCTCGTCCGAGATCCAGCTCCAGATGCCGTGCAGCGCGATGATGTCGAACTCGGGTAGGTCGTCGCGGGCCGCGAGCTCAGCGAAGGAATTGTCGAGGATCCTGAGATCGGCGCCCGACGCGGCCGCGAGCTCGCGGGCATTGCCGGCCTGGCTCGGGTTAAAGTCGGTGCCCCAGAACTCCCCGCCGCAGGCCGCGGCGTGGATGTTGAGCGAGAGCCCCTGCCCAAAACCGAGCTCGAGATAGCGGAGCGGACGGCCGATGCGGTGAGCCTGCAGCTTGCTCAACAGGGCAAGCTCGAGGAACGCCGGCGACATTTCCCGGTAGTAGCCGTGCGTGTAGTCGATCTCGGCGACGTAGCCGGCGGTCCAAGAGGTCATGGGGATCACCCGGAGCGGACGCAAGCACGCTTGAGAGCCTCGGAACGCCAGGCGACCCTAGCCTAGGCGATTCGCTCGAGCGGGACGCAGGGCTCGTAAACAAAGATGGCGAACAATCTTTCCGCTCCCCTTGTAAAGGGAGCCGCACTCCTCTAAATCCCGCGCTTTCTTCGCGGAGCCTCTGCACGTGGCCACGAGCGGCCCCCTCGTCGGGATCATCATGGGAAGCCAGTCCGACTGGCCGACGATGAAAGCGGCAGCCGGCGTTCTCGCCGAGCTCGGGGTCGCGTTCGAGACTAGGGTCGTCTCCGCCCACCGCACGCCTGACCGCCTCTACGCCTATGCAAAATCGGCCAAGGACCGCGGCCTCAAGGTGATCATCGCCGGCGCCGGCGGCGCCGCCCACCTTCCCGGCATGACGGCCTCTCTTACCACCTTGCCCGTACTCGGCGTGCCCATCCCGACCAAGACGCTCGGCGGCGAGGATAGTCTTCTCTCTATCGTGCAGATGCCGGGCGGCATTCCGGTGGGGACGCTCGCCATTGGGGAGGCAGGCGCCATGAACGCTGGGCTGCTTGCGGCTCAAATCCTGGCGCTCGCCGATCAAGGCCTTGCAACGCGGATTCTCGACTACCGCCGCGAGCAGACGGCGGCCGTCGCTGAAACGCCCGACGAGTGACGCGTCTCGTGGCCCAGGCTCTTCCTCCCGGCTCAACCATTGGGATTCTCGGCGGCGGACAGCTCGGCCGCATGCTGGTCATGGCGGCAGCGCGGCTCGGACTGCGATGCCACATCTACTCCGACGTCGCGGGCCCCGCGTTTGACGTCGCGGCGCGATCGACGGTCGGCGCCTTCGAGGATGTCGCCGCGATCGAGCGCTTTGCCGGCTCCGTCGATGTGGTGACCTACGAGTTCGAGAACGTGCCGCTCGCCGCGGCGCGGGCGGCAGAGACGCACGTGCCGGTGCGCCCCGGCCCCAAGGCGCTGGCGGTCGCTCAGGACCGGCTCGAGGAGAAGCGCTTCGTTGCCGCGCTCGGCATTCCTGTCGCGCCCTTCGCGGCGATCGACGACGAGGGCGACCTCGCACGCGCCGCCGACGCGGTCGGCAGCGACGCCATCCTCAAGACGCGCCGGCTCGGCTACGACGGCAAGGGCCAGGCGCGCGTCTCCTCGGCCGCGGGCCTTCGTGCCGCCTTCGGCGAGATCGGCCGTGCTCCGGCGATCCTCGAGGGGTTCGTGCCCTTTGCCTACGAGGTCTCGGTGCTCGCCGTGCGCGCGCTTTCGGGCGAGATCCGCTTTTACGACAGTCCCATCAACACGCACCGGGGCGGCATCCTCGCGACCTCGGCCGTGCCCTCGCCGCTCCCTCCCGCCGACGCCGATCAAGCGCGCGCCATCGCGCGGCGCATCGCGGACGCTCTCGACTACGTCGGCGTGCTTGCCGTCGAAATGTTCTACACCGGCGACGAGACGGCTCCCCTTATCGTTAACGAGCTGGCGCCCCGCGTCCACAACAGCGGCCATTGGACGATCGAGGCGTGCGCGGTGAGCCAGTTCGAGAACCACATCCGCGCGGTGGCCGGCTGGCCGCTCGGCTCGACCGAACGCCATTCGGACGCGGTGATGGAAAACCTCATCGGCGCGGAGGCCGACGGATGGGCGTCGCTTGCCGCCGACGCGAGCCTCGCGCTCCACCTCTACGGCAAGCCCGAGGCGAGGCCCGGCCGCAAGATGGGGCACTGGACGCGGCTCGCACCCAAATCCGGCTAGCACTGAGAATTCAAGAAGGCGCTTGATCGCGTCAGCCGCCTCTCCTATAGCTGGCCTCGCGCTCTGCCCCGTTCGTCTAGTGGCCTAGGACACCAGCCTCTCACGTTGGTAACAGGGGTTCGAGTCCCCTACGGGGCGCCAAAAAACTAAATTATTTTAATGTCTTAAGATGTAGTGAGGAAATATTTGGGATCGCACCCCTTAGAGTTTTTCGCGGATATCTCTTTGAGCGTCCACTAGTTCTCTCAGGATCGGTCATTCTCTGAACAATTGCACGCGGCCGGCAACTAGCATCCAGTTCCGGTATCGAGTCCTGAGCTGACGCGGAGCGCGCAGTGCGTTGACGCCTGCTTTTGACCCGAACGGTCCTTCGAGGCCTAATTCGTCTTTCAGCATCCTGCCCCGCATTGGCCGACAAGCACCGAACCAGTCTGATTCCTGTGCGGTGCACGACATGCACCCCTTGTTTTCGCTAGCCCCGTCGAGAGCGCAAACGGCAGATCACGCTTGACCCGCCGCGGCGATAAGACGTGCGCTCATCTTCGCCGCTTCCGCCGCATTCGTGGCGTGGCTTTCGGCCGAACGAGATCCGGGACGGTACAGAGCGAGATCCGGCCCTTCGCAGCGCCACAAGCCGATCGCCTGCCCTTTCACCGACACGGTGAGTTCGTCGTTTTCGATATTGACGTCCAGATCGATGTCGCCGGCAGCTCGAGACGTCTCTATCTGCTGCTTAAGTGACACAAGCTCCTTGAGCGCTTCACCCTTTGGTTTTGCGCTGTCGGCACTGCGTTCTGACCGGAGTCGGTCCATTTCCTTGTCGACTTGATTGGCCATGGCAATGTCCTCCTGGTGTTCAACGGCCTAACCGCAAGAAGGTTCATTGCCGGGAACTTGTGCGATCATGCAGCGGTTGAAACACAAGGGCCACGTCCCGCAGAGGCGGGCTGAGCGGCGCTTCCGTATTGCTGGGGTGCCCGCCGATCGACGAGGAGGCAACTGAACGGGAGGGTTCAGCGCACGCTGGAAAACATCGAGCACAGCGTTGCCGCGCTCGATTTGTCGTGGTCGGTCAGGACCTCCTCGACGTTCAAGAGCTTGACTGCGCCGTTCGCGGCCAGCATCACATAGCGCATGGAGCGGATGCCGAGACCGAACCGCGTGAGATCGACCGCAAGTCCCGTCTTCAAGGCGAACTCGGCGTTGCCGTCGGCCAGCATGAGGACCCTCCCGGCGTTGCCGTGCTCGCTGGCCCAGCGGTCCAGCACATAGATATCGTTGACGGCGGCGCAGGCAACCGTGTCGATCCCCATGCGCATCATCTCGCTCGACAACGCGACGATGCCGGGCAGATGCTGCCTGTGGCAGGTGGGCGTGTAGGCGCCCGCCACGGCAAACAGCGCGACGGCCTTGCCATGGAAGATCTCGGCCGTAGACCTTGCTTGCGGGCCCTCGGGGCCCATGACCGTGAAAATGGCGTCCGGGAGCTGATCTCCAACTCTGATCATCATGGAATGTGTCTCAGGCTTCTGCACTTCGACTTCGCTCGAATGGGCTGGCTTCACACTTGCCGACGCTGAAACCGATCAGTGGTCTTCCGTGTTCGTTTCTTTCCCGTCCCCGCCCAGGGCCTCGATTTGCAGCGCCCTTGCCACAACGTGGGTCATATTGGCGTCGAGCCATTGGCGCAGCAACGGACGCAGAAGGTTGGCGCTCGAGTCATGAAAGGAATCCGGCGCGGGCGCCGGCACCGGCTCGCGTGGCACGACGGGCAGAGAAGATGACCGTGTGCCGATCCTTGCGCGGGACCTCCAAAGAGTGGAGAGCATCTTGTTGGGGTTTGCCGCCGCAGCGGCGGGCGTGAACAGCATGGCCGCGGAATCGACCGTGGGGCGCGGCGCGCCGAGCGCGGGCGGCCCCAGCTCTTGCCTTGCGATCGCCTGCGTTGCCGGTGTCTCGGCTTCCCTTTCCTCCCCCACGCGCTTTATTGTCGATGCCAGCACTTCCGCTAGGCTCGGCTCCCCGTTCAAGCCCTTTGTGCTCATGCTTTTACTCCTGGCAACTTTACTAATGCGCTCGGATGCAGATCCGCGGACACGAACCCTCGGAGACGAATCAAGGCCGGCGCTGCGCCGGCCTCCCCGCGCAGCTCCCCGAATCGATACGGAGCACAACCGTGATCGGTTTTGTGGCTATCGGGCCACGACAGTCCTTTTTACGGAAAATCCTCCTTGAGCCTGGGCGCCGGGATCATGGACTTCGTGCGCCCTTGAGCTTTGCAATCGCCTTGTCGAAGAACTCGATCTCGCGGCGGCATTGCTCGCGGCACCACGTGAGCTCCGCCAGCCACTCCCTCATGAGGGCCGGCCTGCTCGCCGCCATGGACCGAAGCTCCCTCGGACCCCTGCTCGCCAAGTTCCTTGCCCATCTCAGCGCGTATGCCCTGACGACAGGTTCTTGCATGACATTCGTCTCCACCAAAGTTTCGATGCCGAGAGCCGGGACCAGAGTGCCGAGATCGGATTCCGACTTGTCGCCCGGTGCGCCCGGTCCCTGCGTCGAGATCGGCGCGCGTTGGGGCTGCGTATTGGTCGGCGACGAGCTCCATTGTGTTACACACTCAGGATTGATTAATTCCGCCATGGACGAGCGCGCGCCCATCGACGTCGGCGGAGAGGCGGCAAAGCTGCGGCCCGCCCTTTTCCGCCTCGCCCTCCTCCAGCTTCGCGATCCCGCCGCGGCGGACGACGCGGTGCAGGAGGCGATCTTGGCTGCGATCGAGGGCGCGAGCCAGTTCGAGGGGCGCTCGAGCGTGAAGACGTGGCTGTTCTCGATCCTGCGCTACAAGGTGCTCGATGCGCTGCGCGCCCAATCGCGGCTGAAGCGCGCCGCGGTCGACCGGCGTGACGCGGACGATGAGCTCGACGTCTCGAGCTTCGACGCGCTCTTCGACGAGAACGGCTGCTGGGCCGAGCCCAAGGACGCCTGGGCCGACCCTCATGCCGCGGCCGAGACCCAGGCCTTCCTCAAGGTGCTCGAGGCGTGCCTCACGCGGCTCCCGGCGCGCACCTCGCGCGCCTTCCTGATGCGCGAGTGGCTCGACATCGAGCCCCGAGACATCTGCGTGGAGCTCGACCTCTCGCCGGGCAATTTACGCGTTCTCCTTTGGCGCGCGCGCATGCAGCTGCGCCACTGCCTCGATCTCAACTGGGATCGCAGCCCATGACCAGCCCATGACAGAGAAAGAGGCGCCGGACGCGATCACCTGCCGCGACACGACGTGGCTCGTGAGCGACGCGCGCGAGCGCACCCTCACCGAGGAGGAAGCGACGGCCCTCGCCCGGCACCGGGAGAGTTGCCCCTTCTGCCAGGGGGCGGGCACGCAGTTCGACGTGCTCTTCCGCCAGCTCGCGATATATTTCGAGCGCGAGCAATCCGGCCTACATCCGTCCGCGTAGGGAGCCCGTATCAGGTTTTTTCGCGTTTATACTGCCTCGACTCGATCTAGGAAATCTATGACAAATCAATTAGATACGCACCACTAATATTTTTCCGCTTACAGACGAAACCGGCGTGCAATCTCTGCCGTAGACAGCCACTGGACGCCGTCCCGTTTGCAACGCTGTGGTGAGAAATGATCACGACCGAGGAAATTACGAGGGCCGGCTGGACCTACGAAAATCAGGGTCGCGACAGCAAGCACTTCGAGCGTTGGAAGCGCTATCGGTCTCGCAAGTGTCCGGCACTCATTAAATTGGAACGCTGGTCCGACGCGTCGGGCGCACCCTTGGCAACACATTTTCTCGTCGACGGTCGATTGCTCGACGACTTCTCGAGCGCCGTTGATGCGCTGAACGGCGCACTAAAGGAATAGGCGGCAAGTTGCATGCGATCGGGCAGCACGTAATCGACCGTTGTCATGAGCGAGCCCTCGTGGCGCCAGTCTCTGCAAGGAGCAGCTATGCGCCGACGTCATCGGCGCACGGCGGCACCCGGAGGAAATAGGTCGTCGCCGCGCCGACGAGGGCAAGCGTGGCGACGAGGCCGAGCGTGACGACCAGCCCGAACTCGCTGAGGATGAGCGGAAACAGTAGCGTGCCGATCGTGGCTCCCGCCTTGCCGCAGGCGGCCGCGAGCCCCGTGGCCGACGCCCGCAACCGGATCGGTATGACCTCCGTCGGCATCGTGTAGGTCGTGAGGTTGGGCCCCGCGTTGATCATCGTATTGAAGAGAATGAAGCCGAAAAAAATGTAGAAAATATCGTTCCCGCGAGCCGCGCCGACCATCATCAAGAGAAGCCCCACGAACATAGAGAGGAAGCCTACGACCTGCATACCGATACGCGTGGTGCGCGACATGAGCGCGATGCCGAGCGCAAATCCGAAGACCAGGAACACGTCCATGAAGGCCGACCCCTCGATCGCGGCGAGTCTCTCGGCGATGAAGGAGTATCCAACGGAGTCCACGCTTCCGCTGAAGTGCAATTGAAGAAGAATGATCGGCGTGAATATGCCGATACCGTAGACCGCTATGTCCATGCACGGCCACGGCAGGCAGATGAGCGCCGTCCGGCGGCGCATGCCGGGTGCGAAGAGTTCGGACCACGACACTGGAGCGGCCTTTCGGATGGGAGCGGAGGCGGGGATCGCAAGGCGCGCCTCGGGACCGAGAAGCTCTTCGAGCGCCGCGCGCGCTTCCTCGATGCGCCCCTGCTCCGCGAGCCATTTCGGACTCTCCGGAATGCCAAGACGCAAGAGCAAGACGACGGCCGCAATCGGTACCACCGACGCCAGCAGCCAGCGCCACACGAGAACGTCGGGGTCCGCTCGAAGCGCAATCAACCCCGCGACGGCGGCCAGGATGCCGCCGACGGCCTGGCTCGCGATCACGCCCGCGACCATGCGGCTGCGAACGCGCCTCGGCATGGTCTCGGAGACGTAGGCTTCCGCGATCGGATAGTCGCCGCCGACGCCGAGGCCGAACAAGAGCTGGAAGAGGATCAGCCACTCCGCGCTCGGCGCCAACGCCGAGGCGAGGCCGAATACGCTGAGAATTGCCGGATCGAGGCGATAGAAGAGCTTGCGTCCGTAGCGGTCCACCAGCGAGCCGAAGAGGACGGCGCCAATCAACGTGCCGAGCACGCCGGCCGCGGCTATCGCTCCCGTCTCGAATGTCGTGACCGGAAAGCTCGGATCCTTCTGCATGAGCGGCAAAACGATCCCGATCATGAAGAACGAATAGCCCGACATCATGAGACCGGCCGCGGAAACGGCCCACACCTTCAAGTGCCGCCAGCCGAACGGCATCTCGTCCACGAGCTTGTGCACGTGAAGATGAGCGGGAGCATCGGCGGGAAGGCCTGCCGGCAGGGAAAGGCTTTCCGGCGCGGAACTACCGCCGGCCATGCCTGTCACCCTTGCCGCCCTTGTCCTTCGACTCCTCTTCTTCGGCGGCGTGATACTTGCGGCGGATGTCGGCGAGATCCACGCGCGGGGCAGGCCGTTTCATGTCGAGCGCGCGCAGGCGGTCGACGATGATCTGCGAGATGGCGAGGTTGCGGAACCATTTGTGGTTAGAGGGGATCACGAACCAGGGTGCGTGGTCCGTGCTGGTCTTCGACAGGGCCTCCTCGTAAGCCTCCTGATAGGCCGGCCAGAACTTGCGCTCGGAGTAATCGGACTCGCTGATCTTCCACTGGTGCGTGGGGTCGTCGAGCCGGACGCCGAAGCGCTTTAGCTGCTCCTCGAAGCTGATGTGCAGGAAGAACTTGAGGATGACGGTCCCGGCCTGCGCCAGGTTCCGCTCGAAGGCCCTGATATCCTTGTAGCGCTTGGACCAGACCTTCTCCGGCACGAGATCATGAACCCTGACCACGAGCACGTCCTCGTAGTGTGAGCGATTGAAGATCGCGATCTCACCGCGTGCGGGTGTCGCCTTGTGCACGCGCCAGAGGAAGTCGTGGGCCGCTTCCTCGGGCGTGGGGACCTTGAAGCCCTGCACTTTCGTTCCCTGCGGGTTCACACCGAGGAACACATGGCGGATCGTGCCGTCCTTTCCCGCTGCATCGAGCCCCTGCAGCACGATCAGGAGCGAGGACTTTCCCTCCGCATAAAGAAGCGCCTGAAGCTCGCCGAGGGCCTTGACGTGGGCCGCAATCTCGTCGGCCGCCTCCTCACCGCTCGAATACTTCCCAGTCTGACCCGGGTCGATCTTGTCCAGCTCGACCTTGCTGTCGGGCTCGACCCGGAATTTCTTGGTGTAGCTCACAAGATCCTCCCGACGGCTTCGAAGGCAGTTGGATTAGAGGCGGGCGGGCATGTCCGGCTGGAGGGACGCCTTGAGCCTCATGAGAAACGGAGTTTGCCCTCTGTTGCGACGATCGAGCTCTCGGTAGAGGGCGAGCTTCGCGGCATCGAGAAGCAGCATCCAGATCAAGTTGTAGGCCCAGACGATCGCGATCTGCCGCCAGGACAAGGCCGGCACGAGCCATCCGAAAGCGCACACGAGGGTGGCGAACACCTGCGTGCCGAGGATCGCCCAGAAGAGCACCGGAGCCGGATAGGGCGGCCGCCAGAAGGCGTGCTCGGAGCGCATCACGAACAGCATCAAATGGCCGCCGGCGACGAGTTGGAGGAACATCATCGTCTGCAGTTGCGGGTGGTCGACGCGGAGCACCGTCTTTGCGAGGTACATGAGGCCGAAGCTCTCGACGACGGCGAGCGCCCCGAGCACGCTCGAGACCGCAAGAATGCGCTTCATCTGCCAGCGTACGGGCTTTGCCGGCACCGACGCGTTGTCGAAGGCAATGGTCATGATCGGGACGTCGTCGAGGAGTGCCAGCGCAATGATCATCACCGGCGTCAGCGGGAAGAACCCATAGGCGATGGTCGCCAGCACGATGAACACCATGATGCAGATGGTCATGGCGATGCGGTAGAGCGTGTAGCTCATCATGCGCTGGAAGATGCGGCGCGCTTCCTCGATGCCGTCGATGATGACCGAAAGCCCGGTCGAGGTCAGGATGAGCGCCGCGGCGGCGCGCGCGGCGTCGGTTGCTCCGGAGACGGCGATGCCGACGTCGGCCTGCTTCAAGGCCGGCGCATCATTCACGCCGTCGCCCGTCATTCCGACGATGTGCCCGCGCTCCTGCAGAGCCTTGACGATGGCATACTTGTGCTCGGGGAAGACCTCGGCAAAACCGTCGGCGGCCTCCACCTTCTCCTCGATGTCCTTCGGGACCCCGGTCTTGGCCGCATCGGGCGAGAAGAGAGCGCTCGCCGGCTCGATGTGCGTCCCGAGGCCCAACTCGCCGGCAATCTGCGAGGCGATCGCCGCGTTGTCGCCCGTCACCATCTTGACGGCAACGCCGAACTTCTCGGCCATGGCGATCGTCGCCTTGGAGTCGGGGCGCGGCGGATCGGAGAGCGACAGGATGCCGAGAAGCGTCCACGCCCCTTTGCTGTCGGTCTCAGCCACGCCAAGTGTCCGGAAGCCCTTCCTAGCAAACGCATCGACGATCGCCTCTGCCTCCTTGCGCTGCGCTGAGGGGAGCTGCACGAGGTCGAAGATCACCTGCGGCGCCCCCTTCGACACGGAAAAACCGCTGCCGTGGGGGCCCTTGACCTTGGCCTCCGTTCGCTTGGAGACGGGATCGAACGGCACGAAGTTGAGGATCTCGTAGGCGCCGAGAACGGTCGGGTCCTTGAGCCCGGCGATCGTCGCGAGATCGATCGGGTCCTGGTCAACCGCCTTGGACGCCAGCGAAGCCGCGAGCAGCACGTGCTGCGGCTCCTCTCGTCCCCAGACCTTGACCTCGCCGAGCGTGAGCTTGTTCTCGGTCAGCGTCCCGGTCTTGTCGGAGCAGAGAATGGTCATGCCTGCCATCTCCTCGATGGCCTCGAGACGGGAGACGATCACCTTCTTTCGAGCCAGCATCTGCGCGCCGAGCGCCATGGTCATCGACAGCACGGCCGGCATCGCGACCGGCACGGAGGCGACGAGAAGAATGAGCACGAACTCGGCAACCCGGAGCAGGTTCTCCTCGCGCGCAAGCTCGACCGCGACGAGGACGATGGCGAGGACGGCGGCGAGGGCGATCAGAAAATCGCCGACCTTCATCACCGCCGACTGGAAATGCGAGGCTGCCCCTGCCGTCTCGACGAGCTTTGCCGTGCGGCCGAAGAACGTCTTGGCCCCGGTCGCGGTCACGAGTGCGTCCATCTCGCCCTGCTTGGCGATCGAGCCCGAATAAGCGGTCTCGCCGACCGTCCTGGCGACGGGTAGAGACTCGCCGGTGAGGGCGGACTGGTCGACGCTGAGGTACTTGCCCTCGATGAGGATGCAGTCCGCAGGAACCACGTCGCCGAGCCGGATGCGCACGATGTCGCCCGGCACGAGATCGGACGCATCGACCTCGCTCCATTGGTTGTCGCGCAGCACGCGGGCCTTGCGCGCCAAGGCGCTCTTCAAGGCCGAAAGCGCGCTCGTGGCCTGGCGCTCCTCCCAGAAGCCCAGAGCCGCATTGAATAGCAGCAGCGAGGAGATGATGGCGAAGTCGCCGTAGTCTCCGACGAGCAGCGCCATGAGCGCCGCCGCCTCGATCATCCAAGGGATCGGCCCCCAGAAGAAGCCGAGAAGCACCTCGAGCTGGCTCTTCTTCTTCTCCTCGAGCGCATTGGGGCCGTAGGTTCCGAGGCGCTGCACGGCCTCCTTCGAGGTGAGACCGCCGCGCGAGGCATCGAGCGCCGCGTACTGTTTCGAGATGGCCGCCTCCGCGGCCTTGCCGTCAGCGGCGGCCCTGTTCGGAAGTGTCTCGACCGGCCCGCTCTTGGTCTGGGCCGCCGGCATGTCTCCAGTCTTCGACGACGCGTCCATATCGCTCTCGCCTACTCGTCCGCTGGCTGCGCGGCCCTCGGCTATGAGAGCATAGGTCCCTTGCCTAGTCGTGCGAAGCGCTTTCCCTACGGTTAACGATCATCGGGCGAGCCTCATGCTCCGTCGGCGTCAATCCATGTCCGACACTCGAAGGCCGTTACGGCATTATCTCGCCGACACACCCGCGCCACCGGTCCCGCGTTTCGTTCAGATGGCTCGATCCCAGGCACCCTGTCAGGCGCATGAGATTCTCGCCCGAGAGCTCGCTCAGCCTCGGAGGTGGCGGAACGTCGAGCAGGCACGATTCGACATCTTCCCCCTGAGCTTCACACTTGGCTAGCTCTTCGAGGATCTCCTCGGCTGCCTCGCTGAGGGCGTCGGGCTCAGGCGGGCAATCGGGCCCGCCCGGACAGCCCGGAGCTGCCGAAGGGGCAGCAATGGTCGGAGCGGGTGTGGTTGGAGTTGGTACAGGTGCCGGAAGGGGCGCCGGCAGGGCTGTGCCGGCACCCGGGAGTGGAGCGGGACCAGGCAAAGGAGTCGGCACGGGCGTTGGTGTCGGTGGCAGCACCGGCTCGACCGGCCGAAATTGCCCACCCGCAGGGTCCGCCAGCGCCAGAAGCGCGAGGCACGCGATGCCATAGCGTGTCGACCGGCTCACGAGACCCTCCCTTCATTCGCGCATCGCCGGCGACGCTACATCCGATCCGACGACGCGGGAAGTTCGCTGCAGCCCATAGGCCACTCGGCTGCAGAAAAGTTGTTCGGAAACTCGGCTGTGGCGGCAAATGGCGGCTCCGGATTTGCGCTGGTCGTTGCCGAGACCAAGCGCGCCGCCCTAAGATGGTGGGAGCCCTGCCGCTCGGAGAAATGTCGCGGCGACAATTCGAGGAGGCACTCATGCGCGCACGTTGCGGATCTCGGATGCTCGGCGGCCTAGCGGTCGTGGCGCTCCACCTTTGGCTCTCGTGCGCGACGGCATACGCTCAATCCGCTCCGCCGCCACCCCCGCCGCCCGACGACCCGCGCTGGCATACGTACGTCCCTGGCCCCTCATACCCCGGCGGGCCGAGCCCGCCCCCGCCTCCACTGCTCGACGTCCAGCAACGCCCGCTTCCCGGAATGGAGGGGAGCTCAGGCGATGGCGGGGATTCGGTCGGCATGGGCAAGGGACGCCTCGAGCCGATGCCGGACGTGGACGCCCAATAACAGGCGGCATCCCTTGGCCTCGATCGCCATTGCTCCCTCTGCCCAATGACGTACGCTGGCGGGAGCGGAGGGAACGATGGAGTTGAGCTGGCGGGGACGTGCGCTCGCTTGCGGCCTTTCGGCGATCGTGATTGCGGCCGCGACTGGCGAGCTTTGCGCGCAAGAGACGCCTCAACGACCGCCCGGGGCCGGTGCCGGCTCCACGGTGCCGTTCGAGGTGCGCGTTCAGCAGCACCTCGACGAAGGCCGGTATGAAGACGCCGAGCGCCTGTATCGCGGCGCCATCGAGAAATTGGAGCGCAAGCACGGCCGCGACGCCCCCGCCGTTGCGACCGGCCTCAAGAACCTAGCTTTCATATTCCATCTTCAGGGCCGATACGCCGATGCCGAGCCGCTCTACGTGCGCGCCTTGGCGATCAGGAAGGCGGCGTTCGGCGACAATGATCCCCAGGTGGCTCTGGTCTTGAGCCAACTCGCCGAGGTCTACCAGGCCCAGCGGCGGTTCGATGACGCCGAGCGCCTGAACAAGCAGGCCGTGCAGATCTTCGAGCGGACACGAGGGACCGAAAGCCTCGACGCCGGCCTCGGCTACAACAACCTCGCGAGACTCTACCTCGCCCAGCGCCGCTATGAGGAAGCCGAGGTCCTCTTCCTTCGCGCGCTGCGCATCTTCGAGAAGGTGCGCGGGCCCATCCATTCGGACGTGGCGCTGGCGTGCAACAATCTTGCCCTCGTCTATCAGGCCCGAGGACGCTACGCCGACGCCGTAGCCTACTTCACCCGCGCGCTCGCGATATTCAGGGCGCCCGGCCGCGACAATCCCGAGGTGGCGGTCGCTTTGCGCAATCTGGCGGCCCTCTATGCCGAGCAGCGCCAATGGAGCAAGGCGCTCGACTACTACGGACAGGCGGTGAAGATCGTCGTCGACCGCATGCGCACCGGGGCTCAATCGGCCGCGGCGGCCGGGGGCGCCGGCCATGCGCTCGACACGCCCTGGAACCGCACTCTGTTCGAATCCTTTCTGAGCACGGCCTGGGAACGCGCCAGAGAGCTTCCGGCGTCCGAGCCCGCGCTCGCGGACAATTCCTTCACGGCCGCCCAATGGATGAGGCAGACCTCGGCCGCCACGGCTCTCGCGCAGATGGCCACCCGCGAGGCGAACGGGACCGGCGCATTGAGCGGGCTCGTCCGCCAAAGTCAGGACCTTGCCGCCGCATGGACGAAGCTCGACAAGCAGCTCCTTGCCAGTCTCTCCGCCAGCACGCCGCAGCCGGGAAGCGATACTGGCGCCGAGTTGCGCAGCCGATTGGCGGCCATCGAGCAGCAGATGGGAGAGGTTGACGCTCGTCTCGCGCGCGAATTCCCCGAGTACTATTCGCTCATCAGACCCGCGCCGCTGTCCTTTGCCGACTTGCGCCAGCAGCTCGGAGCGAACGAAGCGCTGATCCAGGTGACGGTTGCGGGCTCGGGCGCATTCGCCTGGGCGGTCACGCGCGACCGGGTCCGCTGGGTCAGGCTTGCGGTGGGCGCCGAGGCGATCGCGGAGAAAGTCCAGAGGCTCCGCTGCGGGCTCGACGCGTCGAACTGGACCGATCCAGGCAAATGGTCCGAGGCGAGCGAGGCGGACAAGCTGCGCAAGCAGGAGCAGCTTGGCCGCCGCGAGCGCTGCATGCGGCTCACCGGCACAGAGGTCGCCGTGTCCGCGGCTCTTCCCTTCGACCTCGCCGCGGCCCACGAGCTTTACCAAAATCTCTTCGGCCAGCTCGAGGATTTGATCGGCGGCAAGCAATTGCTCATGGTGACCTCTGGGCACCTGGCTTCGCTGCCGTTCCAGGTGCTCGTCACCGCCCGGCCGGGGACCGCGATCCCGCCCGATCCCGCCCGCTACGCCGAGGCAGCCTGGCTCGCCAAGAGCCACGCCGTCAGCGTGGTGCCCTCCGTTGCGAGCCTCAAGGCTCTGCGCCAGTTCGCCAGGTCGAGCAAGGCCGCGAGCCCCTTCATCGGCTTCGGAAACCCCTTGCTCACGGGGCGCGACGGCTCCGACCGGCGGGCGTTTGCCCGGCAGATGTGCCCCGACATTCCGAGCGCCGCGCCGATCACCATCGCCGGGTGGGAGGTTCCGGAAAGCCTTGCCCACTTCTTCCGCGGCGGCCTCGGCGATGTCGAGCGTCTGCGCCGGCAACAGCCGCTCCCCGAAACGGCCGACGAGCTGTGCGAGGTCGCCCGCCTCCTCGGCGCCAAGACGAGCGACGTCAATCTCGGGGCCAACGCGACCGAGACGAGGGTCAAGACCCTGAGCGGCGACGGCGACCTCGCCACGTACGCGGTCGTGCACCTCGCAACCCACGGGCTCCTCGCCGCGGAGACCGGACGTATAGTGAAGACCCAGGCCGAGCCGGCGCTCATGCTGACGCCCCCGGAGACGGCGACCGAGACCGACGACGGATTGCTCACGACCTCGGAGGTCAGTCAGTTGAAGCTCGACGCCGATTGGGTCGTCCTGTCCGCGTGCAATACCGCGGCCGCCGGCGAGGCCGGCGACGCCGAGGCGCTCTCGGGTCTCGGGCGCGCCTTCTTCTATGCAGGCGCCCGGGCGCTTCTGGTCTCGCACTGGTACGTTGACAGCCGCGCCGCCGTGAAGCTCACGACCGGCGCCTTCACTGAGCTGAGGAACGATCCCACGATCGGCAGGGCCGAGGCATTGCGGCGCGCGATGCTGGCCGTCGCCGCCGACAGCGCGCGTCCCTCCAATTGGGTGCCGGCAGGCCACCCCGCCGTGTGGGCGCCCTTCGTCGTTGTCGGCGAAGGCGCGAAGTAGCCATTCTTGGTGGATGCCGGCGTGATACGCTGGTCGCGCCGAGGGCACAGGATCTTCAATCGCTCGTTTCGGAACGCGTCCGATGTCCCAGAGACGACGCCAGCCGCGCGTGGCAGCTCCCGATGAGCCAGCGCTTCCCGCTCGCATGGCTGCAATGGCGCTTGCGCCAGGGGGCGGCCGTCTCGTCGAGGTCGAGCGGCGGCTCCCCGAGCCCGGCCCGCGTGACATCGTCGTGCAGGTCCTCGCCTGCGGCGTCTGCCGCACCGACCTGCACGTGGTCGACGGCGACCTGAAGCGGCCGAAGCGAAGCGTCATTCCGGGCCACGAGATCGTCGGCCGCGTCGCGGCGATGGGCTCGGACGTCCGTGGCTTCGCGGTCGGCGACCGGGTCGGCATCCCGTGGCTCGGCGCGACGTGCGGCCGCTGCCCCTACTGCCGCGAGGGGCGCGAGAACCTCTGCGACCGGCCAACGTTCACCGGTTACACGGCCGACGGCGGCTATGCCGAGTTTGCGATGGCGGACGCGGCCTACTGCTTTGCGATCCCGAGCCGCTATTCGGACGCCGAGGCCGCGCCCCTCCTCTGCGCGGGCCTCATCGGCTACCGGGCCTGGAAGCACGCCGGAGACGCGCGCCGGCTCGGTCTTTACGGCTTCGGCGCGGCAGCCCATCTCGTCGCTCAGATCGCGCGCCATGCCGGCCAGGAGGTCTATGCCTTCACGAGGAAGGGCGACCGGGCGGCGCAGGAGCTAGCGCGATCGCTCGGCGCCGCCTGGGCGGGGGCGTCCGGCGCCGCCCCGCCCAAAGCGCTCGACGCGGCGATCATCTTCGCGCCCGTCGGTGCCCTCGTGCCCGAGGCCTTGCGGGCCGTGCGCAAGGGCGGGACGGTAGTGCTCGGCGGCATCCACATGAGCGAGATCCCGGCGATGCCTTACGAGATCCTGTGGGGCGAGCGCGTCGTGCGCTCGATCGCAAACCTGACGCGCCGCGACGGCGCCGAGCTCTTCGAGCTCGCCCAGCGCATCCGGCTCGCGACGCACGTGACGACGTTTCCGCTGCGCGAGGCCAACACGGCGCTCGACAGGCTGCGCTCGGGTCAGCTCACGGGCGCCGCAGTCCTCATACCTTGATGCCGGCCGCCTCGAGCACGGCCAGCGCGCGCGCCAAGGTCTGGTCCACGGTGCCGACGGCGGCGACACGGCTCCAGGCGATCTCGCCGACATCAAACGCAAGCTGCACCTCGACGACGCGGGCGTCGGCGTCAGAGGCGTCCCCGCGGCGCGCCCCGACCCGAGCGATAAGGACGGCGGGCGGGGCTTCGAGCCAGAGGCCGGCGAAGCGGCAGCCGGCTCGCTTGGCAATGCGCGCGATCGCCGCGCGCTCCTCCGGCTTTGCGAACACCGCATCGACCACGACCGAGCACTCGGCGCGGAGCGCGCGTTCCGCCTTGTCGAAAAGATGCGCATAGACGCGCGCGGACGCAGCCAGCGTGTAGTGCTCGGCAGAAAGCTTTACCGTCTCCTCGACGCCGAAAAGACGCTTGCGCTCGACATCGCTTCTGAGGTGCAGGGCCCCGGGCGACGCGCCCAACTTCGGCGCGAGACGAGCGGCAAGCGTCGATTTTCCGGTCCCCGAGAGGCCACCGACGGCAACGAGGACCGGAGCGGAGGGACGAAGGAATGCGCCGGCTGCGTCGAGGTAGCGTCGCGCGGCCTCCGCGTCGTGCTCGCGCGCCGCGCCATGCTCCTGGCGTGCGCGCTCGAGGCTGACGATCGCGCGCACGCCGGCTCTCAAGGCGAGGAACAGAGGCAGCGCGGCAAGCCCCTCGATCTCGTGGCCCACAGGCTCGAGCGCCGCGTAGCTCCCGAGCACGAGGTTCGCCGCCCCCCGGTCGCCGCGCACCTCGAGGTCCATGAGAAGAAATGCGAGATCGTAGAGCACGTCGATGGTGGCGAGGTCCTCGTCGAACTCGAGCGCGTCGAAGGGCACCGGCCGCCCGGCAAGCAGCACGATGTTGCCGAGGTGGAGATCTCCGTGGCAGCGGCGGATAGCGCCTTGACGCCCGCGCGCTCTCAAGAGATCGGCTCGCTGCTCGAGAGCACCCCGCGCCCGCTCGCTCAAGTCACCCGAAAAATCAACGCCGGTGAGAGCAGCCTCGAGCTGACGGACGATGCGGTCCGCCTTAGCATGCCCGTCGGCCGCGGACGCGACCGGACTCTCCCTATGATAGCCGGCGGCCATTCTCGCCAGCGCCTTGCAGAGCTCGGGCTCGAGGGCGCGCTTGCTCGCGATTTCCGACAGGAGGCTTGCCTGGTCGAATCGGCGCATCTCGAGCGCCCACTCGACGACCGGTCCTTTCCCTTCGACGCCGAGCCTGCCGTCGGCGCTCCGCGTAATCGGGACCAGGCGCAGGTAGATCTCAGGTGCGTGCAGCCGGTTGATCTCGAGCTCGCGCGCGAGCGCGGCCCGGCGGCGCTCGAGTGTCGAGAAGTCCAGAAACGGAAGCTTGACGGGCTTCTTGATCTTGAAGGCCTTATCGCCGGCGAGGAAAACGCGCGCGGCATGGGTCTCGATGACGCCGACCTCGCTCGGCGCTGTTGGATAGGCGCCCGGCCTGGACAGAAACGCCGCAACCTCCTCCTCGTCGCTCATTGCACCATCACGCGCTGCCGATCGCGACGCCGGTCAGGAACACGAGCACGCCGCCGATGACCACCTGGTAGGCGGCGCGCAGAAACGGCGTGTCCATGTAGCGGGCCCGGACCCAGGCGATGATCCACAGCTCGACGAAGACAATGAGCGTCGCAATGGCCGTTGCAATGTGAAAGGCGTCGAGCTCGATGCCACCGAGCGTGGCCGACCAGGAGCCTGGTATGAGATAGGGCAGCGTGTGGCCGATGCCGCCTAGCGTCGTCATGATGCCGCAGATCGAGCCGCGCAGCCACGGCGTGCCTCGCCCCGTGAGCGAGCCGTCATCGGAGAGCGCCTCGGCAAATCCCATGGAGATGCCGGCGCCGATCGAGGCCGCGATGCCGACAAGGAACGTCTGCCAGTTGTCCTGCGTGGCGAAGGCCGCGGCGAAAATGGGCGCGAGCGTCGAGACCGAGCCGTCCATCAGCCCGGCAAGGCCCGGCTGGACGTATTGCATGACGAATACGCGCCGCGCGACCGCGCTTTCCTCTGCCCTCGCGTCGGCGGTCAGATGTTTCTCCCCGAGCTCGGCCGCGAGGCGCTCGTGCTTGCCCTCGTCGCGCGCGAGGTCGCCGAGAAGCTTTCGCAGCTCCACGCTCGTCGCGTTCTCGGCGGCCTTCAAATAAAAGCGCTGCGCCTCGAACTCCATGATCTCGGCCTGCTTGCGGATCGTGTCGAGCGACAAACTCTTCATCAGCCACACGGGCTTGCGCTTGAAAAACCCGCGCACGTCCTCGCGCCGAATGGGCGGCAGAATCTTGCCAAAGCGCTTTTCATAGAGCCCGAGAAGGCGCCCGCGGTGCGTATCCTCCTCCGCTGCCATGCCCTCGAACACGCGTGCCGACGCCGGATAGCGCTCGCCGAGGTGCTCGGCGAAGGCCAGGTAGATACGGGAGTCTTCCTCCTCCGCGGCGATCGCGACGGCGAGCACCTCGCGCTCGGTCAGGTCCTTGAAGGCTTTCATTGTCCTCTCACAAAGAAGCTCGTGGCGCGAGAACCTTCCATACGCGGCGCTCCTCGAGCTTGCGATGGGTCAAGGCCGGACTATGCCATGGCGGGTAAGCGACATCGAGCGAAGGAAACGCCGGCTTCCGCACGGTGGGTCGATCCTCGCAACGCTTCACCGGAGGGCCAACTCGGCCTATCATGCACTTTCCGCCGCTTCACGTCGCAACGACGCACGAGGATCCCTGATGGCGCTCGAGATCGCCCCCGAAAAGGTCGCCCACGTCATCATCAAGGCGCGCGAATACGACGTGAAGGTCGGGGCATGGAATGCGACGACCGAGGAGGGCGACGCCGACGAGGATCCCGAGGCCATCCTCGAGGATTTCACCAACGACCCGACGCGCGCAGAGCTAGCCGGATTCATCGAGGCGCTGAACGACGACGAGCAGGCCCACCTCGTTGCGCTGGCCTGGGTGGGGCGCGGCACCTTCGAGCCCGAGGAGTTCGACGAGGCGGTCGAAACGGCGCGCACCGAGAAGACCAATTCTACGGCCCGCTATCTGCTCGGAATCCCCCTCCTCGCCGATTTCCTAGAGGAGGGGCTCGAGAAGATGGGCTACTCCGTCGAGGATATCGAGAGCGACGTGCTCTAGCGCCTCTCTTCGCGCAACCAGGCCAGAACAAACGCCGGGTGAACGTCGGGCGGATGCACCGGGTAGAAAGCCTTGACGAGGCGACCTCCCCGCACGGCGAGCGTCAACCGTTTCAAATAGGCCGTAGGGCCGGCGCTGAATGTCGGCAACGACAGCGCGTGTGCGAAGACGAAGGCCTCGTCGCTCAAGATCTCGAACGGGATCGCGACGCGGTCTGCAAACGCGCGTTGCTCGCCGCTCGGCTGCCGGCTCAGGCCGAACACCGTGACGCCGGCGGCTCGAAACTTCGGATGGAGGTCGCGGGCGGCCTCGAGCTCCGGCGTCGACCCGTGCGCGCCTGGAATGGCGTCCCAGCCCGGCGGATTGGCGATGCCGGGCCGCCCCGTCCACGGGTAGATGAAGACAATCGAGAGGCCGGGGAGGCTCGAGAGGTCGATCGCCCCACCGCCCGTGGACGCGAGCGCGAGAGCCGGCAAATCGAGACCCGGTACAAGGTGGGCTGCTCCCCCGTCGTCCTCGGGCGCAGGATAGGGCCAGTCTCTCACTACCCCTTCTCCCGCATCAACCGCGCCTTCTGCCGGTTCCAGTCGCGCTTGGCGGCGTCCTCGCGCTTGTCGTGCAGCTTCTTGCCCTCGGCCACGGCGAGCTTGAGCTTGGCAATGCCCCGCGCATTGAAGTAGAGCTCGAGCGGGACCACGGTCATGCCCTTGCGCTCGACCGCGTTGGCGAGCTTCGCCATCTCTCTCTTGTGCATGAGGAGCCGGCGCTTGCGCCTCGGCTCGTGCTGAAAAAAGCGCCCCGCGCCCTGATATTCCGGGATGTGCGCGTTAACGAGCCAAAGGCCGCCGTCCTCGGCGGAGGCGTAGCTCTCCGCGATGTTGGCCTGACCCTTGCGCAGCGACTTCACCTCGGTGCCGGTGAGCACGAGGCCGGCTTCGAATGTGTCGGTGAGGAAATACTCGTGGCGCGCCCTGCGATTTTCGGCGACGACCTTGCGGCCGTCATCCTTCATGGCCGACATGGCCCCATCCTCGGCTTGAAGCCAGACTACTCAGCGGCACGGGCCTGAATGAGACCGACCTTGGCAAGCGCGGCGTCGACCGCCTTGCGCGTCGCCTCGGCGACTGGAGCGAGCGGCAGGCGGGTCTCCATCGAGCAGAGCCCGAGACGCGCGGCGGCGTACTTGACGGGGCCCGGACTGGTCTCGACGAACAAGACGTCGTGCAGAGGCATCAGCCGGTCCTGGAGTGCGAGCGCCGCCTTGTAGTCGCCCTTGAGGCAGGCGTTCTGGAAGTCGGCGCAGAGCCGCGGCGCGACGTTCGACGTGACCGAGATGCACCCTTGCCCGCCATGGGCCATGAAGCCGAGCGCGGTCGCGTCCTCGCCCGAAAGCTGGCAGAAGTCGCGCCCGATCGCGAGCCGCTGCTGAGAGCAGCGCGCGAGATTGGCGGTCGCGTCCTTCACGCCGACGATGTTCTTGAGCTCGGCGCACCGCGCCATCGTGGCGACCGACATGTCGACCACCGACCGGCCCGGAATGTTGTAGATAATGATCGGGATGTCGACGGCGTCGCTGATCGCCTTGAAGTGCTGATAGAGCCCTTCCTGCGTCGGCTTGTTGTAATAGGGCGTGACGATGAGAACGGCGCTCGCCTTGGCCTTCTCGGCGTGGCGCGCGAGGTCGATGGCTTCCGCGGTCGCGTTGGAGCCGGCGCCGGCAATTACAGGTACGCGGCCCCGCGCAACCTCGATGGTGAGCTCGACGACCCGCTTGTGCTCGTCGTGGGTCAGAGTCGGGCTTTCCCCCGTCGTGCCCACCGGCACGAGCCCGTGCGTTCCCTCGCCGATCTGCCATTCAATGAGGCGGCGAAACGCCTCCTCGTCGATCTCCCCGCCCATGAAAGGCGTGATCAGCGCCGTGAACGAGCCCTTGAACATCCGCTTACCCCTTGTTTCACGCGGCCGGTCCCGTTATCCGCCGCGCGACATTCATGTTTTTGCCGCGTTGATGGGGCCCACTCAATTCGGTCGCGCCGTCTTGAAGCGGGCAGCGCCGATTTGTTACCCTCAAACGAGCGTAGCGAAAGCGGTTCGGCTACAACGACGCTGAGCAAGCCCAATCGAGTGAAGTCTAGGCGGTCGGACGACGGCCCGCAAGCAACTGACCTCGGCAGGCGGGCCGACCCCAAGCGGGGCCATTTACAGGTAGGGCTATGGCGAAGATAGGGAATTCGACGACGCGCGGCGGGGCACCGGGTCCCGCGGCCCGCCTGGCGCTCGCCGCGGGAGTGCTGTGCGCGGCGGCTCTTCTCGCTCTTCTCGTCCTCGCGAATCAAGCCGGCGCCCAACAGCGGCAGGCGCGGGCAGACGGGCAAGACGCGCCCGCTGCGGTCCCGAAGCCCGGCGCCCCCTCCAAGGTCGAGCAGGAGACCTTGGACCGCATGACCAAGGCCGTCGCCCCGCTCGCCGACTATTCTCTCTCGGCCGAGGACGCCACGCGCATCCGCGACGCCTTCAAGGCGATCGATGCCGACGATTTCGCAAAGGTCGCGGAGATTGCCCGGCAGGTCAAGGACCCGGTCGGGGCCAAGCTCATCGGCTGGTACCGCCTGCGCGGCGGGGGTGGCGAGCCCGGCGAGTACCGCGCCTTCCTCGAAGCCAATCCATCCTGGCCCGATCGGACCCGCCTTGCCGAGCGCCTCGAGGAGGCTCTCTTTACACACGGCGGCACCGCGGCCCAAATCAAGGCCCAGTTCGCGAAGGGAGGCCCCGACACGGGCGCGGGATTGGCGGCGCTCGCCTCGGCCTACCTGGCCGAGGGCAACGAGGCGGAGGCGAAGAAGCTCGCGGCGAAGGCCTGGCGGTCGCTCACCATCCCCGCTTCCCTCGAGGCGGGGTTTCTCGCGCGCTTCGGCTCTTCGCTCACGACCGCCGACCACAAATGGCGCCTCGACCGCCTGTTGATCGACACGCTCCGGTGGGAGGGCGACAAGAAATCCCGCGCCGACAAGGTGCGCCGCCTGTTGCCGCTCCTCTCCGCCGCCGAGCGCAAGAAGGCGGAGGCGCGCCTCGCCGTGTTCCTCGGCGCGAAGGGCGCCAAGAAGCAGATCGATGCGCTTCCCGCCGAGCGCGATCCGGACTGGGGCCTCGTCTTCCATCGCATCCAGGCGCTGAGGCGCGCCGGCAAGTTCGACGAGGCATCGAAGCTCATGCTCGGCGCCCCGGTCGAGGAGGCCAAGATCGTCAGTCCCGACGAATGGTGGGTGGAGCGGCGCGCGCTCGCTTATGACGCCTTGAAGCTGGGCAAGCCCAAGCTCGCTTACGAGCTGGTTCGCGAGGCCGGCTCCTTGAGCGAGAACCCGACCAAGGATCAGACCTTCATGGCAGGGTGGCTCGCGCTCCGCTACCTCAAGGACCCCGCTCTCGCCGAGCCGCATTTCCTTGCCATGAGCAAGGCGGCCGATGGGCCGCTCAGCCGCGCCAAGGCCAACTACTGGCTCGGGCGCACGGCGGAAGCCCGCAAGGATACGGCGGCGGCCGCCGTGCATTACAGAGCAGCGCTTGCCGATCCCGACACGTTCCACGGCCTCCTCGCCCGCCAGAAGCTCGAGCCGGGCCGCCAGCCGATCGTCGTCGCGGCGCCGGCCGAGCCGAGCGCCGAGGAGATCGCCCGCTTCACGACGCTCGACGCGGCCAGGGCCGTCGTCGTGGCGAAGCGCGCCGGGCTCGACCCCTGGATCATGCGCACCCTGATCGTGCAGCTCAGGTCCTATCTCAAGACCGAGGCGGAGGCCGCGATGCTCGCCCAGCTCGCCGAAGCGATGGGCGACACACAGTCGGCCGTGCGCACCGCCAAGTCGGCCATCGCGCGGGGCCACAACCTCATCTACTATGCCTATCCGGTCCACACCTTCCCGGCCTACTCGCCCCTGCGCAATCCTCCGGAGGCGGCGATGCTCCTCGGCATTGCCCGCCAGGAGACCGAGTTCAACACACTGACGGTGTCCGGGGCCGGCGCGAAGGGGCTCCTGCAGGTGATGACGGTGACCGCCAAGCACGTCTGCCGCGACTACAAGATCAAGTGCGACATTGGCCGGCTCCTTTCCGACCCGGCCTACAACGCCATGCTGGCCTCCGCCTACATCGGCGACCGCATGGAGGAGTTCTCGGGCTCCTACGTGCTGACGATCGCCGGCTACAACGCGGGGCCGGGCCGGGCGCGCCAGTGGATCCGGGAGTTCGGCGATCCGCGCGACCCCAAGGTCGATCCCATCGACTGGATCGAGCGCATCCCGATCCAGGAGACGCGCGAGTATGTCGGCAAGGTGCTCTCGAACGTGCAAATCTACAGGGCGCGCCTGGGCGACACGCAGGCGGCGCTGAGGCTCGAGGAGGATTTGAACAGGGCGCGCGTTGGCGGACGGACCGCGCCGGCCGGGGACGCCCGACCGGCAGCCGAGGCCAACTCGGATGGCTGAGCGACGGTCCGCGCCGACGGCTGCGCCTTCACGTCCCTCTAACGATCAGCGCCGTAACGCGAGGGCCTCCATGACGGCAGACCAGCAGTTCGAGGATATCTTTTTCACGGCCCGCGACGGACTGCGGCTGCATGCGCGACGCTATCCGGCCGTGTCGGGAAGTGTCGCGGCGCGCCGTCCGGTTCTCTGCCTTGCGGGACTGACGCGCAACGGCCGCGACTTCCACGACCTTGCGCTCAAGCTCGCGGGCCACGCCCAGGACTCCCGCGACGTCTACACGCTCGACTACCGCGGCCGCGGCCTGTCGCAGTCCGACCCCGACTGGCGCAACTACGCCGTGCCGATCGAGATGCTCGACGTGCTCGACTTCACGACGCTCGCAGGGCTGCACGGGGCCACCGTCATCGGCACCTCGCGCGGCGGCATCATCGCCATGATCATGGCGGCGGCGCAGCCGACCGTCATGGGCGCCGTCGTGCTCAACGACATCGGCCCCGTCATCGATCCGACCGGGCTCGGGCGCATCACCGCCTACGTCGGGCGCGTGCCGCTTCCCGGAAGCTGGGCGGAGGCGGCGAAGCTCGTGCGCGACATGAACCACCGCGCGTTTCCCGCCGTCCCGGACTCCGATTGGGAGGACATCGCGCGCCAGTTCTTCAACGAGCGCAAGGGCAAGCCCACTCCGGGCTACGACGCGAAGCTCGCCAACGCCCTCTCCGTTCTCGATGGGCCGATGTCAGCGCTCTGGCCGCAGTTCGAGGGGCTGAAGCGGGTGCCGGTCATGGTGCTCCGCGGCGAGCATTCCGACATTCTTTCAAAAGAGACCGTCGAGGAGATGGGGCGGCGCCATCCCCAGCTCACGGCCGTGACCGTCAAGGGGCAGGGGCACGCACCGCTTCTCAGGGACGCGCCGACGATCGAGGCGATCCGCCGGTTCCTTGCGGCCGCAGATGCCACGCATCAGCCTGCGCGCGTTGTCTTCGCCTGAGCGCGCGATCAGCTTCGCTGGTCGCGGTAGAGGGCGGCCTCGCCGCGGTCGGCGCGGCGCGAGAAATCCGTGTGGCCCCCCGAGGCCAGGATGCGCGCCTGTTCCACCCAGTTCTCCCGCTCGATGCGGCCCTTGAAATCGAGCAGCTGGCTGATGCGGTCGACGTCCGCGCTGCTCCAGTTGGCCACCTGCTCGTAGGTCAATATCCCGAGCGAGTTGAGCTTCTTCTCGATCAGGATGCCGATCCCGCGAATGCGCTTCAAATCGTCGGTGGTCCCGAAATTCGGGAGATCGTCCTCGGCGGGATCGCGTCGCAGGGCCTCGGAGCGCACGGACCGCAACACGGTTACTTCGGCGCGAGGAGACGGAGCGGTTTGTGCCGGCAACGCGGCAATAGGCGCGGCGGGGGTGGGTGCAGCCACGGGAGCAACGACGGGAGCAGATGCGCCGGTCACGCCATTTGCGCCGCGCGCCAGGACCTGCGCCTGCTCGATCCACCGCTCGCGGCCAACGCGCCCGGGCGCGCCGAGACCCTGCTCGGCCCATTCCACCTCGGCCTGGCCCCATGCGGCGATCTCCGAAAAGCGGGTTACGCCGTTCTCGATCAGCGCGCGCTCGGTCGCGGGATCGAGGCCGATGATGCGGGTCAGCCGGTCGGGACCTTGCGCCACGGCGGGAGCGGGCGGCGCCGGCACAGGGGCCGCATCGCCCCTCGCGCGCTGGCCCAGTCCCTCGCCGCGCCTCGCGAGCACCTCGGCCTGTCCGACCCAGTTCTCCTGCTCGATGCGCCCGGCGGCAATCCCGAGCGCCTGGCCGATCCGGGCAATGTCGTCGGGACCCCACCTGGCGATATCGGCGAACCGGCGGACGCCAAGCGCGGCGAGACGACGCGCGGTCTCCCCGTCGATGGAGCGGATACGCGTCAGATTGTTGGAGTCCGCGGCCGTCTCGGCAACCTGCCTCGGCTGCGCGGCGGCAGCGGCAGCGTGCGCCGCCGCGATAGCGGTATAGCTCTGAGGGGCGGGCTTGGCTGGCTGAGCGGAAGGCTCGGCCGTTGCCGGCGTGACGTCGCGCTGCTGCGGCGACGCCGGCAACGGGGATTGCGGGGCCGGCGCGGCTCGCGGCGGAGAGGGTGCAGCCAGCGCCACCGCCACGGACTGGACCTCGATCATCGGCGAGCCGGGCGCGAGCGCTCGCGGCGGGGCCGACGATCCCGGCTCGCCAGTCAACGCGCGCTCGAAGCGGGTGGCGCTCTCGCTGCCGCCCCTCGGCGAAGGTCCCCCGCCGCCGCCCGGCAGCATGGGCGGCAGGCCGGAGGCAACTGTCTCTTTTCCCATGACGCCGCGGCGAAGGAAGCAAGCGGTCACGGCGCCGACGAGAAAGGCCGCGAGCAACAAGAGAAAAATCTGCACGAGCAAGATCGTCATTCGCCTCTGCTCCTCCGACACCCCCGCCGACTAGGCGCGCTGCTCCCTCTGCTCTCTGCTTCAGTCCTCGACAGGACCGCAGGAAATCCACCCCACCGCGAAACCGATCGCGAAAGCGGCGAGCACATACCAGATCAGCTTTACGACGAGATAATCCATCGCGTGGTCCTCCCCAACCGCCCCGCTATTCGGGCACAACCGTAAATTCGATCCGCCGATTTCGGGCCCTGCTCTCGGCCGTATCATTGGGCGCCCTTGGCCGGGCCGCACCGTAGCCGATCGCGCGCAGGCGCGCCGCGTCAATTCCCGCCTTCGACAGGTAGGCCAGCACCGCCCCTGCGCGCCGCTCGGAAAGGCCCTGATTGCGCTCAGGCTCGCCTTCGTCATCGGTGTGGCCCTCGATGTTGATGCGCGATCCAGGGCAACTCTTGGCGATCTCTGCGAGCTTGTCGAGAGTGGATGAGCTTTTCGGATCGATGTCCGCGCTCGCGCGGGCGAACAGAATGACCTCGGTGTCGGCCACCTGCGTCAGCCGCCTTTGGCAATTCTCGGCCTCGGCCTTGCGGCGGACGGCAGCGGTGGTCTCGGAGCGGGCGACGGTCGCGGTCTCGACACTGCTGCCCTTGAGCTCGGCGGCGCGGCGCGCGTCGGCATAGGCCTCCATTCGCGTCTTCATCTCGAGCTCGGCGGCGGCTTTGCGCACCTCCTCGGCGTCGGCGCGCGCCCGATCGTACGACTGCGGCTCGCCTCGGCCCTCCGCCGCGCGCCGCGAGGCGGCATAGGCCTCCATGCGCTCGCGGATCTCGGCCTCGACGGCGGCCCGCCGGGCGGCTTCGCCAGGCAGCAAGCCCGTGAAGCCGGCGGTGCCGCCGACGGCATCGACAATCGTTCGAAGAGGACCGCCTCCCTGCGGACCGGCCGGCGCGACCTCGCCCTCGGCAACCTTGATGGCGTCGGGCGCGCCGCCTTGGAACCGCTTGTCGGCCGCCATCGCCTCGCGCACGGCGCGTGCGGCCGCCTCGCTGTCGGCGGTGCCCTCAAGGGCTAGCCCGCTGCCGCGTACCTCTGCCTCGCCATCCCGCAGCCGGCGAAGCAGTAGAAGCCCGGTCTCCGCGGCTTCCATGAAGCCCTGCGGCGCGCCTGCCGCCAGCTCGGCGTGATCGACGATCGCAAGCCGCGGAAAGCCCCGCTTGGCGCTCGCGAACAAAGCGCTGCGGACCTGCTCGCTCGGTACGTACCCGGACAGGAGAAGCTGGCCCTCGGCAAGACGCGCCGACCATGCGAAGGGATCGGCAACGGGTGGGGTCACGCTCGATCGCGCGGTCCTGAGACCTTTGGGCAGCTCGCCAGCGAGCGCTCTTCCGAGAGACTTGAAGGCCGGAAAGCCGCCGGCCTCCCCTTCAATTCGCAATGTCGTGCCGCGGATTTCGACCGCGCCGCGCTTCAAGCCCGCGAGCTGGGCGAGGGCAAAACCGATCTCCTCGAGCCAGAGGTCCTTGCCGGGGCCGCCGGCCAAGACCTTGACCCCGTTGTCGATCGACGCCTTGGGAAAAGTCGACCTGGCGAGCGCGAGGATCGCTCTCCGCGTCTCCGTATCGGACGCAAATCCGCCGAGCTTGAGTTTGCCCGCCCCATAGGCTGCCGACCACGAATAGGGCGCGATGTCTCCCGCCATGTCCGTGCGCAGCGACGTGACGCGCACGCCCCAGACGGACCGAACGGCGTCGAGCGCCTTCTTGGCGGCCCCATCCTTGGGCGCGCGGCCCGAGACGACCGCGTCGCGTCCGTCGAAGCTCGCCTCGGCCCAGCCCTCACCGGCCTGCTCGAGACCAAGCTCGGCTCGGCGCCCGAGATCGGTTTCGATTGCGGCGCGCTCCCAGTCGTAGGTAATCCAGCTCAGCATTGCGATGGGGATGAGCCCCCAAAGCCAGCGCGCGGGATTGCATCTCATCGCGACCCGTACTCCCGATGGCGGCCGGGCCCGCTCGTCGGGTGGCCGCGCTCAACGTGCCGCCCGAAACGCGCCATTGCGTCATGGCCGCCTCGTTCTCTGCCGGCGTGCCCTGACGCCAGGCCAATTCTTGGAGCGAGTATAGACGGGAGCTCCTGCCATTCCAAGGTCATCTGAAATAGCATAACAGAGGCATATAATATTGATTATGCTTCTATATTGCTATGTATGTTTGCGGTTTTTGCGGTCGAGCGTCGGCGGCCTCGATGCGCGACTTGGGCTGGACGGGCCGAAGCCTTTTTCTATAAGTCTTTCCCCATGTCGGTCAGATTCCTGGTCATCGACGACCACCCGCTCTTTCGGGATGCGCTCCGTCTCGCGATCGCGTCGTCCTATCCGAATGCGGAGGTCATCGAAGCCTCCACGATCACCGCCGCCGCCCAGGCGCTCTCGGAGGGCCAGCCGTTCGACCTCGTCCTCCTCGACCTTGCGATGCCCGGCACGCGCGGCTTTGACGGGCTGCTCGAGCTTCGCACCGTCAGCCCCAAGCAGCCGATCGTAATCGTCTCGGCTCTCGACGACGCGCGCATCGTCCACGAGGCGATGACGTGCGGGGCGGCCGGCTACATCTCGAAGTCGGTGAAGAAGCCGGAGCTGGCGAAGGCGATCCAGGACGTCATGGCCGGGGTCGTCATCCTGCCCGCCGGATATGAGCCGCCGCGCTCCGATCCGGGCTCGCACGAAGGGGACCTTGCGCAGCGCGTGGCCTCCCTCACCGCCCAGCAGCTCAAGGTCTTGCAGATGGTGCGGCAGGGCATGCTCAACAAGCAGATCGCCTACGAGCTCGGCGTGGGCGAGACGACGGTCAAGGCCCACGTCTCGGAGATCCTGCGCAAGCTCAACGTCGTTTCGCGCACGCAGGCGGTCATCGAGGTGGCGCGGCTCGACTTCGATTCTATCCTTCGCGAGCGCGGCGACGCGAGCCACAACTAGACACACGCGGGGAGGGGATCCGCCGTCTCAGCCGAGGAGATGCGTCATGAGCGCCCTGAGCTCGGCCGGCTTCACGGGCTTGCGCAAGATCTCGCAGCTGGCCGTTGAGACGCGGTCGCTGGTCTCCGCGGAATGATCGGCAGTAATGACGATCGCCGCGATCTCCGACTCCCAGCGCTCGCGCAGCCGAGCTACCGCCGTCAAGCCCATCTCGCCCCGATCGAGGTGGAAGTCGGCGAGGATGATGTCGGGGCGGAAGGAGGGATCGTACGCCATGATGGACTCGACCCCCGAGAGGTCGCGCGCGATCCGCGTTTCGCATCCCCAGCCATGGAGCAGCGTCCTCATGGCATCGATGATCGCCGTGTCGTTGTCGATCACGATCGCTCGCGCCCCGGCGAGCCCATACGATTGACTGGCGATTTGGCTGCTGACGGAGGGCGGCCGTAATTGCGAGGCCGCGCCCGCATAGGGGACGAAGACGGAGAACCTCGTCCCTTTGCCTATACGCGAGCACAGTTCGATCCTGTGGCCCAGCGCATCGGCCATGCGGCGCGTGACCGAAAGGCCGACGCCAAAGCCGCTGAATTGCCTCCGCTCGGAGGCGGAGCCGCGCTGGAACTCCTCGAAGATGCGCTCCCTTTCCGCAACTGCGATGCCGGGTCCCGTATCCCACACCTCGATGCGCGTGAAGTCGCCGCGCCGGCGCGCTGCAAGGAGCACGCGGCCGGTCTCCGCATAGCCCAGCGCGTTGACCAGGAGGTTTTGCAGAATCCTGCGCAACATGAGTGGGTCGGAGGCGACGCAAGATTCCGTTGGCCGAACGGTTAGGATGAGGGACTTGCTGAGCGCGATCGGCTCGAGATCGACGGCGAGCGAGCGAAACAGCCTGTCGATCTCGAAGGTCTCGATCGCCGGCTTGACGACGCCTGATTCCAGCTTGGAGAGGTCGAGGATCGTGCGAAGGAGCTCCTCGATGCTCGAAAGAGCATGGTCGATCTGGCTGGTCAGCTGCTGGTGCTGGACATCGCGCTCGGAGAGACTCATCGCCGAAAGCGACAGGCGCGCCGCATGGAGGGGCTGCAGCAGGTCGTGACCGACGGCGGTGAAAAAGCTCGTCTTGAAGCGGTTGGCCCGCTCGGCGGCGTCGCGCGCCGCCGTCAGCTCGTCATTGGCGCGCTCGAGACGGTGGAGCGCAGTCTTGAGCTCCTCCGTGCGCACGCGGACCTGCGCCTCGAGCCCGATCGCCGTCTGAAACATCGAGAAGGCATTCGCCTGGTGGTCCATGGAGCGCTCGACGCGCTGCATGAGGGCCGCATTGATCTTTGTCAGCTTCTCGACGCGCCGCTCGAGATCGGCGTGTGCCTTCGCCGCAGGGTCCCCTTCCGGTGCCGGCGTGCTCACCGTACTCCTCCCCGCGGACCGAACGCGACCCCTGTCAGCGTCTGATTGAGGTGCATGGCGTTGAGCTGCTCGCCGTAAGTCTGGAAGCCGACGACCTTGTATTTGCGGTAGAGCTCGTCCATTTGCCGGCGGATCTGGCGCGTCTCGGCGTCGAGCCGGCGCAAGATGCAATCGAAGCCGAGCACGAGATCGATGCCGCCGAGCGACTGGTCGAGCTCGCCGAACAGGCTTGCGGTCGATCTCAGCATGTCCTGGGGCCTAGCGACCGTGAACACGAGGCCCTCGTCGATGGCGCAGAAGAAGGACAGCGAGCCGTCCGCGTTCATATTGCGGATCGAACGGCAGTAATAGTCGCCTCCGACTTTGACGACGAGGGGATAGGACGCGAAGCTGAACGGTCCGAGATCGTTCGGCATGAGGCCAATCGCCGAGGCATACTCGCGCGCGGCGGGCTCCGCATTGAGCTCGTGGACGATGCGATTGGTGGTATCGGCCGAAGTCACCACGAGCTTGATCTGAGTGGGCTCGAAGTTCTGGGTCTTGAAAATGCGAAACGGATAGTCGCTCTCGATCATGATGAGGATCGCGGCGCGCTCGTGCACCTCCCCGTCGTGGATGAGGGCGGTGCGGTGGAATCTGAGGCCATCGCCCGACGAGCCGCCGATGAGCTGCATGTCGTCGAAGGCCCAATGGACGGCGGCGACGAGCGTCTCCTCGGCGCCCGAGAGACCGTCGACCAGCATGACGCCGAACACGCGCTCGCCGAGCCTGCGCGTATTGTCGGCGGCGATCTGGCCTTTGAGCCCGCGCACGATGGCGTTCGCGCGCTCGATGCCGAAGGCGCCGACGTCCTCGATGAGGCCAGCGTGGACTCGAAAGCCGTCGCGGGGAAACGCGATCGCGAGCAGCTGGCCTTCCGTCATGCCGGCAGGACCGATCTCGCCCGCCGTCGAGCATCCGCTGATCGTCACGCCTGGAAAGGCTTTGGCGAGGCCTTCGGCGAGCTCGCCCGCATCGAACTCGATCGCAAAGAACACGATGATGTATTGAAAGTCCTTGCCGCCGAGGCCGGATTTGAGCTCGGCAATGGCCGTATCCACGCTGCTCGATGCGCTCGAAGCGGCGCGGATGCCGCAGGAACTGACGGACGCCGAAGCCCGTCCCACGTCGTCCTCCCGGTATTTTATTGGCGGCCTCCGGTCGCGTTACCGGAAACCCCCATTTGGGCCTTCTCCGTCGAGGCTGCCACAAGAACGACGGAGCCGCAAACAATCCCTGTCCTCGAGGGTGAACGGGCCTGTCCCGAGCCCGCTGCCGATTGAAGGCTCGCTCGCCGGCTAGATCGCGATCGTTCTTGATGGAGACGCTTCGCGTCCATCAAGAACGTGAATCGCTATCTAAATTCAAAGTGTAGAGCACAATTCACGCCTGACATGGATCGCGAATGCAATTCCATGTCAGCGGATCGGGCTCTGGCCTCCCCGTCGCTTTCGCGCTAATTGGGTGTCGGCGTCCGGGAGGGGCGCCGCCGGCTAACCGTTCCCTAGACCGTTCCAGAGATTCGCGGGGTAGTTCAGTGGACGAGTGTCATTCGGCGCAATCGCGCGGATGGGTCGCGGTCAATACCCACACCCGCAAAGAGGGAACGGCCATCGCCAATCTGGCGCGACAGGAGTTCGAGACCTATTGCCCGATGATGCGCCGTAGAGTGAGGCATGCGCGGCGCGCACGCGACGTGCTGCGGCCCTTGTTTCCCGGCTATCTTTTCGTGGCCGTCGATCCACTCACGACGCGCTGGCGCAAGATCGCATCGACCGTCGGCGTGCGCAGGCTGGTCATCTTCGGCGACGAGCTGGCGCTTCTCCCCGATGATTTCGTCGCGAGCCTGCGGATGCGGGAGGTCGACGGCGCCATCGTGCGCCCCGCCTCCGACTTCAAGATCGGCCAGCCTGTGCGCATGGCGGGCGGAGCCTTCGACGGCCTCGTTGCGACCATCATCAACATGGACGAGAAGGACCGTCTCGTCGTCCTGCTCGACCTCTTGAGCCGGAAGGTCAAGGTGCAGGTCGAAAGCAGCCTGGTCACCGCGCAATGATCCGGACTTGTCCGGCCGCGGCCGCTCAGACCCATTGGCTTCGTTCTGCCAAAATCATCTCAGAGGGCTCGCCGCCATGGCGACGAGCCAAATTTGGCTTCGTTTCTCCAAAACTCGCCTTCACTTAATCCTTATACTGATTAATTGTGCCGAGGAGTCCAATGGGAGGTGGATAGGGTAACCACCCCCATTCGCATCGCAACATCGCTCCCGAGTGGGCCGTGGGAAGGGGCGCGACACGCGGCGCGACCAGCGACCAGCGACCAGCGTGTCCCAGGTGACCGAGAACAGACTGTGGGAGTGGAGTCCCAACACCTTTCGCTCGCCGATGGAAATGCTGCACAAGGCGATAATCCTCGATCCCGCGAGCGCGCGGGCCTACCGCGAGCTCGCCTACCTCTATGCCATAGCTGGGTGTTCCGCTTCGATCCAACGACTTAGGTTGCCAATGTGGCAACGCTCCCAAAGCGTCAGCGAACCATGCCTACGCGGCGGCATCGACAGTTTCTGACTGTCCGCTCAAAGGTTCCTCCTTGGATCGAACTGCAGTCTTAGTGCGCGGACCGTTCTTAGCTTCGGCATCCTTGGTCAATGCCGGATCATCCTTGGAACGAAGCGAACCCTTGATGCGCGCACCTTCCTCGGCCGAGAACGTGCGGTGGTGAATTTCGCTGTCGACGTTCGCGGTCTTTTCGAGCCTTACGCGATCCGCCTGAACTGTCCCCTTGGCGTTCCCCCGAACAATGACCTCCTCGGCCTCGACTCCGCCTTCGACCAAGGCATCGACCTCGATGATTAGCAGCTTGCACCTGATGTTGCCTAGGACCTTGCCTTTGACAAGAATGTCGCCATCGCTCTCTAAATCCCCCTTCATGGTAAGGCACTCATCGACAATCGAGTGCGTCGTTGGGTTGACCTTGTAATTACCCGAATGAGAATTTAGGGGATTCGCAGGCAAGCCGAAGCCTGATCTGTCGGCTTCGACATTTGCAGAAGAGTGGGCTCCGTCTGCCTTCCTTTGATTGAACATGATGTTGCTTTTTCTCCGTGGCCCGAGTGGATCGAGAGTGAGCGACTCAATCACGAACAACTCAATACCATGAAGCAGCATAGCTCTGATTGAAGGCGAAGTATGACTGTGACTTGTATAGGTCTGGCTAGGGCTCAATGCCGGCCACGTGCAATGCCGATGAACGCCCGGCGGCGGAGCCATCTCAGTTGGACAAGGTCTAGGCTAACTGAGCGATGCGACCAGGAGCGCCGACGGTCTCGCGGGAGTGTCGCCCCCGAGCTTCAGGCACAAATAGCAAGCCCCGGCAGCAGGGTATCGAGCGCTTATCATCGCGACGGCCGGCATCGTCTGCCAGTCGACGGCGGCGCATCCCGGCGAAAGTAGCGCTCTTGAAGCCCGAGGAAAAGCCATCCTAGAGGCAAACTGCGGGCGTTGCCACGCGATTGGGTCGGTGGGCTACAGTCCGCTCAAGATCGCGCCACCCATGCGCGAAATCTACCTAAAATTTCCCGTGAGGGAGCTCGAGGAAGGAAAGGTATCCCTCCACAAGGAGATGCCTCAAATCGCCTTCTCCGATGAGGAGGTCGAAGCCATCCTCGCCTATCTCTACCGGCTGACCGCCCAACGCGAACCGTGACCACGGCAGGCCGCTCATAGTCGCTCTCTTCAATTTTGCTGTTCGAAGCGTCGGGGCAGGCGTTCCTTGATTGACGCCAGGCTGACGAAGATAGAACTAGGGTGAGATCGTGCAGCCGTAACCTGGCTCGTACACGGCATGGGCAGAGATCAACCCGCCGAGGGCCGTGGCCACAACGCGGTCGCCGTTCGCACTTACAGAGACGCGCTCGAGGGCTTTCGCCGGCAGGTCACCCAGGCATGATGCCAATGGGCGCCCCGCGACGTGCAGGCAAGAGCACACCACTCTTGCGGAATAAGCCGTCCCCATGCCTGCGAGCATGAGCGGCTCCCAAGCCGCGAGCGCACCGATCGCAACGGTCGTGATTGCGATCGGAGCGGCGATAAGACAGATCTTTCGTTTCTTCGTCATCGTGATCAGGCCGTAGATTCGTCCGACGCAACGCTTTGCACGAGATGAAGGCATGAACCTGCGAGCCTTGACCACAGCCGCAGTTATTGCAGTGCTTCCCCTCGGCCTTGCGGGTGGACGGGCGATGGCGGATGCACTTATGCCGCTGCCGCCCCAGTCGCCCGATATCCCGTGGCCAACGAGGACATGGCCGACAGGCGAGCCCGGCTCGGGTACGAACCGCGGTGTGCTCGAAAGCATAATCGAAGACGCCTTCAGCGCTCCCGACCCGTTGCTCGGCGACACGCGGGCATTGGTCATAATCCAAGGCGGTCGGCTCGTCGTCGAGCGCTATGGACGGGGGTTCGCGCCCGACACACGTCAGGTCTCTTGGTCAACAGCAAAATCAATCACGCACGCGCTCATCGGCATCGCCGTCCTTCAGAGAAAGATCGACGTCGACGCACCGATGGGCAATCCCCGCTGGAGCAAAGGTGATCCGCGCCAGAGGATCAGCTGGCGACAGTGGCTGCAAATGGTGGATGGCCAGCGCAATCTCGAGCTCGGCGCCACCAATGAGACCAAGAACGACGTAGTGAAGATGCTGTTCGGAGCAGGGCGACTCGATCTAGTCCGCTACGCGGCGAGCCTGCCGCTCGCGCACGAACCAGGCGTGCAATGGAACTATAATTCCGCCGGCTTTGTACTCGTCTGCGATGGTCTTGAGCGAGCGATCTCGCCTAGCGTAAAGACAGCGCGGAGCAGGCGTGCCGCGATGGCAGACTGGATGCGCGCGAACTTGTTTGCCCCGCTCGGCATGACCTCTGCGCAGCCAGAGTTTGATGCTGAGGGTGTGTTTGTCGGTAGTTCATTTGTCTACGCGACGGCGCGCGACTTCGCCAAATTCGGGCTGCTTTATCTGCGCGGGGGCGTTTGGGAGGGACGGCGCATTTTGCCCGAGGGATGGGTCGACTTCGCGCGCACGCCGGGCCCGGGCAGGAACGCGGATATCTACGGTGCCGGATGGTGGCTCACGCCGTCGGCCGGAACGGGCAGGCCACGCCGCGCTCTGATTGCCACCGGCAGCATGCGTGATGCCTTCAGCGCCCAGGGCCATGGGGGGCAGGTGATTCTGGTGGTTCCCTGCAAGGACCTGGTGATCGTGCGCTTGGGCCTGTCCAACAACCAAGACGAGAGCTGGGCGGTGTTGGGCGACTGGCTCGCTAGCGTCGCAGATACTTTTCCGGATTTTGCAAAGTGATTGTTCCAGGGCTGAGTCTCGACCAAGGCTAGTGGACCCTAACGTTCGAATGGGCCCCGACCCGCCAGCTTGCTCTCTCCTATGCCTCCCTTGAACAATCGTCCGCAAACGGCGCGCGGTTAGTAACGCGCGACGTCACGGGCTCAGTGACGCAGTGCGCCCTGCAAGTCGCTTAGCTGCCGCGACGGACTTCTGCAGGGCCTGGTCGCAGGCGATGTAGGGCGGCGTTGCCGCGCCCCAGTTTGACATCCTCACCTCGGCGACCATACGGGACGCGTTCTCCTGCGCCGAAGTGATTGCCTCGCAAAACTCGCGGACAAGGTCGTAGTCGACAGCGTGGATCCTGCCATGGTCCTCGGCCTCGTCGAGGGCAGGCTTTGCTGAGAGGACTGGTCCCGTCTCTGGTGCAGCCGCTTTGCCAAGAAGAATCTCTGCAAGCGCCCGCTTCCAAGCGGTGGCATCAGCAGCAAAGCGCACGAGCGCCAATTTGTCCGCGGGGCAATCGCTGGCAGCGTCAAGTGTTCGCTGGGCTATGTCCTGGCAGCCGTGCAGGCGCCGATCAATCGCCTCAACCTCATCCTTGGTCTTATGCGCCTTGCCGGCAATCAGCGTGACGTTGTGGGCAACCTCCGATGTCGCTGCCCGCTGCTGTTGCAGGAGATCTGATAGGCCGCGAATCCGCTCAGCGACTTCGGATACCTCGTCCGTCACGCCTTCTATGATTGTGCCAACTTGCCGTACGACATTGTTGCCGAAATGGACCGACCTAAGACTGTCTCTGACGGCCGCGCTAATCTCCTTCATCTCACACGTCAAGGCGTCGACACGGCCATGGATTTGTTGCGTCGCCTTCGTCGTTTCGACAGAGAGGGATTTGACCTCGGCCGCCACGACGGCAAAGCCGCGACCAGCTTCCCCGGCGCGCGCAGCTTCGATAGTGGCATTTAGGGCCAAGAGGTTGGTCTGTCGCGCAATCGTGTCTATGACGCCGACCATGCCGCGGATTTGGTCGACGGCCGTCTGAAGCGTGGACAGGCGCTCACCGATCTGGCTTGATTGGTGTTCTATAGCCACCATGGCTTCGGTGGCATCACGGCTGTCCTTCGTGCAGCTGCGCATGGTATCGCGCGCATTTTCAGCCTGACTTGCGCTCTCGGCCGATCTGTTGGAGAGGTCTGCAATCGACGACACCATCTCGTCGACCGCGCTTGAGATCGACGCCGTCGACTGGGCCACCTCGCGAAAATCATGATAAACCCACCCCACATTAATGGCGGTTTCGCCAGTTTCATGTCCGAGGTCGGCAACCGCGCCCAGGTTTCGGTTGTTCGCCTCCTTTACCAGGCGAGAAATGCGCTTCCACGTTTCACCGATCCGTCCGTCGAGGGCAACGTGCGAAGCCAACTTGGAGTGAATGAGGCTTTCGAACGCTTCGACGATTTTCGCTTCATCCAAGGTGGGCTCGGCTTGAGGCGCGGGTGACCTGCTTTCGGCCTGTCGACGGCGTGCGAACACCGAAGTCTCCGGAGTCTTTTGGGGCGGTTGGGAAATGCGTGGCGCGCGCTCAATGCGCACCCACGTCCTTGCGCCAACGTTGCTAGCGTCGCTAACTGAGGAAATTAGCTCGACAGGGTTTAAGGGGCCATTAACCGCGTACCCCCGGTCGGCCAGCGGCTGTGCAATGGCACGCTGAGCCCATCGTGGACCGGGGGGTATCCGGACGTCTGCGGCGCTCCGAAACCTTGAAGTGTTTTCGGACGAGCGCCGGCAAAGCCGCTTCAGTGATCTTGGGCCGAAGACTTGAGAGCCTTATCGGCAATGCGCCGCATCTCGAACGATTGCCTCTCCGGGTCGGCAGTCTTGACCGCAACAATGTCTCGAAGGGCATGCTCGAAGAGCACGGACCTGTGCTGTTCTTTCTTGAACGCGGCTTGCTGGACCGTTGCCGCGTTCAAGGCCTGGGTCATCGACTGATACGTTTCGAGCATGAACCTCACGGCCTGCCGTCGACTAGGGGGAACGTCGGAGGCTCGAGCCATGCGCTCGAGTTCCGCCACCACGTCCTTGATATTGGTCGCCATCGCTTCAACTCCCCTTGAGCCAGGGCTTAGCGATCGATTGGTCACACCCCGTGCTACGCCCCGCAAGCAACGAAGGCGGCAAGCACAATAATAACAGCTCCGCTACGGCTGGGGCCGCTGTTGTTAGGCGATTGCTCGTTGGGGCCCGCGAGCTCGATCCGCAAGCTGTCCTTGCCAACGCTGTTGATGTCGACCACGACGATGGCCGCCGGGCATTCAGGGGCCGACCCAATATCGGCGGGAGCCGCTGCCGTGCCACCCAGCACGCGGCCAGCCAGGGCTATTCCAACTCCTGTTATTACTGATGCCGCGCCAATCATGCGATGGCCGGATGCCGTCCTGCCAACTGCCTCTCTGCCGCCAAGGCCCCCAATGTCGATCACTCATTCTATTCCAAATGGTACCTCGGCTGCCTTGCCCCCCGGCCGCCGGCCAACCCTCGCTGTTCCAGCTGCTTCTTTCCCATTTGCCACTGCGGTGCTGCCAGTCATTGGGCCGCCAACGGCCCTTCAGCCATTCACCGTCTTGCTTCCGAATTAGATCGCTGGTGTGGTTCCAACTGCTGCGCTGGTAGCCATCTCTATGCCAGCTCTCGCCATACCACCGACCGACGTGCCCGCCACCGCCGCGTTGCCAGTCCTCGCCCCGACAACTGCCCCGACAATTATCGCTGTCCGGCCAACCTTGGCCACTCCAATGACCCGTATGTCGGCTATGCCAGTTACCGCCGTGGCGCCAACCTCCGCCCTGGTAATCACCGCCACGAGACCAGTTCCCGTTCCGGGCATGCCTGTGGGCGCCGTTTTGCCAGCTACCGCCGATCCAGGAGCCACCATGAGCGCGGCTACGGAAACCCCTGGCGTCGGCCACCGACAAAATCCCCACGAAAATGCTCAATACAACAGCGCCAGCGGCAACGACGGACTTTAACCCTTTCACGTTCTCTCCCTTCAGCGTAGTTTCGAAGCGGTCTCTTTCGTTAGGAAAAGGCGGGGACCGAATTAGCGAGAAAGCCCGGATACCAGAGCCAAGCAATTATTAGACCAGCAGCGGGGATAGTGGCAGACGAATAATCGCAGCGAAATTGGAAGTTGATGTCGACAACCAAACCGTCGTTACCCTGGATCGAAGCGGAGTACTACAGCTTTGTTGGGAGTGTTCCGTCCAAACCTGTAAACGGTTAGAAGATGGTGAACTTGCCGATTAGATCCTAACGCATCGAAGCACGCGGGGCACCAAGAACGGAGGAGTACACAACGAGGATCAGCGCATTATTCCGCCCTACCAATCGGCGGGCCGGAGATGGCACGCTGGCACAGATGAACCGGTAAAATCACTTGTAGTTCGCGAGCCCCATGCGCTCGAGTGCGACACCCAAGCTCTGGGCCGCCATGTCGATTTCATCGTCGTTGTCAGCGTTTTGGATGATGAGCTCGATCTCTTCCAGCTCCGCGATCGTCAAAGTACGACGCATCGCCCACCTGGACCGACCGCGGTCGGAGGCCAGCATGGCTTGCCAAGGTTGGCGGGGATATTGAGAGGTTTAGGGTAACCTAAGTTCGATCACCGGCCAGAGCGAAGCAGGGCGGAGATCAGCATCCGCGAGGTCCACAAGGCGACCCGAAACGTCAGCCGCACGAAGACGTCGAATGGATGGGACGATTCGATCAAATTCTTAGAAACGTCGATCCAAGGGGTTCAGCTTTACTTCCTTTGCTTCCAAGGAAGTACCTCGACTATTCTGGTGCTATCCAATCTGCGCACCTCGCTGGCGCGGCTGCTTCGCCCCAAGGGCTGATCGGGACGCTCGAGGTGGAGTTTTCCGGGCTGCCCTCAATAAGCTTGTCCGTGTAAACGAGATAGACCAGAACGTTGCGCTTGGCATCGCAGCCCCGCACGATCTGCATCTTCTTAAAGATCAAAGAGCGCCGCTGACTGAACGCTTCATCACCCTGGGTAAGCTACCGATGCTGATGACCCTCAAGGACGGCGCGGCGGCACTGCAGACCGGTCTTGGCAACAACAATGTTGCCGGCGCGCGCCAGGCGCCAGAGCCGCCAGGCGGGGCATTCAATCTGAAGCCTGGCGGTACTCCGCGCTCGGCTGCTGGCCGAATTGCCCGACCTCGACGAGGCCACCCTCGCCGACACGCTTGAGGGAATCACCGATCTCCGCGAGATGCTAGCCGAGCTCATCCGCTCGGCACTAGACGATGAAGCCCTCGCCGGCGCCCTCTCCACACGTCTTTGCGACATGAAGTCCCGCCACGAGCGGCTCGAAACGCGCGCGGCGCGCAAGCGCCAGCTTGTTCGCGCGGCGATGACGGAGGCCGAGATGAAGTGGCTTGAGGAGGCCGACTTCACCGCCTCGCTCCGCCAGGGTGCGCCTGCCCTCGAGGTCGTGGCCGAGGACAAGATCCCCGTCGCCTATTGGAAGCCGCAGCCGCCCAAGCTCGACCGCCAGGGCCTGCTCGCGGCGCTTAAGGGCGGCGTCGACATCGACGGCGTGGCCTTGGCCGCGCCAACCCTACAACTCAGCGTGAGGACCAAGTGATGGCGTTCAGCGAACAACAGTGTCAGGCGCTCAAGGCCAAGCTCAGATATCGTCACGTGAAGACGAGAGCCAGCAATGGGGCGACGATCGCGTACGTCGAAGGCTGGCATGTCATTGCCGAGGCCAACCGCATCTTTGGCCATGACGCGTGGGATCGTACGACCCTGTCGCCACACTGCATCTGGAGCGAGGTCCTGCGTGGCCAACTCATCTGCTGCTACACGACCAAGGTCCGCATCACCGTTCGCGCCGGTGACACGCTGACGGTGCGCGAAGGGATCGGCACCGGGGTCGGCCGCTCGCCGTCACCCGAGCTCGCGCATGAGATGGGCCTCAAGGCGGCGGAAACCGACGCCACCAAACGAGCTCTTGCCACGTTCGGCAACCCATTCGGGCTCGCGCTTTACGACAAGGATCAAAGCCAGGTCACGCGACGCCCGAAACGGCAGCTGCTCTCTAGATCCTCGGCACCGTCATCGGAGCCGAATTCTCAGCACCTGGTTCTTCGCCTAAGCGACGGTCGCGAAGACCACTTCTCCGATACCGATAACTTTGTCGAAGCTGTGCGAAGTGCCATCGCTGCGGTCTCGACGCTTGACGCCCTCTACGCGTTCTGGGAGAACAACCTTAAGAGCCTTCGGGCGTTGCGTCGACTGACGAAGGACCAACCCGATGAGCCGGTGGCGGGTATTGTGTTCGCCCTGAAGAACAGGGCCCGCGCATTAGGCCAAGTCTCCGAGGTCCAACCAGGCGAGAAAAGCAACGCTGGTGTCGCCACCAGGACCCCCGCGCCAGCTTTGCGCCTGGCTTTCCCCAAGGAGCGCCGTCTTCGCGACAAAGCGCATCTCGAGTTCGTCGCTTCGCAACCGTGTCTCGTGTGCGGGCGCCGGCCGTCGCACGCCCATCATCTGCGCTTTGCCCAGCCGCGTGCCTTAGGGCTTAAGGTGTCCGACGAGTTCACGGTGCCTCTCTGCAATGCACACCATGACTTTATTCACAAGACAGGAGATGAGCGTGCCTGGTGGGCACGGCACGGTGTGCTCGAGCCCCTCAAGGTTGCGGACAAGCTTTGGGCGGCATCTCATGCTTTGGATACACAGACTTCGCAATCAGGCTCGGGCAACGACGGTGACAGCTCCGCAATTTCCGAGGGAGAAGAGATACGCCCTAGTGCGGCAACGTAACTCTCCGCGCTGATGATGCCCGAAAGCGATGGCACCTCAGCAAGCGCAGATGAAGGGGCAAAGCAGCCATCGGCCGTTGTCCCACTCCCAGTGCGCGAGGCTGCCGAGCTGCAAAGCATGTGATCGGGCGGTTGGCATTGAGTCCGCCCAAATCAGCCCTCGCTTTCGTCGCGCATCAAACAGGGCGTGGATTGAGGCCAAACGTGCCACGTTCATTTTTGGCGGTACCGCTCTTGCCGCATTCACTGTCTTAGAAGCTGGCACAAAGAAAGGCACCCCAGCACGTTCGAGCCAAGGTGCCAATCACGGGGGATCTTAATCCGCCAGCCTCAAGGGAAAGCTGGAGGACACCTCAGACAACGACTCTTGAATGAAAGTTTGCTGACAGCCCGATCAGGGCTGTGGATAAGTTCAGCCCACAAAATCTCATCGCCTGGCTCACGAGGGAACCTCTGATAACGTGGCCTTCTCGAGTGTTGGGAGCGGGTGGGTCAGATGTTATCCCTCATGTTACTTGCTGGCGGTGTGGCGATCTCCTTCGTCGTCGTAGGGGGCCTTTTAGTCTTGTTGACGGTAGCAAGCTTGCGGGAATAGTGGCCGCCCCAGCCTCCGGTCACTTCGGTGGCCAGCGCGAATGAGGTCGAGGGCGTCCCGGTCGAAGGGCGACTTCGGGCCTACGACGACCCCCGGTCCCAGCTCATGACAGTCCCTCCACAAGCGCCCGCAGCGCGATGATGACGACGCCGCCGAGGGCCGTCCCGGCGACGACCACGCAGGCGGCGGTGATGACGGCGACGAGCGCCTCACGGCCTGGGTGCCTCATGACTTGCCGTCACTTGGAGCCTATGCCCGACCTTCAGTCGACTTTCCGCGGATAGTGATGATTGAATACCAACTGGGCCAGCAGGGCTTGTTGTTGCAGGAGAAGTCCCACAGGCCATCTCAACAGGGTGGCAAACAACTGCATCTGGCTTGCGAACATTGACCCGAAGACATCCCAATCGCTGGCCGAGATGATGGGCGCCTGCGGTTCAACTTCCTTGGATGAAGCTTCCCTTGCCTGCGCGCGCCGCCGTCGTGGCTGCCGCTCTTGTCTCAATTCCCTCTGCGTCGCAGGCGCGCGACTGCAGCCGTCTCGACCGCGTCGGCACCGGGGCCACCGCCGTCGTCAAGGAAACCGGGCGTGCGATGGCGCGTATCGGCGACCGCATCGTCCGCGCTGGCGACAGGGTGTTCTCGCGGGTCTTTGCCGATCGGCATCGGGATTGATCAACTTGCTCAGCCAGGTCGTGCCAAGTCTGCTTTGCCTGCTCTCAGCTCCAACGGAGCTCGCCTCAATTACCACCGCTTTGGCTAACATCTATCCCCCATTTTAACGTAGATTTGATCCCTTTTGGTGGCTTGGGACCCAGCAAATTGGCCGGCGTCAAGCAGAGAGCGCTACCATTCAGCGCAGCACAACTGCCCCCAGCACATGAACCTGACAAACGTGACGCCCATAAAAAAGGGGAAGAAGCGGGTCCACCATGACCACAAAGCGCGTCACCGTCTTTGGGGGCACTGGGTTCCTCGGTCGCGCTATCGTGGATCAACTAATAGGCGCGGGCGCAACGGTCCGCGTCGCGGCTCGCCATCCAGGCGCTTTCAAGGTCGCTTCCGGGCAAGACCGACAACTCGTCCAGCTCTACGCCGATGTGCGGGACGAAACCTCCGTTGGGTCTGCCCTCGAAGGCTGCGATGCTGCCGTCAACGCCGTCGGCCTCTACTCCAAAAAGGGTTCGGAAACGTTCAGGGCGGTCCACGAGATGGGCGCGATGCACGTGGCACGCCAGGCGAGTCGTGCTGGCGTCAAAGCGCTGGTCCACATGTCGGGTATCGGCGCCGATCTCAACTCGCAATCAAGCTACGTCAGCTCCCGCGCGCGGGGTGAGCTGTTGGTGAGGGAAGCCTTCCCCACGGCCACCATTCTGCGGCCCAGCGTCCTATTCGGGCCAGACGATAAATTCTTGAACACCTTGATCGCGGTTGTGCGCCGGTCTCCCGTGCTGGCGCTTTTCGGATCCGGGGATACGAGGCTACAGCCGGTCTTCGTTGGCGACGTTGCCGGAGCAGTCCTGAGGGCGCTGACCACTGAGCCATCGCAGGGTAAGGTATATGAACTCGGCGGTCCGCAGATTTACCGCTACAGAGCCCTCATAGACCTGGTGCTCAAGGAGACCGGCCGAACGCGCATTCTTGTGCCGCTGCCCTTCGTCGCCTGGGACGCCTTCGCGCGGCTTCTGATGCTGCTGCCCAATCCCCCGCTGACAACAGACGTCGTGACGCTCATGAAGCGTGACAATGTCGTAGGTGAAGGCGCCCTGACCTTCACCGACCTGGGGATGGTCCCAACGTCGATGGAAGCCGCGCTGCACGGTATGCTGGCCCATTGAACCTGAAAATTCCGGAGAACGGCGATTGGAGCCTGTGCGAAGTCCAGTAGGAATCATTGCCAAGTGAGAACGTGGTCGCCTGGTCCTGAAAGACAACAACGGCCTTTTAGCGCGGCAGACAACCGGTGACACAAATTACCAGGAACCGATTAGGGACAAAATTGGTGGGAGCGCCGAGGGCACCCGCTGATACACGGTCAGGTGTACTGAAAATACCCGCCGCCGAACAGCGCTCCCAATAGGAATTTCTATTCCGCGTACCGATCCGGGTAAATAAGAGAGACTGCTTAAAATAAAGTCGATCTGCCCAATAAACTTGCAGAAGGAAGGGAGCCAACCGGGAGCTTCTTGGCATCGTGAGCGCATGTCGCCGAGACTGACATCTTGTCGTAATTAATGCGAGCCACTGTCGGGTTGTCCTCGTCCCTGAAAGCGGACCGGAACGTCAGCCTTCTGGGCTATTGCCGCACAGGTGCCAATTCAAGGTGTCCTACAACGGAGCCAGTTGAGCCCGATCAACGACAGTTAGCGATGCAGGCTTAAGCAACCATTTGTCGAGATTGAAAGACTTCACCAGGGGTATCGAATGAAGTCACGCGAGAGGGCTCTCAAGCTTAAGCGCCATGAATTCGACGAGAAGGCGCGCAAGGCAGCCGATCTTGAGCACATGATCCGCGAGTTAGAGGGCATGGCGGCCGATCTTGATGACCAAATTCGGGCTGAGGAAGATCGCACCGGCATCAAGGACCCGCAGCATTTCGCCTACTCGACGTTCGCCAAATCGGCAAGCGTTCGACGCGACAACCTGCGCGCCTCGGTGGCGGCCCTGCGCGACAAGCTCGAAGCCGCGCTTCGCGAGCGCGACGAGGCGGAGACTACGCCCCCCGGCAGTCCGCGCGGTTATAGTGAACGGCAGAGCCATTCTTCATGAGCCGCGCTACAACGGCGCCCTCGTGCAGCACAGTTCACCCGACTTTAAACCGCTCGATATGACCGCCCGCTTTCACGAGCCAGTTGGGTTTGCGCCCGCGCCCGGTCCACGTAAGGGATGCATTGTCGGGATGCCGATACTTGACGACCCCACTCGCCTTCCGACCACGCCCGAACAGTTCGTCAATGTGGAAGCCGTGCTTGACGGCCACCTCCGCTAGCTTAGTCTTTAGCTCCGCGCGTTCTTTCTCGTTCGCGAATGGTTATTGCTTGAGCGACACTTTCTTTAATTTCGCGAAGCTGTTTTCATGTCATTTTCGAAAGCCGTTCGTTCTTCGTCGCACGACCTCTCTCATTACGACGTGCCAGGATCGTTTTCTTGCTCCTTAACGCAAAAGAGGTCAACAAGGTTGACGAATTCCTTTTCAATTTTTCGCGCGCGGCAGCTTTCGGTGCGTTGCGAAACTGGTGCATCGTGCAAGGTCTGGCGATCATTTGTCTTGGCCTGGTTGGGCGAGCTAACCTTGGACTGACAGGCATTAGCGCCGCCCGCCCTGCCGCAGAGTTGCACTCTCTCATCGATGGCCTCTGGCCAAGGTTGGCCACGTCGGTTGACCGCTTTCAATTTTGGGTGCAGATAGCCGAAGCGGCTGTTGTGCAGTGAGGTCGTGCGATGAAAGCCGGACAGCTTGATAAATTGTCATTGAAGCAACTGCGTGAACTGCAAGACATCATTGGCGCCGCGATCTCGGCCCGTGAGATCCAGGAGAGGTCCGAATTAAAGAAAAAGCTCGCCGAGATGGCAGGCAAGGCGGGATTTAGCGTAGCAGAGCTTTTTGGCAGTGTCGGCCGAAAGCTCGGACCTGCAGCCGTCAAATACCGGCATCCACAAGACCCATCGCTGACTTGGACAGGTCGCGGTCGTAGACCCACTTGGCTCGTGAAAGCTGGCGGAGATATCGAGCGGTTTAGAATCGGGTGAGCTGGGCTGGACGAGGGCGCCGACCTTGCCACAAGAGGAGTGGAGTGGCTTACGCCGGTTAGCCGACGTCACACCGACGCCCTCTAACTACCAAGCGTTCCGTAGACGGGGGTAACATCGAGGACGTTTGGCAGCTCGGGCGATTAAAGCAGGTTGGACAGCAGCCCCCAAAGACGGGTTGCAACCTCAGTTAATCGCCACCCCCTTATCAACCTCACTTGCGGGGTCGATCGCCAAGCCCGTCGCTCAAAACCTCCACCATCCAAGCCACCGCTTTCGCTTCATGTGCCATGCGGCGCACTACCGCCTAGAGGGGCGTCGCGCGTGATTGAGGCGGTGTCAAATCGCTGACACAGCCTCACGGAATATGGCCGCCCGCAGCTTGGATGGATCACGCTCTCCTCGGCTGGCAGCTTCAAGAAGTCGTCGCGACATCACGTCGAAGAGTAGGTGAGGAACGCCGCCACAATTCTGGTGGACAGAGAGGTCGAGAGAGAGGGCGCGTGCAGCTTCATGGAGGGCTCCCATGTTCACTGGATTGGGGTTCGCTGCGATAGTTGTGTTGGTGGTCGGTTGCGCCGTCCTGGCTTACGTGGTGGGAAGCGCATTCGACGACTAGCAGGGGCTCCACGCACTAGCCGTCGAACTGCCATGCAGGGGCGTCAAGCGTGCCTAAAAACTGAGGGCAATTACATTACCCTTTTGTCTCATTGCTGCATTTGGGAGGCAGTGGTATCCGCTGCTTGGCTGCGACGTCGCTTTGAAGACGCTACGGCTAGCCAAAGCTTTCGGCATCCCTCCCGAAAGCATTGCCCTCCCCCCGAGGGACTTGGCTAGGGCGCTCGGTCTTCTCCCCCGGAGACCAGCGCCCTTTTTCCTTCCAACCACAATGAATTCACGCCCTCTTCATTGCGCTCGCTGCCATCGCACAGCACTTACGGCGCCTGGCGAAACTGGTGGCCCGGCCTCCGCCGATCGTGCCAACCGCGTGCTTTGCGTAAGCGTCGCGTTCAGTTCGTAGCGTCAAGGTTGCGTGGCGGGTGTCAGTTCTCGAGGGGGCCAAAGCCCCCTCGGATTCCGTATGGACTCTTTACTTGGAGCTTTATAGGTGGCCATCTGGTCCAGCACCCACACCGTCATCGCAGCGGCATTCTGCCTGCAGCCGAACTCGAGCGATTTGCCCTCTGGCGTATCGAGGACGGCGGTCGCGTCGGGTGAGACGGTCTGGACCAGGCGCACAGGTGCGTCGGCTGGCGGCTCGTCGCCGACCATCTCGTCGGCGATCATGAGTGTGAGCTGGCAGGCGCCTGCCACCGAGGCGAAGTATCCGACCACACGTTTCGAGCCCACACCGAGACTGACCCCGGCAAGCGGCTTGAACATGCGAGCGGCGTTTGGGTCCGCTGCCGTTGCGACAACTGCCGCGTCGACCATGCCAGCTGCCCCGGCAAAGCCGAAGACAACCGCACGCATGACAGATCGTCTTGAGCGAGTCATCGTTCACTCCTGTTTACCGTTGACTGCGCGTCCGAGCGATCACCGACGGTGTCCGACTCCGTCATCGAGGCCGACGTGGAGGCCAGAACGCCGTCCAACCAAATCAATGATTTGCAATGCTTTCATGAAAAACTGCCGCAATGCAGCATTGCACTTGCTGCAGCTCGCCATTGCCGGGCACAGAAGCGCTACACGGCGGACGCAGCGATTGATACGTAGGCCGACGTCAGTTTTATCTTCGTTGGGTCTGCGAAGCGAGGAAATCAGCCGCGGCGTTGGGAGTTATCGTCCGTGCACCACTGTCAGTGTCCGAAGTTCCGGCCGCCTGGCCTGAAGCCACGAGAATGACCGAAGCCTGGACTGTGGCCGATGATCGGGCACGCCCGACGAATGGAGATCGACCCCCAACCCAACCGCCGCCGATGAAGGGAGAGGTGTCCCTGTCGTCATAGAAATTGTTGTTGCTGGTGCTTTCTTCTTTGATGCGCGTTTCCTAGAAGGGGCGCCGGCCTCCGGGGGATAAAGGCCGAACGCCCTAGCCAAACCCACTAGGGTCAGGCCTGCTTCCGGGAGGGAGAGCCGGAAGCTTAGCTAGCCACAACAGATGATGTGTTTGTGAGGCCGACCTACGTCTTCGGATGTGTTGACGATCCGATGTTTGCAACGCTCGTTTACCGGAGCCTGTTCGCCATCATACGCTTTTGTAAGACTAAGAGCGTGACTTCCCTCTCATCGGAGTGAACGTCTGCAGTGGCGCCGGGCGGAGTGGGCTGTCGTTTGGCGTGAACCCTCGCAAGATGCGGAAACAGAATGTGATTGCTTCGGCGCGTTCAGCCCTTATCTCACATCCGCGATAACCCTATTATCGCGGCAGACGCGGCGATGCTCCTCTTTTGCGGGAGGTGGTGCAGATGTTTGCGATTTTGCGATCCGTCACGGACAAGCAGGTCCGTTTGATTTCCCAAACCGGAAGGCTCCAGGAATTGCCTCCGGAAGTCCGCCAGCAGGGTCCCTGGAAAATTGAGCGGAAAGGTGATGAGGCGCGGCTGAGGCTGCACTACCGGCGCGCGCTGGCGCGCGAGGGTTACTGCGTGGTGGGCGCCGAGGCCTCGCTGTTCAACCCCGAGGAGCGTCGTCAGTCTACCTAGTAAGCGCTGACTGATTTCGACAGCATGCTTTGCGATGCTCACAGTCCTGGGGAGTGCTCCGATGGTGCTCATAGAGACGTGGCGCGCTGCAGCGGTGCGCGAAGGTTTCGAGAATGGCCGCTCGCTCACCGAGATTTCTGAGGAGACTGGCTTATCGGTTCGTGAGGTGCTCCAGCGCGAAGTTGACTTGAATCTAATCCCGGCCTACGTGGCGGCGCTGTTGGCACCGTTGCCGGGAGACCCGGTTGGTGCCCAGCCGAGCGCCGACTAGCAAGTGGGATGTCACCTTCAACATTTCGCCGCTTGATCAACGTCCTCCTGTCAGCGGCGAGGCCCGGGGATTTCAAACGCCGCTCCGGGCCACTTTTTTCAAGATGCGCGAACGGGGAATGTCTGAACGCTCACGACACCTGCAGGATCAGAAAACGCGCGTCCTAGAGTTGCTCCGGGCCGCACAGACGGTACAGATGCCAGACTGGCGCACTCAAATGCCCTCAGAGCTGCGAGAGACATTTCGAGCGAGCCTTACGGACGCTGAAATCGATCGAATGGCAACGCACGAAGTCGCCACCGTCCGGGGTGCTTTGGCCGAATGCGCGGACCTGCTTGAGCGAGCCAAGACAGATAGGGAGATCGAAATTGCTCTCAAGACGGTCAGCGAAGTGACCAGTAAGGCCTGGTGGAGTAAATGGGTTGAGGAGCGGTGATCGGACTACGTGCGATGGGTTGTAGCAGCCCATGGTTTGAGGGCATTACCTGAACCTATCCGAGGGTACGAATCGGCTACTTTGCCACCGCATGGACACCAATCTCGTGGTTCATTTCGAACGGACTGCCTACCGCCGCTTTATGGCAGCTAGCTTGGCCCTCAGGAGCTTCACCAACGCGCGCAGCGGGGACAGTGATGAGTTGGCGGTCTACCTACGAACCTTGGAGGCCCGAGCTGCGCATGAGGGACGCCGCTATCGTCATTGGCTACGCTATCGCTTCGCAGTCATGTGCATGGCCCCCAATGTACACTGGCGGCTGGCGCCGTTTCAGGGTTGGGATTTGTAGGTCAGCGTTCGCGGCAACGGGACGATCAATTCATCGCGGGAGGCCAAAAGTCGGCTTCCTCCAAAGGCACATTTCCACTCAGCGACCCTTGAAGACGGCACGTCGCGTGGATGACAGTCTCAGTTGTCTCATGACCTGGCCCGCGCTCTGGACCTGCTCGCCGGCCCGCGGGGCTGAAGCTGCACGCCCGGCGATGCGATGGGATCTGCGACGAAAACCACTCCAGCCTTCTCAAGGGAGGAGCCCTTATCGCGCCGGCGCATGCCGTCATCCGCCTCGGCGACATCAGTTCCTAAGGTAGGAAGTTCGCGATTATCCGCCGCGCTTCGAACTCTCGCCATCCACAAACGCCATCAACCATTCAGGCACCCTCCGTACCAGGACGCGAGAGGAGGCCCTCCCCCTTATTCGATTGCCTCATCCCGCTTGCCCACCGGCGGATCGTCGCGATCTCATCAACAAGCGTCCCCTGCAGGAGCGCGGTCTGCCAATTGCCGTTGACCTGTTCGGTCTCGTCCGCTCGATCGAGGCCCAGAGGGCATTCGTCTGCAGTGGCCGACGAGGCGCGGTATCGCCCGCTCACCGTGCCGAACAAGTAGTCCCAGATCGAGAAAATATTCCCGTAGTTCGCATCATGATCGCACCGCTCGCTGCTGTGATGCATGCGATGAAATCGCGGGCTTGCAACAACATAGCCAGCGACACCGTAATCGAACGGTAGATCAGAATGTTGAACGAGGTCGATCAGTCGGCGAATCAATAGGACGGAGAAGATTGTCTCGGGTCGCGGATAGTCGATGATAACGGTGAGTAGCAGAAACACGCCGAGTTCATTCAGCGCGTTCTCGCCTAGCGACACACGGCTGCCGGTGATGACGTTCATCTCAGTGGCCGCATGGTGCAGGCGATGGAAGCGCCAAAGCACCGGCACTCTGTGCATGAGAATGTGACTTACATACAAAGAGAAATCGTGGACAACGAGCCAAGCGAGAACGGCGAAAAGTCCCGACGCCGGAAAAATGTTTTGCAACAGTCCTTGCCAGTGTAGATGGCGAGACAGCGCCGTAACGCCGAGATAGGTTAAGCCGGGAACCGCGACAACATACGTAACGATGGACAGCACAGGAACGAACCGACCCAGAAGCTTGAGCACAGGAATGCCCACGTAGTGGAATGCCCACACGATGAGATCGGTCTTGGTGCTCGCGGTAGGCTTACCGAAGATCCGCTGGAGAGACGAGGGTTTGCCGTAAACTCGCGTCAGCACCAAGTGCTCGACGACAACGACGACAAAAAACGGCACCCACAACAACAATGTGTGTGACAGGAAGTGTGTGATCACCACTCCGGTCCCCGCGCTGCATGAGAGATCACAAAATGCTCTACCAGTTTAGGTCAGCCGTCGCTGTGCCGCTTCGGCCACAATGGAGACCGTGTCCACAAATCTTATTCCAACGGGCAATCGCTCTTTAACGTGGTGTTTTCCGTTCCGGCGTAGAGTGCGCAAGTTGCAGCAAGCAATAGGTGCTGACGGGGGACACCGCCGCGACGAAGACGTTCATCCGGCGCAGCAGAGGGTTCTCCGGAACGCCATCTTCGGAGCGGTGGGTTGTCCTGATCACCGGATCGACCGGTCTGCATTACGTGCTGTCCGCCCTTTCCAACCGTTTCATCACGCCCCATTGGCGCGATCTCGTCTGTCGTCGCTTCGCCAATCGGGCCAATGCAACGGGTTCCCTGTAGCGTTCGCCTTTTGCCATCATCGCCCAGGCCATGCGCGCTATCAGGTGAAAAAAGCCGCTACAAAGAAGGCTACCCGGGCTGCAGGCCCTGCCGGCAGGAAGGCCGGGGCCAAAAAAGGGCAAAACCCGGGTATCCGGGAAATCGGCTGCGAAATCAGCCCGGGCCGAAGCGTGCGGCCAGGAAGGGGACCGGCTATCGACCGCACGCTCCCGAAGCGATCTTGCCGCCAGCGTCCGGTCTGCCCTACGCTCCGCTCCGGCCAATCCAGACGCTGGCGGCCGGGTTCTGACTTTGACCCTGGTATTGCGATGAGGGGCAGGCCAGGGCAGGCCAACACCGTTGCGCGAAGTCGCGCGAAGTTGGAAATCGAGAATTTTGCCTGATCTGCTGCGATTGAAGTCCCGCTTTTGCAATGTCTGGACGAAAGGGAAATTCAAATGATTAGGATCCCGGAATTTATCATCGGAAAGATCATCGTGACCGACTACGGCAAGGTAGGCGCGAGCGCTTGCCAGTGTACGGAAGGCGTAAGGTGGTGCATAGCCGAAGCGGATGACGATCTCCAGTCCGCGGGTCTAACTCAGGACCAACTAGGTCAGGCGAAATATCCCGGCACCTTCCAGGACCCTCTTGCGCCGACCACCGCCGAGCTTCGCCGGCTTGCAATTTTTAGCAACTATGCTGGATTGATGGAGAAAGACCCCGAGGGCGGATACGGCCTGCTGTTCGGGCCGGCGCGCAATGGCAAGGTTCGTGGCCGGGAATATTTGGCTCTCGCGCGCGTGACACCAGGAGACCTGGTGGCGACGCTGATGGTCCAAATCCCAGAGAACTTCGATGCCGATACGCCCTTCATCGTGACTGCCCCGTCTTCGGGCTCGCGCGGCATCTATGGAGCCATCTCGATGGCGGAATGGGCGTTCGCAAACGGCTGCGCGATTGCTTACACGGACAAGGGAACTGGACCAGCGGTGCACGATATCAATTCTGATACCTGCTATGGGCTTCAGGGGCAGCCCGTTCGCGGTGACGATATGCCACTCTTTCGCGTGCGGGCTTCAGAGAACCTGGATGCGTTCAAGAGGCTCCTTCCCAACAGATTAGCTCTGAAGCACGCTCACTCCGAAGCAAACGTCGAAAAGCACTGGGGCACATGCGTTCTACTTTCCATTGAGTTCGCGCTCTATTGCCTTAACGACTATTTCAAGCACGCGAAAGGATGTGCGTTTACCCGCGCCAACACCAAGGTAATTGCAGCGGGCGTTTCGAATGGTGGCGGCGCTGCCTTGCGCGCCGCCGAGCAAGATGCAGCGGTTCCCCCGTGGATCGACGCCGTTGTTGTCAGCGAACCGCAGATCCAGCCGGCGCGGAGCACCGAGTTTGCCATCAGGTATCGCGGGACGCTGCTACGGGATCACAGCCGCAGCTTTTTCGATACGGTAACGCTGATGAACCTGTACGCGCCTTGCGCCGCGTTCCTGCTCGACAATAAAAACGATCCGAGCACCGCCGTGCAGCAGATCAGATCCCAGCGCTGTGCGCTTCTGCATTCCCGCGGGCTGCTAAAATCGCCTGGAGTGCAGGCGCAGTCGCGGGAGGCGCTGCAGATCATTCATGACCATGGCCTCCTGCCGGAGGCAGACTTCTTGCTTCCTTGGCATGAGCAATTTGGCTTCTGGAGGGTTCTTGCGGCCATCTATGCCAATGCCTACGCCCGTGCCGGCATAACCGATCATCTCTGTAGCTGCAGCTTTGCGGCACTTGACCGCGCGGGCGAACCGGCGGCTGCCTCGCCTGCTCTCGCCGCCCAACTCTTCGGCTGGAGCAGCGGCCTCACGGTCGCTTCCCCTCACGGTAATACGGATGTGATCGACGACGGTCCCGCGCACGATCTCAATTTGGGCGCGGCCCTCTGTTTCCGTTCGCTGGCTACAGGTGTCGTCTACCCCGGACAAAACGCAGCCGAAGCGCGGTGGATCGATGTGCAGCGCGTGGAAGCGGGCATACAGGACGTACGGGCAAGCGGGAAGCTCCGCGGAAAGCCCACCCTGATTCTGCACGGCCGCAGCGATGCGCTTATTCCGCCCAATCACAGTTCGCGGCCATACTTCGGGCTGAACAAGGTTGTAGAAGGCGACGCAAGCCGGCTGAGCTACATCGAAATCGTGAATGGTAATCATTTCGACTGCTTCATCCCACTATTCGGGAAAACGTCGCTGGTTCCGATGCACTACTATCTCGACCAGGCGCTCTCCCTGATGCGCAAACACCTTCTCGATCCGATCGCAAACCCTCTCCCGGAAAGTCAGGTCGTCGCGGCAAGCGCCACTCACAAGCCATGGGATCAAAAATCCTACAAGAACGACCTGCCGGAAATTGTGCCTGAACCTACTCGGCAGCAACGGATCGAGTTCCGCCGCGGCATCGTCGAATTTCCTGAAGCCAATCGGCAGGCTGCCTAACGGCGCGCTGGGCGGATGCGGGACCCACGCTCTGCATCAGTTGCAATAGGCGGAGCCCCGTAACTCGGTCGCGCGGGTTCTCGATGGACCTGCGGACGCCCGTGCGTCGGCCTCTGTCCCGGGACTGGGTTCGGGCGGCGGCGTGCTGGCCAGCGTCGATGACCTCTCGGGCCCCTTCCTCGGCGGCGGCGTCGAGATCAAGCTCACAGATGCGATCTCGCTCAAGGGCGAGTACCGCTACACCAACCTCGATTCGGAGGACGTGACGTTACTGCCGGGCCTGGCGCCGGGCATCGACAGCTTCGTCTCGGCGGAGCTCGATCCGACGATTCAGACCGCCCGCGCCACGCTCAATTATCGGTTCAATTGGGATCGGCCTGCGGAGCCTCTAAAATAGAATGAGGCCTGGGACGCTCTCAGTTCATCCGGCCGAGGCCAGATCGTGGGCCTATCGCGACCAGCAATGCCTCAGCTCGCTCAGTCGACAGGAGGCGTCATCGCGCCTGCGCGATAAAGCCAAGCCTCTCACTTGACCTTCACTTGACGGTGTCGGTGTTCGGCGGGAAAAACAGCCGTTTTCGACCTTGGCCCACCAGAAAAGTCTAACGACGTCATTCAGTTAGCAACTACTTTCGCTACGGAAAATTTCCCGGCCGAGTAAGGCAGAACGAGCACGACCCGGTATCACACCCCGACGGTCCGCGCCGGGAGTGGCCGGCCGTGCGTCACCTAGTAACCGCATGAGCGAAATTCGTCCTGCGTCGTTCAAAAACCCTCATTCGTTAGGGCCTTGCGTCATCCTGACTGGCTGCGGAACCGTGAAGCCGCCCTCTGCCGCCATTCGGGCAAAGAGGCCGTTTCCTCGTACGAGTTCGTCGAATGTGCCGCGTTCGATAATGCGGCCGTCGCGAAATACGAGGATTTGGTTGGCGCTGGCGACGGTTGAGAGTCGGTGGGCGATGATAAAAGTTGTTCGACCTTTTCGCAGATGGTCTAGAGCCCGCTTGATGCGCGCTTCCGTGGTTGGGTCAAGGGCACTTGTCGCTTCATCCAGGATGAGGATTGGCGCATCTTTGAGGATAGCTCGCGCTATCGCAATACGCTGGCGCTCTCCACCCGAGAGCGACGCCCCGCGTTCACCGATTACGAACTCGTAGCCGCCGGGCTTGTCCAAAATGAAGTCGTGCGCTTGGGCCTGCCGCGCGGCGACCCTGATTTCGTCCAAAGTGGCGCTCGGGCGACCAATTGCGATGTTCTCACCTATCGATCTATTGAAAAGGCTGGTCTCCTGAAAGACCACGGCTATCGACTGGCGCAGCGAAGCAAGTCTCACGTCTGCGATATCGTGGCCGTCGACGAGAATGCGTCCATCTTCGGGTGTGCGAAGCCGTTGCAGAAGTGAAAGTGTTGTTGTCTTTCCCGAACCCGTTGGACCGACGAGGGCTACTGTCTCGCCAGGATTTACATCAAAGGTGAGATCAAATACACCCTGCGCGGTGCCGGGATAGCGAAAGGTGACGGCCTCGTAGCGCACGTCTCCCTTCACTGTGGCGAGGGGATGCGCATTCGGCTTCTCTACGAAGCCATTCGGCTCGTCGACCAAGGCAAAATAACCTCGCAGCACCGGCGCTTGACGGTGAATGCTGGTTACGAACCCGGTAACCTGATCGAGTTTGCCGATGAGCAATCCCGTAAAAGCGACGAACGCCACGACTTCGCCGACGGTCAACTCACTACGTCCGACAAGAACAGCGCCCGTGGCCAAAACGGCAACCATCGTAATCGTCGCTGCGGACCGCTGCAGGACGGCCAAAACGCCCCACCAGGTCAGGACAGGATATTGCGCGGTAAGCAGATCGCTCATCACGTTGCGCATTTCTTGCGATTCTGCCTTTAGCCGCGTGAAGCTCTGAACCACCGATACATTACTGAGCACGTCACCCACGCGGCCGAAGACTGCCGAATTATACCGCTCGACATTGGCCTGACCGCTTCGTGTCTTGCGCATGACAATAGCGCTCGTCACCACGTAGGCGACAGCAAGAAACCCAAGAATTGCCGCCATGCGCACATCCAAGCTGACGGCCGTGGGCACCAGTAAGACAATACCAACGACAGCAGTAAGTTGCTCGCGCATGGCCCCTAGCCATAGCCAAAACAGCGCATCGGTCCCTTGGAGAATTGACCGGACAACGGCTCCCGAGCCGCGCCCTGCGTGGTAAGCGATAGGAAGCGTCATCGCATGGTCGAATGCTTCAGCCATCGACACGAGATGTCGGCGGTGTGCGAGTTCGATCCGCGAAGACGGCGACCGCGGCGCTCGAAGTAATGCCGAAAAGGCCAAGCAATGCCCACAGGACGATGATCGAAGTCGCGACCTCTTTTCGCGACAGGCTATCGATGATGCGTCCGAATAGGATTGGCTCTGCGAGCTGCACCAGGCCTATGGATACGGAGGCAGCTGCCAACGCAATCGCGATCCATCGTTCCGCAGCCAGCATGCCGATGGCGCGAGCGTAGAGACGGATAAGGTTCATGGAATGTGAGTTCTTCATTGAAAATTGTACTGCCGATGTCGAGCTTTCTCCTGCGAATACCACAGCAGCGACCTGTGAATAGCGGGGAGTACTGCAAGCGCGCTCTGGGAACTTTTGGCGACTCAGCTTGCTCTCGACCTTGCGCCCCTCGAGACCGAGAGCAATTTGCGCCTGGGTCTAGCTCCTCGCAAGCAATGCGACCAACACGACAATCGACCTCGTATCGTCCGCCATTGATGTACTGCGCACCCCCTGCAAATAGTTAGCTACGCTTGCTTTATGGCCCTTCCAATACGGCGATGACATGCAGCGCTATGGGCCTTCAGTTGCGCTCGATAAGGTGGCTCAGGCATCGGTGCTTTTGGCAACCCCCTTAGGCCGAGCCCGGTGCTTGGCGCGTCGAGCTCGGCTGGATGAGGGGTGCGAACTCTAGGCGGCGATGCCGAGCGCCTTGGCGATATCGTTGAGCGAAGCCTTCTCCTTCTCGCTTACCTATTCACCGCCGAAGCTGAGGAAGCCTCCCTCGCTGGCCGCTTCGGCGACCTTGCTGCTGATCGTGCGCAGCCAGGTCTTGAATGCGGCGGACTCTCTTGGAGCCTTGGCGTCAAGAAGTGCTGAGACCTCACGAGAGCGCTTTACCTTCCTGCTTATAGCTCAGTTTGAGGTTGCTGGCCCTTCGACGGCGCGCGGGCGGTCGATCGACCAGATTTCCGCCGTCAGTCGACCCTCAGTCGTAAAGCAGGGAACTTGGCGGCGTCGCGCCGCAAAGCGCTGCCGCATAAATGCCGGAAAGGCCAAAGAAGTAGCCTTACAACGAGGCCCGCGTTGCCCGAGTCGGCGTGCTCCTGAGCACGCGAGGCCTTTCCTGGAAATCAGCGGCTAGTTGGACCCCATGACGATATTCGCTCGTTTGAACCTCGGATGTGCGATCGCGCTCGCGATCGTTGCCGTGCCTGCGTCATCCTTTGCTCAGGCACCGCCTCCTAACTCAGCACCACCGTCTGACAAGGCGGCCGCACCGTCACCCACGTCTGCGGCGCCGCAGACCACTTCCAAGGCGATACCGACCGAACCCGCTGAGACACAGTCAGAAGGGTCCGAAGCGACACCTGGGCCCGATCGTGCCATCGAGCGCGCCAAATCTCGGATCCAGGAGCTTGAGGCACGCACGGATGTCGCATCGACCGTTCGCGACCAAGCCCTAGCGCTTCTCAGAAACGCGCTTGGTCAACTTCAAGCGGCGGCTGCGAGTGCCGATGCCGCCACGCGATTTCAAGAAGCCGCTCAACGAGCTCCTCAACGCATTGCCGAAGCCAAACAGCAACTCGAAGTGCTGCAAAAAGAGGCCGCCAACGATGAAATCGTAAATCGTGCCGATAAGCTAACGCTGCTCGAGGCTCAGCGAGAACTCGACACCGCAAATGGGGAGGCGGCAGCGCTTAAGGGTGAGCTCGATAAGTTCGAAACGAGGCTTCGCGAGATGAGCTCGAGGTCGACCGCGGCTCGCGAGGAGCAATCGGCTGAAAAGCAGGCCATGGATGCCCTCGAAAATCCCGAAGCGCTCCAGGCTGGCGCGGAGGACCAAATCATCCTCGACGCGCGTCGTTCGTCGCTGCTCGCAGAGCGCAAGGCCCGCTCGGCGAAATTCAATCTCTTGGAGCAGGAGCTGATCAGCCTTCCGGCGCGGCAGGCTTCGACCACGGCGCGGCGTGACGTGGTCGTCGCCAAGCTCGACAAGCTCAGCAGGCGTATTCCCATCATCGAAGCACGCCTCAACTATCTGAAGGAGGCCGAAACCGCAAAGCGTCAGGAGGAGGCCGACCGTGAAGCCCACGAGCTTGCCGCCCGACATCCTGTCCTCGAAGCCTTCGTTAAGGACACCGAGGTCATTCGCCAACGGCAGTCGGATGCAACGCGCCTCGTTGACGAAGGGAAGGTCAAGCTCGCAGAGGTCAAAGCCGAAATCGTGCGCGTGGGTGATAGCAAGGCCGCCGCACAGCAGGTCCTTGAAATCGGCAGCATCGGTGGTGAATTCAGCGAGCTTTTGCGGGCAATGCGCGCTCAGCTACCTGTCACTGGGCAACTGGATCGGAGCATATGGGAACGCGATCAGGCAATCGTCGACGCACGCCTCAACCGGCTTCAGGCTGAGGAAGGCAGGCGCGCGCTCTCCGACATCGGTGGCATGGCGGAAAGGGTCCTTGCCGCCTCTTTAAGGCAAGGTGAACCCGAACCCGGACCGGACGTCCTTCCCGCGCTCGAGAAGCTGGTCGCAGCCCGGCGCGACCTTTATGTTCAGCTTCATGACGCGCTCGCAACGCAGATTGCGCAACTCGCGGAGTTGAACGCAGCCGAGCGCGATCTCCTCAACCAGACCACTCAGCTTCGTGCGCTTCTGAATAGCCGTCTTCTCTGGCTGCCGAGCTCGCCTATCGGCGTCGCTTGGTTCGACCAGGCTCGGGCGAGTTTCAGCTGGATCGGCGACATCGAGGCTTGGCAACAGACCGGTCAAGCACTCCTCCAACGCGCGAAGGATACGCCGTTCCTGACAGGCCTCGTTCTCCTAGCAGTTGGTGCGTTGACCGCCGTCTCGCGGCGGCTTCGTGGCCGCCTTGCCTCCATTTCGGCGTGGGTCGGCCGGCGCTCGACCGACAACCATTGGCGCACACCGGAGGCGCTTCTGATCTCGGCGCTCCTTGCTGTCAAGACGCCTTTATTGTTCGGATATGGGGGCTGGCTGCTGACGAAGCTGCCCCAAGCATCCGATTTCGCGGCAAGCGTCGGGGCGGGCCTGCTCGCGTCAGCCTCCCTGCTCACCTTCCTCCGCTTCGTACAGTTCGTCTCTATCGAGGACGGCCTATTCGCCGCCCACTTCGGTTGGCCGGAACGCGCCCGTGCCGTGCTTTGGCAGAACATCAACTGGCTAAAGTACGCATTGACGCCATCTATCTTCATCCTTGCCATGATCAGCGTCAGCAGTGCCCAAAGCTTGCGCGATGGTTTCGGTCGGTTCGCATTTCTCGCCGGCAGCGTCGCCGGCGCGACCTTCCTCGCGCGGATCGCAAATCCGCGACGTGGGATATTTGCCGAGGGACTAGCACCGGGGCATCCCCTTTGGATGACGCGGGTCCTTTGGCACACGCTCCTCACGCTCGTGCCTCTTGCAATCGCCGCGCTCGCGCTGTGGGGCTATTACGACGGCGCAGCCCAAATTCAGAATGGGCTCATCTTGACCGTGGCGATCGTTTGCAGTGCCTTTCTGGTCTATAGCGTCGCCATGCGCGAGGTGCTTGTCGCACGCCGTCGCCTCGAGATCCGGCGCGCCTACGAGCAGCGCGAAAGGGCGCGCGCGCTGGCCGCTCAACAGGAAGGCGAAGGATCCGTCGAAGTGCAGTCCGCCGTGGCGGACGTCCCCGAGATAGATATCGCGTCGATCAGCGATCAGACGCGAAAGCTCGTGCGTCTCGCCGCGCTTCTCATTCTTGCCGCTTGCCTGTATTTCTTCTGGCGCGAGGCGCTTCCCTCTCTGGCGCTCCTCGACATACCGCTCTGGCAGCAGGACGTGCTTATCGACGGCGCCACACGCTCCATGCCGGTCACGGTCTCAAACGTGATGGTCGCACTCGCAATCTGCGTCATTACACTTATTGCCGCCCGAAACCTTCCCGGCCTGCTCGAGATCGCCGCGCTCCATCGGCTCCGGATCGAGGCAGGCACCCGCTACGCCATCGCCGCCATGTGCCGCTATCTGATCGCGATCGCCGGCATCATATTCGCGTTCCGCAGCATCGGTTTCGACTGGAGCCAGGTGCAGTGGATCGTCGCGGCGCTCGGCGTCGGCGTCGGCTTTGGCCTACAAGAGATCGTCGCCAACTTTATCTCTGGTCTAATCATTCTATTCGAGAGACCGGTACGCGTGGGCGATACCGTGACGATCGGCAATCTGACCGGTACCGTTTCGCGCATTCACATTCGCGCCACCAGCATGACCGACGGCGAGAACCGGGAAATCATCATCCCGAATAAGTCGCTGATTACCGAGAAGGTGATCAACTGGACGCTCACCGATAGCATCACGCGGGTGACGCTTAAGGTCTCGGTTGCCTACGGAACGGATACTCTACGCGCGCAAATGCTGATCCTCGACGCCGTAAAGGCCACCCCCCAGGTGCTCGACACACCGGCACCTAGCGTATTCTTCATTGGCTTCGGGCCTTCGGCGGTCCAGTTCGAGGTGCGCGCGTTCGTGCTGCAGCTTGCTCATCGAGCGACGGTCATCAACGACCTCCATGTCGCGATTGAGCGGGCCTTGCGCGAAGAGGAAATCGCGATGTCGTAAGACGGCTGACGGTGAAGCACTCGCTTCCGGCCTCTCCACACGACTTTCTGACGTGAAGGCCCGCTGACCAGTAAGGCCTGGTGGAGTAAATGGGTTAATGGGCGGTGATAGGACTATCTGCGATGCTTGTAGCCGCTCATGGCTTGGGCGCGATCGCCGCTGGCCACTACCTGAAACTGTCAGCGTTCGCGGCAACGGCTGAGATGGCGACGACAAGGTGACGCGCCCTGTCTTTGCACGCCCCTTGCGGCGCAATCGACGCGCCGGCGTCGCCCTGCAGTCGGCCGAAGGGCCTCCCTTCGCGCAACGCCGCCGCGTCCGCCCCTACATGACCTCCAAGGACCTATGGCGTTCCCGCATCCTCACTTGATGGGAACGTAAGGCTCACGTGGCGCGTTGAAGTGGAAGGTCAGCCGGGCACTCAGAGTCTGAATGTTGTCGGGATCGACCCTCACCGCGATCTCATCGAACCCTGGTCCTGGATCGAACCTGATCGTCTCCGAGCCGATGTCGATAAAGCTGTAGTCCAGACCAATGCTCACGTTTTGAGCGAACATCCAGTCGAACCCACCACCGACGGTCCAACCACTGCGGCTCTTATCGCGCGAAAATGAGCAACCCGGATCGCAAACTCCAGGAAGCCCGGTTACGCTACCTTCCCCTTTCGCTGATAGGTCAGCTAATGCGTAACCGCCCTTTGCATAGACCATGACATTGGACCATACGTAGCCCAATCGACCGGTCGCGGTAAAATCTCATCAATTCCCGCACTGACATTTCCGTTGCCAGCGATACCGCCGAACGCGAAGCTGACATTTCTAGTATCGCCGCTGTCTCCCCAATCACCAGACAGGTCGACACCGAGCACCCACAGGCCAAACTGTTGCTGCACGCCTCCGTGGACACCGCCCATCCAATCATCTGAACTTAGACTTTGCCCGTTCCCAAACCTGGGACGTCGACGCCCCAATTGACATCGGCGCCTGCCCATCTGTAGGTGCCCTGGCCGCCGAGATAGAAGCCCGTCCAATTCACATACGTTGGTGATGACCACCACTCCGCCTGAACCCCAGTGGCAGCGAAATCGTCATCGCGCCGACTGCTAACGAAACGACTGACTTGCTCATGGACTAACTCCCCGCTGACATCCCAGACGCGCATACGCCCCTCCACGCACAAACTGCGGTCATTAAGCTCGTGAGGGAATCAGAGGGCAATCTGCGCCCCCGACTTATCACCGTTCCCCACAACCCCTGAAGAACGCGCGATTTGACCGCAAAAAAGGACGACTGTCAGAGGCTTGGCACGCGAAGAGGGAAGAACAGCGCCTGGCCCAACGTCGCATCTAGGGCACAGCAGTCATGGAATGCGACGCGATCTCGATTGACGGTTGCCGGAGACAACGCCCCTGCATCTCATCGAGCAGCTATTGGTCTGCACGCTTGTGGTGCTCATCATGTGCACTGCTGGCCGAACCCCTTTCAGCGCGGGCTCCTATCAAAACCGACTGTCGGTCGTCCTGATGTTCCGACTCTCACACTCGCTGGCTCTAGCCTCAGTATTTGAGGCTAAGCACTCGCTTGATGAGAAGGTCGCGGTTGCCACGGTCCCAGCCGCCAGGACTTGATCGCGCGGCTCCTCAAGGGCCCCGTCGTCGGGGGCGCGCGTCCCCGTGAAGAGATCCGAGCGCGACTTCGATCCCATGGCCTCCCGGGTTGAAGGTCGCGGAGAAGCTTTGGGCGGCGTCCCGTGCCTTGGATGTACCGCGACCGTTGGCGCCAGGGATCTGGCGACAGCGAAGATAGCCCCGGCGACTCCGATACGACCCTAGTGCCGAGCGCGACCCCGCGCTGTTCTGCTCGGCTGCGGATAAGGGTGGTTGGTGC
>CAVUEM010000035.1:0-20810 GCA_963740475.1 uncultured Alphaproteobacteria bacterium | reverse complement strand
ACTTCGGCTCTAACGCGAATCCCAACCCTACCCTTGGCGACATCATCTCCGAGCGCCTCTCGCGCCGCGACCTGGTCCAGGGACTGCTCGCCGTGACGGTGCATCGGCGCCGCCGTCGCGCTCGCGCGCGCTCGCCGCCGCCGAGGCCGGCGCAGCGCCGCTGACCCGGCCGCCTCGAGCTTCGAGCTTTCACCGAGCTTTCGCAGCTCGCCCGGCGACGAGACCCACCGCGTCGCGGAAGGCTACCGACGCCGATGTCGCTGATCCGCTGGGGCGATAAAGTCGCTGCCGACGCGCCGGCGTTCGACCCGATGAAGCAGACGTCGGCGGACCAGGCCAGGCAGTTCGGTTACAACAATGATTTTGTCGGATACTTCCCTCTAGGCGGCTCGTCCGCACACGGGCTGCTTGTCGTCAATCACGAATATACCAATGAAGAGCTGATGTTCCCTGGCGTGGGACGACAGGACCGCATTAATTTCTCGAGGATGACGAAGGAGCTGGTCGACATCGAGATGATGGCGCACGGCGGCTCTGTGCTCGAAATTCGCAAGACCGGCGGCAAATGGTCGGTGGTCGCCGGCAGCCGCTACAATCGCCGCATCACGGCCGAGACCGAAATGCGGATATCCGGTCCGGCAGCCGGCCACGAGATGATGCGCACCAAGGGCGATCCGAGCGGGCGCTCCGTCCGCGGCACTGCTCAACAACTGCTCAGGCGGCTTCGACCCCTTGGGGTACGTGGCTCAGCTGCGAGGAGAATTTCAATGGCTACTTCTGGGGCAAGGCAGAAGGGCATCCGGAGGAGAAGGCACTGAAGCGCTACGGCGTTCCGGGAAACTGGCAGAACTGGGGGCAGTATCTTCGATCGGTTCGACATCGTCAAAGAGCCGAGCGAGTGCCATCGATTCGGCTGGATCGTCGAGATCGACCCGCTGGATCCGGCGTCTGTTCCGGTGGAAGCGCACAGCACTCGGACGCTTCAAACACGAAGGGGCGGGCAACGTTCTCAACAAGGATCGGCCGCTTCGTCGTCTACAGCGGGGACGATCAGCAGTTCGATTATGTCTACAAGTTCGTCACCGCTGGACGCGTCGATGGAAATCGCGCGGCCATCGCGACCTGCTCGATACCGGCCCTGCACGGTGAAAAATTTCAACGCGATGGAACGGGAGAATTGGTGTCGCTTGTGGAGGCCGAGCAGGGCAAGCTCGCAGGCTTCAGGGATCAGGGCCACCTGCTGATCCACACGCGAACTCGCCGCCGATCTCATCGGTGCGACCCGGATGGACCGTCCCGAAGACATCGACGTCAATCGGAGGACCAACAAGGTCTACGTCAACCTGACCAACAATACCAAGCGCACGGCGGGAGATATCGACGCCGCCAATCCGCGGGGTCCAAACAAATTCGGGCACATCATCGAGATCGAGCCAGAAGCGGGTGATCATGCGGCGTTGCATTTCCGGTGGGAAATCCGCGTGAAATGCGGTGATCACACGCTGGCTACCACAGGCGCGTCATTCAGCCAGGCGACGACCACGAGTGGTTGGTTCGGCATGCCGGAGCAGAACGCCCTGGTCGATGCCGCGGGGCGATTGTCGATCGCAACGGACGGAAATTCGCTGGCCGCCACGGGGCGTGCGGATGGTTTGTGGGCAATGGAAACCGAAGGATCGGCACGGGGGACAGCAAAGTTGTTCTTCCGCTGCCCTGCGGGCGCGGAAATGTGCGGCCCCGAAATGACGCCTGACATGACCACGCTGTTCGTTGCGGTGCAGCACCCTGGCGAGAGCGAGGACCCTTAAGGTAACCGCAACGTTCGAGGCGCCTTCGACGCGCTGGCCGGATTTCAAGGACGGCGCGCCGCCACGGCCAAGTATCGTCGCGATAACGAAAATCGGCGGCGGCAAGATCGGTGCGTAACCTTTTTCGGCGATCGAGGGCCGGCAAGCCCGATTGGCTCAACCCCGCCAAAAAGCGCCTTGCGGGCCGCACTCCCTCGCGGTGCATTGATCGGGGGCACACCCGATCAGCGCCCGACCGGAGAGCGCCCCGATGAACGTCCACCTTGGAAGTTCGAGCCCAGCGCCGCGAGCATGCTCCGCCACGACTGGACGCGCGCCGAGGCAGAAGCCCTGTACCGCGCGCCGTTCAACGACCTCCTGTTCCAGGCCCAGACCGTCCACCGGCGCCATTTCGATCCGAACCAGGTGCAGATGAGCAGCCTTTCTGTCCGTGAAGACGGGCGGTTGCCCGAGGATTGCGCCTATTGCGGCCAGTCCGCGCATCACGCACCGGGCTCAAGGCCTCCAAGCTCATGGAGGTCGACGCGTCATCGAGGAGGCGCGCAAGGCGAAGGCGACGCCGGCGCCACGCGCTATTGCATGGGTGCTGCCTGGAAAAATCCGAAGGAGCGCGATCTGGACGCCATCCTGGCCATGGTGGAGGGCGTCAAGGCGCTCGGCCTGGAAACCTGCATGACGCTGGGCAAGCTGACCCGAGCAGCGCACAGCGGCTCAAGGGCCGGGCTCGACTATTACAATCACAACATCGATACGTCGGAGCGCTACTACAGCGAGATCGTCACCACGCGAACCTTCGGCGAGCGGCTGGACACGCTCGATCATGTGCGCGAGGCGGGCATCAAGGTCTGCTGCGGCGGCATTGTCGGCATGGGCGAACGAGAGGACGACCGCGTCGACATGCTGGTGACGCTCGCGAACCTGCCGAAGCATCCCGAAAGCGTGCCGATCAACATGCTGATCCCCATCCGGGCACCCCGCTGCTGAGGGCGCGGAGCCGCATCGATCCGCTCGAGTTCGTGCGCACCATCGCGCTGGCCCGCATCATGATGCCGCGCTCGATGGTGCGGCTTTCGGCGGGGCGCACGTCGATGAGCGACGAGTTGCAGGCGCTCTGCTTCTTCGCCGGCGCGAACTCGATCTTCGTCGGCGACACGCTGCTGACCGCCGGCAACCCGGCCGAGGACAAGGACAGGCGCTGTTCCGCGCGCCTTGGCATAGAGCCGATGGAGCTCGACGCCCGGCGTGACCGGAGGGGCCCGCTCGACCGCTACGAAGCGAGCTTTGCACGGCCTGCGCGGAAAAAGCCGGCTGCGCACGCTGTCGCCCCGAGCCGGTCTGGACTTCGCGTCGAACGACTATCTCGGGCTTGCGACGTCGGAGCGTCTGGCCGATGCGGTTGCCGCCGCGCTCGACAGTGGCACGCCGGTCGGCGCGACCGGCTCGCGGCTGTTGCGCGGCAACGCACCCGAGCATGAGGCGCTGGAGGCGGAGGCAGCCGCCTTCTTCGGCGCCGAGCCGCACTGTTCTTCGGCGGCGGCTATGTCGCCAATTTGCCGCTTTGACCACGCTGCCGCAGAAGGGCGACCTCGTCGTCCTGGACGAGCTTGTCCATGCGAGCGCCTACGAAGGCGCGCGGGCGGGCAGGGCGAGGTGGCCAAAGCCGCGCACAACGACGCCGACGCGGTGGAAAGCGCAATTCGGGCATGGCGCGGGGAAGGCGGCGCCGGCAGGGTCTGGATCGTCGTCGAGAGCCTCTACAGCATGGACGGGGACCGCGCGCCGCTTGCCGATCTGATTGCCATCGCCGACCGCCACGACGCTTTCCTCTTCATCGACGAGGCTCATGCCACCGGCGTCTACGGTCCGGACGGCCGTGGCCTGGCACACGCATTCGAGGCGCGCGACAACGTCGTCGTGCTGCATACCTGCGGCAAGGCGCTCGGCTGTTCCGGGCGCGCTGGTACGGCGCCCGCGGTACTGACGGAATTCCTCGTCAATCGCTGCCGCCGTTCATCTACTCCACCGCGCCGTCGCCGCTGATGGCGATTGCCGCCATGCGAAGCGCTGGCGATCCTGCGCGACGAGCCCGCGCGCGCGCGACCGGCTCGCGCACCTCGTCGCCTTCGCCGGAACGCAGGCCGCCGCCCGCTGCGGGGTCACGCCCAGCGGCTCGCAGATCCTGCCGATCGATCGTTGGCGACAATGGCCGCGCGATGGCGCTGGCCGGCGCGCTGCAGGCGCGCGGGTTCGACGTGCGCGGTATTCGTCCGCCGACGGTGCCCGAAGGCACGGCGCGCCTGCGGATTTCGCTGACCCTCAATGTCGATGAGGCGCCGTTTCGGCGATGTTCGAAGCGCTGGCCGAATGGGAGGCCGCCTTCGAATGAGCGGCGCGGTCGTCGTCACCGGCACCGACACCGGCATCGGCAAGACCGTGTTTGCGGCCGGGCTCGCCGGCGCACTCGGCGGCGCTACTGGAAGCCGGTACAGTCCGGGGCTCGGCGGACGAGACCGACAGCGATGCGGTGCGCCGGCTGACCGACCGCCCTGCCGCGCGCAGGTCCTGCCCGAGGCCTACCGCCTCACGCCCTGCCTCGCCGCACGAGCGCCGCCAGCGCTCGACGGCGTGCGAGATCGATCCCGCCGCCGTCGCTCTGCCGCCCAGAGACGACGCCGCTCATCATCGAAGGCGCGGGCGGGCTGATGGTGCCGCTCACCGCCGCACGCTGTTCAATCGACATCTTCGCGCGCTGGCTCTGCCCGGTCATCCTGGTCGCGCGCACTTCGCTCGGCACGATCAACCACACCTTGCTGTCGATCGAGGCGCTCCGCGCGCGGGCGTCCAATCCCGGGAATCGCCTTCATCGGTGACGAGATGAGGAACCGGAGCGTACGATCGTCGAGTTCGGCCGAGTTCGCCGCCTGGCGGTCTCGCCCATCTCCGGCCGTCGACCAGGATCCGCTGCGCTCGGCCTTTGCCGAGGCTTCCGGGCCAGGACTTCCACGATGGCTCCGCGTCCGCCGGTCTGGCATCCCTTCACGCAGCACGCGATCGAACCCGATGCGACGATGGTCGCGAACGCGAGGGCGCCTATCTCGACACGCCGGACGGCCGCCGCATCCTCGACGCGATCTCGTCCTGGTGGGTGGTGACGCATGGCCACGCCATCCAAAGATCGTGGACGCCATCCAGGCGAAGGCGAAGCCTCGACCAGATACTTCCGCGGGCTTCACGCACGAGCCGGCCGAACGGCTCGGGCGCGAAGCTTGCGCGGATCGCCTCCGGCCTCGCACGTCTTCTATTCCGATAGCGGCTCGACCGCGTCGAAGTCGCGCTGAAGATGGCGCTCGGCTATTTCCGCAACCGCGGCGCCCCGCGCTCGCGCATCGTCGTCATGGAGCACGGCTATCACGGCGACACGATGGGCGCGATGTCGGCCGGGGCGAGTCTTCAACGCGGCCTACGAGCCGACTGCTGTTCGAGGTCGCACGCATTCCCTTTCCCGCCGCAGGGCGCGAGCAGGAGACGCTCGACGCCCTCGATGCCGCTGCCGCGACAGGCCGCCGCGCTCCATCGTCGAGCCGCTGGTGCTGGGCGCCGGCGGGATGCTCGATGTACCGGCCGCGTACTGCCGGAGATGCGGCGCATCCGGCGCACACGGCTGTTCATTGCCGACGAGGTCATGACCGGCTGGGGCCGCACGGGCACGATGTTCGCCTGCGAGCAGGCGGCATCCAGCCCCGACATCCTCTGCACGTCCAAGGGCTTGACCGGCGGCTCGCTGCCGTTGCGCCGTAACGCTTGCACGCCCGACGATCTTCGAGGCGACCTCTCTACCGACCGGCCAAGACCTTCTTCCATCGTCGAGCTCCACCGCCAACCCGATCGCCTGCGCGGCCGCGCTCGCCAATCTCGAGATCTGGCGCGACGGAGCCGGTGCCGAGCGAATCGCGGCCGTTGTGCGCAGGCACACGGAGCGGATCTACGCAGCCAAGCACACGCCGCGCATCGGGCGCTCGACGAGTCGGCACCATCGTGGTCTCGATCTCGAGGCCAAGCGATGCGGCGACCCGCGGGAGCCGGGCGCAGCCAGGCCTCGAAGCGCGGCCGGCTGCGTCCTCCGCTCGCCAACACGATCCATCGGACTGACGCCCGATCGTATTACTGCTGCTGAGCTCGACCCGAACGCCGCTGATCCTCTATGTGCGGCATCTATTTCATGAGCCGTCTGGTGGCTGTGTCGGCAGCTCGACGAGAGAGCTCGTCGAAACGAGCGTGGACGGCTGGGTTCGCGGCCATGATGTTGAGGCGAGGGAGAAAGCTGTCGATCTGGCCCGAGGCGTCAGAATGGGCAGTGTCGATGAGCTCATGGGCTCCGTCATGGTCACCGTCACGGCGGCGAGAGCTGGCCATCGACGACACGCCTCAGCGAGGGGCGCGCCCATGAAGGGTTCAGCCTGCTAGCGGGCTCACTGATGGGGTGGGACGCGGTCGAGGCGGGAGATGCTCCCGACGAGCCGTGTGAGCCCGCGCTCCTCAGGAGCTGGCTCTTCTCCAGCCCGTCGCGGCTTTCGAGCAGCTTGATGCGAAACCGGGCCCGAACTTGAACGCGATCTGCTGCAAGCCGACGGGGAACGGCGGCCCGGTAATCTCGGCGGGGTCGAAGACGAGGCTCACGAGCACGATCGGCGCGTGCTCGGGCGCAAGCTGCATGAGTTTCTGTGCATAGCGCCCTTGCATCGCGGGCGGGAAGGCAACGAGCGCGGCGCGGTCGTAGACCACGGCGGCGTCCGTCGTTGCCGACGGCGGAAGGTCGAAGATGTCGCCGCACCAGATCTCGTAGGGCCCCGCGCGCTTGACGATGAGCGGGCCCACCGCCTCTGCGACCGGCTCGAGGCCTTGCTCGGCAAGAAGGTGTCGACGGCGACGTCGCTGAGCTCGACGCCGATCACCCGATGACCGGCGGCAGCGAGCCACGCCACGTCACGGCTCTTCCCGCACAACGGCACAAAGACGGCCGTGTCTTGGCCGATGCCGAGCTCCGGCCAATGCGCGACGAGCAGGTCGTGGACCTCCGCCTGGTGAAAACCGATGTCGCCGGCCTCCGCAGCGGTCGCGCCAGAACTTGGGCTCCATCACGCGCCTCTCAGCTGCGGTAGTCGGCGTTGATCGAGACGTAGTCGTGAGTGAGGTCGCAGGTCCACACCGTCGCCGAGGATTTGCCGACACCGACATCGATGCGGATCGTGATCTCGCTGTTCTTCATGTAGCGGGCGACTGCGCTTTCGTCATAGTCCTCGGCGCGCTCGCCATTCCGCGCGACGCAGTGCTCGCCGAACCAGATTGAGAGCTTGTCGCGGTCGGCGGCCTCGCCGGACTTGCCGACCGCCATCACGACGCGGCCCCAGTTCGGGTCCTCACCGGCCATCGCCGTCTTGAGGATCGGCGAGTTGGCGCACGAGAGGCCGATCGCGCGCGCCGCCTTCCAGCTCTTGGCCCCCTCGACCTCGAACGTCACGAACTTGGAGAGCCCCTCGCCGTCCTTCGCGCCTTGGATGGCGAGGTCGCGCAGCACGCCGTGAAGGGCCGACGAGAAGTCGGCAAGCTTCTTGCGGGCGCCCTTCCTCCCGATCGGCTTCTGGCCGCGCTCGGCCGCTTTGCCGGTCGCAAACAAGAGACAGGTGTCGCTGGTCGAGGTGTCGCCGTCGACCGTCATGCAGTTGAAGGTCGTCTCGACGTGCTCGGAAAGCATGGCCTGCAAAGGTTCTGGCGCAATCGCCGCGTCGGTGAAGACGTAGCAGAGCATGGTCGCCATATCGGGCGCGATCATGCCGGCGCCCTTGCAGAAGCCGTTGATCGTCACTTCGGTGCCGCCGATGACCGCCGTGCGGTTCGAGAGCTTGGGATAGGTGTCCGTCGTCATGATGGCGCGCGCCGCAGCCTCGAAGCGGTCCGCTTCAGCGTTCTTGGCGAGGCCGTCGAGAAGGTGAGCGAACAGTCCCGCGTCCATGGGCTCGCCGATGACGCCGGTCGAGGAGACGAAGACCTCGTGCGGTGCGCAGCCCGCCGCGGCCGCAGCATAGTCCACGGTCATGGCGACGGCGTCGCGCCCGCGCCGGCCGGTGAAGGCGTTGGCGTTGCCCGAGTTGACGACGAGGACGCGGGCGCGGCCCTTCCTCAGGCTCTTCCTGCACCAGAGCACGGGGGCCGACGCCGTCTTCGAGCGCGTGAGCACGCCGGCTACCGCCGTGCCGGGCTCCATGACGGCCACCATGACGTCGGTGCGGCCCTTGTAGCGGATCCCGGCTTCGGCGGTCGCGAAGCGCACGCCGGCGACAGGCGGCAGCACGGGCAGCGACCTCGGAGCGAACGGCGAGACGTGAGCGGACTTGCCCATGGATGACCCTCGGCCGCGATCACGACTGCGGCGGGGAGAGAAAGCAGGCGCCGCCCGGGAAAATCAAGCGGTGTTCGCAATACCGAGGAGGGGTGGCTACTGCTTGCCGGCTTCCATCTTGTCGACTTGCGATTCAAAGGCCTTCTGGGCGTCGGCCTTCTTGGCGTCCTCCTCGACCTGCTTCTTAATGTCCGCGTCCACATATTCGATCGTCGCCTTGCCTCGCAGCCCCCTCGCGACATCCTGCGCCTTGGACTGCACCATCGAGGTGAGGATGCGGTCCTTGACCTCCTCGTAGGGCGGCGGCGGCTTCTGGCGGCGGTCCTCGACCTTGATCAGGTGCCAGCCGAACTGGCTCTTCACCGGCTTCGAAAGCTCGCCCGCCTTGAGGGAAAAGGCGGCCTCCTCGAACGGAGCGACCATCTGGCCGCGCGCGAAGTAGCCGAGCATGCCGCCGTCGCCCTTCGAGCCCGCGTCCTTCGAGTGCTCCTTGGCGAGGGCCGCGAAGTCGGCGCCCTTGGCGATCTCGTCGGCGAGCGACTTTGCCTTCTCCTCGGTCTCGACGAGGATGTGGCGGGCCTGCACCTCCTCTTGCGGCGCCAGTCCCTTCACCTTGTCGTCGTAGATGCCGCGCACGACCGCGTCGCTGATCGAGCTCTTGACCGCCTTGTCGTAGTAGGCGTCGCGCAGCGCGCGCTGGCGCCAGTAGGCGAGGCGCTTCTCGAAGTCCGGCTCGGAGGCGAGCTTGTCGCCCTCCGCGGCATTGGCAAATAGCCTCGTCTCGATGATGTACTCGACCAGGACCCGCTGCCTTGACGCCGCCGGCAGCTCGGCAAGGGCCTGCCCGATCTCCCCGTTGGCGAGATCAAGGTCCGATTGCGTGATGTCGACACCGTTCAATCGCGCCATTACCTTGTCCTCGGCGTGGAGGGCAGCGGGGCTCAAGCAGAGGGAGGCGCACACAAACGCGAGCGCGCGGCGGCGGGCATGGGCGGCTGTCACGGGGTTGTGCTCCTTGCCGAATCGGGGCCCCGGCTCGGGGCCAAATGACAGGGACTGCGCAAGGTGCCAGCAGTTAGCCGTAGGGCAACGTCCGAGCGCAAGGGCGAAGTCCCCACCCATAGACCGGGGGCACTTCGGCTGCCAAGTTAAGAATTGGAGATGATTTTTCCTGACTGCAGGGCCACTTGGACACGTGGAGCCGCTATCCCCGGCGCTCAGGACGCGTTGACAAGGCCAGCTCCCGATACTTATGTCACGCCGCGGATGGGTGCAGACCGGCAAAGTCTGGGCCGGCCGCCCAATTTCGTCGTTGGACATTTCTCACCTCATGCCCGGCGAGTGAAGAGAGCGCCCCCGCGCGGCGGGTCCCTGTTTTCGAGGTCATGACGAATGCTTTCCATCGGCACGCTCGCGGCAAAAATCTTCGGCTCGTCCAACGAGCGCCGAGTTAAAGGCTACCGCCCGAAGGTCGAGGCAATCAACGCGCTCGAGCCCGAGCTCGAGAAGCTCTCCGACGGAGACCTCAGGGCGCGCACGCAGATGTTCCGGGACGAGCTCAAGAGCGGCAAGTCCCTCGACGACCTTCTCGTCCCCGCCTTCGCCACCGTGCGCGAGGCCGCCAAGCGCACGCTCGGCCAGCGCCATTTCGACGTGCAGCTCATCGGCGGCATGGTGCTTCACGAGGGTAACATCGCCGAGATGAAGACTGGCGAAGGCAAGACCCTCGTCGCCACGCTTGCCGTCTATCTCAACGCGCTCGCCGAGCGCGGGGTCCACGTCGTCACCGTCAACGACTACCTGGCGCGGCGCGACGCCGAATGGATGGGGGCGATCTACAAGTTCCTCGGCCTTTCCGTCGGCGTGATCGTCCACGGGCTCAGCGACGAAGAGCGCAAGGCCGCCTACGCCGCCGACGTGACCTACGGCACCAACAACGAGCTCGGCTTCGACTACCTGCGCGACAACATGAAGATGCGCACGGACGATATGGCCCAGCGCGGACACACATTCGCCATCGTCGACGAGGTCGACAGCATCCTGATCGATGAGGCTCGCACGCCACTCATCATCTCGGGGCCCACCGAGGACCGCGCCGAGCTCTACAACGCCGTCGACGAGCTGATGAAGATCCTCGTCGCCGAGCACGACAGAACCGAGAAGGAGATCGTCCAGGCGAACGGCAAGGAGGAGGCGAAAGAGCTGCTCAAGACCCAGGGCCTGCTCGATCTCGACGAGAAGCAGCGCCAGGTCGCGCTCACCGATCTCGGCAACGAGCGCATGGAGGAGCTGGCGACGGGCAAGGGCCTCATGAAGGGGTCGATGTACGACATCGACAACATCTCGATCGTCCACCACGTCAATCAGGCCTTGAAGGCGCACAAGCTGTTCCAGCGCGATAAGGACTACATCGTCAAGGGCGGCGACGTGATCATCATCGACGAGTTCACGGGCCGCATGATGCCTGGAAGGCGCTACTCGGAAGGGCTGCACCAGGCGCTCGAGGCCAAGGAGCACGCCGCGATCCAGCCCGAGAACCAGACGCTCGCCTCGATTACGTTCCAGAACTACTTCCGCCTCTACGAGAAGCTCGCCGGCATGACCGGCACGGCGCTCACCGAGGCCAACGAGTTCATGGACATCTACGGTCTCGAGGTCATCGAGATTCCGACCAACATGGCGGTGGCGCGCGCCGACGAGGACGACGAGATCTACCGCACGCAGAAGGAGAAGCTCGCCGCCATCGTGACGACGATCGCCGATTGCCACCGGCGCGGACAGCCGGCGCTCGTCGGCACGACGTCGATCGAGAAGTCGGAGCAGCTCTCGGAGCTCTTGAAGGACAGGAAGTACGTGGCCGACCTGGGCCAGTCGCTCAGGGCACAGGCCGACAAGCTCAAGGACGCCAAGAAGGACGGCAAGCCCAACCCGGAAGCGGAGCTCAAGGCCTACTTCCTCGACATCGGCGAGTACCTCTCCTCACTCGGCGGAAAGAAGACCAACGCCGACCTCATTCCCCACCAGGTCTTGAACGCACGCTACCACGAGCAGGAAGCCCATATTATCGCCCAGGCCGGCGTTCCCGGCGCGATCACCATCGCGACCAATATGGCCGGCCGCGGCACCGATATTCAGCTCGGCGGCAACGTCGAGTACCTGCTCAAGGACTGGATCGCCGAGGAGACGGCGCGGGGTGCGGCTCCGGACGAGGAGGCCATCGCTCGCAGGCGCGCCGCGATTCAAGCCGACGTCAACGAGAAGAAGAAGCGGGCGCTCGACGCGGGCGGCCTCTACGTGGTCGGCACCGAGCGCCACGAGAGCCGGCGCATCGACAATCAGCTGCGCGGGCGCTCGGGCCGTCAGGGCGACCCGGGCCGCTCGAAGTTCTATCTCGCGCTCGACGACGATCTCATGCGCATCTTCGGCTCCGAGCGCATGGACGGGGTCTTGCGGACGCTCGGGCTCCAGGAGGGCGAGGCCATCACGCACCCGTGGATGAACAAGAGCCTCGAGATGGCGCAGAAGAAGGTCGAGGCGCGCAACTTCGATATTCGCAAGCAGATCCTGAAATTCGACGACGTGATGAACGACCAGCGCAAGGTCATCTTCGAGCAGCGCATCGACATCATGGCCGAGGAGGACGTCTCCGAGACGGTGCGTGACCTGCGCCATCAGGTGGTCCAGGACCTCGTCACGCGCTTCATTCCCGAGAAGGCCTACGCTGAGCAATGGGACACCAAGGGCCTCAACGAAGCTGTCCGCGGCATTTTCGGGCTCGATCTCCCGATCGAGGCCTGGGGCGAGGAAGAGGGCATCGCGGACAAGGAAATTCGCGACCGGCTCGTCGCGGCGGTCGACGAGAGGGCCGAGCAAAAGGGCGCGGAGATCGGACCCGGCACCTATCGCCAGATCGAGAAGATGGTGCTCTTGCAGACGCTCGATCACCTCTGGCGCGAGCACCTCGTCATGCTCGAGCACCTGCGCCAGGTCATCGGCTTCCGCGCCTATGGGCAGCGCGACCCCTTGAACGAGTACAAGGGCGAGGCGTTCGTCCTGTTCGAGGGAATGCTGGCGAGGCTCCGCGAGGCGACGACAGGACAGCTCATGCATGTCGAGCTCGCTCCGCCGGAGCAGCAGCCCGCGCTGCAGCCGGTCGAGCTGCCGGAAATGCGCGCCCATCACATCGACGCAACGACCGGCCTCGACGAGCTTGCCGAGGAGCTTGCCATGGCGGACGCCGCCATCGCCGCGCGCGGGCGCGGAACGCGCGAGCCCGAGAAGCGGGCCCCGCTCCAAACGCGCAAATCCGCCGACGCGATCGATCCCGACGATCCGGCGACCTGGGGCAAGGTCGCGCGCAACGCCCCCTGCCCGTGCGGATCGGGCAAGAAGTACAAGCACTGTCACGGGAAGTACGAATAACTTATATATTTCAATGTGTTAGCGTTCTGCTGGCCTGATTTTTGGCCTGTACAAAACCTATACAGTTTGCCCTTTTGATCTCGATCAGCCTGGAACCTGTACAAAACCTGCGCAAATCGCAGACCGTTTTTGTAGTTGCTCCAGCAACAAATGCATGTATACTGTGAACTCTACAGGGCTTTGGGGAGGGGGCTTCAGTACAGCGAAATGTTGGATGCACGTTACTTGGATGGGGGGAAGCTCGTCATCTATCTCAGGCCGCCTCATTACACGGCAAGAATTTATCTCGGCTCATCTATCTATGTGTCGCGGTCATTGAAGACTGGCGATCGAGATGCTGCGGTTTCTGAGGGCTGGAAGATCTATCACGCGCTGAAAGCCCAGCACAGCCAGGGTATCCCCGTCAGGTCAACGAGCCTCAACACCGTCATCGATGCCTACATCGCCTATCGGGAGAAGAGCCACGCTCAGGGTCACACCTCAGCGGGCATGCTGAGGCAGGTCAAACGGGTCAGCAAATTCTGGCGTGAGTACGCAGGCTCAAAGCCGATCCAAGGCATCGGTGATCAGGACCTCAAGCAGTTTGTGGACTGGCGTCGCGAATATTACGCCACACGCCCGATCCCGCAAAACGGCAAACGGCACCCCACGGACAAGACGATTCAATGGGAGATCACCGAAGGCAAGGCCATCCTCAGGTGGGCTCATGAGCAAGGTCTGCGAGGCTCACAGCCGCTTCCCTCGTACACGTTCACGCCGAAAAAGTGCGGTGTCAGGCCGCCCTTCGAAGATGCAGACTTCGAACGGCTCATAGACGGTGCGACTGATCGGATCAACACCGCACCTGACAAGCGCTGCGGCAAGAGCAGGGCTCTGCTTGCACTGTATGTTTCCTTCCTCTCTCTTTCAGGCGTCAGGGTCGGTGAGGCGAACAATCTCAAGATTTGGGACATCGAGGAGATTTGCCTCGACGGCGAGTCATTCTATCGCCTCAACGTCAGGGGGAAGACGGGCGAGCGTGACGTGATTGTGCGGGCGCACATGAACGACATCCTCGCCAAATTCCTCAAAAGGCGTCTTGCCGCGGGAGCGAAGCCAGATGATCTCCTGTTCCGTATGTCCAATGGTCAGAAGATCAGTACCCTCGCGGATCAGTTTGATGCGCTGCTTAAGGCAGCGGGCCTGACGCACAACAGCCACGATGAGAAGCACACGCTCTACAGCTTGCGGCACACCTACGCGATTTCAGCGCTCAAACGGGGTGTTAATGTGTTCGAGGTCGCGCGCAACATGGGCACCTCCGTTGAAATGATCGAGAAGCATTACGCGAAAAAGGCTACCGCGCGGGACTTCGTCAGAACTCTGGCTGCCTGACACGAAAGGGGCCCGCCGACAGCTCATGCTGCGCGCTTGCTCCTGGCCTTCGCGCATTGCGCTAGGTGAGGATCTAGCTCGCCCGCCTGCACAGCTGCGATGAGGATGTCGATCGTGGCCGCCAGCTCGTCCTTTGAGGGCACCACGACAGCGGTCTTGCCCTTCTCAAACTCGACAACCTTGGCGCCGTAGCGAACGGCCAAATAGACGGCGCCTTGGCCGTCCATCCGCCACCAAGGGCTGACGCGCCTCTTCTCTTCCACCCGTTCCTTGATGCCGTTCGCATTGATGCGCCACTTGTGCTCGGTGCGGACGTGCAGGGGGTCAAGCGCCAGCGCCTTTTGCTCCTCCAGCTGGGATACAAGCTTGACCCGCCTCTGTAGGCGCGGGTCCTGAAAATCAGAAGTCAGCACGCCAAACTTTAGTGACTTGAGCGTCTTCATGGCCGTCACCCTTCAATCCTAGTTGGTACATTATTATATTGATCAGCCTACGGCGCAAGACGCTCGCTGAGCCATCAAAGCGCACCCTCGATGGCTGGGGTCAGACCCGTCGCGATGTTGGGGCGGTCTAAAAGGGGTCTACAGCTTCAATGTTGTGGCCCGTGCTGATCACATTGTGCCGCGCGCCAGTCAGGAACGACCGGCGAGGAAGAGAACTAAAGCTGCAATTGCGTTACTCGGTGTTCTGACATAAGCGAGATAACGCCACTCAAATGAACCGCGCAATCACTGATTTTCTGGCCTCTAATTAATTCGACACTTGTTAGGTTTGTCATATTTTATAATTGAAGTTTCATTGTCGAATTATTATTTCAAACATATAACTTCTCATATTGAAATATAATTCTGGATTTGAAAGGAATTACATTCTTCCAGGTGTTGTTGTGTTTGAGGTCCGCTAATGCGTTTCTCCAGTGCAAGTACACCGCCTTTGGGACGGCAAATTCATTTGACTCGCCTGCTCCTTTGTGCTTTCTACGCGCCCATAAACAACGTCTCAACGGCTAAAGGCGCCAGGTCCGCTTGAGACCGGCATCGGCGATGGGATGTCATTCTTGGGGATCGCATTTCGTTGTGAAAGCCCGTAGCGCGTCTGCGGGCGAGACCAGTTATTGCCAATCGACACCACAGTCCCGGTTTTTCACCCGTGAAAACGAAGGAGTGGAGCATGGTGTTACTTGAGCAAGAGAAGATCGACTCCTACGCGACCAAGATCTCCGCACGCTGGCAGACAAGTGTGGAGTCCATACTCGAAGTCGCCCGTCTATGCGCCGCGGCCAAGAGAGAGCTGTCCACTTCAGGTCGTGATGCTCTCATCCAGTCGCTGCCCTTTAGTGCGCCGGCGTTCAGCAAGCTGTCCACCATCGGGGGCCAAGATCGCCTCTATGATGCACGAGTGACGCGGCTGCTGCCTGCTAGCCCCTTTTATTCATGAGGCTGTGTGAGGTGATGCGGTGAGCGGCGACCAAGCCGTTGGCCTGGCGTATGATTTTGTTGCCAAGCAGAATCATTCGTCAGCACGGAGCCGCCAGCTCACCGCCATGAACGCTACCCCCATCCTGCCCGGCCTGTCACCCGTCGGCGCCAAGCCGCTCACAGCAACCTTCGATGCGGGGCGGCTGTCGTCGGACGGCGGCCTCATCGTGCTGCGCGAGGCGGCGCGGCGGCTCGGTCTCGCCGAGGTGATCACCGGCCCGCTTTGCGATGCGCGCGAGCGCAAGCGGGTGGTGCACACGTATGCCGACATGGCGCTCGCCCGCATGCTGATGATCTCGGCGGGCTACGAGGATTGCGACGATATCGATGCGCTGCGCGCCGATCCCGCCTTAAAGCTCGCGTGCGGGCGCTGCCCGGAGAGCGGCGCCGATCTGATGAGCCAGCCGACACTCTCGCGGCTCGAGAACCTCGCCCAATGGCGTGCGCTGGCGCGCGTCGGGTTGGGGCTGATCGATCTCTTCTGCCGGAGCTTCGCGCACGCCCCCGACCGCATCGTTCTCGATATCGACGATACCGAGGACGCGGTGCACGGGAGCCAGCAGCTTGCGCTCTTCAACGCCCACTATGACGGGTATTGCTTTCAGCCGATCGTCATCTTCGAGGCGACCTCGGGCAAGCCAGTCGCCTTCGTGTTGCGCCCCGGCAAGCGCCCGTCCGGCGAGGAGGCCGCGCGCGTGCTGCGTCATGTGATCCGCCGCATCCGCCGCCGCTGGCCGCGTGTTGAGATCCTCGTGCGCGGCGACGGGCATTACGGCTGCGAGACGGTGATGGCAGAACTCGAGCAAATGGGCTGCGATTACATCTTCGGCCTTCCAACCAACGTGCGCCTCGATGAGATCGCAGGCCCGTGGCGCGGCCTGTGCGAGATGCGGCGTAAGCCGCGTGAGGGCAAGGTACGCCGCTTCCATCAGTTCCAGCACCGCGCCGGCACCTGGAGCCGCACGCGCTCCGTCATCGCCCGCGTCGAGGCGACGGCGCTCGGCTCAGACGCGCGCTTCGTGATCACGAGCCTCAACGGCAGCGGCAAGGTTCTCTACCAAAAGATCTACTGCGCCCGCGGACGCATCGAGAACCTGATCAAGGATTTGAAGCTCTATACCCGCGCCGACAAGACTGCCTGCCACCGCTGGGAAGCCAACCAGTTCCGCCTCTTCCTCCATATGGGCGCTTACTGGCTGCTGCACACGCTTCGCCGCGCTGCCCCGCGCCGCTCGATCTGGAGGGGCGCCACCTTCGAGACGCTAAGACGATGCTTCATCAAGGTCGCGGTGCGCGTCGAGGAGATAAAGAGCCGGATCAGAATAGCCTTCCCGGCAAGCTATCCGCACGCGTCCATGCTTGTCCTGCTGACAGGCAGCATCGCCGCGAGAGGTCCCTGATCAATGCGGCCCTCAGCGCCGCACCGAGCCCCAACAGCCGCAACCCCAAACGCGTCCGGATGAGTTCCCGCCACCAGCGCCGTCAACACGGCCGCTGCCACGCGCACCCACCAAAACCAATGGGCCTGGTGAATAGTTCAGGCTAGCTACCCCGCAGAGGTCCGTTGCAAGGGCTACGGTGTAGAGTTATAGTCGTTATAGCTGCATAGATATTGCGGCTAGCCAAGCTTTCGGCATCCCTCCCGAAAGCAATGCCCCTCCCCCCGAGGGACTTGGCTAGGGCGCTTGGTCCTCCCCCCGGACCGGCGCCCTTTTTCTTCCAACCACGTGCGTGCGAATTCACACCCTCTTCATTGCAACGACCTTGCCGCCCTTGTCAGCCCGCCGCGTGACAATACGCTCAAGGTGGTCGGCCTATGCATGAAGAGCGTTCCCGCACGGCGGTGCGAGCGAGTTGAAGGCCTTGCAAACAAAGCGAATTGAGCTACGGGGTATACGCTGACGGCGCAAAGCTCGCCGGCCATGTGCGTAAGAATCCGCGAGATTGGGCGCACAAACGCGGGAAAGTCTGCTGATCGTCCGTTTATCGCTCAAAAGCGTACAGGAAATCGAGCGTTGCTCGCGATCCGTTTCATGTCGCAGTTTTCCACAGTTCAGCGAGCCTTGCCTTGGAACCCCCGCAAAGGTGGATTGTTGTCGGTGCATTCCGCCGGGTCCACTTCATCCTCGCAGCCCGGCGGTTGCCCTTACTTGGCAGGTGGTGGCACCCGTGCTGTATGCGTCACGGGTGCTGCTACTTGAAAATATCGCGTCGCGTTGTCCAGACCGGCTCGAATTAGACCCAGAACAATCTCTTTCGGCGCTGAGGACGACGGCCGCTCTTCTCGGCGAAGTTTGTCTAGAAATTGCTAGGCCTCGGCGCTTGTAGGTACTGTCATGGCCGCCACAGATTATTCCGTTCTTGCGGCAGTAATATTCACGATCGTCGCCGTATTGCAGTTGGCCCGCGCGATATTGCGCACCGAAGTAAAAGTCGGTCCCGCATCGATACCAGTGTGGGCTAGCTGGATCGCGTTCCTTGTTGCCAGCCTACTTGCATCGCTCGGATTTACAGCGGCACACGGCTGAACGGGGCTGCTCGCGTGCAGCTCGACGGTACAGCGTTGAACGATGAGGATGTCCTCGCTCCTAACGTCTCGGAGCGGACCGTGTCGTTTGTAGGCACGGCCAGCAGTGGAGTTGTCGATGACGACACCCTTGTCGGTAGGTGAGCCGGTCCAGATCGACGACTAGGTGCTGACGGGCGACAGTTAGCGCACATCGGCGAGGAAATATTTGTCACGCGGCTCGCAGAATGAGATCTGATGGAAGTGGGAATGCGTCTACCGAGTGAAGCTTGGCCGACGTCAGCCAGGATCGCCGCGGCGCGCCAGCCGTTGGATTGGTCAAGATAGCTGCCGGTGTAACGCCCGGCCATTCCCACTAATAAGATGAGCTGCCCGCCGCAAGAGCGCATCGGGCAGCCCATCATTTGCCTCCGTAGGCGTGCGTTGACGACAATGCACAACGCGCACCTGTCACAGCGCTGTCTTGACTTAACAAGCGGACTTGACAACACTTTTCTCCAACTGCAACCCTTCGGACCGACACATCACACCCCGGTGCTGCACCCCTGTTAGGCCGCCCGCTTTGACTTGGGCACTCCACGCGCTTTGGCATGCTGCGCCAGGTGTTCGTCAAGCTCGCCCGCCCTTACAGCTGCGATGAGGGTGTCGATGGTAGCGACGAGCTGATCCTTGCTCGGCACAATGATTGCGGTCTTGCCCTTCTCGAACTCGATCGCCTTCGCCCCATAGCGCACCGTCAGCCCGACTGTCCCGAGCACGTCCTCACGCCACCAGGGACGAACACGTTTCTGGACCTCTACGAGATCCTTGCTGCCCCGCTCGTTGGGGACCCAGCGCTGAAAGGTCCGTACATAGCTGGGGTTCAGGGCAAGCGCTCGCTGCTGCTCTAAGTGCTGGACGAGCTTAGCCCGGCGCGCCAGCGCAGGATCTTGCGAACCCTTGTTGAGAACTCCGAACGTGAGCGTCTTGAGCGTCTTCCACGGGCAGCCTCCACGCATGGTCCCTGCATGTGAAGCTATTTCCATCCGCCCTAGGATCGAGAAGCCGAAGACTGCCACGAGTCCGCTGCTGTAGATAACGACGCTCACCGTCGAGAGCGGCGGCAGTGACGTGAACGAGATGGTGATCAGGATCGCCGCTGCCGCAAGGCTGGCGGCAACGCTGGCAATGTGAACGCAGCCGTCCGCGATACGTTCGCCGCTGGTGTAATGGGGGAAGCTCTCGCGACAGCGATGTCCAACTGTTGGCATGGCGGACTTCCAGTGAACCGGGCGGCGAGTCCCATAGTGCACGAAATTGGCGTGAACGTGGGCGGCAATGATTGGCGAGGTGCGGGGAAATGCGAACGGAAACGTTCGTTGACTATATGCGTGCACTTCTCGCCGGACGGTATGAGAGCTTGTCCATAAGCGAATGCGATATGGCCAGTCTGTACTAAACCAGTGTGTTACTGTGACGGTGCCATCGAGTAGGCTTAGAGGAAGACGATCATGGACGGTCTTCACAGCTCTACCGCAAGGACCGGCGGAACACGAACTGCGACGCTGCTCAAGGAAGGCAAGACAATTGAGCTGCCGATCCTCAGCGGCTCGTGCGGCCCCGACGTCATCGATATTAGTCGGCTTTATACAGAGACAGGGTGCTTCACCTACGCCCCCGGCTTTATCGCAACCGCAAACTGCGCTTCTCGAATTACCTACATCGACGGCGAGGCCGGCGAGCTCTTCTATCGCGGCTACCCTATCGACCAGCTTGCCGAGAACTCGAACTTCCTTTCCGTCTGCTATCTGCTTCTCTACGGCGAGCTGCCGACAAACGAGGAATTCAGGACGTTCCGGCACATCGTCTCACGCCACACGATGGTGAATGAGCAGTTGATCCGCTTCTTTTCGGGGTTCCGGCGGGACGCCCCACCCATGGCGGTGATGGTTGGCGTGGTTGGTGCTTTGTCGGCCTTCTATAACGATTCAACCAACATCAACGATCCGGTGCAGCGGCGGATCGCGAGCGATCGCATTATTTCCAAGATGCCGACGCTTGCTGCAATGGCTTATAAATATTCAATCGGACAGCCCTTCATTTATCCGAGGAATGATCTCGACTACGCCTCCAACTTTTTGCAAATGTGCTTCGCGGTCTCGCCCGAGCCCTACATCGTCAACCCTATCGTCGCGCGCGCTCTTGACCGCATTTTTCTCCTGTATGCCGACCACGGGCAGAACGCGTCGACCTCGACCGTGCGCCTTGCCGGTTCTTCGGGCGCCAATCCCTTTGCCTGCATTGCCGCTGGAATCGCATGTCTCTGGGGTGCCGCCCATGGCGGGGCAAGTGAGGCCGCCTTCAAGATGCTCAAGGAGATCGGCACGGCTGATCGCATCCCGGCCTACATCAAGAAAGCAAAGGACAAAACCTCCGTCTTCCGCCTCCAGGGTTTCGGGCACCGCGTCTATAAGAACTATGACCCGCGCGCAAAGATTATGCAGAGGATCTGCCGTCGAGGTGGTGGACGAATGCGGTAAGGCTGACGAGCCTCTCCTCAGGATCGCCCTCGAGCTGGAGCAAATCGCGCTGCAGGACCAGTACTTCATTGAGAGACGGCTGTATCCCAATATCGATTTCTACGCAGGGATAGCGCTGCACGCGATGGGCTTTCCGGAATCGATGTTCACGGTGATTATCGCGATTGCGCGCAGCGTCGGCTGGATCGCCCAGTGGAAGGAGATGATTGAGGACCCAGAGCAGCGAATCGGCCGTCCGCGTCAACTCTACACGGGGCCACAAAAGCGCGTCTTTCCGAAAGGAGC
>CAVUEM010000034.1:0-134728 GCA_963740475.1 uncultured Alphaproteobacteria bacterium | reverse complement strand
CGCCCTTCCTCGGCCTGGACCTCGCTGAAGCACGGACTTCAGGCGCTCCTCGAACTCCCGCGATATTTCGCGCCGGCGATCAGCGCCCCCATGTCGAGCGCAAGCAGCTTCTTGTCCTTGAGGCTCTCGGGCACGTCGCCCTTGATGATGCGCAACGCGAGGCCCTCGGCGATCGCCGTCTTGCCGACGCCGGGCTCGCCGATCAGCACGGGGTTGTTCTTGGTCCGGCGCGACAGCACCTGGATGGTGCGGCGGATTTCCTCGTCGCGGCCGATGACGGGATCGAGCTTGCCGTGCGCCGCGGCCTCGGTCAGATCGCGGGCATAGCGCTTCAGCGCATCATAGGCCTGCTCGGCCGAGGCGCTGTCGGCGGTGCGGCCTTTGCGGATGTCGTTGATGGCGGCGTTGAGCTTCTCGGGCGTGACGCCAGCCTCGGCAAGGATCTTGCCGGCCTCGGTCTTTCGACCGCGAGAGCGAGCAGAAGCCGTCGACGGTCACGTACTTGTCGCCAGCCTTGTCGGCGATCTTCTCGCGCGGGTCGAAGACGCGGGCGAGCTCCGGCGTGAGGTAAACCTGGCCGGCACCTCCTCCCGAGACCTTAGGTCGCTTGGCGAGCGCGCGCTCGACGGCCGTCAGGGCCTCGCGTGAGCGTTTCCGCCGGCGCGGTCGATCAGCCCGGCGGCGAGCCTTCCGGGTCGTCGAGCAGAACTTTCAGGAGTGCTCGGGCGCGAATTGCTGATGACCGTCGCGGAGCGCGACGGTCTGCGCCGACTGGACGAAGCCCTTGGCCGCGGTCGGTGAATTCGTTCGAAGTCCATGTCGTCCCTCCTCGGCGTGCTCCCCCGCCAATTGGCGCGCGGCAAGCACCGTCACGATCAGGATGTTTGATCGCCACTGCCGGGCCCGATGGCACCCGACTTTAGCCGCACGAGATATGGGATTGCGGGACGGCGGCAAAAGGGGGCAAGATCGCGGCCGTTAGCCGCAGAACGCCGCGAGGTCACGATTCGGATGCGAGGCGAGATTGCCGCCATCTACCGCTATCCCGTCAAGGGCCTCTCGGCCTGCTCCTTGAGAGCAGTTCACCTCATAGCCGGCGAGATGATCGCCTTCGACCGGGCGTGGGCGATCGAGAACGGTCCCGGCCGCTTCGACCCCGATGCGCCGACGCATCTGCCGAAGATCCATCTTCCTGCATGCTGATGCGCGACGAGAGGCTCGCCACGATCGAGACGCGGTTCGACGAAGCGACCGAGACGCTCGACTGTCCTCAGGGGCGGAAAGCCGGTCGTCGGGGGGTGTCTCGCGTCACGCTCCGGCCGGGCTCTGATCGAGCAGTTTCTTGCTGCCTACATGGCCGCGAGCCTCCGCGGGCATCCCCGCATCGTCTCCTGCCCCGGCCACCACTTCTCGGACGTCCGGGCGAAATGCCTGCACCTCGTCAATCTGGCCTCCGTGCGCGAGGTCGAGCGCATCGCCGGGCGCCCCATCGACCCGCTGCGCTTTCGCCCGAACCTGGTGATCGACGGCCTCGACCCGTGGGTCGAGACGTCCTGGGTTGGAAAAAGCCTTCGAGCCGGCGAGGCAAGCTTCACGGTGCTTGAGCGCACCGAGCGCTGTGCCGCGACCAACGTAGACCCGGCTACGGGCGCGCGCGACATGGACATCCCCGCCGTTCTCGCACGCAAGTGGGGCCATACCGACTTCGGCGTCTATGCCGAGGTCGTCCATGGCGGAACGATCGCACGCGGGGAAATCGTCGAGATCTGAGCCTGGTTACGGCATTGAAGGACACCCGAAACATGCTTACCCTGCCAACAGGATAGAGCACGCAATGAGCCAAGACACTGAAACAGTCCTCGATCGCCGCCGCATGCGCCGCAAGCTCGGCCTGTGGCGCACGGCCGCCATCGCCGGCCTTGCCCTGCTGATCGGCTCCCTCGCCTTTGGAAGCGAGCGGTTCTCGGACCTCATTGCTCCTCATCAGATCGCCCGCGTCGCCATCGAAGGGACGATCATGGACGACCGCGACCAGCTCGCGCTTCTGAAGAAGCTCAAGGACTTGAGCCACGTCGAGGCCGTGATCGTGTTCGTGAACAGCCCCGGGGGAACGACGGCGGGCGGCGAAGCCCTATTCCTCGCGCTGCGCGACGTGGCGAGCACGAAGCCCGTCGTCGCCCAATTCGGAACCGTGGCCGCGTCGGCCGGCTATATCGTCGGCCTCGGCACCGACCATATCGTGGCGCGCGGCAACACGATCACGGGCTCGATCGGCGTCCTCGCCCAATGGCCGGAGGTAGTCCAGCTCCTGGACAAGCTCGGCATCAAGGTGAACGAGGTGAAGAGCGGCGTGCTCAAGGCCTCGCCGTCCCCTTTCATGCCGCTCGACGAGGGTGGGCGCAAGGTAATGGAGGACACCATCGCCGATGGCTTCCGCTGGTTCGTCTCCCTGGTCGAGGAGCGGCGCGGGATCGCGGCCCGAGACGTGCCTGGCCTGCTCGATGGACGCATCTTTTCGGGCCGCGAGGCGCTCGAGCGCAAGCTCGTCGACGAAATCGGCGGGGAGGCCGAGGCGGTGCGCTGGCTCGAGGAGAAGCGCGGCGTCGCCAAGGACCTGAAAGTGGTCGACTGGCAACCGACGCGGCCCGGCAGCTGGGGCGTGTCGAGCGCCATTACCGGACTTCTCACAGGCCTCATCGGCAAGACCGGGTCTGCCCTCCAAGGGCTCGTTAGCCGTGACGCGACAATCGGGGCGCTTGGGCTTGACGGCCTCGTCTCCGTTTGGCAACCTTCGGAAAATTAAGGAAATACAGTTGCTTTGAGAGGGCGCCGTGATCAAATCCGAGCTCATTCAAAAGATCGCCGGGTCCAACCCGCACCTCTACCACCGCGATGTCGAGCGCATAGTCAACGTGGTCTTCGATGAGATCGTCGATGCGCTTGCGCGCGGCGACAGAGTGGAGCTCAGAGGCTTCGGCGCCTTCACCGTGAAACATCGCGCGGCGCGTCAAGGGCGCAATCCCCGCACGGGATCGCCGGTGGCCGTCGCCGAGAAATTCGTGCCCTTCTTCAAGACCGGCAAGGAGCTGCGCGATCGGCTCAACTCCGACGCTTGATCCCCAATATCGCCCCTCTTTAGGAGATTTCCGGCGTGCTGAAGCGCATCCTTTCGCTCCTTATCGCTTTCCCTGCCGCCGTGCTCCTCGTGACGCTCGCGGTCGCGAACCGCCACACCGTTCGCCTCGTCCTCGACCCGTTCCGCCCCGACGAGCCGGTCGTTTCGCTCATGCTGCCCTTCTACGCCTATCTCATCGGCGCCCTCATCCTCGGCGTCGTGCTGGGGGGGTTGGTCTCGTGGCTCACCCAGGGCCGATGGCGGCGCGCGGCCCGCCACCGCCTGTCGGAGGCGCGCCGCTGGCAGGCCGAGGCAGAGCGGCTCACGCGCGAGCGCGATGCCGGAGTGGCGGGACGCGCCAAGCAGCTTGCGGCGCCCCAACGCCGGGAAGCGGCCTAGGCCCATCTCCCTCGACCTCGGGCTCCTCACATTCTCTTCAGCGCTTGGCGGCGCCGCGCGTTAATCTCGGCGCTGGGCGGCGCTCTGCCGGGCAATCGAAAACGCTGGCCGATGGCAACGGAAGTCAAAATCTGCGGCATCAAGACGGAGGCGGCGCTCGAGGCGGCGCTCGAGGCCGGCGCCGACTACGTCGGGCTCGTGCATTTTCCAAGGAGCCCGCGTCACGTCGATATCACGACGGCGCGCGCGCTCTCGCGGCGCGCCCACGAGAAGGGTCGCGCCAAGGTGGTTGTCCTTCTCGTCGATCCCGACGACGCGCTCGTCGACGAGGTCGTCTCGGAGGTTCGACCCGACATGATCCAGCTTCACGGGCAGGAGACGCCCGGCCGCGTCGGCGAGGTGAAGCGCCGCGCGGGCGTCGCTGTGATGAAGGCCGTCGCCGTCGCGACGCCCGAGGACGTGGCAAGGTCCGGCGCCTACCGCGGCGCGGATGCGGGTGCCGACATTATCCTGTTCGATGCCAAACCGCTCGGCGGAGACGCCCTCCCCGGCGGGAACGCGCGCGCATTCGACTGGGGCCTGCTCGAGAATGCGAGCGGCCGTATGCCGTTCGCGCTAGCCGGCGGCCTCACACCCGAGACCGTGGCCGAGGCGATCCGGCGGACGGGGGCGGCGATCGTCGACGTCTCCTCGGGCGTCGAGAGCCGTCCCGGCGAAAAGGATCCCGAGCTGATCCGCCGCTTCCTTCGCGCGGCAAAGGCGGCTAAGCAAAAGGCGTAAATCGAGGACGTCCGGGATGGCGACCAAGCAGCGACTGGCGAAAAATCGAAACTCAACACCTACCGCGGCGGCCCGGACGAGCGCGGGCACTTCGGCATGTTCGGCGGCCGCTTCGTCGCCGAGACGCTGATGCCGCTGATCCTCGATCTCGAAGCCGCCTACATGGCCGCCAAGGCCGATCCCGCGTTCGAGGCCGAGCTAACCGACCTTCTCACCCATTACGGCGGCCGCCCGAGCCCGCTCTATTTCGCCGAGCGTCTCACCGAGCGCTTGAAGGGCGCCAAGATCTACTTCAAGCGCGACGAGCTCAATCACACCGGCTCGCACAAGATCAACAACTGCCTCGGGCAAATCCAGCTCGCACGGCGCATGGGCAAAACGCGCATCATCGCCGAGACGGGAGCCGGGCAGCACGGCGTCGCCGTCGCGACCGTGTGCGCGCGCTTCGGGCTGCCGTGCGAGATCTACATGGGCAAGACCGATGTCGAGCGCCAGAAGCCCAACGTCGTGCGCATGGTGATGCTCGGCGCCAAAGTCAACACCGTGACCTCGGGCGCCATGACGCTCAAGGACGCGATGAACGAGGCGCTGCGCGACTGGGTAACGAACGTGCACGATACCTACTACCTCATCGGCACGGCGGCAGGACCGCACCCTTATCCCGCCATGGTCCGCGACTTCCAGTCGATCATCGGCCAAGAGGTCCGCGAGCAGATGATGGAGCGCGAAGGGCGCCTCCCCGATACGCTCGTCGCCTGCATCGGCGGCGGCTCCAACGCCATCGGACTTTTCCATCCCTTCCTCGACGACAAGAGCGTGAAGATCTACGGCGTCGAAGCGGGGGGCCACGGCCTCGACGTGGCGAACGGCCACGCCGCGTCCATGAACGGCGGCCGGCCCGGCGTGCTCCACGGCAACCGCACCTATCTGCTCCAGGACGACGACGGTCAGATCCTCGAGGGCCACTCGATCTCGGCGGGGCTCGATTATCCGGGCGTCGGACCCGAGCATTCGTGGCTCCGCGACACGGGCCGCGTCGAGTACGTGTCGGTCACCGACAAGGAGGCGCTCGACGCCTTCCAGCTCTGCGCCCGGCTCGAGGGCATCATTCCCGCGCTCGAGCCCGCGCACGCGCTCGGCTGGGTGATCAAGCTCGCGCCGAAGCTCAAGAAGGACAACCTCCTGGTCATGAACATGTGCGGACGCGGCGACAAGGACGTGTTCGCCGTCGCCGGCCACCTGGGTATGAGGATTTGAATGGAGGAGCTGGGCAGTAGGCATTGGGCAGTGGGCAGTGGGCAGTTGGGCATGATGACAGCGCTCCCTACTGCCTACTGCCTACTGCCTATTGCCCACTGCCTCCAATAGATGACAAAGCAGTCCCGCATCGACCGGCGCTTCGCCGCGCTGAAGAAGGAAGGGCGCGCGGCGCTCGTCACCTTCGTCACGGCCGGCGACCCCGACCTCAAGACATCCAAGGAGATTCTCGGCCGCTTGCCCAAGGCGGGCGCCGACGTGATCGAGCTCGGCATGCCGTTCTCGGACCCGATGGCCGACGGGCCGGCAATTCAGGCCTCCTCGCTCCGAGCCCTCAAGGCCGGCCACAAGATGCGCATGACGCTCGCCATGGTCGCCGACTTCCGCAAGAAGGATACCGAGACGCCGATCGTGCTCATGGGCTACTACAATCCCATCTACGTCTATCCGTCGGAGAAATTCCTCGACGATGCGGTGGCCGCCGGCGTCGACGGTCTCATCGTCGTCGACGTGCCCCCCGAAGCCGACGATGAGCTTTGTCTGCCCGCCGTCGCGCGCGGGCTCAACTTCATCCGCCTCGCGACGCCAACGACCGACGCCAAGAGACTTCCCTCCGTTCTCAAGAATACTTCGGGATTTCTTTATTACGTGTCGATCACCGGCATCACCGGGGCTGCCACGCCTGATGTGAACAGCGTTTATTCTCAGGTCTCGCGAATAAAGAAGTCGACCAAGCTTCCCGTTGCCGTGGGTTTTGGAGTAAAAACCCCAGCTCAGGCTAGCGCCCTCGCCAAAGGCGCGGACGGCGTGGTCGTCGGTTCTGCCCTGGTAAGCCAGATCCAACAAAACCTGGGACCCGACGGACGCGCGACTAGCAAGACGGTTCCGGCCGTCCTAGATTTGGTGAATGCGCTCAAGGCGGCCTTGGGGCCGCGTACGGCGGGCAAGGCGGCCGGCCGATAATCGCCGCAAGCCATGGACCCCGGGCGGCAATCCGGAGACACGGCCCGGTCGAAGGCGCAGACCTCGGAGCGTTAGGTCCGGCGCCGGCGGCCTCGGCGGGTGTTGTGGAGCTTCAAGACGTGAACTGGATCAACAACGTTGTGCGGCCCAAGATCCGCAGCTTCCTGACGACGAAGCGCGAGGTTCCCGAGAACCTCTGGGTCAAATGCCCCGAGACCGGGCAGATGGTCTTCTACAAGGACCTCGAGGCCAACCAGTTCGTGGTTCCGGGCTCGAACTACCACATGAAGATGAGCGCGAGAGCGCGCCTTCAGAACCTGTTCGACGGCGGCGAGTTCGAAAAGGTGCCGGTGCCGACCGTGGTGCAAGATCCGCTGCGCTTTCGCGACGGCCGCCGCTACACGGACCGGCTCAAGGATGCCAAAACGAAAACCGGCCTCGACGACGCGATCCTCATCGGCGAGGGCCTGCTCGACGGACAGCTCGTCGTCGCGGCGGCGCAGGACTTCGAGTTCATGGCGGGCTCGCTCGGCATGGCAGCCGGCGAGGCCGTCGTCGCCGGCATGCTGCGCGCCGTCGAGCACAAGGCTCCGTTCATCCTCTTTGCCGCTTCCGGCGGCGCCAGAATGCAGGAAGGCATCCTCTCCCTAATGCAGATGCCGCGCACGACCATTGCCGTGCAGCGCATGCGAGAGGCAAGGCTCCCCTACATCGTCGTCCTCACCGACCCCACGACGGGCGGCGTGACCGCCTCCTACGCGATGCTGGGCGACATTCACATCGCCGAGCCCGGGGCCCTCATCTGCTTTGCGGGCCCGCGCGTCATCCAGCAGACGATCCGCGAGCAACTCCCGGACGGCTTCCAGCGCTCCGAGTATCTCCTCGCGCACGGCATGATCGACATGGTTGTGCACCGCCACAAGCTGCGCGAGACACTTTCCCGAATCTGCCGCGTGCTCGCCGAGGGCAAGAGCATGTCCAAGGGGCGGAGCGGCAACGGGAGAACCTACGTCAACGGCAGCCCGGCCGACGGCCGCCTGATCGAGACGGCGCGCGGCGCGGTTGTGGTCGAGCCGGAGCCGGTCGACGAGTCCGAGCGGTTCGGCGCCCGTGACGGGCGCGACAAGACGAAACGCGACGGCGAAACCGGGACGCCCCGCACCGGGCCCAAGGACCCCCCGCGCGCCTAAGCCCTCTTCAGACAATTCCCCCTGCAAATTCATCGTCGGCGCTGTTGACGGCGAGGCCTATTTGAAGGCTTTGTCGCGGGAGGCAACGTTACGCGAAGAAAGTCCTCTCCATGCCGACGAGCGATCAGCTCCTCGCCGATCTCAAGCTTCTCCACCCGAAGCTCATCGACCTTTCGCTTGGGCGGATCGAGCGCCTCCTCGCCAAGCTCGGCAATCCGCACGAGCGCCTGCCGCCCGTCGTCCATATTGCCGGAACCAACGGCAAGGGATCGGTCACCGCCTATCTCAAAGCGATGAGCGAGGCCGCAGGATTGAAGGTTCACGTCTACACCTCGCCGCATCTCGTGCGCTTTCACGAGCGCATCGTGCTCGCGCGCTCCTCGGGCGTCGCGCGGCCGATCGGAGAAGCCGATCTCGTCGACGTTCTCGAGCGCACGCAGGCCGTCAACAGCGGCGACGACATCACGCAGTTCGAGATCACGACCGCCGCCGCCTTCCTAGCATTTGCCGAGCATGCCGCAGACATCCTCCTCCTCGAGGTGGGTCTCGGCGGACGGCTCGATGCGACGAACGTGGTCCGCCAGCCGGCCCTCACCATCATTACGCCCGTGTCCGTCGATCACACCGATAAGCTCGGCAATACGCTGCCCCGCATCGCCGCCGAGAAGGCCGGCATTCTCAAGAACGGCGTCACCTGCGTCGTCTCTCAACAGGAGGACGACGCGCTCGAGGTCATCCGGGGCGAGGCAGCCCGCGTGGGCGCCCCGCTCGTCGCGTGGGGCACCGACTTTGACGCTTATGAGCAGCGCGGCCGCCTCGTCGTGCAGAAGGAGGACCACCTCCTCGATCTACCGCTGCCGTCCCTCATCGGCCGCCATCAGGTCGTCAACGCCGGAACGGCGGTGGCCGCGGCGCTCGAGCTCCAGCCGTTCGCGATCGGCGAGCGGGCGATCGAGCGCGGGCTCGCCGCCGCCACGTGGCCCGCGCGCATGCAGCGGCTAGACGCCGGCCCCTTGCCGTCGCTCTTGCGGCCCGGCTCCGAGCTTTGGCTCGACGGCGGACACAATCCTTCGGCCGGCCGCTCGCTTGCTCAGACGCTTGCCGATCTCGAGGAGCGGGCGCCAAAGCCGCTCTATCTCATCGCCGGCATGATGGGGCTCAAGGATGCGGAAGGCTTTCTCGCGCCGTTCCGTGGTCTCGCCCGCCATGTCGTGACCGTGCCAATCCCTGGCGCGCACGAAGCGCCCTATCCACCGGAAGCGCTCGCGGAGGCGGCGCGGCGCGTCTCGCTCGACGCGGAGGAGGCCGAGAGCGTGGAAGCGGCGCTCAAGCGCATCGAGGCGCTCGAGCCGGGCGCGAAGCGCATTCTCATTACCGGCTCTCTCTACCTCGCGGGCCACGTGCTGGCGCTGCAGGACGGCGTGCTTCCGCAAGCGAACTGACACGAACGAGCCGCGCACGCGCGATCGCGCTTGTGCAATTCGGCCACAGAATCGCGTGGCTGATGTTCAATGCCTCGCCATCGCCACGACTGTCGGCTAGCGTTCCTCTCTCGAGGGAGAAGAGAATGATTCGCGCGCGGATACTGGCGGTCGGCGTTGTGTCGCTCGTCCTCCACGGCGGCACCGCTGCGGCACAACACCCTGCGCCGAAGCAGCCGTCGGCCCCGAGCGCGGCGAGCGAGCCGTCCAACGCGCAAGTCTCGCCTCGAGCCGCGCCCGAATCTCCGTTCGCGACCGCGCTGAGGAAGTCGATTGCCGCGCTGCCTACGGACGGCGCCGACGAGGAGCGCAACGAGCACGCGGCGCTTGCGAGCTTCTACGAGGCGCGCAGCTTCGCCCCGCTCTGGATCGAGAATGGCGCGTTGACTTCGAAGGCGACGGCGGTCGCCGCCGAGATCAAAGACGCGGGTGCCTGGGGTCTCGACCCGCGCGAGTTCCCGCTGCCCGAGCTCAAGGCGCAAGACGCCGAGAGCTCCGCGGCCGCGGAGAGCGCCTATTCTCTCGTAGTCCTCAAATATGCGCGCGTCGCGCGCGGCGGGCGCATCATCGCGCCGTCGGAGCTTTTGAACACGAACCTCGACCGCCGCCCGCAGCTTGTGCCGCCCAAGGACGTTCTCGACGGCATCGCTTTGGCCGGCGATGCCGGCGCCTATCTCAGGGGTCTCAATCCCCAGCATCCGCAGTTCGAGCGGCTGCGCCAGAAGTACGCTGCCGCCGTCGCGGCCCGTAAGGGCGAGGCGAAAAGGCTCCTCGCCAACATGGAGATGTGGCGCTGGATGCCCGCCGACATGGGCGATGTCCACGTGCAGGCCAATGTGCCCGAGTTCATGCTTCGCCTCGTCAAGAAGGGAAGCGTGATCCACACCGAACGCATCGTCGCCGGCGAGATCGGCAAGCAGACGTCGATCTTCTCACGGCCCTTGAAGCATATCGTCTTCCGGCCGATGTGGCGGGTCCCAGAGAGCATCAAGGTGCGCGAGCTGTGGCCGAGCCTGAAGCGCGGCGGCGGCCTCATGCGCCAGTACGGTCTCGAGCTCGAGACCAAGGACGGCCAGCGCCTCGACTGGCGCACCATGGATTGGAACGACTCCGACATTCGCGACTACGAGGTCGTCCAGCCTCCCGGGCCCAAGAGCGTGCTCGGCGTCGTCAAGTTCTCGTTCCCGAGCCAGCACACGATCTACATGCACGACACGCCCGACAAGTGGATGTTCAACGCCGCCCAGCGGACCCTGAGCCACGGCTGCCTTCGGGTGCGAAATCCCGTGCGCCTCGCCGAGCTCATCCTCGCCGAGGACAAGGGATGGGACGCGGCCAAGATCGCCGACCTCATCAAGAGCGGCCCGCTCAACAACGAGGTGGCGATCGACAGCAAGATCCGCATTCACATCACCTACTTCACGGCGTGGGTCGACGACGGCGGCAAGCTCAGCCTGTGGAAGGACATCTACGGCCACGAGAAGCGCGTCAGCCTGGCGCTCGACGGCAAGTGGAGCGAGATCGACAAGGGAAAGGACCACCTGGCGCCGCCGGAGCCGCTTGCTCCGTCGGCCGCGCGCGTGGCCGAGACGAAGCCCGCGGACGAGGACACCGTGGTCGACGCACTCGCCAACGCGATCGGCGGCAGATTCTGAGCGCGGTGTCTTGGCTCCGGGTGGTCGCCTTACACCCTGGAGCAATTTCCACTCAGACAGAAGCTAGTGGCGTAAGGTGACGACGAGATCGGTGCCGATGTCGCTCGTCTCGCCGCTGAGCGGCTGATCCGAGATGATGAGCGAGGCGCCCGTCCAGACGAGCTCGGCGATGCGCTCGCGCACGTCCGTCGGAATCTCGATGCGCTCGAGCGCCTCGGCCGCACTCGAAGGCGGACGCCGAACGGGCACGGGCTCCTTGGCGACTTCCTCCTCGCGCGCGCCCTTGCGCTTCTTGCGATCGGCCGTCTTGTCGCGACCTTCCGATGGAGCCGGCATCGAGATCACGGACCATTTGAGCGACGCGCCGTCCGGCTGCTCGGCCGCGGCAATGTATAGGTGGGTGCCGAGCGGCAGGTCCGGGTCGCGAACGGTGGCCGGCGCCTCGAGCAAGGGGGCAAGACCCTGGCGAACGTAGACCATCTGATCCTTCTTGCTGATCAGCACGGACACCGGAGAGACCCGCTGCCTCGCTTCCTTCGCCGTGGCCTCGGCGGCGGCGACGGCGGCCTTCGCCTCTTTCCAGACCTTCACGGCCTCGAACGAGGCGGGCGTGGCCACCGCCTCGACGGCGCGCGCCGCCTCGAGCCTGCGCGCGGCCGACGAGAAATCGGCATCGGCGTTGATTTTCGCGACCTCGGCCGCCGCTTGAGCGTCCGGCGCGGCGCCGTCGAAGGCCTTGCCGGCCTCGGCGGCCTTCGCCTCGGCAGCGGCCTTGGCCGCTTCCGCCGCCTTGACGTCGGCGACGGCACGGCGCGCGTCCGCCGTCCTGGCGCTCGCGGCCTCGAACGTCTGCTTGACGGTCTTGGCCGCCGCTTTCGCGTCGGCATCGGCCTTGATCTTGAGCAGCTTGGCGTAGGCGATCGGATTGTAGAGCTTGGTCTCGGCGGCGGCCGCCGGCGCGCCGATCATGTCCGACCCGGACTCGGTCGTGGCGACTTGAGTGAGCCGCTCCGCTGGGACGACGGCGCCCGTCTCGACGGCCTGCTCCGGAGCGGGCTGCATCTTGGGCACCGGCAGCAGCGCATGGGCGAATTCCTGCGGAACGACATCGCGCGGAGAGACGACGACACGCTCGCCGATCGACGTGATGCCCCACAACTCGGTCGCGAACCTTCCGGGCAGCCGGATGCAACCATGCGAGGCCGGATAGCCGGGAACGACGCCGAGGTGCATGGCGACGCCGGACCACGTCAGGCGCTGCATGAATGGCATCGGCGCGCCGCTGTAGATGTTGGAATGGTGGTAGCGCTCCCGGCCGATGATGGTGAAGACACCCTTCGGCGTCGGGTGTCCGGCCATGCCCGTCGACACGACCGAGCGCGTGACGAGACCCTCGCTATTGTAGATCGAAACGCGCTGGTCCCCGATCGAGACGACGCCGAAGAATGGACCCTTCGCCCCTTTGGCGCCTTTCATCTTGGCGGCGTCGGCGCTTTTTTCGCCCTTGCGGGATGCGGCGTCTGATTTCGCCTCGCCTCTTTCGGCCTTCGCGGCAGGCGCGCGCTTTGCTGCGCTGCGTTTGGCGGGCTTTGCCTTCTCGTAGTCGAAGAAGCCACCGAAATCCTGGGCCCGAGCCGCCTCTCCGGCCGCGACGGTGATCATGGCGGCAGCCGCGACCGCGGCCATCAGGCGGGCCATCTTCAAGCTGCAGCGCGACCGGGCGAGCGCGGAAGTTGCTGTTCGCACGATGTATTGCTCCCAGGGGGGCTTTTTTGTCCGCCCTGTTGATAACCCGATCCGCGCGATCCCAATGTAACACTTCTGCACCGGGGCGCACTCAAAAGGCTGGCTCGAACGAATTTCCGGCAAGGCTCGGTCCTCGCTTGGGGATGGGCCCGTGTATGGATTGGCAGCTCGGCGGAATCGCGAGTAGTAGGAGGAGCTGCGGCGGGTGCGAGTTCTTGCCCCGGGGGGTGGGTCCGGTGATGAAATATCTTATGCTCGTCGGATCGATAGCGATCGCGACCGCCGGCGGATGCGCCGAGGCTCCCGGTACTCAGAGCTCGATCGATACCGCCGCCTTGACTGGTACTGGTCCTGGCACCGGTCTCGTTCCTGGCCTGCCCAAGGGCTACGAATGCCCGCTCATCCCGAACGGCCTCGATCCGGCGGGATCGATATACCGGCTCGACAAGAGCGGGACTTACTACCGCGTCAAGGACTTCAGCGATGACCCGGAGATCACGGCGCTCGGGAGTTATAAGAAGGTGGTGCCGATCTCGAACTACACGCTCTCCGACAAGCAGATGTCGAACGCCGGCCTCTCGCTCGATCTGTTGAAGGCGGCCCTGCCGGGATTGTCGGCAGGCGCGTCCGGCGACTTCAAGAAAGAGATCGCCGTCGATATCACGGTCGAGAAATTGGAAGGCGACATCATCGACGACACTGTCGCAGATCGCATCGTCGGGCTGTTCAAGGCCAAGATCGAGCCGAAGGCGGGAAGCCGCTATTTTCTCGTGCGCGAGAGCGTCAAGGCCGGCTCGGTGAGCTATCGGCTGCGGCAAGCCGATCTCGCCAAGCTCGGCGGCAAGGCGCAGGTGGAGAAGCTTGCCCAGGGTAGCGCCAACGTGACGTTGCACGACAACGACGGAACGGTCGAGGTCAAGCAGACGTTTGCCCCGGCGAAGATACCGATCTGCGTCAAGTCGGCGGAGATCGTGATCGACCAGCAACGGCCGGCGCGCGACGCGCCGATTGCCGTTTCCCTCAAGACGCCCGAGGAGACCTCGGTGCCGCAGATCAAGCGCGTCGGAGACAATTGAGCGTCCTCGCTCTAGTCCTCAAGGATAGAGCTTCGCCTTCGTCCAAGGCTCGGTCGGGGACGCGCGCCGGAACATGAGTCGGTCATGGAGGCGGAACGGGCGGCTCGCCCAGAACTCGATCTCGAGCGGGACTACCCGGTAGCCGGACCAGTGAGGGGGGCGCGGAATATCGCCGATCGCGAATTTCGCCGCGAGGCCCGCAACCTTCCGCTCCAGCGCAAACCGGCTCTCCAGCGGCCGCGATTGGTCCGACGCCCAGGCGCCGATGCGCGACATCCGCGGGCGTGAAGCGAAGTAGGCGTCGGCCTCAGCTGCCGTCACCGCGGAGATGGGGCCGCGGACGCGTACCTCCCGCCGCAGGCTCTTCCAATGAAACAACAGGGCCGCACGCGGATTGGCGGCGAGCTCGTGGCCCTTGGCGCTCTCCGTGTTGGTGTAGAAGACGAACCCACGCATAGGGGCGGCGCTGTTGTCGACGCCCTTGAGCAGCACCATGCGCACGTTCGGCAGGCCGGATGCATCCACCGTCGCCAGCGCCATGGCGTCGGGATCGTTGCGCTCGTGCGCCGTCGCCTCGGCGAGCCACTCGCCGAAAAGCACGAATGGCTCGTCGGCGCCGCTGAAGTCCCCCGTCGGCGCGGCGACGTCGTTCTCGGGGGCCGCACCCTGATCATAGTCGTCGCTCACCGGCTTCTCGCTGCTCCTCGACAACCGCACCGCTCGGGCGCGGCACGCACCTTCAACACCTTTTAACCCTGACCCGGCACAATCCAAACCGTTGATCTGCCGTTGCGGATCGTTTGCGTTTCTCATTGAGCGAGTGAAGCGTCATGCGTCCGAGCGTCCTCCCGAAGTCCATCACGGCGAGCCTCACGGCGGCCGCTTTCGTCATTTTCGCGGGCATGGTCATTGCCTCGGGCTCGCCGCGCGCCGCAGACGACCCGTCCAACGGACCGTTGTGCTCCTGCCCCGACGCCCAGGGCAAATCCGCGCGACCGAAGTATGCCGACCTTGGCTTGAGACTCGACGAGAGCGACGAAATCGCCGCGCTTGAGAGCGTCCATCTCGCGCTGAGCCGGGTTGAGGACGGGAAAACCTTCGTCTGGCGCCGCAGCAACGGGCGCCTCTCGGGACTCGTCAACCCCACCTCCTCGTTCCGCAATGGTGACGGCGCCCTCTGCCGCCACATCGTCGTCCTGCTGACGACTGGCCTTGTCACGCGCAAGACCGAGGGCGTCGCCTGCCGGCTCGCCAACGGCCGCTGGCGGCTCGACGGCTGAACTCCCCGGCCGGACAGGCAGAAATGGCGGGCAGTTGTCATCGGCCGGCCGTTGCGCTTTGATAGCCTTTCTGACTGTGACCGGTGGGGAGGCCTTAAGACAATGGACCGTCGCGAGTTTTTGATTACGACGGGCGCGGCGGCCGCTGCAACCGCATCGGCGACGGCCGTCGCCGCCGACACATCTCCCGAGACAGCTGTCGCAACGCCCGCCGTCCACTCCGGCGCGAGGACGCTGCGCGTGGCCATGCCCTGGCCCGACAACGGGCGAGGTTTCGGCGACAGCGCGCGCCGCCTCATCCGGCGCATCGAGACGGCCAGCGCAGGCCGCTATCGTTTCTCCCTGGTCGAGACCGAGCGGAGCGGACGCGAGGTCGTCGGCTCGGGGCAGGCCGATCTCTATCACGGTATTGAGTTGGCTCACGCGGATGCGCATCGGGCATTTGCCTACTTCGGCGGACTGCCGGGCCACCTCGGCATGGCGCCCCATGACTTTGCGGCCTGGGTCGAGGTCGGCGGCGGCCAGATGCTGTGGGACGATCTCGCCGCCGAATTGGACTACAAACCTCTGCTCTCCGGCCACACCGGACAAATCCACGGACTTCTGGTCGATGCGGCCCATCACGTCGGTGGGGGACCTCGCCGGGCAAAGGCTGCACGCCCGCGGCCTCGCCCGCGACGTCGTGCGCGCCCTCGGAGCCGAGCCGGTCACGCTCCCGGCCCGCGGACTACCCAAGGCGCTAGCCTCCGGCGACATCTTTGCCGCCGAATGGGGCGGCGTGCTCGCAAGCTCAGCGATCGGCATCGCACAGGTTGCAGAACATCATACGGCATTCGGCGTCACGCGTTACGGCAGCGCCCTCTCGCTCGGCCTTGCCAAGTCCTTGTGGGACAGCCTGCCTGTCGCCGATCGAGCGATCTTCGCCGCCTGCGCGGCCGAGGAGCACCGGACAAGCCTCGCCGAGGCGCGCGGCCACGAGATGATCATGCGCACGGCACTTCGCGCTAACGGCCTAGGCTTCTCGAACCTGCCTGAGGACGTGGCCGACGCGATCGAGCGCGTCGCTGATGCCGTCGTCGCTCATGTCGCGGGCGTCGACGCCCGCGCGGGCCGCATCAATGCAAGCTACATGGCCTTCAAAAGCGCTACTGGCACCGGGCCGGAGACCGTCCGGGAGCCTGCGACAGCCTGAAGCCACACCTGGCACTCATGGACGGTCCCGAGGACAACCGCAACGGCGAGCTGCCCGAACTCGCCGCCATTCTGGGTCGCGAAGCCGCTCGACGCCATGTCGCCGGCCGAATGGGAGCAGCTGTGCGACGGCTGCGGGCAGTGCTGCCTGCTCAAGGTCGAGGACGAGGACACGGGCGACGTGTTCCTCACGCGTCTCGCCTGCCATCTCCTCGACGTCGGCTCATGCCGTTGCCGCGATTATGAGAACCGGCACGCGAGCGTCCCCGACTGCGTGGTCATCAGGCCCGACAACGTGCGCCAGCTTTCCTGGATGCCGACGAGCTGCGCCTACCGGCGGCTCGCCGAGGGGCGCGGGCTCGCGTGGTGGCATCCCCTGGTGTCGGGCGATCCCGATACCGTGCATCAGGCCGGCGTCTCGGTGCGCGGCTATGCACGCAGCGAGAAGGGCGTGCGCCCGAGCGCGGTAGCGCGCTTTATCATCGGCGCGGTCGAGTGAGCGCGGAGCCGGCGCCGTCCTTGCAGACTAATAGACCCAACGCCTATGTAATCACCGGCACGGGCAGGGTGAGATGACGATCAGCGTTCAGAGATTTTCGACGACCGCGGACCTTCTCGCCGACGAGCATGTGCTGCCCCACCTCGAGCGCTGGCAGTCCGAGGGGCAGCGGACGGCCCTCGTCACCTTGGTCGGCGTCGAGGGCGGCGCTCCGCGCCAGCCGGGCGCACAGATGGCGGTCGCCGAGGACGGCAGGTCGGCGGGATACCTTTCGGGCGGCTGCCTCGAGGCGGCCGTCGTGCACGAGGGCCAGGACGCCATAAAGACCGGGCGCAACCGCCTGGTCCGCTACGGCAAGGGCTCGCCCTATTTCGACATCAAGCTGCCCTGCGGCAGCGGGCTCGATCTCTACATCGATCGGACGCTCGACCGCGAGCTGATCGCGGCCATGGGAACCCACCGCGCCGCGCGGCGCCCGTTTGTGCTGAGGACCGATCTTTCCTCCGGCGCCAGCACGGTGGACGCCATGCCAGCCAGACGTCCGCTCGCCATGAGCCGCCGCAACGGGGACGTCTTCGAGCGCGTCTACGCGCCGAGTCTTCGGGTGCTGCTGTTCGGGAACGGGCCGGGCCTTGCCGGCATCGCGGCGATCGCCGCGACACTCGGCATCGAGGTCCAGATCTGCTCCTCGGACGGCGCGACACGCACGGCGCTGGCGCAGCTCGGAGTTGGCGCCGTCTCGGACGAGGCTCACGTCCCGGCCCTGATTGAGGGCCTCGACTTCGCCTCCGCGGCCGTCCTCGTATTCCATGAGCACGACAAGGAGCTCGACGTCCTGGGCGAGCTTCTCAAGACTGACTGCTTCTACATCGGGGCGCTCGGCAATCACGCCGTCCACCGCGAGCGGCTCGCCGCTCTCGCGCGCCGCGGCGTCGCGGAGGAGGCGCTCCGGCGCATCCGGGCGCCGGTCGGCGCCATACCGGCTGCGAAGAGCAAGGCGACGCTCGCCATTGGCGTGCTCGCCGAGATGATGGCCGAGGCCAAGGCCCTCAATCTCGTGGCGTGAGCGCACTAGGCGCCTAGAGCACGATTCACGTTCTTGATCGACGCGAAGCGTCTCCATCAAGAACGATCGCGATCTGGCCGACAGCGCCTACAAAATGAAGTCGCCGTCCACCAGCACCCTGTGGCCGGTGAGCTCGATCTGGAAGTCGGCGATCTTGTCGCCGTTGATGTCGCCCTCGACGATCGTGTTCGCGCCGGCGAATTTGTAATGGAGCTGTCCCTTGACCCCGGCGAAGGCGCCCTGGCCGATGAACGTGAACTTCTGATTGAGGGGAACGCCGGCCTTGGCGTCTATCGTCGAGACGTCGATGGCGTCATGCTGAGCGTGACTGAAGTCTTTGATCACGTCGCGGGTGAGGAACGTCTTTCCCGTCTCGCCGACGAGATTGAAGTCGAAAATGTCGCGATGCCCCCCGCCCGTCATGACATCGCGGCCAAGGCCGCCGATGAGCTTGTCGAAGCCAATGCCGCCCAGCATCGTGTCCTTGCCGAGCCCACCGGTCAGCGTGTCGTTGCCGCCCTGCCCCCTGAGCGTGTCGTTGCCGCCGAGGCCGAAGAGCTTATCGGCGAGTGCTCCGCCAAAGATCGTGTTGGCCGCCGCGTCTCCGTTGACGATCTCGGGGTTAACGTCGGCGACGGAGATTGTGAGCACCTCGTCGAAGAAGAGCCCCCCGGCATCGGTGACGCGCACGGTAACTAGATGCGAAGCCGACTGCTCGAAGTCGAGAAGTACGCCGTTCGCCACGACGAGCTGATTGCCGCTAATGGCAAACCGGCCGCCTGCGCTGTCGAGCAGGGTGTAGGCGAAGGTATCGCCGGCATCGAAATCGGCGGTCGAAAGCGCGCCCACGACGGTCCCAGCAGCACGGAACTCCTTGACCGAGCTGCTCGAGAGCGCGATGTCGTTCGGTGCATCGTTGCTATTGATCGACAATCCATTGAGCGCACCACCGGTGAGAATATTGCTGATCTTGGTGGCGGCGCCGGTGTTCAAATCGATGCTGTAGAGTGCTGTGACGCCGAGGACGGTGAGCGCCGCAAGACCAGTGGTGGCATCCTTGGCGATGTCGAATCCGTTCACTTCACTGAAATCAACGCCGAGCGAGCCTACCAGGTTCAGGGTGCCGTTGTTCGGCGGGATCTGAGTGAAGAGCTGTTCGTCACCGCATCCAGCGTGTAGAGCGTGGTGACCGATGCTCCGGCAAAGTTGTTGGTGTAGGCGCTTGCGCTGACTGCGCCGTCTCCGCCGCCGGAGACGTTGATCGCACCGTCCGTAGCCACCAAACCACCGGTATCCGGATTAACACGGAGGTTCAGGTCCGTGTCGGTCGTGACGCGAATGCGATCGACGGTCGGGTTGAAATCGAAGCCGTAGCCGGTGGCGGTGCCAGGGAGTACGAAACCCGCTCCGACGACTGCGGCCTGACCGGTCTGCGTGTTGATCGTATAGAGCCTGGCCGTATCGGCGCCGTCGTTCACCCCCAAGCCGTAGAGCACACCATTCACCGGGCGGAAGTCGATGCCGACGAGCGTGTCGCCGCCCGTCACTCCGGTAATGGCAGTCGACGTCCCCACCGTCGGGTTGGCGAGGTCGAACCAAATGAGGTTGGAGCCCGATGCCGAAAGTGCATACCCACCAGTTACATTGGCCATTGCACGCTCCTGTGGTGCAGAAAAATCACTGACGTCGCATCGCAATCCCTGGCTGCTATCATGATCGCGGGCTTTTTCGTGCTTAAGCGTCGTCCCAGCGATCGTCTCTTATTGAAGGACATACATATCAGCGACGGGAACAGTCAGGAAGCCAACTCTGATCCAAGTCTGCTGCATTTTGTTGGGCTAGTTGCGCTTGGATATCTGCCAGCTGCCGGATTTGCGCGCTAAGGCGCTCATCGCGCTGGGCTGCGCGGACCGCGCATAGTCACCCAGACATCTTGGCGCGTTGCCGGTCGCAGGACTTGACGCGGATCAGATTGGGCATGTCCTTGAGCTTGTCGGCAGAGACGCAGTCGGGCAGTCCGGCCTTGCGCGCACCATTGACAAACAACTCGGCTTCCTTTTCCGCAAAGCCGCCCACATCACTGAGATAACGTTCTGCGATCCAGGTAGGATCCAGCTTCATGACTTTGGCGGCGGCTGCCTCTGCATCGCCCGTGCGGCCCAAATACGCATAAGCCGTGGCCAAGAAGGCGTAATCGAGGGCAAGGGGCTCCTTCACGAGCAATCTGTATTTCACCGACTTGTCGTATTGCTCACCAAAAAAGTACACGAGACTGAGCCCTTGATTGTACCAGTCGGGATAATGAGGGTTCAGCTTCAGCGACCGTTCCGCGAGGCTCACCGCCCGTGCCGGTTCACCAAACCCGGGGAGAGACCAAGCGATTATGAGGAGGAGGTCTGCATTAGAGGGTGCAAGAGCTTCAGCCCGTGCAAACTCGGCAAGAGCTTGCTCCGGTTTCCCGAGAAATGCGTAGGCCGTGCCGAGAGCCAGGTGCGTCCCGCCATCATTGGGATCGAGCTTCACCGCCTTCTCGGCCGCCTCCATCTGCTTTGACAGCGCCTCCTCGACGGATGGTGCCAAGCCGAGGTCAATCAAATAGTTTTGGACAGTGGCCAGCCCGCAGTAAGCTCGTGCCAATTGCGGATCGAGCTCGAGAGCTTTGCGGAATAGGCCGTCTGCTTCAAGCAAAGCTTCCTTCGTCACCTTGTGCTTCGCCTCCATGCCCAGCAAGTAGGTGTCGAAGGCGGTGAGGTTCGCCGGTGACTTACGCCTGAGAAGACTGCGCTCGGCCTCCGCGACCGCCCCCTCGTAGCCAGTTAGCGTGGCGGCTATCCTTTGCGTGACCTCGTTCTGCACCGCGAACAGGTCATCGACAGGCCGGTCGTAACGCTCAGACCAGACGTGACTACCGGAGGCGGCTTCAATGAGCTGGGCGGTCACTCGAATCCGCTCCCCCATCGACTGGATGCTGCCCTCGAGAACATATTTCACCCCGAGATCGCGACCTATTTGGCGGACGTCGACCGGCTTACCCTTATGAACCGCGGTGGAATTCCGAGCGATGACGACAAGGTCCTTGGATTGGGCGAGATCGGTAATGATGTCTTCGGTGATCCCGTCCGCGAACCGCTCCCATTTGGGATCGTCGCCATAATTGTCGAATGGCAGAACGGCAATGGACGGCTTATCGGGCAGCGACGGGCCGGAGGAAGAACGCCGGGAAATTGGCCGGGCCTCGGCGCACACGCGGTAGGCGCGGACCGGCTTCGCAATGTTCTTGACCTGCTGCTCGCCCAGAAAATCGAAGCCGAAGGAAAGCTTTCCTTCGACGGCGTCGTGGACGATGGAGGAGATGCAAACGCCGCCGCCGTCGGCGAGGGCCTCCATGCGCGCGGCGATGTTGACGCCATCCCCGTAGATCGTACCGTCGGCGTCCTCGATTACGTCGCCCAGGTTGACCCCGATGCGGAACTGCATGCGCCGTTCCGGGTCGAGTTCGCTGTTGTGGCCTTCGAGCGATTTCTGGATCTCGACGGCGGCCTGGACCGCCTCGACCGCACTCGGGAACTCGGCAAGGAGCGCGTCGCCCGGCGCGTTGACCACGCGGCCGCCGCGGCTCACCACTAGACGCCCGATGATGTCGCGATAGGACTTGAGCGTCTCGACGGTGGCGGCCTCGTTGGCCGCCATCAGGCGGGAATAGCCGACCACGTCCGCGCTCAGGATCGCGGCCAGCTTGCGTCGGCTGCTGGGGCTGGTCATCACCCGCTCCACGGGAAGCAGGTCGCAAGCTTACGCTCCCGGGGGAACACGAGCAATCGCATGGCCAGCGCTTCAAATGGCTGATGACAAAGGTTCACTCCCGAAAAGAATTCCGCCGAGAGACGCACGGTCACGGGAATAGAACCCGACTATGCCACGCGTCGCGGGCGCGCACTTCTTACGCTGCTGTTGACACTCGCAGCACGCTAGAGACGGCCCCTGTCACTGGCCAGGCTTCGTCTCCGCCCCGAGCACACCCGATTTGTAGACACCGTCCATCAGCTTGGCGACGTCCTCCTCGCTCAGGTTCCACATGCGCCACCAGGTCTCGAAGCTTTCAGCCGACGCGCCTGGCACTTCTTTGAGAAGCTTGCGCCACTCTTCGCGCGCTTCTTGTTTGCGGCCGAGTTGTCCGTAGATCGGGATGTTCTCAATGTATGTGGACATCGATTGGTCCGGGTTCTGTCTCGCCAGCTCGAGTGCGCGTTCGTAGTCGCCGTTCAAGTAATAGGCCGTGTACATTGTCGAATGATACCACCCGAAAGCGGCGTCAGGGTTGAGCGCGTTCGCCTTAGTCGCCAATGCCATCCCGCGTTGCCGATCTCTCGCGCCGATCATGCATGCGAGAATGGCCAGCATCTCGGCGTCATAGGGGGCAAGTGCCATAGCCTGTTGCGCTTCATACTCGAACCGATCGAGCTGCTTGTCGAAAAAGTAGGCCGCTGCGAGCACCATCCGGGCGCGTGCGTCAGCGGGGTCGAGCTGAACCGCCTTGGTTGCCTGCTCCAAAATCTCATATGGTCGCACTGGCGTCTCGTCGAAGCCGAAGACCCAGCCGATCACGGCAAGCCACGCCGTCTCGCGGCGAGCCTGCGCGTTCGATGGATCGAGGGCGACCGCCTGGCGCAACGACTCTCTCGCCGAGCGAAAGGTTTCGGGGTTCACCGACACCATCGCCTGGCGCGCGCGCAAGACAAGGTCGTAAGCCTGGATTTGCTCGGGGTTCTTGCGCGTGGCTGACTTGGCCTCGGTGTTCTCGATGACGCCGTAGCCGCCGGCGATCTTGGCGACGATCTGACCCACGATCTCGTCCTGGAGAAGGAAGACGTCGACCATCTTCCGGTCGTACCGATCGGTCCAAATGTGGGCGCCGGTCTCGGCGTCAATCAGCTGCGCCGTGACGCGCAGATCGTCACCGACGCGCCGGACGCTGCCCTCGAGCACGTAGCGCACGTTGAGCTCGCGTCCGAGCTTCATAACGTCCACCGCCTGGCCCTTGTATTGGAAGGTGGTGTTGCGTGCGAGCACGCGCAGGTCGCGCGTCATCCGCGACAACTCGGTCATGATGTCCTCGGTGAGCCCGTCGCTGAAATATTCCTGGTTCGGGTCGCCACTCACGTTGACCAAAGGGAGGACCGCGATCGCTGGACCTTTGGGCACGCCGAGCACTTGGTCCTCGGCCACTCGTTCGGGTGCCGGCACCCAAAGGTGGCGATAATGCCATGCGCCGAGCGCGCCCAGGGCCGCGATCAGCGCCATGGCCGGTAGCGCTATCTGCCATCGCAGGAGACGCTTCGACCGAGGCGGTGCCGACGGTAGCCTGGGCTCGGCGCGCACGCGGTAGACGCGGACCGGCTTCGCAATGTTCTTCACCTGCTGCTCGCCCAGAAAATCAAAGCCCAAGGAAAGCTTGCCTTCGACGGCGTCATAGACGGTAGAGGAGATGCAGATGCCGCCGCCCTCGGCGAGGGCCTCCATGCGTGCGGCGATGTTGACGCCATCGCCATAAATCGTCCCGTCCGCCTCCTCGATCACATCGCCTAGGTTGACCCCGATGCGGAACTGCATGCGCCGGTCTGGTTCGAGATCGATGTTGTGTCCTTCGAGGGATTTCTGGATTTCTACCGCGGCCTGGACCGCCTCGACCGCACTCGGGAACTCGGCCAGGAGCGCATCGCCGGGCGCGTTAACCACGCGGCCGCCGCGGCGCACCACCAGACGGGCGATGATGTCGCGATAGGACTTGAGGGTCTCGACGGTGGTGGCCTCGTTAGCCGCCATCAGACGCGAATAGCCGACCACGTCCGCGCTCAAGATCGCGGCCAGCTTGCGGCGGCTACTTGGATCGGTCATTGCCCCCTCCATGAGGGGAACAGCCTGTAAGTTTACGCTCCCCGGCGACCGCGGGCAATCGCAGGACGGCGCTTCTAGCGGTTGGATGATTAGGCCTTTCTCGGTCGGTGCCCGCTCCAAAAAGCGGACTCTCGCAAACCGACTTTCTGATATTCTCCCCTCAAGTCCCGCGGGGTCCAACACTACGAGACAACAGGGATAGGGTGTCTCATGACGATGAGGCCTGATCCGACATTCTACGCTTCCCCCAAGCTCGCGATGGAGGCTCCGCCCGAGACCTTCGCCTATACCTTGCTGCTCTCCCCCGACTTCTCGAAGGCTGACGCGCTCGCAGTGATCGACGTGAAGCCCGGCTCGCCGACATTCAGTCAAGTCGTCCACACCGTGACGATGCCCTACAAGGGCGACGAGTTTCATCATTTCGGCTGGAACGCCTGCTCGTCTGCCTTGTCGCCGCTCACAGGTCACGCATTCGTCGAGCGGCGCTACCTGATCATCCCGGGCCTTCGCTCCTCGCGCCTCTATGTGGTGGACACGAAACCTCGTCCCACCGAGGCCAAGATCCACAAGATCGTCGAGCCCGAGGAGGTGTTGAAGAAGACGGGCTACTCGCGCCCGCACACGGTCCACTGCGGGCCGGAGGGCATCTACGTCAGCACGCTCGGCGGCGGCGGCAAGGATGGCACCGAAGGCCCGCCCGGTGTCTTCATCATGGACTGCGAGACGTTCGACGTCCTCGGCCGCTGGGAGATCGATCGCGGCCCGCAAAAGCTGCACTACGATTTTTGGTGGAACCTGCCGCGCGACTACATGGTGACGAGCGAGTGGGGGCTGCCGCCGCAGTTCGAGGGCGGGCTCGTGCCGGAGGATCTGCTCTCAAACAAGTATGGCCATCGCATCCACTTCTGGGACTTGAGGGCACGGCGCAACGTGCAGACGCTCGATCTCGGCGCCAACCACCAGATGGCGCTCGAGGTGCGCCCTGCGCACGACCCCGTCCGAGAATATGGCTTCCTCGGCGTGGTCGTCGACACCACGAGCCTCGAAGGCTCCATCTGGACCTGGTGGCGCGACGGGGCCAAGTTCCACATCGAGAAGACGGCGACGATCCCGCCCGAGCCGGCCGCCAAAGACCTGCTGCCGCCGCTGCTGCAGGGGTTTGGCGCCGTGCCGCCGCTGGTGACTGACATCGACCTGTCGATGGACGATCGCTTTCTCTACGTGTCCTGCTGGGGGACCGGGGAGCTACGCCAGTACGATGTCACCGAGCCGAGGAAACCCAAGCTTTCCGGCTCGGTTCACATCGGCGGCATCGCGCGCCGCACGGCGCATCCGAGCGGCAAGATATTTGAAGGTGGCCCGCAGATGGTGGAGATCAGCCGCGACGGCAAGCGCGTCTACTTGACGAACTCGCTTTACTCGACCTGGGACGATCAATTTTATCCCGGCGGCATCCCGGGAGCGCAAGTCATGGCCAACGCGGGCCCGAACGGCGGGCTCGAGCTGGCAAGAGACTTCTGGGTGACTTTCCCCGACGGCTACCGGGCACACCAGACACGACTCGAGGGCGGCGATTGCTCGACGGATTCGTTCTGCTACCCGTCGGCCTAAGGTCGATCAGTGTGGATTGGACGCTTGCCGGGCTCTGGCTAGCAGTCGTCGCAAGCGGCCTCTATCACGGGGCGAACCCCGCGATGGGATGGCCGCTCGCCGTCTCGGCCGGGCTCATGGAACGGAGCCCGCACGGCCTCGTCGCGGCGCTTTGGCCGCTGGCCATCGGCCATCTCATTGCGATGCTTCTCGTGATGCTCCCCTTCGCGCTGCTGATGAGCCTGGTCGAATGGCAGCGGCAAATCCAGATCGCTGCGGCGCTCCTGGTCATCGCCTTTGGCATCTTCCGCCTCGTCGACCGGCGCCATCCGCGCGCGCTCGCCGGGATTCCACCGACGCAGCTCGGGCTCTGGTCCTTCGCCGTGGCGATTGCTCACGGCGCGGGGCTGATGCTGGTGCCGATCTATCTCGGCCTGTGCTCGGCCGCCGACCTCGACCAAGACCACGCGGCCGCACGCACACTCATCAGCGCCAATATTGACATGGTCGCTCTCGTCGCGCTGGTCCACACCACGGCCACGATCGCGGCCGGCGGCTTCCTGGCCTGGCTGACCTACCGCTATCTCGGTCTCAAGTTCGTGTCGCGGAGCTGGTTCAATCTGGAGGCGACCTGGGCCTGGAGCCTCATCCTGGTCGGTACCCTGTCGCTCGCCTTCAGCATTGCGAACCAGCACTGAACATCCGCGCGATCAATCCTCGATCATGGCAAGGGCCGCGCGCCGGTCTCCGGGCTTCAGTCTGAGAAAAAGGGCGCGCGCGTTCTTGATGTCGCGCTCCGACCCGCTCTCGGCGGCGGCCTTGAGCGCGACCGTCGTCGGATGATCCGCGCCGCAGATGAAGACGAGCGCCTTCGCCAAGCGTCCCATCGCCGCGCGGTCGATCGTCGTCTCGTCCATTCGAGGTCCCTCTGTCGGTGGAGCGCAGGCACCGCTCCTCGCAGCGATAGCACGGGCCCCAGCTCATGGTAGGCTTTCTTCATGGCACTTCCGCGGACACCGCTCCTCACCGTCGATTGCGTCGTCCTCGACGCCGAGGGACGTGTTCTGCTGATCCGCCGCGCCAATCCGCCATTCAAGGGCCGCCACGCGCTGCCGGGCGGGTTCGTCGAGGTGGGCGAGACGGTCGAGGACGCCTGCCGGCGCGAGCTCCTCGAGGAAACGGGCGTCGCCGCCGGGCGGCTGACGCTCGTCGGCGTCTACTCCGACCCCAACCGAGACCCGCGCGGGCACACGGTCTCGGCGGCCTTCCTTGCCCGCGTCAAGAGCGCCCGGCCGACCGCCGGCTCCGATGCGGCACAAGCGGAGTGGGTCGCGCGCCCCGAGACCGTAAAGCTTGCCTTCGACCATGCCCGCATCCTGGCCGACGCGCTGCGCCTCGGGCGCCGACGGCGATAACGCCCAGGACGAGAGCCTCTGCAATTTCCGGATGCATCATATCCAGACTTCCCGATATGCGGGAAATGCGACACTTCGGAACCACGCGCGTTAGCCAAGACGAGCGATTTCCCCCAACGGAATGCCGCATTGCACAATTCTTGCCTTCTTTTCGCTCGCTCGACGTGCTGGAAGGCCCGCCGGGTCAGTCAGAAGACGGGGAAGTCATGAAGCTACGTGACGTTGTTTTGGGAGTCGCGCTCGCCGTCAGCTCGGTCGCACAGGCGGAGGATATCCAGCTGCCGCCGGAAGTTACCCCGCAGCTCAGGGCGGCGTGCGAGACGGACGTGCGCCGGCTCTGCATTGGAGCAAAGCCGACCGTCTCAAAGGTCAAGCGCTGCGTTGCACTGAAATTCCTCCAGCTCGGGCGCAAGTGCCAGGTGGAGCTGGCCTCGGCCGGGTTCCGCTGAGCGCCGTCGACGCCAGAATGCCTAGAAAAAAGCCCCCAGCCTCACCGGCCGGCGGCTTTCTCCGTTTCTGCTCGGCGCGCGCCCGGCTTACGCCGCCTTGGCGGCTGCGGGCAGCGCAGTCTCAGCGAAATAGGCCATGGCGGCGGCGACACCGCCCTTCTGGTGGGGCACGCCGGCGATCTCGAGCCCCATCTCGACGCCTGCCAGCGCCCCCATGATGGTGAGCTCGTTGGTGTCGCCCAGGTGCCCGATGCGGAACGCCTTGCCGGCGAGCTTGTTGAGGCCGGTGCCGAGCGACATGTTGAAGGCCTCGAGCACGACCTTGCGGAACGCGTCGGCGTTGTGCCCGTCGGGCATGGCGACCGCCGTTACGGCCGGCGAATAGTACTTGGGATCGCGGCACCAAAGCTCGAGACCCCAGGCTTGCGCTGCACGGCGCGTCGCCTCGGCAAGGCGCTCGTGACGGGCGAAGACGTTGTCGAGCCCCTCTTCGTTCAGCATATCGACGGCCTCGGCGAGGCCGTAGAGCAGGCCGGTCGCGGGCGTGTAGGGGAAGAAGCCGTTAGCGTTATTGGCCAGCATGTCGTCCCACGCGAAGTAGGACTTGGGGAGCTTCGCGGTCTTCGCGGCGTGAAGCGCCTTCTGGCTCACCGCGTTGAAGGAGAGGGCGGGGGGCAGCATGAGCCCCTTCTGCGAGCCGGCGATGGTGACATCGATCCCCCACTCGTCGTGGCGCAGGTCCATGACGCCCAGCGACGAGATGGTGTCGACCATGAAGAGGGCCGGATGCTTCGTCGCGTCGAGCGCGCGGCGGATCTCGTCGAGCCATGATCGGCAGCCCGTCGAGGTCTCGTTATGGACGACGCAGACCGCCTTGATCTCGTGGGCCTTGTCCTTCTTGAGCCGGGCCTCGATCAGGTTGGCGTCGGCCCCGATGCGCCAGTCGGTCGGCAGGAACTCCGGCACGAGGCCGAGCTTCTCCGCCATCACCTTCCAGAGAAGCGCAAACTGGCCGGTCTCGACCATGAGCACGCGGTCGCCCGGGGAGAGCGTGTTGACGAGGGCCGCTTCCCATGCCCCGGTTCCCGACGAGGGAAAGATAATGACCGGGCCGGTCGTCTTAAAGATTGTCTTGATGCTCGAGAGCACGCGCTTCGAGAGCTGCTGGAACTCCGGCCCGCGGTGATCCAGGATCTGCTGGCTCATCGCGTTCAAGATGCGCTCAGGAAGGGGCGTCGGCCCCGGAATCTGCAGAAAATGACGGCCAGGGCGGCGCGGCGCATTCGACATCGGTGTTTCCCCTATTCTCTTTCGCGCCCGCCCGGTCCCTTCCCCGAGAGCGACCCTGCCGGGATAGAGGAGCCTGCCTTATTTGTGTTCAGCACGCGCGAGAAGTGGGACCTAATAGGAGTGAAGGGGGAAATGCGTCAAGGCCGTCGCGGGGCTTTTGCTGCGGCATGGCTACCAGCGTAGAGCGCCCGACGCTCTCCTCGACGGCGGCGGGGGAGGAGGTTAGGGCTAAGTTGGATCGCTCGAGGCGGCAGATGGACCTCACCAGGCTCAAGGCGAGCGAAGCCGTAGACCTCATTAAGCGCGGCGACATTACGTCGGAGGCCTTGGTCGGCGCATGCCTCGCCCGCATCGACCAGCGCGAGGCGACGATCGGGGCGTGGGCCCACCTCGACAGGGACTTTGCGCTGGCGCAGGCCAAAGCTGCGGACGCGGCGCTTCGAGACGGCAAGCCGGCAGGCGCGCTCCACGGCGTCCCCGTCGGCATCAAGGACGTGATCGACACCGCCGATCTCCCGACCGAGAACGGCACGCCGATCTTCAAGGGGCGCCGCCCAGCGGCGGACGCGTGCGTCGTGACGCAGCTCAAAGCGGCCGGCGCCGTCATCCTCGGCAAGACGGTGACGACGGAACTCGCGTTCTTCGGCCCCGGCAAGACCCGCAACCCAGCCAACCCCGAGCATACGCCGGGCGGCTCGTCGTCGGGGTCGGCCGCCGCGGCGGCGGACTTTCACGTGCCCCTCGCGCTCGGCACGCAGACCGCGGGCTCAATCCTGCGACCGGCGTCCTACTGCGGGTGCATCGGGTGGAAGCCGACGTTCGGGACGATCTCGCGCGTTGGCGTCCTTCCCCAGTCGCCGCCGCTCGACACAATCGGCGGGTTTGCCCGTTCGATCGACGACATCGCCCTCCTGACCGACTGCCTGACGAAACCTGACGCGAACGACCCTGACATGGGATTCACGCCGCCGCCCTCGCTCGTGGCAGCACTACGCGAGAAGACGAGCCGCTCGCCGCGCCTCGCGTTCGTGCCGTCGCCGGCCTGGCCGCAGGGGGAGACGGCGATGCAAGAGGCGTTCCTCAAGCTCGTCGCCGATCTCGGGCCGCAGGTCATCGCCGAGGTCGACCTCCCGCGAGGCTTCGCCGACGGCGTCGAGGCCCAGCGCGCCGTGCAATTCCACGACATCGCCGTGAACTACGGGCCACTCGCCGACGCCCACCCGGAGACCGTCAGCGCCAAGCTGGTCGAGGTCATCGGGCTCGGCCGCAACGTGTCGGCGTCGCGCTATGCCGACGCGCTTGCCTTACGCGAGCCGCTCTACGAGGAGCTGGTTCCCATTCTCTCAACCTTCGACGCGATCCTGACGCCGGCCGCGCCCGGTCCCGCCCCGCGCGGCCTCGAGTTCGACGGGCTCGCCGGCGTTCAACGGCCTCTGGACGTATCTGCGTGTTCCCACCTTGAGCCTGCCGCTGCTCAAAGCCAACGATCTCCCCCTCGGCATCCAGCTCGTCGGGCGACGCCACGAGGACGGGCGACTTCTGCGGACGGCGCATAAATTGATGGAGATAGCTTGAGTAATGTCGTTTCGCCGAACGTCAACGTGGGATGAACCCAATCTAATCACTTTAAATCGCGACATGGAGGAACCGCCCGGACGGTTCCAAAACAGCCGATGGAGTAGCTCCCGGAACCCTGTTCCGAGCCTTCGGTGATTTGGTGCGCGGCATTTACTGCTCGCCGAGCATCGGATCTAATACTTCACGCCTGGCTCTGAATTCTGAGCGCGCTTCGCACCCTGTTCGGCCTGTGCAGAACGACGGTAGGAGGTGACCTGAGAGACACAATTTGCTCTTTCTACTTCCTCGATCATGCCCTTTTAGATGACATTTTAATGACAATATGACTATTATTGCAAAGTGCGCGTTAATTGAATTGCGGCCATGCAACTTTGCAGATTCAAAGAGCAAGATCGGGAGGAATTCGAGCTACTGGGGCCACCGCATCCTGGCGAAATTCTTCGTGAGGAGTTGTTGCCGCGTTTGAGAATTTCTCAAAAATCATTGGCCGCCCAATTGGGTGTTTCTCGTTCAACAGTTTCGAGACTCCTAAATCAGCGCCGCCGGATTACGAGCGATCTGGCAGTGAAATTGGCCCAATTATCGGGGACAAGCGCCCTCTACTGGCTCGTCCTTCAGGCCCATTACGACGCCTGGCTTGTGCAGCGCACACTTGATCTCGAGAACTCGGGGCGAGAGGGTTCCTTTGGTTCGAGCGGGTCCGAAAGGCGCCACCCAGCCGCCATGGACGTCATCGGCCCAAGTGTCCCCTGCGCACCTACGTGCCGCCGCGAGCCGAGGCCCCTCGCTTCCCCTCTTGTTTGGCGTCTGTTCTGTGGATAAAACCAAAGTCTGTCACCAAACTGTCACGATGGACCACATGACGGCTGCAAACAAAGAACTGGAGTTGCGGCTCGAACTCACGGGCGAGGAGCTGGAGCGCGTGCAGACGCGCCCGGCCTTCCGCGAGCTCGCGATCGGCGAGCCGGCGACCCATCTGCTGCGCTCGCTCTATTTCGACACGCTGGATCGCAGGCTCCATGAAGAGGGGCTCTCATTGCGTGTGCGCCGCGTCGGCGAGAGCTGGCTGCAGACCGTGAAGTGCGTTCAAGACACGCGCTCTGGCGTCTCCCACCCAATCGAGCTGGAAGCCTCCGTCGAAGGTCCCGAACCGCAGGTGTCGGCAATCCCCGACAAGGCCGTTCGCAGGAAGGTCAAGAAGGCGGTCGGCAAGGCGCCGCTCGTGCCCCTGTTCGAGACCGTCGTGCAGCGGACCGCGCAACGCCTCAAGGCGCCGGAGGGGACAGAGATCGAGATCGCCTTCGACAAGGGGGTCGTACGCGGCGCCGAGGGCGCGAAGGACTTGTGGGAGGCCGAGTTCGAGCTCAAGTCGGGCAGTACCGATGCCTTGGTCGACGTTGCAAACGCCGTGTTCGCCGACGAGCCGATCCGGCTCAGTGAGGCTAACGGGGCTGACTGGGGCTCTCGCCTCGCCAGCAAGCATAAGCCGGCAAAACCGCTCGAGCCGCAGAAGTCTTCGGCACCGCCCCTCAGGCGCGCGCAATCCTGTGCCGAAGCCTTTTGCGAGATCTGTCGCGTTGCCGCCGACCAAATCCTCCACAATTGGAGCGTGACCTCTGAATCCGACGATCCGGAAGGCACGCATCAGATGCGCATCGGGCTGAGGCGGCTGCGCAGCGCTTTCAAGATCTTTCGGCCCGTCATCGACAACGGTCCCCTGCGCGAACTCGATGCAAACGCACGCGATTTGGGCCGGCTGCTCGGCGAGCTCAGGGATGCCGACGTGCTCGCGACAGACATCGTCGGCCGCGCGGCCGCCAATCGCGGGGATGACGCCGATCTCAAGGCATTTAATGCGGCGCTCGCCGACGATCGGGCCGGCCATCGCAGCAGGGTGCGCACCGGGCTCAAGGGGCGGCAATGGTCCTGCTTCAAGCTCAAGCTCGCCATGCTGCCCGAAAGCATCGAGCGACTGGCCGCCACCGAGGAAGGCCAGGCGCTCGGCAAGCCAATTCTGCCGGTGACCGGCAAGGCGCTGAAAAAGTGGTGGCGCAGAGTTCGAAAGTCGGGACGGCGTTTCGACAAGCTCAGCGTCGCGGAGCGTCACGAGATGCGCAAGGACGTGAAGACGCTGCGCTATGGGATCGAGCTCCTCGAGCCCCTCTACCGAACGAAGGATGTTCGGCGATTCACGAAGAAGCTCCGGAAGCTGCAAGATGCGCTCGGCTACCTCAACGATCTGGCGGTGGCCGAGAAGCTGAGGCTCGTTCGCACCGAAGCGGTGACGGGCGAACCGGATCTGCAGCGGGCCGTCGGATACGTTATCGGCTGGCACACGGCGCGCGCCGAGCAAGCCCGGAATAATGCCCGCTCGGTGTGGAAGCGCTCTGCGCAATCGCGCCTCTGCTTGGCGTAATGGCCCGCTGCGGCAATCGACATGCGCCCGCCCATAAACAAAAAGTGAGGGGCGTTGAGTGCCCCTCAAGTTTGCGGAGGAAGTCCTGTAATTTGATCGGTCACTGACCGGCAGAGGCCGCCACGTGCTCGACCTGCGTCACGCTCATGGCCTGGGCATCGGCCGCGCACGCGAACTCGAGCGTCTTGCCTTTGCTCGAATTGTAGCGGGTCGCTTTACCGGCGCCGATCGCGGCCTCGAAGCGAGTCGCCGCAAAGCTGCCCGCCTCGTCCCAATTGGGCTCTCCGGCGATCGTGAGGACGAGCTTGCAGTGACCGCTCTCGCTCAGGAAGTAGCTGACCGCGCGCCCGGCTTCGACATCGAAGCTGATGCCCTGCGCGGGTTTCATCGTGAGGGTGGAGGAGGGCGCGGAGGCCCCAGCGGCGCAGGCATTGGTCATAGCGAGAAGGCTGGTGACCGCGGCGGCAAGGGTGATGTTCTTCGACGGGCTCATGGCAAGGCTCCTTCAGATCCGAGGTGTCATTCACATCTCTGCATCGGGTAGCGGTGCGTTCCGTCTCGATGCGATGGGAGGATCATGAAGGATCGAGCGCTCGCGCGCTGTGGCATTAGCCACATGACCTCGAGGTTCGCCCGGTGCGCTCGACAAATGCTATGTCGGTGGTGATTACTCTGCAGCGCTGCTGATGGAGGGAAAACAATATGCCGCAACGCATATCGTCGGACAGCGAGCCGGAGCTCGCGCCCTTCAACTGGGAGGACCCCTTTCTCCTCGAGGAGCAGCTCACCGATGACGAGCGCATGCTGCGCGATGGGGCGCGCGCCTTCGCGCAGGATAAGCTGCAACCGCGGATCATCGGGGCCTACGCGGAGGAAACCACCGATCCGGACATCTTCCGCGAGATGGGCGAGGCAGGTCTTCTCGGTATTACCATTCCGGAAGAGTACGGGGGGCTCGGGGCGGGCTACGTGACCTACGGCCTCGTCGCCCGCGAGATCGAGCGCGTCGACAGCGGCTACCGCTCGATGATGTCGGTGCAGAGCTCGCTCGTGATGTACGCGATCTTCGCCTACGGCTCGGAAGCGCAGCGCAAGACCTACCTGCCCAAGCTTGCGAGCGGGCAACTGATCGGTTGCTTCGGGCTCACGGAACCGGACGCTGGCTCCGACCCGGGAGCGATGACGACGCGCGCGGAAAGGACAACCTCCGGGTATAGGCTCACCGGCACCAAGACCTGGATCTCGAACTCGCCGATCGCCGATGTGTTCATTGTCTGGGCGAAGTCGGAAGCGCACGGTGGCAAGATCCGCGGCTTCGTGCTCGAAAAGGGAATGCCGGGCCTTTCTGCGCCCAGGATCAACGGCAAGCTGAGCCTCAGGGCATCGGTGACGGGGGAGATCGTCATGGACGGCGTCGAGGCTGCCGAGGACACGCTCTTGCCCGCAGTCGAGGGGCTCAAAGGACCGTTCGGCTGTCTCAATCGCGCGAGGTATGGCATCAGTTGGGGTGTCATGGGCGCGGCGGAATTCTGCTGGCAAGCAGCGCGCCAGTATGGCCTCGACCGCAGACAGTTCGGCCGCCCCCTCGCACAGACGCAACTTTTCCAGAAGAAGCTCGCCGACATGCAGACGGAGATCTCGCTCGGTCTTCAAGGGGCATTGCGCGTCGGGCGCCTGCTGGACGAAGGCACGGCCGCGCCCGAGATGATCTCGATGATGAAGCGCAACAACTGCGGCAAGTCGCTCGACATCGCGCGCATGGCGCGAGACATGCACGGCGGCAACGGCATCTCCGAGGAGTTCCAGGTGATGCGCCACATGGCGAACCTCGAATCGGTGAATACCTACGAAGGCACCCATGACGTGCATGCGCTCATACTCGGGCGGGCACAGACGGGCTTGCAGGCCTTCTTTTGAGGGAGGCGTGAGCGATGAGCTGCCCACTCGACGGGATTCGCGTGCTCGATCTTTCGCGGGTTCTTGCGGGCCCGTGGGCAACCCAAATCCTGGCCGACCTCGGCGCCGAGGTCATCAAGGTCGAGCGGCCCGGAGCGGGAGACGATACGAGAACCTGGGGCCCGCCGTACGCAACCGACGCCGGAGGCAAGCCCACCGGTGAATCGGCCTATTTCCTCTCGGCAAACCGGGGAAAGAAGTCGGTCGCGATCGACTTGGCCGATCCGCAAGGCAAAGCCGTTGTGCGCGAGATCGCGCGCGGGTCCGACGTCCTGATCGAGAACTTCAAGGTCGGGGCGCTCGCGAAGTACGGCCTCGACTATGGCGCGCTCGCGGCCATCAACCCGAGGCTCGTCTATTGCTCGATCACGGGCTTCGGTCAGACCGGTCCCTATCGCGACCGCGCAGGCTACGACTTCATGGTGCAGGGGCTCGGCGGTCTCATGAGCATCACCGGCGCTCCCGACAACGCGCCAGGCGGCGGGCCGATCAAAGTCGGCGTTGCCGTCGCCGATATCTTCACGGGTCTCTATGCCACGATCGGCATTCTCGCCGCCCTTCGCCATCGCGAGCGCACGGGACGCGGAGATCACATCGACATGGCCCTTCTCGACGTCCAGGTCGCGGTCCTTGCCAACCAGGCCATGAATTTTCTGACGACCGGCGTTTCGCCGGCGAGACTTGGCAATGCCCATCCCAACATCGTCCCCTACCAGGCCTTCCCCACGTCCGACGGCCACTTCATTCTGGCGGTCGGCAACGACACCCAGTTTCGCCGCTTCTGCGAAACGGCGGGATGCCCGGCGCTTGCCGACGACGAGCGGTTCGCGACCAACCCCCTGCGCGTCGCGAACCGTGAGGCGCTCGTGGCCCTGATCGAGGTTGAGACCCGCCTGCGCTCGACACGTCAGTGGATTGCGGATCTCGAACCCGCCGGCGTGCCCTGCGGGCCGATCAACGACCTCGAGGCCGTGTTCGCCGACGAGCAGGTGCGCCATAGAGGTTTGCGCCTCGATCTGCCGCACGCTGTTGCCGGAACGGTGCCCTCGGTCGCCTGTCCGATACGCTTTCTCGACGCCAGCCTGAATACCGAGAATGGCCCACCCGCGCTTGGCGAGCACACGCGCGAGGTTCTCGGCAATCTCATCGGCTCGGGCACGTGACAACCCGCAAAAAGACTGTTTGCAAGTCGCAGTATCCTTGCGCCGGCGCGTCGCCGGCTGCGCTAAACTCGGCGGAGTGCGCGGGGCCATTCGAGTCGCGAACCGCGATGAACCTCCGCCGTGCAGCAAGACCGGCTCAATCTCCATTGATCATGCACCGTGACACGCGCTCCGGACACGAGCCTGAAGGCTCTCCATGAAGGAGAAGGAGCTACGCATCGCGCTCGTCTGCTTCGGCGGCGTTTCGCTCGCGATCTATATGCACGGCATCAGCAAGGAAGTTTTGAAGCTGATCCGCGCGTCGGCGGCTCTGCATGCCATCGAAGACCGCACGGCGCGCCTCAGCGCGGCGTTCTCCGATATCGTCCCCGTGCAAGGGCCCGAATACGACACCGAAGCGGTCTATTTCGAGCTTCTGCGAGAGATCGGCCGCGACGTCGATCTGCGCGTCATCGTTGACATCGTGGCCGGCGCGTCCGCGGGCGGCATCAACGGCACCATGCTCGCGCGCGCATTGAGCCACGATTTGCCGATCGACGGGTTGCGCGATTTGTGGCTCGACAAGGGAGACGTCGCGATCCTCCTAGCCCCTGAGGCGCGCGCGGGGCGTATGAGCAAGATGGCTCTGAGGCCCCTGTTGTGGGCCGCGGCGACGACCGGCCTCATGCCGTCGATCAAGGACCCCGAGGTCCGCAGAAACCTGTCGCTCTTCATGCGGTCGCGGTGGTTCAAGCCGCCGCTCGATGGCCCCTGCATGGCGGGTCTGATGTATGACGCCATCAATGCGATGGGCGCGCCGAAGAACACGGGCGCCTCTCTGCTGCCCTCGAACCAGCGGCTCGATCTCTACGTCACCCTCACCGACTACTACGGCCAGCAGCATCTCGTTCAGATCCACGATCCTCCGCTCATTCACGAGCGAGAGCATCGCCACGTTCTTCACTTCGAGTACCGTCGAAGTCAGGGCGGCGCGACGGACAGCGACTTCGATCTAGCTAACGGCCCAGCCCTTGCATTCGCCGCTCGCGCGACGTCGTCGTTTCCCGGCGTGTTCCCGCCGGCGCGCATTGCAGAAATGGACCAGGTGGTCGCCGAGCGCGGCGGCTCCTGGCCGCAGCGGCGCCGGTTTCTCGAGAGGAATTTCCGCAGATATCTCGAGGCGAACCAAGACCCGACCTATGCAAGCTTCATCGACGGCAGCGTTCTCAATAACAGGCCGTTCCGCGAGGCGATCTCGGCGATCCATGGCCGCTCGGCTTATCGGCAGGCGGAGCGAAGGCTCGTTTATATCGAGCCCAATCCGGCCCTTCAGGTCTTCGAGGCAAGCCGCGCCGTGCCCGGGTTCTTCGCCACATTGAGAGGGGCCATCGCCGACCTGCCCCGGGCCCAGCCTGTCACCGATGAGCTCGATTGGGTCATCAACTTCAATGCTCGGATGCGCGAGCTCAGGGGTATCATCGAAGGGGCTAGACCCCGCGTGACGAGGTTCGTCGACGACATCGTTGCGACGGCGGAGGATTGGTCGAACGCCACAACTCAGATCAGCCTCTGGCGAGAGCAAGTAAACGCCCAGGTCGCGCGCGAGGCGGGCTTTGCCTATGCGGGCTACGTGCGTCTCAAGCTGGCCTCCGTCCTCCGATTTGTCAGCCAATTGATTGCCTCGCTGCGCGCCGTGCCCGAGCGGTCGCCGCTCGGCCAGGCGATTGCGGCGTTCGTTGAGACCTGGGCTGCGCGCAGCGGTGTTGTCTACAGCGAGGCCGATGACGACGTGCTGCGCACGGAGGGGACCGCGGCAGGACCGCTGCCGCGGTGGGCCGACTTCCTCTTGAAATTCGACGTCGACTACCGGAAACGGCGACTGAACTTCCTGATCGAAGGCCAGAACAGAATTTATCAGTTGCTGACGGAAGGGCGGTTTGCAGGCCTCGATCAGGCCCCCGTCAACCGGCTCAAGCGCGACTTTTCCTCCTGCCTTGACGCGCTGCGCAAACGTCAGCAAGTGACCTCATTCAGCCCGGAGACGCTCGCCCTTGTTGCCGAGCTCTTTCCGGCGCCTCCGTCGGCGGCCGATATTCGCGACCTGCAGGCGTCGAGCGAGCTATTCGTCGACAGTCATGCCGACGAATTGGACCAATTGATCGAGCGATTGGCCGGCGACATCAATCTCGCGGCGAGCACCCACGATGTGGACCTTCTGCTCGCGGCGATGGATCCCGCCGAATGGCCGCTCGAAGCAAGCAGAGAAGTGCTCGTGAACTATCTCGGCTTTCCCTATTGGGACGTCCTCACACTCCCCGTCACGACGACGCGGGAAGCCGGTGAGTTCCGCGAGATCCTCGTCGATCGAATCAGTCCGCTCGATGCGCGCACGCTGTCCGGCGTCGGCGGCAACCTCAAGGGCACGGAGTTCGCCAACTTCGCGGGCTTCCTGTCGCGCGCCTATCGCGAGAACGACTACCTACTCGGGCGCCTGCATGCCATAGACCGGCTGATCGACATCGTCTGCGACGCGGCCGGGATCAATGTCTCCTCCGATCGCATGGACGTTCTCGCAATCAAGAGAAAGGCCTTCACTGCGGTCCTCGATAGCGAGGAGCCCCGCCTGACGCAGAGCGCTCCGCTTCTGGGCGCGTTGCGCCGGCTCATCTACTCGCTCGGCGCCGGTTGAACGGCAATCAGTACTGCGATCGAGTTTGAATTAAACGAGGTTCGATTATGAGAAGCTCGCGAATTGAAGGATTTTCGAGGATTTTAATTCCTGCCCCTCGTGGCTCATCGGCAACGTGATGCATTTGCGAGTCTGATAGATTCCTCTGCTCGCGAGATGCTTCCTAGCGCAATTGAACTCGGGGGACATCCATGGCTTTGAATTCGAGGGCCGTTCTGGGAGTGATCGCCGGAGCCGCCGCAGTGCTCGCGGCGGCAGGGCCGGCCGTGAGTGCCGACTTCGGGTCTCAACCCTCGCCTGTTGCCCCGGCCAGCCAATGGCAATTCAGCTTCACGCCCTATGGCTGGATCACCTGGCTGCAGGGCGACCAGACGGTGAAGGGCCGCACCGTCGAGGTCGACGTCGATCCCATCGAGCTCATCGATCACCTGGAGAGCATGCCCTTCATGGGATATGGCGAGGCGCGGAAGGGTCCGCTCGGCTTTTACGGCGACATCGTCTACGCGAACGTCGGTCTCGACAAGGACGGAGTGAGATCTCGTAGCCAACATCCACTCATCAACGGCACGATCAGCGCCTCACTCGGCTTGGACATCGAGTTGGCGATCCTTGAAGCCGGCGGCGCCTATGAAATCGTCAAATGGCCGTCGGGCGGCGGGAGCAATACGGCGATAGATGTTTACGCGGGCGCCCGCTATTGGCACCAGGAAGCCGACATCAAGTTCTCCTTGACTGCCGACCTCACGGTGTTTGACGATTTGGTCGTATCGAGAGGTATCGCCCTTGCCCGCAGTGGCAGCGTCGACTGGGTCGACCCGCTCGTCGGCGTGATGATCCGCCATCAGCTTGCGCCCGGTCAGGAACTGTTCTTCCGCGGTGATATCGGCGGCTTCGGCGCGGGCAGCGAATTCTCGTGGAACGTGGTGGCCGCCTACAACTTCGAAATCTGCGCTCAAGACGGCGTAACCTACTCCGGCGTATTGGGCTATCGGCTGCTCGACGTCGATTATGAGCAAGGCTCGGGCCGCACCAAATACGAGTACGACGTCCTGCAGCACGGACCGCTTTCGGGGCTGAGCATCCGATTCTAGCCAGCCGTTTTCGAGACGTAGTTGCTTGCGGCCGACCTCTTTTGTATGCGCGCGCGGCAGCACGAGGGCCGCCGCGCGCTCGTCGCTCACTTCGAGGCGCCAGCACCCTTCTCTCCGCTGCCGGAGCCCGTGGCGCTGGTCTCATCTGCAGCGGAGCTGGTCTGCGCGACCGCAGGCGGCTTCCATGTTCCGTCGAGTATCGAAGGATCGGTCTCGTCCGGCCAATAGAGGCGCAGCATCAGGATGAATTTGTCGGCGGGCGCGGGCAGCCAGTTGGATTCCTTGTCAGCGCCCGGCGACTTGTTCTGGATGTAGAGATCGACCGACCCGTCGGGGTTGGCTTTGAGGTTCTGGCGGGCGCTGATTGAGTACCGGTTGATCGGGTTGTTCACGAAAAAATACTGCGCATCATACATCGTCAGTGACCAGAACCCCTTGGCCGGAGGCAACTGCCCTTTGGCGAAATGCATGACGTAGTTGTTGGCCCCGTCGTAGGTCTTGTCGTCGCCATCCTTGAGCGAGGTCGGATATACGGCGTCTTGAGGTCGGTTGGCTCCGAGCCCGATGGCGGTGACAAGGGCCCGCATCAGATAGTCTGTCCCGTAAAGACCCGTCTTGGTCGTGAAATTCCAGCCATTGATATGCTTGACCTCGTCGTTGACCTTGAACTGGAGCATGATCCGGTCGTTGGCGACTTGCGGAATGCGTTTCACGAAGTCGGCGTTGAGCTTGGTCGCATCGAAGTCCTTGCCGGGAACGAGTTCGATCCTGGAGAATTTCGCAAGCGCGGTCACATCCTCGGGCGCCGGGGGATTGGTCTTCATCAGCCGAGCAAGCAGGGTGAAGTAGGCCGTTGCATCCATCGCGTTGACCTGCTCGCGCACGGCCGTCTTCATGTCGATTGAGGGGTCGACGACGCCTGCTGGCGGCGTATACGACTTGCCATAGGAGCTCAGCGGGACGAGCTTGAACTCGTCTTGGGCCGCGTGGACCGCGGCGTAATCCTCAGGCGTACCGATGCAGTAGATGCGACCCAGAATCCAGACGAGATTGGTGGGTGACTTGTATTCGGTGACGCCAGAAGGCAGCGTGCCCGTCCAACCAGGCCCAGTGATCGCGTAGGTTTGCGCGCCAGTTCCCGTGGTGCGCTTGCCGGGGACCTGAAACACATTGGTCCAACCGTCGAGCATGGGGAACAAGAAATAACGGTCCTTCATGTCGGGGATGCTGAGCACCCAAGGCTCTTTGCCGACATCGATCCATGCCGTCGTGTAGAGGGTATCGGCGTTGGGAGCGGTCACGTCGCGAAACGAAGCGTTCGGATATTGACGGGCCTTGATGAATTGACCCATCGGTCCCCGGTTTCCTTCCGGCTGAGCGACGTTCGTCATGACCCTTCGGGTCATTTCCATCGTCACCAGCGGGTAGCCATAGACGTAGGCGTCGGTGGCCAACCAGAACTCTTCGCCACCTTCTATGGCGCCGAGAATAGGTCCGTCCCATTCTGCGTGCGTCGCCGGGCTAAGCAGCAATCCCAAAGCTGCGACCGCCAAAAGCGGATTGCCTCGCCTGCAAAGCATTCGTTCTAGAAGCATCTCTTCCTCCCGAGTTCTCATGAACTGTGCACGCAATCATCTCTAAAGCTTTCTTGTTTGGTAGCAGTCTCAAGACCATCAGCTCCCGACACACACGACTGTAGCCGCGGACAAACCGCGCCCGCGAGGACTGGTAAATTTTGTGGTATGTCGGCACGGAAATCGAGCGCGGAATATGGACGACGGGCGTCGGTTATCAATCCAACCAGCAGTACGCATCTACAGTCTCGCCCTGGAACACGTAGCTGCCGATCCCATCCAATTCGAAGATGCGCCGCAAGTTATAGGGCGTCAAACAGTTCGACGATACTTGCTCGAGACAAGACCTTTTGTCGTTCGTAGAAACTGGCGGCCAAGACATGTGCGGTCGTCACTCACGGGCAGTCGAACTTGTCGGGCTCGACCTCGATGCAGCGGCCGGCCTTGAAGTCGTCGAGGATCGACCCGGCTGCCTTCTCGACCTCGTCGCGCGCGGTCGTCATGAGATCGAGGATGAACTCGTGGCGCGCATCGAGCGGGCAGCTCTCCCAAGGCCGGCTGCCGGGCGGGCCGGCGAGCGCATCGAGGTGGCGTTCGAGGCAGGCGTCGTATTCGGCGCGGAACCTTTCGTTGTCGGCGCGGACCCGCTCGAGGTTTGCCTGGCGCGCCTGCTCATAGGCCGCGAGGTCGACGAACTTCCACTGCGGACCGAAGTTGCGCACCGCCCAGTACATGTATTTCGCGCGGTCGGGCTCGGTGCCCGACGCGAGCAGCGCATGAAAGAAGAGGCGGTGCACGCTTTCGGGATCGTTGGTGAGGCGGCGGATGTAGAAGTCGTGGAGGACGGCCGCGCGGGCGTAATTCTCGGTCCAGCTGCCGCCGATAAAGGGCTTGAAGGCGGCGGGTATGGAGGCCCCGTCGGTCTCGAAGCCGGTCGGCACGTCCCAATGGACTTTGAACTGGTCGATATAGCCGAAGGGCTCGGCCAGGACGCGCATCTCGGGCTCGCCCGGGCGCTGGATCACGGTCTCCTCGAAGACGAGCGACCGCTTGAAGCAGCCGAACGTTTGTCCCGGCTGGCAGGCGAGATGCATGTCGACACAGCTCATGTGCGGCTCGGCATCGAGCCATTGGCCGAGATCGACATAGGCGCATCGCGGGTCGAGGGGCGGCGCCTGGGCTGTGGCGGGGGACGCGGACGCGAGCGCGCTGGCGAGGGGGACGAGGGCGGCGCTGAGCCACCGCTGCAGCAACCTGGTGATCGGAGCCGAAGAGGCCCTGAGACGCGACATGGCGTACCCCCGCGAAAAGAGAGAGGACGGCCACTACTATGGCAGGCTTCAATCGCGCCTGCTGCCGGCGGCTGCGCAGCTCAACGGAAAACTTTCGTCAGCAGGAGCCAGGTCTCGCCGTCGTTGACCCAGCCGTCCTTGACCATCGGCCGGCTCGCCGCCTCGCTATAGCCGCATCTCTCATAGAGCCGGCGCGCGCGGCCATTGCCGTCGGAAACGATGACGCTCATCCCGCGCTTGCCGAGCCTGCGGCCGGTCTCGTCGGCGAGGCCTAAGAGCGCGGTGCCGAGGCCCTTGCTGCGGAAGGTCGGAAGCACGGCGAGCACGTTCACGTACCAGGTTCCGGGCGCCAGGTTTTCGAGCTCTTGCAGCGGCCGGAACATCGCCGGCATGTCCGAGCCGACCGGCTCCGGCGCGTCCGGGATCTCGTAGCCGATCAGGCAGCCCGCGGCCTCGCCTTGAAGCTCGATCATCGTCGCGTTGCGGTAGGAGAAGCTGCCCTCCTCGCGCGCCGCACGCCTATGTCCCACGTCCCAGGCCGTCTCGCCGGGCTCGGCGAGCTTTCCCCATAGGTAGAGCGGCAGGCCTTCGCCCGCATAGTTGACGAGCTCGGCCAGGATTGCCGCGTCGGCCGGCACGCCGGGGCGGAACTTGGGCCCATGCTCCGTCACAGTCTCCACCATTCCGAGGCTTCTCGCGACGTGCAGACTATGTCACCGGTTTCCCCGCAGCGGCGAGGTAGTTCACGTCGGTGTCGTCGGAGAGACTCCAGACATCGCGCAGCGGGTTGTAGATCAGGCCCCGGAAATGCGGCGCGGCGAGGCCAGCGGCCCCGACGAAGCCCGCGAGCTCGGTGGGCGTGACGAAGCGGTCCCACTGGTGCGTGCCTCGCGGCAGCCAGCCGAGCACATACTCGGCGGCGACGATGGCGAGCGCGTAGGATTTCAGCGTGCGATTGATGGTCGAGAGGATGAGCATGCCCCCGGGCCGGACGAGACTGGCGCAGGACTTGAGAAACTGCCCCACGTCCGGCACGTGCTCGACGACCTCGAGGCACACCACGGCGTCGTAGGTCGCGCCTTCCCTCTGAAGCTCCTCCACCGTCGCGACCCTATAGTCGATGGCAAGACCCTGGGGCTCGGCGTGGTCCTGGGCCACGGAGATCGTCTCCGGACCGGGATCGATGCCGGTCACGCGCGCTCCGAGCCGCGCGAGCGGCTCCGAGATGAGCCCCCCGCCGCAGCCGATGTCGAGGATCTTAAGACCGTCGAGCACTCTCAAACCGCCGGCCTTCAACCCGAAGTGGCGCACGAGCTCATCGCGGATGAAGGCGAGCCTTGCCGGCCCGAGCTGATGGAGCGGGCGGAACTTCCCCTTTGGGTCCCACCACTCGGCCGCCATACGCCGGAAGCGGTCGACCTCCGCGGCATCGACGCTCGAGCGGGGGGCTGTGGGCGCATCGCGGGGAGAGGCGGACATCATGGCCCAAAAGTGGCCTCTCTCGCGCCGTTGTCAATCTCGCGTCTTCCTGTTGCGGCGGCGAGTGGCCCCCGTTATGAGAACGCGCCTATGGACCTCCCGGCCCCCGCCCACCGGCGGGCAAGGCGGTCGGTACACCGCGGGCCGTGCGAATTAAGCAATCGGGATACCTCCCTCGGAGCAACGGACCTCAAATTGGAAAGCCGATGGCTGTCGTCGTGATGAAGTTTGGAGGCACGTCCGTCGCCAATGTGGAGCGCATCCGCAACGTCGCGCGCCACGTGAAGCGCGAGGTCGATGGCGGCAACAGGGTCGCGGTCGTCGTCTCTGCCATGGCGGGCGCCACCAACCAGCTCGTCGCCTGGGTCAACGAGGCGGCCCCCCTGCACGACAAGCGCGAGTACGACACGGTCGTTGCAAGCGGCGAGCAGGTCACGGCCGGATTGCTCGCCATCGTCCTCCAGTCGATGGGATTGAAGGCGCGCTCCTGGTCCGGCTGGCAGATTCCGCTAGAGACCAGCGACGCACACGGAGCCGCCCGTATCGCCAAGATTCCGGGCGAGAGGCTCAAGGCCTCGCTCGAAGCCGGCGAGGTCGCCGTCATCACCGGCTTTCAGGGGATCGAGCCTAAGGAGGCCCGCGTCTCGACGCTGGGGCGCGGCGGCTCGGACACAAGCGCGGTGGCGGTTGCGGTCGCGCTTGGCGCGGACGTCTGCGACATCTATACCGACGTCGACGGCGTCTACACGACCGACCCGCGCATCGTCGCCAGGGCGCGCCGCCTGCCCAAGGTCTCCTACGAGGAGATGCTGGAGATGGCGTCGTCGGGCTCGAAAGTGCTCCAGACGCGCTCCGTCGAGCTCGCCATGGTGCACCGCGTGCGGACCCGCGTCTTGTCGAGCTTCGTCGCGCCGGAGGCCATGGCCCCGGTGCGACTCGAGAATTTGGACCAAATCGGCACCACAATTTGCGATGAGGACGACATCGTGGAACAGCAAGTCGTGAGCGGCATCGCCTACGCCAAGGACGAGGCGAAGGTCACCATTCGCAGGGTCGAGGACAAGCCGGGCATCGCGGCGCGCATCTTCGGGCCGTTGGCGGAGGCCTCGATCAATGTCGACATGATCGTCCAGAACGTGTCGGCGGACGGCCAGCACGCCAACATGACGTTTACCGTGCAGGCCTCCGAGCTGCCGCGCGCGCTCGACGTGCTTAACAATGCGAAGAAGGACATTGGCTTCTTCGATCTAACGAGTTCGGCCGACGTGGCGAAGATCTCGGTTATCGGCATCGGCATGAGAAGCCACGCAGGCGTTGCAGCAAAGATGTTCAAGGCGCTCGCCGACAAGGGAATAAATATCCTTGCGATTACGACGTCAGAGATCAAGATCAGTGTCCTCATTGATGCTGCCTATGCCGAGCTCGCGGTCCGCACCCTCCACACTCTTTTCGACCTCGACGCGGATTGAGGTCTCGAACCGGCCGCAAAAGACGTGAGGCTTGGCCCCGGCCCAAGCCCTAAATCCGCTCGCGCAACCGGGTTCTCGTGTACCCTCGGCGCCGAGCGGGCCCAACGAATGGCTGTGGAGCATGTCGAGACGCGGCGAAGAGCCCCGTGTGATGCCCTCCGAGCCGGCGCTGCGCATAATCATGCGGCGCCTGCGCGACATCATGGGCGAAACGGACGACGGCCAATCGCGCCTCGACAAGATCGTGCGCCAAATCGCCGGCGTCATGGTGACCGACGTCTGTTCGATCTATTTGAAGCGCCAGGACGGCTCGCTCGAGCTGTTTGCAACCGAGGGCCTAAATCCGGCCGCCGTCCACAACACCCGGCTGAAGCGCGGGGAGGGCCTCGTCGGCCGCTGCGCCGAGCTCAACATCCCGATCAACGAGCCCGATGCGCCCAAGCACCCGGCCTTCTCGTTCAGGCCTGAGACCAGCGAGGAGGTCTACCACTCGCTGCTCGCCGTCCCGGTGCAGCGAAGCGGCCAGGTGCTCGGCGTCCTTGTGGTGCAGAACCGGACGACCAAGGAGTACTCCGACGAGGACGTCGAGGTGCTCCAGGCGACCGCCATGATCGTCGCGGAGAGCCTGGTCTCGGGCGCGGTCGCCGGGGCGGGTCCCGCGCTCGAGTTCTCGCGCGTGCTCGCTGCCGTCATCAAAGGCGAGCCCATTTCCGAGGGCATCGCCCTCGGCCACGTCGCGCTGCACGAGCCGCGCATCGTCGTCGAGAAGCTCATGTCCGACGACCCGGTGCTCGAGATGGTGCGGCTCGAGAAGGCTATCGCCGAGCTCAGGGCCTCGCTCGACGAGATGCTCGAGCACGAGCACCTTTCCGCCGCCGGCGAGCACCGCGATGTGCTCGAGGCCTACCGGATGTTCGCCCACGATCGCGGCTGGGAGCGTCGGCTGCGCGAAGCGGTGCAGAGCGGCCTCACGGCGGACGCCGCCGTCGAGCGGGTGCAGAACAGCACGCGGGCCCGCATGCTGCGCCAGGGCGACGCCTATTGGCTCGAGCGCCAGCGCGATCTCGACGATCTCTCGGACCGGCTGATGCGCATTCTCGCCGGCCGCCAGACCGGGGTTCTCTCGCCGGCGGACATGCCTCCGGACACGATCCTCGTCGCGCGCACCATGGGGCCGGCCGAGCTCATCGACTATGACCGGACGAAGCTGCGCGGGCTCGTCATCGAGGCCGGCACGGGGCAGAGCCACGTTGCGATCGTTGCCAAGGCGCTCGGCATAGCGGCCGTCGGCCAGGCCGAGGACATCGTCGAGCGCGTTTCGGCGGGCGACGCCATCATTGTCGATGGTGTCTCGGGAGAGGTGCACGTGCGCCCCCCGCCCGAGGTCGTGGGCGCCTACACCGACAAGGTCCGGTTTCGCGCGCGGCGCCAGAAGCAGTACGAGGCGCTGCGCGACGTTCCCGCAGTGACGCGCGACGGAGTGCGCGTGGCGCTGCACATGAATGCCGGCCTCCTCGCCGACATGCCCCACTTGCAGGAATTGGGCGCCGACGGCATCGGGCTGTTCCGCACTGAGCTCATGTTCATGCTCTCCCATACGCTGCCCCGGCTCGAGCGGCAGGTGCAAAGCTACGCCGCGGTGATGGCGGAGGCCGGCGGCAAGCCGGTCATTTTCCGGGCCCTCGACATCGGCGGCGACAAGGTGCTGCCCTACCTCAAGCCGATGGCGGAGGAAAATCCTGCCATCGGCTGGCGCGCCGTGCGCATGTCGCTCGACAGGCCGGCCCTCCTGCGCATGCAGGTGCGTGCGCTTCTCATGGCGGCAGCCGGGTCGGAGCTCAGGATCATGCTACCGATGATCTCGGTGGCGAGCGAGATGGAGCAGTCGCGTGCGCTCATCAAGCGGGAGGTTGCGCTACTGCGCCAGAAGGGCCACCCGGCTCCCAAGAAGCTCCATATCGGCGCCATGGTCGAGGTGCCGAGCGTCCTTTTCGACGCCGAGGCGCTCATCGCCAAGTCGGATTTCCTCTCGGTCGGGAGCAACGATCTCCTGCAATTTCTTTTTGCCGCCGATCGGTCCAATCAACGCGTGGCCAATCGCTTCGACTGCCTGTCGCCCGCCCCGCTCCGGGCGCTGAAGGCGCTGGTGAAGGCCGCCAAGAAGCACAAGATCCCGCTCACGCTGTGCGGGGAGATGGCCGGCCGGCCAATCGAGGCCATGGCGCTGATCGGCCTCGGTCTCCGGACGCTGTCGATGGCGCCGGCATCCATCGGGCCGGTCAAGACCATGATCCTGTCGCTCGACGCACGGCGCGTGGCGGCGATCGTCGACGAGTTCCTGAAATCGGGCTCGGGCAGCCTGCGCCCGGAGCTCGAGCGCTTCGCCAGGACCAAGGGGATCGAGATCTAGCGCGGCCCGCGGCCGCTTTGACAACGGCGCCATTTTCCCCAACCATGGGGATGCGGTCTCGGGGCATCTGAAAGCCGGGGTTTGGGGTGGGAGTCATGCGTTCCGCCGCAGGACCGATCGTCGGGCGCGGGCCTCAGGGGCGCGGCGCGCTTGCGCCGTCGTCACAGCGCGCCGCGCCGGCGGCGCTGGCGGAGGTCGGCGTCCTGTTTCGTGACCTGAGGCGCGCGCTTCGCTTGCCGCTTCCCGAGCTGGCCCGACGCCTCGCGACGAGGCTCGACGTGCTCGAGGCGCTCGAGACGGGCGACGCGCAGCGCCTCCCGCCCTGGCCCGAGACCGTCCGCGTCGTCAAAGCCTTCACGGCCCTCGGCCGCATCGACCCGGCGCCGGTGCTCGCCATTCTCCGCCAAGCGACTTCGGCGCCGGCGCCGCCTCCCTCTCCGGCGCCGCGCAACAGCCGAACCCCCTGGAGCCGGCTCGCGCCTGTCGCGCACGCGGCGCGCTCGGCCGCGGCGTACGTGCGCACGACGGCATCGCAGGCGACCCACACGGCCGCCCGCGCGCCCTGGACGGGTTGGCTTTCGATCAAAAGACCGGTCGGCAGACGGGGAATTCTCGCCCTCGGGGTCTTGTCTCTGGGCCTGTTCGCCTATATTGCCCAGGCGGGAACGCTGGGCTCGATCATGTCCTCCTCCTCGCCGCTGAGCCGGCTCGCGCGCGCCATAGAGGATCGTATTCTGTGGCTCAGGGCGCCGGTGCGCGACGGCCTCAGGTGGATCGACGTCGACGATCCGCGTTCGCGCCGGGGCGACAAGCTCGACAGCGCGCATCGCTAGTGTGATGATCGAGAAATTCGCCGTCGCTGGCTGCCCACACCTGAGCGAATTTCTCGATCTGAATCACACTAGGAAGACTATGATTTTAGTGTCCCTTTTGATTCCGAAGTTCGCTCAGGAGCCCAGCCGCGAACTCAGGCGAACTTCGGAATCGGGACACTAGAGCTGGAACGCTCCTCGTCGCAACATGAGCCCTCGCCCATACCGTCACTCGAGGCGAAGAACAGCCGCAAAAGAGACCATTCGCCCTTGAGCACCATCCCGAAAGAAAAGCTGGACCGCCTCGTCGCCCGCTGGACCTCTATTCAGGCCGAGCTCGCTCAGGGCATGAACCAGGCGACGTATGCCAAGCTCAGCAAGGAGTTCGCCGACCTTTCGCCCGTCGTCAGCGCCATTCGCGCACTCGAGGCCGCGGAGAAGGAGGCTGCCGATCTCCAAAGCCTTGCCGACGATCCCGCGGCGGACAAGGAGATGGCGGCGCTTGCCCGCTCGGAGCTCGATACGCTAGCCCCCAAGATCGCCGAGTGCGATGAGCGCCTGAAGGTCCTGCTGCTCCCCAAGGATGCCGCCGACGAGCGGAGCGCGATCCTCGAGGTGCGCGCCGGAACCGGAGGCGACGAGGCGGCGCTGTTTGCAGCCGACCTCTTCCGCATGTACGAGCGCTATGCCGCTCTCAAGGGCTGGAGGACGGAGATCATCGACATCTCCGAGAACGATCTCGGCGGCTACAAGGAGATCATCGCCTCGATCACCGGCAAGGGCGTCTTTGCCCGCCTCAAGTTCGAGAGCGGCGTGCACCGCGTACAGCGCATCCCGGCGACGGAGGGGGGCGGGCGCATTCACACCTCAGCCGCGACCGTCGCCGTGCTCCCCGAGGCGGAGGAGATCGACGTCGACATCAAGCCGGAGGACATCCGCATCGACACCATGCGCGCCGGCGGCGCCGGCGGCCAGCACGTCAACAAGACCGACAGCGCCGTGCGCATCACCCACTTCCCGAGCGGCATCGTGGTCGTCTCGGCCGAGAAATCCCAGCATCAAAACCGCCGTCTCGCCATGCAAGTCCTGCGCTCGCGACTCTATGAGCATCAACGCGAGAAGGCGGCGAGCGAGCGCAGCCAGGCGCGCAAAGTGCAGGTCGGCTCCGGCGACCGCTCGCAGCGGATCAGGACCTACAATTTCCCGCAGGGGCGCGTCACCGACCACCGCATCAACCTCACGCTGCACAAGATCGATCTCGTTATGCAAGGGGTCGCGCTCGACGAGATCATCGACCAGCTCATCACCGAACATCAGGCAGGCGAGCTCGCCGCCATGGAACGCCATGAGAGCGCATTCTGATCTTGACCCCGGTCCGCCGCCCGAAGACCTCGTGGCCTTGAGGCGCAGTGTCGCCGCGGCTCTCAGCCGAGCGGGCTTTGAGGCGCCTGAGCGCGAAACGCGCCGTATCCTCGAGATGGCGCTCGGCGCGGAGGGGGCAGGCATCCGTTTCGCGGAGGAACGAGGGCTTGATGCCGGCGAGATCGAAAGCATTCGGCGCGTGCTCGCCCGCCGCCTCGCACACGAGCCGCTGTCGCGCATTGCCGGCACGCGCGACTTCTACGGCCGTACATTCGGGATTTCGCCGGCAACCCTCGACCCGAGACCCGAGAGCGAGACCCTGATCGACGCCGCGAAGGAGATTGCCGCGCTCGAGGGCTGGCAACGGAAGCCGATCACCATCGTCGATATCGGCACCGGCTCGGGCTGCCTCCTGCTCACCTTGCTCGCCGAGTTTCCCGAGGCGCACGGGCTCGGCACCGACGTCAGCGCGGAGGCGCTGGCGGTTGCCGTCGACAACGCGCGCCGGCTCGGCCTCGAGCACCGGGCACGGTTCGAAAGACGCCGGTCGCTTGCCGGGCTCGAGGCGACATTCGATATCGCCATCTCGAACCCGCCCTATATCCCGACGCGCGACATCGCGGGGCTCGCGCCCGAGGTCCGCGAGTTCGATCCGAGGCTCGCGCTCGACGGCGGCGAGGACGGGCTCGATGTTTATCGCGAGATTGCCCCCGAGCTTCCCCGCCGCGTTCCAAGTGGCTGGTCGATCCTCGAGATCGGGGCGGGGCAGGCGGATTCGGTCTGCGATATTCTAAGTGGCCCTGGCGCGTGGGCAGATCATCGCCATGTCAAGCGCTGGCAGGACCTCGGCGGCCATGTCCGATGTGTTGCCGTGAGGACACAGTCTTAAGCGTGACACTAAATTCGCTTGGATTCTGTCGGGTTCGAGGCTAGTCTTCGGGAAGCGGATTTTTCTTAACGTGCGCAGGTAGCCTTTGGCCCCAAGTCGGGGCCATCAATTGAGCGCATGTTTGAGACTGCGAGACAGGCGGACGAGAGCCAGCAACGCGTGCTCTCTCGCTGGCGCTGAATGGCTACACAAAGCGCCGATCGCGTAACGCTCCTCCAGACCGGATTTGCGATAGCCGATAGGGCGACGAGGTAAGACGGGTCAAGGGTCCGAGCGCTTGGGCGCTAAGGGACGGCTTGCTGTGCATCGGCAGGCCGCCGGCAGGGCTTGAGTTGAAGACCGAGGGGAGTGCGGGGCAGTCGATCCCCCAAGAAAGCAAAGGCCGGTCCGTCAAGTCAGACGAGATACGTCCACAGCAACTTTTCAACGATTGAGAATGGAGCCCATGAGGCAGGGACAACAGAACCGCAGAGGCCGCGGCCGCAACAACAATCAGGGTCGTAAGGGCCAGAACCCGCTGACGCGTACTTTCGAAAGCACCGGTCCCGACGTAAAAATACGCGGCACCCCCGCACATATTGCGGAAAAATACATGACGCTTGCCCGCGACGCCCAATCCAGCGGCGATCCGGTGCTGGCCGAGAACTATCTCCAGCATGCCGAGCACTACAACCGCATCATCATGGCCTTCCGCGAACAGCAGGTCGGGCAGGGCGGAGAGATGCCGAACGGCGGCATGGCGCGTCATCGCCCCGGCGGCTATTCGGATGCGTCCATGATGGGCGACGATTTCGGCGACGACGACGGCGACGACATGGGCGGCGAGATGTCCGGCCAGCCTCCCGTAATGCGCGGACAGGAGCCTCAGCCGAGATCGTTCGAAGGTCAGCAGCGTTTCGATGACCGCGGTCCGCGCCCGCCCTACGAAGGCTCGCGCCAACCGCATCATCATCGCGACCGCCATCACGGCGAGGGGCGCGGCTTCCAGGATCGCCACGAGCGTCAGGATCATCGCAATGAGCGGTTTTCCCGGCCGGAACGCTTCGAGCGCCCAGCCCCCACGTCGCCGCCGAGCGAGACCCCGGCCGAGGGCGCCCAACCCCCGCGCCGCAGCGGAGGCGAGACGCGCTCGCTTCCCCATCACGAGCAGCCCGAGTTCTTGCGCCGCCCCGTCCGTCGCCCCCGCCGCGAAGGGAACGGAGCGCCCGCGGACGAGCCGACCGCGGTCGCGACGCCCGGCGTCGACGACACCGGCCACGATTGACCGCACGTTTCCTTCGGATGAGCGCGCCCGAGCGATCGCGGCGATAAGATACTTTTGCCGGCTGTCTCAAATCGGAGCATGAGGCGCAGCGGCCGGAAACTTCGCGCCGGGGCCTTGCTCAAATGAACCGCGGCGGTGCGCGGCTTTCCGCCGCAATCACACCGCCGCGAATGATACGCCGGGCTACGCGGGACATGAAACCGCGGCGCTCAAGTGCGATCTAACAGCCAAATTGTTTCAACAGTGCAAACGCTCCGCCGACTTTCTTCAGCGTCTCAAGGCGAGCGCATTTGGAACGCTTTCTTAAAGCCGCCCAATGGCCTAGAACGATCGCGATCTAGCTCCCCGGATTCCGCGGCTCCGCGTAGAGCAGTCTTCCGATCACGGGGACGACGATTGCGTGCGGCAAAAAGCGCAACGCGAGCGAAGCGGCCGTCGGCAGAAGCCCCGGCACGATCACGCGCCGGCCCAGCATGAAGCCGCGAAAGGCTGACCGCGCGACCATCGCCGGAGTTTGCGCCGGAAGAAGACGGCGGTAGAGAGAGGACTCGGCGCCCATGCCCGCATGAAAGCCGGTCTCGACCGGCCCCGGCGCCACGACGGCGACGCGCACGCCCTCGCCGCGCACCTCGTAGGCGACAGCCTGCGTCAGCGAAATCACGAACGCCTTGCTCGCGTAGTAGGCCGACTGATAGGGCCCGGGCGCGAGTCCGCCGAGAGAGCTTACGTTCAAGATCCCGCCCCGGCCGCGCTCCCGCATGGGCGCGATGGCGTGGCGCATCAACCGTGTGAGAGCGGCGACGTTGAGCCCAAGGAGACGGTCGATGTCCTCCGCGCTCATCGCGTGAAAGGGTCCGGCGAGACCGACGCCGGCATTGTTCACGAGCCGATCGAGATAGAGGCCGTTCTCGGCCAGGCAGCGATCGATCTCGGCGGGCGCGCCGGGCGTCGTCACGTCGAGCGCGAGCGGCACGGCCTTCACCTTGTAGTCGCGGGAGATCGATTGCGCGGCAGCCTCGAGCGGATCGTGGCGGCGCGCGACGAGAACGAGCGTGTCGCCCGCCTCCGCGAAGCGGCGCGCGAGCGCCAATCCGATTCCTCGCGATCCGCCGGTGACGACGGTCGCTGGCACGCGTCCCGCCACAGCGGCTAGCGCCGCCGCATCAGGACGCGAGCGCCGCCTCACCCAGGGCTCGACGAGAAATCGCAGCGCGTCCGGCATGGCACCCCTCTTCCTCTGCGGGATAACGCGCGGAGCGGGACCCATTCAGCACCGACGCTGGACTTTTTCTTGGATTGGGTGGTGCCGCAAACAGGACTCGAACCTGTGACCCCGTCATTACGAATGACGTGCTCTACCAACTGAGCTATTGCGGCAAACTAGTGTGGCGGTTCAGAAGTTCCCCGACTCCCGCGGCAAGGTGATGAGGGAACTTCTGAACCAAAGCCAAACTAGCAACTCATTGTTTCCAAGTGGCCGTTCAGCTCCGAAGCTCGCAAACGAGCTTGCCGCGATTGGGGGCGAGCTTCGGAGCAGGGCCACCAGAAGCAAATCGAGCCGTGGAAATACCCCTTGCGCCACCCGAGCGCAAGCCGGCGAGGGCCTCTCCCGACCTCACGAGGCACGGAAAGGAGGGAGCGGCGATAGCCCGTCCTCGGACTCGGCCAATTCCGTTCCCGGGTCGTCCGGCGCATGCGGCGGGACGAAGATGCGCGTTTCCCCGGTGCCGCGCTGCTCGGACTTGGGCTGCTTCGATCCCTCGCTCGCTCCCGGCCGGCGCGAAGGGCCGTCCGCGCCCCGTGTCTCGCCGCGATGCGTGTGCTCGGCGCCCGGCTCTCCCGTTTTGCGCGGACTGCGAGGCGGCGCTGTCTGCGTTACGGGAGTGGGAAGGGGCGACTTCGGCGCGCCGGTGTTCGACGAGGAGGCTGCGGCCGCAGCCGGCGCCGCTTCGACATGGCCGGACTTGCGGCCCTGCTCGACGTTCTCGGCCTCGATGACCTTGGGCGCGAGCGGCGCGGGGCTGGAGCCGGGTTCAACTTCTGGCGTGCGCTCGGACGCCGAAGCCGGCGACGGCCGGTCGAGAGCCACGAGCCCCTCGAGTCCGGTATCGAGCGCCTGGCGCTCGCCGCCGTCGATCTCCTCGAACGGCACGCGCCACTGGAAAGCATCGAGCGCGCCCGTCACGGGAGAGATCGGCGACCAGCGCTCGGAGACGGTACCGTCGGCAGTCCAGGCCGGATCGCGGCCGGCGTTGACAGCGCGCGCAAGCCATTCGCGCGCTCGGCCCTTGTCGCCATTCTCCTCGGCCTCGACGCGGGCCATGAGCGTCGCCATGCGCCGCGTGAGGCCGTTCTCGACATAAGGCGCCAATGTCTTGCGAGCCTCGTCGTACTGGCGCGCCTCGATGGCGGCGATCGCGACCGCGATCGGGCTTTCGACGGAATAGGGATTGAGGGCCGCGAGCTGCTTCACGCGATCGAGCCGGTCGCGCGGGCTGTCGCCGATGCGGGCGTAGGCATACGCCTGTGCGAGCTCGGGATGTGGGGCTTTCGACCACGTCTTCTGCAGAACCTTTGCGGCGCGCGGCGTGTTGCCCCGCGCGGCCAGCAGGCGCCCGGCAATGGCAGCGGCGGGGATGAGGTCCGGCGCTAGCCCGTGGGCCTCGAGCGAACGGGTCAGCGCCTTCTCGGGATCGGCTTCCTCGAGGACCTGAGCCTGAGCCGTGAGCAGCACGGCGCGGCGCCGGTCGGCTATCGCGCGCTCGATATGACCGTTGCGGCGCGCCGCGGCGAGCGTCGCGAGTGCCCCCGCCCAGTCGCCCGCCTTGCATTCGAGATTGAACAAGGCCTCGACCGGCCAGGCGAGCTTGGGATTGAGCTTCAGCGCCCGCTCCGCGAACTGACGCTGCGCCTCGAACTCGCTCTCGCGCCCCGCCTCGAGAAAGAGGCCCCTCAAGCCAAGCTGCTCGGTGTCCGGCGAGCCGAGCATGGCCTCGAAGATGCGCCGCGCGGTCGCCTTGTCGCCAGAGAGCTGAGCGGCTTGCGCGCGCAAGAGGTGAGTGAGCGGCTCGTTGGGAAGCGATTTTCGCGCCTGCACCGCATAGCGCGTGGCCATAGCCCGATCGCCGGCGCCGACGGCGATCATGCCGCTCGACAGCGCATCGAGCCCGCGCCGCTTGCGCCGCCGGGTGAGAAAGTTGCTGACGGCGGCCGGGCTCGACCAAATTTGGCGCACGATCGACCAGCCGAGGACGGCGAGGCCGACGAGAAGTGTGAAGATGACCGCGGCGCGGAACACGCTCGTCTCGAGCACATAGTCCTGCCATGTCACGACCAGGCTGCCCGGACGGTCGGCGAGCCAGGCAAGTCCCGCCGCGACCGCGAGCACGGCGAGAAGAAATAGGAGAAGGCGTACCATCCGCGCGAGACCCCTCTCTGTTCTATTTGGCCGCCGGCCGCGCCTGATCGCGGGCCGGCGCCGCCGCGCCGCCTAGAGACGCCTTGAGCTCATCGTCGATGGAGGCAATCGCCCGATCGACGGCAAAACGCGCCTCGACTTTCGCGAGCCAGTCCTGCATCGGCGCACTGGCCCGTCTGCGGGACGGTGCGGGCGAGCTCGATCACGTCGCCGAGCCGTCCTTCCTTGAGCGCCACATCCATGCGGCCGACCACGGCTTCGGCGCTCTTGTCGTCCGGCTCGTGGCTGACTTTGCGCACCCGAACCACGGACCTCGCTCCGGCGATCAAGCGATCGACGACCGAGCCGTCGACGGGCTCCGTGTCGGCATCGATGACGGCGTTCATCACCGGCCTGAACTCGCGAGAGAGATCGGCACCGGTGGGCACGCCCTCGTCCTTGTAGCGTTCGAGCACGCCGAGGTCCAAACGCTCGCCGGCGACCTTGCGGACGCTATCGAGCTCGCTCGCATAGCTCTGGCCGCTCTCGAGGACGCGCTTCAGGTTGGCGAGCTCGAGGGAGAGCACGATGCGCTCGGCATTGGCGCGCCGATCCTCATCGTTCCTGACGACGCCCGCGAGGCTCTGCTCGAGCTCGGCCAGCCGGCTCGAGACGGGAGACACGGCGGCCTGAACGTCGGACGGCCGGGCGACGCCCCTGAACTGGGCCTCGAGCGCGGTCTTGAGCCGGCCGAGCGAGCTCGACAGCGTCCCGGTCTCCTCCTGAAGCACCTGCGACGTGGCCGAGAGGCGATCCGTGTCGGCCTTGAGCGCCTCGAGGCGCTGGCTCAGCCGTGCGGCGTCCTCCCTCGCGCCGGCGAGACCGCGCTCGACAGTTTCCGCGCCGCTCTTCGCCGCCTCGCTCGTCTCGGCGACGGGCGCGAGACGCTGTGTCAGGTCGTCGCCCACGCTCGTGCGGAGCGCCCTCATCTCGGTCGCGAGCGATGTCTCGAGCTCGGTGATCTTCCCCGTGATAGCGGCGAGCTGCGGGAAGCGGCCGCCGTCGGGCTCGGCGTCGGCCGACGCAGCAAGCATCTGCAGGCGCTCCTCGAGCTTGCCGATGCGCTCGCGATCGTCCGCGGTGGCACCCTCGCTGGCGATCTTTTCGGCCAGCGCTTTGGTATCGGCGGCGAGCTTGGCCTGAGCCTCGTTCAAGGCGCCGATCTGGCGGCTCTCCTCCTCGAGCTTGGCGAGCCGGCCTTCGGCGTCGCCGAACTTCTGCTGCAGGTCTTGAGCCAGCGGCTCGCGGACGGCGGGCTCGGCGCTCGCCGCTTTCTCGAGGGCGCCGAGACGCTCTTCGAGCGCCGCGGTCTTTTGAGTGAACTCGGTCGTATCCACCTTCGGGCTTCTGAGCCAAAAGGGTCATTGCCGCCAGCGCGAGGCCGCCGCCGGCGAGACCGGCGAGCAAGTGGGTGAGAACGCCACCCGGTCCGGCTCCGCGCGGCGCCGCTTTCGGCGCCGCCCCGGCCTGGGGCCTGGCTGCCGTCTTGGCGTCGGGGCCAGCCGATCCGGGGCCGGACTTTCCAGCCGGCGCGCTACCCGTCTTCGGCGCTTCCGGCTCGGCGAGGGGCGTCGCCTGCGTCTCCTTGACCTCGGTCGCCCTAAGATCAAGCGTTGCGTGCGGGCGCTTCACGCCCTGGCTCTCGACAGGACGGCTCGCGTCCTTCGACGGACCTTCCTTCTTGTCGGTCATGCGTCGGAAATCTCCAGAAACGGCCCGCCGGCCAAGCCAGATGGCTCCTTAAGGATCTTCGATGCCGTGCGGAAACATCTATGCGCGAGAGTTAAGAAACGCGCGCGCGGAACTCTTCACCGGGATTCTGGCGCTAAGCGGGCTGCGAGAGCAAGCATTTCCTCCAATTTTGGCTGACCAGCGATGTTAACGTTGACCGGTTCGATCGGGGCCAGAGCCTCCGCCACCGCCGGAGACATGCAAAAGTACGTGAGCTGACGTGCCTCCTCTGCTATGCCGGCCTCCGCAACCAGACGGGCGAACGTTTCCGCCGTTCGCCGCGACATAAAGAGCGCTCCGTCCAATGCGCCCGTGCGAATCGCATCGGCAACCTCCGGCGGCAGAGCGGTCGCGGCGCGCATGCGATAGAGGATCGCCTGGCGCAGCTCGAAACCCCGGCCCGCGAGCGCGCCTTTCAAGTCGAAGGCGAGCTGCTCGCCGGAAAGGTGGAGGAGGGGGCCATCACCCGGCTTTGTCGACGCAGCGATGACGGGCACGAGGTCGGCTGCGCCCGCCGGCCCCTCGATGACGCGCGCGAAGCCCGCCTGGCGCGCCGCCTCTCCCGTCGCCGGACCGACGGCGAAGAACGGAAGGCAGCAGCGCAGCCTCGAGAGCGGGGCTCTGAACCAGCGCGCGCACGCCATTGCGGCTCGTTGCGACGAGCGCCTGGACTTGGTCGAGGTCGATCTTCTTGGCGGTATCGAATTCGGCGGCGAGCAGCGGCGCGAGACTTACGCGATGACCCATGGCCTCGAGCCGGCTCTTGACCTCGTGCGCGTCTGCTCTCTGGTCTCGTAACGAGAAGATGCATCATGCGCGCCGGGGCAGGACGGTCTCCGCGCCGCGCGCGAGAAGCTCGTCGGCGGCGGCCGTGCCGATCGCCTGCGGCCTTGCTCGGCGCACCGCTCCGCGAGGCGCCAAAGCAGACGCTGCCGTCGGGAGAGAGCGTCATGCCGCGAAACGCGAGCGTGCCCGCCTCGAAGCTCGGCGTGGCCCGCGATCGGCGTGCGGCACGAGCCTTCGAGGCGCGCGAGGAAGGCGCGCTCGGCGCTGACGCAGATCGCGGTGTGCTCGTCATTGAGGCGCGCGACGAGGGCGGCCGTCGGCCTGTCGTCCGCTCGTATCTCGACGGCGATGGCGCCTTGGGCGACGGCCGGCAGCATGCGCTCGATGGGCATCGCCTCGGTGATGCGGTCGGCAAGTCCCGAGCCTGTTCAAGCCCGCGCACGCAAGGAAGGTCGCGTCGGCGACACCCTCTGCGAGCTTGCGCAGCCGCGTCTCCACGTTGCCGCGAAATCCGACCACATCGAGATCGGGCCGGAGCCGCTTGACCTGCGCCGCGCGCCGGAGCGACGAGGTGCCGACGCGCGCGCCTTCGGGCATGTCGTCGAGCGATTTGTAGGCGAGGCTGATGAAGGCGTCGCGCGGGTCCTCGCGCGGCAGCACGGCGCCGATCGCGAGCCCTTGCGGCAGCACCGTCTGCATGTCCTTCATGGAGTGAACGGCGAGATCGACCGCGCGGCCCAAGAGGGCCTCCTCGATCTCCTTGGTAAAGAGCCCCTTGCCGCCGACCTCGGCGAGCGGCCGGTCGAGAACCGCGTCGCCCGTCGTCTTGATGACGACGATCTCGAAGGCCGTCTCGGAAAGGCCATGGGCCGCGACGAGGCGCGCGCGCACCTCGTGCGCCTGGGCGAGCGCCAGCGCCGAGCCTCGGGTGCCGATACGGATTGTGCGAGCTTGCACGCGCCGCTCTCCGGGTGGTACGGCCGACTTGCGGCGAGGATTGCCGCGCGGCCGGCGCCATTAAGGCCCATGCCGCTGGCCAACGCAAACGCCGAGCGAAGAGCAGCATCAATGGGCGCCGAACGCGCCAGGGGAGGCCGCCAAGAGCCCGGGCACTCTCGTGCTCGGCATCGAGACGAGCTGCGACGAGACCGCGGCCGCGGTCGTCGAGCGCGACGGGGCCCGGGCAGGGTCGCGATTCTCTCCAACGTCGTGCGCTCGCAGTGGGACGAGCATCGCGCCTTCGGCGGCGTCGTGCCGGAGATCGCGGCGCGCGCCCATGTCGAGTGCCTCGACGCGATCATCGCCGCGGCCATGCGCGAGGCGGGCGTTCGGCTTCGACGAGCTTTCGGCCGTGGCGGCGACGGCCGGGCCGGGCCTCAACGGCGGCCTCGTCACGGGCCTCGTCACGGGGAAGGCGATCGCGCTGGCGCGCGCGCTCCCGTTTCTCGCCATCAATCATCTCGAGGCCCACGCGCTGACCGTCGGCCTGACGGAGGGGCTGCTCCCGCCCTATCTCCTCCTGCTCGTCTCGGGCGGCCACACGCAGCTCCTGCTCGTTCGCGGCGTCGGGCGCTACGAGCGTCTCGGCACGACGATCGACGACGCCATCGGCGAAGCCTTCGACAAGACGGCGAAGCTCTTGGGGCTGGGCTTTCCCGGGCGGACCGGCCGTCGAGCGCGCCGCGGAAGGCGGCGACGCCCGCGCATCGATCTGCCGCGGCCGATGCTCGGGCGCGCGGAAGCGCATTTCTCGTTCGCCGGTCTCAAGACGGCGCTGCGCCACCGCGCCGAGGAGCTCGCTCCGCTCGACGAGCAGAACGGTCGCCGATCTCTGCGCAGCCTTCGAGGCGGCCGTCACCGACGTGGTCGTCGACCGCGTGAGCCGGGCCATCGAGATCGCGGCAGCCCGGCTCCCGCCAGCGACGCCGCGCCGCCTCGTCGTCGCCGGCGGAGTGGCGGCCAACCGGCGCCTGCGGTCGGCGCTTCAGGAGCTCGCAGCGGCCGAGGGCTACCGGCTTTCCGTGCCGCCGCCCGAGCTCTGCACCGACAATGGCGCGATGGTCGCCTGGGCCGGAGCGGAGCGTCTCGCGCTCGGCCTGATCGACGGTCTCGATTTCCCCGCGAAGCCTCGGTGGCCTCTGGACGCGGCCGCTCCCGCCGCGATCGGGGCCGGCGTCAAGGCCTGAGCCACGATCGCGATCTAGCCGCGCTGCAAGACGCTTCTGCACGGCCATGCTAATGGAGCGGGGTCAGGACGGTGGCGAGGACGGGCATGCGGATCGAGAGCGTCGGCGTCATCGGCGGGGGCGCCTGGGGCACGGCGCTGGCGCAAACCCTTCGTCTCGCCGGCCGCGACGTCGCTGCTGTGGGCGCACGAGCGCGAGACGGTCGAGGACATCAACCTCCGCCACGTCAACCGCACGTTCCTGCCCGGCATCTCGCTCGACCCGGCGCTGACGGCGACCTCCGACCTCGCCCGCGTCGCGAGCTGCAGATGCCGTGCTCATGGTCGCGCCGGCCCAGCACGTGCGCGCGATTGCGCGCGCGCTCGCCCCCGATCTGCAGCGATGGACAGCCGCTCGTGCTGTGCGCCAAAGGCATCGAGCAGGCGACCGGCAAGCTCATGGGCGAGGTCGCGGCCGAGGCCGCGCCGGGCGCGACGCTCGCCGTGCTCTCGGGCCCGAGCTTCGCCGCCGACGTGGCGCGTGGGCTTGCCCGCCGCGCTCACCATTGCCTGTCGCGACGAGGGCCTGGGCCGGACCCTCGCCGAGCGCCTCGGCTACCGCCAGTTCCGGCTCTACTGGTCGAGCGACATCGTCGGCGCCGAGCTCGGCGGCGCGGTGAAGAACGTGCTCGCCATCGCGGCCGGGATCGTCGACGGCAAGGGGCTCGGCGCCAGCGCGCATGCCGGCCTCGTCACGCGCGGGTTCGCCGAGATGCGCCGCCTCGGCGAGGCGCTCGGCGCGCGCCCCGAGACGCTGCTCGGTCTCTCCGGGCTCGGCGATCTCATTCTCACCTGCGGGAGCCCGCAGTCGCGCAACATGAGTCTCGGCCGTGCGCTCGGGCTCGGCCAGTCGCTCGCCGACGTGCTGGCTCAGCGCGTCTCGGTGACCGAGGGCGTCACGACGGCGGCCGCCGTCGTCAAGCTCGCGCGCGCCAACGGCATCGAGATGCCGATCTCGGAAGCCGTCCACGCCATTCTCGACGGCAAGATCACCGTCGACGATGCCATCGCCGCCCTCATGAGCCGCCCCTTCAAGGCCGAGGATTGACGAGTGCCCGTCCATGCCCCGCTTGAGGACACTTCCGTTCCGCGCTACGTGAGCAAAGGCCAAGCGATCGGAAAGTTGCCGCATGGCCTACTGGCTGATGAAGTCCGAGCCGGACACGTTCTCGTGGGACGATCTTCAGCGGCGCGGCGCCAAGGGCGAGGCGTGGGACGGCGTGCGCAACTTCCAGGCGCGCAACAACATGCGCGCGATGGCCGTCGGCGAGCAGGGCTTCTTCTATCACTCGGGCGAGAGCAAGGCGGTCGTCGGCATTCTCGAGGTGATCGCCCCTGTTCACCCCGACCCCAAGGACGACACCGGCACGTGGGAGTGCGTCGACGTGAAGGCGGTGGCGCCGCTGCCGCGGAGGTCACCCTCGAAGAGATCAAGGCCAATCCCGAAGCTCAGCGAAGATGGTGCTCGTCAATAACTCGCGCCTCTCGGTGCAGCCGGTGACGGCGGACGAATGGGCCGAGGTCTGCCGCATGGGCGGGCTTGCCCGGCAAGACGGGCGGGCGCGCGGCCGAGAAGGTCCGGCGTTGACCCGGCCCATGACAGGGCCGTATGCCGAGGCCTTCATCCTCGCCAATACGAAACGGCTCGCGCCGCCGCTCGTGCCGGAGATCACGCTGCACCTGGCAGAAGAGTCGCGTGCCTCTCTGGCAGAAGACCGAGGAGGAGCTCGGCGAGATGAACGTACCGCCGCCCTACTGGGCGTTCGCCTGGGCCGGCGGTCAGGCGCTGGCGCGCTTTCTCCTCGACGCGCCCGACCGCGTCCGAGAAAAGCCCGTGCTCGATCTCGGCGCGGGCTCGGGCCTCTGCGCCATCGCGGCGCGGATGGCGGGCGCATCCTCCGTCCTGGCGGCGGACATCGACGCGCTGGCGCTTGCCGCCATTCGTCTCAACGCTGCGGCCAACGGGCAATCGGTAGAGACGACCGGCGACGACCTGCTCGCAAGATGCTCCCGGCCGCTTTGGCGTTGTCCTCGTCGGCGATCTCTTCTACGAGCGGGCGCTCGCCGACCGCGTGGCGGCCTTCATCGAGAAGGCGGCTGCCGACGGCGCGCTCGTCCTCATCGGCGACCCAAAGCGCAGCTATTTTCCGCAAGCACGCTTCACGCTCGAGGCCGAATACCAGCGTGCCCGTCACCCGCGACCTCGAGGACGCCGAGATCAAGCGGACCGCCGTCTGGCGGCTCTAGTCCCCCTCTCCCGCGGCGGGAGAGGGGAAGGTTGCAAAGCGAATTGACGAAGGCGAGAAGAGCCTCGCGCTCCTCCTTCGAGAGCGCCGCGTAGGCGTCGCGGGCCGCCTGCGCCTCTCCGCCGTGCCAGAGGATCGCCTCCTCGACATTGCGCGCGCGCCCGTCGTGCAGGAAGAACGTGTGCCCGCTCACCGTCTGCGTGAGGCCGATGCCCCACAGCGGCGCCGTGCGCCACTCGCGCCCGTCCGCCACGCCCTCCGGGCGGTTGTCGGCGAGCCCTTCGCCCATGTCGTGGAGGAGCAGATCCGTATAGGGCCAGATGCGCTGGTTGCTGAGCTGCGGCTGGCCTTCGACGATCCCGGTCGTGTGCGACGGCGTGTGGCAGCCCGCGCAGCCGATGGCGCTTGAACAAGCGCCTTGCCGCGCGAGCACCTCGGGCTTGTCGGCTCCGCGCCGCGCGCGGCACGGCGAGGTTCTGCGCATAGAACACCACGAGGTCCATGAGGTCGTCGCCGAGCTCGAAGCCGCCGCTCCGCTCCGAGTTGCCGTTGGGCGCGTCGAGGCAAGCCGTCTGCGTCGCCGTGCAGTCGCCCGCCGGCCGCGGCGCGAGCGAATTGGAAAGGCCGATGTCGCCCGCGGCCGCGTCCGCGCTCTGCTGGCGGATCGTCGGATTGCCCGCCTTCCATCCGAAGCGGCCGAGCATCACGCGATTGTCCTTGCGACCGACCACACCTCGTTGGGGCGCCCCGAGATGCCGTCCTTGTCGGCGTCGTCGGGATCGGCGCCGGCGCGGATCGCGGCCTCCGGGATCGCCTCGATGAGACCCAGCCCGATCATCGGCGGGGCGATGCGCGGCGACATCATGACCTTGGGATGAAGCGGCCCGAAGCCGAGCTCGGTGATCGAGTAGGAAGGCTTCCGCAGCGTCACGGTCTCGCCGCCGGCGAGCGTGACCGGCACGTCGGTATAGTCGATGTGCATGTGGCCTTCGGCCGTCTGGCCCTGGATGGCGATGTTCTGCAGCTGTCCGCCGTAGACCGGCTCGCCGATGACGTTGGCGCGATGCTCGGCGAGAGCAGTGCGCTGCTCCTCGGTCTCGGGCGGTATCGAGAGGCGCAGGAACATCGACACGGCCTCGTCCTGCGGCCAGTTGGCCGAAGGGGGATGCCCGCGCCCGTCCTTCAAATGGCAGTTCTGGCAGCCGCGCGCGTTGTAGAGCGGGCCGAGGCCGTCGGCGGACTCGGTCGACGACGGCGCCGACACCCAGAGTCGGCGGAAGATCGCGTTGCCGATCTTGAACTTGGCCTTCGCCCTCGAGCCCGATGCCGTGGGAGAAGTGGGAGAACGCGTCGCGGTTGTCGACGCTCTCCCGCGACGTGGCGTTGCCGCCCGGCATCTCCTCGCCGGGCTCCACAGCTGGCCGCTGCTACGGGATCGCCAGCGCCGCCGTGCATGACGGCCCCGGCGGCGAGCGGAACGAGCCCGGCGAATAGGATCGCCAGGGCTCCAATCGCCGCCAATACCGGCACCGCCGGACCTTTGCCGACATCCTGGTCGTCACGAGCGCCTCTGACAACGGCGAGAGACTGCCGGAACTTATCCGGCAGTCCCTCGGGAGAAGGCGCGACGGGAGGACGCGCCCAGCCGCAGTCCTTAGGGCCCGGCTTCCTGATCCAGCGCTCAATCTGCGGCACTGAGCCCGGCCCGGCCGTCAATAGGTGACTGTCGTGCGCAACCCGAACACCGCCGCGTCTCCGACGGCCTTCCCGTTCTCGTCGGGAACATTGCCGCCGGGATTCCAGAAGTACTGGAAGTCGGGCTGCAGCGTCCAACCTTCGACGATCTGGGCCGTGTAGACGATCTCGATAACGCTCTCGTAGTTGAAGATCACGGTGTCGCCCGCGTCGACCGCAAATGCCGCGGCGTCGTCCGAGATGCCGGTGTAGGAATAACCGATGGCAAAGGCATCATCCGGCCGATTCGCGATCACACCCGTAAACGTAAAGCCGCCCTGGGCAATGAAGTCGACCAGATTGCGGTCCGAGGGCGCGCCGATGACTTCGGCGAAGAGGGCGATACCCTTGGGATCGTCTCCCGGCACCCGGTAAAGGAGCTGGTCGATGATCCCATAGAACCCGTAGTTGCCATCGATGACGCGTGCCGGCTGCCCGGTGATGGCGATGAGTTCCCCTCCCGAATCGAAGCGCAGGCTCTCGAAGTCGCCGAAGTGATTCCAGCCGCCGACCGTGATGAGGCCGCGAAGACCGTTGGGGTTGTACTCGTAAGAGCCCTCCGCGATCAGGAGCGGCGGGTCTTTCAAGCGAAAATCGAGACCGTTGTCGTTGCAGACCTGCGGGTCGCCGTCGCACGGCCCCACGGGATCCCCGTTGAACACGGCGACGCGCAGCGTCACGTCATCCAATGGCTTCAGTTGCAAGCGCACGCCCGGCGTCGCCAGCGGATAGGCGGGCCCGCCACTCTGCAAGTCGGCGGCTGTGATCGATGGCCAGCCCCACGTGCCGTTGATGAAGTAGCCGCCGCCTTCGCTCAGCAGGAATTCCGAATCGGCCGCAAGCTGTCCGATCCTGATCGAGACGCTTTCTCCGAAGCTCTGCTCGAACCACAGCTCGAAGAGACGGGTGGCAGGCGTCGCCTCGATGAAGCTCACCGGCATGAGCACGCCGAGGTTCTCGGCGGTGATGCTGGTGCCGTGGATCTGATAGGCATTGGCGTGGAAGCAGAGGCCCCGCCAGCCGATCATCTTGCTGCATGTCGATATTGAGGAACATGTCGAGCCGGCCGTCGTAGGCCGCACTCTGCTGAACGCCGCCCGAGGTGTTGCCGAAAACCTCGCCGATGTACTCGGCGCCGACGAGGATGCCGCTGCGGGCCAACGCGGCGCGCACGCCGGCCGGGTCGGCAAGCCCCGGCGGAAGGCTCGAGGCGACCGAGCCCTCCGTGATGCCGTTGTCCGTCACGTCGCAGTCGGCCATCGCGGTGGAAGCAAAACTGAGCACGGCCCATAAAGCCGTACATGCAGCTAGTGCGCGATTGATCGTCATGATTGTCCCCCAAAGATCTACGCAGCGGCCCACGATGCGGACAGCGCTTGTTCAGGAGACGCTTGGGAGAACTGCCTGCGGCGCACTGGCTCGGAGCCCGCTCGCACCGCTGACCATAACGCTCGCCCCGGCGTCGGGTTGATCTGCCTCTCTCTTCGAAAGGCAGGTGATGGCAGGTCTCCTGGCTCGCGGGTTCTAGCTTCGCCCTGCCTTCCCAGCCTTTCGTGGCCAGTGGCATGGATGGGCGTCGCTCGCCGCTTACAGTTGCGGGGGCAGCCACGGAGTCGATCCCACCGGGAAAGTCTCACCGTGTTCCCATTTAATCCCCGGGGTTTTCGCCCACGAGGAACCATCACAGCTCCACTATGTACGCGACCCGTAGCGTTCGAGCAATTGCACGTGCGCTCAAGAGGGCCACGCCATTGCAACGCTGTAGCGTTGCTGCAACGAAAACGTTGACTTGCCGATAGAAGCGCCATCCCAGACCCCTTCGTCAGCACTTCATGTCGTTCCCCACACTTGCCTATTTCTTCGCCTCGCCGACCTTCCCCGGATCGTCCAGGCTGTCGGAGCCCTCGAACTTGATCGACTTGAGGTCGAGGGCCGCAATCGCCCGCTCGAACTCTTTCGATTGCGCGATGAGCGAATCGATCGCCCCCTGCACGACCGCGTTCCCCTCGGCGTTGCCCTGTCCGATCATCTGGTCGTAGGCCTCGACCTTCTTCCCGCGCTCGACGAGCGCCGTCATACGCTCCATGGTCTTATCGAGGGCGGCGCGCACATTGGCGTCCGTCTCCGCCGACTTCGCCTTCACGAGATCGGAGACGCTCGGGCCCGAGACCACCGACCCGTCGGTGCGCTTGTAGCTTCCGAGGTAGACGTTGCGGATGCCCAAGGCGTCGTAGTAGTGCGAGTTGTAGGTGTTGTCGGAGAAGCAATCGTGCTCCTCCTCGGGATCGTGGATCATGAGCCCGAGCTTCATGCGCTCGCCAGCAAGCTCGCCGTACGAAAGGCTTCCGAGCCCGGTGAAGATCGCGGTGAGCCCGTCGCCCTCGTCCTTCATGACGGCGGCGCGCGCCTCGCCCTTGTCGCCCCACTGCTCGACCATCCAGGCGAGGTCGTCGACGAGGAGGTCGGTTGCGGCGCGGAGATAGGCGACGCGCCGGTCGCAATGGCCGCCGGTGCAGGCCTTCACGTCGAAGTCGGTGGCCGGACGGTTCCCGGCGCCCGGTCCCGTGCCGTTGAGATCCTGGCCCCACAGCAGAAACTCGACCGCGTGATAGCCGGTCGCGACATTCGCCTCGACGCCGCCTGCTTCCTGCAGCTGCTCGGACAGCAGCGCCGGCGTGATCTTCGCCGTGTCGACGTCCTTGCCAGAAATCTTGATCGTCGCATTGGCGATGACGTTGGCGGCGTAGAGCTCGTTCTCCGGGTTGTCGGCCCCGTACGCCTCGCCGACATAGTCGATTAGGCCTTCGTCCAGCGGCCAGGAGTTGACCTTGCCTTCCCAGTCGTCGACGATCTTGTTGCCGAAGCGGAACGCTTCCGTCTGCATGTAGGGAACGCGGGCCTCGATCCAGGCCTGGCGCGCCGCCTTGAGGGTCTCGTCGGTTGGCTTGGCGAGGAAGGCATCGACGGCCGATTTGAGCTTTTTCGCGGCGGCAAGCGAGTCGGAATAGCCCGCCTCGGCGATGTCGGCATACGTCTTGAGGACATCCTTGGCCGTGGGTGCCCCTGCGTACGCCGGGGCCGCGAGCGGGTAAAGCGCGATTGCCAGGGCAGCAAGGAACAAGCAGCTCGATCTTGGGCGGATGATCACGAAAGCGTTCTCCTAATGGCAGGGTTCAAGGCCCTGAAAAAAGGGATGGAGACCCGGTCCCCTCCTCGTGGAGAGGGTCGGATTGATCTCTAGTTTAATTTGACAGGGAAAGTCAAGAATGCTTCTGCTTCCGGCCGGCGGCGGAGCGTCCGTCCGGCAACGGACGATGGCGGTGAATCCATGGTTCGAACGGGCCCGCTCGATAGTTTGTGCAAATTGAGGGCTTTGCGCTAGAATTCGAGGTAGATGAGCCCCCGGCGAGAGCGACGCCTCGCGATTGGACCCCTATGCGCCTGAGCAAGACAACCAACTACGCCATTCGAATTTTGATCGACTGTGCCCGGGCGGACACTCGCTTGGTCAAGGTCGCCGACATCGCCGAGCGTCAGGACATCACGCCGCAGAACACGTTCAAAATTGTACATCTTTTGTCGCGGGCTGGGTTCATCCGCGCCGTGCGCGGCCGTCACGGCGGCGTCCAGCTTGCGCGGCCGCCGGGGAAGATCCGGATCGGCGACGTCGTGCGTGCCATGGAGGCCATGCGGGTCGAGGCCTATAGCGAGGAAGCCCCCTCAAAGGGGCGATCCCGCGAGCAGATTCGCCAGCTGAGCTCTCTTTTCGATTCGGCGCTCGAGGCGTTCATCAGCGTCCTCGACGAGCATACGCTCGAGGAGATGGTCCGCGGCTCGAGGCAGGACGCGCCGGCGAAATCGCGCAGGTCCCGCACGACGGGGCAGGCGCTGCGGATAGCCCGGCCGGCCCGTCGCGAGGCCGGCTCGAGCTAGCTCGACCGCCTCGCAATATCATGAGCAACCGACCACTCGGAAGCTCCTCTTTTTTCTGTCTCGACGCCGTCGCGAGGAGCACTGATTAGAAGCATTCAAAACATTGATTTGAATGGTTCTATTCTCAATCCTTGCGGCAATAGATCGCTTGACTTGCCACCCCGAACACGGTTGCTTGGCGAGCGGCCGAAATCAAACGGGCCGTGGACAGAAACTCCTTTTCGGGGCCTTGAACCCCGACAATAGGACCCGTCGATGTCTCATCACGCGATCCCGCCCCTCGGGGCGCTCCGCCTGCGTTGTATGACTTCCGCGAATCCCGGGAGCTGACGCATGGCAAGCAAGCGAAGACCTTCCCATATCGAGCCTGATCTCACCCGGCGGCCTGCCGTCCCGTCGAGCCCCGTGCGACTCGTCGGCCTCGGATTCCGCTATTGGGTGTCCGGCTACCAGTCGGGAGACATCAACCATTGGGAGGAAGCCTGGCGCATCTATGCCGATGCCCTCGGGCCGCAACCGGCGAGGGCCGCCGTCTCGGAACTCTCCGCATGGGTGCGCGCGGTGAGCGCCGCGGCCCGGCGCGACATCGAGGTCTGGCCGGGAGCGTGCTCGGATCTGTGCCGCGACGAATGCCTCGCCGTCTCCATGATCGCCGCGTGCCAGCACAACACCTGCCCGGCGATGAAAGCCTGCGCCTTCGCGCTCATCGAAAGCTCGCTCATCGACGAGGTCGTGCATCACGCCGGGAGCTTCGCCCTCACGATGCGCGGCCTCGATCAGGTGCTGTCTCCGGGGCTGATCGTCAACGCGGCGGCCCTCGCGCCGGCGCCGGAACTGGTCCTCAAGCAATGAATCGAGCGAGGGCCATCACATGATCGTTTGCTCGTGTGCCGCCGTTTCGGATCACGACATCGAGCTTGCGTTGCTCGAGTTGCTCACCGGTCCCGAGGCCCTCATCCCGACGCCGGGGATCGTCTACCGGCAGCTCGCGCGGCGCATGAACTGCTGCTCGTGCACGCCTCTCGCCGTCGAGACCATCTACGCCAAGGTCGAGGAGCTCGAGAGAAAGGGTCTCATCTGCCCCTACCGCGGTCTCTCGACCAGGGAGCAGTTGATGCGCCTGCGCTTTCGTTCGCCGCGCAAATCCAAATCGAAATCGTGCGCCGACGAGCGATTCGATTGCGACGTGTGAGCCGATCGGCCTTGAGCGGCGAATGAGCGCACATCGATAACCGCAGCTAGTGGCGCTTTGCGAGGCCCCGTACCGGCGCTATGGCATGAGCCGCAGCCAATCTCTCGAGGGCACCACCCGTGCGGTTCCTGAAGCCGTTAGCACTCGCGACCGTCGCGATGGTCCTTTGCGGACTGCCGCAGGCAAATGCCGAGCGCAAGACCCACGCCGAGATGGTGCATGCAGCCATCGATCTTCACATCCTTCCGCGCCTCGAGCGCCTGGAGACGGCAACGTCGCATCTCGAGGCCGCACTCGCGTCTCTCTGCAGCGGAGCGAAGGGCGCCCGAATCGGCGTCGATGCCGCATTCAAGGAGACCGTTCTCGCCTGGGGAGCCATCGACTTCGTACGCTTCGGTCCGATCTCGGAGGCTCACCGCCTCGAGCGGTTTTATTTCTGGCCTGACCCGCGCGGGATCGCGGCGCGCCAGCTTTCGGGAGCGCTTGCCATGCGCGATGAGGCGCTGCTCGCGCCGGGCGGTCTCGCGGCGCAGAGCGCCGCCATTCAAGGGCTTTCGGCGCTCGAAATGCTGCTCTTCGACCCGGCCCATCCACTCGATGCCGCCGACGACGACGCGCACTATCGCTGCGGCTACGCCGCAGCCGTCGCCCGCAATCTCAATACGATCGCCCACGACGTGTCGGAGGCGTGGCAGGGCCCGCAAGGCTGGCACATGAAGATGGAAGCGCCGGGCTCCGACAACCCGCTCTACAAGGACTCGTCCGAGACCGCGCGCGACGTCGTCAAGACGATCCTCACCGGGCTTCAGATCGTGCAAGACCGCCACATCATGCCCCGGATAGATGCTGCGACTCAAGGTGCCGCCGAAACCTCCCCGCCTCGCCTTCGAGCGCGCAAACCTCACCGCCGATTACATCGGCGCCGAGATCGCCTCCCTCAAGGCCCTCTATGAGGCGACGGGCATCGCCGCCTATGCGCCGGCCGACAAGCCGTGGATGGCGGCCTTCCTCGGCCGCTCGTTCGACGAGCTCGCGGCCGACAACGCGAAGCTCGCGAAGGTCGATCCCAAGGCGCCCGTCGACGAGGACACGCTCACGCTGATGCGCCACATGCGCTTCACCCTCAACGGCCTGCGCCAGATCATCAACCGCGAGCTGGCGCCGGCGGCAGATCTCACCCTGGGGTTCAATGAGCTCGATGGCGATTGACCGGCGACGCTTTCTTCTTGGATCGGCCCTGCTGATTGCGGGCGGGCGGCACGCCGTCGCCGCCGCGCTCGGTGACGAGGCACCCATCTTCGCCTCCGCCTGCCGCCGTGGCGACGGCAGCTTCTCCGTCGTTCTGCTCGATCTCACGGGCCGCATCATTCGCGAGATGCCGATCGCGGGGCGCGGACACGACATCGCGCTCCATCGCGCAAGCGCGCGCGCCGTCGTCTTCGCTCGCCGCCCGGGCTTCTTCGCCGTCGCCTTCGACCTCGAGGGACGGAGCGAGCCGACCGTCTTCACGCCTCAAGAGGGCCGCCATTTCTTCGGTCACGGCGCCTTCTCGCGCGACGGGCGCCGGCTCTTCGTCAGCGAGCACGACATCGATACGGGCGACGGCCTGATTGGGGTCTACGATGTCGCCGCCGGCTATAGGCGCGTTGGCGAGTTCCCGTCTCAGGGGGTCGGACCGCACGAGGCCATCCTGATGGCCGACGGCCGTACACTGGCCATCGCCAATGGCGGCATCGCGACCGATCCCTCGACCGGCCGGGAGGCTCTCAACCTGCCGACGATGAAGCCGTCCCTAGCCTTCATCGACAGCGAGACCGGAGAGCTCATGGCCAAGCACTCGCTGCCGTCCGACTTGCGCATGCTGTCGATCCGCCACATAGCCGCCGACGGTCGCGGCCGCGTTTGGTTCGGCGGCCAGTGGCAGGGGGGCGCCGAGGACGCGCCCGAGCTGATCGGCTTTGCTTCCCTCGATCGCCCTGTCAAAATTCTCGAGCCGGCGAGCCCGCTCGGCGTCGCGCTCAAGGGATACATCGGCTCCGTCGCGATGAGTCGAGACGGGCGGATCCTCGCCGCGTCCGCGCCGCGCGCCGGGCGCATCGTCTACGTCGACACCGACCAGTCCTCTCTTTGCGCCCAATCCGTCCTCGCCGACGGCTGCGGCGTCGCCGGCGTCGTCGAGGAAGACTTCGCGCTGTCCTCGGGGCTCGGCGTCGTGCGCCTCGAGACGCCTGGCGGAGCGGTGCAGTCGGAAGCCCGCGTCGAGGGCACCGAGTTCGACAACCACCTCCGCCTCATCGCCTGAGCCCAGGTCGTCTTCCGCCCAATCGACCCCGCTTTCCTCACCCCCGAGACGAACTGGGATCGCACCAGCCTCACCCTCGCCCAGACCGAAAAGAGGCTGCACCTCGCGGGCACAGCCTCTCGACTTGATTGAGCTTGCCGGGACGCGATTACTCGTCGCCTTCCTTCTCGTCGTCGTTCGAGTCGCGCTTCTTGATCGCGGCCTTGAAGATGTCGCCCAGCGAAGCGCCGCTGTCGGACGACCCGTACTGGGCGACGGCCTGCTTCTCCTCGGCGATCTCGAGCGCCTTGATCGACACCGTGATGCGCCGCGACGCTTTTTCCGCGCTCATCACGGCGGCATCGACCTTCTGGCCGACGGTGAAGCGCTCGGGGCGCTGCTCCGAGCGGTCGCGCGAAAGATCCGAGCGCTTGATGAAGGTCGTGATGTCGCTGTCGGCGAGCTTGACCTCGATGCCGTTCTCCTGCACGGCCACGACCTCGCAGGTCACCTGATCGCCCTTCTTGTACTTGGCGAGCGCATCGGCGGGATCGCCCGAGAGCTGCTTGATTCCGAGCGAGATGCGCTCCTTCTGGCTGTCGACGTCGAGCACGACCGCTTTGACGGTATCGCCCTTCTTGTAGTCCTTGATGACCTCGTCGCCCGCCTTCGACCAGTCGATATCGGAGAGATGGACCATGCCGTCCACGCCGCCGTCGAGGCCGATGAAGAGGCCGAATTCGGTGATGTTGCGGATCGGGCCTTCGACGATCGATCCCTTGGGATGTTGAGCGAGGAACGCATCCCAGGGGTTGTCCTGCGTCTGCTTGAGGCCGAGGCTGATGCGCCGCTTCGCCGGATCGACCTCGAGGACCTGCACCTCGACCTGCTGGCTGGTCGAGACGATTTTGCCGGGATGGATGTTCTTCTTCGTCCAGCTCATCTCGGAGACGTGGATCAGGCCCTCGACGCCCGGCTCGAGCTCCACGAAGGCGCCGTAGTCAGCGATGTTGGTCACGGTCCCAGTGAGGCGCGTGCCGATCGGATATTTCGCCTCGATCGCCGACCACGGGTCGGCCTGCAGCTGCTTCATGCCGAGGCTGATGCGCTGCGTCTCGGGATTGATGCGGATGATCTGCACCTTGACCGTGTCGCCGACGTTCAGGATCTCGGAGGGGTGATTGACGCGCCGCCAGGCCATGTCGGTGACATGGAGCAGGCCGTCGATGCCGCCGAGATCGATGAAGGCGCCGTAGTCGGTGATGTTCTTCACGACGCCGTCGATGACTTGGCCTTCGGCAAGGCGGGCGACGATGTCGGCGCGCTGCTCGGCACGCGTCTCCTCGAGCACCGAGCGGCGCGAGACGACGATGTTGCCGCGCCGGCGATCCATCTTGAGAATCTGGAACTGCTGCGGCTGGTGCATGAGCGGCCCGATGTCGCGCACCGGGCGGATGTCGACCTGCGAGCCCGGGAGAAAGGCCACGGCGCCGTCGAGGTCGACGGTGAACCCGCCCTTCACCTTGTTGAAGATGACGCCCGTCACTTTCTCGCCCTTCTCGGAGAGCTTCTCGAGCCGCGTCCAGCTCTCCTCGCGGCGCGCCTTGTCGCGCGAGAGGACCGCTTCGCCGAGCGCGTTCTCGATGCGCTCGAGGAACACCTCGACCGTATCGCCCACCTTGAGCTCCGCGGACTTGCCGGCGACGGCGAACTCCTTCAACGCGACGCGGCCCTCCATTTTGAGGCCGACGTCGATCACCGCGAGGTCCTTCTCGATGCCGACGATCTTCCCCTTGACGACGCTCCCCTCGTAAACATCGTCCTTGGCGAGGCTCTCGGCCAAGAGGGCGGCGAACTCGTCGCGCGTGGGGTTCAGCTCTTTGCTCGGTTGGGCGGTGGTGCTCATTCGTGCTCCTTCATCGATGCTATTGCGGGGCCGTGCGGCATCAGACCATCGCGGCCGGCGATTGTGGTCGGCTAAGCAGTAACGCCGATCACGCATTGCGCGACCGGACAGTCTCCTGCCAGCTCGTGGGGTGAATGATCTCGGCGCCGCCGTGATGAGCCTCAAGCCCGCCAATACGTTTTGGAGCGCCATGCGCTCCTATTGGCCGATCTTCCTCTTGATCAATCCGACGGCGGCGTCGAATGCGGCTTCTATATCCAAGTCCGACGTATCGAGCAAGATGGCGTCGGGGGCAGGACGCATGGGGGCATCGGCCCGGCCGGAATCGCGGGCGTCGCGGTCCTTGATAACGGCCAGCACGTCCTCGTAGGCCACAGCCTCGCCCCGCTCACTGAGCTCGACATACCGGCGTTTTGCGCGCACCTCAGGAGTCGCGGTCACGTAAATCTTCACGTCCGCGTCGGGGCAGACGACAGTGCCAATGTCTCGGCCGTCGAGGACAGCGCCAGGTTTGCGCCTCGAAAAGGCCCGCTGGTAGTCGAGGAGGGCGGCCCTCACGTACGGGATCTTGGCCACGATCGAGGCTGCGTCCCCGGCCGCAGCCCCCCGGAGGCCTGGGTCGTCGAGCGACCCAAGGTCGAGCCCGCGCGCGGCGGCCACGGCGGCCCAAGTATCGTCGAGCCGAAAGCCGAGCCGCGCGACGTCCCGCGCGGTCGCCCGGTAGAGAAGGCCGGTATCAAGGCACTCGAGCCCGAAATGGGCTGCAATCCGTTTGGCGAGCGTGCCCTTTCCAGACGCGGCCGGCCCGTCGATGGCGATGATCATGGAGCCGTCCCCACTTTGACGGGCGCCGCCTGCCAGGCGCGCAACGCGGCCACCGAGACCTATTCCCAGCGCCAGGGAGAGTATGGCGGGAGCGGCATTGACGGCCAGGTTGAATCCGAGGACGAGGAAAGCAAGGACGGGCGCGGTCGCGTCCCGGTCCTTCGGCACCAGAGGCTCGGCAGCCATCATGAGCACGATGCCGAGCACGCCCGACGCCAGCGCCGCGACGAAGCAGCCGACGACGGGAGGCGTGAGCGGCAGGCTCGAACGACGGCGGATGACGAAGCCCGCCGCGAAACCGATGGCGAGGCCCGCGGCGATCAGAGGTACCGTCCAGACCTCGAAGAGCATTGGGCCGCCTCCGGCGCCGGACGAGCTTATGGAGTTGCGAAGCGGGCGCCGAGGCGGTCCATCAGCGCGGCGAAATCGGGAAAGCTCGTCGCAATCATGGCGGCGTCGTCCACGGTCACAGGCGCGTTCGCTCCGAGCCCGAGGACGAGGAACGACATGGCGATGCGGTGGTCGAGGTGGGTCGCAACCGTCCCCCCGCCCTTGACCTCGCGCGAGCCCATGACGGTCAGCATGTCGCCGTCGACGCGGGCCGCGACGCCGTTCGCGACGAGCCCCGCGGCGGTCGCCGCCAGCCGGTCGCTCTCCTTGACCTTGAGCTCTGCGAGGCCCTCCATGACCGTTGCCCCATCGGCGAAGGCCGCGACGGCGGCAAGGATCGGGTACTCGTCGATCATCGAGGGGGCGCGGGCCGCCGGCACGCGTACGCCCTCGAGGCGGGAGGCTCGCGCGCGGATGTCGGCGACCGGCTCGCCGCCCTCGACGCGTGGGTTTGTCAACGCAAGATCGGCGCCCATCTCCTGGAGTGTCGCGTAGAGGCCGGTCCGCGTCGGGTTGGCGAGCACGCCCTCGACCGTCACGTCCGATCCCGGAACGATGAGCGCCGCGGCGATGAGGAAGGCCGCCGAGCTCGGGTCGCCGGGCACAGTCACGTCGCGGCCCTTGAGCTCGGCGTCGCCCTTGACCGTGATGCGCATCTTGCCGCCGGAGCGCTCGGCAGCGATGCGCGCGCCGAAGTAGCCCATCATGCGCTCGGTATGATCGCGCGTCGGCTCGGCCTCGATAACGCTCGTCTCGCCCGCGGCCATGAGCCCTGCCAGGAGAACGGCGCTCTTCACTTGCGCCGAAGGCACGGGAAGCTCGTAGACGATCGGAACCAGGCTCGCCGTCCCGCGCAGCGTGAGCGGCAGCGTCTCGCGATCGTCCACGATCTCGAGCCCCATCTGCTTCAAGGGGGTAAGAACCCGGCCCATCGGCCGCCGCGACAGCGAAGCGTCGCCTGTAAGCCTTGCCTCCATGCCGTGTCCGGCGATCACGCCCATCATGAGCCGCGACCCGGTGCCCGAGTTTCCGAAGTCGAGAGTGTTGACCGGAGCGGTGAGCCCGCCGACACCACGCCCGAGCACCTCCCAATGCTCGCCCTGCTTTTTCGTCGGCGCACCGAGCGCGGAGACAGCGCGGGCGGTATTGACCACATCCTCGGCCTCGAGCAGGCCGCGGATGCGCGTCCGCCCCGTCGCCAGAGCGCCCAGGATCAGTGCCCGGTGCGAGATGGATTTATCGCCCGGGACCCGCACGCTCCCCGCAAGCGGTCCGCTCCTCCGTGCGGTGAGGGAGTGGGGAGAGGACTGTTTCACGTGCAGCATCGCCGAAATTGCCTTGACCAGCCGGGAATTAGGCGCGGGACCGTCCTCCGTCGCCCGTCTTTCCGCGAGCGATAGAGCCGACGCGGCGACCTCTGTCAACGGGCCGGGCCGGCGGGCGTCCCGACGGCCCCGTCAGGGTCGGCAATGGGCACCCGGGATTTGCTTTTGACAGCCGCCCGCGCCTGTGGCAGACCGCTGCATCATCTCAAAACCAGAGCAGAGCCATGGCGACGAAGCAAGCGCGCGGCACGAAGCGTACCTGCCAGAGCAACGAGTGCGGGGCACGCTTCTACGATCTCGATCGCAACCCCATCGTCTGCCCCATTTGCGGCACCGTATACGAGCTCGCCTCGTCGGCGGGCGCAATAGCGGTGGCGGCTCCCGAGGCTAAAGCTCCGCGCAAGCCGAAGAAGCCCGAGCTCGTCGCGTCGCCGGAGTTTGCGGCCGACGAGACGGCGCCGGTGGCCGAGGCCGAGGAGGCGCTCGCCGAGATCGAGGACGGCGAGGAGACCATTGCCACCGAGGAGGACGAGACCTTCCTCGAGCAAGAGGAGGAGGAGGGGGGCGACGTGTCGAACATCATCGGCGGCCCCGTCCAGGAGGGCGAGGAGGAGGTCTGAGCCCAGGGCCGCGACGCCCGGAGCGCTGCGCTCGATCCTGCACGCTCACCGAGTGTAAGCGGCAGGGCAAGCTCGCTCTTGCGATTTCGCCCCGAACGGCCTATTGAGCCGCTTCCCGCGGTGCGAGGCTGGACTATAATCCCCGGCGTCCGAGGTTCATCCCAAGATAGGGGCCGTAGCTCAGTTGGGAGAGCGCGTGAATGGCATTCACGAGGTCACCGGTTCGATCCCGGTCGGCTCCACCAGTGAATTAATCCAGCAAAATAAGCAGCTTGAGATATTACACTCGATAGCTCCACTCACAACAAATTTCGTCCTGCGCCACAGCTGCACCACAGATCGCTGAAAAAATCCGCGTCTCGCAGCCCGTCGCGCTCGTTGGCCCCGGTGCCCGTGGGCGTCCCGCTCCTCCTGCCGGCGCGCCGGCGAACGCCGACCCCGCCCCCGGGTGAATCAGCCAAAGGGGAACCCATTCGGCGCATCGTTACGCTTGGCCACGCGAGCAAACGCGCGCAGCGCATTTCTATTGAGGCCCCCGGGGGGCATTTCGCGCCGATGGGACCCAAAAAGAACCGTCAAGAGACGTTGGCCGAAGAGAGAGATTCAACTCAGGGTCGGCTTGTGGGGCAGAAGCGGTCAGTTAACCGCGCGGCTTGCCGTTGCCGGACCACACTGCATATTTCACTAAGGCGTCGGGGACCAAGCGGCCCTGCGTAGCTGCTGCAAAGACGTCGACGCGGCTGAGCAGCCGCGCCAGAATACTCAGCTATCCGTCTTCTCAGCTATCCGTCTTCGATGCCTCAGCCGGTGCGACAATGTCTGTTGGACGGCGGCCCTGGTAGTTAGCTTATCCGGAACCTTTCAATGTCGCCGCCAGCCTTCACCATCCAGCGCGGTCTGCGGCCACGGCCAGTCCAGGTTAGTGTGGGGTCATCGTTGTGCCGATACTTGACGGCTGCAGGTCCGCGCTTCCGGCTGCCGCCACCATATAGTTCGCCAACGCTATAGCCCGCCATGTCTGCCATGTGGGCGAGCTTCTTCTTGAGATCCGCCCTCACTTGCGTCTCGCGCGCAGAGATCGCTGCGGCAATGGTATTCTGCAGTTCGCGAAGCTGCTTTAGTGATAATTTATCAAGCTGTCCGTTTTTCATCGCAGGACCCTCTCTCACGACGGCGTTTGCGAGGTGCCTTTGTGCTCCCAATAGAAAATGGGGTCAATCAGATTGGCCAACCCGTTCTCACTTTTTCGTGCGAAACGACCTATGCGACTAATTTCAACATCGTTCCGGTTCTCGTCGCGACCGCGGCCAATACACCGGCAAGCACGAGAGACCGTCCCCGCCGCGCCGTTGTCTTCGAGCCAGCGATGAGTTTCGCCAGTCCTTGCTCGCTTGAGCGGATATCCTTGCCCTCAATCTCAGGGCGGAGAAATCCGAAAGGCTTGAGTGCTAATCACATCGTATGGCGTTGACTTGCATTGTTTATAAAAAGTTCCGCAATTGAACGTAGATTTGATCCCGGTTCCACCTTTGTTTGAAATTGTCTAGGCGTTCAAATGTGCGAAATCCCAACGCCAAAGGTGGCAATTGGTGCCGAGAAGCGGGCGAAGTTCAGAAGCTCCAATAGCACAGAGACAGACAAGCTCGGATTGGATAATCTGAATCCGACGATCAAAGTCTTCGCGCTCGCTGGGATCCTGCGCCTCGTCGCGGCGCCGAACGAACCACGACAAGAGCTGCCGGCAGTTGAACATGTGGTCTTCGATCGCGGCAAGCTCGCGCTCGAAACGATGCGAGGGATTGTCTCGGCTCAGCCTTTTCTTATAGGATAACCGCTATCGGGGGAAGAGCTGCCGACCTGCGGAACGCAAGCACGACGGCAGAGTCTGACCCGAAGCCGACCTGACGAGCGCTCCCGAAATTAAACCGCAACTTGCGTCCCGACCTCGACGACCCGGTCAGTTGGGATCTGAAAGTAAGTCGTTGCGTCCTCGGCGGTCCGCATTAGCCAAATGAAGAAGTGTTCCTGCCACCACGGCATCTGGGATTTGGTCGTCGGCCGGAGCGTCCTGCGGGAGAGGAAAAACGAGGTTGAGCCTATGTCTATGCTCAGGTCCTTCCGGCGACAGTTCTCGAGGATTTTCGGAATGCTCGGCGTCTCCATGAAACCATAATGCGCAATGACCTTGATAAAGGTCTCGTTGCTACGGTCGACCTCGACCCGCTCGTGCCGGGGAACGCGTGGCGTGTCCTCGGTGCGGATCGAAAGCACGATGTTGCGCTCGTGGAGCACTTTATTATGCTTCAGGTTGTGCATGAGGGACGTCGGTGCAGTGTTGATGTCGGCGGTAAGGAAGATCGCCGTGCCGGCGACGCGGACCGGCGGTTTTGCCTCAAGCTTCCTCACAAGCCAGTCGAGATCAGCCCCGTCACGGCGCGTGATCATGGAAAGAATTCTAAAACCCCTGACCCATGTATACATCACAAACCCTAAGGCGGCGGCGATAGCGAGCGGCACCCACGCGCCCTCGAAGACCTTCAGGATATTGGCCACAAAGAACGCTTGCTCGACGAGCAGCAGCGGGACCATCAACAGAGCGACTTTCCAAATAGGCCAGCCCCACAGCTTCCAGATGACAAAGTAGGCCATGAAGGAAGTGGCGATCATCGTTGCTGTCACTGCGACGCCATAGGCTGCAGCGAGATTGCTCGACGTCCTGAACATGAGGACGACGAAGACAACTCCTGTGAGCAGGAGCCAATTGATCCGAGGCAGATAGATTTGACCAGCCATGCTTTCGGACGTGTGCCGGACAGTAAAGCGAGGCAGGAGCCCGAGCTGGATGGCTTGGCGCGTGAGCGAAAAGGCGCCGGTGATGACCGCTTGGCTCGCAATGATCGTGGCAATAGTCGCCAGCAGAACCATCGGGATGAGAGCCCAGTTCGGGTAGAGGCGATAGAAGGGATTGTCGATCGCGTCGGGCTTGGTCAGCACCAACGCGCCCTGACCAAAATAATTGATTAAGAGCGCGGGCAACACGAACCAGAGCCATGCCGCCTGGATTGGCAGGCGCCCGAAATGGCCGAGATCCGCATAAAGTGCTTCAGCGCCGGTGACCGCCAGGAACACGAAGCCTAGTACCGTAAACCCGAGCAGGCCGTGACTGAAGAGGAAACTCAAGCCGTACGCCGGGCTGATAGCCGCGAGGACCGCAGGGTTGTCGGCGATTGCAATGACGCCGCCGACCGCGAGCGCAATAAACCAAATGAGGGTGAGGGGGCCAAACCATGCCGCGACCTTAGCGGTGCCGTGCGACTGCACCGCAAAGAGGAGGACGAGAATCACCAACGACAACGGAAGCACCATGGCCTCGAAAGCGGGGGAAACAAGTGTCAGCCCCTCGACGGCGGATAGCACGGATATAGCCGGCGTGATGACGGCGTCACCGAAAAAGAACGCGGCTCCGGCAATGCCGAGCCCGAAGATAATAGGTGAACTGCCCTCAGCAACTGAGTGGGCGAGTGCCATTAGAGCGAGCATACCCCCTTCGCCTTTGTTGTCAGCGCGCAACAACACGAGGACGTATTTCAAGGTGACGATGAGCATTAACGCCCAGGTAATGAGCGATAACACACCAAAGACGGCTTCGCGCCCGATGACGCTTTCACCTCGAGCCGCGTTTGCAGCCTCACGGAATGCATAGAGAGGGCTCGTGCCGATGTCGCCATAAACGACCCCGATGGATCCGATGACGAGGATCCAAAAATGGCGTCTTATGAGCGCGTTACCGATAGGCTCGGCGGCTGGCCCCGCGATGCGCGAATCTGCCACGCGAGCACCTCCTCATTAAAGGAACCGGCGAGCGATCAGGAGCAGAGGAGCGCCTCGAGACAGCTAGTGGTCCTCAGCCGGGCTGATCACTCTTTATACAAGCGTGCTTATTTTCATATCGAATTTATATACACGCACTCCTACGTTTCCGGGCACTGTCGGTAAACGAGACGGGCGGAGGCGGTCGCCATGACAAGCATCTATTTCACTCCAGAAATACTAACTCCCGAGGGGTTTGAGGATCCATTCGATCCAACCGACCCCCGCCCTCCCGGCCATGTCCTTGCGTACGCTCTTATTTTGCTCGTGATCATCGTTCTGATTGGATTTGATATCGAGAGGGCCTCTGAGGCGAGCCAGTCGCAGCTAACAGCCGAGAAGCCTCAGGACTGCATGGCAATCGACGACCAAAGTGCACGGCTGGACTGTTACGACGCGGTCTTGCATCGGAACCCACCGCAGCCTGCCAAGGGTGCCAACGCCGTTCTGTCGAATAGGCCTTAAGCGATGTGCCGCGAGAAGCTCAGACTTCCGCTCTGGCCCATCTCGCCCGTTCGTCGCAGCGCACCAAAGTATCTGCTGTCGGAGAGGTAGAGCGGACTCGTAGCGGACGCAGCGCTGACAGCTGCCTTACGGTGCAATTGTCGATTGTGATGCCCACGGCAAAGCGCTCCCTGACCTGTAGCCATCGTTTGAAGAGTTTGAGGAGCGATGAAAGCACCAGGTGAGGGCGCGGCTCGCGCCCTCGTGTTCAACTTGCGGGCCGAGCATCGCGTCCAACCCGGAAATGTTGACGGTCAAGCACCAGCGCCAAAACACTCCCAACGATGTCGACTAACGCACCTGGCGCGGAAGGACGTTCGTCGGGGTCGAATGCGAGTCCAATGACGGCACACTGGCCCACCGGCCAGAAGTCAAAGCGCGAGACCAAATCCGGGTAGGCCTGCCCCTCGAAACGATACCAGTCTCTAAGTTAGCCAATCCGGCCGTGCTCAGCCAGCATCTGTGCTGGCCGAAGCGGAGCGTAGGGCAGACCGGATGCTGGCGGCAAGATCGCTTCTGGAGCTGGCGGTCGATAGCCGAGCGAGGAGTGAGGCCGGATAGCATTGTAATGGCGCCGCCAGTGCTCAACCAGGACTGAGCTTCCCGCAGCGTCGTGAAGATCTCGCCGTTCAGCAGCTCGTCTCGGAGCTTTGAGTTGAGGCTCTCGCAGTAGCCATTCGCCCAAGGCGCTCTCCCCGGCTCGATGTAGAGCGTCTTGACGCTGACCCTGCCGAGCCAGTCACGAACCCGGTCGCCCAAACTCGGGGCCGTTCGTCGGAGCGAAGATGCTCGGGCGGACCATGCGTAGCGAAGAGATCGGCAAGCACTGGAGCACGTCGTCGGACCTGAGCGTCTCGCCACGACGATGGCAAGGCAGCGGCGCGTGAACTCGTCGAGCACGACCAGCATGCGGAAGGCGCGACCGTCTTGCGTGCGATCCTGGACAAAGTCATACGACCAGACGTGGTTTGGACGTGCGGGCCTAGGCGAAGGCAGATCCGTCGTTGAGCCACAAGCGGCCCCGTTTTGGTTGTTTGCTTGGCACTTTCAGCCCTTCCCGGCGCCGATCCGATGATGCGCTTGACGTTGACCCACCAGCCTTCGGCAACGAGCATCTCGCGAATGCGCCGGTAGCCGTAGCGGCCATAGCGCGATGCCAGCCGCTCGATGGCGGCCGTAAATGCCGCTTCATCGTCAGGCATCTTGACAGGCCGCCTCTGCGTCGCACGCGGCTGTCCTACGACAGCGCACGCTCTACGCTCCGAGACGTCGAGATGCGAGCGCACGTGATCAACGCACGCCCGCTTCCGGGAAGGGCTTAGCATTTTCCCTCAAGGGCTTCCTTCGGATCAGTTTGTCCAGCGTCAGCTCGGAGACAGCCTTCTTCAGGCGGTCGTTCTCGCGCTCAAGATCTCTGAGCCGCTTGGCCTGATCGAGCTTGACCCGCCGTACTCGCGGCGCCGGCGAAGTAGCTCTGCTCCGTGATGCCGATCCCTCGGACATTGCGCCGATGGCTCTGGCCTTGTCCGAGCCGGACTTAGCCTCGCGCAAAAGTCCGAGATCTGCTCCGTCGTGTATCGCTTCCGTGCCATTCCCTGATCTCCTCCATCGAGGTGGAAATAGCCGGATTCGCTCAGTCAACTCGGGGTCGTTTCTAGGGGAGCAGACCAGTGACTCCGTAGTGGTGTTGACATCGCCAACTTAGCGCGTATATCATTTTACGTAGCCATGGTGAGCAAATTGCACAAATAATAAACCTACGCCAAGGACGGCTCTCGCCGGTTCCCCTGATCAGAGCCGCAGGATGGATGGCGTCGAATTCTGCCACACACAATCAGGGGGAACAGTGGGGGAAGACCGCTTCCATAGCGGTGTTCCAATCTTGCAAGGTGTCGAGAAGCTGGTTCGAACTTTGTGTGTCCAGCTCCACCAAGGCTAAGCAAGAGATAGCGTAGGCGAGCGTCGCACCTTTAGGAGCGCACGACGCCGCCCGACGGCACCCTCACCGCCAATTTGCCACAAATGCGCCTTGGTACGAGACGAGTACCTGCGAAGGCAGTCGTCGAATTGGGGGCGGGCCAGGGCCATGCGCTCATTTTCGAGCACCGGAGCAATCATCCATCTCATCGCCGGGGCGATGCTGCTCGCCTCGACGGCAGCCCGCGCCGATGAATTGATCGTCATGCCCTATGCGTGCGCCGTTGCCGGCGGCAAGCCCGTGCTGACGCCCTCGAGCGACCAGGGCTATTCGATCGTCGGCCGGCGCGAGCAACGCGACTTCAGCGCATGCTCTCCGGTAAGTCCCGACGTGTGCCGGAAATGGACTGTCCATCGGTTCGACCTCGACTGTGGGGGCGCGCGCGTGCCCTGGGTTTCCGTCGCCGCTGCTGCGGACGCGCACAGGAACGGCCGCACCTCGATCGAGAACGGGCGCCTGCAATTGGAAATGCCGCCATGGTGGAGCGACCCATGCGCCCCGGCAACGGATGCCGATCACCGCCGGCGCTCTCCCGGGTTTGGCGAGTTTTGCGCTGAGCGCAGGGGCGCGCCGCGTCGCGATTTCGTGGAGATGCCGGCGGGGTTTGCCCCCATGCTCGGTATCGATGCCATATTCGTGGCCGCGCCGAAATCCCACCCGGCTTCGCCGTTGGCCGCGGCGAACCAATCTTCCACGAAGGCTACGCGCGCCGAATCGCCAAGCCGCATCGGCCTACTCCTGCTGACGGCCAAAAGGCCTTTGCGACCGCGCACGAACCAACCAAGTCCGAGACTCAGACAGCGGCAGCGTCTGCGGAAAGCGCCGCCAAGGGCAGCGCTCCGTTAGTCCCGGAGATCATCAACCGCGCTCCCTCGCAGAGCGGGACGAAGCCGGCAGATGGTCAGACAGGCGCAATCCCCCAAGCAACCTCGTTAAGTCCGGAGGCACGTGCGGCACTCGTTGCAGCGACGCCCCCGTCGGAAACGGGCGCTGCCCCCGATCCGGCCCGAATTGCCGAGGGCTCACCGGAGAACAATGTCCCCTCGATCTCGGCGAAACTCATCGAAAGAATCCGAAATCCCCTGAGCCCGGCCGCTCTCGCCATTGGCGGGCTCATGACGCTTGGTCTCTTCGCGGTTGCCTGGATGGTTCGGCGCGAGCGCGCGCAGACTAGCCTCATGCCATCCCGGGACATCGCCTCCGTCTCGCTCGATGAGAGAAGCAGCGGCCAAGACCTTGATTGTGTCGCGCGGCTGGTTGCCCACAAAGACGCAGCCCAAGGCGAATAATGTCCAACAGCAGTTGGGTGCAGGTTTGCAGCCGGCTTGGGGCGACGCCATTCCAGCGACGCGCGATGAGGCGCTGCACGTGTTGGGGATGGGTGTCACCCCGGACATCAGCGAGACCGCCGTGAAGAAAATCGTCGACGGCCTGCGCCTCAGCTGGCACCCGGACCACGCGAAGGACCCTGCCGACCAGGAGATGCGCGAGCTGCGCACCAAGCAGATCAACGCCGCGTGGGAAGTCCTAATGGGCAAGCGCGCGCAGCAGTGACGGGGCTGCACTGCCCGACCCAGCGCCACAGGCGACAGAATTGCAAATCTCGCCGTCGACTTTCGCCAAGCATTCTGCCCAAGCCTCGCGCGTTGTGGCGAAAAAAGCGGCAGAAGAGCCCGCCGATCCCACCAAATATGCCTGTCTTTCCGGCGTTTTCGGCCTGGCACGGCCTATGCACTTCCCTTGACCATAACGCCTCTAGGGTTCCGGCCGCAGCCACGCGCGGTGCCTGGTCCGAGAGAGGCTCTCCCTGCGAGGCTCCGCGCCTCGCAGGAGCCACGGCGGGAAAAAAGCCCGGGAGACCTGTGCCGCGAGAAGCTTCGGCTATCGGACGGACGGCCTCCCGACTGCGCTTCGAGCACCCGTCCGATCTCCCGAAATCTCCGAGCGGCCTTTGCCAACGTGCGGTGAGAGAAGGAGATCGTCATGCGAAGCCCCCTCACGAGACTAGTCTGCCTCTGGCTTGCGGCCGCCCTTGCGCTGCCCGTCGGCGGGGCCGCTGCAGCGGAAAAGAAGGATTTCAAGGTCGCCTGGTCGATCTACGTCGGCTGGATGCCGTGGGGCTATGCCGCCGATACCGGCATCGTCAAGAAGTGGGCCGACAAGTACGGCATCAACATCGAGGTGAAGCAGTTCAACGACTACGTCGAGAGCATCAACCAGTACACGGCTGGCGCCTTCGACGCCGTCACCGTCACCAACATGGATGCGCTCTCCATTCCCTCCGCGGGCGGCCTCGACACGACCGCAGTCATCGTCGGCGACTTTTCGAACGGCAATGATGCCGTCATCCTCAAGGGCAAGGATAAGCTCGCCGACATCAAGGGCCAGAACGTCAACCTCGTCGAGTACTCCGTCTCCCACTACCTGTTGGCGCGCGGGCTCGAGCAGGCGAAGCTCGAGGAGAAGGACCTCAAGGTGGTCAACACTTCCGACGCCGACATGGCGGCCGCCTACAAGACCCCCGAGGTGACGGCCGTCGTCACGTGGAAGCCGATCGTCTCGACCATTCTCGAATCCCCCGATGCCAAAAAGGTCTTCGACAGCTCCGAGATCCCGGGCGAGATCATCGACCTCATGGTGGTCAATACCGAGGTCTTGAAGGACAATCCCAAATTCGGCCAAGCGCTCGTCGGCATCTGGTACGACACCATGACAGCGCTCGACGACGGCACCAAGGCCAAGGAGTCGATGGCGAAAGCGTCCGGCACCGACCTCGCCGGGTTCGAGGAGCAGCTCGCCACGACGAAGCTCTTCGCCGACCCCAAGGCTGCCGTCGCCTTCACGACGGGCGCAGAGCTCAAATCGACGACCGAGCGCGTGTCGAAGTTCCTGTTCGAAAAGGCCCTCCTCGGAAAGGACGCCAAGTCGGCAGGCGCCATCGGCGTCGAATTCCCCGACAAGACCGTCTTCGGCGACAAGGCCAACGTGAAGTTCCGCTACGACGCGAGCTTCATGCAGGCCGCGGCAGACGGCAAGCTCTGAGGCCCGGCGGGCCGGGCCTAGAAGCTCGAGAGCGGCGAGGGCGCCATGCGTGCCATCAACATCAAGCCCGACGGGACGGCGCGCGTCGCGCTCGCATGCCTGCCGTTTCTGTTGGTGCTGCTCATCTACGTGATGTCGTCGGGGGTACGGCTCGCCGAGAACCCCAACGACAAGCTGCTGCCGAGCTTCGCCTCCATGGCGGACGCGCTCAAGCAATATGCCCTGCTGCCGGATCCGCGAACGGGCGACTACCTTCTGTGGTCTGATACGGCGGCGACCATGGGGCGGCTTCTCATTGCGCTCGCGATCTCGACGGCCATCGCACTTTCCGTCGGGATCGCCATCGGTCTGTTGCCGATCGCGGGAGCGATGTTCGGTCCCATCGTTGCGGCGGCTTCCATGGTTCCGCCGCTCGCAATTCTTCCCATTCTGTTCATCGTCATGGGATTGGGGGAAGCCTCCAAGATCGCCCTCGTCGTCATCGGCACGGCGCTGAAGCTCGTGCGCGACATCGCCCTTCGCGTCAAAGATCTCCCGCGCGAGCAGCTGATCAAGGCGCAGACGCTCGGCGCATCGAGCCCGCAGATCGCTTACCGCATCGTCGTGCCGCAGGTGCTTCCCCGGCTCCTCGATGCACTGCGCCTCGAGATCGGGCCCGCGTGGCTGTTCGTCATCGCGGCCGAGGCGATCGCCGCGGACTCGGGCCTCGGATACCGCATTTTTCTCGTCCGCCGCTATCTGTCGATGGACGTGATCATTCCCTATGTCGCCTGGATCACCTTGCTCGCGTTTCTGATGGACGTGGCCTTGCGTCTCGTGCAGCGCAGGGCTTTCCCCTGGTTCGCCGAAGCGAGGAGCGCATGAGCGCGATCGCGATCGAAAACCTCTGGAAGGAATATGGCGAAGCGATCGTGCTCGAGCGCATAGATCTCTCCATTGCCGCGGGCTCGTTCGTGTCCCTGGTCGGTCCCTCGGGATGCGGCAAGACCACGTTCCTGCGCATCCTCCTCGGCGAGGACAAGCCGACGCGCGGGCGCATTCTGGTCGACGGGAAGCCGCTCAAGCCCGAGCCTCACGCCGACCGCGGCGTCGTTTTTCAGCGCTACTCCGTCTTTCCGCACCTCTCCGTGCTCGGCAACGTGATGATCGGGCGCGAGTTCGAGGCCTCGCCCGGGCTCGGCCGGCTGTTTGGCGCAGCGCGGCGCAAGGCGGCCGAGGAGGCGCGCGCGCTCCTCTCGGCCGTCGGCCTCGCGGACCACGAGGACAAGTATCCCGCGGCCCTGTCGGGGGGAATGCAGCAGAGGCTCGCGCTCGCCCAGGCGCTGATGCGCCGGCCGAAAATACTGCTCTTGGACGAGCCTTTCGGCGCGCTCGATCCCGGCATTCGCGCCGAGATCCACGCCCTCATGCTCAAGCTTTGGAACGCGAGCGAGCTCACCGTCGTGATGGTCACCCACGATCTCTCTGAGGCTTTCCGGCTCGGCACGCGCGTCGTCGCCCTCGAGCGTCGGCGCAACCTGCCCGAGGAGGCGGCCCGGTATGGAGCGACCGTCACCCAGGACATCGACGTGTGGCCGCGCAAGGTCGCACACCATCGCAACGGTGGCGCGCTCCCCGAGAACGGCGCACGCAGCGCGGGAGGACCCGAAGCCGGTTGACGGGCGCACGCCCCGGACGGGGACGGCCCCGCCCGTTTCCTTGAAACCCCGGGACGGCCCGGATCAACGCGAAGCGGACCACATCAAGGTCGCCTTCGAGGAGCTTGGAGATGAGCAGCCCCCTCTACGCAGACACATTGCCCGGCGGCAAGCACTGGTCGTTCGTGATGCGCCGCCACGCGCACCTCAGGCTCATCGACCTCGAGGGCGGCGCCAACGTCGGCATGCTCTTCTACAATCCGGCCAATCTCCTCGAGCGCTACAACGCGCCCGACACCTTGAAATGCCAGCACACCTTCAAGCTCACGAAGGGCCACTGCCTCTATTCCGACATGGGGCGCATCTTCTGCTCGGTGGTCGAGGATACGGGCGGCTGGCACGAGACCTTCTGTGGCAACACGACGAAGGCCGCAGTGACCGCACGATGGGGCGGCGCGAGCTTTCAGGACCATCGCAACGACTGGCAGCAGAACGGCCACGACAGCTTCCTCGTGGAAGCGGCCAAGTACGGCCTCGCCCGCCGCGATCTCGCAGCCAACGTCAACTGGTTCAGCAAGGTCACCGTCACCGACGCCGGGCAGATGGCGTTCGACCCGGCCGGGTCGTTTCCCGGCGCCGCCGTCGATCTGCGCTTCGAGATGACGACGCTCGTCCTTCTCCACACGTGTCCTCACCCGCTGAACCCGGCCCCGACCTATCCGCGCAAGCCCGTCCGCTACGAGGTCCGCGCCGGCGACCCTCCGGCCGCCGACGACGTCTGCCGGCTGTCGGCGCCCGAGAACGCGCGGGGGTTCGAGAACAACCGCATCTATCACGCAGCGTTCTGCTGAGGACGAGCGCACATGATCAAGGAAAGCCCACGCATCGCCGATACAGCAAGCTACCGCAGGATCGTGCCCGCCGGCGGCTATTGGATGCATGTCGTCAAGAGGGGCGAGACGCTGCGCATCGTCGATCTAGAAGGCAATCAGGCGGCCGATACACTCTTCTTCAATGCCGACGATCCCCACGAACGCTACTCCGCGGTCGATACCGTGCGCGAGCAAGGCAACGTGTACCTCACCACCGGGACAATTCTTCTCTCCGACCTCTGCCAGCCGATGCTGACCGTCACCGCCGACACGGTCGGGCGACACGACACGCTTGGCGGCGCTTGCGCCGGCGAGAGCAACACGGTCCGCTATGCGCTCGACAAGAAAACGATGCACAGCTGCCGCGACAATTACATGCTGGCGGTCGCCGAGAACGAAGGGTTCAATCTCGGCAAGCGCGACATCGGGCACAATATCAACTTCTTCATGAACGTCCCGGTGAGGCCGGATGGCCGCCTCACGTTCGAGGACGGCGTTTCAGGACCCGGCAAATACGTGGAGATGCGCGCGGAGATGAACGTCATCGCGCTCATCTCGAACTGTCCGCAGCTCAACAATCCCTGCAATGCCTTTAACCCGACGCCGCTCGAGGTGCTGATCTGGGCGAACGGGATATGAGCCCGTTCACGAAGGTTCTCATCGCCAATCGCGGCGCCATCGCTTGCCGCATCATGCGCACGCTCGAGCGCTTGGACATCGCGAGCGTCGCGGTCTATTCCGAGGCCGACCGGCACGCGATGCACGTCGCCCGCGCAACAGAGGCCGTGGCCATCGGGCCGGCACCCGCCGCGCTCAGCTACCTCAATGCCGAAGCGATCCTCGCCGCCGCGCGCGCGACCGGCGCGCAAGCGATCCATCCGGGTTACGGCTTTCTCTCCGAGAACCCGGATTTCGCCGAGGCATGCGGGGCGGCCGGCGTCGTGTTTATCGGGCCCAAGCCAGCGGAGATGCGCGCCTTCGGTCTCAAGCACAAGGCGCGAGAGCTGGCGGTCGCCGCCGGCGTGCCACTTGCACCCGGCTCGGAGCTGTTGCGCGATCTCGACCATGCCCGCGCCGAGGCCACGCGCATCGGCTATCCGGTTATGCTGAAGAGCACGGGGGGAGGCGGCGGCATCGGGCTTCAGTTGGTCGCGTCGGACGCCGACCTTGCGCCCCTTTACGAGAGAGTCGAGCGCCTCGCGCGCAACAACTTCAAGGATGCCGGGCTCTTTCTCGAGAAATTCGTCGCCCGCGGCCGTCACATCGAGGTGCAGATCTTCGGCGACGGCAAAGGGCGCGTCGTCGCACTTGGCGAGCGCGACTGCTCGGCCCAGCGGCGTCATCAGAAAGTGGTCGAGGAGACCCCTGCGCCAGGGCTCTCCGAGACGACGCGCACGGCGCTCTGCGAGACGGCGCGCAGGCTCGGCCAGTCGGTCGGCTACGAGAGCGCGGGCACGGTCGAGTTCCTCTACGACAGCGACACCGGCGCCTTCTATTTTCTCGAGGTCAATACCCGCCTCCAGGTCGAGCACGGCGTGACGGAGGAAGTCACCGGGATCGACCTCGTCGAATGGATGGTGCGCCAGGCCGCGGGCGAGGCTCTCCCCCTCGATCAGGCGCTCGTCAAACCACAGGGCGCCGCGATCCAGGTGCGGCTCTACGCCGAGGATCCGGGGCTGGAGTTTAGGCCGTGCGCGGGGCGCTTGACGCATGTCGCGTGGTCGCCCGAGACGCGCGTCGAGACATGGATCGAGACGGGGAGCGAAGTCTCTCCCTTCTACGATCCCATGCTGGCGAAGATCATTACGCGAGGCACGACCCGCGAGGAGGCCTTGGAGAAACTCAAGCGCGCGCTCGCCGCAACCGAGATCGCCGGCCTCGAGACGAACCTGCTCTACCTCCGCCAGCTCGTCTGCTCCGAGGTGCTCGCCAAGGGGGAGATGCTGACCGGCACGCTCGCGACCTTCCCCTACGCCGCGCCGACCGTCGAGGTCATCGCGCCCGGCACACAAACGACGATCCAGGATTGGCCCGGCCGCGTCGGGTACTGGCCGGTTGGCGTTCCGCCCTCGGGCCCCATGGATCACCGGTCTTTCCGTCTCGCCAATCGCATTCTCGGCAATGACGAGGAAACGCCGGCACTCGAGATCACGCTCTCGGGGCCGACGCTGCGCTTCAGGACCGACGCTGTCCTCTGTCTCGGCGGCGCCCACCTCGAGGCCAAGCTCGGCAGCCGCGCCGTCCCCTTTTGGCAGCCCGTGTCGATTGCTGCGGGAGAGACGCTGACGCTCGGCACGGTGACGGGCGCCGGCGCTCGCGTCTATCTCGCCGTGCGCGGGGGCTTCGACGTGCCGGCCTATCTCGGAAGCCGGTCCACCTTCACGCTCGGGAGGTTCGGCGGACACGGCGGACGCGCGCTGCTCACGGGCGACGTCCTTCATCTCAATGATCCCACGGGTGTCGCGGCCTCTGGCCTCCTTCGGAGGTTGGCCCACTTTCCGACGCCCTGATCCCCCAGATTGCGCACCAGTGGGAGATCGGCGTGCTCTACGGGCCGCACGGCGCGCCCGATTTCTTCACGGCCGAGGATATCGAGACGTTCTTCGCCGCTGAGTGGCAGGTCCATTACAATTCGAACCGCACCGGCGTGCGCCTCATCGGACCAAAGCCCGTCTGGGCGCGCGCCGACGGCGGGGAGGCAGGCCTTCACCCGAGCAACATCCACGACAACGCCTATGCCATCGGCGCCATCGATTTCACCGGCGACATGCCGGTGATCCTCGGCCCCGACGGACCCTCGCTCGGCGGGTTCGTCTGTCCGGCGACCATCGTCCAGGCCGAGCTCTGGAAGATCGGACAGCTCCGTCCCGGCGACAAGATCCGCTTCAAGCGCTTGACGCCGGCGGAGGCGGCTCGCCTCGAGGACGCTCAAGACGCTGCAATCGCCGGCCTCGCGTCCGGTGGCCGACACGCGAATTCGCGACCCCGCAACGCTCGGCGCCGACGACTGCATCGTCGGCGCGCGCGACGAGAACGGCACCGCCCCTTGCGTCGTCTATCGGCGTGCCGGGGACCGCTACCTCCTCGTCGAGTATGGCCCGATCGTGCTCGACCTCGAGCTTCGGTTCCGCGTCCACGCGCTCATGATCGAGGTCGAGCAGCGCCGGCTCGCCGGCGTCATCGAGCTCACGCCTGGCATCCGCTCGCTCCAGATCCACTACGACAGCCGGACGCTCCCGCTTGCCTCGCTCCTCGACGAGCTCGCGCCGCATCGATGATGAGATGGCCGACATCGGCGACATCGAGGTCGCCTCGCGCATCGTTCACCTGCCGCTTTCGTGGAACGATGCCGCCGTTCAGAAAACGATCGACAAATACATGCAGTCGGTACGCCCCGACGCGCCCTGGTGTCCGTCGAACATCGAGTTCATCCGCCGCATCAACGGGCTCGACAGCATCGACGAGGTGAAGCGCATGATTTTCGGCCACCACCTACCTCGTGCTGGGGCTCGGCGACGTCTACCTCGGCGCGCCCGTCGCCACGCCGGTCGACCCGCGCCACCGCCTCGTCACCACCAAGTACAACCCCGCGCGGACGTGGACGCCCGACAACGTCGTCGGCATCGGCGGGGCGTACATGTGCATCTACGGCATGGAGGGCCCGGGCGGCTATCAGCTCTACGGGCGCACCTGCCAAGTCTGGAACACCTATCGGACCACGCGCGAGTTCGAGGGCGGGAAGCCCTGGTTGCTCTGTTTCTTCGACCAGATCCGTTTCTACCCCGTCACAGCGGACGAGCTTCTCGCTTTCCGCGACGGATTTCTTCAGGGCCAATGCCGCATAGAGTTCGAGCCCACAACCTTCAAGCTCGCCGACTACAGGAGGTTTCTCGCCGAGAACGCCGAAAGCATCGGCGCCTTCAAGGCTCGCCAGCAGGCGGCCTTCGAGGCCGAGCGCGCCCGCTGGCAGGCCGGCGATCAGATGGGAGAGGGCCCGGCGGAGGCCTCCGGCGGACCCGAAGCGGAGCATACTCTCGAACCCGGATCGCTCGCCGTGCAGAGTCCCGGTACCCGGCGCCGTCTGGAAGATCGCCGTCAGCGCGGGAGCCCGCGTCGCCGCCGGAGACCTGCTCATCGTCGTCGAGTCGATGAAGATGGAGATGACGGTCGCGGCGCCGGCGTCCGGAATCGTCGCCGAGGTTCGCTGCGCCGAAGGGCGCGCCGTGGCGTTGGGACAGACGCTGGTCGTGCTCGTGAAGGATGGCGTGGAGGCGGCGCCATGACCATGTCGCTCGATATCGGTACGCTCGAACTCGGCTATGCGTCCGGCGCGCTCACGCCCGCCGACGTTCTCGAGCAGGTTTACGCCCGCATCGGCGCGCGCGGCGAGCGCCCCATCTGGATCAGTCTCGTCCCGCTCGATGAGGCTCTCGCCAAAGCCGCCGCCGCCCCGAAAGGGCCGCTGTTCGGCATCCCCTTCGCGGTCAAGGACAACATCGACGTCGCCGGACTACCGACGACCTGCGCCTGCCCGCAGTTCGCTTACGTTCCCGCCCGCTCGGCAGCCGTCGTCGAGCGCCTCGAAGCAGCGGGCGCTATCCTGATCGGCAAGACCAACCTCGACCAGTTCGCGACCGGCCTCGTCGGCACGCGCTCGCCCTACGGCATCCCCGCGAGCCCGTTCGAGCCGAGCTACATTTCCGGCGGATCGAGCTCGGGCTCGGCCGTCGCCGTAGCGAGCTGCGCTCGTCTCGTTCGCGCTCGGCACCGACACCGCCGGCTCGGGGCGCGTTCCCGCCGCTTTCAACAACATCGTCGGCTTGAAGCCGACGCGGGGGCTGATCAGCATTCGCGGCGTCGTGCCGGCGTGCCGGACGCTCGATTGCGTTTCGATCCTGGCGCTCACGACCGCCGATGCAGCGCGTGTCCTTTCGGCCGCGGCGGCGTTCGACGCGGAGGATGCCTTTTCGCGCGAGGCTCCCCGGCGCGACGCAAGCGCACCATGGGGCCAAAGCCCTCGCGTCGGGGTTCCGTCGCGGCCGCTCGAGTTCTTCGGCGATGGGGAGGCCGAGACGCTCTATGGCAAATCCATCGAGCGCGTGGCGCGTCTCGGAGCCTCGATCGTCGAGATCGACGTCACGCCGTTTCTGGACGCTGCCAAGCTTGCTCTACGAGGGCCCGTGGGTGGCGGAGCGCCTAGCCGCGATCAAGGAGTTCGCCGAGCGGAGCGCCAGCTCGATCGACGAGGTGGTGCGCGGGAATTGTGCTCGGCTCCTCCCGGCGGATCTGCGGTCGAGGCGTTCGAAGGTCTCTATCGTCTCGCCGAGCTCACTCGGGCGGCCGAGGCGCAGTGGACGAAGATGGACGCGCTGCTCCTGCCGACCACGGGCACCACCTACCGCATCGCCGACGTACTCGCCGACCCGGTCCGTCTCAACTCCAACCTCGGCCTCTACACGAACTTCGTCAACCTGATGGACCTCTCGGCGCTGGCCGTGCCGGCCGGCTTCCGGAGCAACGGGCTGCCGTTCGGCGTGACGCTGATCGCCCGCGCCTTCGAGGACATCCGTCTGATGCCGCTCGCCGACAAGCTTCACCGGGCGCTCGATGGTGCAAAGCTCGGGGCGACGGGGGCAGCCCTGGCCGATACCGAGCCCGTCGCCATTGCTGATCCGCCCCGCCGAACGATCGAGATAGCCGTCGTCGGCGCGCATCTCACCGGCCAGCCGCTCAACTGGCAGCTGACGGACCGTGAGGCGGTCTTGCGGCGCACCTCGCGCGCAGCACCCGGCTATCGACTTTTCGACCTCCCCAATTCGACGCCGCCAAAGCCCGGTCTCGTCTTCGACGGTGACGGCCCCGGCGGCATCGAGCTCGAGGTCTGGGAGATGGAGCTGGCGGCGTTCGGCTCGTTCGTCGCGGGCGTGCCGCCGCCGCTCTGCATCGGCACCGTGAAGCTCGTCGACGGCACGGCCGTCAAAGGATTTCTTTGCGAGCCGCACGCGGTCGAGGGCGCGCGCGATATCACGTCCTTCGGCGGCTGGCGCGGGTGGATCGCCGCCCAAGGATGAGCGCTCCCACCTGCCGTCGCTGATCCCTTTGCGGTGATCGGGCAAGGCTCCATCGCCAAAAAAGAGCGGGGCCCCATTGGGCCCCGCTGCCACGATACTTTGGGTATGGTTTCCAGCCGGCTCAGGGTATCAAGTTGACGCCCGCCGAGAACAGGAACGTCGAGTCGGCGAGAGGATTGTGGGGGGAGATGTCGGTGTCCCAGTACCGGAAGTCCATGAAGAACTTCTCGACCGTGAGCTTTATGCCGGCATTCCAGTAGACGTACTCTTGATCGCCGCCCCAGTAGCCCACGTTCGCGCCGCCGTAGAAGGCGTTGTCCTCTGCGTCTTGGAAGCCTGCGCCGCCGCTGATGGCCGCGTCGAAGAGCCAGAGCTTGCGCGGAAGCGCATAGGTGATTAGGCCCTCGACGGCGATGTTCTCAGGGGAGGCCACATCCTGATTGGGTGTCAGGTAAGTGGTCACACCCACAGTCCAATGCTCGACCGGCGACACCGATGCGGCGATCTTGAACTCGACGTAGTCGAGATCCGAGGCGCTGCATCCTCGAGCCTTGCAATCGGCGTACATGTAATACCAGACGGCGAGGTCCCAATTGATGTCGTGTCCAAAGACCTTCGTGACGGGTCGGATACCGGCATAAATATCCTGCTCCCAGGGGCCGGCGCCGCCGGGGATATCGATATTGGAGGTCCAGAAGGCGATGTAGGCGGTGCCAAAGAGCGACTTTGTGTCGTAGTCGAGTCTCTTCGTAGGTGTTAATCGTCGGATCGCCTTGCGTGTAGGAGATGCCGCGGAACAAGTAGTCGCTCGCCCCAGTGATCGTCCAGTAGTAGCTGAACCTGCTGCGATCGAACCTGCCTTCGTCGTCCGCCCGGGCGGCGCCACCCGCCAGGAAAGTTGTGCATGCCGCGACCGCCGTCCCGACCACGCCAAGTAATTTTGGGAAGCTTTTCATGTGCGTACCATGCTCCTGATGAGTGAGATGCTCGGTACGCGACTGCCAAATCCGGCGCATTGCTGATGCTAGGGAAACAAAAAAGCCGCGTGATTCGATAGGGTGAACCACCGACTTCCACGAGAAATGTGTTCCCACTGATACATGAGAGCATCAGTTGCTGATGCATGGAGGCACAAATTGCGGCCAATCCGAGCGGGATTTCAACACTCTGTTAGCAAACACGAGTGGGGTCGGGGCGCTCACGATCTCGCTGGCCATCGGACCCGCCAACACGATCTCAAGGGATGGACCCGGCCCGCTCAGGGCAACCGGCTCGCTGCAACCGCGCCTCGCGCGCAAAACAGTGCGAGACCTCGAAGGTTTGTTCGCTGGCTAATATCGGTTGGTCAGGGCAGCAGGTTCACGCCCGCCGCACAACGCTCGTCGGTCAGGCCGTCATCGATGGTGCGCAGCATAGCGGGTCCATTAATTTCCGCCTGTTGAAAAAATTGGGTTCGTTTTGCCAAAATCGGGTTTGGCGCTGGCGAGGTGAAATTGGGCCGTTCTGCCAAAATGCTGATTCGCCTTTCGGTTGCAAGATTGCACAGTCACGGCGACCGTTTCTTCAAGCGCACCCCGGGACCGTACTTCTCATCCTGTTCGATAAAGATGATTCCTGCTGACTCGAGGGCTTTCTGGATGCGGACGATTGTTTGAGCCGTTCCTACTATTTTGTCTTTGGCACCTTCAATTCTGCGGAGAGTTGCAACGCCAATGCCGGCCCGTTCTGCAAGCTGGAGTTGATCCAATCCTGCTAGAGCCCGGGCCGCACGGATCTGTTTCGGAGTAATCATCGCGGCAAACGTCCCGCGCGGCAAGAGAGGTATGGACAAAGGCTATCGTTTATGATAGTTTGGCTATCATAAACGATAGCCGAAGGGTGCGTTCGATGCATAATCGCGCGGCCGATAGTGGTGTCCTCCATATCGCAGTTTACAAATTCGCCTACCTCCGCGAGCGCCTCCTCGCTGAGATCCCCGACCTCGACGAGGACACCCTCGCCGACACGCTCGAGGGAATCACCGATCTCCGCGAGATGCTAGCCGAGCTCGTCCGCTCGGCACTAGTCGATGAAGCCCTCGCCGCGGGCCTCTCCACACGTCTTTCCGACATGAAGGCCCGTCTCGAGCGGCTCGAAGCCCGCGCCAAGCGCAAGCGCCAGCTTGTGCGCGAGGCGATGGCGCAAGCCGAATTGAAGCGGCTCGAGGAGGCCGACTTCACCGCCTCGCTGCGCCAGGGCGCGCCCGCGCTCGAGATCGTGGCCGAGGACAAGATTCCCGTCGCCTATTGGAAGCCGCAGCCGCGCCAAGCTCGACCGCCAAGGGCTGCTCGCGGCGCTCAAGAACGGCGTCGACATCGACGGCGTGGCCTTGGCCGCGCCAGCCCTGCAACTCAGCGTGAGGACCAAGTGATGGCGTTCACCGAACAACAGTGTCAGGCCCTTAAGGCCAAGCTCAGATATCGTCATGTGAAGACCAAGGCCAGCAACGGAGCGACGATCGCCTACGTCGAAGGCTGGCATGTCATTGCCGAGGCCAACCGCATCTTTGGCTATGACGCTTGGGATCGCACCACCTTGTCGCCGCGGTGTCTGTGGAGCGAGACGCAGCGTGGCCAATTGGTGTGCTGCTACTCGACCAAGGTGCGCATTACCGTGCGGGCCGGCGGCACGGTCACCGTGCGCGAGGGCATCGGCACCGGCATCGGTCGCTCTCCCTCTCCGGAAGTGGCGCACGAGATGGGCCTCAAGGCGGCCGAGACCGACGCCACCAAGCGGGCGCTGGCAACATTCGGCAATCCGTTCGGGCTGGCCCTCTACGACAAGGACCTCGCCCACGTGACGCGGCGCGCCAAGCAGGCGCTGTCAGCGCGCCGCGCCTGCCAGGCGAAGCCGAGCAAGCCGGGGCTCGAGTCTGCAGAACCGAAGGCGGCCGTGACGAGCGCTTCGATGATCCCAAACGCCTTTGTCGCGGCAACGCTCAAGGCGATCGCGCGACTGCGCACGATCGACGCCGTCTACGCGCTTCTGGGAGCAGAACCTCGCCGCGCTCCGGGTCCTGCGCCGGATGACCGCCGGTCGCGACCCCGATCCGGTGGCGACGATCATTGCCACCCTCAAGGGCAAGGCCCGCGCATTGGGCTGGCCACCGCAGGAAATCGCCCAGAGCGACAAAGCGACAGACGGCCCGGACACCAACGCGACGCGAGAGCGATCGGCGCTCGCCTGTCCCAAAGACCAACGGCTGCGCGATAAGGCGCACCTGGCTTTCGTCGCCAGCCAACCGTGTCTCATCTGCGGGCGCCGGCCCTCGCACGCCCATCATCTGCGCTTTGCGCAACCGCGCGCCATGGGCCTCAAAGTGTCGGATGAGTTCGCCGTGCCGCTCTGCAACGGCCATCACGACGAACTCCACAGAACCGGCGACGAACGCGCCTGGTGGGCCCGGCACGGCATCCTCGAGCCGTTGAAAATGGCGGCGCGCTTCTGGGCGGCGTCTCGACTGCGGCGGGATAGATCAGAGGCGAACTCAGAACGAAGCCCGATCGACACTGTGGGGCCAGCATTGACCGATGCGAACGATACGCCTCGTTAGTCGTCGCCGAGATGGTAAATCGAGCGATGCGGCATCAGTCTCTATTAAGACGCTGCGCTGTCGACGTACCGTCCGACGGCGACTGGTGGTGGCGTGCTGCGCAGGTAGTCTCGAACCCTTCCTCATCGTGCAGTTCCTTCGCGTATTGCAACGCTCGGCCCGGCGCAACGGGTGCGAGTTTCTTGCGGCGCGTGATGACACTGATCGCGTAGCCGAACTCCATCGTCCTGCGGCCACCGAACTGCAACGTCGCCATGAGGGCGCGTTGGCCGATACCCGCCGACCCCCGCGGTGATCCGTCGCAGTGCATGTCGGAACGCAGCGCGCACAAATTGGCGCTGAACCGTCGATCGTCCCTGAGTCTCGGTAGCCGATACGCAGCGAGGTTCAGAGGCGCGACGGCATCACATAATAGAGCGGGACCCGGCAGGGTCCCGCTGTCACCATTCGTTGGGTGATCTGGTTGGCTCAGGGCAGCAGGTTAAAGCCCGCCGAGAACACGAACCGCTCGTCGGCCAGACCGTCGTCGATGGTCGTATCCCAGTAGCGGAAGTCCATGAAGAACTTGTCGACTGTGAGCTTAACGCCTGCGTTCCAGTAGGTGTAGCTTATCGTCGCCTAGCCAAGTCACGCCTGACGCGATAGGGAATTGGTGCCCGGCTCGAGTAGCCGACCAAGGCCGCCGACCGTTGGCGTAAAGATCCCGACAGTTCGGCAGCGTATAGGCGAGCGACCCTTCGACGGTCCAGGTCTCGGCGTAGCCGCATAGCCTTGGTCCGGCGTGATAGTAGACCGGTCACGCCGACCGACAAGTTCGTGACAGGCGTCACGTTGACGCCGCAGCCTTGAACTCGACGTAGTCGAGTCCACGGTGGCAGTGACTGCCGTCGTTCGTGTTACCGTAAAGTAGTACCAGGCGGCGATGTCCCAGGTGATGGGGCCGGTGACGGGCCGAATGCCGACATAGATGTCCTGCTCCCAGGGACCATAGTGACGCCGCTAATCGATATTGGAGGTCCAGAACGCGAGGTAGGCGGTGCCGAAGAGGCGATTCGTGTTGTAGTCAAGCTCGACGTAAGAGTTTATCGTGGGATCTTCCTCCGTGTACGAGATGCCGCGGAACATGTAGTCGCTCGCACCGGTGAGCGTCCAGGTAGTAGCTGAAGGTGCTGTCATCGGCCATGGCGGCGTCGCTCGCCAGAAGAGTTGCACATGCCGCAACGGCGGCCGCTTTCGCTAGCTTCCTGATCGTTGCATCGCTTTTACTAGACCCCCATCCCATGAGAACCGCGCCCTGACGCTCAACCAAACTTGAATTGGGCGACGCCCCAGGCCTCGTATGGTTAAGGGAACCCAAAACAGGCTGCCCATACAAGCTAAACTCATTGCTCGGCATCGAGTTTGCGATACAGGTCTGTGGCGCGGGCGCCACGCGCCTTGGCCTAACTGCATCGTCTGCATGCAATGCACGGATGCAATGCCTGAGATTGAGGCAAGTCGGAGTATAGTGCGCGACCGCGATTTAATCGCTCAGTCAGGGAGCGAGGCTCGAAGCGGGAATTGCCCGGCTCGCGACCTCGCGCAGCGAAAAGCTCGATTTCAGCCGCGCGACCCCAGGCAGGCGCGACAGCTCCTCCTTATGGATGCGCTCGAAATCCGCGAGATCGCGCGCGAGAACTGTCACCAGATAGTCATCGTCCCCCGACATCAGGTGGCAGGACACCACGGACGGCGCCGCCGCGATCGCCTTCTCGAAGGCCGCGAAGACCTCGGCATTCTGGCTCTGCAGGCTGATCTGGACGATCACCGTCATGTTGAGCCCGAGCGCACGGCGGCTTACGCGCGCCTGGTAGCCCTCGATGACCTCGGCCTCCTCGAGAGCCCGGATGCGCCGGGCGATGGCCGTCGGCGAGAGCGGCACCCGCTCTGCGAGCTGCACCTGGCTCTGGCGACCGTCGTCGAGAAGGGCGGCCAAGATCGCCTTATCGAGCGCATCTAAGGCCATTTGCGCATAATTCCTGCGTAGAATTGCTATATATAGCCCAAAATCTGCGCAATTGTGAACGCGATCGATAAAATTTGCAAGATATCCATTTCGGAGCCGTGCGAAACTATATTTCAAGGATCACGAGCTGATCCAAAAACGGAGAGATATCATGCGCTTAACTTATACCGCTTTGCTCGCCCTGCTGCGGCCGGCGACTGTCCGCCGCCACGCGAGGTCGAGGCACGTCGCGCTCATAAAGAGCAGCGCCACTCATGCAGGCTAGGTAATCTGGGAGGCAACGATGCGCATTGGCGTTCCGACGGAAATCAAGAGCAATGAGTTCCGGGTTGGTCTGGTCCCGGGCTCCGTGCGCGAGCTTGTTGCGCGCGGCCACGAGATCCTCGTGCAATCGGGCGCTGGCAGCGGCATCTTTGCCGACGACGCGACCTATGCCAAAGCCGGCGCGCGCATCGTGCCCTCAGCCGAGGCCGTATTCGCCGACGCGGAGATGATCGTCAAAGTGAAGGAGCCTCAGGCCGTCGAGTACCGCCGGCTGAAGCCCGATCAAATCCTCTTCACCTACCTCCATCTCGCTCCCGATCCCGAGCAGGCGCGCGGCCTCATGGCCTCCGGCGCCACGGCGATCGCCTACGAGACGGTGACGGACGCAGCCGGCGGCCTGCCGTTGCTCGCCCCCATGAGCGAGGTCGCGGGCCGGCTCGCGATCGAGGCGGCCGCGATCGCGCTGCGCCGCCCGACGGGCGGCCGCGGCGTGCTGATGGGTGGCGTGCCGGGCGTGCGCCCGGCGAAAGTGGTTGTTCTCGGCGGCGGAGTCGTCGGAACGCACGCGGCCCGCATGGCCGTCGGCCTCGGCGCGGAGGTGGCGATCATCGACCGCTCGCTGCCGCGCCTGCGCCAGCTCGACGAGCTGTTCCATGGCCGCGTGCGCACGCTCGCCTCCACCATGGAGTCGATCGAAACCGAGGTCCTCGGCGCCGATGTCGTCATCGGCGCGGCGCTGGTCGCGGGCGCGAGCGCGCCCAAACTCGTTACCCGCAAGATGCTGAAGCAAATGAAGCGCGGCGCCGTGCTCGTCGACGTGTCGATCGACCAGGGCGGCTGCTTCGAGACCTCGCATCCGACGACGCACGCCGACCCGACCTTCGAGGTCGACGGCATCATCCACTATTGCGTGGCGAACATGCCTGGCGCGGTGCCTGTCACCTCGGCCCAGGCGCTCAACAACGCAACGCTGCCGTTCGTCATCAAGCTCGCGGAAAAGGGCCTCGCCGCCTTCGACCGCGACCCGCATCTGGCTGCCGGCTTGAACGTGAAGGGCGGCCGCATCATGCATGCGTCCGTCGCCGCATCCCTCGGCTTCGATGGCGGCGCAATGGGAAAAGGTCTCCCCGTCGCGGCTGAATAGCTGGCGGCGGAACCGATCCTCCCTGGGCGCACCTCCCGCGCCCATTGCCGGTCTCGATCCCTCGATCGGACCGGCATTTTTTTGCGTTGATCCGGAGCGAGCGCCTCTCAATAGTGCAAGCGGCCTCGTAGGTTGGTCTTGGCGTAGTCTCCGCGGACGGCGCGGCACCATGTGGCGGAAATGGCCAAGCCCGACTTCAAGTCCGTCGACGCATACCTCGCCGCGCAGCCCGAGGTCGCCCGCGGCGTGCTCGAGCGGGTGCGAAGCGCCATCCGCAAGGCCGTGCCCGGCGCCGAGGAAGTGATCTCCTACAAGATCCCGACCTACAAACTGCACGGGGCCCCGGTGCTCTATTTCGCCGGGTGGAAGCGGCACTTTTCGCTTTACCCGGCGACCGATCGCCTCGTCGCGGCCTTCCGTGACGACCTCGCAGCCTACGAGGTCAACAAGGGCACGATCCGCTTTCCGCTCTCCGAGCCCGTGCCCGTCAAGCTGATCGAACGCATCGCGAAATTCCGCGCTCGAGAAGTCGCCGGGCGCGAGAAGCCGAAGGCGGCCGCGCCCAGGAAGCGCGGTTGAGTGGAAACCGTCGCCTCGGCCTACTTCAAGCTCGCCTTCGACGGCCTTGTTCCCCGCGTAACAGAGTAAAGCCACGTTTTTGATCACTCTTGATCTGCGGCGAGATGCGCGTCCGTGATCTTTAGAGAGGGGGTCGTATGACCAAGATCAGGCTTGATGTCTACGAGGGCGGCGCGGCCGCCGCGACGATCACGATCCCGGTGTGGGTCATCAGAGGGGCATCGAACATGCTGCCGAAGCTCGCCGGCAAAGAGCTTCGCGACCACATCGATATCGACCGGATCGTCAACATGACCAGGGATCCGGACGCGAGCGGCGTCGTCCTCGATATCGAGGATCACGCGGGCAACGAGCGCGTTGTCATCTCGATTGTCAGGGACGAGGAAGCCGTCGGCTGAGCCGGGCAGGCATGGACGAGGTCCGTGCTCGAGGGAAACGACAATCGCTGGGGGCGCGATGAGCAACGACGTGCTTGACGGTATCCTGCGCCGCGTCTTGGTGTGCTTTCTCGCGGCCGTCTGCCTTGCGGGCCTTGCGCGCCCCGCGCCCCCGGCCTGGGCAGAGCCCGCCGGCGCTTCCGAGCAGCAAAACGCTGCCGAGCTCGCGGACCTCTTTCAACGCTGGCGAGAGACCCAGAGACTCCGAACAGAAGATCGCCCTTGGCGAACGGGCGCTCCTCCTCGAGCCGGCGCTTTCGAACTGGACCCTCAACATTGCGCGTGACAGCCTCAAGGGCGAGCTTTGGTTCGGCCTCGGCAGCGAGTATGCGAACCGGGCGCTCGGCGTGCGCGCCGAGAACCTTGAGAAAGCGATCGCGCACTTCGAGTCCGCGCTCACGGTCTTCACCCGCGAGGCTGACCCGCAAAACTGGGCCAGCGCTCACAACAACGTCGGCATCGCCTACTGGGGCCGCATCCGCGGCGATCGCGCCGACAACCAAGAAAAGGCCATCGGCCACTTCGAGGCCGCGCTCACCGTCTTTTCGCGCGACGCCTTCCCGCTGCCATGGGCGCAGCTCGAGAACAACCTTGCTGCGACCTACTGGAACCGCATCCGAGGACAGCGCGCCGCCAACATAGAGGCGGCGATCGCGCACTTCGAGGAGGCGCTGACCGTCTTCACGCGGGAGTCCACGCCGCTGTTGTGGGCTTCGGCTCAGAACAATCTCGGCAGCGCCTATCAGGGCCGTATTCAGGGCGAGCGGGCCGACAATCGAGAGAAGGCGATTGCGCACATCGAGGCCGCCCTCACGGTGTTTACGCGCGAGGCTACCCCCCGAGAATGGGCGCAGAGTGAACGCAACCTAGCGTTGGCCTATCTCGACCGCATCGGCGGCGAGCGCGCCGCCAATGTCGAGGCGGCGATTGCGCATCTCGAGGCCGCGCGGGGCGTCTTCACACAAGAAGCGTTCCCACAGGAGTGGGCGACGACCGAGCGCGGCGTCGGCAACGCGTACGCGAGCCGTCCCGGCGGCGATCGTATGGGCAACCGGCGAACGGCGATTGCCGCCTACGAGAGCGCACTCACTGTCTTTACCCGCGACGCTAGCCCCCTCGATCATATGCGCACCGCCCGAAGCCTCGGCCGCGAGTATCTCGAGGCCGGCGATTGGGCCAAGGCGGGTGAGGCCTATGCCTCCGCACGCGAGGCCTTCCTGCTGCTCTTCAACCAGGGTCTCGAGGAGAGCGAAACGCGCGCGCTCATTGCCGACGCCGGGCCGCTGTTCGCCGAAGCGGCATTCACAGCGCTCGAGCGCGGCGACGCCGAGACCGCCCTTCTCCTGGCCGACGAGGGCCGGGCCCGGTTGCTCTCCGTTTCGCTCAGGCTGCAGGGGCTCGAGCTTCCGGCCGAGCAACGCGGCCGTCTCGATCGGCTGCGCGCCCAAATCCGCGCCGCGCGCGCCGACGTCGAAGCCACGCATGGGCCCGACCACGACGCCGCCCTCGATAATCTCATCGACCTGCGCCAGGACCTGCTCGACCTCGTCACGGCGGCGAAAGGAACGGAACGAAAGCGCGCTTCCGCGCTCGAGCGCGCCCGCGCGGCCGCCGGCGCGAAGAGCGTCCTCGCCGTTCCGATCATTACCGACATGGGTGGAAAAATCGTCGTGATGACCGAGACCCGGAACGGCAAGGGCCTCACTGTCGTCGATGTCCCAGAGCTTACGACCCAGCGGCTCTCGACGCTTTTGGCCGGAGAAGGCGACGGTGGCCCCTCGGGATGGCTCGCCGCCTATTTCATCAACTATCTGGATCGCGTCGAGCAGAAGAGGCGCTGGCCGGAGTGGGCCGCCGCGATCGACGATCTCGGACCCGAGCTCTGGCGCCTGTTCGGCGCCCGTCTCGATGCCGCGCTGAACCAGCGCGGCGTCAAGCCAGGCACGCGGCTCGTGTGGCTGCCGTCGGGCTGGCTCGGCGTCTTGCCGCTCGGCCTCGCTCAGGACCCGGCGAGCGGGCGGCGCCTCGCCGACGACTACGAGATCGTCTACGCGCCGAACCTCGAGGCGCTCGCCGCGGCGAACGAGGCCATCACCGGCGAGGCCGGACCCGCGACCCTCGCCGTCGTCATCAACCCGACCGGCGACCTCCCCGGAACCGAGAAGGAAGGCGCCCTCGTCGCGTCACACTTCGCGAGCAAGGCGCGCACCGTCCTCAAGCGCGACGCCGCCACGCCCGAGGCGGTTCTCGCGGCTCTCAAGGGACGAACGCACTGGCACTTCGCCTCGCATGGCACGTTCTCGTGGACCGATCCGCGCCGCTCCGCGCTGTTGATGGCCGGGCTCCAGCGGCTCAGCGTCGATCGCCTTCTCGCGGCCGACGGGCTCGGCCACCCCCGCCTCGTCGTATTGTCGGCATGTGAGACGGGTCTCACCGAGATCACGGCCAACCCCGACGAGTTCATCGGCCTGCCCGGCACGTTCCTCGCGCTCGGCGCCGCCGGCGTCATCGGGACGCTGTGGCCGGTCAACGACGCGGCGACCGCGCTCCTCATCGCGAAGTTCTACGAGCTGCATAGGGAGGCCGGGCTCGCCCCGCCCGCGGCCTTGAGCAAGGCGCAGGCCTGGCTGCGGCAATCTACGAGAGACGAGCTCGACGCCTATGCTCAGGCGGCGGCCGGGCAGGGACGCCTCGAAGGCCGGCACCTCGCCGAGATCGGCGAGGAGCTCGGCGCGGAGGGTCTCGCGCAAACGCGCAGCAAGGCGCTGGCCGAATGGGCCACCCGCGACGGTCGAGCGTCCGGCGCTTCGCATTCCGCCGAGCTGTCCGACCCGGATCACCCCTACGCTCATCCCTACTACTGGGCCGGCTTCATCTACACGGGGCTTTAGACTTGCCCTCGGCCATCACGATGGTCTTGTGCAGGCTCGGCGATCCTACTCGCGTTCGACAGCGCTTCACCCCGCCACCTTCGCAAGAAGCTCGGCCGCGACCTCCGAATCTTTCTCTTCCGTCAAATTGAACGCATAGTTGCCGTCGCCCTCTTTCCCCAAGAGCGGATTCTTGGCCAACTTCGCGATCCCCTTCTCGCTCAAGCCATGACCGGCGAGAAGCTCGCCGAAGGGCGTCTCGCTCGCCTTGATGCTGGTCTTGCTCGCGTGATCCGAGAAGAACCGGCAATACTCGACCATGGCCTCGAGCGGCCCCGCCGAGCAATGCACGCCATTGGTCGCCGTTCTCACGTCGCGGAGCCCGAACTGACGCTTCCTGTCCAATAAAGTTTTGCGTATCGAGCCGACGATCGCCCGCGACGGGTCGGTCGCGCCCGTCATCTCTTGTCTCAAGACCTCCCATCCGGTGTCGGTCCAGCACTCGAAGACGACGATCGTGCGGCCGGGCGGCGTGAAATGCATGAGCTGAAAGGGATGGAATGGATTGAGCACCACGATGCGCTCGCCAGATACCTCGACGACGATGAAATATTTCCCGCTGGCGATTTTCCTGGTGCCGAGACTGTCGGCAATGACGTTGAGGGCGAAGGCCGAGACGTCGGGAAATTCCTCGAGAAACTGATGAGCGCCCAGAATGCGGTGCTCGACGCCGCGGCATTCGGCGACGAGCTTCTTTCTCGTCGGCTGGGAAAGAGCTCCCTCCCCCAGCCTCGAAACGCGATTTATCACGCCGTAATGGGCTTCCATGATGCGATAGCGGGCGAGGTATGGGCCGTTCAAGACGCGGATGGCCCCGGTCTTCACGCCATGGGCACGCAGCGACGCGGAGACGAGCTCGAGAATGGCCTCCACACGCACGCCCTCGCCGAGTGCCAGAACCTCTGGCTTCAGAAACACCACGCAATGATTGCGCGCGCTGAGGCCCCGGTAGCCGATGGGGCGAATCCACCTTTCGGCCGGGTCTTCCGTCTCCGAGAGCTCAGACACGGCGTCGAGAACCTTCGATGTCAGATCCATCGGGTTGCCTCGCTCTTGCCCGAGGCCGCGTAGTGCGCGTAGAGCGCCGCTGCGCGAGCCTCATCGATTGGCTGGCCGCAGCCGTCGAGCCATTGCATGGTCTCTCGCAGCATCCTGCCGTCGCGTCGCGAGCCGGGCGCCGGGGGTCCCAGATCCTGCCCGAAGTCGACGGCGAAGACATCCGCCCCGTCGGTCCTCAGGCTATGGAACAGCGAGATCGGACAAAAGCCAAGCTTGTCCAGCACCGCCGCAAGATGAATGACCTGATTGTTGAGGTGGCTCGTCGTGACCGACGTCTCTCGCAGGAAATCGGCGAGGTTGTAGGGGACGAACTGCTCCATCAAGAGGGCCCGTCCGGCACAATAGAGCGTTGGTGTCCGGATGCCTTGGCGATTGAGGAGCTGTCTTCGCACCACCCAATCGTCGGCAATCTCGGTCAGCGATCGCGCCATCGAGAACCCGACGATTGCCTTCAGCAGCACGTCGTGGACGGTCGCTCGCTGCACGACGCGAAACCGGTAGATGTAGGTTTCGGCCCCTCCCCGCGTCCAATCCTGCACCTCCTCGATGATCACGTCCGGCGAAGGCTCGCCGATGACGCCCAAGCGCCACAGCGCCTTGGGTGCAGACCTCACTTTGGCGAGGCCGCATAGCTCCTTCTCCAAGCTCCATGGTCTAGCCATTCGACCCCTCACACGGGCAACGCATGAACGTCAGGGCCGTGCGCCCACCGCCTCTGGTGCCCGGCGCCGCCCCTCTTCGAAACGTCGCTTATCGCCTGCGCGCCGGGACTCTGCAACACCGCCCCCGGGGTAGGGACGTTCGCTCACGTCCAGGCCGCTCACCAAGACGGCGCGGCGCCGTTGATAGAGGAATGCCATGGGTCTATGGTCGGATCGGACGGACGGGACTGCCGCTGCCAATTGCAAGGCGAGCGAGGCTCAAGTCATGTCCCAGATGCTCAAGCTCATTATCGCCGCCGTTCTCTCTGCCGGCGTGCTCGTCGCCCACGGCGCGGCACATGCCGGCGAGTGGGTCGATCGGGAGTACTACGACGACGATTTCGACGGGCCCTACGACGGGCCCTATGAGCGCTACGTCGTGCCACCTCCTCCGCCTCCGCCGCCGCCCGCCGTCATCTACCGCGAGGTCCCGGTCGTGGTTCCGGAGTTCGTCCCACCCGTCTACGGCTGGGTCTACATGCGTCCTCCGAGCTGCGGCAAATACCGGTACTGGGACGGCGACCAGTGCCTCGACGCGCGCGACGATCCGCCCTACGTCGGCCCGAGGTGGTAGGCGCTACTCCGCGACTTGCTCGCCCGATCCGCCGAACTCGGCAGGAAAATCCTTGAGCTTCGGGAGGCCGTCGCGCATCGGGAGCACGGTCTCGGCGTAGTTGACGTGGACGGCGGGGCGAAATTTCAGCGTGGGCAGCGTCGCCGCATACACATCGACCAGCCCCAGCAGAGGGTGATTGGTCATCAAGTGGCCTCCGCACGTCTTGCAGTATTGCCGCTGGCTCCCAGGCGTCTTCTGGAACATACCGATATGCTCGGCCCCTGCCGTGACGCGCACGGCCTCGGGCTTCCAGAGCGTGAACGCGTTGACAGGCGCGGCCGACCACGAGCGGCAGGATCGGCAATGGCAGTAGCCGCTTGCCTCGGGCTCACCCGAGGCCTCGATCTGGACCGCCCCGCAGAAACATTCGCCCTTGTAGGTCGCCATTGCTCTACCTCGTTTGCTTCATTGCTGCGCATTAGGCCCGTGCCCGTGCTGGGTCCCGGATCGCCGCTTTTCTCGGCGTCCGTGACGACACGAGAGAGCGGGGCGTTCGCGTCGCGGTAGAATTCATCCCGGTGGCAGCGAGGTGGACCTGCGTGCCCTACTTCAAGCTCGGGAAGTTGAACTCGGCGCCGGCCCGTATTCCCGTGGGCCAGCGGGCCGTCACCGTCTTCAAGCGCGTATAGAAGTGCACACCCTCGGGCCCGTAGATCGCGTGATCGCCGAACAGCGACCGCTTCCAGCCGCCGAACGAGTGATAGGCGACGGGGACGGGGATCGCGACGTTGACGCCGACCATGCCGGCCTCGATCGAGGAGGCAAACGCGCGTGCCACGTCGCCGTCGCGGGTGAAGATCGCGGTGCCGTTGCCGTACTCGTGGCTGTTGACGAGGTCGGCTGCCTCCTCGTAGCACCCCGCGCGCACGACCGAGAGCACCGGCCCGAAGATCTCCTGCTTGTAGATCGTCATGTCGCGCGTGACGCGATCGAACAGCGAGCCGCCGAGGAAGAAGCCACCCTCGTAGCCCTGCAGCTCGAGGCCGCGCCCATCGACGACGAGCTTCGCCCCTTCCTCGACGCCGCGTCCGATGAGATCGGAGATGCGCCGCTTCGCCTCCGCCGTGATGACCGGGCCCATCTCCGACTCGGGATCGGTCGCCGGGCCGACCTTCATGCGGCGCACGCGGGGCGCCAGCATCTCGACGAGGCGGTCGGCCGTCTTTTCGCCGACCGGGACCGCGACCGAGACCGCCATGCAGCGCTCGCCGGCCGAGCCGTAGCCCGCGCCCATCAGCGCGTCGACCGCCTGGTCCATGTCGGCGTCCGGCATGACGATCATGTGGTTCTTGGCGCCGCCGAGGGCCTGCACGCGCTTTCCGGCCGTGGAGCCGCGCGCATAGACGTACTCCGCAATCGGCGTCGAGCCGACGAAGCTCACGGCCTTGATGTCGGGATGGTCGAGGATGGCATCGACCGCCGCCTTGTCGCCGTGGACGACGTTGAGCACGCCCGAGGGGAATCCCGCCTCCTGAAAGAGCTCCCAGATCAGCATCGGCGCCGAGGGATCGCGCTCGGAGGGTTTCAGGATGAAAGTGTTCCCGCAGGCAACCGCCACCGGAAACATCCACATCGGCACCATGGCCGGAAAGTTGAAGGGCGTGATACCGGCCGCGACGCCGAGCGGCTGTCGGTCGGACCAGCTGTCGATATCGGGCCCGACGTTGCGGCTGAACTCGCCCTTCAAGAGGTGCGGGATACCGCAGGCGAAATCGACCACGTCGATGCCGCGCGCGAGCTCACCCAAGGCGTCCGCGTGCGTCTTGCCGTGCTCCTTGGAAATCGCGCGCGCGATGTCGTCTGCGTGGCGCTCGAGCAGCTCCTTGAAGCGGAACATGGGCTTCGACCGCTTCACGGGCGTCGTCGCGCCCCAGTCGGCCGCCGCGCGCTTCGCGGCGGCGACGGCCGCGCCGACCTCGTCGGCCATCGCCAGAGGAAGCATGGCGGACTGCTCGCCCGTCGCGGGATTGAACACGGGCGAGGAGCGCTTCGAGAGCGACGTGACCTTGCGGCCGCCGATGGCGTTGGGGATGATGTCCATGGTCATTTCGACGCTTTCAGAACCTTGGTCAGGATATCGATCAACTCGTCGATCTCGCTCTTCTCGATGATGAGCGGCGGCGAGAGGGCGATGATATCGGCCGTCTGGCGCACGAGCAGCCCGTTCTCGAACGCCTTGACGAAGTGCGCGTACGTGCGCCGCCCCGGCGCGCCTGCGTTCGGCTCGAACTCGACTGCGCCGATGAGGCCGATGTTGCGGATGTCGATGACGTGCGGCAGGCCCTTCAATGAGTGGACCGCCTCCTCCCAATAGGGCGCGAGCTCGGCGGCACGCGAGAGCAGCCCTTCCTCCTTGTAGGTCTCGAGGGTCGCGATCGCGGCCGCGCACGCCATCGGGTGGCCCGAGTAGGTATAGCCGTGGAAGAAATCGATCGCGTCCTCGGGGCCGCCCATGAACGCGTCGTGGACCTTCGAGGAAACGAACACGGCGCCCATGGGGATCGAGCCGTTGGTGATGCCCTTGGCGGTGGTGATGATGTCGGGCGTGACGGCGAAGTAGTCGGCGCCGAACGGCGTGCCGAGCCGCCCGAACGCGGTGATCACCTCGTCGAAGATGAGGAGGATGTCGTGTTTGGCTGCGATCGCGGCGAGCCGCTTGAGGTAGCCCTTGGGCGGGATCAGCACGCCGGTCGAGCAGGCGACCGGCTCGACGATCACCGCGGCGATGGTCGAGGCGTCGTGGAGCGCGACGAGGCGCTCGAGGTCGTCTGCAAGCTCGGCCCCGTGCTCCGGCTCGCCGCGGCTGAAGGCATTGCGGGCGAGGTCGTGCGTGTGGCGGATATGGTCGACGCCGGCGAGAAGGGCGCCGAACATCTTGCGGTTGTTGGTGATGCCGCCGACAGACGTGCCGCCGAAGTTTACGCCATGATAGCCGCGCTCTCGGCCGATGAGGCGCACCTTCGAGCCGTTCCCCTTCGCCCGATGATAGGCGAGCGCCATCTTGAGGGCGGTGTCGACCGATTCCGAGCCCGAGTTGGTGAAGAACACGTGGTTGAAGCCGGAAGGCGCGATGTTGACGAGCTTGGCCGCGGCTTCGAAGGCCTTGGCGTGTCCCATCTGGAAGGTGCCGCCAAAGTCGAGCTCGCCAGCCTGCTTGCGGATCGCCTCGACGATCTTCGGGCGGCAATGTCCGGCATTGACGCACCAGAGGCCCGACGTGCCGTCGAGCACGTGGCGGCCGTCCTGGGTGACGTAGCGCGTGCCCTTGGCGGACACGAACAGGCGCGGCGCCTTCTTGAACTGCCGATTCGCCGAGAACGGCATCCAGAAGGCCTCGAGATCGTTCGTCTTGAGCTTCGCGCTCATTCGGATCCTCGTTTGTCTTGAGCGTACGGGGTCAGGCGACCCGGTTGACCGCCTCGGTAAGGCTAGCCTCGACAACGTCCATGCCTTCGCGCACGAGCGCGTCGCTTGCGGTCAGCGGCACCAGGAAGCGGATGACGTTGCCGTAGGTGCCGCACGAAAGCAGGATCATGCCGTTCTCGTTCGCGACCTTGAGCAGCGCCGAGGTGAGCTGCGGCGCCGGCTCACCACTCGCGGCATCCTTGACGAGCTCGATCGCGCACATGGCGCCGAGCCCACGCACGTCGCCGATGCAGTTCAGGTTCGACTGCTCCTTGAGCTTGCGGCATCGCTCGAGGATGATCTTGCCGATGGCGTTGGCGCGATCGCAGAGCTTCTCCTCCTCGATCACGTCGAGCACGGCGTGAGCGGCGGCACACGCAACCGGGTTGCCGGCGTAGGTGCCGCCGAGGCCGCCCACTTGCGCCGCATCCATGACGTCGGCCCGCCCCGTGATCGCCGAGAGGGGAAATCCGCCCGCGAGGCCCTTAGCCAGCGTCACGACATCGGCTTTGACGCCCGAATGCTCGAGCCCGAACATCTTGCCGGTGCGGGCAAAGCCGGTCTGGATCTCGTCGCCGATCAGCAGAATGCCGTGCTCGTCGCAGAGCGCCCGCAGGTTGCGCAGAAACTCGAACGGCGCGATGTAGAATCCGCCCTCGCCCTGCACCGGCTCGATGATGATGGCGGCGATGCTCGACGGATCGGCCGTGTATTTGAACAGGGCCTTGAGACTCTGAAGGCTCTGCTCGCTCGAAACGCCGTGATAGGCGTTGGGAAAGGCCACGTTGTAGACGTCGGCGGGAAACGGCCCGAAGCCCTTCTTGTAGGGGACGACCTTGCCGGTCAGCGCCATGCCCATGTGCGTGCGGCCGTGGAAGCCGCCGGAGAACGAGACGATCCCAGGCCGGCCCGTGAAGGCACGCGCGACCTTGACCGCGTTCTCGACCGCTTCCGCGCCGGTCGAGGCGAGCATGGTCTTGGCCGGACCCTTGACGGGAGCGATCGCATTCAAGCGCTCGGCGAGGCGCACGTAGGACTCGTGCGGCGTCACCTGGAAGCAGACGTGGGAGAACGCCTTGAGCTGCTCCTTGACGGCGGCCACGACCTTGGGGTGCTGATGGCCCGTGTTGACGACCGCGATGCCTGCGGCGAAATCGATGTAGCGGCGGCCGTCCTCGCTCCAGATCTCGGCATTCTTGGCGCGTTTGGCATAGATCGACGTCGCGTGGCCGATGCCGCGCGCGACCGCGGCCTGGCGCCGCTCGTGAAGCTCAGCCGACGTTGGCATGTCTATCCTTCCGTTCCGCTCATGCCTCGACGCCGCCGAGGCAGATGTATTTCGTCTCGAGGTATTCCAGGAGGCCCTCGGCGCCGCCCTCGCGGCCGAGGCCCGATTCCTTGACGCCGCCGAAGGGGACGGCCTCGTTCGAGAAGATCCCCTCGTTGACGCCGACCATGCCGGCATCGAGGCGCTCGGCGACGCGCCAGGCGCGGGCCATGTTCTGGCTGAAGAGATACGAGGCGAGGCCGAACGGCGTGTCGTTCGCAAGCGCCACCGCTTCGTCCTCCGTCTTGAAGCGGACGAGGGCCGCCACGGGCCCAAAGATTTCCTCGCGCACGATCTCCATATCCGCCGTCACGTCGCCGATCACGGACGGCTGATAGAAGAGGGGGCCGGCCTTGTGTCCCGCGCCTCCAACGAGCACCTTGGCCCCCTTCTTGACCGCGTCGCCGACGAGCGTCCCGACCTTCTCGATCGCATCCTTGTTGATGAGGGGGCCGATATTGGTGCCCGCCTCGTGCCCGGAGCCGACGGCGAGCTTCTTCACCGCTTCCGTCAAGGCGGCGGCAAAGCGGTCGTAGATGCCGGCCTGCACGAGAATTCGGTTCGCGCACACGCACGTCTGACCGGCGTTGCGATATTTCGAGGCCATTGCCCCCGCCACCGCCTGCTCGATGTTGGCGTCGTCGAAGACGATCAAGGGCGCGTTGCCGCCGAGCTCGAGGGTGAGCTTCTTCACCGTGTCGGCGCACTGTCGGTAGAGCGCCTTGCCGACGGCGGTCGAGCCCGTGAACGACAGCTTGCGCACCCGCGAATCCTCGCACAGCACGCGGCCGACGTCCTTGGCGTGCGTCGTAGTGACGATGTTGATCACGCCGGCTGGGACCCCGGCGTCCATGGCGAGCTTGGCGATGGCGAGCGCGCAGAGCGGCGTCTCGGCCGCCGGCTTGATGACGATTGTGCAGCCGGCGGCCAGCGCCGGGGCCGCCTTGCGCGTGATCATCGCGATCGGGAAGTTCCACGGCGCAATCGCCGCGACGACGCCGATCGGCTGCTGGATCGTGAGATAGCGCTTGGAGGCAACCGTGGTCGGGATCGTTCGCCCGTAGGCGCGCTTGCCCTCCTCGGCGAACCACTCGACGAAGGACGCGCCGTAGGTGACCTCGCCACGCGATTCCACGAGCGGTTTGCCCTGCTCGGTCGTCATGAGCTGGGCGAGGGCCTCCGTCTCGGCGGTGATAAGGTCGAACCACCGCTTGAGGATGGTGGCGCGCTCCTTCGCCGTTTTCGCCGACCAGGCCGGGAGCGCTTGGCTCGCCGCATCGATCGCGTCCCGCGTCTCCTTGGCGCCGAGATTGGGAACGGCCGCCACCTCGCCGCCGGTCGCAGGATCGTAGACGGGAAACGTTTCCTTGGAGGTGATCCATTTGCCGCCGATCAGAGCGGACGTCGGGAATTTCTTGGAGATGATGCCCATACCTACCTCCTTCAACGCAGCGTAATCGACACGGACTTCAGGTCCGCATACTTATGGAGCGCGTGCAGCGAGCGGTCGCGGCCGAAGCCCGACTGCTTGAAGCCGCCGAACGGCATGGTGATGTCGCAGGAGTCCCAGCCGTTCACCCACACGAGCCCGCTTTTGATCTCGCGCGCCGCCCTGTGGGCCAGGCTGATATCGCGCGTCCAAAGGCCGGCGGCGAGCCCGTAAACTGTATCGTTGGCGAGCCGGATTGCGTCGTCGGGGTCCTTGAAGGTGGTGACGGCGAGCACCGGCCCGAACACCTCCTCGCGCGCGAGCACCGTTCCGGGGCCGACGGAATCGAACACTGTCGGCTCGACGTAGAACCCGCCGCTCTCGACGCGGGCCCGCTTGCCTCCGAGCCTCAGCGAGGCGCCATCCTTGTTCGCGTGCTCGATATAGCGCAGCGCCGTCTGCATCTGCTCGGCCGACACCATGGCGCCGAAATTGGTCTTGGGCTCGAGCGGGTCGCCCGGCACGATGCGCTTGGCAATGGTGAGCAGCTTGTCGACGAACTCGTCGGCGATGCTCTCGGCGACGAGCAGGCGGGAGGCCGCCGTGCAGACCTCGCCCTGGTTGAAGAAGATGCCCCAGGCCGCGTGAAAGGCCGCGGCGTTGGTGTCGGGACAGTCGGCGAAGACGATTTGCGGGGATTTGCCGCCGAGCTCGAGGGAGACGCGCTTCAGGTTGCTCTGTCCCGAGTACTGCATCAGGAGCTTGCCGACGGCGCCCGAGCCCGTGAAGGCCAGCATGTCGACGTCCATGTGCAGGGCCAACGCCTTGCCGGCCGTTGCCCCAAATCCGGGAACGACATTGAGCACGCCCGCCGGCACGCCGGCCTCGAGCGCAAGCGCACCGAGCTTCAACGCCGTGAGCGGCGACTGCTCGGCCGGCTTCAAGACGACGGAGTTGCCCATGGCAAGCGCGGGGGCGACCTTCCACATCGCCATCAGCAGCGGGAAGTTCCACGGCACGATAGCGCCGATGACGCCGAGCGGCTCGTGGACCGCATACGAGAAGCGGTCCTTCGTCTCCGGGCCCACCTCGCCGTAGACCTTGTCGAGCGCTTCCGCGTAATAGCGCAGCGTGCGGATCGAGCTCGGGACGTCGATTGAGAGTGCGTCCTTGATCGGCTTGCCGACGTCGAGGCTCTCGAGCACGGCGAGGGCCTCCGCGTCGCGCTCCATGAGCTCGGCGAGCTTGAACAGGATCTTCTTCTTGTCGCGATAGTGGAGATTGCGCCAGCGCCCGTCCTCGAAAGCGGCCCGGGCGGCGGCGACCGCGGCATCGACATCGGCGCCGTCGCACTCGGCCACGCGGTTGATGACGCTCCCATTGCGCGGCGTCACGTTGTCGAACGTCTTGCCGGACCGGCTCGCTACCGCCTTCCCGTCGATGATGGCGAGATGGGGAAGCTCGACGGCTCCAGCGACTTTCTCGAAATGGGCGAGCGACGTCATGGGAACCTCCTCACGCAACTCGCGAGTACCACAGGTGATCGAGCGGGGTCACGATGCGCTCGAAGTTCATGCGCTCGGTATGCTTAAGCCGGGCGAACACGTCCTGGAACCCGGCGCCGAAGGCTTCGCGCACGACGGCCGAGGCCTGGAAGCGGTCGAGCGCGTTGACCCACGCCGTCGGCAGTGCCGGCGCCTCGATCGTCTCCGAGTTGCCCTCGGCCGCGGGACCGGGATCGATCTTGTTGGCGATCCCGTGGCTCGCGCCGGCGAGGATCGCGGCAAGCACGAGATAGGGGTTCGCGTCTGCGCCCGCAACGCGGTGCTCGACGCGGGTCGCATTGCCGTTACCGCGTGGGATGCGCAGCGCGACCGTGCGGTTGTTATATCCCCAGTGGGCCGCCATCGACACATAGGCCTTGGGCACGTAGCGCCGGTAGGCGTTGGCGGATTGGGCCCAGATACCCATGAAGTCGGCCATGGTCTCGCGCAGGCCGCCGAGGGCGTGGCGGAAGAGGGGCGAGATGGGATCGCCGGCGAAGAGGTTCTTCCCCTTGCCGTCGTAGAGGCTCAAATGAACGTGCAGGCCCGAGCCCGCCCAGTCATGGTGGGGCTTGGCCATGAACGTCGCGTCGAGCCCGTGCGCCCGCGCCGCCGCCTTGACGGCGCGCTTCAACAAGAGCCCGTCGAGCGCGGCGGCGACCGCGTCGTCGCGATGCTTCAAGTTGATCTCGAACTGGCCCGGACCCGACTCTTGCATGACCGCATCGACGGGCAGGTTTTGCGCCTCGCACACGTTATAGATGTCGTCGATGAACGGCCCGAGCGCGTCCATCTCCTCGAAGCCGAATGTCATCGGCCGGTCGGGATCGTCCGAGAGCCCCTCCGGGACCTCGAGCGCAAAGCCATTCGCGCCGCGCTTCGTCACGTAGAACTCGAGCTCGACGGCGGCAGCGGGCTTCTGGCCCGCGCGGGTGAGGCGGGCGACCTGCTCGGCTAGAACGGCACGCGGGTCGAGCTCGTCCCTGCCGTCGACGACCATCACCGCCTGGGCGTGGCGGCCATCGCCGACTGGAATTGTGGCCAGCGTGCCGGCCAGCAGGTGGCAGTGAATGTCGGGATCGCCCGTCTCCCACAGCCGCCCCGTCTCCTCGATGCAATTGCCGAGCGGGTCCATGATGAAGACGGTGCTCGGCATCATGAGTCCGCTCTTGGCGACGCCTGGGATGTCGGCGCGCCGGATGCGTTTGCCGCGCGGGATGCCGTTCAAGTCGAACAGAAACACGTCGATCCACTGGACCGCCGGATTGGCCTCCAGGAACGCCCGCGCCTCGTCGATCGTAATCCGCGTCTCAGTCATGATGGCAAGCCTTTGGCGGCCGCACCGAAGCGGCGAAAGAGGGACACGGATACGGGGTTCTGCTTGGCGCCCCACTCGGGGTGCCACTGAACGCCGAGGCAGAAGGGATGGTCGTCGGGTCCGCGCACGGCCTCGACCAGGCCGTCCTGGGCGAAGGCCTCGGGCGTGAGGCTCTTGGCGAGGCGCGCGACGCCCTGCCAGTGGAGCGAGTTGACCATGATCTCGTCGGCCCCGACCCAGTCGCGCAGCTTTCCCTTGAGCGAGACGGGATGCGACGGCCCATATCTCTCCTCGAGGGAAAGCTCCGAGCGGTCGCGATGATCGTCGTGGCCGTCGACGGCATGCACGGCCTGATGCAGCGTGCCGCCCAAGCGCGACGTTGAGCTCCTGGAACCCGCGGCAGATGGCGAACAGGGGAACCTTCTTGTCGACGGCGGCGCGGATCAAGGGCAGCGTCAGGGCATCGCGCGCCGGGTCGAGCGCTTCCGGCTTGAACGGCGGCTCGTCGCCATAGTGCATCGGCTCCACGTTGGAGAGGCTGCCCGAGAGCAGGATCGCGTCGGCGATCTCGAGCACGGCGCCGATATCCGCCATGCTCTGGCCGAGGGGCGCGAGCAGCGGCTGGCACTCGGCCACCTCGGCGACGGCGGCCGAATACTTGCGCCCGACCGCGTCGAAGGGATGGCCATCGATCATCTTCGTGCAGGCCGGGATGACGACGATCGGGCGGCTCATGCGGCGATCTCTCCCGCGACCTCGTCGAGCGTGAGGTCGAGCGCGCGGCCGATCACGGCCTCGGCCTCGTCGAACTCGGCCTGCGTCCACGAGAGCGGCGGGGCGGTGACCATGGTGTCGAAGATCGCCCGCATGATGAAGCCCTCGCGGAAGAAGTGGTCGCGGCAGATGAGCCCGACGCGGCCGGGATTGTCGAAGCGCCGCCGCGACCTCTTGTCGGCGACGAGCTCGATCGCGCCGAGCATGCCGACCGAGCGGACCTCGCCGACGAGCGGGTGGTCCTTGAACTTGGCGAGCATCCTCGCGAGCGCCGGCCCCGTCGTCTCCTTGACGCGCGGCACGAGCCTCTCGCGCTCCATGATCTCGAGGTTCTTCAGCGCCACCGCGCAGGCGACGGGATGGCCGGAGAACGTGTAGCCGTGGTTGAAGTCCTCGTCGTAGCCCATGAGCGCGTCGACGATCCTGTCGTCGACGAGGATGCCCGACAGCGGCAGATAGCCCGACGTCGCCGCCTTGGCGAAGGTGATGATGTTCGGGCGGATGCCGTAGTGCTCGGACGCGAACCACGTGCCGAGGCGGCCGAAGCCGGTGATCACCTCGTCGGCGAGCAAAAGGATGCCGTACTTGTCGACGATGCGCTGCACCTCCGGCCAGTAGCTGTCGGGGGCGATCTTGACGCCGCCCGCGCCCTGCACCGGCTCGCCGGCAAAGGCGGCGACGTTCTCGGGCCCGACGGCGAGGATCTCGTCCTCGAGCGCTTTCGCCGCGCGAAGGCCGAACGCGTGCGCCGTCTCGCCGTCCTTGGCTTCCCCATACCAATAGGGGTCCATCACGTGGCGGAAGCCCTCGTAGAGCGGATAGGTCTGGGCGTGCACGTGCGCCATGCCGCCCATGGAGCCGGCGGCGATCGTCGAGCCGTGGTAGGCGTTCCGGCGCGAGATGATGATGCGCCGGTTGGGCTCGCCCTTGAGCGTCCAGTAGTGGCGGATGAGGCGGATCGCCGTGTCGTTCGATTCCGAGCCCGACGAGCCGTAGAAGACCTGCTTCAGGTTTGCGGGCGCGATCTCGGCGAGCTTGCGCGAGAGGGCGACGACAGGCGGGTGCGTCGTCTTGAAGAAGGTGTTGTAGAACGGCAGCTCGAGCATCTGCTCGTAGGCGGCTTCCGCAAGCTCCTTGCGGCCATAGCCGACGTTGCAGGTCCACAGGCCCGACATCCCGTCGAGCATGCGGCGGCCCTCGCTGTCCCAGATGTAGGGCCCGTCGGCGCGGACGATGACGCGCGCGCCGGCGGCTCTCAGCGACTTGTGATTGGTGAAGGGGTGCAAGTGATGGAGCGCGTCGAGCTCCTGCAGCTGCTTCGTCTGATATGTGTTCGTCACGGGGAAATCCTCCAGCTCGCTCATGGCCTAAGGGCCGCTCGATCAGTGCTGGAAGCTCCTCGGGGGCCAAAAGCCGACGCGCGCGCAAAGTAGCAGCAGGCGCGCCCTGGCGTAAGGCCTGGCCGCAGCGGTAACCTCACGGCCGAACGCCTGCGGCGCCGCCACAGCGGCCGCGCTAGCATGCCACGCTCCGGCTGTACTCGGTCCTCTCAAGCCCACGACTTTCCTCCGCGCCGACACTCCCCAAACGCGGGCCTTGATGCGGCGGCGCGAACCGGGTATGTCTACGGTGAAGACTTTATGGGCTACGGTGTAGAATTGTCAAGAGCGACGGCACAAAAGGCCGCAAAAAGGCCCCCGAAAGGCAAGCCCCGCGCGCGCGGGCGGCGCGGCCTCGACCGCAAGGACATCCTCGACGCCGCGTTTGCCATGCTTTCGCAGGAGGGGGAAGCGGGATTTTCGGTCAGAAAGCTCGGCGCTCGCGATCGGCGTCGACCCGATGACGGTGCTGCACCATTTCCGCTCGCGCGAGGAGCTTCTGCGCCACGTGGCCGATCGGGCGCTCGACTCCGTGGAGCTACCCCTCCCGACCGTCGACTGGAAACGCGATATGCGCGCCGTCGCCGACGCCTACCGCAACCTCGCGCAGCGCCACCCGCGCGTCTTCCATCTGCATTTCCGCTTCCACGCGACGGGGCCGGCCGACCACAGGTCGAGCGAGGTCGTCTACCGCGCGCTGAGGCTCGCCGGGCTTCCCGACGCGGAGGCCGCCGGGCTCGGGCTCGCGTTCTACGCCTTCATTCTCGGCTATGCGCTGGCCGAGGCGGAGGGCCTCCTGCACCCGATCAGCGGCAAGGACGCGGCCGAGCTCGGCGCGCTCGATCCGCTCGGCTATCCGGCGACGCGTGCCCTCATCCCGGCCTTCAAGACGCTCGACGCCGACGCGACGTTCGAGGCGGCGGTCGCGGCCTTCATCGACGGGGTCGCCGCGCGGAGTGGAGGGTGATGGACCCTCATCCTTTGTTAGCGGACACAGGCAAGAGAGCGACTGAGGTCAGAGTTCGAGACCCGGAGCAGTCATGCTGCATGGCGCCTGCGGGGAAACTTTGGCGAAACGCTAGTGCTTCCCAAACTTTTCAGCCGTCGGGCATGGCCGAGAGGCTAGATCTCCGATGGCAGCGGTCCTCTCAGCGGGCATCAACTAAAAGGGGATGTATTAAGGTCCGTGATTGGAATAAGCTCATACTGCAAAGGCACGCTACTCGGCGGTAGCCGGTAACGGGCGTACCCCAAGGAGGAATGCCATGAAAAGCATGAGAAGAATATTTCTTATTCTGACCGTGTTGTTGCCCTTCACGGTGTTTTTCAGCAGCGCTTCATGGGCGGACTCCAAACTAGAAGCGACTATCTTTTCTTATGACGGCAAGGACTTTGTTCGAACCAACACGACCATGATGGACAAAGGCCAATCTGCCGCCGGTACAAAACTCGACCACGATAGCGCGGCTTACAAGGCCTTGATCGAAAAACGCTCCTACATCGGGCCAGCGACCATCTTTGGTCGAGACTACGAATCCGACTACGCACCGCTCATCGGTGAAGACGGCAAATTGAGCGGCGCGCTGTTTGTGGGGGTACCGAAGTAGTTGACGCTGGCGCACACACCGGTAATCCGATCTAAGCGCGGTGATGCCGAGTGAGGGCTCGCGCGAATGCCGATCTAAAACCTCTCAGCTTAGCCCCGGCGCTCTTCACCCTGCGGCGGGGCTCTTCTATCTCGATAAAGGGCCAGCCAATGTCGCCTAATGGCTGACCTCTATCTGCAGGCGGAGTCGCGGGGGCCGGACAAAGAGGGGAACTGGCTGCCGGTTGCGAAAGGTTCCTTCAACCTGCTGATGCGCCTTTGCTGGCCGAAGAGAGAATTGCTCGACGGCTCGTGGACGCCGCCGCCAGTGCAACGGATGAACTAGCTGTCTGAGGGGTTCTCTAGGCTAGGGAACTGGATTGACGGCTGGCGGTACCCAAACCTGGTCGATGAGCGGTTCATGAGACCTCTCCAATACAATGCGACCGCTTTCGCCGCTGCTCTAAATGCTGCTCTAAATATTCTAAATATTCTAAATATTGAGTGAACACTATCTGCTCGACCTTGGCGAGCCGGTCCCCCGAATGGGGAAATGAGCCTACGATCTGTCGGCTATGAGGGCGAAGCGGACGAGGAGCGGACGTCGCGACGACTACAGCTCCTGGCCCAGTCACTCCGTGGCGTGCCGGTGGACCCGAGTGTCCGCTCTTGCCTTCTAAGCGGAAAACTTGTCCCCCTCTCCTCCCGCTCGCTTACACTTGCTGCGCCCGTCCCACTAGGGGTCGCCTCCGGAGGCGTACCGAAGGTCGAGGGTCGGGACGAGTTCGAAGGGAAAGTGCCGCACGCTGCAGCCATTCCTTCGCGCGTCTGCCAATCGCCGGTGGCAACATCGGTACCGCGGAGGCTTGCGGCTAAGCGAGGCGCGGGACGCTGGGACGTGCTTCACCCAACGCAAAGCTCGACAATGTCGGAGACATGCCTCCGGCATAGGCGGGGCGTCACTTCGCCTTGTTACAAACTACGGAAGACCGAGGTGTTCCCGCGCCCCGCTCCCCTACTCGTAAAGTCTCGGGCCGCCCGCCGCGAGCAAGAGACGCTTGCCGCAAGCGTCGATCCCACGTTCGAGGCGGCGGTCGCGTCCTTCATCGATGGGGTCGCGGCGCGGAGTGGAGGGTGATGCCCGCTCCTCCCAGAGGAGCGGACCTTGGGGAAGGCAAGATCGCCCTTCACTGGACTTTAGTGTGGAGGTTCAGGGGAACGTCGGCTCGAGCGTGCTGTTCACTGCTCTTGGTCCAAGCACCGAGACTGGCCCCGAGCGCTGGGCGTAATCCTCGCCGGCCCCGAGATCCAACAGCTCGACGGACCTCGGCTCCGCTTCCGTTCCGTCCCGATCGAACGACCGTACCTTGAAGCGCCAGCGGCCGAGCTGTTGGACTTCCATATAGCCGGCCATGCCAAAGGGCAGCGTCTTATTCATGTAGAACAGGTCGGCCGCGATTTCGGGGAACTCGATCTCGACACCGAGCGCCTGCGCCACGATCCTCGACAAATTATGGAATGAGGCGGGCGACATGGCTCGGAACTGCCGCGCTACCGCCGACTCCGGCCGGTTGGTAAGGAGGATAAAAGGAACAGCCGCGTTCCGGATGGTGGGGTGGAGATGACCCCAGAGCCCGTCCTCGCCCATGAGTTCGTTGTGGTCCGCAGTGATAATCACATGAACGGCTCCGGAGCGACCGACGAGCGGCGCAACGAGGGCCGCCACATTGCGATCCCAGCATCGCAGACCGTTGTCGTAATTGGCGCGGCGCGCGTCATTTACCGAAAGGCCGTCCGTCTTGAAGATGTTGACTGTGTCGGACACATGAGAGCAGTTGTTCTCGTAGCGGCCGTGATTGACACGCTGGTGCACGAAGATGAACTGTCGACGTGAATAGTCGGCCGGAACGGATCGCACGAGATCAACCAGATAGTCGTCCTTGATCCGGTTGATGACCATGTCGTTGGTCTCCTCCGTCTCGACTCGCTCGGCTCCGGGCGCTCCGCCCGCTGTACCCAAGAAATGTTGGCTCTGAGCCGAGAAGTACCAGCTCTTGAAGCCGTTCTGGCGTGCGAGCGCGAATAGATTGAGACCACGGCGCTCGCCTTCAATCGGAAAGAATGCAGTCCGGATGAAGGAAGGAACGCTTCCCCACGTCGCTACACCAGATGCAAAACCGATCCGCGGGAAGAACGTCATGCCAGGCGGCGGCTTGGAGCGCCAAGAATGCAGATTGGGCGAGGTATCGGCTGTTGCACCGAAAAGGGATAGACGGGCGGGATTGATGCTTTCGCCCATGATGACGAGGACCGTTGCCGGTTCCTCTTCGAGTTCCTTCACGAGCACTTTCTGGTCATGCAGCTTCAGGCCCGGAGCGGCCTTGGCGGGAGCCAGCGCAAAGCGAAAAGCGGCGATAGTTGCATGATAGGTGCCAATAGCAGATGCTGTCTGCAGCCCCGGAAACGCGATAACTGCGTGCCTCCAGAATGTCCACCGGCCAGCGACGCCAACCAAGAGGATCACCAGCAACAGCCCGGCCCCAGGCAGGCGCCAGACCCCGGCTTCGATCCGTCGTCCATGCAGAAAAAATAAGGCACCGGCAACTGCCGAAACGAGTAGAAAAACCGGCAGCAGCGAACCAAGTTCGCTCATGATCCCGATCGTAGTATCTCGCGCCTCCGAAACGACGAGCATCAACTGGTCGGGGCGGAGCACGCCACCGAAGTAGCGCAGACAGCCGAGCCAGATCAACTGACCGATCGAAACGAAGCCGATGACCGCGATCCTGCCCCACCTGGATGGCATGAGAGTGAGAAGGATGGCGAGGACGGCGACCGTGACGATTGCGTCGCCATTGACAAACGACATTATGTCATAGCCGGCCAGCCTGAAGGCGATGTCGGGGGCGCCAAGCAGTGCAAATGTCGCTACGCCGACTGCAAGGGTCTTACCCAAGGTTGACCAGCGGTTTGTGACGTCGCTCATTGTGCTCAGCTATTGACGACTAACGGATTGTCCGTGACCGAAGTGCCCGCATGCTGTCACGCTGTAGGAAAGCGGACAAGTGAGTCGATCACGCTCACTCTCATCGGCCCTCAGAATATTGTTGATCGAATGCGACCATGACAAAGGTCAGAGCAAGGCCGATCGCTATTTCAAAAGGGTCGATCACGGCCCACCACTGTGGCTGGAGCGCCAATCGCAGCCAACGTATCCTCAGTCCTGTCGTCCATGCCACCCCCCCGAAATCCTATTCGAAACGCTACCGGGGGATAGCCGCAGAAATGCGGCGACCCTGACAGAATTCTTCGGCTGTGAACCGAATACGGGCGCATCTGTCACGAGCGCGGCTACGGCGAAGCTGAACGCCGGTCTGCCGTCAGCTCGGCCCGACTCGCGGTTCTGCATTGGTTCAATGGTGGCGCAGGCCCCAAGCGAGACGCTTAGCTCTGGAGATCGCATCAGCCATCTTCCTGTCACTTTTTTCGCATGGCCATCGGCTGCCAAGCAGCTTAAACAATCCCGCGCTTGATTTGCCCAGCCTCCGTTCAGACCAGACCTGATCCTGATCCATGAGCACGTATTCCAGCCTAGAACCTGCTAACACCCGTGTGGCAAGTCGCGCTGCAAGTTCTTCTTATGTATCCATGGCTCGCAACAGGCTCGAATTCCCAACTCTTCAGCCTTCCTCATTTATCTCGCCATAGCGCCGCACGAAGGGGACCGTCGGCATGCGACTGAGCCGCCTCACGCAGTTCCATGAAGAACCTACCGTCATCGCATGGTGGCGGGAGCAGCTGGGCTGGGTGCTCAATTGGCTAACGCCCGTCCGCCGCCGCACAATCCTCGCCGCCGGCGCCGTTTGGATCGGTGTGAAAGAGCCGCTCGAATTCTTGGCGAGCGCCAAAAATCTGCCGGTTCCACAGGATCGCCTGGGCTCCAGTCTTGTCGTGGTCGCACTATTCGGCATCCTCTGGCTCTGCTACCGCGCAGCGGTGGGCTTCGCGTCTCTACCGGCCGTAGTCCGACGGCGCCCGCAACTTACCCTGCACCTGCTGTACTGGGGGCTTCTCGCCGTTCTTTGGAGTACTTCGCCAGTGGCCGGCCCGTGGCGGGCGGTGCTCGTCGGGATTGCGGTTGCGTTCCCGTTCCTGCTCTGGCGCTGCGGATACCTCCTGCTCTCGGGCCAGCGCGGACGCATGGCCGGAACGCGCTTCAGCGATCACCTCATCTGCCTCTGGCCGGTCTTTGGCGGATCGAACACACCCTACGGCAAGGGGTTTGAGTACCTGTCCCGCCACGAGGCGAAAACCGAGGACGAACTCGCGCGGGCGCAGCTTGCGGGCATCAAACTTCTCGTTCTCGCTGGTGTGTGGAGCGTAGCCCGCAATGTTATGGACGGCGTCATTTACGGCGTGCCTGGAAATGTGGTGAACGCCGCCTTGGACGGGCACTCATTCGGGATACCACGGCTCGGCTCGTTAATAGTGCAGTTCAACGACGTATCGCTCTGGCGCTCCTGGATCAGCGTCTACAGCGAACTCGTGTGGCAAGTGCTCCAGCATGCAGTGTACGGGCACACGGTCATCGGGGTGCTGCGGCTATTCGGTTTCAACGTGTTCCGCAACACATACAAGCCGTTGCTCGCGGAATCGGTCGTGGAGTTTTGGAATCGCTTTTACTATTACTTCAAAGAGCTTTTGGTGGAATTCTTCTTCCTGCCGACGTTCGCGCGACGATTCCGTACATGGCCACGCCTACGGTTGTTCGCTGCGGTGTTCGCCGCGGCGTTCTTCGGCAACATGTACTACCACCTTCTCCAACAGGAGAACCTGTTAGTGCTAGGGGACGCCGTCGGCGCTTGGCAAGTATTTCACTCGAGACTGTTCTACTGCCTACTGTTGGCCGTCGGCATCTTCGTCTCGATGCTGCGGGCGCAACGGCGAGCCGGCCAATCGCCAGCCCCGGGTTTCCTCCGTCGCCTCCTGAGAATGCTCGGCGTGTGGACCTTTTTCGGCTTGATCTTCATCTGGAATGCGAAAGGTGGCGCGTCCTTCGTCGAGAGGACGCAATTCTTTTTGAGCCTTTTTGGCCTCGCATAGATTGATGCCTCTGCCAGAAGGAAAGAGCGTTACCGAGGTCACGATCAGCTCGGCATCTCGCTCCCCACCACACGACACGCACGTGCAGAAGACGGGGACCTCGCGCCAGATCGACTTGGCGCGCGTCGTCATGCAGGCCCTTCCGCCCGTCAAGCTCGACTGACGCCGTCGCCTTGGTTGCGACGAAGACGGCCTCGGCGGGCAGCTTCAGCTTACGAAGCCGTAAGCTTGGCGCCTGATTTCCGCGATTGGGTTGCGCAACTCTTCACCGCTGCGACCGCGCATGGCGGACCAAAGTGTCGCAAGCGGAAGCGATCACTATCTCTCGTTAACACGCTAGTTGTGCGTTCCAGCGCCGGTGGCGACCGTCGATGCACGCGGGAACGCACGGACGGTCCATGACATTAGCGAGCATGGGGGCCATCGCCGTCGGGCCGCACTCGCAGGAAGCCAGCTCTGACATGCTCCAACAGTGGTCTCGACCCAGGCGGCGACTGCTGCTCCTGCCGACAGTTTCCATCCTAGGCCTGCTCGTTGCTCTGGGGGCCGGCGCCTGGGTCTGGCAGGAGTATCCCCGGCCGCACGCGGCGAAGTCCGCGGGCCCGACTGCGAGCCCGGTCCCGGTCCACGCCGCCCTCGTCGGCCGCCAGGATTTCCCGATCTATCTCGACGGCCTCGGCACGGCGCAAGCCTGGAACACGATCACTGTCCGCAGCCGGGTCGACGGGCAGGTCGAGAAGATCAGCTTCGAGGAAGGCCAGCCCGTTAACGAAGGCGACATACTCGTCGAGCTCGACGCGCGTCCGTTTCAAGCCGCCGTCGACCAGGCTGCGGCAAAGATCGTCCAAGACCAGGCCAATCTCGTGAGCGCCAGCGCGGATTTGGATCGCACGACCAAGCTTGTCGCCAATGGCTATGCGACGAAGCAGCTCTTCGATCAGCAGACGGCCAACGTCAACCAGCTCAACGCCCTGATCAAGGCCGACGAAGCCGCGCTCGTCAACGCCAAGGTGGCGCTGAGCTATACGACCATACGGGCGCCGATCAGCGGGCGCGTCGGATTGCGCAACATCGACATCGGCAACATCGTCCATGCCACGGATCAGAACGGCATCGTCACGATCGCGCAAATTCACCCCATCGCCGTGGTCTTCACGGCGCCAGAAGACCGCCTGTCCGCCATCACGCGCGGTCTAAAGACCGGACTTCTCAAGCTCCGCGCGTTCACGCCCGACGGCAAGTCGATGCTCGCCGACGGGACGCTCGCGGTCGTCAACAACGAGATCGACACCGGCAGCGGCACGATCCGCCTCAAGGGACGCTTCGAGAACAAAGACGACGCGCTTTGGCCCGGTCTATCGGTCTCGACCCGCCTGCTCATCGACACGCTTAAAGGTGCGGTCGTCGCGCCCGAGGGCGCGGTCCAGCATGGGCCCCAGGGACTTTTCGCCTACGTCGTCAAGCCGGATCGTACCGTTGTCCAGCGCGACCTCAAGGTAGGCGCGATCGAGGACGGGGCCGCCGTCATCGAGGCCGGCCTTGCTCCAGGCGACGAGGTGGTGACCTCAGGTCAATATCGCGTTGCGCCCGGCGCTCTCGTCGCGATCCAACCGGAAAGCAACGAGCGGACGGCCACCAAGCAATCATCGCGGCAGGTCGAGTAGTCATGGCGAGCGGGCAGACAAACGTGCTCGGCGGCGGCATGTCGGAGCCGTTCATTCGACGCCCTGTTGCGACGTCGCTGCTCATGATCGGCATTTTGTTCGTGGGGCTCATCGCCTACCCGCGGCTGCCCGTTGCGCCGCTGCCTCAAGTGGAGTTCCCGACGATCCAGGTCTCTGCGGCGCTTCCGGGGGCGAGCCCCGAGACGATGGCGTCCTCGGTCGCGCAGCCGCTCGAGGAGCAATTCGCGCGCATTCCAGGCGCTTCGCAGATCACGTCGACGAGCGGGCTCGGGGTCACGACCGTGGTCGTTCAGTTCGATCTCGACCGGAATATCGACGCCGCGGCGAACGACATCCAGGCGGCGATCAACGCGGCCGGCGGACAGCTTCCCGCCGACCTCCCCTCGCCGCCGACCTACCGCAAGGTCAATCCGGCTGACTCTCCGATCATGATCCTGTCGGTGACCTCCGACACCGTGCCCCTGACCGAAGTCGACGACAACGCGGACACGAAGCTCGCCCAGCAGATCAGCCAGATCAGCGGCGTCGGCCAGGTGTCGATCGGCGGCGAGCAGAAACCCGCCGTCCGTGTGCAGATCGATCCGGCGAAGCTCGTGACCAAGGGACTATCGCTCGAGGACGTGCGGGCCGAGCTTTCCGTCACGACCGTCAATCAGCCCAAGGGCAGCATCGACGGCAGTCAACGCAGCTTCACCATCTACGCCAACGATCAGCTTCCCGATGCCGGCGCGTGGAACGACGTCATCGTCGCCTATCGCAGCGGCGCGCCGGTGCGCGTGCGCGACATCGGCCAGGCGATCGAAGGGCCCGAGGACGCGAAAAAGGCGGCCTGGGCGTCGGGCAAGCGCGGCGTGTTCCTCGTCGTCTCGAAGCAGCCGGGAGCCAACGTCATCGACACCGTCGACCAGATCAAGGCCGAGTTGCCGCGTCTGCGCGCAAGCATGCCGGCTGCTCTCAAAGTCGAGGTTCTGAGCGACCGGACGCAAACGATCCGTGCCTCCGTCGAGGATGTGCAGGTGACGCTCTTGATCACCGTCGCGCTCGTCGTCGCGGTGATCTTCGTCTTTCTGCGCAGCCTCTGGGCGACGATCATACCGAGCACGACCGTGCCGCTGTCGCTGCTCGGAGCAGCCGCCCTCATGTATCTCGCGGGCTACAGCCTCGACAACCTGTCGCTCATGGCGCTCACGATCTCCGTCGGGTTCGTCGTCGACGACGCGATCGTCATGCTCGAGAACATTATGCGCCACATCGAGACCGGCAAACGCCCCTTCGAGGCGGCGCTCACCGGGGCGCGCGAGATCGGCTTCACGATCCTGTCGATCAGTCTGTCTCTGGTCGCGGCCTTCATCCCGCTCCTCCTGATGGGGGGCATCATCGGCCGGCTCTTTCGCGAGTTCGCCGTGACCGTGACGATGGCGATCGCCGTCTCCGCCTTCGTTGCGCTGACACTGACGCCGATGATGTGCTCGCGATTTCTCGTCGCTGAAACCGAGACCAGCCACGGCCGCCTCTATCGGTTTACCGAGCGGGGATTCGATCTCTTGCTCGGCGCCTACGAGCGCGCCCTCGACGTGGTCCTGCGCCATCGCTTCCTCACGCTCATGACCTTCTTCGCCACCGTAACCGCGACCGTCATGCTGTTCATCGCGATACCGAAGGGTTTCTTCCCGCAGCAGGATACCGGACTGATCCAGGGCACGTCCGAGGCCGCGCAGGACGTGTCGTTCGCCGAAATGATGCGCCTCCAGGAACAGCTCGGCGACATCATCGCGAAGGATCCCGACGTCCTCACGTATGCCATGGCGATCGGAGCCGGCGGCTCGACTGCCGCGCTCAACAACGGGCGCTTCTACATTACGCTCAAGCCGAAGAACGAGCGAAAGTCCTCGGCCGACGAAATCATCGCTCGCCTTCGGAGTGCAACCCAGAAAGTCGAAGGCGCCAAGCTCTTTCTCCAGGCCGCGCAGGACGTGAACGTCGGCGGCCGCGCCGGGCGCTCGCAGTTCCAGTACACGCTCCAGGACGCCGACATCGACGAGCTCAACGCGTGGGCGCCGAAGGTGCTCGCAAAGCTCAAGACGATTCCCGAGCTACGCGACGTGGCGACCGACCAGCAGACGGCAGGCACCGCGCTGACCCTTGCCATCAACCGCGATCAAGCCTCGCGTTACGGACTGACCCCCGGTGTGATCGACGACACCCTTTATGACGCCTTCGGTCAGCGTCAGGTTGCGCAGTACTTCACGCAGCAGAACAACTACCACATCGTGATGGAGATCCTGCCCGAGCTGCAAGGAGCCGTCGACAGCCTCGACAAGATCTACATAAAGTCGCCGGTCTCCGGGGAGCAGGTCCCGCTCGCCGCCTTTGCCTCGTGGACGACGCAGAAAACAGAGCCGCTTTCCATCTCCCACCAGGGCCAGTTCCCCGCCGTCACCATCACCTTCAATCTCGCCCCCGGCGGCTCTCTCGGCACGGCCACGAAAGCGATCCAGCAGGCGGAGCAGGAGCTCAAGCTTCCGCCCGCCATGCGCACGAGCTTTCAGGGCAACGCACAGGCGTTCCAGCAGTCACTGTCGACGGTGCCGCTGCTGATCGGCGCCGCCCTCGTCGTCATCTATCTGATCCTCGGCATTCTTTATGAGAGCTACATCCACCCGATCACCATTCTCTCGACGCTGCCGTCGGCGGGCGCCGGCGCGATCGCAAGCCTCATGCTCGCCGGCTACGATTTCAGCCTGGTGGCAATGATCGGCATCATTCTCCTGATCGGGATCGTGAAGAAGAATGGCATCATGCTCGTCGACTTCGCGATCCATGCCGAGCGGGAGCACGACCTGCCGCCTGAGGAAGCCGTGCGCCAGGCCGCTCTCCTGAGATTTCGGCCGATCATGATGACGACGGCGGCCGCGCTCCTCGGCGGCGTGCCGCTCATGATCGGAGCGGGCACGGGAGCCGAGATCCGCCAGCCGCTCGGCTATGCCATGGTCGGCGGCCTCATCGTCAGCCAGGCGCTGACGCTTTTCTCGACGCCCGTGATCTACATCTACCTCGACGAGCTCGCGACCTTCCTCAAGAGGATGTTCGGCCGCGATGTGCATGTCCACGGCCGCGACGTCCCGTCTCCGGCCGAATGACGGCAGCTTGTCAGGGCGCGAGCGATGTCGCGAGCGTTCGCTGGGAGACGTCCTCGCCGCCGTCGAACGCGCTCTCGTCGCGGTTGTAGAGATCGTTGCGGAACTGTGCGGCGCCGTTGTCCACCCACGCCGTCAGATAGATGAAGTGCACCGGCACCGGATTTGCGACCTTGATCGTCGTGCGCTCGCTGCTCGCGATCACGGCCTCTATCGCCTGGCGCGTCCAGCCATCCTGTCCGGCGAGCACCCAACCCGCCACATCGAGAAAATTCTGGGTCCTGACGCAGCCTGAGCTATAGGCGCGCTCATAGTAGCCGAACAGGTTCTTCATCGGCGTGTCGTGCATGTAGACGATGTGCTTGTTCGGCATGTCGAAGCGAAGGACGCCCAAGGCGTTCTGCGGGCCCGGATCCTGCCTGAAGATGTAGCGGTCCGCCTCCGGCCCCCACCAGTTGACGAGCGACGGGTCGATCTCCTCGCCGCCGAACGTCGAGAAGACGCGGATGCGCTCCTTCATGAGATACGAAGGGTCCTTGCGCGCGGCGGGGATCAGGGCCGCCTTGGCAATCGTGCCCGGCACGTTCCAGTAGGGGAAGATGTTGATGGCCTGGACGGTAGCGCTGACGACCGGCGTCGGCGTCGCGCGCTTGCCCGCGATCGTCCGGCTAGTCACCTCGACCCGGCCGCCCGAGAGACCCTGAAGCTCGAAGCTCGCCGCGTTCATGATAATATATTTCGGGGCCGAGAGCCTGGGCAGAAGCTCCTGCATGCGCGCCAGGTTGAGCTGGAGCTGTCTCAGGCGCGTGTCGGCCGGAACGTTGAGCGACCGCTGGGTGATGCCGTAGACGACGCCGGTCGGCTCGAGGCCGTTGCGAAGTTGATAGCGCTTCACGCCCGCCTCGAGACTATCGTCAAAGTTGTAGGAATCGCCTCCCCCCGGCCGGACGTCGCCGCTGATCTCGAGGCGGCGGCGCAGGCTCGCGACGTTCCCGTCCGTGTCGCCTAGCCTCAGCGTGATGCGATCCGGGAGCTTCGGCCAGCCGCCGGCCGAGACGATCTGCTGGTAGGCGGCAATCGCGCTCTGAAGCTCCGCAACCTCGTTGGCGCTCACCCAGGGATCCTGGCTCGGCTCGGGCGGAGGCACTCTCTGGCGCTGTGCGTGGGCCGGCGCGACGGAAATGATTGCGAGCAGCATGCTCGCGGCGATGATGTGAGCGGATTCGCGGAGTTTCGGTGTGGGACGATGACGCATGACTGAGGTCTGGCCTTCGAGATTGGAGAAACGGGACGGGGGGTTCACCACATGGGCGGCGCGTAGAGTATGCCGCCTCTCTTCCACAGCGCGTTGAGCCCCCGCGACATGCCGAGAGCACTGTCCTTGCCGACATTGGCCTCGAACATCTCGCCGTAGTTGCCGACCGCGGCGACGGCATCGCGCAGCCATGTCTTGCCGAGCCGCAGTTTTTCCCCGCTCGTGCCGGCACCGTCCACGAGACGGTGCGCATCGTCGCTCAACGGTCCGGAAGCGGCGGCAGACGCCTTGTCCAACCCGACCTCCTCGGCGTTGACGAGACCGGCAAGCGTCCAGTGCACGATATCGGCCCACTCGCCATCACCCGCGACGACGACGGGGCCCAGAGGCTCCTTCGAGATGATCTCGGGCAGAATGGCGTGCTTCGCCGGCTCGGGGAGAGCCGCGCGCTCGGAGTAGAGCGCGGAGCGGTCGCCGGAGTAGGTGTCGCACGTCCCTCCGAGATACGCCTTGAGCGTCTCCTCGCGGGTCGGAAGGACCACCGCCTCGGCTTCGATCTGCTGGGCCTTGAAATAGAAGGCCATGTTCTTCTCCGAGGTCGTGCCGGCCTCGACGCACACTTTCGAGCCTGAAAGCTGCTGGGCGGAGACGAGGCCGCGCTCGTCGCTCGTCATGAACCCTTGGCCGTCGAAGTAGAGAACGCCCCCAAACCTGAAGCCGAGGTCGACCTCCCGATTCATCGTCCAGGTGGTGTTGCGCGAGAGGACGTCGATCTTTCCCGAATTCAGCGCATCGAAGCGCTCGTTGGTCTCGAGCGCCACGAACTCGACCTTGTCCGAATTGCCGAACACCGCCGCGGCAAGCGCGCGGCAGAAATCGACATCGAGGCCGGCCCAGATCCCGGAGCTCGTCCGCGCTGAGAAGCCCAAGAGCCCGGTGTTCACCCCGCACAGCAACTTGCCGCGCGTGCGCACCGCGTCGAGCTTGCGCGTCGCGGAGGAGGTGGCAGCCGATTCGGCGGCGGCAGGGGGCGGAGTTGCGACAGCGGGAACTGACTCGGAAGGCGGGCTCGGCGGCGTCGTCGGGGGAGCAGGCGAGGCCCCGGGTGCAACAGCGGGCTCGGACTTGGCGGCCGGCTCTGCGGCAGCCGGCGCCGCCGTCTGCGGCGCAGCCGGCGCGGGAACGGGATTGGTCCCGGTAACCGTTCCGGCGTCCTTGCCTTGCGCGTCCGCGGGCGCGGCCGGCTGGCAGCGGGCCTTACCGACGATCGTGAACTCGCCGGGACCGTCGGTGTCGCCCTTGCACGTGCAGGGCCCGCGCGGCCCGTCGCGGAAGGCGCACATCCGATAGCCTGCCGACAGCTCCGAGGCCGACGCGACGAGGGCCACGACCGCCGCCGCAAGGGCTTTGCGCGAGAGACTCATGGGTACCGCCCCATATGAATAGAAATGAAAGAAATCGATCTCACCGCGCGATTGCGGCTCAAGTCGGACATTGCGGAAATTGGCCTCCCAGCGCGGCCTTGGATCGAGACGAGCCGATAGGGCCTCACTCATAGAACGCATAAAGCTTCTTCGCCGGCTCGAGGACGTCCCACGTTCCGGTAAATCCCGCCGGCGAGACGAAGGCGTCGCCGGCGCGAAACGTGCGCTCGGACCCGTCGTCGCCTCGGACGACGATCACGCCCGCGACGAGGCGGCAGAACTCGAGATGTACCGGTCGGCCTCCGGCCCCCACCAGCTGACGAGCGAGGGGGGTGTCTACGAGTCTCAGCGTAATGCGATCCGGCAGCTTCGACCAGCCGCCGGCCGAGGCGATGTGCTGGTAGGCGGCGATCGCGCTTTGGAGCTCCGCTCCCTCGATCCCGCTCACCCACGGATCCTGGCTCGGCTCGGGCGGCGGCACTCTTTGGCGCTGTGCATAAGCCGGCGCGACGGCAGCGAGGGCGATACCGGCGGCGATGATGTGCACGAGCGTGTCGCCCTGGTCCAGGGCCCTATGCCGATCAACGATCCAGAGAAATCCAAGTGGTCTTCAACTCTGTATACTTCTCCAGCGCATGAAGAGATTTATCGCGGCCAATGCCCGATTGCTTGTACCCACCAAACGGCGTGGTCATGTCGTCACAATCGTAGCAGTTGACATAGACGAGGCCTGCGCGAATACGCTTTGCGAGCCTGTGAGCGGTGCTCAAGTCATTCGTCCACACCGAAGACGCCAAGCCATAGGGTGAGTCGTTAGCCACCCGCACGGCCTCGTCCATATCCGCGACCGGAATGATGGAGAGCATGGGACCGAAAATCTCCTCACGCGCGATCTTCATATTGTTGTTGACGTTATCGAACACGGTGGGCTCAACATAGCAGCCGCCGGTGTCAAGCCGGGCACGGCCGCCGCCTGTGGCAATTGTGGCTCCAGCGCTGCGCGCGGCATCGACAAAGCCCAATACGCGCTGCGCATGCCGCTCATCGACCATCGCACCCATTCGTGTCGCAGGATCCAGCGGGTCGCCCGGGATGTAAGTTCCCGCAATCTTCACAATGGTATCGACGGCGCGCTTGTGCACCGAGTTTTCGACAATCAATCGCGATGGTGCCGTGCACATCTCGCCCTGATTAAAGAAGATCGAGTTCGCCGCCTGAGCCGCCGCATGTTCAACATCGCCGTAGCTGCTGAGTAAGATGAACGGGCTCTTGCCACCAAGCTCGAGGCCTATTTTCTTCAAGTTCGACTTCGCCGCGTATTCCATGAAGTAGCGGCCGACCTCGGTTGAACCGGTGAAGAACAGCCCGTCGACGTCCATGTGCAGACCAAGCGCGCGGCCCGCCGTCGGCCCGATGCCGGGGACAACGTTGAACACGCCTTCGGGGAGGCCTGCTTCAATAGCGAGCTCGGCGAGACGCAGCGCAGACAGCGACGATTGCTCGGCAGGTTTCAACACCACCGAGTTGCCGACGGCGAGCGCGGGAGCAAGCTTCCACGCTGCCATGACCATAGGAAAGTTCCAGGGGACCACCGCGGCCACGACGCCAAGCGGTTCTCGCGTCACCAGGGCTAAGGATGCGTCGGCGGTCGG
>CAVUEM010000033.1:0-5017 GCA_963740475.1 uncultured Alphaproteobacteria bacterium | reverse complement strand
CGATGTCGGTGACGCTTGCCGCGATGACGGCCGGCAAGGTCTCCCGCGCGCGGGCATAGAGCGCATCGGTGAGGGTGGTGTTGGCGATGTTGTAGCCGAACGCGGCAAGCCCGAGCTCGCTTGCCTTGAATTCGATGTCCGGCGCGCGCAACAGACTGCGCGACGCATCGATGATGCGGATCGCTTTCAGCGGCGCGGCGTCGGCCGCTAGCCGCTCCCAAACTCCAAGCGACTTGAGCAGATCGATCGAGCTCGTCAGCAGCGCCGCCGTTCGCGTCTCGCCGGCGCGAGCGCTCGGCGCGGGCGCTGGGCCGACCGCCACGACCTCGGCGCCAACATGGGCCAACGCCAGCGCCGCGACGAGACCCGAGGGCCCAGTACCGACCACGGCGACATCGCGCACGGAATTGAGTTGAGACATCTCGCTATCGCCGCTCCCGGCGAGACCTTCGCCGAGCCCAACCTAAAGGGATTATCCGGCATTCGCCATCGGGCGCCGAACCGCGCGGTTCGACGGCTTAGAGCCGCTCTGTGGCAGGAGAGCCACAGAGCAAAGCCTTTTCGTCTACCGCCCAAACAAAGAAATCCGCTCGCTTTGCCAAACTCTACCGAGTCAGTAGGGTTTAGGTCTGATGAAAAACGGCGCTCTAACCGGGAGTTGGGGTGTCACAGAACTGAGAAAGAGGGGGACAGGGGTATGATCGGGGGATTGAGAGCCACCAGCCGCTATTTGCTCGCGGGGGCGAGCCTTATCGGCCTTCTGACGTTTGGCGTTCCGGAGGCAAAAGCCCAGGATATGAAGTCGATCCAAAGTCAGATCGACAGCCTGAATGCCACCATCAAGCAGCTGCAAAAGCAGGTGGAGGACGCCAAGGCACAAGCTTCCGCAGCGAACGCCACCGCAGCCGATGCTGCCGCCAAAGGCAGCGATATCGACCTCAAGGTCGCGTGGAAGGGTGCCCCGCAATTCTCGAGCGCGGATGGGAAGAAGTTTTCCTTCAAGGTCCGTGGACGTGTCGAGGCGGAATACGAGAACATCAATCAGGACACGGCGGTCACGACCTATCCCGACGTGAGCGCGACGCAGCTCCGTCGCGCCCGTCTCGGCGTCGAGGGCGTCGTCTACTACGACGTCAAGTACATCCTCGAGGTCGACTTCGCCAACGACGTCGTGGCGGTGAAGGACGCTTACCTGCAATACCAGGGCGTTAAGATCGGCGACACGCCGCTCTACTTCCGCGCTGGCAATTTCAGGACTCCGAACTCGTTCGAGCTGCTGACCAGCGAGCTGTTCGTCGATACGGTCGAGCGCGCGGCCTTCGTCAACGCCTGGCAACTCGATCGACAGGTCGGCTTCCAAATTAGCTATTGGCACCGATCACTGGGGATTGGCGGCCGGTATCTTCGGCGACCGCTTCAACGCGGCCAACAATCCTCAGCCGTTGTTCCCCGGCTTCACCGGGGATGAGGACGTGACGTTCGCCGCACGCGCTACGGTGACTCCGATCAACCGCACAGGTGAACGGCGTCAATCAGGTGCTGCATTTCGGCGCGAGCGTCAGGACGCGTGACATCGGGAACGATCAGCCGCTACTCCAGTACACGCAGCGCGGCGCCGACTTTAATTTGGCCAACAACGTGATCAACACCGGCAGAATTGGCAACGAGGATACCTTCTGGGGCCTCGAGGCTGCCACCCTGTGGGGCCCATTCTCCCTGCAAGGCGAGTACTCTCATCTCGACGTCGACCTGCCGAGTGGAGCCTTCATCCCGACCAACCCGCCGAGCTCAGGACAGTTGGCCAGCGCGCCCAATCCCTTCATTAGTTCGACTGGTGTGCGCACGCCCAGTCCTGAATACGACGGCTGGTATGTCACAGGCACATGGTTCTTCGGCGGCCACAAGAACTACAACAAAGAAGGCAAATGGGATCGGCCGACGATTGACAACCCGTTCCGCTGGAATGAGGGCAAGGGTTGGGGCGGGCTCGAGCTCGTTGGTAAATATGACGTGCTCAACATGAGCGATAGCGGCTTTAACGACGCTGGCGGCTGCCGGACGACGCGGCTTTATCCCAACTTGGCTAGCAGTGGCGGCTCCATACAAGCCTCCAGTCTGGGGCTGTGCGGCGAGCAAAAGACGTGGATCATCGGGGTCAACTGGTACCTGAACGATTACGTCCGCCTGATGTTCGACTACGCGGAGGCCGATCTGAGTGGGTATCCGCTCACGAACGTACCGGCCGGCACGTCCCTCGCACTCGACGCACCTGCCACGATTGCCGGCTTTGATGGAGGAACGGTCAGGGGCTTCACCGCACGGGCCCAGGTCGACTGGTAAAAACTACAAAACTGGAAAAGCGGAACTTTAGTCCCCTCCGCTGCCAGACCGCCGCCCCCAAAAGGGGCGGCGGTTTTTTTGCGCGCACGACCTTCCGGCGCGATGTGAGATCGTGGCCGAACGGCCACAGGTTCTACTGCAAAAAGCCCAGTGTCGCTCGTTTGTCACAGGCCCGTCATTGCGTCCGAAATAGAACGGTAGGGCCTCCCGAAAGGGAGTCGGGGCACGAACGCGCCCAAAAGCGGGGGAACCGTGGAATTTCGTTTTCGGGCAACGACCTAGCAAACAGGCGTCGTCAAACAGTGGAGAGGGGCATGAACGGGGGACTAGGAAAAATGAACCGCTATTTGCTCGCCGGAGCGGGCGTCATCGGCCTTCTGGCCGTTGGCGTTCCAGAAGCCAAGGCGCAAAATATGCAAGAGATTCAAGCGCAGATCAATCAGATGCAGGCCACCATCAAGGCCCTGCAAAAGCAGGTGGAGGACGCCAAGTCGCAGGCTGCGGCGGCGCAGACGACTGCCGACAGCGCAAAGGGCAGCGATCTCGACCTGAAGGTGAAATGGAAGGGCGCGCCGCAACTATCCAGCGCCGATGGCAAGTTCTCGATGAAAGTCCGCGGGCGTCTCGAGACGGACTACAACCACGTCGATCAGGACACGGGAATTACAAGCTTCCCCGACGTCTCGGCGACAGAATTGCGTCGTGCGCGACTGGGCGTCGAAGGCATTCTGTTCTTCGACTGGAAATACGTCCTCGAGGTCGATTTTGCCAATGACGCGGTCAGCGATGAAGGACGCCTATCTGCAATATCAGGGTTTCAAGGTCTATGACGAATCCCTGCTTCTGCGCGTTGGTAACTTCAAGACGCCAAACACCTTCGAAGACGAAACCAGCGATCGCTTCGTCGACACCATGGAGCGCGCGGCGTTCATCAATGCCTGGGACATCGAGCGGCAGATCGGCTTCATGACCGCGTACTACGCGCCTCATGTGAACCTAGCTGCGGGCATTTTCGGTGACCGCTTCTCGGCTTCGACGGCTGACCGCTCCGCTCTTCCCCGGCTTCACCGGCGATGAGGATATAACCTTCGCCGCACGCGCGGGATGGGCACCCATCAACCGCGAACTCAACGGCGTGACCCAGGTACTGCATATCGGCGGTAGCTACAGGCTCCGCGAGGCCGGCGACGATCAGCCATTCTTCCAGTACGGACCCAATGCGCAGCGGTGCCGATCTGCATATGGCCAATGCGCCGATCAACACGGGCCGCATCGGCGAGGAGGATAGGTTCTGGGGTCTTGAGGCCGCCGGTCTCTGGGGGCCTTTCTCCATCCAAGGCGAGTATGCGCGTCTCAACGTCGATCTTCCCGGCGGTTCGCTGATCCGCAGCACCTCAACATCGGGCTCGTCGACCGTCCCAGTGGGCAAGTCGATCAACCCGTTCACCGGCGTACCGAATCCGGAATATACCGGCTGGTACGTCGAAGGCAGCTGGTTCTTCGGCGGACACAAGACTTATGAGGACGAGGGTGTTTGGGGACGTCCGGTGGTCAATCATCCCGATGTTCCACGGCAGCGGCGGCTGGGGTGCTCTGCAGATCGTCGGCAAATATGACGTGCTCGACATGAGCGACAGCCAGAACATCGTTCTGGCCGGCTTCCAAGGCGGTTCCAACTTGAACTTCGTGGGCGCATGCGCAACGACGCCGCTCTTCCCAAACAACCCGACGGGTAACCCGACCAACGGCAGCCCGGGCAAAGTTGCCGAGTGCGGCGACATGAAGACCTGGGTCGTCGGCGTGAACTGGTGGATGACGCCTTACATGCGGATGATGTTCAACTATGCCGAGTCTGACCTCAGTGGCTATCCGACCACGCCGGCAGGCTTCGGAAACAACCTGCTCGTGGCGAAGAACGGGTTTGACGGCGCGACCATCAGAGGCTTCGGCACGCGCTTCCAAGTTGACTGGTAAAACTGGAAAAGCGGAACTATAGTCCCCTCCGCTCCCAGACCGCCGCCCCTAACCGGGCGGCGGTTTTTTTATGGGGAGCCCGACTTGCCTTGAATTGTCTGTTGCCGCACCGCCACAGCGACGCGGCAGCGCGAGAAATTCTTGCGCAATAGCAATGCATTAACTCGCTCGAGTGCAGGCTTGCATTGCTCCGGCCCTGAAGCCATCCTAGACGAGCGGAGATATCTCTATGCGTAAGGCTCTCGGCATGGCTGCCTTGATGGCTGCGCTGTCGCTTGGCAGCGGGCATGCACTTGCCTTCCAGGAGACGCCCGCGCCACCGCCCGCCGAGATCCCGCAAGCCCAGGCCGCCGATACTCTCGCGCTGCAACTCGGCACGCCCAATGCTGCGCCGGCCGCTCCGAAAGCTGAAAGCGGAGGGTTGAATCTGTTCGGCTATACCGTTCTGCCCAAGCTCAACTTCGGCCTCGATGTCTTGTACGGCCAAGATGAGCAGCAATTGCAGCTGGGTGGCAGCGACGATATCGATACGCTCGACGAGAATGGCAACGTTAGCGTGATCGGCAAAGTCAAGCGCCGCTTCTAGGGCATGATCGGGAAACGCGGCATTCGGTTTTCCGAACGGACCATGCTCCAGCTGAAAGCAAGCTCGCTCGCTCGCGCCACATCTCCATGATCGCGCGGCTCGGCGCTGCCGCGGTGC
>CAVUEM010000032.1:0-8815 GCA_963740475.1 uncultured Alphaproteobacteria bacterium | reverse complement strand
CGGGCGAGGTGAGATTTCCGGGGGCCATCCCCGGAGCGAAGCTGGGAGACGATTTGACATGACGAGCGAGGCTGAGCCCGCGCCCCTGTCGCGCATCTTCAAGGTCGATGAGATCAGCGATGGCGCGAGCGGCGAGATTGTCGCCACGAAGGCCGAGATGGACGCCATCGCCGGCCTGCTCGATTTGGTGCGGCTGGAAGGACTGACCTTCGATTATCGTTTCACGCATGGCGGCAGTGGCCGCTTGTGCCTGGCCGGGCGTCTCAAGGCGGACGTGACGCAAACCTGCGTCGTGTCGCTCGATCCCATCGATACGCGGATCGATGTGCCGCTTGACGTCGAGTTTTGGCCAGAGGCGCTGTTGCAGGCCGCGGAGAGTAGCGCCGAACTGCCTGGCAGCGTGGTCGTGCTGGAGGGGCCGGAGCCGATCGTCTGCGGGCGGATCGATCTTGGGGCTGTGGCTTACGAGACGCTTGCCACGGCGCTTGATCCTTATCCCAAGCGGGAAGGCGTGAGCTTCGATTGGTCGCAAGCCGAGCCCGATCAGGCCCAGGAAGCCCAGAGCGGCCCATTTGCGGCCCTTGCCGCCCTGAAGCGGGGCGAGCGGCAGGCCTAGCGGCAAAATCAGGTTGTCACTGGCGGCCTTTTTCAGTCTATTCGGGTTTCATTTCCGGGGGTTGCCGCGGCTGGGCCGCGGCATGAGGTAAAGTCTTTCCTGATCGGCGCAAAATATGGGTTCTCCAGTCACCATAGCGCTCGACGCCATGGGCGGGGACCACGGGCCAAGCGTGGTCATTCCGGCTGCCGCGATTGCGCTGGTGCGCCATCCCGACATGCGCTTCCTGCTGGTCGGCGACAGAGCCAGCATCGAGCCCGAACTGAGTGCCCATCCGGCGCTGGCGGCCAAGGCTGAGCTGCTCCATACCGACGTGGCAATCGCCATGGATGCGAAGCCGAGCCAGGCGCTGCGCAAGGGCCGCTATCGCTCGAGCATGTGGCTGGCGCTGGAGGCGGTCAAGGACGGGCGCGCCGACGCGGCGGTATCGGCCGGCAATACCGGCGCGCTGATGGTGATGGCCAAGTTTTGCCTGAAGACGCTCGAAGGCGTCGACCGCCCGGCCATCGCCGCGATCTGGCCGACCATCGAGAGCGAATGCATCGTGCTCGACGTGGGCGCGAATGTCGGCGCGGATTCCCGGCAGCTCGTCGAGTTCGCGCTGATGGGCGCGGGCATGGCGCGCGCCCTGTTCGGCGTCGACAAGCCTTCGGTCGGCCTCCTCAATATCGGCGTCGAGGAGGTGAAGGGCGTCGAGGAGATCAGGAAGGCGGCCGCCGTTTTGAAAGAGTTGCCGCTGCCCATTCGCTATCACGGTTTCGTTGAAGGCGACGACGTGGGGAAGGGCGTGGTCGACGTCGTCGTCACCGACGGCTTCACCGGCAACATCGCCTTGAAGACCGCGGAAGGAACCGCTAAGCAGATCGGCGAGTATTTGCGGGCCGCGATGCGGCGGTCGCTGCTCGCTCGCCTCGGCGCTATCTTGGCGCAGGGCGCGTTCCGCGCACTCAAGGAAAAGATGGATCCGCGCCAGTTGAACGGCGGCATCTTCCTTGGGCTAAACGGCATCGTCGTCAAAAGTCACGGCGGAACCGACGCGACCGGCTTCGCGAGCGCGATCGATCTCGCCTATGACATGGCGTCGAACGGTGTGGTGAAGCGGCTGGCCAGCGACGTCGCCGGCTTTCACACCAAGTTAGAACTCGAGGGCGCCGCGTAAGGCGTGGGAGTGGCGACGTTGAATCTGGTGAGGACGGTCATCAAGGGAGTTGGCGGCTACCTGCCCGCGCGGGTGATGACCAATGCAGACCTCGCCAAGCTGGTCGACACTTCCGATGCGTGGATCACCGAGCGCACCGGGATCAAGGAACGGCGGATCGCCGCCGAGGGCGAGCTCACCTCGACGATGGGTGCGGTCGCCGCACGCGCGGCGCTCGACGATGCGGGACTCGCGCCCGAAGACATCGACCTCATCATCCTCGCCACCTCGACCCCGGACCAGACCTTTCCCGCCACCGCCGTGACCATCCAGGCTGAGCTCGGCATCACCCATGGCGCGGCCTTCGACGTGCAAGCGGTGTGCTCGGGCTTCATTTTCGCCCTAACGACGGCCGACAACTATCTCAAGAGCGGCATGTTCAAGCGGGCTCTCGTCATCGGCGCCGAAGCGTTCTCCCGCATCCTCGACTGGGAGGATCGCTCGACCTGCGTCCTATTCGGCGATGGGGCGGGGGCCGTGGTGGTCGAAGCCCAGAAGCTGAATGGCGTTATGACCGATCGAGGCATTCTCGCCACCTGCCTCAGATCCGACGGCCGTTACCGGGACAAGCTCTATGTCGACGGCGGACCGTCATCCACCGGCACGGTCGGCCATCTCCGCATGGACGGTCCCGAGGTTTTCCGCCATGCGGTGACAAAGATCAGCGAAGTCATCGGCGCGACCTTGGACCAGGCTGGTTATAAAGCGTCCGATATTGATTGGTTTGTGCCGCATCAAGCCAACAAGCGCATCTTGGATGGTGCTGCCAAAAAGCTCGGACTAGACAAAGACCGCATCATCATTACACTGGATAAGCATGCGAATACGTCGGCAGCCTCGATTCCCTTGGCGTTGAACGCCGCGCGGGCCGATGGACGCATCAAAACCGGCGACCTGGTGCTGCTTGAGGCCATGGGCGGGGGCTTTACCTGGGGTGCGGTGCTGTTACGCTGGTAAAGACGAAAAAGGCGAGTGCCGCGCGAAAGCCACACCTTGATGGAAAAGGGTGCAATATCAGGAATTTGATCGCGGGACAGATTGACCGCCTCGCACTCGCTCGATTAGCATCTTGATTAGTCCCGCGACTGGGGGAGCGTAGGCATATGAGCGGGAAGACACTTACGCGCGCCGATTTGGCGGAAGCAGTGTTTCAGAAGGTCGGTCTGCCGCGGAACGAGTCCGCTGAGATCGTTGAGCTGGTGCTGCGCGAGATCGTGGCGAGTTTCGAGCGCGGCGACACGGTTAAGTTGTCGTCGTTCGGCTCTTTCGGCATTCGCGACAAGGGCCAACGTATCGGCCGCAATCCAAAGACCGGCCAGGAAGTTCCCATCACGCCGCGGCGGGTGCTGGTGTTTCGCGCAAGCAACATCATGAAACAACGTATCAACGATGCGCTCTCGCGAAGAAAGGCAGCCGAATAAGTCGCCGGCGGTTTGACGCGAGTGAGGAGGACGGGCGTTGGACAAGGCGCCAGAGGCGTTTCGCACGATCAGCGAGGTTGCTGACGAGCTTGAAGTCCCGAAGCACGTACTGCGCTTCTGGGAAGCCAAATTTGCCCAGCTGAAACCAATGAAGCGCGGCGGCGGCCGGCGTTATTACCGGCCTGAGGACGTGCAGCTTCTCCGCGGTATCCGCTTCCTGCTCTACAACGATGGCTACACCATCAGGGGCGTGCAGAAGATCCTCCGCGAGCACGGGCCGCGTTTCGTGATGGATTACCGATCCATCGCCGACGACGAGCAAGACGACGCGATGCCGACGCACGAGATTCCCGACATCGCCGCCGAGGCCGCGCAAAGCGGGGGGCATGCCCCGAGCCGCGAGCCCGACGCACGCCCGGCGAAGCTCGATGCGAAAACGCTCGGCACCTTGATCGAGGAGCTTGCCGCCTGCAACCGGGTGCTCACGCTGGCCAGGGAATAGACCTCTCCAGGCCGCTGATGGCTTGTTTCGACAGCCTGACCGTGTATATCCAAGACAGCCCTGAATTAGGCTTCGGAGCGTAGCGCAGCTCGGTTAGCGCACCGGTCTGGGGGACCGGGGGTCGGGAGTTCAAATCTCCCCGCTCCGACCATCTCTCCCACGTCGCCCCAAAAATGTCGCCGCTTGTGGCAAACGCCACAGCGTTCGCTGAAGCCCTGCGCGAAAATCTCCACCCGACCTCAAGAGTGATCTTACAGCCGAATGAGGGCAGGACATGCGGCCAGGGCCTGTTCAATATGAGAATTTGCTGTTCGCGGGATCGGTGCTGTTGGCGGCGATCTTGTTCACGGTGGGCGGCATCTTCATGAAGCTTTCCGAGGGCCTCACCAAGCTTTGGCCGAGCATGATTGTTTTCGCATTATTCGTGACGGGGGCGGCCCTGCAAACGCTGGCGATGAAGCGGGAAGAACTGGCTGTCACGTATCTCGTCGTGGTGGGACTGGAGTCGATCCTCGCGTTCCTGTTCGGTGTCCTGGTGTTCAGCGAGAGTTGCACCCCGATACGCATTGCAGGCGTATTGCTTATCGCCGGCGGCATCATCTCGTTGCGGTCAGTCTCCTGACGTCTCGCGCAGGCCGATCCGGCTGAACCCCCAACACAATTTTTGGATGATTGTCTGGATGTATTCCCGCGCAAGTAGTCCGCGCTCGGACTGGGCAGATCGGCATCCTACGGTCGCCACCAGTGCCTTCGTGACCGCCCGAGCCACAATCGCGCACGCCGAGGTGCGGCTTGCTTTCATCTGGCCTCTTTAGCGCTGCTTATATACTTTACGCGGGTCTTCTCCATTTGGCGTACGGAGGCCCCCAGCCATGGAGCGTCGGCTTGCCGCGATTCTCGCTGCCGATGTGGAGGGGTACAGCCGCCATACAGAACTTGATGAAGAGGCCTCCACAGCCACTTTGCGTGTGTATCGCGCCGTGGTGGAGGAGGCGATCTCCGCGCATCGCGGTCACATCTTCAGCAGCGCCGGGGACGGCGTCGTCGCCGAGTTCCCCAGCATCGTCGAGGCGATCCGCTGCGCCGTCGAGATCCAGAATGAGATTGCCGAGCGCAATGCTTCGGTTCCCGCGAAGGAGCAGATGCTATTCCGCATCGGCGTCAATCTGGGCGATGTGATCTGCGAAGATAACAACCTCTACGGAACCGGCGTGAACGTTGCGGTCCGCCTTCAGCAACTGGCTGAGCCCGGAGGCATCTGCATCTCGCAAACCGTCTACGATCAGGTTCGCAAGATCGTCGAGATTCCCTTTCAGGATATCGGTGAGCGCCGTCTGAAGAATATTGCCGACCCGGTGCACGTCTATCGCATCCTTCCTTCACCGTTGCCTTGGCTCAGAAGGTTGTTTTCGCGCCGCCGCTTCGGCGTTGCCGCCAGCGCGCTTATCTTGCTTCTCGCGGCCGGTGCAGCATCCTTCTATCTGCGTCAGCCGGCTGCATTATGGGACGCCCTTTCGGGCGATGGCGGCGAGCTCGCCGACCACGCAGCCATTGCTGTGCTGCCCTTTGACGACATGAGTGCCGCGCACGACCAGCAATATCTTGCCGATGGAATTAGCGAGGAGCTGATCACGGGGTTGGCCAAGTTCCCCGAGCTGATCGTCATGTCTCGCAGTGCCACCATCACGCACAAGGACAAGCCCACGGACATCCGGCAGGTGGGGAAGGACCTCAACGTTCGTTACGTCGTCGACGGCAGCATACAGCGCTCCGATGAAAGCGTGCGCGTAACGGCGCAGTTGATCGATGCAAGTACGGGAGGCCAGATCTGGGCCGACCGCTATGACCGGGAGATAAAAGGCATATTCGCAATTCGTGACGAGATCACGCGGTCCATCGTCGGAACACTCGGGGGTTTGGCCGGCAAACTGGCTCAAGCCGAGGTCGAGCGCTTGGCTGGGAAAAACCCAAACAGCTTCACTGCCTACGATTACCTTACGAGAGGCTGGTACGAGTGGCATAAATTCACCCGTGAAGGCAATGCCGCGGCGCGCGATCTTTTTGAAAAAGCCAGGAAAATCGACCCGGACTATGCTCGTGCCTACGCCGGCCTCGCCTGGGCCTATGCCGACGATTACGACTACGAGTGGACGGACGATTACGACAAAACGCTTAAGCTGACGCTCGAGAACGCCAGCACGGCGGCGCGCCTCGATCCCAACGATTATCAAGCGCAGTGGGTGCTGGGGTGGGCCTATCTGTACAACCGGCAATACGAGCAGGCGATGGCCCATTACTCGCGCGCCCGAGACCTCAATCCGAACGACGCGGAGCTCCTCGCGGAAATGGGTAATTTCCTCATCTTTATCGGCCAGCCGAGACGAGCCATCGACCAGGTGAAGGAGGCAATCCGGCTCAACCCGTTCCATGAGAGCTGGTATGTGGAATATCTGGCATGGGCCTACGAAGAAGCCGGCATGCCTAAGGAAGCCGTAGAGATTTTCGAACGCGCCGTAGATCTTCGAAATCCGCGGGACGACCAGTTATGGTATTTTCCCACTTTAGCGGTCGCCTACGCTCAACTTGGGCGGACGGACGACGCGCGCAAGATCGTCGAGACCCTCCTGTCACGCAGGCCAAACTACTCAACGTCAGAAGTTGTATCTCGGGCATTTCCCTACAAGACAAAGGAACTCAGCGACAAATATGTAAATGCGGTGCGACGGGTCGGACTGCCGGAGTGAGGTTGCACCCTGGCGGCGTGTTTGGGTTTAGAATGACGCTTTGAGAGACCCCACGACAAGATTGTTGCATGCGTTCACACCCGACGACGGGCACGTGTAGCCACTGAAGTCGGCGGTGTCCCAATAGCGAATCTCGAGCTCGAGTGGCAGCTTCTCGTTGAAGCCAAGCGTCAAGGCGACGCTCCAATAGGTATAGTCGTAGCCGCCCTGGCTTAGATCGCCCCATTGGCGGCCGACATTGCCGCCAAGTTTCGGGGTGAAGTAGCCGACCTTGTTGAAGGTCCACGCGTAACTGAATTCGAGCACATTATTTTTGCCAGTCTCGCCGAAATATTCGGGCGACCAGGAGTTTTCGATTTTAAGTTCCAGCTTGTCGTCGAAAAAATTGCGCGAAACGCCGGTCAAGATCTCAAGATAGTTGAACTCGCCATCGGGATCGAAGGCGCCCGGATAGGTGTAGTAGTAGGCGCCGATATCAAGGGTCCACTTGCCGAAGGTCGGCGTGATGCCTGCCCAATAGTCTATTTCGACGCTGGCGAGGTCCTTCCCGTTCGGAGCGTTGCCGAAGTTTACGTTGGACCCCCAAATGCCCGCGTAGAAATTTTTGTAAGTCAGGTCGAATTCGGGCTGCACGGCCGGCTTTTCCGCCGAATTCGTGAAACCCCGGAAGACATAGTCTGTGGTGAAAACGGCGTTTCCGCTGAGCGCGATGTCGCTTGCCGCGTAGGCCGGCAGCACGGCCGCCCACAAAAGCGCCGCCCCCAGAATGCCCGACCTCATCATCGCAGCACCACGCTGTTACGAAATACCCTGCGCTGATTTCTGGACGAACCCGCCAGCCTCTCACTACAGCACGAATGCGTCTTTGATCGGCAAGCAAAACTCCCGTCGCGTCACTTTGCTGGCGTGCTGTGGCATGTTTGCACACCGCAAAAACCGGGCTTGCTTAAGGGCTCTAATCGCCGCCAGCATCCTGCACGAGCGCGGCCAATCGATCGACATCCGTGATCCATAACTCTCTGTTTCGTTGTTCGAGGATACCCATTTTGGCAAGGCGATTGAGCTCGCGGGTGACGGCCTCGCGGTGAGTGCTGGTGCGGCTGGCGATTTCCGCGTGCGTGGGCGCGGGAACAATGCGAGCGGTTTTGCCTTGGCAAACCGACAGCTGTGCGAGCCGCAAGACCTCCGCTTGAATGCGATATCGCACGGCGAGCGTGCTGAATTCGAATACGCGCGTCGTCAGTTCCCGGATCTCTCTTACGAAATGTTCCAGCAGAGTTTTCGCTACCCTGGGCTCTACCTCTAAGAGCTCGCGGAAGGCGTCGGCCGGCATCGAGACGACGAGGCAACTGGTTTTTGCTTCGACGTTGGCCGACCGTGGGCGTCCGTCAATAGCGGCATATTCGCCGAACATGCCGCCGGGACTCAACTCGCGAAAATTGACCGCCTTGCCGTCGACGGAACGGACGGTAACCCGTGCACTACCCGTGAGCAGGAAGAACACCTCATCCGAGGTATCTAAATGGCCAACGATCGACTCGCGTGGCTCGTAACGACGGCAACTGCAGCGTCGCTTAATTCGCTCCAGCGCTTGCGTTGAAACACCGCTGAAAATCGCGACGCTCTCAAGCGAATATCGAGGTTGTTTGATTTGGGATCCAGCCATCGCCGTTCCCCGGGCACGCATCATTCTATCAGGATACTGCATAGGAAACACGACGTCCGTACGTTCAACGCTGCTCGAGTTGAAGCGGACGAGCGTGGGAAAAAGTGAAGCCTTGTGGCAATGGCCACAGCGTATTTCGGAGGAATGAGCCAGAATCTCCTTCAAGCTCAGAATGCGTCTGAGCCCAGAGTTAAAAGGAGGTTCAACATGTTCACTCTCAGCAAGAAACTAAGCTTGGCCGCAGTCGGGGGTCTCGTCGTTCTAGGCGGGTACGGTCTCCCTGCGCGTGCCGGAGATATGCCAGAGGTCCTGGGACCGGTCGGTCCCAATGACCCCATCGTCACCACAGTTGGCCGCAAGGGTGTCCTCGCCTTTTACGAGGCAGATGGCAGTCATTGCGGCATGCACGTCGTGATGTGGGACCGCGACGACGAAAGCGGTGATTCCGCGGCCGGCTTCCGGGTCACACTAAATCCTAATGAGGTGGTTCACATCGATACCGCCCAGAATAAGTCGCTTGGCCTCCAGTGCGGCAACGCGGCCGACACGCTGGCGATCGTCGAGACTGGCAGATTGTACGCAGCCGGGGCTGCCGAATAAGCCCGTGATCAATCGGGGCTATTGCACATGAACGCCACTTCGAAAAACCCCCTCAGGTCCGCGGCCTG
>CAVUEM010000031.1:0-32026 GCA_963740475.1 uncultured Alphaproteobacteria bacterium | reverse complement strand
CTCTTTCGTGCAGCCGATGGTCCGGCCCTTCGCTAGCCCAAGGCGTCGCGCCGGGCAACGGGTACCACCGGGCGATGACCCGGATCGGGGACACGGACCCCCCTGTTAAACCTTGAATTCGTCGATCTTGGCGAAGGCCTGGCGCAAGGCGTCCGACCACGAGCTGGACAGCCTCTTGAAGTATTCGTCGTCCTGGCCGATGCGCTTCTCGCGGCTCACGTCGAGGCTGTCGCGCTCGTAGACGAGGATGTCGATCGGCATGCCGACCGAGAGGTTCGACCGGAGCGTCGAATCGAAGGAGAGCAGGATGAGCTTCGCCGCCTCGCCGAGGCGCATTTCCGGGCGGGCCACGCGATCGAGGATCGGTTTCCCGTACTTGTGCTCGCCGATCTGCAGGAACGGCGTGTCGTCGGTCGCCTCGATGAAATTGCCTTCGGCGTAGATCTGAAACAGGCGCGGGCGCTCGACGCCGATCTGTCCGCCGAGAATGAAGGACGCCGCAAAGCCGCCCTTGGTCAGCTCGAGAGACGGTCCGTCGGTTCGGCGCACCTCGCGCACCGAGTTGCCGACCAATTGCGCCGCCCGATACATCGTGGGCACGGTGAACAGTGAGATCCGGTCGGGCTCGGTGCTGTTGAGCTGCTCGTTGAGAGAGCTCACGACCGACTGGGTGACCGCCAGGTTGCCGGCCGTGAGCAGGACCACGACGCGTTGGCCGGGGTCGCGCCAGAAGTGCAGCTTGCGATACTGGGCGATGTTGTCGACGCCGGCATTGGTTCGCGTGTCGGCGGCGAACACGAGGCCGCGATCGAGCCGCATCGCGACGCAATAGGTCATCGCGGCCTCCCCTTTCGGCGAACGAGCGTTATTGCTGAGCGTTTTGCTGCTCAACTTCGACCCTCACGTCAAGGGCCTCGTTCTCGCCGCCTCTTTGGGCGCCGCGGATGGGTGCGGCGCTGGCCGCATCGAGGCCGCAGGCGAGCCGGACATAGCGCTCGGTCGGGCAGACGCCGTTGGCCGGGTCGAAGCCGACCCAGCCGAGGCCCTCCACCCACGCCTCGGCCCAGGCGTGATGTGCCTCTGAGGGTGCGAGCGTGCCGGAGAGAAAGTAGCCGTTGACGTAGCGGCAAGGGACGCCGAGCACGCGTGCCGCCGAGATGAACACGTGCGCATGGTCCTGGCAGACGCCGCGGCCGTCGGCAAGAGCCTCCGCGGCGCTGGTGTGCTCATGCGTGGCGCCGATCTCGTAGGCGACTTCCTCGCGCACCGCGCGCATGAGTGCATGCAGGCGATCGAGGGTGTCCTTCGTGCCGACGGAGCGTGCCAGGTCGCGCACTGACTTGTCGGGCGCGGTTTTTTTCGTCTCCCGCAGAAAGACGCGCAGCGGCGTGGGATCGGGCAGTCCGCGCGCGATCCCGCAGCGGTCCTCTGTCTCGATGACGCCCGACGCCTCGATGACGATGTGATCGTGCGCGCCGGTGAGGGTCGCGAGATGCACGATATTGCCGAATCCGTCGCGGTAGTGAATCCCCTTCTCGATGCCGGGAGCCTTGAGCTGCCAGCTCAAACACCTGCTGGCCGTCGAAGGACGGGCGGGGTCAGGCGCAGGCTCTGGATCGAGTAGCGCGCCCCCGTATCGTAGCTGTAGGTCGTGGTGTGGCGAACCTCGATGAGCATTGGCGGTCTCAGGCGTTGAAGTGATAGGCCTCGGAAATCTCCTGGCCGAGCCGGTTGTTGCGCGTGATGAAATCCAAGAGAAACTCGTGCAGCCCCGCCTGAAAGATCACGTTGATGTCGCCCCTCTCGAGAAGGGTCAGCGTAGACTTCGCCGTGTCGAGGCATGGCTTCTCCTCGCCGTAGAGGCTCGCTAGGCCGGCAAGGGAACTGTCGATCTCGGCATAGCAGGCTCGAAGCGAGCGCGGCATGGCGCTATTGAGGATGAGGTAGTCGGCGATCCGCCACGAGCGGTAGCTGCCCTTGTAGACCCACCGGAAGCTTCTGTGCGCAGAGACCGAACGCAGGATCGAATGCCATTGCATGTTGTCGATGCCGCTGCCCACCATGTCGCTCGACGGCAGCAGCACATAGTACTTCACGTCGAGAATGCGCGCCGTGTTGTCCGCCCGCTCGAGAAACGTGCCGAGCTGGCTGAAGTGAAAGGTATCGTTGCGCAGTATCGTGTTGAGGAGCGCGCCGCGATAGGCGGCCGAGCGCTCCCTGATCCAGTCGAGAAGCTTCAAGAGCGCGTCAGAGCCGACCGTCTCCGGTTTCACGGCCTGGAACTCGATCCATGAGCTGTTGAGGCTCTCCCACATCTCGCGCGTCAGCGCCGTGCGCTGGGCGCGGGCGTTGCGTCGCGCGAGCGAGAGACAGGCATGGACGCTCGACGGGTTGTCGAGGTCGAACAGGAGGAAGTCGATGACGTTGCGGGCGTCGAGCGCCTCGTGCTTGGCGAAATAGGTCTGGTTGCAACCGGCGCTTTCGAGTGTGGAGCGCCATTCGTGGTTGGTGGCGTCGCCTTCGCGCGGCATGAGGGCTATGCGGCACCCGACCTCTATCAGGCGCGCCATGTTCTCCGCACGCTCGACGTAGCGTGAGAGCCAGAAGAGATCGTTCGCCGTTCGACCTAGCATTTCCTCGCGACCAGTCGGCTCGTCCGCCGCTTCTTCAATCCTGCAAGATCCAGGTATCCTTGGTGCCGCCGCCCTGGCTGGAATTGACTACGAGCGAGCCTCGCTTCAGGGCCACGCGCGTGAGCCCGCCCGGCACGAGGCGGACCTGATCGGAGATGAGCACGAACGGCCTGAGATCGAGGTGGCGCGGGGCGATCCCCTCGTCGACGAGCGTCGGGCAGGTCGAAAGGGCGAGGGTGGGCTGGGCGATGTAGTTGTCGGGGCGCGCCTTGAGCTTCTGCTTGAAGGCCTCGATGTCCGCGCTCGAGGCCGCGGGTCCGACGAGCATCCCATAGCCACCCGAGCCGTGGACTTCCTTCACGACCAGCTCGGAGAGATGCTCGAGCACGTACTTCAGGTCGTCAGCGCGCCGGCAATTGTAGGTCGGCACGTTCTTCAGGATCGCGGACCGTCCCATGTAGAACTCGATGATCTCGGGAATGTAGCTGTAGATCGCCTTGTCATCGGCGATGCCGGCACCGGGCGCGTTGACGATAGCGACGCGGCCGGCGCGGTACACGTCGAAGAGGCCGGGCACTCCGAGAACGGAGGACGGCTCAAACGTCAGCGGGTCGAGGAAATCGTCGTCGATGCGCCGGTACAGGACGTCGACCTGGAGCAGTCCCTGGGTCGTCTTCATGTGGAGCGCGCCGTCGACGACGATGAGATCAGCGCCCTCCACGAGCTCGACGCCCATCTGATCGGCGAGGAAGGAGTGCTCGAAATAGGCGCTGTTGTAGAGCCCGGGGGTCAAGACGGCGATGACGGGATCGCGGTTCAAATCCTGCGGCGCCACGGCCTCGAGTGTCCGGCGCAGGCTCTCGGGATAGGTTTCGATGGGTGCGACCCGGTTCTCCGCGAAGAGATCGGGAAACATCTGCATCATCGTCTCGCGGTTCTCGAGCATGTAGGAGACGCCGGACGGCGTGCGCGTGTTGTCCTCGAGAACGTAGTAGTCGCTTTCGCCCGTGCGCACGATGTCGATGCCGATGACGTGCGAGTAGATCCCGAGCGGGGGCTCGACGCCGATCATCTCCGGCACGAAGACGCTGTTGTGGACTATAAGCTCGGGCGGCACGATGCCGGCCTTCAGAATCTCCTGGCGATGGTAGATGTCGTACATGAAGGCGTTGAGCGCCTTGACCCGCTGCTCGATGCCGGCCGCCAGCCGGCGCCATTCGGCGGCCGAAATGATGCGCGGGATGATGTCGAAGGGGATGAGGCGCTCGTCGGCCTTCTCGTCACCGTAGACCGCAAACGTGATGCCCGTGCGCCGGAATAGGACCTCCGCTTCGCATCGCTTCTTCTTGAGATCGTCGACGCAGAGGCGGTCGAGCCAGGCGGCAACCGAGCGATAGGGCTCGCGCACACCCTGGCCGAGCCCGTGCATCTCATCGAATGCCGTCGTGAGCTTTGCTGCGGTGATTTGCTCCATGCTCCGACAAGTGGCAAGAGCCGGGCCACACGATAAAGCACTGCGAATGCAATAGCTTACCACGGCGACGGCCACATCGGCATGCCCGAATTGCGGGCATCTGCCTTTATGGTAGGCAGGCCAAATGCCTGCACGATTTGGCAGCATAGCAAAAAAACGAAGGCCCGGCGAAGTGATCTCGCCGGGCCCCTTGCAGTTGATCGTCAGCTTACGACTTGGGCAGCAGAACGTGGTCGATCGAGTGGATGACGCCGTTGGACTGAATCACGTCGTAGACCGTAATGTTGGCCCGGCCGCCGCTCTCGTCCTTGAGGAGGATGTTGCTCGGGCCGTTCAACGACGCCGTCAGCTTGCCGCCGGCGACCGTCTTGAGCTCGGCCGTGCCCTTGCCCTTCTTGATCGCGGACTTGATGTCGTCTGCGGTCATGAGGCCGGCAACGACGTGATAGGTCAGCACGCCCGTGAGCTGGCCCTTGTTCTCGGGCTTGAGCAGCGTATCGACGGTGCCGGCCGGGAGCGCGGCGAAAGCGGAGTTGACCGGGGCGAACACGGTGAAGGGGCCCTTGCCGGACAGCGTCTCGACGAGGCCTGCCGCTTTGACGGCAGTGACGAGCGTCGTGTGATCGGCCGAGTTGACCGCGTTCTCCACAATGGTCTTCGTGGGGAACATCTCCTCGCCGCCGACGATGACGGTGTCCTTCGCGAGCGCCGGAAGGGCGATGGCGAGAGCGAGTGCGGCAAGTGCGCCGCGAGCGAAAGTCTTGGGCATCAAGCAAACTCCAATTCATGGGCTGATAGTTGAGGTCATCGCGAGAGCAGGGGCTTGGACCCCTCCGGATCCCTGCGTGTCTATCCCTCGTGATGGCACCTTCTACGCGACCTTTTGCACAGCCGTTTCCCTTGCGCGCGGACAATATTTTTTCGCTTTCTGTGATCCGAATTGGCGTGATCCGCGTCAAAGTAATGGACAATCTCCGACGCTTGCCCGGGATTGGTTACTTTGTGGCGGCGACCATCGAGACCGGTCCGGCGAGCGGCTCCACGCGGGCTTCCGAAAATCCCGCGTCCCGCATCCACCCCATGCAGTCGGCGCCGGTGTAGTCGAAGCCGCCCTTGGTCTCGATCAGCATGTTGAGACTCATGAGCAGGCCGAACGCGTTCTCGCGCCTGTCGTCGTCGATGATCGCGTCGTAGACGATGAGAGCGCCGCCCTTGGGCAGCGCGGCAAAGGCCTTGGCGATGAGGTCCCGCTTCCTGTCGAGATCCCAGTCGTGCAGGATGTGACCCATGATGATGACGTCGGCCTCGGGCAGCCGTTCGCGAAAAAAGTCAACCTCCTTAAATGTGAGCCGCTCGGTCAAGCCGTGCCGCGCGACGAACTCCTCGAAGATCGGCTTGACCTGCGGCAGGTCGAGGCCGGCACCGATCAAGTGCGGGTGCGCCTTGGCGAGCGTCACGGGCACCATGCCTTGGGCGCATCCGCAATCGACGAATGTCTTGTGCCGGCCCCATGGGAATTTCGCCGCGATCGCCCGCGCCGGGCCGAGGCTGATCCCGCTCATGGCGGAGAGAAAGCTCTTGAGGCGCCTGGGGTCGGCATAGAGGGCGGCAAAGAGATCGTCCGAGCCGCCGCGGCTTTCATTCTGCGGCTCTCCCGTCTTGAGCGCGGTCGTGAGCGCACCCCAGAAGCCGTAGAGACGCGAATTGGACATTTCCAGGATGCCGCCGACATAGCTCGGCTTCGCCCGGTCGAGAAACAGATCGGTGTCGGGCTTGTTGCTATAGAGGCCGCCCTCCCGATCGAGCATGCGCAAGGCGACGAGCGCATCGAGAAAGTCGCGCGCCGAGCGCTCGTGCAGCCCCAGGCGCCGCGAGAGGTCGGCGGCGTCGGCGGGCCCCTTGGCGAGCTCGGTGAAGAGGCCGAGCTCGACCGCGGACAGGACTGTTTTCGACGCCCAGAAGCCCATGCCGAGGTCCATGATTCTCTGGGGCGTGATGTCATTGGACATGAAGAGGCTCCGCGCGGTCGACCGAGTCTAGCGGCCCCGGACGCGCGCCTCAAGTCGCGCTCAGGCGTTGACTTTCGGCCAAGCACGCGCAATATTTCTCTTATGACAGAAATAACCGTAAAGGCGCAAACGATGCCTCCCGCCGTCGAGCGCTTCGTCGTCCACTGGGGCGAGATGGGGCAGGTTTGGGGCGTGAACCGTTCGGTCGCGCAGATCCATGCGCTCCTCTATCTCTCGGAGCGCCCGCTCACCGCAGAGGACATCGCAGAGCGGCTGCGCATCGCCCGCTCCAATGTGTCGAACTCGCTGCGCGAGCTGATCTCTTGGTCGCTCGTCAAGCGCGCCCAAGTGCTCGGCGACCGGCGGGACTACTACGAAGCCGAAGCCGACATGCTCGAGATGGTCCGGCGCATCGCCGCCGGCCGCAAGGCGCGCGAGATCGATCCGGCGCTCGCGGTGCTCCGCTCGTGCGCCGAGGAAGCGGGGCGCGATGCGCGCGTCCCTCCCGCAACCCGGAGACGCTTTGCCGACATGCTCGAGGTCACAGAGACGGTCGACAGGAGCTTCAAGGAGATCATGGCGCTCCCGGCACCGGTGCTCATGAAGCTTCTGCACATGGGCGGCGCCGTCGCACGCCTCGCCGCGCGCGCGAGGGGCAGGGCGGCGAAACGGTAGTGCGATCACGGGGGTATGTCATGTTGACCGCCGAGCACGTCGAGATCGCGAACGCCGAACGGGCAGCGTCAGGAGCTATCGCGCACTCAGACGACGGCGAGGTTGCGGATCTGCGCTTCAGGTCGCTCGTCGGCGAGGAGGCCTGGGGCCGGCTGCCCGAGGCGGTGCGCCGGCGTTTTGCCAAGCGCCTCGCCGATGGCGAGACGGTCGTCTACGAGGGTCATGTGGCTCGGACCGAGCTCACGCGCGCGGGCCGCGTGGTGGCGTTCCTTGCGCGCGCGATCGGCGGCCCCCTGCCGACGATCCGCGGGGCGACGGGGCCTGCCGTCGTCGTCGTCAGGGAAGACACGGGCCTCGGCGGACAGAGCTGGACCAGGATCTACGCGCGCCCCGGCAGCTTTCCCCAGGTCGTCCATTCGGCGAAGCGGTTTTGCGGGCCGACCGGCCTCGAGGAGTACGTTGGCTGCGGCGTCGGCATGACGCTCGACGTGAGCGTGATCGACGGCGCGCTCGTGTTCCGCTCGCGGGGCTATTTCCTCGAGATCGGCCGTTGGCGTCTCCGCTTTCCCCGCGTGCTCGAGCCCGGCGTCATGGAGATCGTCCACCGCGACGAACGCGACGGCGAGTTCTCGTTTCGATTGACCCTCACGCACGCCTTGCTCGGTCGCCTGGTCCATCAGCTCGCCTACTTCCGCGACATCCCGGCCAGCGCCGCGCATTCCCCGTCGCGGCGGACGTTCGCGTCCGCCGGCGTAGGCTCGTCCCTACGAAAACTTACGGAAAGCCCATATCCCCTAACGCCGCCGGGCGCGCCATGACAGCGGCCCCTGTCATGGCGGACAGAGCCAGAATTGCGGCCAGGACCAAGGTCTTCATAGCTCCCCTCTATGGGTAGTTCATATCCCCTAACGCTGCCGGGCGTGCCATGACAGCGGTCCCTGTCATGGCGGACAGAGCCAGAATTGCGGCCAGGACCAAGGTCTTCATGGTGTTCTTCCGCATTCAATTTCCCCGGACGCCGCAGGGTGCGAGATGGCTACGATACCCGATACGGCGGTGAGCGCCAGAATTGTGGCCAGCATCAAGGTCTTCATGGTGCACTTCCTCCGCGACAATCCAAGGGGTGTGAATAGCCCGGCCTACCGACATCCTATACGGCCGTCATTGTGGCCTGGATCGCAGGAACGGCCTCCCCAAATTGCAGGCGGAGCGTGATCGGACTATTGCAGCGCTTAACGGATCGGTCCAAAAGCATTGCTTCCGGAGAGGTGGCAGAGTGGTCGATCGCGCCGCACTCGAAATGCGGAGTACGGGCAACCGTACCGGGGGTTCGAATCCCTCCCTCTCCGCCACTCTCACGTCGATCCACGTCTTCCCATATCCGTCGATGTCCACAGAAAGCTCGTAATCCTGGGCTTTTCTTACTGCCATCGTCTCTGGACGTCCGCCAAAGTCGGTTAACATCGGACTTCTGAGTATGGGCAGAAGTATGGGCAGGGGTTCGGCGGACGGGTATGGCGCGGACAACCAATAGGCTGAAGGCCGTCAGCGTCGCGAGCCGCAAGCGGCCAGGCTATTATGCCGACGGGGGCAATCTCTACCTGCGCGTCGCTCCCGGGGGATCAAAGGGCTGGGTGTTTCGATTCCGCCACAACGGCCGAACGCGCGATGCAGGGCTTGGCACATATCCGGCGATCAGCCTCGAAAAAGCGCGCGAGCAGGCCCAACGTTGGCGCCGACTCGTGGCGGCTGGCGTGGATCCGATCGAACAGCGCAACAGCGAGCGCGAAGCGGCCCGCGTTGCGGCTGCAAAGGCGATTACCTTCGAGCAGTGCGCGAAGGCCTTCATCGCCAGTCACGAGCCGGCATGGAAGAACGAAAAGCACCGCCAGCAGTGGCGCAATACACTGGCAACTTACGTCTATCCGGTGATCGGCGCACTGCCGGTGCATGCCGTTGATACGGGGCTGGTTATGAAGGTGCTCGAGCCGATCTGGGGATCGAAGCCAGAGACTGGTTCCCGCGTGCGAGGTCGCATCGAGGCGATCTTGAGTTGGGCCAAGGTGTGCGGTTATCGCAACGGCGAGAACCCTGCGCAATGGCGTGGGCATCTCGATCAAACTTTCCCGGCAAAAGCCAAAGTCCGAGGGGTCAAACACCATGCGGCGCTCCCCTATCGCGAGATCGGCGCGCTCGTGGCGCAGTTGGGCGAGGAGAGCAGCATTACGGCGCGGGCGCTGGAGTTCCTAATCCTCACCGCAGCGCGGACAAGCGAGGCGCTGGGGGCGGAATGGGACGAGCTCGATCTACAGCAGCGCATTTGGATGGTGCCTGCGGTGCGGATGAAGGCTGGCAGGGAGCACCGCGTGCCGCTGTCCACCCGCGCCACCGCAATCATCAAGGAGATGGCCGACATCCGTCAAAGCGAGTTCCTGTTCCCCGGCGGTAAACGGGGCCGGGCGCTTTCTCAAATGGCGTTGGCCATGCTGTTACGACGCAAGGGTTATGGGCACGCTACCGTGCATGGATTCCGAAGCGCGTTTCGCGATTGGGCTGCAGAGGGCACGTCCTTTCCGCACGAGGTCGCAGAGATGGCACTCGCGCATACCGTCGGCAACAAGGTCGAGGCCGCGTACCGGAGAGGCGATCTCCTTGAGAAGAGACGCCGGCTCATGGACGCATGGGCGAACTTCTGCGCACACAATCCTGAGCGTGGAGCGGTAGTGCCGCTGGTGCGACGCAAGGTATAATCAGACCGCGCGGCTAGGCTGATCCCCGAAAAGTCGGCCCTGCCGCTCGACCACCTTGGAGGCGCTGGGAGAGCGCGATGGCCGGCCAAGCACAGCGGCAACGCAAGCGCAATCCGTACGCCAAACTACCTTCACCCCGCCTGTGGCATGGCTCGACGTTTGATGTCAGCACAGACAGAGCGCCGGCTTGGTGGAAGCGCTTCGGGTACGATGAGGACACGTGGCCCATTGCCGTCGAGGAGACAAGGAAACAAGAACTGCGGGCCATGTCGGCAAGCATGAGGGCCCTCTTTGACCACTTTGAATTTGCAATCTCGGATTCAGCTGACTGTTGGGATCTCGCTCCAAGCGTTTGGAGGGATATCGCTCTCTCGCTGGCGTACCGGCACGAGAAAGAGCTGCTCGTGCGTGGCAAGCAGATCATCTGCTACTCGGCGCTCTACGGCAAATATGGTGTCGATCCAGATGACTTCGAAAATGCGGATCGCGAACTCGTTTTCAAGCTGGCCGCGAAGTACGTCTGGCCAGAAGTTGATCCACAGTCGGAGCAACTCGACGATTGGGGAACGAGGTGGAGCACGCCGGACCTTGCACGCATCGTGCGGGCCATTCTCGCCGTAGCCAACGTCTTAAAGGGCAGAGGCAAGAAAGCCTCTGCACGTGCCATAGCCGATGCGCTCCAGGATAAGAAAGCCCTGGCAAGCATTATCCCCAAGAAGGCCGCCGATGATGTCCATGCGCTCCTCCTCCACCACGGCAACAAGGTAAGCCTGCGGAAGTCGCCCAAATCTTGGCTACGCAAGACGCTGATCCCCCCAGTCCTCTATCCGCCGGGCAAGCCGACCACTCCGCTGCAGCAGCAGCTTTATTTTGCCGTTCTGCCTCTCGTATGCCGGGCCAGGGTTGGGCAGATTGAGGACGTTAGCGAGTGTCACAAATAGGCTAGTGAACTGCCCAGGTAGATCGATCATGCTTTCCGTCGACGCCAATAGACGGGAAGCAGTCAATGACAGACGACACGAGCCCAAGAGCGTTTTCGATCGATGAAGCTTGCAAGCGGGTTGGATGCTGCCGGGACAAAATTTACGGCGCTATCAATGCGGGGCAATTACGAGCCAAAAAACTCGGAAGACGGTCTGTTGTGCTCGCTCAGGACCTCGATGATTTCCTCAAAAACTTGCCGGCCATAAAGCCGAAAACGGCTGCCTGAGGGCCTAGCTGGGGGGAGAGGGATGTCCGAACAGCTCATAGTCATGCACGCGCTGGGCCGCGGCCGGTTTAGGGTCGAGTGGAACGGCGACGCCTTGCTGCAATCGAGCGGCGATCCCGAGTTCGAGGCGTGCCGGGCGCTCAACGCCCTGGGCATCTCGGGGACCCTCCGGACGCGGCACGCGGGTGCCGCCCACGACGCGATGAGGGTCAACATCGAGATCGGCGCTGGGCTCGCGGCGGTGGAGGGTACGCGTCGAGGGCCGCGCATTGTGAGGTACGTCCCGTTCGGCGGCGTCGCCGGTTGCGGAGATAGTGTGGCGCGAACCCCGGCGATTTTGTTTGGGGTCCCGTTCGGAGAGCCTAAAAACGAAACTGGGCGCCAGCGCGCGACCGCTGACACGGGAAATGAAGAGCTGAATGGACAGGAGGTGCCCGCCTAAAACAGGCGTGAGTACGGCCGCGGCGGCAAAAAGGCCGCCCCGTCGTTACCGGAAGCGGCCAAATAGAAAAACGCGGACGCAGGATAACGTACCAGTTTCTCTGTAGCAATACCTTCGGCCGCCATCTTCGACAAAAAAAGGAGGTGGCGAAATGCCAAGAATACCTACCGAACCCCACGCGGCGCGCGCCGCATCAGCAATTCTCCAACACCCAGGCTCTCTGCGTTTTGACCGCGCGACCGTCTCATGTTTGGTCTCGATCGAGACCCGAGGTTCTCGCGATGCGTCAGAGGCCGAATGGCGACTCCTGAACGCATGCCTTGACGCCGTCCTCCGCGCCGAGCGGAGGGTCGCATGAAACCAGTTCGATCTCCTCGTCACTCCCAACGACTGACCCCACCGTACGAGACGGTGGGGTCAGGAATTGGTGCCGTTGGGCAGTTAGTGGGGCCGCTCGATCTTGCAGGCTCTCAAGCCGGTAGTCCGTCCTCCAGAGCCGCGTGTCCCAAGCCGGTATTCCTTCCTGAAGGCGCATGAAGGAGCAGCCGAGCACAATGATCCATATAGATAAATCCGGCCGCTGCGTCAATGAAGCTACTGTACAAGCGGTGTCGGAAGCTGCGCTGGAAGCGCACACCTCCGGTCTGTGCATCATTCCGCCCGCAGAGGATGGATCAAAGCGACCCCTACCCGATCGATCCGGCAAATGGGATCACTTCAAGCAACAGCGCCCTACGCTCGAAACCATTCATGACTGGTATCCAGGTCGATCCGGTTTAGGCGTTGTTACCGGGGCTGTCAGCGGTCATTGCGAGTGCTGGGACTTCGACGACAAAGCCGCCTATGAGCGTTTCGTCGATGGCGCCCGCGAGACCGGGCTCGGGGAGATCGTTGCCAGGATCGAGGCAGGATACCGCGACGCCACCCCCGGCGATGGCGTGCGCTGGCTCGTCAGATATCCAGTTGAGGTCGAGCGAAAACCGGGCAGCGGGATCAAACTCGCGCGTCGGCGCAAGGAGGAGCACGAGAAGCAGCATCCCGAGGACAATATCAAGACGCTCATTGAGATGCCGGCGTTCGCGATTACAGCCCCGAGCAATGGTCGTGTTCATCCGAGCGGACGGGCCTACGTGCGGCTCAATGGATCCTTTCCGACAATTGCGAGCTACTCCGCAGAAGAGCGCCTAGCGCTCATGGACCTCGCCCGAAGCTATGATGAAACGCCGCGCTCTCCTGCGGCTATTTCATCAATATCGACGGCGAGCGGCGGCCGGCCCGGCGACGACTTCACCGCCAAGACAACGTGGGCGGAGATCCTTAGCGGCTGGACGCGCGTCCGCACGCGGAAAGACGGCGTCACAGAGTGGCGCCGGCCCGGCAAGGCGTTCGGTATTTCCGCCACCACGAATTTTGGCGGTTCCGATCTGCTCTACGTATTCTCGAGCTCAACAGGCTTCGAGCCAGAGAAAGCCCACGACCGCTTCGCGGCCTATGCTGTACTCAACCATGGCGGCGACTTCACCGCGGCCTCGAGGGAGCTCGCCCGACAGGGATACGGGGAGCGGAATGCCCGTCGCAAGTCGTCAACGCAGATGAATGGAGCGGGGTCAAACGAATCGTCTCCGGACCAGCGTGAATATGCGGAGAAAGACGGTTGCATCGTATGGCATCGCGAGACCAAAGATGGCGGAGTCCAGACGACCAAGCTCACCAACTTCACGGCTCGTATCGTGGCCGACATCACCCTCGACGATGACGTCGAGGTGTTTAAGTTGTTCGAGATCGAGGCCAGGCTCTTTGGGCGTCTCCAGCGGTTCACCATTCCAGCGCACCAGTTCCCCTCCCTGAATTGGGTGACTGAGAAGCTCGGGGCCCGCGCCATTGTGCAGCCTGGACAGATGATCGCGAAGCGCACCGCGGTTGCCATTCAGGTGCTCTCGGGCGAGATCCCCGAAAGCAAGGTCTTGGCGCATACGGGCTGGCGCCGCATTGGCGATGACTTTGTCTTCCTGCACGCCGGCGGCGCACTTGGGCCACAAGGGCCACGAGCCGAGATCAGGGTGTCTCTTCCTCGGGAATTATCCCTCTATCGTCTCCCTGACGTCGATAATGCGACGTTGAAGGTCGACGTCCAGACATCGCTCGGATTGCGCAGGCTCGCTCCTGCGCGGGTCATCATGCCGGGCCTTGCTGCCGTGTACCGTGCCGTTATCGGCGGGTCTGATCTATCGCTCCACTATTCGGGCCTGACGGGCGTCTTCAAAAGCGAATTACTAGCGCTGCTCCTGCAGCACTTCGGCCCCGGTATGGATAGCCGCCACCTCCCCGCAGCCTGGTCAGCGACTGAGAACCGTCTCGAGCTACTGGCGTCATTGGCCAAGGATGTGATCCTCGCCATCGACGACTTCGTACTTCCCGCCAACGCAACGGCTCAGGATCGGGCCCGCCTTATGGCCAAGGCTGATCGCGTCCTCCGAGCGCAAGGCAACAACAGCGCGCGGGGCCGATTGCGAGCCGACTTGACGATGCGCCCGGACCGGCCTCCGCGTGGATTGATTGCATCCTCAGGTGAAGAGACCCCGGCTGGTGCTTCCTTGAGAGCACGCATGGCGGTCGTCGAAGTGAGGACAGACGAAATCAACGAGGAGGAACTCACCGTCGCCCAGGCGCACGCCGCTGGCGGAGTATACGCCCGTGCTCTGGCCGGCTTCGTTTGCTGGCTGGCCCCCCGGCTCGAGAATGTTCAGGCCGAATTCAAGATCTTGCGCCAACAACGTCGCCAACAGTTCGAGTCTAACCACAAGCGGAGCTCTGATGTCTTCGCTCAGCTCTCTGCGACCTGGACGATCACGCTTCGCTTCGCGGTGGACATTGGAGCCGTCACTGATGTTGAGCGCGCCGCAATTGAGACGGAGGTCTTGAACGCGATCCACGAGTTGCTTGCCGAGCAAGAAGAGCTACAGGCTTCCGCCGATCCCATTGCGAGGTTCCGCGACCTCATCAAGGCGGCGCTCGTGGCGGGCAAGGCGCACGTCGCCAACGCTAAGCTCGGAGGCCACTGCAAACCCGACGATTGGCAGAGGTGGGGCTGGCGCCCAAGGGCCGTGGGAGCGGAAATTACCTGGCACCCGCAGGGTGACTGCCTCGGCTGGGTGGATGCTGAGGGTCTTTATCTGGACCCCGACGTGTCCTTCGACGCTGCGCGAAAAATGGGTGGCGGCGACTTCAGCATCACAGCTGAGACGCTCCTCCGGCGCATGGCCGACCGAAAGCTTTTGCTGACCATTGACATGAGAGGTGGGCGCCGACGGCTGAAGGCGCGCAAGACCATCGGCGGAGATCGCCGCTACGTCATCCACGTTTCTCACTCCATTACGGGCCCCCTTGTGCGGAAAAGTGGCCCAAGTGGCCCAGATGGCCCAGGGTGTGAAAAACCCCTGGAAGATGAGGAAGTTACGCGATGACCCCGGGGGCCACAAGAAATTCGTGGGCCACGCTTGTGGCCCACCCCGAGGCGCTCACGTGGGCCACAAGCAAAAGCCGGGGGCCACAAAGAAGGCCATGTGGCCCAGAGCGGCATGGTCCCAAGTTATTGAAGTAGCGATTAAAAATGGAGGACGCGGGCCACATGGGCCACTTGGGCCACAAACCCACGCAAACGGATCAGGTTCGTGCGTTCGGTCAACAGCAACAGAAGGAAATGAAATGACTACTACAGAACGCGCGAGGCCGATCCTGCAGCTCGATACGAACAAGTCGCAGCCGAAGATTCCCCACACCGCCCATTTGCGCGAGCTCGAGATGCCCGACGGGCGGAAGCTCCTCTTGGACCGACGCTCGATCGCCTTCTTGTGCCAGGGAAAGCCGGAGGAGTTCGCTGGCAAGCAGGTGACCAGTAATTGCACCAGTACGCGCGAGCGCGCGCGTGCGCGTCATGGGGTCTAACACGGCCATGGTTTCAGACGACGAATTCAAGCGATCCATCGAACTTGCGCGTCAACGCTGGACCTCCGCCCGAGCCGTAAGGGTCGTGCGATCTAAAACGTGGTGGGCCTCCCAAGCCAAGCTGAGCGAAGAAGCGGAGGAGCGCGCACGCCGGCGGCAACTTCGATGCGGGGCTCGGACGCGCCGCGGCACGGCGTGCCTGCGCAAGGCGCTTGCGAACGGCAGATGCCTAAATCACGGGGGCATGAGCAGCGGCCCGAAAACGCAAGAAGGCCGGGACCGTATCGCCGCGGCTCAACGGCGGCGTTGGGCAGAGTGGAGAGCGGCCGGTCAGAGCACTGGGAATTGCCAAAAGATTTCGAAAAAAACGGAGATCTGAGAATGGGCGGCTTTGGCTCGGGGAGACCTAGCAGCAGCAGGAAACCAACAGCAGAAAGCCTGTGGCGGCTGGATCTCGCTCGCCTGCGCCGCGACGGGTCGTTGAGGTCGGGGGCTGCGTCTGCGATTAGCTGGTCGCGCGGCGGCGAGACCACGGGCAGCATCGGGGCCATCGCCCGGGCTGATGCGCTACAGCTCATGTACCGGGTCGGGAGCCGCGAGGGGTCGCAAGCCGAACTGGCTCGTCGATGCAGTGAAGAGGGGTGCGAAGCTTGAGAGCTTCCTAGTCTGACCTGCTTTCATAATCCGATTGATGACACGGCGCCGTGCTTAATCCCGCCAAAGCTTCGCAGGTTCTTCGCCATCTCGGTGAGACCGGTAGATGCTTGGCGGTCCCAAAACGCACAAGTTTCTGTGGCTATCTCCTGAGCGCGGTCGCTCCTGACACAGCGCGACTAACGGCGGGCATGTTCTCGTAAGCTTCTACCTCTTCGGCCGCCTCGTCGCGCTGGCGCAGCGCGGCTTCGAGCTTGACGCGCAAAGCCGCCACCGAGGCGCCAAGGTTGTCTCGTCGAACGCTGGCCGATTTGGCGAACGTCGAGTAGGCGAAATGCTCGGGGTCCTTGATGCCGGTCCGATCTTCCTCGACCCGAATTTGGTAATCAAGATCGGCCGCCATGCCCTCTAATTCGCGGATCATGTGCTCAAGATCGGCTGCCTTGCGCACCTTCTCGTCGAATTCATAACGCTTGAGCTTGAAAGCCCTCTCGCGTGACTTCATTCGCTACCCCTGATCAAGCTTTTCGACTTCGACGGACGGCTGTTTAAGCCTGTTTTGGTAAATATCAATAATGTTTTGGTAAATATCAATAATGTTTTGGTAAATATTATTGATGTTTTGGTTAACATCGTTGATCAGGCTCAATCGACTCCGAAACTGGCAATGGCTCGCATTAATTACGACAAGATGTCAGTCAATACGCTCCAAGAACATCTCCCAAGAGCCCACCGCCATCAGGGAGTTGGGGCCTGTGAGACAGGTATCTGGAACGGCGGTAGGACCCCGCGTGCGTCTCAGGGAGGCTCGCTCGCGCCGTATAAACCCGGAACATTCGCTCAGAGCTAGCGTTCCTTCCTCAAAGCCATCGAGGAGGAACGACAATGGCCGTCTACGATCGAGACTACGAACACCCAGGCTGGCGCTACCGAAAAAACAACGCGTCCAACCTCACCAAATATTCGAGCGAAGAGCTGAACGTTTTCGCAAGCGTCTTGGACGCCGCTTCCACTGAAGCCGCCTTGAAAGGTATCGAACTGCCAATCGACCTAATGTCGCGACGGTTGTTCGATGCTGCCAGCCGAGGAGAGCGCACTCCGCACAAGTTGCGGGCGGCCATATTCCGTGAGGCCGTCCCAGCGATTTGACACCCACCTCAATCCCACGCGAAGCCCATCTAGGCTATCGTGCGGCGCATGACAGATGACGCGATGGCGATGGCTTGGGTGGTAGAGGTCTTGGGCGACGGGCTCGGCGGATCGTGTCTGGGAAGAACTGATCGGACGCCTTGCAGGGCTCACGGTGCTATGCTGCATCACTTCAGCAGGAGACGACGTCGATGCGTGCAAGGATTGAACAGCGCGCTTTCTTTGCGAACACCGGACTCCCCGCGTTCACCCTCACGCCTGTGTGGGCCGCGCATGGCCTGCTGATGGGCTTCGAGGTGTGGGATGGCCCCGGGCTCGTCGGTCATATCCCGTATGACGACGATTTCAGGAACGTGCTGAAAGAGGCTCTAGTGAGCGAAGTCTAAGAGCGCGGCAGCTCCTCGACCAGATCATTGAATTCCTCTGCCAACTGTCTTCTCGAGTCCGGCTCCGAAAACCGCTCGGCGAACAAGTTCGCCAATGCCCTGTAGTTCTGGAGCGAGCCCTCCCTACCTGACTTAAACCGATCCCAGACCTTCACGCGGATCATTGCATTCCTCAAGTCTCTCAATATTGATCTCGCGTTATGCACCTTGTCACTCAGGGAAATTATCAAAACCTCATCATCGTGCTGGTCTAGTCGGACTAGATAAGCTTGTTTTCGTGTCACCCAATCCTCCTTCTGCGCTCCAGTCTCAACAAAACTGTTCGAGCAGCCTTCTACTAGATACGCAACCCGCTCTCCAAAGCGATTACTAATGTCATTCAGTCGTTCCCTCCCGCCCTGGTCCTCTACCGCATGGTGTAATAGTGCAGCGACCGCCTGATCTTCGTCGCCACCATAACGGCCTGCCTGCGCAAGGCGCTCGCGAATGGCCGCTCGGGGAGACCTAGCAGCAGCAGGAAACCAACAGCAGAAAGCCTTTGGCGCCTGGATCTCGCTCGCCTGCGCCGAGACGGGTCCTTGAGGTCGGGGGCTGCGTCTGCGATTAGCTGGTCGCGCGGCGGCGAGACCACGGGCAGCATCGGGGCCATCGCCCGGGCTGATGCACTACAGCTCATATGCCGGGTCGGGAGCCGCGATACGGGACACGACGTCGACGAGACCGTGCGCTTGGTCCGGACCCCGACACGCTTCGGTGGGCAGCGGCAGTGGTTCTGCTGCCCGGGCTGTGCCAGGCGCTGCCGGGTGCTCTTCGGCGGCACACGCTTCCGGTGCCGGACATGCACGCGGTTGCGCTATGGGTCCCAGGCCGAGACAAGGGCCGGTCGGGCGGTCCAGGGGATGTGGAAGATCGTCGGGCGGCTCTATCCGAAGGCCAAATTCAATGAGCTCCCGCCAAAGCCACGGGGCATGCACTGGAAGACCTACCGGCGGCTCGCCGACAAGTACGACGCCTACGACGAGCAATGGGGCATTGAAGCAATCAAACGCTTTGGCATGGTGCCTGACTTTTAGGTCCACCCACTGCGAGCTTCATCAGCCAGACATCTTCATTAGCTAACCAGAGAGGGCAGCGCTTCGTGCAATAGGGCCAGGGTGTAGCACCCCTGGCCCTTATTTGTTGCCTTTATCGTGGTGCCTGTTGTCTGACGCAATGTCTAAGCTGACGACAAGCGGACGTCCCAGGGACTACAGCTCCTGACCCAGAACAGAAATCGCAACCGTGCGTCTGCATTGGTCGCTACCGTTGGCAAATTCCGGGCTGAATCCCGGCGATCGTCGGCGGTTCCGGGTTTTTTCATCGGCTGATCCACCGCCGCGCCTCCTTTAAGCCGTCGAACAATCTTCGTTATCAAGGGTTAGGCAAAGATACTTCGCGTAACCCCGCCGAGAAACTGGAAGCGGTGCTTAATGTGACGCGGACCCATGCGCCGCATCTCACGCACGCTCATGTCCCGCGTTGACGGTTCGGCTTCGTACCAAGCCCCGGCTATCGTGAAAGGGAGGCTCATGCGAGACCCCTTGTTGCCTCGACCGGAGGGGCGCTCTTTATGCTTTGCGTCTGCCGCAGCACTGTGCTCGCGAAATCGCGTCACCGCGAGCGTGATGTGCTCTTGAAGCTTGGCCCTGTACTGAAGGTGAACCAGCTTCTGGCGCAACCTCGACCCCTCGCGCGGCTGGGTTGTCTTCTCGAAGAGCTTCGCCACCGTGAATGACGGCGCGTAGTTGGTCATTGGTGCACCTCCTTCTCTGAATTACCTTGGTGACGGGAACGAGGCCGACGCCAAACAGTAGCCACCTTGGATGAGACGTCTGCGTATCCAATCCAATGACGGGCCAAGAGGATACAGATCGGAACCGCCAAGCCGACCATTAAGAGCGATCGCTTTGTCGGTTTGCGAGGCAACGCGGTGGCGGCTGGTACTCGATCCGGGCAGGTTCCCCTCGTGAGGGACTAAAGCCGCTATGTTGTAACAGCCCCCTTAATCGGCTCGAGAAACGTCGGATAACGCATATCGTCTTCGTTGCTCTCGTCCAGAAGTGCGGCCCGCTCCTGTGGTGTGAGCTTGGCAATCAGCACCCGTAACCATTCCACGATTTCGTCGTGTGCCATGGTTCAAGCCCCTGATCAGTGGTGCCCTTTGAGGGCTACAACGTTCGGAGGCGAGACATATTCTCCCAGGTAGATTGGCCGAACCTCTCCCCTGTTCAAAACCCCCTCCGAAAACAGCCCTTGCTTGGTGCGATCGTTGTAGCCACCAGATTGGCTGGCATCTATTTTGTAGCCGGTCGCCTCGAGCTCATTGAGGAATCCCTGGAAATTCGCCGCCACTTTCTTATTGACGGAGAATCTCGCCCCGCTCTTGGTCGTCACCGTCGATAGGCTGACGTTCTTCGGACTGCCGAGATAGCCGGCCTTGCCGGCGTTCGCATCGGCACGGACAGCAGTAGACGACGAGGAGACATCGTGGTGAGGATCTCAAAGCGGGCCTCACCTCTCGCGGGAAGCTCAATTCCCCCACCAGTCCAGTCCCACGTCGGTCCCTTCGGCGCCGTCGTGCGAAGTGCAGAAAATCGTCTCCGCGGCCCTGCGAGGCGAAGTAGACCGCCTGCGGCAGGCGTCGCCAACGTCGCTTTATGCCAGCGCTAAACGGCGGCGCTGAAGCCGGCGGAAATCGTCTCTCGCGACAATTTGGTCGACATCGCGACGCCAAAGAAGGGTCTTGATTCCGGCCGCTCCTGCGGGAACCGCAATCGCGACGCGATGCCTTATCCTTGGATCGAGCGCTGTGTGTCGCCTAAGTGCGTCCGCCAGATTGAAGACTTCGACAGTCGACGGCAGGAGGTCCACGTCGCCCTCGTATCCAGGAAATGTGCGGAGCCTCGCTGGAGAGCCATAGTCGATCTTGTCTGTCATGATAGGTGCCCCTCGATCGAATCTCTAAGGGCTTCGCATGTTTGGCGATGCGCCGCCGAGTCCGAGCAGCAACAGGACACCGAAAACATCAATTCGTCGGCCCTGGCTAACGATGACGGGGCCGTGTTTCACCTCCCCGTGGGCCGGGCCCCATCGGCGTCTGTGACGTCGAAAGCGAGTCCTTGCATTACTTCCGATTAGCTGTAGGCCCGTCGCACGATGTCGGCTGTCGAGGGCTAAGCCGACGACGAGCGGACGTCACGACGACTACCGCTCCTGACCCCCAGCGGACTTTGCAGCAGTGCGTGAACTGCGCCTGAACAAGGCAACAGTACTAAGCACCCACGACCTAACGGCTGGTTCCCAATGTGGCTTCACTTGCGATGACTTGCTTAAGGAGTTCCGGCCCGACGGAGTTCTCGCCCGTAAAAGGGCGACTATAAGCGGCGATGAACAGCACGGACAGGGCAATGCCTGTTGCAAAGAGCATCAATGTCATTGCGCAGGCACCAGGACACCGAAAACATCAATTCGTCGGCCCTGGCTAACGATGACGGGGCCGTGTTTCACCTCCCCGTGGGCCGGGCCCCATCGGCGTCTGTGACGTCGAAAGCGAGTCCTTGCATTACTTCCGATTAGCTGTAGGCCCGTCGCACGATGTCGGCTGTCGAGGGCTAAGCCGACGACAAGCGGACGTCGCGGCGACTGCGGCTTCTGACCCCCAGCGGACTCTGCAGCAGTGCGTGAACTGCGCCTGAACAAGGCAACAGTACTAAGCACCCACGACCTAACGGCTGGTTCCCAATGTGGCTTCACTTGCGATGACTTGCTTAAGGAGTTCCGGCCCGACGGAGTTCTCGCCCGTAAAAGGGCGACTATAAGCGGCGATGAACAGCACGGACAGGGCAATGCCTGTTGCAAAGAGCATCAATGTCATTGCGCAGGCGCGCCGGTTATCGCTGTGAACCATGGCAATGGCGACCAAGTGCAGAGTCCCTGAAGCAAAATCCCCACAAAGCGGGTCAGTTGCTGCCCTCTTGCCGGGCCGTTGCCATTAATCTTATACGTCGAGGGGTTCTGATGCCTGTACGTCGAGGGGTTCTGATGCCTGGCTCTCGTCTTTGACCAGGACGACTTTTCCCGAGCCGTGTCGCGGAATGTCCGCGACTACCTGTAGATCCAATGCAATCCCTTTTATTCCGAGTTCTTGCAGCAGGTGTTCGGTGCGCCGTCTGACCTGCTGCAGGACGTTGTCCGCAACCGGCTCCAGCACAAAGATGGTCAGTTGGTGCGGTCGTCTCACCACTTGCCATCCCTTTAGCTCGAGCGTGTCGAATATTGAGCCAAAACGAACGGGGTGAAGCACGGCCGCCGTCGCGTCGCCCCGATCGAAGCGCAGTGTTTCCGCGATACGGCCCTCCACGCGACTGAGGCGTTGAAACGGCCGGCCGCAGGGACAGGATCCAGCTTTGAGGGTCACGCTGTCCTCGAGCTGATAGCGGATCAAGGGGACAGTTCGATAATACAGCACAGTGACGAGCAGCTTTGAACCCGGAGTACCAGGCGGCACCGGCCGATTTCGATCGTCGACCACCTCGGGAATTATCAAGTCCTCGAATAGGTGGAGGCCCGCGTGGCAGGCACACTCGGCCGCCATGCCCGCCGCTTCGGTAGCCGCATACATGTCGTAGGGCTCGACGTTCCACGTTTCACTTATGAGACGACGCGCGGCGGGCGTCAAAAGCTCGGCAACGGTAATTATTGCCTGCGGCTCGATTTGCAGCCTGCCCGATCTCGTCTCTTCGACCAGCGCGGGCACCATGCCGGCCAGAGTGACAAGAGCATCGGGCGCGCGAGCGCTGAGCCGGACGCTGATCTCTTCTAGAGGATCAGCCGGGCTCGTCCGGCTGACCGCCAGGAACAAGTTAAAGCTCCCCAAGCTGTGAGGGGCTGCGGCCGACTGGTGCCACCGGCTCTGCGATCCAACGATGCCAATTCGCAGGCGACGGGGAAATTTATAATGCACGCCAGCCCAATCGTTCACCCGCGCGTACGAGGCAAGCACGGTAGCCCACTCCGAAATCCCGTAGGGAAAGACCGCATGTCGTCCGCTTGTGCCCGAAGTTGCGCAGACAAAATAACGGCGGCGAAAGCGGGTGCCTGGGCGGCGACTTGCCAAGTGATCGTCGAGTGCACGCCTAGTGATGCGACGGCCGGTCGCGATGTCGTCGAAATGGTCGATCAGCTGCGACTTCGTGAGCACAGGGAGGTCCGCGAGCGGCGCGCGTTCCAACCCTTTATGGAAGCTGCGATAGAACGGCGAGCGTGCCCACGCGTACTCCCGCAACTTCTTGAGACGTTCGGCTTGGTAATCCAAAAGTTGTTCGCGTGACCATGACTCTCGCCGTCGCATCAGCGCACGCTTCCAGAGGAAGAGAAGTCCGAGGTGGTTACGCATTGGTGCTAGGTCACCCCCTCCCCGGGCGATGTGGTACGCCCAGGGTCACACCGAACGTTGGGTCAACGCGAACGTGCCGAATGGCGCAAAGCTTCCACAAATTGAATGCGCGCATGGCCGAGCTCGGCCAAGAGCTGCAAGAAATTGTTGCCGGGACGAGACGCCGGGCTAAACCGATCTTAACGCTAGACCGCCGGTACTCCAAGTTGCCGGCTGCCAGAAATGGATGGGGCTGCGGCGAAAGACACGCATGGTGATCCGGGACACTACTTTCAACTACGGTCGCTTGTGGCCCCAACCGGAAGTCAGCGCAGAGCCCACTGTCTGTCCGCTCTTGAGGTCTACTCAGACGTTGACCAGACACCGGAGCAAGCTCGCCCGAATTGAAATGAGAGTTGTGGCCTAGCCGCAACGAAAACCTCGATGATATGCCTCCTTTGGGCCATAAACGGGCGCAACGATTATCAGGCAAAGGAACGAAGGCTGCGGGGGCCCCGGTATCCGGTCTGATTTCAATCACGCATTTTCCGAAGCCGCCGCGGCTCACTCTGCTCGTTCGATCTCACTCGTGTCATGCGCATTTCTAGGCTCGCTCTAGGCATTGCATTGCTTGCGCTTCCGGCGACGTTGGCGGTCGCGGGCTCGACGCTTTTCAGCTCGGCGCAAGAGGCCTTGAAGCAGGGGATCAGCGCCTACGACGGCGGCGACTACGAGATCGCAATCCCAGCCCTCAAATTCGCCGCAGACCAGGAAGAGTTCGTGGCCGAGTACTATCTGGCGCGCATCTACGCCGACAACTCCGGCTCGCACACGGATCATGCCAAGGCCTACATGCTGTTCCTGCGTATCGCCGACGAGCACATCGACGCCGACCCGGACGAGGACCCGCGCGCTCTCTATGTCGGCAAGTCGCTCACCGCGCTCGCCGGGTACGTGCGCGTCGGCTTGCCGGAGATCGGCTTGAGGCCCGATCCCGAGCGCGCCGTCTTCTACCTGAACAACGCCTCCGCGACCTTCAACGACACCGACGCGCAGTTCGAGCTCGCCAAGCTCCAGCTCAAGGGCGAGGGGCTCGAGACCAACGTTGCGCTCGGCAAGCACTGGCTCTCGGTCCTGAGCCAGAACGGCCACGCAGGCGCTCAAGCGTTCCTTGCCGACCTGCTCTGGCGCGGGAAGTACATGGAAGCCGATCAGCCGCGCGCTCTGGCGTTGATCTCGATCGCCGTCCAGAATGCTCCACCCCATGAGCGGCTGTGGATCGCGGACATCTACCCCTCGTCCGATGCGGTCGGGGTGATGGCGAGTTTCTGCAGCCTTATCGCCACAAGGCTCGCGGCCATGGCCGGCAGGGCGGGCGTTTGTTGGGAAGAACATTTTCTAACTTACGGGTCTTTAGACAGCGACATCCGTCCCGGCAGAGGGGACGGCGTTTCCCTGGCCGCGATATTGCTGGCTGCTGATACCTCGGCAGTAGGCCATTCGAGGGCTGGGCAGCGACCAGTCTCAGGCAACGTGTCGCCCGCCGGACAGCTCACAACAGTGCGCCATGGCGCTAGCTCAGGCGATGGTTGAGCTACCAGCGTCTTTGCTCTGCGTTCGGGCGCGTCAGTTGAATTTGGACCGGACCAAAGCCTTGGCGCTGCGAATGTTCTTATGACCGCAGGTTGACCAGGTTCCTTCACTGGCCCTGCCGCTTGGAGGGGGAGTGCCGTCTCGCCGCCAATGTGATCATTGGCGAGAAGGAACACTCCGACGCCGACCGCCGGTCCTAGCACGGCCGCCACCAGCGATATCGCGAGCGCCCTTATGAGCATGACGCAACCTCACTATCCAGCCAGACCGCGGCAATGTGAAGCGTAACGTCTACCGCCTCGAACATACTGTCCCCCGAATGGGGGGTTGACCACGGCCACATCGTGGGCGCGCGCGAGGCAGCTGGGCTGCTTTCGATCAATCGGGTTGACGGCGAGCGTCGTCTCTAGTCACGTAGCGGCCTTGTCATCAAAGTTTAACGTCCGCGTTCCGCATGTGTTTCCGACCCCTCATAGGAACCGCTCATGCATGTGTCTAGGAAGTCGCGTCAAAAGCTCCACGCCGAGCTGAAACGAATTGCATCTCTTCAGAGCGAGTGGAATGCCCTCTCCATGCCCGAGCGAGCCAGGATTGCTATGGCAAGTCCCGATCTCAGCCTGTTCTTCCGTCCCAGAATTGGAGCTGGTGTGCAAGCCACGGATAAGATTGTCGACCTGTCTGAGACCAAGAGGCGGGCATATTGCCGAGGGGCTCAAACGCGGGCTGCTGCCTTGCGGCTCGTCGAGCGCGGCGACATCAAGCGGGAGCCACGTCCGCATAAATAACAGAAGCGATGTGCATGCTTAAGCGCAACACTTAGTCAAAGAACACCCCCGACAGCGCAGTTTCTCCCAGCCATTGGGAGCGTTGCGCGCTAGCCTTCGGATAGACCACCTGGCCAACGCCGTATCTGGCCGATCTTGCGGGTTAGGTCGCGCAACCTAATGCGGGTCGGTTCGCGCGGTGCGGTAGGGTGGTCTAGAGCCCCGGTTCGCGAGAGCCGGGGCTCATTATATTCCGCATATTCCGCGCACCCATTGAGCGCGCCCAGATTAAGCTCGGCGTCCATAACCGCACGCACGCGGTCGCCCAAGCCGTGCGACGGCATTTGATCCCGTAAATTATGGGGCGGCTGCCGTCGTCGGCAACCGCCCCGCTCCCCGCACCGCCCCCGAAACGGTTTAGTGGTAGAGAACCGCAGCCGGCGTGTAATCCTGGTCGCGGGCGCGCATGGCCGCGAAAAACGCCGTCTTCATTTGGAGATATTTGGCGACGATGGCCGTGACCCCGCCGCGAAACTTGAAGCGGTGATTAATGTGATGAGGCCCCATGCGCCGTAGCTCGCGCACACTCATATCGCGCGTTGACGGTTTGGCTTCGTACCAAGCCCCGGCTATCGTCTTGAAAGGGGGGCTCATGCGATACCCCCGTTGTTGCCTTGATGGTTGGTCCATTCCTGGCCTCCGTTATTCTACGGTGTAGAAATTTGTTCCTACGGTGTAGAACTTGGTGGCCGGTCTATCGGAAACAAGAGGCCGAGGCCATCCCCCGAACGGGGGATTGATGCATGTGGGGAGGCAGTAGTACTCGCCGTTTGGCTGCAACGTCGCTTTGACGGCGTTACGGCCTAGCCAGGCTTTCGTAATCCCTCCGAAAGCAATGCCCTCCCCCCCGAGGGATTTGGCTAGGGCGCTCGGTTCCTCCCCCCGGGACCGGCGCCCTTTTTTTCGTCCACCCGTCGGATGGGGCTGCGGAGCAGACATGCAGTTGAGGGAGTGACTTATCGCTGTTCAGGAGTACGCATGCTTGCCCGCATCATTCCTCCCGGCCTGGGAGAGGCCCTCCTTGAGTTCGCGGTTGCGGTCGACGGGATGAGCACCCCGAGCGAGATCATCGAAGCTCTAGACACGATCACCTACGCGCATTGCCGCATCCACGTGCTTGGGGCGGCCGATATGCCCGCAAGGTGGACGGAAGCCGACGCCAGCCGGATGGTCTATCTCAGCAACAGCGCGCCCAAAGGCTGGTGGGACGAATATATGGAACTTCGGCGCAAGGACTATGACCCGCACGTGGTCATGGCGCGTCTGGGGTTTGCTCCCTACACGTGGTCGGAAGTAATGCGGATGCTCGACCCCATCGGCGTGGACCGATGGCCGAACGAGCTCGCCCTCAAGTACGGCATGCGCGACGGCCTGACGTGTCCCGTCGGCGGCAAATGGGTGGTGGTGTATTGGTCGCCCAAAGACCTGTCGCGGTCGCTCTCCCAACCAACGCGCGCCCTCCTGGCCATGGCCGCGAGCCTTGTGGCGATAAGGTTGCAGAAAATCATTCACCCTCACCCCGACCGCATCGAACGAGGGGCTGCGCTGACCCAAAGGGAGCTCGCGGTGCTGCGGTTGATCTCGATCGGCAAGGAACTGGCCGCGATCGCCACGCATCTCGGGCTTGGCCATGAGACGGTGCGCAGCCACCTCAAGAAAGCGGAGATGAAGCTCGGCGTCAAAACCCGCGCGCACGCGGTCGCCCAGGCCATGCGCCGACATTTGATCCCCTAGCTACCCGAGTAGCGCTCCGATAGCCGCAGTATGGGGGCGGCCCGCTCCCTCAAACGGCCCGCCCCGCACCGCCCCGAAGGCTTAGTGATAGAGAATTGGCGCGCTATCCGTCTCACGGCTGCGCATGGCCGCGAAGAACGCGGTCTTCATGCATTCCACGTCCGGCATTCCTTGCTCGTGGCACCTGGCGGCGCACATTTGAAATTGCGTCCACAGCGCCTCAAGGTGCTGCTCTCCGACGGCCGTTCCGGGTTTTTTCATCGGCTGATCCACCGCCGCGCCTCCTTTAAGCCGTCGAACAATCTCGTTATCGGGGGTTAGGCAAAGATACTTCGCCAATGCCGTAACCCCGCCGCGAAATTTGGATCGGCTTCGTACCAAGCCCCGGCTATTGAGTTTGTGTCGCGGATGCAACTTGGGCCCGCTAATGTCCCGCGTTGACGGTTCGGCTTCGCACCAAGCCCCGGCTATCGTGAAAGGGAGGCCCATGCGAGACCCCTTGTTGCCTCGACCTGGAGCTCTTTTGCCAGACAATGGCGCGCGCTCCCATCCCCGGCATGGGTGAGACTTTCCCGCTCAGCTTCCGCTCTCGTGAATTGCCGCGCGCCAGGCCTCGCACTTGACCTTGAGCCAGCCCGATCTAAGCCCTAACGGTAGGGGCAGATCCTTCGTGGTGGGAGATATAGGGCATGAGTGCCCTACCTTTGGCGGTTTTTGGGGAGAGGGTTCGCGGGAGCGGTAACTTGGAAAAATTCACAAATGGAACCCGCAACGCTTTACATGATGGTCGCAGCTCAAGGGCAGGAACGCTTATTGCATCCGAGAGGGTTCCCCTCGGTTGCAGCCTGCGAGGATTACGTCACCGAATGGCGTCGCACCGCCACGGGGCGGACCATTAGCCGCTATGAGTGCAAAATGGTCTGGCCCATGGAGGAGAGTGGACCTCCATACTGGACACGCCCTCAGGGGTATATTGTCATTGCAAAGTGAGACGACGGCGGCCGGAAAGTTAACGAAGAGATGGAGGATCGGTCTTCCCGGCGCATGCGAGCACTGGTGACCCAAATGGTCCGCTGAGACCTGTCCGGTAAAGAGATCGCACGCGCGCTGATATCCATGATGGCCCGGAGCAAGAGCTCCAATCAGAGGCCGGATACATTGATGCAAGACCGCACACCGCCAGATCGACGAAACCCTCTTGCGACGCACGGCCGGACCATACAGTTGGGTCGAGACCGCAGAAGTTGTCACGACGTCCGCTCGTCGTCCGCTTTACCCTCAATTGCGGACAGAGCCGTGGGGAGACGTTGACTACCGGTAAGGGACGCAGACCGCCTGCGTCAAGGTTTGAGAACCTTGATCGCTCGTCTCTCTAGTGCAGCCGCGCGACAATCTCCGCGCCGAGCAAGGCTCGACAATACGGAAGCAGCACGGTTTCGGCGATCAGCATCCACACTGCTGGCCGTGATGCCAAGTGTTGCGCACACCCTTCCGGATAGGTGACGTCAGCGTGTTCATGTCTTCGGATGTGAATTGGGAAGCCAGCATGGCGATCCTCCCCTGGCTAACAGGCGGGAGCACCAGCATGGGCGTCTCTCGGCCACTGGCGCCTGGAAACGCGAGCCAGTGATGATGTTACGTTACCACGGGCCCGGCGCTAGATCTCCCTAACCAATTCGAGCTATCCAAGCGACGACAGCGGCGAAGGCTGCGACGATGGTCCCCCAACCGAGCGGAGCCGGATCGCCGCTTCCAAGCTCAGCGACCGCCACTCTTAACCTTTCGCTGCTTGGTCGCCTTCTCCCGTCGGCGAGAAGCTCCGGTGTTTCCTAGAGCGGCGCCGTGCCACTCTTCACACAATGCGTGAACGGTAACGAGTTCAGCGCGACTTGCGGAGGCGCTTGCAAAAGGCGGTGAAGCCCCGGATACACGCTGAAGGTCCTCGGATAGCATCTCTGCGAGGCCGCCCCCGGTGCGCGGCCTGAGCTTTAGCAAAAGCCCCTCCGCAGGCTCGAAGAGACGCCTCTGCTCTGGCGTCTTGATCACGTAGCCGTAGAACTCGCCGCCGCCGTACTCCTCGAAGATGCCGACCTGGCCCTCCGAGACCTCAGACAACATCTCCTCGGCCTCCTTGATAGCGAGGGGAGGCGCGGGCTTCGTGAGTGGCGGCCTTTGCCGCCCTCGAAATCAGCGTCTAGCCCTATCCTCGTCTCTCCTCTCAGCGGCGCTGGCGCAGGCTTACCGCGACTATCTGAACGAGTAGGCAATTGCGATCGCAATCGCGATGGCGGCAACTCCCAGTATCCAGTTCTGCCGACGCGCTTGTCGGGCGTCTTCCGCTTGCCTGATCTCTTCACGCCCTGGCCGGCGTCGTGAACCTGCTGATCAACGACGCGTCTCGAAGAGAGGGGATGACGCCAGCCATGGGAGAATGACGATTGCCGGGATAGCCCAGAGCGCGTGCCATTTGCTGAGCTGATCTCCGAAGCCGTCGGCTAGAAGGTAGACTGTCCAGAACGCGATGAAGCCCACGATTAGGGCTGCGACGATGTTCATGACGAGGTGGTTGATCCCCCACAATACGACCGCAATCCGGCTCTTCATTCGATCCCCCTCGTGTTTGCGCTCTTCATGCCGCTACGCGATCTGTCGGCGACTGAGCGGCTGCCCGTGCCTCGGCGCTGGCGCAGACTTACCGCGACTATCTGAACCAGTAGGCAATTGCGATCGCAACCGCGATCGTGGCAAATCCCAGGATCCAATTCTGCCGACGCCCTCGTCGGGCGTCTTCCGCTTGCCTGATCTCTCCACGCCGGCCGGCGTCGTGAACCTGCTGATCCAAGTCAATGCCGAAGGGGCGATTGTAATCGCGGACAACGATCCAGTAGACTAACCCGAAGACGACAGCCGCGACGACCCAGCCAGAACGCGCACTCCAGATTCGAAAGCCGCAGCCTCGCCGCGATGCGGAGAGCAATTTCGCTCGCGATCTCCCCGAGATTCCGGCTGCTACCGCGATTGCTCTGGCGCCTAGCTTTTTCCTGACCTCGTCATCCAACTCCGTCAGTGCCCACACCAAAAGCAGACGAACATGATCGCCATGAGGACGTTTGCTAACGTGGTAGACATCACCGGCACTGATAGGTCCTCTCGTAACCGATAGCGTATTCTGTAAAGAGTGTGGTATCCTGCCTCGCGGAAAGACGGGCTGTTCCGGGAGCAAATTCCGATGACCAAGCGGCGAAACGTCAAGAGTGCGACGGCCGACGCCCATGAACGGGCGAAGGACTTCCTGGACGAAGTTGAGATCGAGCGCCTCTTAGAGGCGGCCAAGGCCGGCCGCTACGGAGCCCGCGACCAAATCCTGCTTCTGATGATCTACCGCCACGGCCTGCGCGTGTCGGAGGCCGTTACAATGCGCATCGACGCATTGAACCTGAAGCAGGCCCGCCTGATGGTCAAGCGGTCCAAGAACTCGCTGGATACCGAGCACCCATCGCCGGCGACGAGCTCCGCGCCATCAAGCGCTACCTCGCGACCGAGGAGAAGCTGCCGTGGCTGTTCGTCTCGGAGCGCGGCCCCACTCACCCGCCAAGCGGTCAACTACCTCATCAGGCCGGCGAGAGAGAGCCGAGCTCGGCCGCGTCTGGCCGCACATGCTGCGCCACTCCTGTGGCTACTATCTTGCGACCAAGGGGCACGACTCCGCGCACATCCAGGACTACCTCGGCCATCGAGATCCGCGCCACACGACACGCTACACGCGAACCGCCAGTCGGCGCTTTGAGGGGTTGTGGGATTGATCGCAGATTTTCTAGGCCCGCATTTCGTAAGCTACCGGCACCACTCTCTTCAAAAGAGAGAGCCCCGGGGGTTCTCAGTACCGGGCTCTCCAACGGGAGCCGACAAACCGCGCTGGCGAACAACTTGGCAGTGCGCAGCGATCGTTCCGCCGATGCGTCAGTCCAGTCGGCTCTCCGCTGGACGGAGGCTAGCGCCGCTTCGTCTATAGTTTTATGACCCCGGGAGAAAGCGGCACACTTTCTCTTGAGCCTGTATCGTAGATGCAACGTAGGTCCAGTATAGGACCGACCAAGAGCGCGGGCGCTCTCGCCGGCGTCCAAACGCGTGCGGGCCTCGGCCTTCGGTTTCCGCGTCGGACCACTTGCCGGCTTCGTCGCGCTTATAGGCCCACACCGCCTCGGCTTCGGGATCGTAGCGGATCAGGAGCGCGCGCTCGGTGCCGGGGCTCGATCAGGGCTAGGGTGCTGGTTGCCATCAATGGAGCCCGCGCAGAAGCCCTGGTTGGTTGATCAAATGCCAATCCCTCGACTGCGGCCGCGGGGGCGATGTCCTCATAGCGAAACAGCCACCAGATCAGGGCCCGGCGCTCGCGGTACCACTCGGGTTCCACTCGATAGTCCTGTAGGCTGCGTGACCTTGGGGATGGGCGGGACACGAGCGCCGCGGCCAAGGACCTGCCCGGCTATCGCATCCGCCGGCACACGCGTCACAAGTAGGCCGAGATGGTCGACGGCTACATTCGCGAAGCGGAGCAGAGGACGAAGGGCGGGCTCAAGGGGTAGGGTTCTAGCCGCTATACGCGCGTCGCCGGCCAGCGCTTCGAGGGTCTGTGGGATTGGATCAGCCCGGCGGCAAACCACAGAAGACGCTCTACTTTGGCGTCAACGCCGCCTGCTCGGCGCCAGCTTGAGGGCATGAAGCCCCTGTCTGATCCATAAAAACACCGCCCAGGCCAACACTGCGACAATGGCCACCACCAGCAGGGTAATCTCACGCCTCTCGCGGCGCTGATCGTCTTGGTTCACGAGCGTTCCCTCTTCTTCTTTTATCTTTTATCGGGCAGGGAAGATTGGTCCTTTTGTTGGGCAAGGAAGATTGGGGTGTGCAATCGCCCTGTCAATTGAGGGCTCGTGTGTCCTGGTGACCACAACATGGCCTCGCCGACCTGTTATGCTTCTCGCGTTTCCAAAATGACATGGCACAAGGGAGCAGGCCATGGCCGAGGTAATGCGATCTTTGATCCTCCTCCTTATGGGGCTGACAGTAACGACCGCTGGTGTGATCGTGGTCCTCTACGGCTAGAGAGCTGTAACTTGAGCACAGCAAGGTAG
>CAVUEM010000030.1:0-204706 GCA_963740475.1 uncultured Alphaproteobacteria bacterium | reverse complement strand
GGCACTGCGAAGGTCCTCGTCGTCGAAACTGGTCGCCGGACCGCGTTCGGGGCGATCGCAGCACGGCTTAGAACCCGCCAGCCCGAGACGGATTTTGGGCGTGGCGTGCGCCCTTGGATACCTTCTGATCCGCGTGATGGTCGTCATCGTCCTGTTTGTCCTGACCGTGAATCTGCTTCTCGGTCGCCCGGTGATCGAGTCTCTCTTGTTTGCCGTTGCGCTCGCGGTCGGTCTGTCGCCGGAGCTATTGCCGGCGATCGTCAGTGTGACTCTGTCCGCCGGTGCAAGGGCCATAAGTCGGCGGGGCGTCATCGTTCGCCGCCTGGAAGCGATCGAGAACCTCGGCAGCATGGATATTCTGTGCACCGATAAGACCGGTACGCTGACGGAGGGCACCATCGTTCTCAACGGTGCCTTGGACGCGGCGAATAGGCCGTCTGACGAAATCCGCCGGCTTGCCTTTCTCAATGCGGCATTCGAGACCGGCATCGAAAATCCGCTTGATGCAGCGATCGTTGCCGCGGGCGAGAGCGCGGGACTGACGACGCACGGTTTCGCGAAGATCGACGAAATCCCCTACGATTTCCTTCGCCGTCGGCTCACCATCGTCGTGGAGGAAGACGGCAATCCGACGCAGCACCTCATCGTCACCAAGGGCGCGTTCTCAAACGTGCTCGACACCTGCTCATCGCTCCAACGCGATGCCGTCGATATCCCGCTCACGACCGAATTGCGCGCTGAACTCGATGCGATCTTTAAAGCCAAAGGGGCCGAGGGATTCCGGGTCCTGGCTGTGGCGACCCGCAGGGTCGCGGCCAAGCCGCGCTACGGCCGCGATGACGAACAGGGCATGACGTTTCGCGGCTTCCTTGTCTTCTCCGACCCGCCCAAGGCGGACGCGCAACGTACGATCCACGATCTCGCCCATCTCGGCATCCGCATCAAGGTGATCAGCGGAGACAACCGCTATGTGACGGCTCATCTGGCGGAGGCCGTCGGCCTCAATCCGAAATCCATCCTCACCGGCGACGACCTCGGAAAGATGAGGGATGAGGCGTTGTGGCACCTCGCGCCACGCACCGATCTGTTCGTCGAAATCGATCCTCAGCAGAAGGAGCGGATCGTCCGCGCCTTGCAGCGAGCCGGACATTCCGTCGGGTACCTTGGCGACGGCATCAACGATGCGCCGGCCCTGCATGCGGCCGACGTCGGCATCTCGGTTGAAGAGGCCGTGGATGTCGCCCGCGAGAGCGCCGACATCATCCTGCTGAGCCGCGATCTCGACGTCCTGCGCAGCGGCGTAGAGGACGGGAGGCGGACCTTCGCCAACACGCTCAAGTACATCTCGATCACCACCAGCGCGAACTTCGGGAACATGGTGAGCATGGCGCTAGCGACGCCGCTGCTTCCATTCCTGCCGCTGGCGGCCAAGCAGATCCTGCTGAACAACTTTCTCTCCGACGTGCCGTCGATTGCGATCTCGAGCGACAACGTCGATCCGGACCGCGTCGCCCGACCTCAGCGCTGGAACATCAAGGACATTCAGCGCTTCATGGTCGTCTTCGGGCTGATCAGCTCGGTCTTCGATCTGATGACGTTCGCAGTGCTGCTGCTCGTCTTTCACGCGGACCAAGCCACGTTTCAGACGTCGTGGTTCATCGTCTCGCTGCTGACCGAACTCGCCGTCGTACTCGTCCTGCGCACGCACAGACCCGCTTTTCGCAGCAGGCCCAGTCGCCTGCTGCTGTGGACCACACTTACAGTCTCCGTCGCCACCCTCGCGATCCCGTTCCTCGGGCCCGCTGAGTTCGGTGTTTGGATTTGTGCCTCTCTCGGCGCTCCAGATGGGCACCGTCATTGCGATCGTCATTGGCTACATTGCCGCGACGGAAGGAGCGAAGGTCTGGTTCTATGGGCGCAAATCAAAGCGGAACCGACGATTGCGACGCGGATATCCTAAATAGCAGCACCGCAATTCGCACGCGGAATCGAGATGCCCATTCTACTGACCATTTGCAGGCGTATCACCATTTAGCTGTGCTGATTGCCAATTTGCTTCAGTCCGAGAGCTTATGGTTGGTGTTTGTCGGCACTTACAGCTGCTTGCGGTCACAGGATCAGGTCGGCGAGGGGCACAAGGCCAGTCAAGACGCCAAGCCTAGACCTGCCGATGGTGAGGAGTAGGATACTGCTTCGATTCAAGTAACATTTTGGAGGCAGGATGGCGGTTGTAAAGATCGAGCCTGTGACGGTTAGGACGGTCGGAGGTCACGACGCGATTGTTGATGGGATTAATCTCGCGCCGAGTGACGGCGACTTTTTCAGGGGAACCCTGACTTCGGACAAGAGCGGGACGCATTCTACGCGATGGAACAGCGCGGGATTTGTCGGAACTCACCCCACAGCTGCAACCTCAGCGTCAGCTCAGAAGAATTCTTCGACCTCCTTGCGTCGGCAAGACAATTGGGCCTGTCAGTTGAGTACGCTAGCAGAGCCATCTGCGCGCTGGATCACCTGCTGGTCGGCGCCAGTCACCGTGGAGGAGGAATCGGCGAAATAGCCATTCTTGTGGCCCGAGTTCCCCCGTTACGGCGCGCGGACGTCGGGTCCGCGGTAAGAGAGGTCTTGCGGTCGGAAACCGCAATCACGTCGGCTTATAGAGGTAGACCTACCCGTCACGCGGCGCCAACCCGTCCTTCTCGCCTCGACCCTCTGAGCCCGAACGTCCGCTTCTGGCGACCGCCGCCCGTCACTTCTGAGGCTCAGCGCCAAGGGCGCGAAGAAGGCGACGGCTTTGCTCGTCGGTCGCATCGAGATCGAGCGCGCGTCGGAGATCTGATACCGCGAGTTCTCGCTGGCCAAGCTCCCGATAGGCATTGCCGCGATAGCTGTAGGCGCGCGCTTGTGCGGGATACCGGTCCTCAGCAAGATAGGCCCTGCTGCGTTCGTCGTAGGCTTGAGCAAGCTCCGCGTTGATCGAGATTGCCCGCGACAGATCGCTGATTGCGCTATCGGTCTTATGCTCCGCCAAAAAAGCGCGGCCCCTGTTGAAGTAGGCCATTGCGCTGTCGTTGCCATTGGTGGCGGGGTCTTCGATAACGAGGGTGCAGTCCAGGATGGTCCGTTCCGCATCGGCGGCCGGAGCGTTTCCTCGTCGGTCACGCCGGCCTGCTCAGTCTTGGTCCATTCGGTGCCGACTTCAAGCTCGAGCAAGGCGGTGACGGACGTGCTCGTCGCGGCGCACCAAACTTTCTGGTGTCGGAGGTAGAGCAAACTCGTAGCGGACGCAGCGCTGACAGCCGCCCTTGACCCAGATTCAGACCACTCGAGGCGGACCCACTGATATGCCTGAGTTGTGTTCAATCGCGTCGAACGCGGCCAAGCAGACTTGAGGAATTGGACCTTACTGCATCATATCCTTTAAGAGCTGCGCGCCTCGCTTGCGCATGGCTAACTATCGGAAGTGGATAGGTCTTGCCGAGAACGATGCCACTTGCCGCCAGAAATCTCCGGTGATGCTTCGAATGGTGCGTGAATGGCGAAGTTGGGGAGGCGAGCGAGTTCGGGGCACCAGGTTCGCACGTAGGTACCATCAGGATCGAACTTGCGACCCTGTTCCACCGGATTGAAAATCCGGAAGTAGGGCGTGGCGTCGGCTCCACTGCCCGCCACCCACTGCCAGCTCGCGGCATTGTTGGCGAGATCGGCATCGAGAAGCGTGTCCCAAAACCATTCTTCCCCTTCCCGCCAGTGAACTCGCAAGTGCTTGATCAGAAAGCTCGCCACGATCATGCGCACGCGATTGTGCAAATAGCCAGTCGTCCACAGCTCGCGCATGCCAGCATCAACCATGGGATATCCAGTCTCACCTTTTTTTCCATGCCGCTAGATGCTCGTTATTGACCTGCCAGGGGTAGGCATCGAAGGACGGCTTCCAGTTTTCTTGAGGTAGCGATGGGAAGTGATAGAGCAAGTGATAGGCGAATTCGCGCCAGCCTATCTCGGAGAGGAATTTTTCGGAGTCCAAGCGGGTGCCCGGATTTTCCTCCGCGTGTTTCATCACCGCGTCCCAGATCTGCCGAGGGGAGATTTCTCCGAAGTGAATGTGCGGAGACAGCCGAGACACGTTTGGCAGGTCCGGACGATTGCGCAACTCCGCATATCCGGAAAGGCCTTCGGTCAGGAACTCAGTAAGTTTGCGGCGTGCGCCAGCCTCACCCGGCTGCCACACGGGCTCGAAGCCTTTCGCCCAGTTCGGTCCGGCCGGCAAAAGTGCCAAGTCGGCCAATTTCAGGCCAATGTCCCTTAGTATCTTAACTCGTAGAGTTGGCGCCGAGGCCGCACGTGGCGCAAGCTCCTTGAGGCAGGCGCGCCAAAACGCCGAGTAGACCTTGAAAGGTGCGCAATCGCAAGTCTTGATCTGCCACGGCTCAAAAAGCAGGCTGGCATTGAAGCTCGCGACGTCGAAACCGGAGGCCGCAAGAACCCGTTTCAAGGCCTGGTCGCGCGCGATGACATAGGGCTCGTAGCAACGGTTCCAGTATACACCTGACGCCGAGACACGTTCGGCCAGCTGTGGCACAAGCTTGGAAGGATCTCCACGGAGGAAGACGAGGCCGTCTAGCTTTCCTGAGAGATGATCCAGGCTGTGATGCAGCCACCATTTTGATGCTCGTCCAAGTGGACGGCCGGAGGGCGCAGAAGTTTCGTCGAGGACGTAAAGACCTATGACCTCGCCCTTCGCTGCCGCGTGCGCTAGGGCCGGATTATCTGCAATCCGCAAATCCTGACGAAACCAAACGATGCTGGTCACGTCGCAAGTATGGCGCCGAGCATGAGAGGGGAAGGCCATCCAACTTGCGGCTAACAACAAAATTGAGATTGGCTTGATGATTGAGTGCAAGAGCCCCAGTGCCCTTGACGCGGCGAACAGCGTGCTCACGGCGCAATGCTGGGCTTCAGGGCTCTGCAGGGGTCTGCAATCGGGGTTCCACCAATCCCGGCACGGCCGTTCCCTCAGGTCCGATCTCCCTTAGCGCTTGCTGGCAGCTCCACACATGGGAGAGCTTGCATTCATTGGGCCCGTGGGCATTCTTGCAGGTCGCGGTCTCCTTCCACGCCTCGAGAATCTTGACAGCCTCGGCGTCGAATTCGGCACAAGTCGGCACCTCTATATTGAGCCCGCAACTCTTTGACCCGTTCAGTCGGCTTGAGGCCGTAGCAGACAATCGCCACTCCGGACGCTTGCCCGTACCGGGCCCCAGCTTCCCGGGAAGATAGGATTTTGACGACCGGCTCGCTGACAAAGTCAGCCGCAGCAACCGTGTCTTGAGCGGTGGCCGGCAAGCACAAGCAGGCGAGCAGGCACGGTGCTCGGAGGATGGCTAATGGCGTTGACAACCAATCTCGCCGAGGGGATCGCCGCGAGCCGGCCGTCAACCCCGAGCGTGCCATGCGAATTCCCCGAGAGAACGCCTGCGTTTCCCATTTGCTTTTGCAGTGGTCGGCCGGTGGCTTTGCCGAGCGACCGTCTCGTCGGCGAGCCGTGTCAGAGCCCAAAGCAGCAGCCCATAGGCCGGCAACGCGACGGTGAGGAAACTGGCAAGCAAGACAAGGATCATGGACAAAACCGGTGATCTGCACCCGGTATAGGTTGGGGCGTCAGTGACCTTACGAAACCACAGCGGGGCGAGGCGAGCTATAGCCCGTAGGGACTGTTTTTCGGCTATCCTGCTCTCGCTCCGCCGTATTAAAGAGGCTCATCTTGCTCAAGGAATTGACAAACCTCGAAGCTTTGCCCGTCAGCGCTGTCATCCTCGATCCGTCCGGCACGATCGTCGGGGTTAACAATGCATGGAAGGAGTTCGGGCGCCGAAATGGGCTCTGCCTGCGCAACTTCGGTATCGGCGCGAACTATCTCGCCCATTGCGGGGACGGCCGCTCCGGTTCAAGCGTTGCAAGGGACCTACGCGAGCTGCTGTCCGGCCGCCGCGATCTCGTGATGCACGTCTATCCTTGCAATTCGCCGGGCGAGAAGCGCTGGTTCATGCTGCTCGCATTCCCGCTTTCTCTCGCCGGACCGAGCGGCATTGCCATCCTGCATGCGGAGATCTCAAGCTTCGTTCCTTTGCCTGTCGTCGAAAAGCAAGGGAAACGACGGGCCGGGCAAAAGGACGGTGCTGACTCAGGCTCAATTTTCGCCGAGCTGGCCGGAACGGTCGAAGCCTCGGTGTCGCATTCGCTCGCCTCCCAACTGCAGTCCATGCTGGGGCCGCCTGTGGCGCAGCGCTCGAAGACTAGAGCGCAGGAGACGCAAACCAAGAACTCAAGTGACACCTTCCCGCGCGCGCGTCTCAGCAAGCGTCAGCTAGAGGTGCTGCGACTACTGGGTGAGGGGAAAACGAACGCGGAGATTGCCAAGGCTCTGTTCCGCTCACCGCACACGATCAAGCTGCACGTTTCGGCAATCTTGCGCGAGCTCAATCTCAAGAGCCGCACACAAGCAGCGTTGCTGGCATCTAAGCTGCCCAAAGGCCTTTGAAGGACATCAAGTGCCTTCCTGGCCAACGTAGACGCGAGTAAGCTCCTGCAGACACCCTCAGAACGAGACCCTCGAGAACAAAGCTTCGCGAAGGACGCCTTGATGCATCCCGTCCGGATCTGGCCCGAACTCACCGTACCCCACGCGTGGTTGGCGCTTCCGCTTAGTGGGTTAGACCGGTCCTGCAAAGTCCGATGCCGCGACGGGGAATTTTGACCGCGGACCTCGAGACGAGAAATCAGGCAGCCCTGGCGTCGGTTCTTGCCGATGCCACATGCGCGATCGGGCATATTGCGAGCCAACGGGACAGCGCACGCTGCGCCACGCTCGTTCCGTGCGCGCGGAGACGACCGCTCTCCAGCGCGCGCGTCAGAAGCAGATCGCCTCGCCACACGTAGATCATGTCACGCAGAGTGGCCTCCAGATAGAGTTCGGCGTCCCGGTCCGGTCGTTCGAGGCACAGCTCGCAGCGGCCAGCCTCGTTCAAGAACCACCAATAACGCTTCTTCTCGATCTGATCGACGAGCTTCAGCTCGACAACTGTCCGGTGCCCTCCGAACGCATCAGGCCTTGCTCCACGCTCCATCGCCCAAAGCAGGAGCCCGAGGTTGGTCTCGTGTTCGGCAAGCTCACGGCGCGACCATTTCTGACCCCATAGTCCAAGCGAATGCACGATCGGCGTCAGGTCTTCGCCGGCTGGCGTCAGATGGTAGGTCCAGCTGCGCCCGCTAGCCGACTTTCGCCGGCACACGATGCCCTCGGTTTCGAGCTGCTTCAGTCGACGTGAGAGCAACGTCGGCGAGGCGAGCGGCACCCCGCGTTGCAGCTCGGTGAAGCGCGTGGCACCGAGCGCAAGATCCCGCAGGATGAGCGGCGTCCACCGCTCACAGAACACTTCGGCTGCCTTGGCGACTGGGCAGAACTGGCCATAGCGCTTCATGCAACCCTCCTCTCATAGATGGCTGCATAACCACAGCAGGGAGACGCGATACTACAAAATATGGAGCGGACTTGCGATGCATCTTGGCTACCAATGGTCATCGTCGGGGACACCGAAATTAGGAGACGACAATGACCAACAGCGATCTCTCGGGGCTTGCCCGCCAGGAGGCCGCCGTGATGTGGGGCAGCGGCGGGAGGCACTACGACGACGTCAGCTATGCCATCTCCGATGCGCTGGCCCATGCCGCACAGAGACTGAACGCGAGGGCCGGGGAGCGCGTACTCGATGTCGCGACGGGCACAGGCTGGACGGCCCGCAACGTCGCACGAACGGGTGCGGCCGTGACGGCGGTCGACATCTCGCCTGAGATATTGGCGGCGGCCGGCGATCTTTCGGCGCACGTGCGGCCGGCGATCGAATTCCGGATCGCCGATGCAGAGCTGCTCCCCTTCGAGGACGGCGCATTCGATGGAGTGATTTCGACGTTCGGTGTCATGTTTGCATTCGATCAGGAGCGGGCCGCCGCCGAGCTCGCCCGAGTGTGCCGGCAGGGCGGGCGGCTATCGCTATCTACGTGGGCGCCCGACGGCGCAGTGGCAGAGTTTTTCGATGTTATCGCCCGTCACATTGATGCGCCGCCATCGCCTTCTTCGCCCCTCGCATGGGGTGATCCCGCCAATGTGGAGCGATTGCTCGGTAAGTCATTCGAGATCAAGTTCGAGCCGGGGATCAGCAACGCGTACCATGCGAACGTGGACGCGATCTGGGACGCCTACGTTCGCGGCTTCGGACCCTTGCGCCTTCTCGCAACAACGCTGACGCCTGAACGCCTGCAACGGCTCAAGCAGGACGTGGCCGACTATCACCGCCACTACGAGGTTCCCGCGGGTCTGCACATCAAGCGAGAGTACCTGATCACGATCGGCCGGCGTCGATAGCGAGCCTCGCTCCCGCATCTGCGGGCCTAGGCTGGGTGTTCTCTTCATGGCCCATCTCGCCCGTTCATAGCGACGCACCTCAGCAGTTGCGGGAAGACCGGACATGCTGCGGAGTGAGCTGCACGGGGAATTTTTATGACCCAAACGAGAGTGCTTACTCCCCGCCGAAGCTTTGTAGGTTCTTCGCCATCTCGCGTGAGAGAGGGAGATGCTTGGCGTAGAAGCGCTCGATCTGCTCGACACTCGTGCCGGCGTTCTTGGCGAGGTTGAAGATGTTCACCTTGCCGTGGGAGAGGATGATCCTCATGCAGATCGCGGTGTGACGCAGGCTGTAGACGCTGCGCTCGGTGTCGGTGATGGGGTCGTGCTTTAGTCCTGTTCGCTCCATCAGTAGATTGAACTGGCGCTGGAAGATCCGCGATGCCGTCGCCCGGTTCGGATAGTCGGGTAGAAACAGATAGTCCTCGCCGGCGGCATCAGGGTAGCGCTTGCGAATCCGCTCATAGGCACTGACGGCTCCTGCCATGGTATTGGCGACGCGATAGCCCGTCTTGCCGTTCCGCACGGTCACCAGCAGTCGCTTGGGATCTGTCTCGACGGCGATATCGTTGTGCTTCAACGCATAGAGTTCTGTCGTGGTGGGACGCACGAAGGAATGCACGCAGAAGAGGATGAGGTCATACAACTCGTCCGTGACTTCGACACCCCGCACGACAGTATGTTCCTCAGAGAGATGCTTTGCTCCTTGGAGGAGCTGCTGATACTCGTCGCGATCTTCAGAGACGAGGGGAGCGAAGCGGAAGAACGAGCGGGGATTATCCTTCTGACGCAAACGTGGTGTCGCTGGAACAAAGTCGATCAGCCCATCATCACGCGCGACCTTGAGCACATTGCGGAACGTCGCCATCAGCATGTTGCGGGTTGAGGAGGAGAGGTCAGAGCGCTTGCGAGCGACGTTTTCAATGAACAGCTGCCAGTCGCGTGTGGTGATCTCTCGCACATCACGCTGACCAAAGTGGTGCACCAAGCCCCAGTTGTCGTTATCCAGAAAGAGCCGGCTGGTGCGGATGTAGTTCTTGTTGCGCTCCCCGGACTCGGCGAGCTGCTGTCCCTTCTGACTGAAGCGGTTGGCATAGGTGCGAAAGCTGAACTCCTTGTCAGCGGGAGCATCACGACGGGTGATCTCCTGAGCATAGTGCTCAGCGACCTTGCGCGCTTCAACGCGGCTGGTCTCCTTGGTGGAGCGGACCTTGTAGCGCTGCGTTCTTGGGTCCAGGATGCGTGCGAAGTAGAAGGGGCTGGCGTGGGTCTGGTAGACTGCCAAGCCACGACGCAGCTTGAGGATCTTGCCTTTGAGACGATGTTTGGACCGCTTCACCATTGAAGTTCAGTCAACGGATGAAAAAGCTCAAAACCTATAAACTACACCTATAAACTACACTATAACTCATTGATAATAAAGATGAGACATACAACTCTTAATCAGCGGGTCGCACCGCTTCGGCAAGCCACACATCGCGGAAGTGCCCCCGGAAGTCGGGAAGTTTCCCACCGTGCGACCACGCAGCGTCCGACGACAAGGATGCCTCGAGCAATAATAATTCGTCGAGCGGCCAAGAGCTGGGTCCTATTTGGGTCGTCGGCTGCACGACGTGAAGCTTGATGGACGGCCCAGCGGTAGGCCAAGCCAAATCAATGTGTTGGTAAGCCAGAAAGTGGATCAGCCGCTGTAACTTGGCGACAAGTACTCCCAGCTCTCGAAAGGACGACATTTCGTCCGCCGATAATCATCGCCTACTCGCAGACGCGAGCGCTCGATGCAATTCCTGTGTAACCATGCCTAGAAATGATTGAAACATTCTGGAGCTGAAAAGCAATTCCGAGTTTCGGAATTACGGTGTAAATTCAAGCAAATCGGCCTTTTATGCAACTTTGGAAAACTAGGTTATCGGTACGCCGCGAAGACTGAAAATCACGGTGTCGGTGGTTCGATTCCGCCCCTGGGCACCATAGGGCTGCACGGCACCTGCCGGGCAAGCCTACGGCCTACTGCCGCGGACCCAGCTCGCTGCGGAAGTCTCTGAGCTGCACATCGCCGTATCTCAGGGCGAGGATCAGGGCGTGAGCCTTGGTCATTGCGCCGAGCTTTCGCTTGATGTTCTCGACGTGAGCCCGAACGGTGTTCGGCTTGATGCCGAGCATGAATGCGATGTCTTTTTCGTGGAGGCCATTCCCGGTCAGGAGAAGGCATTCCCGCTCTCTTTCGGTCAACTCCATTGTCAGCTCCTCAATTCTCTCGACCGCGTCTGCCGGAACGAGCCCTCGAGCCGGCTCAGAAATTTTGGGGGTCGCGACATCAAGGATGCACATACCCCACACTTCGACAGCGCTCTCGCGGTCTTCCTCGTAGTCAAAACGTTGGTAGACGCCGATTAGTCCGCCTTGGGAGTCCGGCGCGTTGCTCGCGAGGGAAAATTTATTGAAACCGGCTCACTTCCCCGCGGCGCTGGCGGAGGTGGGCTCGGAAGGGCACTTGCGCTCTGTATCGAGAGAGGTCTGCTCGGAGCAGCGCGAGGAGAATTGCGCCGTCGCCTCGTCTGTGATCGAGACGAGGGAGGCCTCGCACACGAGGGGATTGCCCTTGCCGTCGGAGGCGCGGAGCTTCAGCACCTCGCCGACGCGGATCGGAAAGCGTAGCGTGCAATCTTCGCCCTGGGGCTGGATCAGGACCCGCACACTCGCCCTGTCCTCTGCAATCTCATCGAGCCCGAAGGCATCGCCAGTGCCCTGGCCGAACGAAATGACGGAGGATCGCGTCACGGGGAACGTGCCGTCGGCCTGAAGCGTACACGGTATCGCGACCGCCAAAACCGCATACCCAGCGAGCGCCAGTCTCATGTCCGTGCCCTCTCGTGAGAGGTAACCAGACTACCTCAACCTGTCCTTCAAACGGTTGACGACTTCGTTGCGATCCCCAACTGATTGGCATTTGGCATGGCCCGGGCCAATGCATTGGCGCCAAAGGGTACGGCGCGCCACTTCTGCAGGATCGCTTATTGTTAAGGTGGCCCCGGATTCGGCAATCTCAAGGCTTGACGTTCAAGCTTTGAAGTTTAACGCGCGGAGTTGCCAGCAGGCCTCACCAGGTCGGAGCTGAGGCTTTCCGCATAGCGGCTTCCAGCGGTATGACGGCGCCGATGTGGCAACGGCTCGGCAACATCACTGCTCCCCCTTGAGCGCCGCTTGAACGGCGAGCAGATCGCGCCAGGCGTTGCGCTTGGCGGCCGGCGTGCGCAGGAGATAGGCGGGGTGGAGCGTCGCAATGGTCTTGATCTTCCGCCCGCCGATCTCGATCTCCCGCCACTTGCCCCTCAGCCGCATGATGCCGTCGGCGACGCCCAGGATCTCCTTGGCCGCCGCGCCGCCGAGCAGGACCAGCACGTCTGGGCCGACAAGCTCGATCTGGCGCTCGAGGAACGGACGGCACAGTTGCGCTTCCTGCGGAGTCGGCGTGCGGTTTCCGGGCGGGCGCCAGTAGACGATATTGGTGATGTGGACGTCGGCCTCGCCGAGGCCAATGGCACCCAGCATCTTGTCGAGGAGCTGGCCGGCGCGCCCGACGAACGGCTTTCCGGCGAGGTCCTCGTCGCGCCCCGGCGCCTCGCCGATGATCATGACGCGTGCGCTCGGGGCCCCGCGGTAGAAGCAGGTGGTCTTGGCCGTCGCCTTGAGGCCGCAGCCGTCGAAGCGGCCAAGCGCCGCGCCGAGGTCGGCGATGGTCTGGGCCTGCCGCGCCGCGTTGCGGGCCGCGGTCTCCGCCGCGTCGGGCGGCGCCGTCGGAAAGCTGCGGGCGGCGGGTGCGGCGGGCCGCGCAGGCGGAGTGTCGGGTGTTGTTCGCCCTTTCGAGGGCGGGGGAGAAGCCACTATCTCGGCGGCGGGGCTCGCCAGCGCGAAGCCGGCGCCGGGCGGGCTCGCTCCGCGCGCGAGCCAGTCGACGGGCGCATCCTCGACGGCCGTGTCCACGCCCATCGCCTGATACCAGTCGAGGAGCGCGCCGAGCATGTCATTGTCGGGAAGAGCGTTCATGGGAGCCTAAGTCTAGCGCGGCTGGTCGCTAAGTTCATCCCGTCCGTGCGCTTGACGCTCGCGCCGTTCCGGACGAAATCGAGTGACGGATCCGCGAGCGGAAGGATAAGGAACGATGTCTGAGACCGGCGCCGCCTTGCCCCCGCGCGAGGCGATGGAGTTCGACGTGGTTATTGTCGGCGCCGGACCGGCCGGTCTCGCCGCCGCGATCCGCCTGAAGCAGCTTGCCGCAGAAGCGGACCGCGACCTCTCCGTCGTCGTGCTGGAAAAGGGCTCGGAGGTGGGCGCCCACGTCCTCTCCGGCGCCGTCATCGATCCGATCGGGCTCAGCCGGCTAATCCCGGACTGGAAAGGGAAGGGTGCCCCCCTCGACACGCCCGTTACCGAGGACCGGTTTCTCGTGCTCGGGCCCGCGGGCGACGTGCGGCTCCCCAACATCCTGATGCCGCCGCTCATGAGCAACCACGGCAACTACGTCGGCAGCCTCGGCAATCTCTGCCGGTGGCTCGGCGAGCAGGCGGCGGAGGCGGGCGTCGAGATCTATCCGGGCTTTGCCGCCACCGAGGTGCTCTACAACGACACGTGGGCGGTCACCGGCGTCGCAACCGGAGACATGGGGGTCGGCCGCAATGGCGAGCCCAAGGACACCTTCACGCGCGGCATGGAGCTCAAGGGTAAGTACACGCTGATCGCCGAGGGGGCGCGCGGCTCGCTCGCCAAGACGCTGATCCGCCGTTTCGACCTCGACGAGGGGCGCGATCCGCAGAAGTACGGCATCGGATTGAAGGAGCTGTGGGAGGTCGCGCCCGAGAAGCACCAGCCTGGGCTCGTGCAGCACACCTTCGGCTGGCCGCTCGACAGCCGCACTGGGGGCGGCTCGTTCCTCTATCACTACGGGAAGAACCTGGTCGCGGTCGGATTCGTCGTGCACTTGAACTACCGCAACCCCTACCTCTCGCCCTACGACGAGTTCCAGCGGTTCAAGACCCATCCCGTGATCCGCCCGCTGCTCGAGGGCGGGCGTCGGATTGCGTACGGCGCCCGCGCGCTAACCGAGGGGGGCTGGCAATCGATCCCGAAGCTCACGTTTCCCGGCGGAGCGCTCCTAGGCTGCGCGGCCGGCTTCATGAACGTGCCGCGCATCAAGGGCAGCCACAACGCGATCCTGTCCGGCATTTACGCGGCAGAGGCTGCCTTCGCGGCCATTGCGGCGGGGCGCGCCCACGACGAGCTCGAGAGCTATCCAGAGGCCGTGGCCGGCGGCGCCATTGCCCGCGATTTAAAGCCAGTGCGCAACGTCAAGCCGCTCTGGTCGCGCCTCGGCACGGTGGCCGGCGTGGGCGTGGGTGGGATCGATATGTGGATGCGCACGCTGCTGTTCGGATGGTCCCCGCTCGGCACGCTCTCCCACGGCAAGTCCGACTACGCGGCGATCGACAAGGCGCGCACATCTACGCCGATCGCCTATCCCAAGCCCGATGGCGTGCTCACGTTCGACAAGCTCACGAGCGTGTCGTTCTCGGGCACCAACCACGAGGAGGACCAGCCGGTCCATCTGCGGCTCCAGGACCCGGCGATCCCGATCGCCGTCAACCTGCCGGAGTACGCCGAGCCGGCCCAGCGCTACTGTCCGGCCGGCGTCTACGAGGTCGTTCGCAATGAGCAGGGCGTGCCCCGTTTCCAGATCAACGCGCAGAATTGCGTCCACTGCAAAACCTGCGACATCAAGGATCCGAGCCAGAACATTACGTGGGTGTGCCCCGAAGGCGGCGGAGGACCCAATTACCCGGGGATGTGAGGTGACGGCCTTCTTGCGATGAACAGCCAGGCCTCCGCGAAAGCGGATGCCTCAACTACGCCGGTTTTTGGCAAGATATGACTTCTGACAAGCCTCCGTCGCGCAGGCCCATGGGCCACAAGACCTGTGGGCAATCCTCCGCAGCGCCTGCAGGGAAGGCACGGACAGGTCTAAGAATTAAGCACTCGCCCACACTCTCGCGAGCGAGTCGCCAAGGTGTTGCGAATTTTGCTAAGGTGCCTCAACTTGTGGCCGGTGCTCTTCCAAAGGGGAATTAGCTAGATGCAAGCGTCTCGTGGCCGGTCTCCGGTCTGGAAGGTCTTGGCACTGGGTATCGTCGCGGGTCCTGCTGCAGCGCTTCCGGCCGGGGCTGAATCGACCGAAAGCTTCGAGACCCAATCGCTCGTCGGCAGCTATCTCGCGGGACGCTTCGCCAGAAACCAGCACGACTCGGCACGCGCCGCGGATTTCTACCGCAGCGCGCTCGGCCGCGACGCCGGCAACGAGCTTCTCCTCGAGCAGGCCTTCCAGATGGAGGCGAGCCAGGGCAACTGGCCCCGCGCCGTCGAGCTGGCGCGCGAGCTGGTCGCGGCCCAGCCCCCCCACCGCATCGCCAATCTCTTTCTGGGCCTGAGCGAGTTCAAGGACGCTTCGTACAAGAAGGCCACCGAGCATTTCCGCGCGGCCCAGACGGGTCCGATCGGCGAGCTCACGGGATCCCTCGCGCTCGCCTGGGTCCAGGAGGCCGACGGCGACGTGACGAGCGCGCTGGATACGATCAAGATGCCCAAGCAGGCCGAGTGGGCGCAGTTCTACTTGCGCTACCACCGCGCCCTCATCGCCGATCTCGCCGGCCGCACCCAGGACGCGCGCGCCGCCTACGAGCTCGCGTTCCGTCAGGACACGCGCACGCTGCGCACCGCGCTCGCCTATGCGCGCCATGCGGCCCGCGCCGGCGACCGCAAGCTCGCCAAGTCAATTCTGAAAGAACACCTCGAGAAGGCGCAAGGCGAAGGCCATCCGCTCATCCGCGCGCTGCGTGACGATATCGACAAGGGCGGCAAGTCCGACCTGATCGTCGCTTCGGCGAAGGACGGGATGGCTGAGGTGTTCTACGGCCTAGGCGAGGCGCTGATCAGCGAGGGCGCGGTCGGCATCGGCGTTCTCTATCTTCAGATGGCGCTGTTCGTAGAGCCCGACCATCAGTTCGCGCTCGCCGCGCTCGCCAACGCGCACGAGGCCAACAAGCTCTACGCCGAGGCCATCGCGACCTACGACCGCATCCCGAGCGACTCGCCGCTCGAGACCGCAATCGAGATCCGCAAGGCCTACAACCTGAACTCGCTCGACCGCACCGACGAAGCGCGCGAGACGCTGGTCAAGCTTCTCGGCCCGGACAAGGAGACGCCGGCAGACAAGACGGCGGTGGACAAGCCGGCGCCCGCCTCCGAAAACGGCGCCGTGCAGGACGAGATCCTGAAGCTGGGCTCGCGCGGAGACGGCGTCACCAAGCTCCAGGAGGCCTTGAAGGCGCTCGGTTACAGTCTCGACACCGCCGACGGCGCCTATGGCGATGCGACGCGGCGCGCCGTGATGAAGTTTCAGGCGAAGAACGGCATGAAGTCCGACGGCCTCGCCGGGCCGCGCACGGTCGCCGCCATCCTCAAAACCGCGCCTGGCGCGAAACCCGACGAAACCGCACCGGCTGTCATCCCGTCGAGCGCCGGAGCCCCAGCGCTCACGACTGGCGAGAAGCTCGAAATCTACGACGCCCTCGGCTCGATCATGCGCTCGCGCAAGCTCTATGCCGACGCGGTCGGCTACTACGACCGCGCCATTGCGTTGATCCCGAAACCCGAGCGGCGCCACTGGTCCTACTATTATGCGCGGGGAACGAGCTACGAGCGGCTCAAGAATTGGCCGGCGGCGGAAGTCGATCTCGAGAAGGCGCTCGCGCTCTATCCCGATCAGCCGCTTGTGCTCAACTACCTCGGCTATTCATGGATCGACCAGGGCCGCAACATGAAGGAGGGCATGGCCCATATCGAGAAAGCGGTCGCCTTGAAGCCGGACGACGGCTACATCGTCGACAGCCTCGGCTGGGCGCACTTCAAGCAGGGCAACTACAAGGAGGCCGTTCGCTACCTCGAGCGCGCGGTCGAGCTCAAGCCCGACGATCCCGTCCTCAACGACCACCTGGGCGATGCGCTCTGGCGCGTGGGTCGCGAGCGCGAGGCGCGTTTCCAATGGGACCAGGCGCTGTCGTTGAAGCCCGAGCCCGAGGACGTAGACAAAATCAAGAAGAAGCTCGAGCAGGGGCTCTCGAGCGCGTCTGAGGCGAGTGCGGTCAAGACGAAGCAGGCCTCGCAGTCCGACACTGCCGCAAAGCGCAATTAGCATTGGTAGATGACGATTACAGGCGCTCGATCCCCGTCACGGAGCTGGCGCGCGCCAAGGTCAATCTCACGCTCGACGTGCTCGGCCGCCGCCCGGACGGCTACCACGAGCTCGCGACGCTGATCGCCTTCGCCGATGTCGGTGACAGATTGGCGTTCGAGCGCGGCGGGGCCTCCGCTGTCACGGTCGGCGGCGCCTTCGCGGGGGAGATCAGCGGCGAAAACCTTGTCGCGCGGACGCTCGAGCTATTGGCCCGCGAGGAGCCGCGGCTCATTCTCGGTGCGGTCACGCTCGTGAAGGAGCTACCTGTCGCCGCCGGCCTCGGCGGCGGATCGGCCGACGCGGCCGCCGTGCTGCGGGCCGTGCGTGCCGTCAATCCGGCGCACGCCACTGCTGTCGACTGGCAGGCGCTGGCGGCAAAGCTCGGAGCGGATGTCCCCGTTTGCCTCGCAAGCCAAGCTGCCTGGGTCGGGGGCTACGGCGAGGAGATCGCTCCTCTCGACGAGCCCTTGCCGCCTCTCGCCGTTGTGCTCGCCAATCCGCGCGTGCCGGTGCCGGCGGACAAGACGGCGCAAGTGTTCCGATGGCTGGCCGCGCCGCCGTTGGCTTCCGGTGCGAAGGAGGCGCGCCCGCGTCCCCCGCGCTTGCGCAACCAGGGCGACCTGATCGCTTTCATGCACGCACATGGAAATGCGCTGGAAGCCCCTGCCCGCAAGATCGTGCCTGCGATCGGCGACGTCCTCGCCGCCCTCGCCGAGCTACCCGGCGCCGAGGTCACCCGCCTCTCGGGCGCGGGGCCGACCTGCTTTGCGGCGTTTGCAGACGATGATGCGGCGCGCGCGGCGGCGGCGCGACTTGCCGACCTGAGACCCGGCTGGTGGGTGCGGGCCACGCGCGTCCGCTAACCAAATCCACGGGCTGTTCCCCAGGGAACAGCGGCTGGATGTTTTTCTTCCTAAGGCCGCAAAGCCACCAGATTGCAGCGAATACTCTCATTGTTGTTCCGCCGACATTATGGAATGGAGATCGAGTCATGCACCGCTCAAACTTCAGTTTGCCGATGTGGGGTTTGACCTTGGCGGCCGCCCTGGTCATCTCTTCCGCGCCAAGCGTTGCCGACCTCGGGCGCCCGGCCAAGCCCAAGATCGACTGCACGAAAGCTGAGAACAAGCACAAGCCGGCCTGCAATCCCCACAACAGCTCGCTGTCCGACGAGGAGGTCTACAACGGAGCCTATTGGCTGGCCCACCAGGGCCAATACAGGGAGGCGCTGGCGCTGATCGCAAAGGCCGCGAACAGGAACGACCCGCGGTTGCTCAATATCACGGGCTTCTCGACCCGCAAGCTCGGCGATGTCGACGGCGCGCTGCCCTACTATCGCAAAGCGCTCGCCATCGATCCGAACTACATGCTGGCGCGCGAGTACATGGGTGAAGCGTTCGTCAGCAAGGGCGATCTCGCGAGCGCCCGCGAGCAGTTGCGAGAGATCGAGACGCGCTGCGGCGCCGGTTGTGGGGAATACGCAGAGCTCGCCGAGGCGATCGCCGCGTTCGAGACCGGCCACGCGAGCCGGAGCTGACACGGGAGCCGAATGGTCGGGCGAAAGCCGGCCTCACACGTTGGACAAGAGAAGATCCGTGACGAAGCGGCGGCTGGCGCTGTAAATACCCGGCGCCTCGCTTTCCCGCGGGCCCACGACGTTGAGCACCCTGGTCGTCGGGTGCGTCCCGAGCCATTCCCTGGCGCACCCCAACCTGTCGGGTTCGTCGAGGTCAAGGCTCAGGTACGGCTTGCCGTAGTCACATGCGAACGACACCGCGAGCAACGTCCCGGCCGAAACGCCCGCCCCCCTCCGATCGACTAGGGCCAGCAATGCGTCGCTGTCGCGGACGTTCCAGTTCGTCCGCTGCCTGGGGTCGGCCTCGGGCGTCTCGCGAAGATTGCAGTACCTCGCAAGCACTCCGGGCGGCGTCGGCATGTCCTCGGCCCATCCGCCCCTCGGGCACCAGCCCCCATATTCGACCAAACTTGCGATTGCTGCGTCGAGCGCGCCGCGATCGACCCCCGACTGCCCGCCCGCCACGACCTTGAGGATCGCCATCTCCACCACGTGCTCGCCCACAAGGCAAAAAACTGAAATGAACCCACGCTATCTACGCCGGTGATCCGCGAGACAGCCCACGAAAGACGGGGAATGTCGATGATCATATTCGATCTCGAGCCCAGTGATGTGATCGAGATCATGTATCGCGTGCGGCACTGGGCCGACGGCAGCGAGGACTTGGGAGAGCGGTGGGTCCGCGCCGAGGTTATCGAGTGTGAACAAGGCGCCTGGCCCCTCGCCCGCCTTGCAGATGGACAGCTCACCGAGGTGCGCCGCTACATGACTTGGCGACACGTCTTCAAGGCCCATCGACCCGGCTTGCGCGGGCTGGCCGCCTAGCGAACGATCATCCGACATGGAAACGCTTCCGCGATCCATGTCAGGCGTGAATCGTACGCAACACTTTGAATTTAGATAGAGATTTACGTTCTTGTTGGGCGCGAATCGTCTCCATCAAGAATGATCGCGATCTTGTCCCTCCCGGCATGCAAAGCAATGATCTGGCCCGGAGCAAGTCATCCCGGTCCCCGGCTCGACCCGGCATGCAGGTCTACGTCAGCCTCGCTCAAGGTCGGGCGACTAAGCGTTGGGCAAAAAGCCTGCTGTTTGTGCGCGGAGACCGGCCCATCGCGCCGGATCGCGCCAGGCCTCGAAAATACCCCCAGGGAGGGGCGCGCAGCGAAGGCCGCCGAGCCATGTCCGAGACGCCGGCTCCGAAAACTCGGCCGCAGAAGGCGCGGGATTCGCCGCTTGGCGGTGTCAACAAAGTGGCCGCGATCCTCCTCGCCATGGATCGGCGCTTGGCCTCGCGTCTGCTCAAGCATTTCGACGAGAACGAGATCAAGCTGATCGCACAGACGGCGACCGACCTCGGCTCGGTGCCGAAACCGGTCATCGATGATCTGATCGAGGAATTTGCCGAGACCCTCAAGAAGGGCGGTGACCTGAACGCCACCGCCGACGAGGTCGAGGAGCTGCTCTCCGGAGTTGTCCCGCCCGAGCAGATCCACGAGATCATGTCGCAGGTCCGCAACAAGGCGTTGCAGTCCATTTGGGCGCGCCTCGTCGAGGTTCCCGAAGCGAGCGTCGCCCGCTACCTTAGCAAAGAGCACCCGCAAATCACGGCCCTCGTCCTTTCGCGGGCGAAATCGGGCTACGCGGCCGCCACCCTCAAGCTCCTGCCGAGCAATCTGCGCAAGGAAACCGTTCACCGCATGCTGGCAATGAAAGGGGTGCTGGATAGGCCGTTGAAGGTCCTCGAAGAGTCGTTCGTGGACGATGTCCTGTTCGGCAGCGCGCGCAACTCCGACGCAACGATCCATAATCAGATCGCGGGAATCTGCAACAAGCTCGACCGCAAGCAGATGGACGAGGTACTGCACGATCTCGAGGCGCACAGTCCCAAGGAGACGGAGCGCGTCCGCGAGCTGCTGTTCACGTTCGAGGACCTTGGAAACCTCGACGCGACGGCCCTGGTCGTGCTCCTCGACGGCGTGCCTCCCGACCGAATCAGCGTGGCGCTCCATGGCGCCGACGCGCACCTCAGTGCGCACATCCTGTCTGCCATGCCAGCCCGCGTGAAAAAAATGATCGAGCAGGAGATCGCCACCGGAAAGCGCCCGCTCACGAAGGAGGTTTCAAAGGCAAGGCGGGCCATTGCCGATCTTGCCCTTCAGCTGATCGAGCGAGGCGCCATCGAGATCGCGAACGAAGAGGAGGAAGAGGCCTAAGGGCCCGTGCCTCCGCAGTCGGCCTCAATGACCGCGGTCGACGCAGAAGGCGATGACGTCCTGCATGGCCATCTTCTCGCGCCGCTCGGGGAAGATCGCGAGCGCGTCGCGGGCGATCGCGCCATAGGAACGGGCCCGCTCCAGCGTCGCCTCGACCGCCTTGTGCCGCTTCATGAGCCCGATCGCGCGCTCGAGGTCTCCGTCCCCGATCTCGCCTGCGACGATCGTGCGCCGCCAGAACTCGCGCTCGACTTCCGAGCCGCGCCGGAACGAGAGAATCACCGGCAGCGTAATCTTGCCCTCGCGGAAATCGTCGCCGATGCATTTGCCGAGCCGCGAGCTGTCGCCGGAGTAGTCGAGCGCATCGTCGACGAGCTGGAACGCGAGGCCTAGGTTTCGCCCGTAGGACTTGAGCGCCTCCTGCTCGTCGGCCGGCCTTCCCGCTATGGCCGCGCCGACCTCGGCCGCCGCCGAAAACAGCGCCGCCGTCTTGGCGTTAATGATGGCGAGGTACTGGTCCTCGGTCGTCGCCGTATTCTTGGCGGCGGCAAGTTGCATTACCTCGCCTTCGGCGATGGTAGCGGCGGCATGCGACAGGATACGCAACACCGGGATCGAGCCGACCTCGACCAACATGCGGAAAGCCTGGCCGAGGAGAAAATCGCCGACGAGAACGCTCGCCTGGTTGCCCCAAAGGATGCGTGCCGTCTTGCGTCCGCGCCGCGTGTCGCTCTCGTCGACCACGTCGTCGTGCAGAAGCGTCGCCGTATGCATGAACTCGATCGCCGCGGCGGTGCGCACGTGGCCTTGGCCATCGTAGTCGCAAAGCTTCGAGGCGGCGACCGCGAGCATCGGGCGCAGCCGTTTGCCGCCGGAATCGATGAGATGATGGGCGAGCTTCGGAATCATCTCGACGTCGGACACCGCCTTGTCGAGGATGATGCGGTTGATCGCGCTCATGTCCTCGCTGACGATGCCGAGCAACGGCGCCAGGCTCTCGTGAGGCTCGCGCGCCTCGTCCAGTGCGATGACCACTCCCACGTGCGGCTTCCTCGGCTGTTTTTTGGCTATGTTGATGTTATAGCGATCGGATCAAGGCGCACATTAACGGCACTTTGCCGCATGCGCACCCTTAGATGGGAGGAGACATGCGCGAGCTTGTCCGCACCAACGATACCGTTCTCATCGGCTATGTCGAGGTGCTTCTCAAGGACGCCGGAATCTGTGCAGCCGTTGTCGACGCCAACATGAGCGTGGTCGAAGGCTCGATCGGCATTCTGCCCCGGCGCGTGCTCGTGACCGAGGAGGACTGGTCCGCAGCCAAGCGCGTGCTCGACGAGGCCGATCTCGGCCGTTGGGTCGCTGAGAAGGACGAGAAGGCATGAGCGCAACTGAAACCGAACCCTTTTCCAACGACGCGACCGACGACGCTTTTCTCGGCGGAGCGCTGAGACTGCTGCAGCCGTCTCAGGGCTATAGGGCCGGGATCGATGCGGTCTTGCTGGCGGCGACCGTGGAGCCGCTTGGCGTGGGTCGTGCCGCTCGCGTACTGGACTGCGGGGCGGGTGCGGGCGCTGTGGGGCTCTCAGTTGCCGTCCGCGTCCCGGAAGCAGAGGTCGTGCTGCTCGAGCGCGAGGCGCGCCTCGTTGCGCTGGCGAGAGAGAACATCCGCCGCAACGATGTCGCCGGCCGGGTCACAGTTGTGGAAGGCATCATCGGCGACCCTGCATTGCAACTCGCGAGCCGGGGCCTTGCATCCGAAAGCTTCACCCATGTGCTCGCCAATCCGCCGTTTCACATCGACGGTCACGGGACCACCTCAGCCGAGCCGCTGAAGGCCAACGCTCACGCCATGGGCTCCGCCGACCTCGACGACTGGGCACGCTTCATGGCGCGCATGACTGCGGCCGGGGGGAGCGCCACGCTCATTCACAAGGCCGAAGCGCTCGGCCGCGTCCTGGCCGCGCTCGAAGGCCGCTTCGGCGCGCTCAGAATTCTTCCCATCCACCCGCGCCGCGACGCGCCGGCAATCCGCGTGATCGTCCAAGGATTGAAGGGCAGCAAGGCGCCGGCCGTCGTGCTGGCGGGCTTCGTCTTGCATGGCGACGGTCAGGACTTCACGGCGCGAGCCGACGCCATCTTGCGGCACGGGGAAGGCCTCGACCTCGCGCTGCCTCGGTCACAATGTCGCTGAGAGCCGCCGCAATTGGGCTCGACCTGCCCAATAATAGATCAAATTGAACGGTCTTTAGCGCTGAAACAAATCTCCTCTCTGGGTATTGTAGGAAGTAGAGTTCCTCGGGGGTCCCCCATGCTCATCCGATTTGGCTACGAGATGCGGATCGCGGTTCAGCTGCCGACACCAGTCGTGTGCGTCCTCGACGTTCATCCCGAGCGCCGCGCGGACGTAGTGAACGAGTACGAGCTCTCGGTCCGGCCGCACGGCACGCCAGTGCGCCGCTACGTCGACGGCTTCGGCAACGTGTGCCGCCGGTTCGTGGCGCCGGCCGGGGAGACAACGATCTCGGCCGATGGCCTCGCCCGCGACTCCGGCCTTCCCGACGCGATCGAGCTTTCGGCCCGCGAAATTCCGGTGGCCGAGCTTCCCGACGACGTCCTCGTCTACCTGCTCGGCAGCCGCTATTGCGAGACTGACAAGCTGTCCAATGTTGCGTGGAGCGTTTTCGGGGGCGTAACGCCGGGCTGGAAGCGTGTCCAATCGATCTGCGATTTCGTCCACCAGCGCATCCGCTTCGGCTACCCGCACGCGGATGCGACGCGCACGGCAGCGGACGCTCTTGCGCAGGGGAGGGGCGTGTGCCGCGACTTCGCCCATCTCGCCATCGCCTTCTGCCGCTGCATGAACATCCCGGCCCGCTACGTCAACGGCTACCTCGGCGATATCGGTGTACCGCGGGATCCCGCGCCGATGGATTTCAGCGCCTGGTTCGAAGCGTACCTGGGCGGCAAGTGGTACACGTTCGATGCTCGCCACAACACGCCGCGCATCGGGCGCATCGTCGTCGCGCGCGGGCGCGACGCAACCGACGTGCCGCTCATCAACTCCTTCGGCGCCCATACCCTGCAATCGTTCAAGGTCTGGACCGACGAGATGCCGGAGGACGCGGGCGGGCGCGTCTCCGAGCGCAAGCCCAACCTCGCGGCCTGATTTTCACCCCCTGCGCTCTGGCGGCTTGCTAAAGCGTCGATTAGGGTCGCTCCGCTGGACCCCGCACGTTGCTGCGGACAGCGCAGCGCAGTCGCAAGAGGCTCCCCGATGTGGTTCTTCAGCCGCGGCCCCGTCGTTCCCGTGCTGCGTCTTTCCGGCACTATCGGCATGGTGACGCCGTTGCGGCCCGGCCTGTCGATCGCCGCGCTCGCCCAGCCGATCGAGAAGGCGTTCCAGATGTCGAAGGCGCCCTCCGTCGCCGTCGTCGTGAATTCACCCGGCGGCTCGCCCGTCCAATCGAGCCTGATCTTCCGCCGCATTCGCCAGCTCGCCGAGGAGAAGGCCAAGAAGGTCTACGTCTTCTGCGAGGACGTGGCGGCCTCGGGCGGCTATTACCTCGCGGTGGCCGGCGACGAGATTTATGCCGATACCTCCTCCATCGTCGGCTCGATCGGCGTCATCTCGGCGAGCTTCGGCCTCGACAAGGCGATCGAGAGGCTCGGCATCGCGCGGCGCGTCTACACGGCCGGCACCAACAAGGGCGCGCTCGACCCGTTTCTTCCCGAGAAGGCCGACGACGTGGAGCGGCTGAAGGCTCTGCAGCGCGACGTGCACGACGTCTTCATCGGCATCGTCAAGGAGCGCAGGGCGGGCCGTCTCAAGGGGCCGGACGCGGAACTCTTCTCGGGGGCGTTCTGGTCGGCGCCGAAGGCGCTCGAGTTCGGGCTCATCGACGGCATCTCGGACGTGCGCACGAAGATGCGCGAAGTTCACGGCGACAAGGTCCGCCTCAAGCTCGTGCCGCTCGAGCGCGGGTGGCTGAGTTGGCGCTGGCGGCGCCTGCCGTCGATCGGCCGATCGGAAGGGGTCGAGGAAGCGGGCCTGGGCCTCGCGGGCGATCTCCTGTCGGCGCTCGAAGCCCGCGCGCTCTGGAGCCGATTCGGACTTTAATAGGCCTTTTGCATAGGCCGAACTTGCATTGCCGCTCGTTCTGGTGTGGGCTAGCCGCGAATGCGGCCGTTCGCATTTCAAGAGCCAAGCTCAGGGAGTTGGGCGATGCCACAACTCATCGCCGTCATGATCGCAGGCGCCGGCATCTATGCCGGCATGAAGTGGGTCTCGAACTTCGTCCAACGGCAGGCGGAGGAGGCGCGCCGGCAGGCCGAGGAGCTCGAGCGGCGCGCGCGCGCCGCGGCGCGTCCGCCCAAGGATCTGGGCGCGCTCGAGTATGATGCGGAAGCGCGGGTCTACAAGCCCCGAACCCCGCGCGGGGCTTGACGGGATCGGCTCCCTCCTCGCGTGACAAGGGGGCGCGAATGCGTATAGTGCGCCCCGCAAGATAACCCATCACACGGGCTCATGGCACAGTCTCTCGAGCGGCCGGCGACCGGTCAGCGCACGCGCCCGGCTATTGGCCAGGGTCGAAGCGCCGGCAGCGGCCTGAACCCCAAGGCGTCGTTTCAGGACCTGATCCTCACCCTCGAGCAGTTCTGGGGCAGCCAAGGCTGCGTCATTCTCCAGCCCTACGATATGGAGGTCGGCGCCGGCACGTTCCACCCGGCGACGACGCTGCGCGCGCTCGGCCCCAAGCCGTGGAACGCCTGCTACGTGCAGCCCTCGCGCCGCCCCAAGGACGGCCGCTACGGCGAGAACCCGAACCGGCTTCAGCACTACTATCAGTTTCAGGTGATCATGAAGCCGTCGCCCGCGGACATCCAGGCCCTCTACCTCAAGAGCCTCGATGCCATCGGCATCGACACGCGGATCAACGACATCCGCTTCGTCGAGGACGACTGGGAGAGCCCGACGCTTGGCGCCTGGGGGCTCGGCTGGGAGGTTTGGTGCAACGGCATGGAGGTGACGCAGTTCACCTACTTCCAGCAGGTCGGCGGCTACGACTGCAATCCCGTCTCGGCCGAGATCACCTACGGGCTCGAGCGGCTCGCCATGTACGTGCAGGGCGTCGATCGCGTGTTCGACCTCTCCTTCAACGGCCGCCGCGACGAGAAGGCGCTCTCCTACGGCGACGTGTTCCTCCAGGCCGAGCAGGAGTACTCGCGCTTCAATTTCGAGCATGCCGACACCGAGATCCTGCTCCGCCACTTCAAGGACGCCGAGAAGGAGTGCAAGGCCCTCCTCGACAAGGGCAAGGGCGGGGACAAGCACCTGCTAGCGCTGCCGGCCTACGACCAGTGCATCAAGGCCTCGCACGTCTTCAATCTGCTCGATGCGCGGGGCGTCATCTCGGTGACCGAGCGGCAAGGCTATATCCTGCGCGTGCGCGAGCTGGCCAAGGCCTGCTGCGGCGCCTGGCTTGAGACCGAAGGCGGGCGGTCTTTATGAAGAACAGGATCGCAGTATCGTCGGCTAGGATAGCGGTTGCGCTCTGCGTCACGGCAACTGCTGAAATGACTCAGGCGAATGAATTGTGTGGCAGAACGTTAGCCGACATACCTGCATGGATTGCGGAGCTTAGTGCGCCGCGTCCGGATAGAATTCAAGAATCGCCGCAGTACATCGCAGTACAGGATAGCGCCACTTCTATCGTCTGGACCGTCACTAGAGCCGGTCACCCCGCACATCCGGCAGTGGTTTGCCGGCAGCCAGTTGAACGAAACGGAGCCTATTACATAAACATGCAGGCCTCTTGTGGCGGGCCCAAAGAGGCGTGCGATAATATGATGGCGGAGTTTGAGGCGCTAAACGAGGCAATGCGCAAGGACATCGAATCTTCGAAACGATGAGAGGACAAGATCTCCTCAAGCCTGAGGCTCTCCCGACTGAAGCCTGCCGCATACTGGCCGTCCTGGGAACCTTGATGATTACGTGCCCGGCGGCTCTCGCCGCGGAGGAGGATGCTGCCGCGCTCGCGGCACCGGAAGGGCTCTGCATGGAAAAGGCAGGGGTTACGCTTTGGGTTCCGGGGCCGTGGCCGGACCGCAAGGCCTTCCTCGAGGCGGTCGCCGCAAGCAACGGCGGCGCCGTGCTGGCCGCCGGCCCGATGATGTTCGACGCCGGCAAGAAACGCCACGCCCTGTTCGACGTTCTGCCGCGCGACGAGGCGCTGGCGCAAGCCATGTTCGTCGGATCGGGCCGCGCCCTCGATGCGCCGACACGCGAGGCCATCGCGGACCACAAGTCGATCGCCTGTCTCACGGTCGAGGACACGGGCGACGGGCTCGCCGAGCGGCTAAAGACGTTCACAGGAGCCGTGCGCGCCGCCGGCGGCATCGCCGTCAAGATCCACAAGTCGGGGCTTTCGCATCCCTGGTCGCGCTGGAACGCGACGCTCGGCGGCGAGCTGCCTGCAGGCCTGTTTCAGGCCCTCGTGCTGCAGGTGCCCTACCGCGATAAGAAGCGCCTCTGCTCCTTCGGCATGTCGCAGCTCGGGCTGGCGGACGGCTGCATTGCGGACGAGGGCACCGATGCCGAGCCGGCTTGGGCGCTGTTCGAGTTCAACATCTATTGCTGGCAGTCGCGGCCCGATCTCAAGACTGGCCCGACTTTCAGCCGCAATCAGCCCGGAGCGCAAATATACAGGCTGAAGCACGTCGCGGACCGGCGCTATCCGGAAGCGCACGATTACTTTAATCCGAATGGCGTCTGGGAGCTGGAGCCGGGCTGAGGACGAGGGGAGGACGAGCGCAATGATGGTGCCGGTCGCGAGCTTTTTCGGCATCTTCACCGATCCGCACCAGTTGGGCCTCGCGACGCTGATCTTCGTCGCGGCCGTGTTCCTCGGCGTCGCCGTCTCCCGGCTCGTGCCGCGCGACAAGGGGCCGACCCTGTTCGGGACCCTGGCGGCGCTCGCCTTCGTTGCCGTCCTTGCCTATTTCGGCGTCGAGACGGCGGTCTACGTACTGTGGCTGTTTCTCGCCGGCGCCCTCCTGCTCGGCGTCTTTGCACTCGTTGCCTAAGAAATCCGCGCCATCCGGCACGCTCGCGCTATGCGAGCTGGCGGCGAACCGCTATGACTGGGCGCGTGACTGCAAGGGGTGGAGACTGCAACATGACAGCGACACATATCGGACTGTTGGTCCTGGGGATTCCGGGTCTATTGATTGGAGGGCTGCTCCTCCAGCGATGGCGTCTGGTGCTCTGGATGTATATCGCAGCGCTCGTCGTCGGCCTGGGGTATCTGACGACAACGGGTGCCGTCGAAGACATCGGCAACCAGGCGATGCAGTACATTCCCACCTCCGCTCCGGCCCCGGCTGCCGCGCCCGAGGCCAAATAGCAGGCAATCGTCTCTCGAAATTTCGCTGACGGGCGGCTATCACTCACGCGACTGCAACCGGTGAGGCCGCCATGTCAGAGCTGTTGCTCGAGCTGTTCTCGGAGGAAATCCCGGCGCGCATGCAGGCGCGCGCGGCCGACGATCTGCGCCGGCTCGTCGCCGACGGGCTCCGCGCGGCGGGTCTCGACGTCGGAGAGGCGAAGAGCTTCGCCACCCCGCGCCGGCTCGCGCTCGTGGTCGAGGGCGTCCCGGCGAAGTCGCCGGCGATCTCCGAGGAGCGCAAGGGGCCGCGCGTCGGCGCGCCCGAGCAGGCGCTGGCCGGCTTCCTCAAGGCGGCGGGCTTGAAGTCGATCGAGGACGCCGAGATCGTAACGGACGAGAAGAAGGGCGATTATTACGTCGCGAAGACCGAGAAGCCGGGGCGCAAGGCGGCGGACATCATCGCCGAGGTCGTGCCGGCGGTGATGGCCAAGTTCCCGTGGCCAAAGTCCATGCGCTGGGGTTCGGGAGCCTTCCAGTGGGTGCGCCCGCTCCATTCGATCCTGTGTCTGCTCGACGGGAAGGTCGTGAAATTCGATGTTGCCGGCCTTTTGAGCGGCCCGGTCGCGCGCGGGCACCGCTTTCATGGCGGCGAGCCGTTCAAGGTCGAGAGCTTCCGCGACTACCTGAAGCAGCTCTTGAAGCACAAGGTCGTGCTCGCGGCGGACGAGCGCGCGGCGCTCATCGCCGAGCAGGCGCGCGGGATTGCCAAGGAGGCCAAGCTCCAGCTTGTCGAGGACGAGGCCCTGCTCGCCGAGAATGCGGGCTTGACCGAATGGCCCGTGGTTTTCATGGGCGAGTTCGACAAGGCGTTCCTCTCGGTGCCGGCCGAATGTCTGATGACGGCGATGAAGATGCACCAGAAATGCTTCTCGCTGCGCGATCCCAAGACCAAGAAGCTCGCCAATAAATTTCTCGCGGTGTCGAACCTCGTCCCGAAGGACGGCGGGAAGGCGATCGTCGCCGGCAACGAGCGCGTGATCCGGGCGCGGCTCTCGGACGCCAAGTTCTTCTGGGAGCAGGACCTGAAGAAGCCGCTCGACGAGATGGCGAATGCCCTCGACGGCATCACGTTTCACGAGAAGCTCGGGACGCAAAAGGAGCGCGTCGAGCGCATCGCCGAGCTTGCGCACGAGATCGCGGGCGCCGTCGACGCCGACCCGGGCGACGCGCGCCGCGCCGCGCAGCTCTGCAAGGCTGACCTCGTTTCAGGCATGGTAGGCGAGTTCCCCGAGCTGCAGGGTTTGATGGGCCGCTATTACGCCGAGCACGCCGGCGCCAAGCCCGAGATCGCGCGTGCCATAGAATTGCACTGGAAGCCCAAGGGCCCGACCGACTCGGCGCCGCGCGAGGAGGAGGGCGATTCGGTCGCTATCGCCGTGGCACTCGCCGACAAGCTCGACACGCTCGTCGGCTTCTGGGCCATCGGAGAGAAGCCGACCGGCTCCGGCGATCCCTACCAGCTCCGCCGCGCCGCCTTGGGCGTCATCCGGATATTGCTAGCCAACGATCTAAGATTTAAACTGAGCGAAAAGCTAGGGTCTGCGCTGTTCGGCTACCTGAATCAAAAGAACAAACACGTCCGGCAAGGCTATGAAAGCTGGGCCAAGAGTGACGGCGATCTCGATTCCACACCTTATTCGGCGTGGGATGCCTTTCATGTCTCAGGGCTAGCTGATTTCTTTCGAGAAAGACTGAAAGTCCAGTTACGTGATCAGGGCTCGCGCCACGACCTCATCGATGCCGTGTTTTCCCTTGGAAAACAGGACGACCTCGCGCTCATCGTGAAGCGCGTCGAGGCGTTGGGCGAGTTCCTGAAAACCGACGACGGCGCGAACCTGCTCGTCGGCGTCAGGCGCGCGACCAACATCCTCCGCGACGAGGAGAAGAACGACAAGCGTAGCTACGCCGGCACTTACGACCTCAAGCTCCTGAAGGAGAAGGAGGAGCTCGCGCTCGCCGCGGCCATCGAGAGCGTGAAGCAGGATACGGTGGCCGCGATCAACGTCGAGAACTTCAAGGGCGCCATGAACGCGCTCTCGGAGCTGCGCGCGCCCGTCGATGCCTTCTTCGACAAGGTCACCGTCAACGCCGACGATCCAAGGCTGCGCGAGAACCGGCTCTTTCTGCTCTCGGAAATTCGGGCGGCCACTCTCACCGTCGCCGACTTCTCCAAGATTGGGGGCTAGGCTCGACAGCCGCCCCCCACACTCTGTCATCCTCGGGCTTGTCCCGAGGATCCAGCACGCAACGAGCACCTGAGCCTGCGGATTGATGGATCCTCGGCATCAAGCCGAGGATGACACTACTATTTTGCGCCGAGGAATGGGAACTACGCCTCGACCTGCTCCGCCCAGAGGTCGTGCTCGTCGGAGTGGGTGACGCGGACCTTCACGATTTCGCCGGGTTGAGATGTGCTGTCGCCGTTCAAGAACACGGCGCCATCGATCTCGGGCGCGTCCCAGCGCGAGCGGCCGATGGCGCCTTCCTCGTCCACCTCGTCGATGATCACGTCGATGGTCTTGCCGATCTTCTCCGCGAGCAGCGCGCGCGAGACCTCCTGCTGCGCAGCCATGAACCGGTGCCAGCGCTCCTCCTTTACGTCCTCGGGGACGGCGCCCGGCAGCTCGTTGGCGCGGGCGCCGTCGACCGGCTCGTACTTGAAGCAGCCGGCGCGGTTGATCCGCACTTCTTTCAGCCAAGCAAGAAGAAACTCGAAATCCTCCTCCGTCTCGCCCGGAAAGCCGACGATGAAGGTCGAGCGCAGCGCGAGATCGGGGCACGTCTTGCGCCAGGCGGCGATGCGCGCCGCCGTCCTTTCCTGGTGCGCGGGCCGGCGCATGGCCTTGAGGACCGCGGGCGAGGCGTGCTGGAAGGGCACGTCGAGGTAGGGAAGGATCTTCCCGTCCGCCATCAGCGGGATCACGTCGTCGACGTGCGGATAGGGGTAGACGTAGTGGAGGCGCACCCACGCGCCGAGGTCGCCGAGCGCGCGCGACAGATCAACAAAGCGCGCTTTGAGGGCCGCGCCGTTCCATTGGCTTTCGGCGTACTTGAGGTCGAGGCCGTAGGCGCTCGTGTCCTGGCTGATGATCAGGAGCTCCTTGACGCCCGCCTTCACGAGCCGGCTCGCTTCACCCATCACGTGCGCCGCGGGCCGGCTCGCGAGATCGCCGCGCAGGCTCGGGATGATGCAGAACGAGCAGCGGTTGTTGCAGCCCTCGGAGATCTTCACATAGGCGTAGTGGCGCGGGGTGAGGTGCAACCCCTCCGGCGGCACGAGATCGACGAACGGATGGTGCAGCGGTGGCGCCGCGTCGTGCACGGCGGATACCACGGCCTCGTACTGGTGCGGGCCGGTGACGGCGAGCACGTCGGGGTGCGCCGCGCGGATGCGCGCCTCCTCGACGCCCATGCAGCCCGTGACGATAACCCGCCCGTTCTCGGCGATGGCCTCGCCGATGGCGGCGAGGCTCTCCTCCTTGGCCGAGTTCAGGAAGCCGCAGGTGTTGACCACGACCACGTCGGCGTTCGTGTAGTCGGGCGCCACCGCATAGCCCTCGGCGCGGAGCTTGGTAATGATGCGCTCCGAATCGACGAGCGCCTTCGGGCACCCGAGCGAGACGAACCCCACTCTTGGCGGGGCCTTTGCTTTGCGCACCTCCGGCACGACCTTGGCTTTGCGCGCCTTGGCGGTCGGCTGCTTTCTGGTCTTCGTTTGAATGGGCATCGCGGGCTTCTACCACGAGGTGGGAGGTTGTGTACCCCCTCTCCCCACGCTCTTGCGTGGGGAGAGGGTTAGGGTGAGGGGCAGGATCTCGCCGCAGCGCAAGTTGCTGCCCCTCACCTCATGCCGGAGGCATGGCTCCGCCATGACCCTCTCGTCATGGCGAAGCCATGCTCCGCATGGACGTAAGAACGGGGAGAGGGGGATAAAGCGCGTCTCGCCTCGCGGCGCGAACGCCCGAGGGGATGGAATAGGGGAGCGGGGCGCGGGTGCACCTCGGTCTTCCGAAATGTGTAACGTGGCGCACCGGCGCCCCGCCTTCCGAGCTTTGCGTTGGGTGAAGCACGACCCAACGTCCCGCGCCTCGCTTAGCCGCGAGCCTCCGCGGTACCGATGTTGCCACCGGCGATTGGCAGACGCGCCTGAGGGACACCGGCCGCGTCAGTCGGCACTTCCCTCGGAGCTCGGGCACGCCCCTCGCCTTCTGGACGCCTCCGGACAGCGACCCCAGCGGGACGGGCGGGGCAAGTGTAAGGGAGCGGGAGGAGAGGGGGACAAGTTTCTTCGCCGCCGAGGTCGGACTTAACCCTCACCTCGCGAATTCGCGGGGAGTGGGGATTTCGAGCCAGCGGCGCACGAGGGCATGGGCGATGGCGTAGCGACCGGGCAGAGACAGGTCCTGCTCATGGATGCCCTCGAGCATCCGCCCCACCTCGTCCCTCTTAAACCAGCGCGCAAACTCGAGCTCGCCCGTATTGACGGCGAGATCGGCCGAGAGCGCTTGGGCGAAGCAGCCGATCATCAGCGAGTGCGGAAACGGCCACGGCTGCGAGAGCGCGTAGGTGACGGCGCCAACCTCGACGCCGACCTCCTCGCGCGTCTCGCGCCGCACGGCGTGCTCGATATCCTCGCCCGGCTCGACGAAGCCGGCGAGAGCCGAGTACATCCCCGGGGGAAAGCGCGCCTCGCGGCCGAGCACGCAGCGGGCCCCGTCGGTGACCAGCATGATCACGACCGGATCGACGCGCGGGAAGTGCTCGCGCCCGCAACGTTCGCAGACGCGGCGCCAGCCGCCGTCGCGAAGCGCCGTGGCGCCGCCGCAGGCTCCGCAGAAGCGCGACGTCTCGTGCCAGTCGGCAAGAGCCTTGGCCTCGCCGAGTAGCGAGAGGTCGCCGGCGCTCATCGTGCCGCCGTTCGCGAGCGACCGCAGGTCGACGAGCGGCTTCACCGCCTCGAGACGCGGCGCGTCCGGCTCCGCTTGGACTGCGACCGCGAAGCGGCCGGCGCCGCCCTCGGTTCCAAGAAGCATCGCATCGTTCGTGCCCACGCCGAGACCGTCGAGCTCGGGCTTCGTGAACCATCGGACCCGCGCCAGCTCGGCATTGGACACAATCGATGCCTTTCCGCCGACAAGAAGCAGAAATCGGGCAGCAGGCTCGCTCGCCAGGGCCGCGAGATAGTGCGGGTCCGCACGCCTTTCGCTCGCACGGTCGAAAAGGGTCGCGGCGCCGAGTAGCGGATTCATGGGCTTCCTCCCGCTGCCGGGCGGCAGCGGGCCGAGAATCGGCCGGGACGCGAGGCTTGTCACCCCCTCTCCAAGCGGCCATATTCCGGCCGGGAGGTTGGCGGCGGACGCATCCCTCGCCAACCGGGTCAGGTCCGGAAGGAAGCAGCCCTAACGATCAGGACGCGGGTCGTTCGTCAGCCTCTCAATATTTCGCTCGCGCCCGCGAAACGGGCTCCGCGGGGGTGCGGCTCGCCGCGGGTCGCCTTGCTCCCCGGCCCTGCGGGCCGATAAGTGGGCGTAAGAGCGGGTCTCATGGCCAAGAAGAAATCGACAGACGGCGGGGCGGCGAACGGCGGGGCGGAGGTCCCGGCGAAGCCCTACGTCGTGCTCGCGCGCAAATACCGTCCGCAGACGTTCACCGACCTCATCGGCCAGGAGGCCATGGTCCAGACGCTGCGCAATGCCTTCGCCCAGGGGCGCATCGCGCATGGCTACATGCTGACCGGGGTCCGCGGCGTCGGCAAGACGACGACGGCGCGCATCATCGCGCGTGCGCTCAACTACGAGACCGACACCGTCTCGCAGCCGACCATCGACATGCCGGTGCTCGGGCGCCACTGCGCCGAGATCATGGAAAGCCGCCACCCCGACGTGATCGAGATGGACGCCGCCTCCAACACCGGCGTCGACAATGTCCGCGAGATCATCGAGAGCGCGCGCTATAGGCCGATCCTCGCGCGCACCAAGGTCTTCATCATCGACGAGATCCACATGCTGTCCAAGGGCGCGTTCAATGCGCTCCTGAAGACGCTGGAGGAGCCGCCCGAGCACGTGAAGTTCATCTTCGCCACCACCGAGATCCGCAAGGTCCCGGTCACGATCCTGTCGCGCTGCCAGCGCTTCGACCTGCGCCGCGTCGACGTGCCCTTCCTCGCCGAGCACCTCGCGCGCATTGCCGCGAGCGAAGGGGCGAGCGCGGAGCCGGACGCGCTCAAGACGATTTCCCGCGCCGCCGAAGGCTCGGTGCGCGACGCGCTCTCGATCCTCGATCAGGCGATCGCCATGGGATCGGGCGCCGTCACCGACTTGACCGTGCGCTCCATGCTCGGGCTCGCCGACCGCGGGCGCATCTTCGATCTCTTGGAGCATATCGTCGGCGGAGACGCGGCGAAGGCCCTAGAAAGCCTCGGCGCCCTCTATCGGGACGGCGCCGATCCGGTCCAGATCCTGGCCGACCTCGCCGAAGCGGTGCATATCGCGGCCCGCATCAAGGCCATCGGTCCGGCAGCCGGCGGCGAAGGCCTTTCGGCCGAGGAGCTGCGCCGCGCCGGGTCGCTCGGCGAGCGCCTCACCATGGCGCTGCTCGCCCGCGCCTGGCAGATGCTGGTCAAAGGCCTCGAGGAAGCGGGGAAGGGTCCCGACCCGCTCGCCGCGGCGGAGATGGTGCTGCTGCGCCTTGCCTACACCGCCGACCTGCCGCCGCCGGACGAGATCATCAAGGCGCTTGGCGGCGGCATGATCGCGCAATCCCGCGGCAAAGCGGCGCCGGCCACCGGAGATCGGGATGCGCGGCTTCCACTCAATGAAACGTCGAGCCCCGGACCCCTCGGCGCGGCGGCTTCCACAGAGTATCTTCAAGAGGACGACGGCGCCGATGCGGGGGACGGGCTTGCCGATCCAGACGAAGCGGGCGTCGAACCGGCGGCTCCGAGCCAGGCGCTGCCCGCCGTGTCATCGCTCGCGTCGTTCGCGCAGGTCGTCGCCCTTGCCGGTGCGCGGCGCGACGCACGCCTCAAGGTCCACCTCGAGGAGCATGTGAGCCTCGTGCGCTTCGACGCGGCGGCGGGCGCGATCGACCTCTTTCTCCTGCCCGGTGCCCCGCCCGAGATCGCCAACGAGCTTAGGGAAAAGCTCAATGCATGGACAGGTCGTCGATGGGTGGTCGTGCTGTCGAAGCAAGCGGGCGAGCCCTCGCTCGGCCAGCAGCGTCGCGAGCGCGAGGCGGCAGAAATTGCGGCCTTGAAGACGCACCCCGCGGTTGCCGCCGTGCTCGATGTCTTCCCCGACGCCGAGATCGCCGACGTGCGCCCTCTCGCGGGGCAGCCCGACGATGAAAGTGCGACCGGTTGAACAATCGGCAATAGGAAGGAATTGAATTGGACCTAATATTGCCGATTGCCGATTCCTATAGTTGCTGCCAGCCAACGAGAGGACCTCACGATGAAAGACCTGATGGGTATGATGAAGCAGGTCAAGGACATGCAGGAGCGCATGCAGAAGATGCAGGAGGAGCTCGCTGCGGTCGAGGTCGAAGGCAAGGCAGGGGCGGGGCTCGTCACGCTCGCCATGAACGGCAAGGGCGAGGTTAAGCGGGTCAGGATCGATCCGAGCCTCATGAAGCCCGAGGAGGCGGAGATCGTCGAGGATCTGATCGTCGCGGCGAGCGCCGATGCCAAAGCCAAGGTCGAGGCGGCGATCCAAGCCAAGATGGCCGAGGTCACGGGTGGTCTTCCGCTTCCCCCGGGCCTGAAGCTGTTCTAGGCAACCGCGCCTCACCCACCTGTCATCCTCGGGCTCGTCCCGAGGATCCAGCCTTCAACAAAGCGCCCGAGCCCGCGGAGGGATGGATCCTCGGCCTGAAGCCGAGGATGACAGAGCCGTTCAGAGCTTTTCATATCCAGCAGCGAGAGCTGATGCTCATGCGCCGCTACAGAATGAATTTCGAGAGATCGGCGTTCTTGGCCAACTCGCCGACGCGGGCATTGACGTAGGCCGCGTCGACGGTGAGTGAGTCTCCCTGCCGGTCGGAGGCCTCGAACGAGATCTCGTCGAGGACGCGCTCCATCACGGTCTGAAGACGTCGCGCGCCGATGTTCTCGACCGTCGAGTTGACGAGCACGGCGGCATCGGCCACCGCGTCGATGGCGTCCGCCGTGAACGATAGGGTAACGCCCTCGGTCGCCATCAGCGCCACATACTGCTTGATGAGGCTCGCCTCGGGCTCGGTCAGAATGCGCCGGAAATCCTCGCGAGTGAGCGCGGCCAGCTCGACGCGGATCGGGAGGCGGCCCTGAAGCTCGGGCAGGAGATCCGACGGCTTCGCCACATGAAAAGCGCCGGACGCGATGAACAGCACATGATCGGTGCGCACCGGGCCGTGCTTGGTCGCTATCGTCGTGCCTTCGATGAGCGGCAGGAGATCGCGCTGCACGCCCTCGCGGCTCACCTCGGCGCCGGTGCGCCCGGTCTCGCCGCGCGAGCAGATCTTGTCGATCTCGTCGAGGAACACGATGCCGTTGTTCTCGACCGCGCGGATAGCCTCGGCCGTGATCTGCTCGGCATCGATCAGCTTGTCGCTCTCCTCGGCGATCAGGAGATTGTGGCTGTCCTTGACCGTGACGCGGCGCGGCTTCGTGCGTCCGCCCATGGCCTTGGACAGCATCTCGCCGATGTTGATCGCCCCGACCGACCCGCCCGGCATGCCCGGAATGTCGAACATGGAGAGTGCCGAGCCCGCGTCGGAGATCTGAATCTCGATCTCCTTGTCGTTGAGCTCGTTGGACCTCAGCCGCTTGCGGAACGTCTCGCGGGTCGCGGGCGAGGCGGTCGGCCCGACGAGCGCGTCGAGCACGCGCTCCTCGGCGTTCTTCTCGGCATTGGCGCGCACCTCCTTGCGCCTGGCTTCGCGGACGAGCGCGATGCCGACCTCGGTCAGATCGCGAATGATGCTGTCGACGTCGCGGCCGACGTAGCCGACCTCGGTGAACTTCGTCGCCTCGACCTTGAGAAATGGCGCGCCCGCGAGCTTGGCGAGCCGGCGCGAGATTTCCGTCTTGCCGACGCCAGTCGGCCCGATCATCAGAATGTTCTTCGGCAGCACCTCCTCCTTGAGGTCGCCCGTGAGCTGCTGGCGCCGCCACCGGTTGCGAAGCGCGATCGCGACCGCGCGCTTGGCGTCGTTCTGCCCGACAATATAGCGATCGAGCTCGGAGACGATCTCGCGCGGGGAAAAGCTGGTCATGCCGTATTCCGTGTGTGTTAGGGGACGATTTGCTCCGTGCCCTCCGGGAGGAAGGTGCGCTACCGGCTCGACGGCAGGCTCTCGATGACGACGTTCGCGTTCGTGTAGACGCAGATCTCGGCGGCGATCGCCATGGCCTTCGCCGCGATCGCTTCGGCATCGAGATCCGAATCGAGAAGCGCGCGCGCCGCCGCCAGCGCGTAGCTCCCGCCCGAGCCTATCCCCATGACGTGGCTCTCGGGCTCGAGAACGTCGCCGGTCCCGGTGAGCACGAGCGTCGTACCCTGGTCGGCCACGATCATCATCGCTTCGAGCCGCCGCAAGAAACGGTCGGTCCGCCAGTCCTTGGCGAGCTCCACGCAAGCCCGCATGAGCTGACCCGGATACTGCTCGAGCTTCGCTTCGAGCCTCTCGAACAGGGTAAACGCGTCGGCCGTGGCGCCGGCGAAGCCGCCGATCACGCCGCCCTTGCCGAGCTGGCGGACTTTCCTGGCGTTAGCCTTGATGATCGTCGCGCCGAAGCTCACCTGTCCGTCGCCGGCGACGACGACGCGCCCGCCCTTGCGGAGCGTGAGGATCGTCGTGCCGTGCCACTGAGAAGGCTCCGCGGGAGAGGGGGAGAAGGTCGCCATGGGTCCTGTGCATCTCGGCGCGGCCCCGCCGTTATTCAAGGGAGGAAAGAGGCCCCGGCCACACTGGAACGGGGGCTGTGAAGCTGATAAACGCTTGACCTCGGCGTGGCAAGACGAGGCACGGCTCAAGAGGGCGACGTGAAGCGGCAGGCGACCATTTCCCGCAAGACCAAGGAGACCGAGATCACCTGCTCGGTCGATCTCGATGGCACCGGGGCCTTCGAGATCTCGACCGGCATCGGGTTTCTCGACCACATGCTCGAGCAGCTCGCCCGCCATTCGCTGATCGACATTCGCCTCGTCGCCAAGGGCGATCTGCACATCGACCTTCATCATACGACGGAGGACAGCGGCATCGTGCTCGGCCAGGCGGTGGTTAGAGCGCTCGGCGACAAGCAGGGCATTGCCCGCTATGCCGACGTGCACCTCGCCATGGACGAGACGCTGACGCGGGTCGCCGTCGACGTCTCCGGGCGTCCCTATCTCGTCTGGAAGGTCGCCTTCTCGCAGGAAAAAATCGGCGAGATGGACACCGAGCTTTTCCGCGAGTGGTTTCAGGCCTTCGCCCAGAACGCCGCGATCACGCTCCACGTCGCGACCCTGTACGGCGAAAACAACCACCACATTGCCGAGACTTGCTATAAGGGGCTCGCGCGCGCCCTGCGCGGCGCGGTGGCCCTCGACGCGCGCCAGGGCGCACGCGTTCCCTCGACCAAAGGGACGCTCGTCTGACGCATTCGTCCCATGAGCCAGGGATTGTTGTCCCCGTGACCGTGTTTACCGTGCATGAGCCCCCGAACGGCCCTCAAAGCCCGATCGATCGCGCCGAGAGGCTGCGATTCGTCAAGGAGGGATTCTCGATGGGGCGCGGCGCTCATTCCGCCGGTGTGGCTCGCCGCAAAGGGCGAGTGGATCGCGCTTGCCGCCTATGTTGCCGCCGCCACCTTGCTCGGCACCATCCTCGCGGCGCTAGACGCCGAGGCGGGATGGGTCGCGCTCATCTTTCTAGCTGCCCACGTCGTGCTCGGATTCGAGGCCGGAGCGATCGAGCGCTGGTCGCTCGCGCGCGGCGGGTGGCGCGAGATTGGCCTCGTCAGCGGACGCACGCGCGAGGAGTGCGAACGGCGCTTCTTCGAGGGATGGCACTCCCAGGAGTCCGGCGCGGTTCCGGCCGTCCTCAACCCTGCCTCAATAGCGCCCCCACCGCGGCTGCTTCCCCGCTGGCCCGGCTGGCGCGCTGTTCTCGGCATTGGGCCTTAGCGTCCGATGCAGCGCGTTGTCATCATCGACTACGGGTCAGGGAATCTTCACTCGGCAGCCAAGGCCTTCGAGCGCGCCGCGCACGAAAGCGAAAGCCAATCCGGGATCGTTGTTAGCTCTAGAAGTGCGGACGTGGAAGCAGCGGACCGGATCGTCCTTCCGGGAGTGGGCGCCTTCGCCGACTGCAAGCGCGGGCTCGAGGCGGTGCCCGGCATGCGCGAAGCCCTCGAGCAGTCGGTTCGTATACGCGGCCGGCCGTTTCTCGGCATCTGCGTCGGCATGCAGCTCATGGCGACACGCGGCCTCGAGTTCGAGGTGACGAAGGGATTGGGCTGGATCTCAGGCGACGTGCGCGCGATCGAGCCGGCCAATCCCTCCCTCAAGATTCCGCACATGGGATGGAACACGCTCGACGTGGTGCGAGACCACCCGCTCCTCGACGGCATCGCAACGGGACCCGAGGGGCTGCACGCCTATTTCGTCCATTCCTTTCATTTGGTCCCGGCCGACCGGGGCGTCATCGTCGCCGAAACCGATTACGGCGGCCCCGTAACCGCCATCGTCGCCAAGGACAATATCGCCGGTACGCAATTCCACCCGGAGAAGAGTCGAAATGTTGGGGCTCAAGCTGCTCGCGAACTTTCTCGCCTGGCGGCCGTGATGCGCGCGCCGGGCGGCAAGCTCGACCCGTCTTGTCGCAGGCTTGTCGCGGCCTGCGCGCTCACGATTGCCGTGAGCATCAATGGCCACAATGGCCACGCGAATGCTCCGACCCCGACGGCGGCCGGCGTTTGGCGCCAGACCGACCCCGACACCGGCAAGGTCGGCGCGCTGGTGACGTTCGCCGAGGAGAACGGTGTATTCAAAGGCTGGTTCTCGCGCCTCTACCGAGGCGAAGGCGAGGATCCGAACCCGGTCTGCACGGAGTGCCCCGGCCCGAAGCGCGGCCGTCCCCTCCTCGGCCTCGTCTTCATCGAGGGCATGAAGCGCACCGGCCTCGACTACGAGGACGGCACGATCCTCGATCCCGAGAGCGGCGACGTCTACAGCGGCAGCATGACGCTCAGCGAAGACGGCAAGCGGCTCGAGGTCAGGGGCTACGTCGGACTGTCAATATTCGGCGGCAGCCAGATCTGGACGCGGGCCGAGTGACGCGGACCGGCGCCATTCCGCTTTTCGCGATTGCGCAAAGTATGCAATCTGCGGTCCACGCCCGCTATGAGAAGGCGAAACGAGACGGCCGGGAGGACGCTTTGGGCATCGAACCCAGGTTTGAGCAACGGCTCGAAGCCTGCCGGCAGGCGGTCGAGGGACGGATGGCGAGCCTTCTCTCCCCCGAGTTCGAGCCAAGGGCTGGGCTCGAGCCGGCTCGGCGAGGCCATGCGCTACGCGACGCTCGGCGGAGGAAAACGCTTCCGTCCGTTCCTGGTGATCGAAACGGCGGCGCTGTTCGGTGTGCCCGAGGCCCACGCGCTCGATGCGGCAGCCGCCGTCGAATGCATCCATTGCTACTCCCTCGCCCACGACGATCTCCCGGCGATGGACGACGACGACTTGCGGCGTGGCCGTCCTACCGTACACAAGGCCTTCGACGAGGCGACAGCCATTCTGGCCGGTGACGGGCTCTTGACCTTCGCCTTCGAGATCCTCGGCCACGTCGGCCCGTCATCCGATGACGCGATCCAGCTCGAGCTCGTTCTCGGGCTCGCACGCGCCTCGGGTTGGCAAGGCATGGCGGGTGGGCAGATGCTCGACCTCGACGCCGAGGGCGCCGTGAACGACCTCGAGGCCGTCCACCGCATCCAGGCGCTGAAGACAGGCGCCCTCATCGAGTTCTCGGTCGACGCCGGGGCCATTCTCGGACGGGCGGGGCGCACCGAGCGCGAGACGCTCGCGGACTACGCCCGCTCGCTCGGCCTCGCCTTCCAGGTCGCAGACGACCTCCTCGATGCGGAAGGCGTTGCGGCCGAAGTCGGCAAGTCGACGGCAAAGGACGCCGCCGCCGGCAAGGCGACGTTCGTCTCGCTGCTCGGCATCAAGGGCGCGCGCGAGAAGCTAGCCGCGCTCGAGCGCGAGGCCATTGCCGCGCTCGCCATCTTCGGGCCGCGTGCCGATGTATTGCGCGAGGCGGCGAGCTTCGTCAGCAGCCGGCGCAGTTGAAGTTTGGCGCGAGGAAAGAAGCAGCGTGTCGGACCAGGATACCGCGTTCGTCACCGGCGCCTCGGGATTCGTCGGCTCGGCGGTGGCCCGGGCGCTCCTCGCAGACGGCTTTGCCGTGCGGGCGCTCGTGCGGCGGTCGAGCGCGCGCGCCAACCTCGAGGGCCTCGGCGTCGAGATCGCCGAAGGCGACATGCGCGACATCGACGCCGTCACGCGCGCGGCGCGCGGCGCGCGCTACGTCTTTCACGTCGCGGCCGACTACCGTCTGTGGGCACCGGACCCGGACGAGATCATGACCTCGAACATCGAAGGAACGCGTGCGGTCATGACCGCGGCGCGTGCCGCCGGCGCCGAGCGTATCGTCTATACCTCGAGCGTCGCGACCTTGCGCCTCAACGCGCACGGCACGCCCGCCGACGAGAGCGGGCCGCTTTCCGAGACCGAAGCCATCGGCGTCTACAAGAAGAGCAAAGTCGCGGCCGAGCGCCTCGTCGAGGCCATGGTCGCGGGCGAGGGCCTGCCCGCCGTCATCGTCAACCCGTCGACGCCGGTGGGACCGCGCGACGTGCGCCCGACGCCAACCGGCCGCGTGATCGTCGAGGCGGCATCGGGGCGCATGCCGGCCTATGTCGATACCGGTCTCAATCTCGTTCACGTCGACGATGTCGCCGCGGGGCACCTCGCGGCGCTGAGGCGCGGCAAAATCGGCGAGCGCTACATCCTCGGCGGCGATGACATGACACTCGCCGCCATGCTGGGCACGATCGCGCGCGCTGTGCATCGGCGCCCTCCGCGCGTAAAGCTCCCGCGCGGCCTCATTTATCCCGTGGCTCTCGGCGCCGAAGCGATCGCGCGCATGACGGGCCGCGAGCCGTTCGTCACCGTCGACGGGCTCAGAATGGCGAAATACCGCATGTTCTTCACCTCCGCCAAGGCCGAGCGCGAGCTCGGCTATCGGCACCGCCCTGCCGAGGAGGGCATCGGCGATGCGGTCCAATGGTTCCGCGCAGCAGGCTATCTCCGATGAGCTTAGACCTTGCGCTCGCATGCCTTGCGCTGGCCGTTTGGGGCTATCTGCTCCTTTTGCGCGGCGGCTTCTGGCTTGGCCGCGAGCGTGACGATCGCGACATCCCAAAGGCGCCAGCGGGCTCGTGGCCGAGCGTCGCTGCGATCATCCCGGCGCGCAACGAGGCGGACATGCTGCCCGCGAGCCTTGCCTCGCTGCTCGCGCAGGATTATCCGGGGCAATTTTTTATCGTGGTCGTCGACGACGAGAGCGAGGACGGCACGGCGGACACGGCGCGCCGCGCGGCCGCCGGATCATCGCGCGCGGTAAAAATCCTCAGTGGCAAGCCGCGACCTCCCGGTTGGACCGGAAAGGTGTGGGCCATGCAGCAGGGCGTGGAGCATATCGACGGCCTGCCCCAGCCGCCCGAGTACATTCTCTTTACCGACGCCGATATCGGCTACGCGCCCGATGCGCTCTCCTGCCTCGTGGCGCGGTCGCGCGCGGATAGCCTCGTGCTTGCTTCTCTCATGGCGAAGCTCAATTGCACGGGCCTTGCCGAGCGCGCGCTCATTCCGGCCTTCATCTTCTTCTTCCAGATGCTCTATCCCTTTCGCTGGGTGGCCACGCGAAGCAATCCGACCGCCGCCGCGGCCGGCGGATGCATGCTAATCGAGCGGCGCGCGCTCGCCCGCGCCGGCGGCGTCGGCGCCATTCGCGGCGCGCTGATCGACGATTGCGCGCTCGCGACCGTGATGAAGAGAGAGGGACCGATCTGGCTCGGGCTGACGGAGCGGGCAAAAAGCCTTCGGCGCTATCCACACATCTCGGACATCCGCGGCATGGTCGCGCGCTCGGCCTACGCGCAGCTACGTTATTCGCCCCTGCTCCTTGCAGGGACCGTCGTTGCCATGGGACTGACGTACGTGGCGCCGCCTGTCATCGCGCTCTTCGGCACCCCACCTGCGCAGGGACTTGCGGCTGCGTCCTGGGGTCTCATGGCCCTTGCCTTTCAGCCGACGCTGCGACTCTACGGTCTTTCTCCGCTCTGGGGCGCGGCGCTACCTCTGATTGCGGTCCTCTACTTGGTCTTTACCCTCGATTCCGCGTATCAGCATGGGCGAGGGCGCGGCGGCATGTGGAAGGGGCGCGCCCAGGCGCTCCCGGGTGAGCGATGAGCGAGACCGCGAGCTACAAATCGGGGAAGTCCGAGCGCGATGAGAATTTTCCCGTCGCTTCGCGCCTCATTGCGGCGCGCTATCGCGGCCCGATCCTCGCCTACTACCGTTTCGCGCGGGCGGCCGACGACGCCGCCGACCATCCCACGCTCCCCGAGGCAGAGAAGTTCGCCATTCTGGCCTCGCTCGAGGACACGCTTCTCGGCAGGAGCGACGCCGCCGCCGACGCCCTTCCTCTGCGCCGGGCGCTCGCCGAGACCGGCCTCGCGTCGACCCACGCGCTCGATCTCTTGACCGCCTTCCGTCAGGACGTGACGAAGAAGCGCTACAGCGACTGGGACGCCCTCATGGTCTATTGCCGATATTCGGCTATGCCGGTCGGCCGCTTCGTGCTCGACGTCCACGGCGAATCGAAATCCACCTGGCCCGCGTCCGATGCGCTCTGCTCGGCGCTGCAGGTCATCAATCATCTTCAGGATTGCGCGAAGGACTATCGCAACCTCGACCGCGTGTACCTGCCGCTCGACACGCTCGCCGCGCACAGGACCGGCGTCGAGGCTCTGGCAGCTCCGCGCGCCTCTCCCGGCCTCAGAGGCGCGATCCGCTCGCTCGCCGAAAAGACCAGGAGCCTCATGCCGTCTGCCGAGCGCCTTCCGCGCGAGGTCCGCGACTTGCGCCTTTCCGCCGAGACGGCGACGATCGCGGCGCTTGCCGACAAGCTCATCGCGCTTCTCCTCACGCGCGACCCGCTCTCCGAGCGCGTTCATCTTTCGAAGATGGCCATGCTTGGAATTGCGGCCCGCGCCTCAGCCAGTGTCCTCTCGCGCAGGCTCGTGCACCGATCCGCCCCCGCCGGCGCAGCCCGGGGCAACGCGCCATGAGCATCGCCGAAGCCTCTGCCACTTCGCGAGCCCCGGCCGCCGCGAGCAGCTCGTTCTATGCGGCGATGCGCATTCTGCCCCGCTCGCAGAGAGAGGCCATGTATGCCGTCTATGCCTTTTGCCGCGCCGTCGACGATATTGCGGACGAGCCCGGGCCGGCTCCCGAGCGCCTCGGCCAGCTCGGAGAGTGGCGGCGCGATCTCGACCGGCTCTATGGCGGCGGCGGAGTGACCGGCCTCACGCAAGGCCTCAAGGCTCCGGTGGAGATGTTCGGATTGCGCCAAGGCGACTTCCTCGCGGTGATCGACGGCATGGAGCTCGACGTGCGCCGGGATAGGTCGGCCCCGGATTGGCAAGCCCTCGACCACTATTGCGATTGCGTGGCCTCGGCCGTCGGGCGGCTTTCGACGCGCATTTTCGGCCTCCCAGATGCCGACGGTATCGAGCTTTCCCACCACCTCGGACGCGCCCTCCAACTCACCAACATTCTGCGCGATCTCGACGAGGACGCAGCCATGGGCCGCCTCTACCTTCCCAAGGAGGCGCTCGCGGACGCGCGCATCGAAACCGAGGCCATCGCGGACATACTCGCGCATCCGAGGCTCGACCAGGCCTGCCGCACGGTCGCGCTCCGCGCGCGGGGCCATTTTGATGAGGCCCACCGCGTGATGGCGCGCTTGCCGCGGCAAAAGGTCCGCTCGCCGCGCCTCATGGGCGCCGTCTACCGCGCCATTCTCGGCCAGCTCGAGCAGCGCGGGTGGGGAGCCCCGCGCCAGGCGACGCGGCCGTCGAAGCGGCTGATCCTCTGGGCCATTGTCTGGCACGGTCTTTTCTGATGACGGAAGGCGCGGTTCATGTGATAGGCGCCGGGCTCGCCGGGCTCGCCTCCGCGGTGGCCCTCGCACTGGGCCCGCGCAAAGTCGTCGTCCATGAGCTGGCCCGCCACGCCGGAGGACGCTGCCGATCCTTCTTCGAGCCCGCACTCGGCCTCGAGATCGACAACGGCAGCCATCTCGTGCTGTCAGGCAATCACGCCGCGTTGCGGTTTCTCGACACGATCGGGGCCGCCGGCGCCCTCACCGGACCCGAGCGAAGTACATTCGATTTTGCCGACGCAAAGTCCGGCGCGCGCTGGACCTTGCGCCCGAACGCGGGGCGAGTGCCGTGGTGGATCTTCGCCAAGGGCCGCCGCGTACCGGGAACCCATGCGCGCGACTACCTTGCTCTCGCTCGCCTCCTCGCCGCAGCGCCGGGCCGCACGCTCGGCGAAACCATCCCCTGCTCGGGACCACTCTACGAGCGCCTCACGCATCCCCTCTTTCTCGCCGCCCTCAACACCGAGCCGCCCGCCGCCTCGGCAACGCTCGCGGGCGCGATCGTGCGCGAGACGCTGGCACGGGGCGGGGCCGCCTGCCGTCCGCTCATCGCCGCCAACGGGCTCGGTGCGGCCTTCATCACGCCGGCGCTCACATACCTCGACCGTCATGGCGTCGGTGTGCGCTTCGACCGCCCGCTGCGGCGCATCGATTTCTCCGACGCTCGCGTGCGCGCCCTCGAGTTCGACAGCGAGCGGATCGAGCTGGGCGCCGAGGACCTTGCCATCCTCGCGGTTCCGGCCTGGGTCGCGCCTCTGCTCGTCCCCGGACTCGCGGCGCCCCAGGAGTTCCGGTCGATCATCAATACGCACTTCAAGATTGCGCCGCCGCCGGGCGCGCCGAGAATTCTCGGAGTCGTCAACGGCACAGCCGAATGGCTGTTCGCCTTCCCCGATCGGATCGCGGTGACCATCAGCGCCGGAGATCGCTATCTCGAGGCGCCGCGCGATCCGCTCGCCCGCGAGATCTGGAGCGAGATCGCCAAGCTCTACGCACTTCCCGCCGAAATTCCGCCATGGCAGATCATCAAGGAACGGCGGGCGACCTTTGCCTCGCTGCCCGCGGAAGAGAAGCGCCGGCCCGGCACGCGAACGGCCTGGCGCAATTTGCTTATTGCGGGGGATTGGACCGCAACCGGGCTTCCGGCCACCATCGAGGGCGCGATCCGCTCGGGCAACCGGGCCGCTGAGCTGGTCGCTTCGGGACGTTTCTGATATCAGCGTCCGCGACAGCGGCGTGCGAAAGGACGGCGATATGGCGGCAGACAAGTCCATTGCAGACATCGCGAGAGCCGGCGCGTCGGTCTCGGCAGCGGTGCCGCAAGTGCAGGACTCGATTGCCGCCGCCACGCGTGCCCTCTTTGCACTCCAACGCGACGACGGCCACTTCGTCTTCGAGCTCGAAGCCGACGCGACGATCCCGGCCGAATACATTCTCATGCGCCACTATCTCGGCGAGCCGGTCGACGCCGAGCTCGAGAGAAAGATCGCGGTCTATCTCAAGCGCATACAATCGGCGGATGGCGGCTGGCCGCTATTTCACGACGGCGCCTCCAACATCAGCGCGAGCGTCAAGGCCTACTTCGCGCTCAAGATGGTGGGCGAGGATATCGACGCGCGGCACATGGGGCGGGCGAGAGCGTGGATTCTCGCCCAGGGCGGCGCCGCCGCGAGCAACGTCTTCACGCGCAATCTCCTCGCGCTCTACGAAGCCATTCCCTGGCGTGGCGTTCCCGTGATGCCGGTCGAGATCATGCTGCTGCCGCGCTGGTTCCCGTTCCATCTCGACAAGATCTCCTACTGGGCGCGCACCGTGATCGTGCCGCTCACCGTTCTCAATGCGCTGAAGCCCAAGGCGTTGAACCCCAAGGGCGTCCGCATCGACGAGCTGTTCGTCGTGCCGCCCGGCGAGGTGCGCCATTGGCCCAAGGGCCCGCACCAGAAATGGCCGTGGTCGCAAGTCTTCGGCGGCATCGACCGGGTGTTGCGCTTCTTCGAGCCGGCATTCCCGCAGGCGTCCCGCAAGCATGCGATCGAGAAGGCCCGCCGCTTCGCGATTGAGCGCTTGAACGGCGACGATGGCCTCGGCGCGATTTTTCCCGCCATGGTCAACTCGGTGCTGATGTTCGTGGCGCTCGGCTACCCGAAGGATCACCCCGATCTCAAGATTGCACGCGCCTCGATCGATAAGCTCCTCATCGTCAAGGACGACGAGGCCTACTGCCAGCCGTGCCTGTCGCCGGTGTGGGATACCGCACTCGCAACGCATACGCTGCTCGAGCTCGGCAGCGCCGAAGCGACCGACCGGGCGCGCCGCGGGCTCGAATGGCTGAAGCCGCTGCAGGTGCTCGACACCGTCGGCGACTGGTCGGCCACGCGCCCCGGCGTCCGGCCCGGAGGCTGGGCGTTCCAATATGCCAATCCGCACTACCCCGATCTCGACGACACCGCCGTCGTCGTCATGGCCATGGACCGCGCGTCTGGCCGCGTGCCGGGCGCCGCTGCCGACTACCGGGAGACGATTGCGCGCGGGCGCGAATGGGTCGAGGGCCTGCAGAGCAAGAACGGCGGCTGGGGCGCCTTCGACGCCGACAACACGTATCACTACCTCAATCAGATCCCCTTCTCCGACCACGGCGCGCTGCTCGACCCGCCGACGGCCGACGTCACCGCGCGCTGCGTCTCGATGCTGGCCCAGCTCGGCGCTAGGCGCGGGGCGAGCCCGGCGCTCGACCGCGGCATTGAAAACCTTCTCACGACGCAAGAGCCCGAGGGAAGCTGGTACGGCCGCTGGGGCATGAATTACATCTACGGGACGTGGTCTGTGCTTTGCGCGCTCAACGCGGCCGGCGTCGATTCGTCGTCGTCGCACGTGCGCAAAGCCGTCGCCTGGTTCATCGCCATTCAGAACGCCGACGGCGGCTGGGGCGAGGACGGCGAAAGCTACAAGCTCGACTACAGGAGCTACGAGCCGGCGCCGAGCACGGCCTCGCAGACGGCGTGGGCGCTGCTCGGCCTCATGGCAGCGGGCGAGATCGATCATCCGGCGGTGGCCCGCGGCATCGCCTACCTCGCGAGCACACAGGGCGCGGACGGCTTCTGGACGGAAAAACGCTTCACGGCGACCGGGTTCCCGCGCGTGTTCTATCTGCGCTATCACGGCTACGCGAAGTTCTTTCCGCTGTGGGCGCTGGCACGCTATTCGAATCTCAAGGCCGCCAACACGCGTACCGTCTCGGTCGGAATGTGAGCGCAGGGCTTGGATTTGCCGTCGCCGTGACGGGCCTCGCGGCCGAGGCGCGCATCGCCGAGCGATCGGCCCGCGTCAGAGCCATTGCCGGCGGCGGGGACGCGGCGCGGCTGCAGAGGCTTGTTTCAAAGACGATCGCAGACGGGGCTCAGGGCCTCATCAGCTTCGGCCTCGCGGGCGGGCTCGATCCGAAGCTCGGCGCGGGTACCATTCTCGTCGGCCGTGCGATCGTGCACGGGCGCGAGCGCTTCGCCGCCGACGCCGCGTGGTGCCGATACCTCGAGCGGCGATTGCCTCAGGCCCAAGCCATCACGATCGCTGGCGCCGACCGTCCCGTTGCGCTCGCCTCCGAGAAGGCAGCGTTATTTGCTGCGACCGGAGCCGCCGCCGTGGACATGGAAAGCCACCACTCGGCACGGTTGGCGCGCGAGTACGAGATTCCCTTCGCGGTCCTGCGCGTCGTCGCCGACCCGGCTTATCGGACGCTCCCCACCGCCGCGCTCGCCGGAATGCGCGCCGACGGGACGACGGACGTCGCCGCCGTTCTCGGCGCTCTCCTCAAGAACCCTCGGCAAATTTCGGATCTCGTGCGCGTCGCCAATGACGTGTGTCGCGCATTGGCGGAGCTACTCCGCTGCCTCGGGCTTCTGGGTCCGGGCCTCGGTCTCTTCGATCTCGGCTAGCTTCTGCTCGACGTGGCGCGAGAACACGTACTCGGCGGGCCGCTGATTTGCTAGCGGGATCTCCTCCACCATCGGGCCTTCGGTCTTGACGCCGCGCAGCGCCAGCCCGGCAAGCTTCCAGGGCTTCTTCACGGCATCGACAACGGCGGAGGCCTCATAGCCGCTATGGACCATGCAGTCGGCGCACTTCTCGTAGTTGCCGGTGCCGTAGGCGTCCCAATCGGTCTCCTCCATCAGCTCCTTGAAGGTCTTGGCGTAGCCCTCGCCGAGAAGGTAGCAGGGCCGCTGCCAGCCGAAGACCGTGCGCGTCGGGTTTCCCCACGGCGTGCAGTGATAGCTCTGGTTGCCGGCCAGGAAGTCGAGAAACAGGGCCGACTGGAAGAACGGCCATGCGCGCCCGCCGCGCCCGCGGCGGAAGATGTCGCGGAACAGCTGTTTCGTCTTGGCGCGATTGAGGAAGTGCTGCTGGTCGGGCGCGCGCTCGTAGGCGTAGCCGGGCGAGATGGTGATGCCGCCGATACCGAGCGCCTTCACGGTGTCGAAGAAATCCGCGACGCGGTGGGCCTCGGCATCACTGAAGAGCGTGCAGTTGATGTTGACGCGGAAGCCCTTGGCCTTGGCGGCCTTGATGGCGGCGACAGCGCGGTCGTAGACGCCCTTCTGGCACACCGAGCGATCGTGCATCTCGGGATCGCCATCGAGATGGATCGACCAGTTGAAGCGCTTATGCGGCCGGTATTGGTGGAGCTTCTTCTCGAGCAGCAGCGCGTTCGTGCAGACGGTGACGAACTTGCCCTTGGCGAGAGCGCCCTCGACGATCTCGGGCAGCTCCTTGTGCAGCAGCGGCTCGCCGCCGGCCACGACGACGACGGGCGCCCCACACTCGTCGATCGCGTGCAGGCTGTCCCTCACCGAAAGGCGCTGGTTCAGGATCTTGTCGGGATAGTCGATCTTGCCGCAGCCGGCACAGGCGAGGTTGCAGCGAAACAGCGGCTCGAGCATCAGCACGAGCGGATAGCGCTTGCGGCCCCGCAAGTGCTGGCCGACGACATAGGCGCCGATCGAGATTACTTGGTCGAGCGGAATTCCCACCCCGGGCTCCCTGTCCGGTTCAGTTGCAGATGCCCGTGTTTGCGCCCGGCGTCAAGCTTCCACCAGCTCCTGAGGCAAGCGGAACTGGATCCTTTCCTGGATTCCGTCCAAGGTCGCGATCTCCACGGGGCCGAAGGCACGGAGCGCCTGGATGACGTCTTCGACCAGCACGTCGGGGGCAGAGGCGCCCGCCGTGAGGCCGATGGTCGACTTCCCCTCGAACCAGCTGGGATCGAGCTCGCTGCCGTCGGCGACGAGATAGCTCGGGATACCGACCTCCTCGCCGATCTCGCGCAGGCGGTTGGAGTTCGAGCTGTTGCTTGCCCCGACGACCAAGATGAGCTCGACGTTCTTTGCGAGCTCGCGCACCGCCGTCTGGCGGTTTTGCGTCGCATAACAGATGTCGCGGGTCTCGGGGCCGACGACGTTGCTGAACCGGTTCTTGACGGCCATGATCGTGGCGCGGGTGTCGTCGACGCTAAGCGTCGTCTGCGTGATGTAGGCGACGGGCGTGTCGTCGGGGATGTCGAGTGCGGCGACATCGCTCTGGTCCTGGACGAGGTGCACGGGTCCAGTAAGCTGGCCCATGGTCCCTTCGACCTCGGGGTGTCCGGCATGGCCGATCAGGATCACCGCGCGGCCCTGGTCGACGTAGCGCTGGCCCTCGTGGTGCACCTTGGCCACGAGGGGGCAGGTCGCGTCGAGCACGGAAAGCCCCCGCTCGTCGGCGTCGCGCTCGACGGCCCGCGACACGCCGTGCGCGCTGAAGATCGTCACCGCGCCGGGCGGTACCTCGGAAAGCTCCTCTACAAAACGGGCGCCTTTCAACTTCAGGCTCTCGACCACATGCCGGTTGTGCACGATCTCGTGACGCACGTAGACGGGGGAGCCGTACTTTTCGAGGGCGCGCTCGACGATCTCGATGGCCCGCACGACCCCTGCGCAATAGCCGCGCGGTTGCGCCAAAATAACCTTCATGCGCCCCACCCACTCCGGACTTATCCGGCGCGCCGCTGTCCTATCGGACGACGGATCGCTCGATCAACCATCCCCGCTTGGCGCCCCCGAAATCGCTCGGCATCATGCCGCAGCAATTTTGCCGATGCCAGCCGCAAGCGCGCCACTATAACGAACTTTGCTCGAATTCCAGCCCAAGGCCACGCCAGAAGCGCTACCCTGTTGCCGAATTGCTTGCGGATCGTAAATGCTGACACGGGTCCTTGTGGCGATCGTTTGGGTCTCCTGCCGGGCCCCCTGGCTGACTCTCGCCCTAGCTCTGGCCGGCTCGTTCTTTGCCGCCGACTTCGCGGCGAAGAATTTCGCCATGACGACCGATACGGGGAAGCTCGTTGCCTCGCACCTGCCCTGGCGCCAGCGCGAGCTCGCCTATGATGCGGCATTTCCGCAACACACGAATACGATTGTTGTCGTCATCGACGCTCCGACGCCTGAGCGTGCCGAGGCGGCCGCCCAAGCCCTCGAGGCAGCGCTCCGGAGCGACACGGAGCATTTCCGCTCGCTGCGCCGGCCGGACGGCGGGGCCTACTTCGAGCGAAGCGGGCTCCTCTATCTCAGCCCCGACGAGGTCACCCGGACGACAGAGCAGCTGATTCGCGCGCAGCCGTTTCTGGGCACGCTCGCCGCCGATCCGACGCTGCGCGGTCTCGCCAAGGCGTTGTCCTTCATCCCCGAGGGCGTGAAGGCCGACCGCATTGCGCTCTCCGATTTCGAAAAGCCGCTCTCGAAAATCGCCGGCGCAATCGAGGCGCTCCTGGCCGGGGAGACGGCCGCCTTCTCGTGGAGCGAGCTCATGACGGGAGAGGAGGCCAAGGGGCAAGAGACGCGCCGCTTCATCTACGTGAAGCCCGTGCTCGATTACAGCGCGCTCGAGCCGGGTGCCGCAGCCTCCGCGACCATCCGCATGGCGGCGGCGAGCCACGGTCTCACGCGCGAGGCCGAAGTCAACGTGCGGCTCACGGGACCTGTGGCCCTCGCCGACGAGGAGTTCGCGACCGTCGCCGACGGCGCCCTCGTCAACAACCTCGTCACGCTCCTCGCCGTCATTCTCATCCTATGGCTCGCGCTGCGCTCGGGCCGCATCATCCTTGCCGTCGTCGTGAGCCTGCTCGTCGGCCTCATCCTCACCGCCGCGGCGGGACTCGCCATGGTCGGCGCGTTCAACGTCATCTCGGTCGCCTTCGCCGTCCTGTTCGTCGGCATCGGCGTCGACTTCGGAATCCAGTTCGCCGTCCGCTATCGCCAGGAGCGCCATGTCATCGACGACCTCAAGGCCGCGCTCGAATCGTCGGCAGCCCAAGCCGGAAAGCCGCTGGCGCTCGCCGCTGCCGCCACCGCCGCGGGCTTCTATTCATTTGCGCCGACCGACTATCGCGGCGTCTCCGAGCTCGGCATGATCGCCGGCACCGGCATGCTGATTGCGTTCCTGACGAGCGTCACCTTGCTGCCGGCGCTGCTCACGCTCCTCAAGCCGCGCGGCGAGCCGGCCGAGGTGGGGTATCGATGGCTCGCGCCCGTCGACCGCTTCCTCGCCCGCCACCGGACCGCCGTGCTTCTCATCACGGCGCTCGCGGTGATCGCGGGCCTTCCCCTGCTCTTCAAGCTCAAGTTCGACTTCAATCCGCTCAATCTGCGCAGCACCAGGGTCGAGTCGGTCGCGACCATGCTCGATCTCATGAAAAAGCCGGAGACGGCGCTCGACAAGATCAACATCCTCCTTCCCTCGCTCGACGACGCCGAGGCCATGGCGCGCCGTCTCGACGCGCTGCCCGAGGTCGCGCAGACCCTGACGCTGAAAAGCTTCGTGCCCGAGGACCAGGAGAAGAAGCTCGCGACCATCGCCGACGCGGCGAGCCTGCTCGGGCCGACCCTCAGTCCGGCGGAGACGGAGGCCAAGCCCAGCGACCGCGAGACCGTCGAAGCCCTGAGGGACACCGCTGAAGCCTACGTCAATGCGCGCTCGGGAAGCCTCTCCTTGCGAATCGCCGCCGTGCTTCGGCAGCTCGCCGCCGCCGATCCGGAACGGCGCGCGAAGATCGAGCGCGAGCTGATGGACGGCTTCGAGGTGCGCCTTCGCCAAATCCGCAATGGGCTTCAAGCCGCGCCGGTCACGATCGCAAGCCTGCCGCAGGATTTGGTGCGTGATTGGCAGACCGAGGACGGGCGCGCGCGCGTCGAGATCGCATCCAAGGGCGACGCCAACGACAACGCGAACTTGAAGCGCTTCGTCACCGCCGTGCTCGCGGTGGCGCCGCAGGCGACCGGGACGCCGGTTCTCATTCAAGAGTCGGCCGACGTCGTCGTGAAGGCGTTCATCCAGGCCGCCGCCCTCGCCCTCGTGTCGATCACGGCGATCCTGCTGATTGCGTTGCGGCGCATCACCGACGTGCTCTTGACGCTGGTGCCGCTACTGCTCGCTTCCGTCGTGACGCTCGAGCTCATGGTGCTCTTCGAGCTGCCGCTCAATTTCGCCAACATCATCGCGCTGCCGCTCTTGCTCGGCGTCGGCGTCGCGTTCAAGATCTACTACGTGCTCGCCTGGCGCGGCGGCGAGACGAGCCTCCTTGCCTCGCCCTTGACGCGGGCCGTCTTCTTCAGCGCCTTGACCACGGCGACGGCGTTCGCGAGCCTGTGGCTGTCGAACCATCCCGGCACGGCGAGCATGGGCAAGCTGTTGAGCCTGTCGCTGGTCACGACGCTCTTTGCCGCCGTGCTCTTCCAGCCGATCCTGATGGGGCCGCCGAGGGGGACTGCTCCGCCGAAGGTTTAGGCATTGGAGGAGCCGGCTTGATTTTGCTTTTCACCCGGCCTTCTTTGCCCACAATCGGCCAGGCCGCAGTTCGCCCTTGTCCAGCACCACCGTCATCATGCGCCAATCCTCGATGAAGTGGTCCCGCACCTTGTCGCCGAGCTTGCTGGTCATCACGTCGAATAGCTCGCCCTTGAGGCGCGCCAGCTCCTGCTGCGCCACAGCGCAATACCAGCTAGTGATATCAGCGAGCTTCACCTGCTCGAAGCCGATCTCATTCAGAACCCGCCCGTACTCAGCCAGCGTGGTGGGATGATACGGAATGGCTTCCAGCTCGATAAAATAGATCATGTCTGCGCTGTAGGGTTCTGGCCCCTTCATCCAGTCGCCGCCGGCCAGCCAGCCGCCGGGCTTCAGCACGCGATGCACGTCGCGCAACAGGGCCGGTTTGTCCACCACGTGCAGCCACGCGTCCTTGGTGAAAACCACGTCGAAGGCGGCGTCGGGGAACGGAAGCGGCGTCTCCGGCTCGATGGCGACGAAGGCGATACGGTCCGCCTCCGGCGATTGAGCAATGCGCCGGCGCGCCAGCTCAATCAGCGGCGGCGCGACATCGATCGCCGTGACATGAGCTGCGCCGAGCGAAACCAAAGCCTGGTCCAACCCGCCGATGCCGCAGCCGATATCGAGCACACGTTTTCCGCGAAGGTCGATGTCCTCTACGATCTCGCGCACCGCCTGCGGCCCGCCGGGCGACAGATAGCCATCGCCCCAAATGATCTGGAGCATGTCGAGCATGGCGGTGTCGTAATCGTGCGGAACGTCGTCAGCCATGACACCGGATTCCTCGTGTCGGCGCCATCAGACAACGGGAACCGTCCGTTTGACTAGTGGCCGAATGCCTACGCCTTGATCCCAGTCACCCCTCACCACCAGCCGAACGGGGATTTGGGAGACATCGGGCGGCGGCGGTCGTAGCGGTTAAAAGGCCGATAGAAGTATTAATCGTCGTCGTAGAAGTCGCGGTGACGAAGATGGAGACGGGCAGGATCCTGCGTTTTACCTCGGCGGCGGCAGCCACGGCCACCGTTCTGGCCGCCTAGGCGAGCTTCGTCTCGGCGGCGGCGAGCGACGCGGCGGCCTCCCTCTTCTCGTCCTCCTTCCGCGTGTCCGCAGCTGAAAGCCAAAGCGGACGACGAGGTTTTCAGGCCGAAGCCTCGCGCCGCTCGCGCAGGAAGTGGAAGAATTCGACGCCCTCGCGCAGGCGCCGCTTCATCATGTCGGGGCTCGTCACCATCTCGCCGACGATCGAGGCGATCTTCCCCGAGCGGAAATAGAACCGCTTGTAGAAGCTCTCGACCGAGTGGAAGATCTCGGAGTGGGAGAGGTGCGGATAGTGCAGCGGCGCCACCTGCACGCCGTTCTCGTCGACGAGCTCGGCGTGGTCCGTGTCGAGCCAGCCTTCCTTCATCGCCTGCTCGAATAGGAACGTCCCCGGATAGGGCGCCGCGAGCGAGACCTGGATCGTGTGCGGGTTGACCTCGGTCGCGAAGCGTATCGTCTCCTCGATCGTCTCCTTCGTCTCGCCGGGAAGGCCGAGAATGAAGGTGCCGTGAATCTTGACGCCGAGCTCGTGGCAGTCCTTGGTGAAGCGGCGCGCCACGTCGACCAGCATGCCCTTCTTGATGTTGTGCAGGATCTTCTGATTGCCGGACTCGTAGCCGACGAGGAGGAGCCTAAGCCCATTGTCGGCGAGCACTTTCAGCGTCGCGCGCGGCACATTGGCCTTGGCGTTGCACGACCAGGTGATTCCGAGCTTGCCGAGCTCGCGCGCGATCGCCTCCGCGCGCGGGAGATCGTCGGTGAAGGTGTCGTCGTCGAAGAAGAACTCCTTCACCTGCGGGAAGGCCGCTTTCGCCCAGCGCATCTCTTCGATCACATGGCCGACGCTGCGCGTGCGGTAGCGATGACCGCCCACCGTCTGCGGCCACAGACAGAACGTGCAGCGCGATTTGCAGCCGCGTCCAGTGTAGAGCGAGATGTAGGGGTGCTTCAGATAGCCGATGAAGTAGTTCTCGATCGTGAGGTCGCGCTTGTAGACCGGCGTCACGAACGGGAGCGAATCCATATTCTCGATCACGGCGCGGTCGGGATTGTGGACGATTGCGCCCTCATGAGTGCGGTAGCTCAAGCCGGCCACGTCCTTGAGCGCACGGCCCTCGGCCACTTCGGCAATGGTGAAATCGAACTCGTTGCGGGCGACGAAGTCGACGGCCGGCGCCGCCTTGAGGCTCTTCTCCGCCTCGACCGCGACCTTGGCGCCGATTAGGCCGGCTTTCAGATCGGGATTGACCGCCTTCAGCGCCTCGACGGCGGCAACGTCCTGGGCGAACGACGGCGTCGACGTATGAAGAATCGCGAGATCATAGCTCTTGGCCGTGGCCGCGACCGGGCCAAGTCTCAATCCGTGGGGAGGGCCGTCGATGAGCTTGCCGTCTTTGACGAGAGCCGCCGGCTGGGCAAGCCAGGTCGGAAACCAGAACGAGCGGATCTCGCGGCGCGCTTGGTAGCGCGAGCCGGCGCCGCCGTCGAAGCCGTCGAACGATGGAGCCTGCAGGAACAGCGTGCGCATGGTCATGATGGACCCTCAGGTCGACTTTAGCGTGCCATCGGAGCGAACGCGGAAGCGCTCGCCCCTCCAGGTGATCGGGCCCGGCAAGTAGCTCGCCAGGTAGATCGCGAAACTCAGAATGTCGCGCACGGGCGTCAGCCACAGCGGCACACGCCTACCCCCTAGAACGCGGTCGATTTGTAGCGGAAGGCAAAGGCGGCAGGCAAGCGCGGCGGCAACGAGGGCGAGGGAGAGTGTGTCCAATCCGCCAAGCGCGGCCGCCGCGAGCGAGAACGCCAGGGGATGCGTCACGGCGGAGCCCGCATAGCCCCTGGGATCGACGAGGCGGATCGTGCGCGCCCATCGAAGCTCGTGGCGCACGAGGTCGCCAAAGGTGCGCTCGGGGCAGGTGTGGTCGACCACGATCGGCGGGATCGCAACCTTGAGGCCCAGTTGGCGCACCGCCTCGCCAAGTGCGTAGTCGTCGGCGAGATGGTCGGCAAACGCCTGAAATCCGCCGATTCGGCTGAGCGTCGCGGCGGTAAGAGCGATCGTCGAGCCGAAGCACGGGGTCGCGAGGCCAAGGCGCAATCCTACGAGCACGCCCGGCAAAAAATGCTGGTCGATTGCGGCCGCGGCGAGCCGCGACCAGACCCCGGCAACGGGTAACCCGCGATAGAGGCAGGTCACGAGCCCGACCCCAAACTCGGACAGCGCCGCGGTCACGTCCCGGAGATAGCCGGGTGGAACCCGAATGTCGCTGTCCGAAAGGACCAGCAGATCGTATCGGGCGACCCTCATTATATTGATAATATTAGATATTTTTCCGTTCGTGCCGTGCAACTCGTCCCTGACGACGATATCGATCGCGACCCCCGGAAACCGTGATTTGAGATGCTCCACGGCGGCAGCCGCCGGGTCGGCGGGATCGGCGACGCCGCATGCCAACTGGATCGGGGCCGCATAGTCCTGAATGCAGAGGGAGGCGAGGTTGGCCTCGAGGCCGGGCTCTGCGCCGCGCAGCGGCTTCAGCACCGTCACGGGGGCTGTACCATCACGTGCCGGAGCATATCGCGCAAAGAAACGGCCGATCTCCCGTGCCGCGAAGAGCGCGTAGGCGCAGCCTACAATCGTTAAAAGTGTGCAAACGAGCCACAGACAGGCCGCGATCTTGTCGCTAAATTCTGCCATTGGGAGCTTTCGGGTCGGGACGAGGGATCGTTACGACGTTTTCGATCGCCGGTGAATGCCCCTGGCCGTCGGGCGCAGGGTGAGGGAAACGAACGACAGTGATCAAGGTTGCCGCATTCGGCCGTCTTGTTGCCGCGCTACTGATTGCGGCGGGGCTGTCGGCGTGCGCGAGCGGCGGCGGCGAGCAGAGCATGCCAAAGCCCGAGTTCCTCGCCGCCCCCGATCAGCCCGGCGACCCGGCAGAGCCGAAAGAGATCGCCGATCCCTATGAGAAGTCGAACAGGGCCACCTTCGAAAGCAATCAGCAGTTCAATCACGACGTTATCTACCCCGTCGCGAACGCCTATAACGACAACGTGCCCGAGGAGGTCCGCGACCGCATTGGCGCATTCACGTCGAACCTCGGCGAGCCGATCGTCTTCGCCAACAACGTTCTGCAGCTCAGGGTCGGGGCCGCGGCGACGACGCTCGGACGCTTCGCCGTCAACTCGACGGTCGGACTCGGCGGCCTGTTCGACGTGGCCGCCACGCAAGAGCTCAACAAGCAGTCCGGAGACTTCGGGCAAACGCTCTATGTTTGGGGCGTGCGCGAGAGCCCCTACCTCGTGCTCCCGGTCGTCGGACCCACCAACGTCCGCGATGCGGTGGGGAGCACCGTCGACTTCGTCGTCCAGATTCCCGCGATGGGCCTGCTTCCCGCGAGCATCGCTACGACCGCCGCCAACGTGAGCACGGTCGGGACCGTCGCAACCCCGATCGCGAGCCTGGGCAGGGTGCAGGACTTGCAGACGCTCGAGGAGAGCTCGCTCGATTTCTACGCCATGCTGCGCAGCGTCAGCGACCAGAAGCGGCAAGCCGAGCTGCAGGAAGCGCTCGCCACGAGCGCTTTGACAGCCGCGCCAGCGCCGGCCGATCCGAATGCCGTCGAGCCGGTGATGACATTGATGTCGTCCCCCGCCTGGGCCGAAAAGAGACCCGCGGTCGCGAGCGCCAAGACCAAGGTCGCCGCCGAGCCGGAATCGGTCGTGACCGTCGGCGTGCCGACGCTGGAGCGATAGGCTCAGCGTCTCGGCCTCAATCGGGAACCTCTGGCGGCAAGATCATTCAGGGTCGGCTACGCCGAGGCGCGAGCGCTGCTCGGGTTCAAGAATTCCGCGATCTCGGCCGCGCGCGCCATGGTGTCCTTGTAGCCGAGGTGGACGAGCGCGCCGCAGTAGGCGGGCTCGAACAGGAGATAGCTCGGCAAGCGCCAGTCGCGGCCCCATACCCCGAGCCTGCGGAGAAGCATTTGTACCGGCCACGGCATCTCGTGGGCGTGCTCGCGCGCGATATCGCGCACGTCGCGGGACGGCTGCACCATCAAGATATTGATGTCGCGCAATTGCGTCGCCGTCTGCTGCTCGGGCGGGAGCAGCGACAGCGTGTGGTCGACGCGCAGCGCCCGCTCGATATCCGCATCGAGATTGTCCATGAAGATCGTATCGAGCAGATACCCGGAGAGCGTGCCGAGACTCGGGTAGATGGGCTCCAAGCCTTTTGACAGTGATGGCTTCGCATCCCGGATGCCGATGACGAGGATGCGATCGGCGCCGCAGTGAATCGCCGGACTCAGGGGCGAGGTCAGCCGCAACGACCCGTCGCCGTAGTATTCATTGCCGATGCGCTGCGCCTGGAAGACGAAGGGAAGCGCCGCGGAGGCCATTAGGTGATCGATCGTGAGGGGGACGGCGACGCCGTCGCGGCGAACGCGGGTCCATTCCTCCAGGCCGTCGACGCCTTGGAAGAAGGTGATGGCGCGGGCGCGATCGTAGGAGGAGGCAGTCACGCCGACGGCACGCAGCGCCCCTTCGCGGATGGCCGTGTCGATGGCGGGAAGGTCGATGCGCTTTCTGAGCAGCTCGCCGAGCGGGGAATTGTCGAGCAACGAGCGCGGATGGGGAATGCCGATCGAGCTCAAGGGCGTCAGCGACGCGACCCAATGTGCGCCGCCCCTGAGGATCGCAGGCAGGTCGGAGCGGTAGACGTCCCGGGTCCGCAGCGCGTGCCAGAAGGCGACGATGCGATCCACGCCACTCTTGAAATCCTGGGCATGGCTGGCCACGGCCACGGCATTGATCGCGCCGACGGAGGCGCCCATGATCACGGGAAACGGGCTGCGTTCCGACGGAACGATCTCGGCAATCGCTTTGAGCGCGCCGGCCTGGTAGGCGCCGCGCGCTCCGCCGCCCGGCAGCACGAGGCCCAGGGTCTTCTGTCTGTCGCCGGTTGACACGCCTATTCCCTCGGGACACTCAAGACGGTGAGAGGCTGCCTGGTTTTCGCGCAAAGTGCCTAGAGACTATCAGTTGACGCTCCCTTGTCGAAGGGCGCGATATTGAAGCGCCTCGACTTGGGACTTTTCGTTTCTGGACTTCGAGTATCGCGCCAGATGACTTCAATTCGTGACGCCCGCAATCACCGACTGAATAGCCGACGGCGATTGCCAAGTCATGGGACTTGCCGCTTCCGCTAACAAGCACGGAGGAAAAAGAGTAGTTTCTCCGTGGCGGGCATGGCCTGGAGTTTTCCAATGGCTCGGCACGTGGCGGGCGCCGTTGCGCTGTGTCTAGCGACCGCCATCGCGCAGGCGGAGACCCTGCCGCTCGCCGAGAATCTGATCGATCTAGGATCGGATCGCGGAGAGCAGCTCCTCACGGAGAGCGACGCGCGCGAGGCCTTCATTCCGCTCAGCGTCAATTTCGTCACCCAGAAGAACCAGGCGTTTTGCGGCGTCGCCAGCATCGTGATGGTGCTCAACGCGCTAGAGCTTCCGGCCCCCGCCGCCGCCGAGTTAAATTCCTTTCACACCTTCACCCAAGACAACCTTCTCAATGCAGACACCGAGGCCATCCTTCCGCTTGCCGTCCTCATGAAGCTGGGCATGACGTTGGACCAGATCGGCGCCCTTCTCGCCACGCAGCCCGTGGACGTCGAGGTCCGTCACGCGTCCGAGACAAACCTCGAGACGTTCCGCAACACTGCGACTTCCTATCTCGGCAAGAGGGGACACTTCGTCATCGTCAACTACGTGCGCAAGGCCATCGGTCAAGAAGGGGGAGGGCATATTTCGCCGCTTGCGGCCTATGATGGGGCGGCGGATCGATTCCTGATTCTCGACGTCTCGCGCTACAAGTATCCGCCAGTGTGGGTCAGATCCGCTGACCTCTTTCGGGCAATGGACACGATAGACGCCGACAATCAGAATCGGACACGCGGCTTTGTCCTGGTCAAGAGGAGAAGCGGCGCACCAACTGACCCCGCCGATTGACCGGATCGCCGTCCTTCCCGTAGTTTGCGCCCAGCATGCCGAGCCAGAAGTCATGCCAAGTCTTCCCCTCGAGTGCCGCAAGGAGACCTGCCATGATCACGAGATTCGCTGTCGCAGCCGTCGTCGCGATCGCGGCGCTTCTGCCCGTCGCCCACGACGCCATGGCCGGGCGCGCCAAGGTCAAGCGCCAGTCGGACGGCATTAGCGCGCGCGAATATTGCAGGCCCTATAACGGACCCCACGGCTACTACGGCAATCCGTGGTGCGACGGCGGCTACAAGTACGCCGAGGACTACCCGCCCGGCGCCGGGCGCTACTACGATATTCTGGAGCTTCCGCAAATTCAGCGCTGGTGGTGGGAGTAGCGCCGATAGCGCTCGAAATGACAGCCAAGGTCCTGATCATCGCCGCCGCACTCATGGGCGCGTCCGGCGTCATTCTCGCCGCGGTCGCCGCCCATGCGGGAGCGGAAGCGGGAGTGGAGAGCGCCGCCTACCTTTTGCTGTTCCATGCCGTCGCTGTTCTTGCCGGCGTAGGGCACTTGGAAAACGGCAGCCTTTGGCACCGCCCCTTGGTCGTGGCACTGGCCGGATGGGTGCTCGGCGCGACGCTGTTCGCAGCCGCGGTCACGCTGCACGCCTTCACTGGCCACAGGCTCTTTCCGATGGCCGCGCCGGCAGGCGGTACAATTCTTATCGCGAGTTGGCTCGCGCTCGCCGTCGCGGCCCTCGGCGCGGCCACTTGAGACACGCGGACGCTTATCTACGAGCGCTCGATCCAGCCGCGCTTCAGAGTACGACATTGCCGCGACACTGCGCGACGCGACTCCAAATTTGCCTTCCTGCTACCATCTAATTGGCAAGCCGGGCCAAGATGATGGGCATGCGGGCGTCGCGTGGCGGATTGCAATGGTTGTGGCTGAGATCACCTCTGAAGGCTCCCCACCGGCGACCGTTGCCGGCGTGACGGCCTGTGAGCGTCGCGGTGGAGCCCTCTACCCGCCGAAGGTCGCCCCGCCGGCACGCATGCCGGGCGCACTCGAGTTCCTGCGCCTCATCATCAAGGATCCGCTGCTTTCGGTTCCTCCCGAGGCCTACGAAGAGCCCGTGGTGATCAGGCGATGGCCGACGCGGCTGGCCTATGCCTGCGAGCCGGCAACCGTTCGAGATGTGCTTGTCGATCGGCGAGCCGATTTCGACGAGAAGCCATCGATCCAACGCTATGTGCTCGGTCCCTTACTGGGCAATGGCATACTGCTCGCCGAAGGAACGGACTGGCGCTGGCAGCGGCAGACGGCCGCGCCGATGTTTCGGCATGCGGAGATCCTGAACTACGTGCCGATCATGTCGGCGGCCGCCGAGAATGTCGTCGAGAGATGGCGGGATTCCGAAGAGCCGGTCCAAATGGTCGATGTCGACATGACGCGCGCCACCTACGACGTCATTGCGCGGACGATCCTGGTCGGCGGCAGCGAAAAGATAACGGAAACGAATGAGGAGGAGGGGCCGGGCTACAACCGCGGCTTCCCCTTGGCTGTCGCCTTTGGATTAATGAACGCGCCCCGCTGGCTACCGCGTCCAGGCCGATCCGCGATGAATAGGCGCGACGCAAAGTTGCGGCGGATCGTGGCGGAGATGGTCGACCAAGCGGCCTCTGAGGATGACCGGGCCGATCTGCTGGCGCGGCTTCGCACGGCTCGCGACCCCGAAACCGATCGTCCGATGGATAAAGAGCGCCTGATCGACAATGTTCTGACCTTCCTCCTCGCGGGCCACCATACGACGGCGATGGCGCTGACGTGGGCCCTCTACGTGATTGCGTGCGCCCCTGAATGGGAGCAGCGCATGCTCGAGGAGATCGAGAGCGTCGTCCCTAAAGGCCCCGTCACGGCGGAGCACGTCGACAAGCTCGTTGTTGTTCAGCAAGTGATCAAAGAGGCCATGCGGCTCTTCCCGCCGGTTCCAGTTCTCTCCCGGATCGCGCTGCGTGACACCGACCTCGCCGGCCGCGCGATCGCCAAGGGAACGATCATCAACATCCCCGTCTACGCCATCCATCGCCACCGGCGGGTCTGGGAGGATGCCGACCGGTTCGATCCCACGCGCTTCGCACCGGAAAACGAGAAGAAGCTTGCGAGCTGCCAGTTCCTGCCCTTCGGGGCCGGCCCGCGAGTCTGCATCGGCATGGCGTTCGCCATGATCGAAGCGACCGTGTTCCTGGCGACGCTGATCCGGGCCGCGCGCTTCGAGCTTATCTCAGAGGATTACCAGCCGATTCCCACGTCGCGTGTCGTCCTCACGCCAAAGGAAGGCCTACCGCTCACGGTGACACTGCGGCAGCAGCCGCAGGGTCAGAGAATGCGGCACGATGGATCCTCGGGACAAGCCCGAGGATGACAATTGTGGAGCGGTCCGCCCGGCGTATTCCCGTCGGGCGCCCACGACACCGCGATGACGTCGTCCCCGGACCAAGTCCGAGGATCAAATCATCGGCTGCACTTCTTCAAGCCCGGAGCGCTAATTCTCGTCCATCTTGAGGGCGGCGATGAACGCTTCCTGCGGGATCTCCACTTTCCCGAACTCGCGCATCTTCTTCTTGCCGGCCTTCTGCTTGTCGAGCAGCTTGCGCTTCCGAGTGATATCGCCGCCGTAGCACTTGGCGATCACGTCCTTCCGCAACGCTCTGATCGTCTCGCGCGCGATCACCTTGCCGCCGATCGCCGCCTGGACCGGAATCTGGAACAGGTGCGGCTTGATCAGGTCCTTGAGCTTCTCGCACATGGCGCGCCCGCGCGCCTCTGCCCGCGTGCGGTGGACGATGATGGAGAGCGCGTCGACCGGCTCGCCGTTGACGAGGATCGAGAGCTTCACGAGGTCGCCCTCCTCGTAGCCCGTGATGTGGTAGTCGAACGAGGCGTATCCGCGCGAAACCGACTTCAGACGGTCGTAGAAATCGAACACGACCTCGTTCAAGGGCAGCGCGTAGATCAGCATGGCGCGGCTGCCGACGTAGGTGAGCTGCTTCTGGCGCCCGCGCCGGTCCTGGCAGAGCTTCAAGACCGAGCCCAGGTGCTCGTCGGGCACGAGGATGGTGGCCTCGATCCACGGCTCCTCGATGCGCTCGATGCGCACCGTGTCGGGCATATCGGCCGGATTGTGCATCTCGAGCTTGGTCTTGTCGGTGAGATGGATCTGATAGATGACGGAGGGCGCCGTGGTGATGAGGTCGAGATCGAACTCGCGCGCGAGGCGCTCGGTGATGATCTCGAGATGGAGGAGGCCGAGGAAGCCGCAGCGGAAGCCGAGGCCGAGGGCGGCCGACGTCTCCATCTCGTAGGAGAAGCTAGCGTCGTTGAGGCGCAGCTTCGCCATGGCGTCGCGCAGGTCGGGGAAATCGGCGGCGTCGACCGGGAATAGCCCGCAGAACACGACCGGCTGCGCCGGCTTGAAACCCGGCAGCGGCTGGGACGTCGGGTTCCGCTCGTCGGTGACCGTGTCGCCGACGCGCGTGTCCGCCACCTGCTTGATGGCGGCGGTGAAGAAGCCGACCTCGCCGGGGACGAGCTCTGACAGCATCTCCTGCCTCGGCCGGAAGATGCCGACGCGCTCCACCTGGTAGCCCGCGTCCGTGTTCATGAGCTTGATGCGCTGACCCTTCTTCAGCACGCCCTCGAAAATGCGCACGAGCACTACGACGCCGAGATAGGCGTCGTACCAGCTGTCGATGAGGAGCGCTTTCAGCGGCTTGCCTGCATCGCCCTTGGGCGGGGGCAGGCGCTCGACGATCGCCTCCAGCACGGCCTCGACGTTGAGGCCGGTCTTGGCTGAGATCGGCACGGCGCCCGACGCGTCGAGCCCGATCACGTCCTCGATCTGCTGCTTGACGCGGTCGGCGTCCGCCGACGGCAGATCGACCTTGTTGAGCACGGGCAGGATCTCGAGGTCGTTGTCGAGCGCCTGGTAGACGTTAGCGAGCGTCTGGGCTTCCACGCCCTGGGAGGCATCGACGACGAGCACCGCCCCCTCGCAGGCGGCGAGCGAGCGCGAGACCTCGTAGGCGAAGTCCACGTGCCCGGGCGTGTCCATGAGATTGAGCTGATAGGTCTTGCCGTCCTTGGCCCTGTAGTCGAGGCGGACCGTCTGCGCCTTGATCGTGATGCCGCGCTCGCGCTCGATGTCCATGGAATCGAGGATCTGCTCCTTCATATCGCGCGCCGCCACGTTCCCGCACAGCTGGATGAGCCGGTCGGAGAGCGTCGATTTTCCGTGATCGATGTGGGCGATAATGGAGAAGTTGCGGATCAGCGAGGTTTCGGTCATGGGCGCGTCCTTAGCACCTCGCCCAGCGGCGCAAAAGGGGCGTTTCCGGCCTTCGGACGACCATGCGACGCGCCTAGCCCATGGGCATCATCACCACCACGGCCATGAGGTAGATGACGATCGACAGCACGTCCTGGATAATCGTTGCCAGCGGCCCCGAGCCGAAAGCGGGATCGAGGCCCTGGCGACTCAGGATCCAGGGCAGCGTGAGGCCGACCGTCGCAGCGATCAATCCGGCCGCGAGGATTGCGATGGCCACCGTCGCGGCGAGGCGCGCGTCGCCGAAGCCCAAGGCCACTGCGATGAACGCCGCGACGGCCAGCACGATGCCGATGATGGCGCCCGCGGCCGTCTCGCCTGCAAGCACATCCAGGAATGGCCGATGCGCGAACGAGAGCCCCCGGACCGCGACGGCCTCGGTCTGCGTGCCGATCGCGTCCGCGAGATAGACGATGCCCGGCAGGAAGAACGCAATTTTCACGTTGCTCGAGAACGTCGCCTCGAAGCTCGCCATGATGGCGGTTGCGACCATGCTGCCGACGAGACCGACGCCGAGCCACGGCAATCGGTGAGCCGCTCTCACGAGAGGAGGATCGTCGAGCGCATGACGCGCCACGTCGAGCGGCTTCATGATGCCAGCGAAGCGGTGTAAATCCTCGGTGTGCTCGCGCCAAAGCACGTCGAGCAGGCGCGTCGAGTTCGATGCAGCCGATGGCACGGCCATCCTTCGCTACGACCGGAACGCCAACGAGCCTGCCGGCACGCGCGATCTCGGCGACGTGCTCCTGGTCGGTCGCCGCTTCGACCGACGGCCAGCGCGGCTCCAACTGCTCATGCGCCCGAACTCGGCCCTCCCCGTCGATCAAGGCAGCGAGGCGGATCGCGCCGAGGTAATGCCCGCCGGCGTCGACGGCAATGGTCGGGTCAGCGGAGTCGTAATTGGACGACGCTATGCGATGGCGCAGATCGCCCACCGTATCTTCGGGACCGGCGAAGGGCACGTTCCGGCTCATGAGCCGCCCGGCGCTCTCGGCACGGTGCTCGCCGTTGCTGCGCCAGCCTGCCCCATCGCTCGTGTCCATGACACCCCTCCTCCACTGTAGCGGCCATCGCAAGTCACGCTATCGCGATTTGCACATCGTTTGTGACGGGGATTGCGGCTCGCGCTCGGGAGAAACGGAGCACACGCCGCCGCGTCGCGCGTGCTTGGCCCTTCAAACAAAACACAAAAAAACCGGGCTAGCTCCGCGGCGGCGCGTGTGCCATGATCGGGTCGGGGGTGGGCTGCCAGATCTGGAGGTCCACGTATGTCTGCGAATCAGGCGACTGCACGCAGCCGGCCTAGCTTTAAATCGGCAAGTGCCGGCACCAGCGACGAAACTCGCAACGCCGTGAACAAAGCGTTCGACGCGCTATCCGACTGGCGCCAAGAGCTCGTCGAGAGCGCCGAGCGTAACGGCAACAAGGTCTTCGACAACATGGCGGCCGCGGCCAAGGCCATGGGCTGGCCGAGCGAGATCGTCGAAGCCACCCGCAACCACATGCAAAATGCGTCGAAAATGCAGCTCCAAGTCATCGACCAGGTGATGGATCTGTGGGAGCAGCAGGTGAAGTCTCCGGGCTCGAGCTTCAATTTTCCGGCCGGGCTGGAGAAGTTCCCGCTCTTCCCGGGGCAGGCGTTCGAAGGCCAGCTCCCGCTGCCGGACATGCGATCGCTCGCAAATATGAACCCTATGCAGTTCTGGATGCAGGCGGCCGACATGTGGCAGAAGAACTGGGCGACGGCGATGTCGTCTTGGATGGGTCAGACGGGCGCGGGGCCCCGCGGCAACGGCGGATCACGGGCGCCGGGCGGACGGTAAGCCGGTCAGGGGTGAAATCACCGGTCCGGCCTCGTCATGAAGGTCGCCGCGCAGGCACTCGCGTTTCTTGTGGCGGCCGTGTCATGCGCCGTGGCGGCCGATGCGCTCCCGGACAACGATCCGCTGGCGCTGGTGCGTTTTCTCTACGAGCGGAGCCTCGAGCAGGACCGCACGCGGGCCCCTCCCCCGCCCGACGCCGCGTTTCTGGAGCCGTTCACGGCGGAGCTATCCAAGCTTTGGCGCAACGCACGTGGCCGTCCGCTGCCCCCCGACGTGCCCGACGGACCGATCCTGCACACCTATTTCGGGATGGGTGCGTTGCCTGGACGGCCCGTGGTCCTCAAAGCCATCGCCGAGGAGAAGCGCACGCCGTCGATGGCCGTCGTCGGCGTCGATCTCGCGGTCCGCGATCGCGAGCGCCACGTCCGGGTCACTCTCACTCCCGAGAGCGGCCGCTGGCGCATCGCCAACATCGCCTATGACGACAGCGCCGATTTCGTCGTCTGGCTCAAGAAGCGCGCAGGCCGGTGATGGGGCGGGCTCTTCGCCCCCTCGCCAGGATCGCCTTGGCTTTCTCGAGCGCGATCAGACTGTTCGCAGCAACGATGATGCGATTGCGCCTGATGAAGCCGAAGCGATGCAGCGCATCGCGCGGCTGCTCTTGAAGCCCTGAGATGACGACGCGGCTGCCGTGCTGGCGCGCGAGCTTGACCAGCTCCTCGAGTGCGTCCGCTCCGGTCGCGTCGATCAGCGGTACCTCGCGCATGCGCAGGATGAGGACCGGTGGCCAATTTCCGAGCCCCTTGAAGACCGTGCTGAGCCGACTCGTCGCGCCGAAGAACAGTGGCCCCGAAAACTGGAGGACGCGAATGCCGTCCGGGAGCGCTTCCGCCGCGATCATCGATTGGGGTCGAATTGCGTCGATCGCGTCATCGAGGACGATGTGGCCGGAGCCGAGGTGAACGCCGGGCGTCTCGGCCATCCGGTGCATGAACAGCATCGATGCCATTACGACGCCGACCGCAATGGCGACCGAGAGGTCGACGAAGACCGTGAGCAGAAGGGTCGCGGCCAGCACGATGCGATCGTCCCACGGCGCACGGCTGAGAAAACGCGAGACATGGCCGATCTCGATCAGCCGCCAGGCTGTTGCGAGCAGAACGGCCGCGAGGCACGGCAGCGCGAGATAGGAGGCGAGTGGCGAAAGCGCCAGGACGAACACCAGAATGAAGAGTGAATGGAGAATTCCCGCGACCGGCGTTTTGGCACCGGCCAGAATGCTGGTGCCCGTGCGGGCGATGACCCCGGTCGCCGGCAGGCCGCCAAACAGCGGTGAAGCGATATTCGCCGCCCCCTGAGCGACGATCTCCATGTTAGAGCGATGGCGCGTGCCTGCCATGGTGTCGGCGGCCACCGCCGAGAGCAGCGATTCGACGCCGATCAGGAAAGCGATGGTGAAGGCCGAGGGCAGAACATCGCGCACGGTCGCGAGCGAGAGATCCGGCAGCGCAGGGGCCGGCAGCGACGAGGGAATTCCGCCGAAACGCGTGCCGATCGTCTCGACGGGCAGGCCGAGTACCCAGACGGCGGCAGAGGCGAGAACGACGGAGATCAGCAGCCCCGGCCACTGCGGGCGCCAGCGCCTGAACGCGGCAATTCCCGCGAGCGCCGCCGCGCCGATCACCAACGCGGCCGGATTGAGCGTTCCCTTCGCAGCCCAAACGGCTTCGAGACGCTCGAGAACACCCGCCGGCATGTCGCCCGCGAGACCGAGGAAGTCCTTGAGCTGTCCAACTCCGATCAAAACGCCGATGCCGCTCGTAAATCCCAGAACGACCGGCCCCGGTATGTACTTGATGTAGGTGCCGAGCTGGAGAAAGCCCGCGACGACGAGCAGAAGGCCCGCGAGAAACGTCGCGGTCATCAATCCGGCCGCGCCATGGGTGCTGACAACGGACGCGACGATGACGATGAAGGCCGCAGCAGGTCCGCCGATCTGAAAGCGGCTGCCGCCGAGGGCGGAGATGAGAAAGCCCGCGACGATCGCGGTGATGAGGCCCTTGTCGGGGCTTACTCCGGCGCCGATCGCGATCGCCATCGAGAGCGGTATGGCGAGGATCGCGACCGTGAGCCCGGCGATGGCGTCCGCGCGCAGCATGCCCGCCGTGTAGCCGGAGCGCAGCGAGGTCACGAGCTTCGGCGTGAACAGCTCGCGGTAAGTCGCCCAGTCGTAAGCGCGCACGCCCGCCGATAGAGAGCGCAGTGCCGATCTCATTCGAGCGCTGTCCATGACACGCCTCGGGCGCCGCCGCGATCCCACGCCACACATATGCCATTAGCGCTCGCTCCGGCTGGAGCGGAAGAGGACGTTTCAGCGCTGCACGGTCCCGGCGTCCTTCGAGAGTTGGCGCCATGTCTCGGCCAGCATGCCAAGGCGCGCCTTGATGATCTCGGCGCTTCTGACGAACGGGCGGAAGTAGAGAACGCCGAGCGCGCGGAAGTCGCGCGTCTCCGCGCCGATGCCGAAGCTCTCGATCTCGCGCCCTTCAGGAATATGGATCGTCCCGAACCATCGGTCCCAGACGGCGAGGGCGCCGCCCAGGTTCTTGTCGAAATGGCGCGGGTCGCTCGAGTGATGGATCTGATGCATGGCGGGGCTGATGATCCATCGCTCGATCCTCGGCCCGAAGCTGAGCCACACGGGGCTGTGCCGGAGCACGCCGCCGGCAACGTTGAAGGCCACGAGCAGCCCGTTGGCGCCGCAGACCGTCATGACGGTGAGCTGGTCGCCGAAGAAGGCGATGAAGAGGCCGTTGACGACGCCGAAGCTCACGGCGCCCGCGAGCGAGGTCAGCACGACCTCGAACGGATGCAGGCGCTCGGCGGTGAGAAAATTCAGGTGCTCGGCCGAGTGGTGCACCTTGTGGAATTCCCACAGCTCGGGAACCCGGTGCATGAGGAGATGCGCATAGTAGCGCACAAAGTCGTCGACGAGGAACAGCGTCACGGTCATGAGACCGCCGAGCGCGAGCGCGGTTGCGTCGTTGGCTTGCCCCGACACGCCGACGGCCTTCAGGACGGCGACGACGAAGTCGGCGATCACGCGCCAGTTGAGAAACGCCCAGGACAGGATGGTGAGGCGCAGCACCGAGCCCATCACCAGAATGAAGTAGTCGTTCCTCGCGCTGCGGCTCAGCCAGACGTGCCTTGCAAAGAGCGGCTGCTCGCCCGGATGCGCGGCTTCGGCTCGGCGGCTGACGTAGATCGCGAGCGCGATCCCGGTCGCGCAGTAGAGCCAGTAATAGCGGGAGTTGGCGTCGGCTAGGAACTCGTTGAGCGGCCACAGGAAGCCCGTCGCTGCCGTTGTCCCGATGCCGACGATCCAGTCGAGCATGCCGCGATGGTCCCTGGCTGAAGTGAAGGCAGGTCCGAGGCTAGTGTCCCGATCGCGAAGTTCGTCGGACTTCGCGGCGGGCATTGAACGAACTTCGCGATCGAAAGGACACTAGCAAGCTTATGATTCTAGTGTGATTGAGATCGAGAAATTCGCTCCGAGGCGTGCCGCGAGCGACGGCGAATTTCTCGATCATCACACTAGGTCGCAACCGTCAACAAGCTGTTAAACGCCCGGTTTCCCGATGGCGCACCGTCATGGAGTGCGAAACGGCAGATACTCCGGGGGCGGCGCCGGCGACCAGCTCGAGGACTGGACTCCGCTTGCTTGCGCTCTGGCCTTTGTGTGTGCAGGAGAGCGCAGCGTCGTCGCCTGAGGCGACTGACCCGCGACAATTTCTGCGGGCAACGCCGCAGTTTCCGTCACGGCCGCCCCGTCTGCGGCGCCCTGTTCCTCGGCCGCAGCGACCGCGCGGGCTTCCTTCGCCGCCTCGGCCTCGATCATCGCGTACGCCTCGTGGCGGGCAAGCTCCGCCTCGGACCACGGCTCGGGTTTGCAAGCGCACCCCGCAACGAGCTCCTTGCGGTATTGGAACGCCTGAGGGAGCCGCCCATAGGCGCGACCCGAGAGATCGGTCATGTGCTCTACGTCGTCGCTTCCGCGCGGCAGATAGAAGAGCCGGGCCTCCGAGCCGCAGCTTGCCTGGCATGCCTTGGCGTCGCGATAGAACCGGCCGCGCGTGGCGACGCTGCTGATCGGAAAATAGAACCCGTCGCAGAGGCGTACGCACAGCGTCCGATAGGTCGTAGAGCTCACTTGCGGGCTCGGGGTCCAGAAGTAGGGCGCAAACCCGTAACCGAAGCCGTAGGGGCTTGTGCGCCCGAAGCTGCGCAGAGAGGGCGGCGGCCCCATACGCTGGGCGGGGGCGGAATCGGATCCGAAGAACTTTTGGAAGAGCGATTGCGCGTGCGCCGGCGGACCAGCCGCCGGCGCACCGGACGCAACCAAAACTCCGACTGCAATACGAGACAGACGCATGACGCCACAAACTCATGGGGGCCTGCGCCCCATACGCCACCCAGCCGTACGCTTTGACGAGGACGGCCACGAGAGGCGACAATGCAGCTGACATGGCAAAGAATTGCTGAACGCGCCGCCGGTCCGTTCGTTAACGGTCGTTAGCCCGCTATCGCGCCGCGAGGCGGATCGCGCCGTCGAGGCGGATGGAGGCGCCGTTCAGCATCCCGTTCTCGCAGATCTGCACGGCGAGCATGGCGTACTCGCTGGGACTGCCGAGTCGCGAAGGGAACGGCACCTGGGCCGCGAGCGCCTGGCGCGCGTCGTCGGGAAGTCCGTTGAACATCGGCGTATCGAAAAGGCCGGGCAGGATCGTCACCACGCGGATCCCTTCTTTGGCGAGATCGCGCGCGATGGGGAGCGTCATGGCCAGCACGCCGCCCTTGGAGGCCGCATAGGCGACCTGGCCGAGCTGGCCGTCCTCAGCCGCGACCGAGGACGTGTTAATGACAACGCCGCGCTCGCCGTCGCCGTTGAGGGGCGCTGCCGCCATCATCCCGGCCGCCGAACGCGAAATCATGAGAAAGGTGCCGACGAGGTTCACACCGATGCACTTCGAGAACGAGACCATGTCGTGCGGCTCGATTGCGCCGGTCTCCTTGACGCGGCGTACGGTGCGTTTCCCCACCGCGACGCCGGCGCAGTTGACGAGGATGCGCTCCTGCCCGTGGGCCGCGCGCGCCTCGGCCAGGGCGGCCTCGACGCTCGGCTCGCTTGCCACGTCGCATCTGATGAAGCGCCCGCCGATCTCGCCCGCAATGCGGCTCCCCTCGGCCTCGTTCACGTCGAACACCGCGACCCTGACGCCTTTAGCCCCGAGGCCGCGCGCGGTTGCGGCGCCGAGGCCCGATCCCCCGCCGGTCACGATGGCCGCGATGTTGTGTCCGAGCTGCATTCCCTTCCCCGACTTCCCACCGGTTTCAATGCGCTCTCTTAAGGAGCGCCGCGAGCCGCGTAAAGCGATGGCTCGCGCGATCAGGGGACGAGGACGATCTTTCCCACCGCTTCCCTCCGGTCGAGGACGCGGATCGCGTCCGCCGCGCGAGCCAGCGGATAGGTCCCATGGAGGCGCGGATTGAGCTTGCCCGCCGCGACCCAGTCCAGGACCTGGCTCATGTTCCGGCGATGGCGCTCCGGGTCGCGCCGCACGGATTCACCCCAGAACACGCCGACGGCCTCCGCGCCCCTCAGCAGGAGAAGATTGAGAGGCAAGGTCGGGATCTCGCCCGAGGCGAACCCGACGACGAGGAAGCGCCCCTGCCAAGCGAGCGCGCGCATCGCGGGGTCGGCGAAGCTCCCGCCGACGCAATCGTAGACGACGTCGACACCCCCGCCATTCGTCAGCTCGCGCAAGCCGGCCTTGAGATCGTCCTCCTCGTAGTTGAGGAGCTGGTCGGCGCCATGGGCGCGGGCGACCTCGAGCTTCTCCGCCGAGGACGCCGCCGCGATCACACGCGCGCCCATCAGCTTTGCGATCTCGACCGCCGCAAGCCCCGCTCCGCCCGAAGCGCCGAGCACGGCGACCGTCTCGCCGGGCTTGAGCCGGCCGCGGTCCTTGAGACCGTGAATGGCCGTGCCGTAGGTGACCGCGACTCCGGCCGCGATCTCGTCGGACACGCCGGCCGGCACTGGGACCAGCGTATCGGCCTTGACCGCGATCCGCTCGCGCGCCCCGCCCCAGCCGACATAGGCGGCGACCCGGTCGCCGATCGCGACCCCTGTTACGCCTTCCCCGACTGCCGCAACGACGCCCGCGATCTCGCCCGACGGCGAGAACGGCAGCTCCGGCTTCGCCTGGTACTTGCCGCGCGTGATGAGCGTATCGAAGAAGTTGAGAGCCGCCGCACGCACGGCGACAATCGCCTCGCCCGGCCCCGCCGCCGGCTCATCGATGTCGGCAAGCTCGAGGCCGTCGGGTCCATCGAGCCTTTTGCACAGGACGGCTTTCATTCTAGAACTCCCCGCGAAGGCGCTGGTTGCCCGGACCTCATAGCCGCCGGGCGCCGGCACGCCAAGACAGGCCGCAACCCATGACCAGAAACCGCGCGCCAGAGAGCTGGCCCCCCAAGCCGCGCGGCTATTTCGCCATCGGTGCGGAGCGCATGTCGAAAGCGCTCAATCTCGGCAATCTGATGCGCTCGGCGCACGGCTTCGGTGCGAGCTTCACCTTCACCATCGGCGCCACCTATCAGGCGCTCGAAGCGCGCGCCGACACGTCGAAAGGGCAGTGGCATTTGCCGCACTACAACTGGGCTTCCCTCGAGGACATGGACCTGCCCCAGGGGTGCAAGCTTGTCGGCGTCGAGTTCCTGGACGAGGCGGTCGACCTGCCGAGCTTCCGCCATCCGCTGCGGGCGGCCTATGTGCTCGGCCCCGAGGACGGCTCGTTATCGGCAGCCCTCCTCGCCCGGTGCGACTACACCGTCAAGATCCCGACCACATTCTGCGTCAACGTCGCCATGGCTGGCGCGATCGTCATGTATGACCGGGTGAGGAGCCTTGCCCGGTTTGCCGACCGCCCGCTGACTGAAGGGGGGCCCGCTGCACCGGGGCGCACGCGCCGTGGGCAGGCAGGCGAGTGACAGATCGAGAACTCTCCCACGTATATGAGCGCCATGACTGATCGGCATCCGAGACCGCTCGAGCCTCGACGCTGCGCACGGCCCGCTGCTCTCCTCGCCGCCGGCGCCCTTTTGCTTGTCCCCCTTACGGTCGCCGCCCAGACGGCGTTCGAGGTCGGGCGGTTCGGGGATTGGATCTTGAGCGTTGCCCAGGGCGAGTCCAAGATCTGCTATGCGGCCACCCAGCCCAAGGCGAAGGAGCCCGCCAACGCCAACCGCGCCAAGGTGCTTCTCTACATCTCGGCGTGGCCCAAGGACGGTGTGAAATCCGAGGTGTCCTTCAAGCTCGGATATCCCATCAAAGCTGGGAGCGAGGTCACGGTTCTGATCGGCAAGGATAGTTTCAGCCTGTTCGCAAAAGAGGATCGGGCCTTTGTCGACGACCCGACCGAGGAATTGAAGCTCATCGAGGCGATGAAGAAGGGCTCGAAGCTCCTGGTCAAGGCCACCTCCGAGAAGGGGACGGCGACCACCGATACCTATTCGCTCTCGGGCCTCTCCCAAGCGCTTCAGGCGCTCGCCACGAGCTGTCCTTAACGAAGCAGCTGGCCGCCGACCTTTCAGCGCGCATCAAGACACGCTAGATAAGACCCGCATTGCTTTGGCACGTCGGCTTATGACCCTCAGTCTCGATCACCCATCGGCCGCGAAGCTTTCGCTGGCTGGCCTCACACGCGCACGCCTCGGCGAGGCCCTCGCGCAAATCGGCGTGCCTTCGACCCAGCTCCGCATGCGCACGGGTCAGCTCTGGCGCTGGATCTACGTCTCGGGCGCGACCTCCTTCGACGCGATGACCGACGTGTCGAAGGAGCTGCGCTCGGCGCTTGCCGTGGCCTACACCTTGGATCGGCTCGAGATCGTCTCCGAGCAAGTGTCGACCGACGGCACGCGCAAATGGCTGCTTCGGCTTCCGCGCCGCGGCCACGAGGCGAAGGCGCCCGAGATCGAGACCGTCTACATCCCCGAGAGCGACCGCGGCACACTCTGCATCTCCTCGCAGGTCGGCTGCACGCTGACGTGCACGTTCTGTCACACGGGGACCCAGCGGCTCGTGCGCAATCTCGAGGCGGAGGAGATCGTCGGCCAGATCCTGCTCGCGCGCGACCGCATCGGGGACTGGCCCGTCGTGCCGGAGGCACGCAAAACGTCGGAGGCACGCAAGAGAAAAAGCGCCGAAACTCCGAATGACGGCGGACTGCTCCCGACAACCGAGCGCAAGATTACCAACGTCGTGCTCATGGGCATGGGCGAGCCGCTCTACAATTTCGACAACGTCAGGGACGCGATGGAGGTCGCGGCCGACGGCGAGGGCCTGTCCGTCTCGAAGCGGCGCATCACGCTCTCGACATCGGGCGTCGTCCCCGAGATCGGCCGCTGGGGCGCCGAAGCGGGCACGACGCTCGCGATCTCGCTCCACGCGACGCGCGATGAGCTGCGCGACGAGCTGGTGCCGATCAACCGGAAATACCCGATCGCCGAGTTGCTCGAGGCGTGCCGGAACTATCCCGGCGTCTCCAACGCCAAGCGCATCACGTTCGAGTACGTGATGCTGAAGGGCGTGAACGACAGCCTCGCCGAGGCCAAAGCGCTCGTGCGCCTGCTCGCGGGGATCCCGGCCAAGATCAATCTCATTCCGTTCAACCCGTGGCCCGGCTCGCCCTATGAATGCTCGGACTGGGAGACGATCGAGCGCTTTGCCGAGGTGGTGAACAAGGCGGGCTACGCGAGCCCGGTGCGCACGCCGCGCGGGCGCGACATCCTCGCCGCGTGCGGCCAGCTCCGCTCGGAAAGCCGCAAGCTCACGGCGCGCGAGCGCGATGCGGCAAACGCCACGGCGAACGAGAGCGGAGTTTCATAACCGTGTGGCGAGCCGTCGGCCGGATCATCGTCGTTCCGCTGGCTTTCCTCTTGGCCGCCGCCGCGGCCGTCTTCATTGTCGCGACGCTCGGCCTCGAGCAATTGACCCGCGCGCTCCACGCAACGACGAACGAGGGCGACCAGCTCGCCTCCGTGCTCGACGTTCTTTGGCAGGGAACGCTCATCGCCTCGGGGGCGACCATCATTCCCGCTCTCGCCGTCGTCATCATCGGCGAGGTGGCGCGCATCCGGTCGTGGCTCTACTACATGGCCGGAGGCGGAGCGGCACTCGCGGCGATCCCCTTGCTCGCGCGACTGCAAGCCACCGATTCCTCGGCCTTGCCGCCGGCGATAGTCTGGCAGGTCTTTGCCACCGCCGGCTTCGCCGCCGGTCTCGTCTACTGGCTGCTGGCGGGCCGCAACGCCTGACACAAATAGAACGTCTCACTGCGTTCTGATCCCCGGTTCTCCTTGAGGGACGGAAGCCGTCGCCTATAGTCCCGTTGGGGGAATGCCACCCACCTAGCCTCTCGAGGCCTCGAACGATGCTGTCGCTCTTCCGGGTTCTGTTCGGCTTTCTCCTGGCCTCTCTTGCGGCCGGCCTGACACAGGTTCTCTTCGTCGTCACGCCCATGGATATCGCCGCGCTGCCTGCCGGAGCAATGCAGGAGCGCCTCCAGGCGGCCGGCCTGCTCGCCCTCTTCGCGGCCACGCATACGGCGGTGTTTGCGTCGCCGTTCGCTTTCGTCGCGGTCCTGATAGGGGAATGGCAGGCGATCCGCTCGTGGATCTACTACGCGCTCGCGGGCCTGGGCGCGGCCGCTGCCGGATTTCTCGCCCAGCACACCGGCGAGACGACGGGGGCGACGATCCTCAACGACTATGCGCTTCGCGCTTTCGTCGCGGCCGGGCTCGTCGGCGGATTGACGTACTGGGCGGCGGCTGGCCGGCGCGCAGGCGGACGGCGGGCCGGCCTCAGGGCTCGGCAGCCCTGAGACACGGGTCACACACCTAAATGCATGTGAGACATTGTTTTTTCATGGATTCCGGCGTATGATGTTGCATTGCACAAAATCCGTCGACCGGGAAATCTGATGTCTTACGGGCACTTGCAAGCGCGATTCGCCCAGAGCTGCACCGACGCGGCGTTCGGCTACGCCCGCGCGGCGACGGCGGCCTATGTCGATCTCGCCGGACAGAGCCTCGATCTCTGGGCGCGCGCAGCACGTGCGGCAACGCAGGCCCCGGGGTCCCGGGACTTTGACCGCACCCCTTCCTCGCCCACGACACCCTTCGATCTCTGGCTCAGCGCCTCGAACGATTGGGCGAAGGCGATGAGCAGGATGACCCCGTTTGGCGATCGCGGAGCGCAAATGGCGCTGACACCCATGACGGTGTGGTGGAACCTAATGCCCGCCAACGCAGTGCCGACAAGCTGGCCGATGGCCTACGCGTTCATGTCGTCCGGAGTTCCGCGCGCAGTCGCCTGGCCCGCCGCTGAAGCCAACGCTGCAATGATCGACGCAGCGGAAGCCGCAGCCGAGACAGTGAACACCGCATTCGCGAGCTACCGGTCCGAGAGCGGCTATACCATGGCGCAGATGTCGTATCCGCGCCGCCTGCAGGCGGCCCTGCTGTTCGCCGCGCCCTTCAGCGCAGCGCTCGCCTTCCCCTGGGTTCTCGCCAGAGCGTGACGGCGGGCTGAGAGCTCAGGCTGTCTCGGTCCCTCAAGCCTTGGGCCCGGGGGGCTATTCCTCTTTTGGGGGCGTCTTGCCGTCTGCCGGCGGCGCCACCTGGACCTTGATTGGGCTGGAGGCTGGTGCCGACGGCGCGGCCGCGTCCGTTGTGGCGGCGACGGGTGGCGCGGGTGCCGCCGTTGCGGGGGCCGGAGTTTTTTCGACGGCTTTCGCGGTCTCGCTCTTCTTCGACGTGGAGCCGGTCCCGGTCTTCTTCTTCGGAGGAGCGGGCATGCGACCGACGCAGCGGGCGGGGACGACATTGCCGTCGTCGAGCTTCACGTCGGCGATCCAGGCGCACTCCTTCTTGGCGTCCCGGCAGGCTGTCTCGCCCATGCTGAGACACGCAGAGAGCGCGGCCGTCGTGGTTGGCGAAGGAGCGCCCGATGGCTTCGCGGCGGATTTGTCGGCGCCCGCCTTCGCCCACGGCAAGGTCTCTGCCTTGCCGGCGGCCGCCTCGGTCTTTTCGCTCTTCTTGACGGCGCCTTTTTCTGCCGCGCTCCCCGGCGCCGCCGAAGGGGCGGGAGCAACCTGTGTGCCCGCGCTCGGAAGCGCGCCGGCCTCCGGCGCGGCCCCGGTCGGTTGCGGGGTCGGGTCGATGCCGCCCCCCATCAGGGCGGCGGCGGCGATCGCCGCGAGGGTCACGGCGCGCCGTTGAGGCGCTGTTCTCGTCACAAAACTCCCCCCTCACGCTACGTGAGTAACCGCATCTAGAGGAAATTTCGCACAGAAACACGGCGATATGATGGAGAATTGTTCAGAGTTGGAATAAGCCTCGACGCGAGCTTTATGGCCGAATGCCTGGGCGGCGCGCCGCGCCGCACGAATTCTTGCGGCCGGCAGGCCGAGCCCTATAGTGCCGCGCTTCTCAAAGGACGAACCGAGCAATCCATGACTACCCCTGCAACCGGCGAGACGAGCCGACCGAAAATCAAGAAAGCCGTGCTCGCCTATTCGGGGGGGTTCGATACGTCCATCATCCTCAAGTGGCTGCAGGAGACCTACGGCTGCGAGGTCGTGACCTTCACTGCCGACCTCGGCCAGGGCGAGGAGCTCGAGCCCGCGCGCAAAAAGGCGGAGCTGCTCGGCATCAGACGTGAGAACATCTTCATCGAGGATCTGCGCGAGGAGTTCGTCCGCGACTACGTGTTCCCGATGTTCCGGGCGAACGCGCTCTACGAGGGCGTGTACCTGCTCGGTACCTCGATCGCGCGCCCGCTCATCGCCAAGAAGCAGATCGAGATCGCGCGGCTGACTGGCGCCGATGCCGTCTGCCACGGCGCCACCGGCAAGGGCAACGACCAGGTGCGATTCGAGCTCACCTATTACGCGCTCGAGCCCGGCATCCGCATCATCGCGCCCTGGCGCGAGTGGCACTTCAAGGGCCGCGAGGAACTCCTCGAGTTCGCGCGCAGGAACCAAATTCCGGTCGCCAAGGACAAGGAGGGCGAGGCGCCGTTCTCCGTCGACGCCAACCTTCTGCATTCCTCCTCCGAGGGCAAGGTGCTCGAGGACCCGGCGCAAGAAGGCGCCCGAGATCGTCTACCAGCGCACGATCTCGCCCATGGCCGCGCCCGATTCGGTGACGACGGTCAAAATCGGCTTCGAGAAGGGCGACGCCGTTTCGATCGACGGCAAGAGGCTCTCGCCGGCGTCGCTCTTGAAGGCGCTCAACGACCTCGGCCGCGACAACGGCATCGGCCGCGTCGACCTGGTCGAGAACCGCTTCGTCGGCATGAAGAGCCGCGGCGTCTACGAGACGCCGGGCGGCACGATCCTGCTCGCTGCCCACCGCGCCATCGAGAGCCTGACGCTCGACCGCGGCGCCATGCACCTCAAGGACGAGCTGATGCCGCGCTACGCGGAGCTCGTCTATTACGGTTTCTGGTTCTCGCCCGAGCGCCTGATGCTGCAGGCCGCGATCGACAAATCGCAAGAGCACGTCGAGGGCGAGGTGACGCTCGAGCTCTACAAGGGGAACGTCATCGTCATCGGACGCGAAAGCCCGAAGTCGCTCTATTCGTCCGACGCTCGTCACCTTCGAGGACGACCGCGGCGCCTACGACCAGAAGGACGCGGAGGGCTTCATCAAGCTCAACGCGCTGCGCCTGCGCACGCTCGCGATGCGGGACCGCAAGAGCTAAGGGCGAAGCGGCTCCGTGCCTTCGTCGAGAATCCTGAGATATTTAGAATACTCGTATAGTCGACTGCGCCGCCGCCCCGTGATCTCGCGCACGATGTCGAGCCTTGCCAGGTGGTCCAGCGATTTCTGCACGGTCGGCTGCGAAAGTTTCAGCTTCTTTGCCATTTGCGGCACGGACTGCAGCGGGGAGCGCTGCAGCTCGCCGTGGACTTCGCAATGCGGATGCCGCAGCACGACCCAAGCCGGAGATCTTGCCCTTGTCCTTCTCGAACAAGGCGAGCATCCGCCGTGCCGTCTCAATCCCCTGCCCGGACGTCTCGATGACGCCATCCAAGAAGAACTCGAGCCATGCTTCCCAGTCCCCCTTTTCGCGAACGAGCTGCAAGAGCTCATAGTACCTGGACCGATTTTTCTTGAGGTAGAGGCTCAAGTACAAAATCGGCTCGCTCAACGTCCGCTCCTCGCACAGCATGAGCGTGACGAGGAGGCGGCCCAAACGGCCGTTCCCGTCGAGAAACGGGTGGATCGTCTCGAATTGGACGTGGGCAAGCGCGGCGCGCACAAGCACGGGGTAGGTGCTGCGATCATGCAGAAACTTCTCCAAGTCGCCGAGGCAGTCGAGGACCATCGAGGGCGGCGGCGGGACGAAGAGGGCGTTGCCGGGCCGCGTGCCCCCGATCCAGTTCTGGCTTGTTCGAAACTCACCCGGCTGCTTGCCGCTGCCGCGCCCGCTGGTGAGAAGCTTTTCGTGCATCTCGCGGATCAGCCGCAGCGAGAGGGGGAAATTGTCGGCGAGACGCTTCAGGCCGTAGTTCATCGCGATGACATAGTTCGAAATCTCCTCCACATCGGCGAGGGGGACGAACGGCGTCGCCTTGTTCTCGAACAACAAGAGGTCCGAAAGAGAGGATTGCGTGCCCTCGATCTGAGACGACAGCAGCGCCTCCTTCCTCACGTACATGAAGACGAACAGACGCGTGGACGGAAGGATCAAGGTAAAGCCGTCCAGCCGACCCAGCGCCTGATCGGCCCGGGCAATACGGCCCATGAGGCGGGAGAGATCGAGCGGCGGATCGGGGGGGAGCGGCCGCGGGACATGGCACCTGACCGGCTCGCCAAGCGTGCTGCCGGGCACGTAATGGCCTATCCGCCCATTGAGTTGCATAGGTTCACCGTCGGCCTCATCCTTTAATAGCGGCTGCTGCTACTAAAGGATAGCTCGATATCCTTCAATAAGCAATTGAGCTGTTAAAGGATAGAGGGGCGTCTCGCGGGGAGGGCTCATGCCGACGTGGAGCGACATTCCGGCCGTGCGCCTCGGCCGTCTTGCCGGCATCCCGATCAAATTGGATCTCACGTTCCTGTTTGCGGCTCTCACCGTTCTCTTCAGCCTGCTGCGGCGACAGTTTCCGAGCACTTGGGACTATGTGATCGCCTTCGTGCTCGTGCTCGGCGGCGTCTTCCTCTCGATCCTCACTCACGAGCTCGGGCACGCGCTGGTCGCACGGAGATACGGTCTCCGCGCCGACGAGATCCGGATCGGCGGGTTCTACGGTCTGGCATTCCTGTCGGGCACGCCCGCGCGGCGCATCGAGGGTATTCTGATCCTGCTCGCGGGGCCGCTCGCCAATGCCGCGAACTTTGCCGCGCTCTGGTTCGCGCTCGGCATGCCCACCCTCACGAGCCACTTCTATTTGAGCGACCCCGTTTTTGCGACGGCGATCATGGACCACGCGGCCCTTCGCGTCAGCGTCCAATGGCTCGCCTACGTCAATCTCGGCATGCTCATCTTCAACCTTCTCCCCGCGTTTCCGCTCGACGGCGGGCGCATCGCGCGGCTCCTCCTCGGCCGCTACGTCGACGACGGGCGGGCCGTGCGGTGGGTGGCGAGCCTCGGCGTCTTCATCGGCGCGTGGAGCTGCTTCGGGATCTTCGCCTACCCGGCGCTGCTCTTCGTCGGACCGTTCCTCGTCCTCGCGAACTACGCCATCCGCAGAGGGGAGCTCGCGGCGCCGGTGGATTGAGATGCCATCGGTTGGCAACGTGGATTTGAATGCGGCGAAATCAATCCGCCGAAATTGTCCTCGTTTTTGTTAGAACACCTTTCATTATTGTGCATCCCCCAGGGCTTGGAAAAGCGTCCCGGCAAGCCCTCACTCGCGACCTGCCGGGAAGGCCCAAGGCTCATTTGGCTAGTTATTTCTGGCAGCCCTCACGCAATTGTCTTTCAGCTGCGGGGCTGCGATATGCGCGCAGTTGGACGCAGCTGCGCCGAAGGTGGCCGGGTGGGCCGGTTTTACGCCAATCTGGCCGGGCGCTGACTGCTGGCCCGGCGCAGCGGTCTGCCCCGGCGCGATGCCTTGGCCCAGGCTCTTGCCTTTGCCCTTGTTGCCCGCGAACGCCTGTCCGCTGCCGACCGCAAGCACGATCGTGGCCGCAGTGGCGGTGAGAGTCTTGCTGAGGCTCATGTTGTCCTTCCTTCATTTGTGAGCCCAGCCCCGAGGGGTTCCTCGCATGGCGATATGGTGGAACTGCATCGATAGGTTTTTCGGTGTCGGCTGCCCTTCAATTGAAACGGGAAACCTGATGCAACCCCAGATTGAATTGCCTCAATTGAAGATCATTTTCCAGAAGAGCTTTGTTAGCCCATTTCTGGACTAAGGTTTCGTGGACGGCATCTCGGTCGCGGAATATGATCAAAAGTGAACAAAAGGCTGGCCTCGCCCGACACGTACCCGGCGATAGGCTCGGCAAGACCAACTGAGAAACGTCTACAACGGCAGTTCAACTTCCCCGCACTCATGAGCCGGGAGGGTGAAGCCGATGGGGTTCACGTCGACATCGATGGTCGTGCTGCGCGCTGGGAGGTGAGCTTCCGGCGAGATGATGTGCTGCGCCGGGTCTGTCCGGCCAGGCTCTATTAGGTGGGAGGAACTTCCATGGACTTCAACGCAACAGCCGCTGTCGAGAGCTTTACCGGGGTGGGTCTCGATACTGACAGAGTCATTTTCACCAATATGAACCAGGCAAATGCCGGGGATATTTTCAACGGTGGAGGGGGAACGGATTCAATCGTCATCAATGCAAGTGGCGTAGATTTGTCGCCCGTCAGCCTCTCGTCCTTTGAAGTCATCGAGTTAGGGCTCGGCGGTTCCGTCCAACTAACCGCAGCCCAGGTATCGGGGGCCTTCCCCTCGAATTTGAGTGTGATCGGTACGGCAGGCTCTAGTCAGTCAATCACTATCTTCGGCGCGTTCATGGTCCCGAACAACTTTTCCGCCGCCGCTTGGACATTCTCCCAGTGGGACGACGGCGACGGCATAGCCATCCTGGGTGGGGGCTTAGTAGATAACCTCACCGGGTCGATCATGAACGACGTCCTCTTCGGCGGCCCCGGCGCCGACATCCTCACTGGTGGGAGCAATGGAACGCTGGGCGATACCGTGGTCTACTTTGGCTCCGCGGCTGGCGTGACCGTCAATCTCACGCTGGGTGGGCCGCAAGTCAGCGCCGGCGACGCCAGCGGCGACGTTCTCAGCGGCATAGAGAACGTGTTCGGCTCGATCAACATTGACACGCTGACCGGCGACGGCGGCGACAACATCCTCAGCGGCGAGGGTGGGGCGGATATACTCAACGGCGGCGGCAACACGGCCTTTGGTGATACGGCGAGCTATGCGTCGTCCACCGTAGGAGTAACCGTCGACCTCAGTCTTGGGGGCCGCAGGGGGGCCTTGGTGACGCAACCGGCGACATCCTGAACGGCATCGAAAATCTGATCGGCTCACTCCATGACGACGTGCTGGCCGGCAACAGCGGAAACAACCGTCTCGACGGTGGCGCTGACAACCCCATGGCACCACCTTCCGTAGACACGGCACGGTTCGCCGGCGCCGTGGGCGATTATACGATCCGGCGCGTCGACAACGTAACGACGACCTGGATTGTGACCGATACCGCTCCCGGCGTGAATGGAGACGATGGGTCAGACACCCTCGCGAACATCGAGAAGGTGAGCTTCGTGAATGGCGGCACGCTGTTGACGGTCAGTCAGCTCATCGGCGCGCTGTTCGACTCCAACTTAGCGGCGGATACTGTGGCCCAAGGCGCTGCTGTAGGCACTGCGGTCGGCATCACGGGGTCCGCAGTCCAGGCGGTTGCATACAGCCTGGCGAGCAACATAGGCGGTCACTTCCAAATCAATGCCGCGAGTGGGGTCGTCACGGTCGCGAACGGCGCCTTCACTGCTCCCACTCACGACATCACGATACGCGCCACGAGCGCCGACAGCTCATTCACCGAGAAGGTTTTCACCGTTGCTGTGACAGGGAACGCGCCGCCAACGAACGCGGCGCCGACGGCCGTCACGCTCGCGAATGCGACTGCGGCCCTTAGCGAGAACACCTCGACGGCGGCGCACATCAAGGTTGCCGACATCCTCGTCACCGATCCCGATGGCGGATCGAACACGCTGGCCCTGACCGGCGCCGACGCGGGTTTCTTCCTGATCGACGGCACCGGACTGTTCCTGAAGGCCGGCGTCACGCTCGATTTCGAGGCCAAGCAATCCTATTCGGTGCAGGTCACGGTCGACGACGGGTCGGTGGGCACCACGCCCGACGCGACCAGCTCCACCTACACGCTCGCGATCTCCAACGTCTCGCCCGAGACGATTTTCGGCACGGTCTTCGCGAATACCCTCATCGGCGGCAGCGACAAGGACCGCATCTTCGGGCTTGCCGGCAACGACAGGCTGTTCGGCCTTGGCAACAACGACACGCTCACGGGGGCGGCCGGAAACGACATCCTCACAGGCGGCCTCGGCGTAGATACGCTGATCGGCGGCCTCGGCCGCGACGTCATGACGGGCGGGGGCCAGCGCGACATCTTCGACTTCAATCTCGTCGGCGAGACCGGCAAGAATTTCCTCACGCGCGACGTGATCAAGGACTTCAGTCACGCTCAGGGTGACGACATCGACGTCTCGACGATAGACGCCAAGGCCGGCGTTCCCCTCAATCAGAAGTTCACGTTCATCGGCCAGGGCGCCTTCGCCGGCGTCAAGGGGCAGCTCCACTACAAATTCGCCGGCGCGAACACGATCGTCGAGGGCGACGTCAACGGCGACAAGATCGCCGACTTCCAGATCGAGCTCACCGGCCACAAGGTGCTGACGTTTGGCGACTTCATTTTGTGAGCGGTCGCCGGTCAGGCCTTCCGATCTCCGGGGTACACGGCTGTTCGCGTCCGTGCTACCAGGAGAGCGGCTGGCCAATCCGTAGATCCCACCCAAGATCCGCTTAGTGACAAACATACGGAACTGCTGATCACCGGCCATGACGACAGTCCCTTGCGTCGACCGGGTGAGCCATGGCGCCAACAGGCAGCCAGGAACCGCTAGCGCCGGCAACTCCCGGAGCGGCGAAGCATTCGGACCGGCCAGCCCCTAGCTCGGGCCGCTTTGTCCGCCAATTTCGCCAGATCGTGCTCTGGCCGCTGCAGCTGAGGCCGCCGCAAGGACGTGCGCATACCCAGAGCCGCGACTGGGATTTGCTGGCCTCTCCCGGCGGCGGGCTGGAAGGCGTTTGGACGGAGATCATCGACGCCTTCCCGCACGATCCGAGTACGCTGGCGGAGAGCCGCTATCGCGAGTTCGAGACCTTCCTCCCTCATGTGCATCGCTTTCTCTACGCGCGCGGCACGCGGGAAGGCTCCGATGGACCACACTCGCCCATGCGGGTCTTTCGCCGCCGCGATGTTGCGCAGGTGCGCATGGTCCTGGACGAGCGTGCCGACGCGCTTCTGTTCGACGTTGTTTGCGTGGAACTCTATGCGTTCGCCGACGTCAACGTCGCCGTCCTCGCCGTCGAGATCGAGGGCCGCGATCTGGCCGTCGAATGCGCGCAGGAGGTGATGTACAGATTTGGCCGAGCCTATCCTGCGGGCTGGTCCGAGACCGGGAAGGCGTCGTACTGCCTCGAGCGCGTCACCTGGCTGGATCGGAGCGGCCGCGAGCTCGCGACGTCCGACTACGAGAGCCGCGAGAAATTCCTGAGATCCGTTTGCCGGCACCAGGCGCCAGGAATTGCCGCGCATTGGGATTTCCTGCTGAGGCCGCTCGTCCTGAACCACGACGAGCGCGAAGGGCAGTTGCGATACCGATTGGTCGAGAGCAATCGCCTGCCCATCCTGGCCTATCTCGCCCTCGACGATCCGCACTGCCTGACGCCGAACGACTATGTCCGTCTCGGGCTGGCGCTCGCCCCCGGCGACCCGTCGGCCTCCCCCTACGGGCCGGCTTTCCTCAAGGATTTCGACAACCGGTACTGCTATGACCGCTTCCACGATCCCACGCGCGCCGACGGCTGGATCGACACCCGGATCATGTGCTGCGGCTATGCGTTCGTGACGATCGGGGACGCGCGCCTGCCGCTCTTCACCGACCCGGAGCGCGGCGTCTTGGCCCTATTCCGTCGCCAGATATTTCTGCTCGGTCTGATCGCGCGCTTCCACCGGGCAACGCTGCTCATGCTCTTGGACAGGTTCGTGCGCACCATCAACCGGCTCGAGATAGGGCGACCGGAAACGCTGCGCCGATTCCGAACCGAGCTTCGTCAGACAATCGAGACGTTCTTGTGCTTTTCCCATCGCTACTGGTTCTCCGAGGTCACCGACCAGGCCGTGCCGCGCGACCTCTTCCGCATGTGGTCCGGCCACCTCGGGACGGGGCCGCTCTACGCGGAAGTGAGCGACGAGCTCCAGCGCATGAACCAGTACCTCGACAGCGTCATGCTGCGGCGGACGTCGGGGACGATCGTGCGTCTCACCGTGGTCGCCATTCTCAGTCTGATCGGCACGGCAACCACCGGATTCCTCGGCATGAATCTCCTCGATGCGACGGATGCTCCGCTCCCTTACAGGGTCCTGTTCTTCTGCATTGTTGCCGCATTGGCTCTGGCGCTCACCATCTACACCATCATGAAAGCGCGCGCCCTTGCCGAATTCCTCGACACCTTGGCCGACGAGCGCATCTCCTGGCGCACCAAGCTAAAGGCCTTCCTCGCCGTGTGGGAGAGACACTGACGCCCGCGCGTCCCCCGCACTCATCGGCCCTGCTGCTCCTTGGCTACACTCGTCGCTAGGAAAGATTCGTGACCTTTCCTTTCTTCGGCTCAAGTCCTAGGAAAGGATCGGATCGCAGCCCGGCCCACCTAGGCGACCCACACCATGACCCGCACGTCCCTCAACCGCACGCTCAGGCGCCTCTACGTGTTCCTCGGCGTCGTGCTCGCCGTTTCGCTCGCCGCCAAGTTCCGCGCCGAGATTCCTGGCATCGCCGGCACGCCCGTCGACCGCGCGCTCGGCGACGCCTACGAGTATCTGCGCGACATGTCGCTGCTCATCGCCACGGGCGGCGTCGCCTACCTCACCAACGTGTTCCAGAAGCGCTCTAAGTTCGTCGAGAGCCTCGAGGAGGAGTGGCGCGGCATCGTGCGCACCAAGTCGGCGCTCTACACCTTCTGCGAGAAGCAGTATCCCTCGAGCGACGACTATCTCTCAGCCTTCTGCCGCATTAGCGAAACGATCGACAACATGCGCATCGTCTACTGCAACGCCGGCGAGACGGAGACCCTCGTCGGCCTCTACCCCTATGCGCCGCTCCACGACATGCGCCGCGCGCTGCAATCGATCGATCCGCGCAAGCGCACGAACATTCCGCCCGAGGAAACGAAGCTTGCGCGCGACGCCATCCTCCAGTCGTTCTATGCGCTGCGCGAGAACTTCCTCGAGGAGCTCGACCTCGACGAGCCGGCCCATCCCCTCCTGATCTCGGGCGGGCGGCGGCTCAAGTCGCCGGGCGCGACGCGCGGCGCGCGCGGGCGCCAGGACAGCCAGCGGGCGCGCCAGGACAAGACGGTGTCGCCGCGCCCCGAGCTCGAGGCCTTCCTCGCCCGCCTCTATGCGGACGAGCAGAGATCGGCCGGCAACGGAGACCGCGAGACGCAGACCCGCGCCTGACGACCCCATGTGGGGGCCGGGCGGTGCTAGATCGCGATCGTTCTTGATGGAAACGCTTCGCGTCCATCAAGAGCGTGAATCGCTATCCAAATTCAAAGTGTAGAGCGCGAATCACGCCTGACATGGATCGCGGAGGCTATCCATGTCAGACGATCGTGCTCTAGGCGTTCGCGCGGCGGGCCGCGCCCGTATCGCCATCGTCGAGGGAGAACACAAGCTCGCCGATCCGCGGCCAGGGATTGGGCAGCTCGCGACGCACCTGCTCGAGATTGGCGGCGTGCTCGACGAGGCGGTCGCGGAAATCCTGGTGATCATCGTCAAGACCGCCATCGCGGCCCGCGGCCTCCTCGAGTTCGACGATGAGATTGCGGACAAGCTGCTCGTAGGGTCCGCGTGGGGAGAGCATTAGCGCCGGCAGCAACTGTTCGATCTCGTCGTTGACCTCGTTGAGCATCTCGAGCCGCGCTTCGTCGCCCTTCTGGCTCACCCAAAGCCCATTGTAGGACTTGCGCAGAGCATCTCGCATGTCCTTCTCGCTGCGCCGCAGGTAAGGAGCGAGGAGCGACGAGCTATCCTTCAGACGCTCGAGCGACTTGCCTGCGGCAACGGCCGTCGCGTAGTCGGGCATGGCGACCGCACGGTAGGCGCTCTCGTCGAGACCCATCGCCTTGAGAAGGGCTGCGCGGAACTCGGGTCTGAGGTCGCCGGCCGCGTCCGTCTCGGAGCGCGGCAAGCTCGGCGGACGGACCGAGTAGTGGTCGACGATCGCCGCTTGCGGCGGCGTGATCGAGCCGCCGTAGCGGGCGCGGCCTGCCGGAGCATCGAGGCGCACAGGCCCCATGTCCTTCAGAAGCTCGCGGGCGCGGATGCGGGCCAGCGTCTTGTAGAGGTCCTTGTGGACGTAATAGCGGTCGGCCGCCTTGTCATCGCGCTGCACGACCTGGAAGGTTGCGCCGGCGTTGAGCACGTTGAGGACCGGGCCCTGGCGCTCCTCCGGGATCTTGTCGAGGTAGATCTCGGACGTGAAGCCGTTGGTTTCGTTGATCGGATCGAGCTGGGACATGACGAAGTCGCAGGTGCGACCGACCTGCGGCATGAGTGCCACCGTCATCTGGTCCTCGAGCTGGTCGAGCTCGAGGCTGCGGCGCGATTCCTCGCCCTTGGTCTCGAGCTCGCGCTTGATCACCGTATTCAGGAACTCGAGCAGCTCCGAGCGGACGAGGTAGCGCCCCTCGCGGTCGTGGCGGCGCACGGCGCCGATGATCGACCCGGCGTTCAAGACCTCGCGCACCTGCACGGCCGTCTCGGGATCGAGCTCGTCGAGGCGCACCTCGTTCGAGAACCCGTCGATATTCTCGATCGGATGCATGGCCTGCACGACGAGGCGCGCCTTCTTGAACATGTCGGGCAGCAGCGCCGTCTCGATCATCGCGTTGAGCTGCTGCGAGTTGCGCGCTTTGAGGCTCGGCACGTCGGAAAGAGGCGAGCGCACGGCATTGGCGCCGAAGAGGCCGGCCATGAAGATCAGGCTGTCGATGCCGATGGCGATGGCGAGTGCGAGATAGGCGAGCCGGTTGCCGTCCTGGAACGCATTGAGCGTGACGACGAAATTGTGGGCCTTGTCGTCGCGATTGAGGTCGATGGCGGAGAGCTTGGCGCCCATTTCGGAGGAGTCTTTGGTCGGAAGCCCAGAGTCCTGCAGGCACTTGCGTCCGAACTGAAGGAGGGGGTCGACGCCGCCCGTATCGGGGACCTTGTCGCCGCCGGCGCAGTTCTGGTCGAACGCCTTGAGGCCCGCGTTGAGTGCGAAGAGCACGGCGGCGGCTTCCGTCGCCTGCTTCGGATCGCAGTCGATGTTGCGCACGCGCTCCTTCGTCGCCTCGGCGCCGATCATCGCGTCGTAGAGCTGGACGCAATAGCCGTGCAGCGAGGTCAGATGCTCCGCGTCGGGGTGTTGGCGGAACTCGGCGCGGGCGTGCTCGAAGGCGGCGCGCACGCGCGCGGGATCGACCTTGGGGCCCTCCTGACCGAGCTGAGAGGTCTCCGCCGCCTTGATGCGCTGGTCGGCGGTCTCGGCTTCGCCGCGAAGCTTGGCGAGCTCGCCGTCGACGCCGGCCAGCTCCCGCTCGATCTGCGAGATGCGCGTATCGCCCGCGTCGAGACGCTTCTGGGCGTCCTTCACCCGCTCCTCGCCGATCTTGTAGTACTCCTTGAGCTTGCCGAGCTCGCCCATGCGCTCACGGTAGACGGGGCCTTTGCCCTCCTTGAGCGTGCCCTCGACACCCTTGTCCTCGGCCATGGCCTCGACGCGCTTGGCATCGACCTCCTTGGCGCGGGCATCGAGCGCGCTCTTCTTCTCCGCAAGCTCGGCAGCGAGCGCCGGGCGCTCCCCCTTGAGCCGGGAAAGCTCGTCGGTGAGCGTAATCTTCTTGCTGTTCAAGCCCGCCTGGCCGCTGGTCGCGGTGGCGATGCGCTCCTGCTGCTCGGCGATCGAGGCGCGGTGGGCTTCCATCTGGCGCGTGAAATGGGCCTCGATTTCGGCCTCGGCGCCTTCGCTCGCTTTCGACAGATTGGAGAGCTGCACGTCGTAAGCCTTCCAGCCGTCGCTGCCGAACAGGGATTCCGCCTCGGCGATGCGCCGCGACGTGATCGTCTCGCCGATGTCGGCGACGACGCCCGCGACTTGCTTCTTGGTGCGGATCTCGGCGGCGCGCTCGCGCTGATCCTTGGGGAAGATGACGTTGAAGCGGCTGTCGAAGGAGAAGAAGACCGAGGTTCCCATGCAGGCGAGGAACATCACCCACAGCATGGCATTCTTGGCGATGATCCTGACCCCTTGCGCATAGGGCTGGAGCACGTCGCTGCGCGAGAAGAAAATCAGCATGGCAGCGGCGATGAATAGGGCGCCGACGGTGGCGATCGAAAACACCACCTGATCGTTCGAAAGACCGACGCGGATGATCCAGACGGCGGCCGCCGTCAGCAACAGCCCGCCGCCGAGCACCGTCAGCGCGACCATCGGCGCCGAGACCTTGCGACCGTAGCGCCCGCGCACCTGGTTCATGCCGGTCGCAAAGCTCTCGCCGATCAGCCAGGCGACGATCAGCATCACGCCATGGATGCCGAATGTGAACATCGCGGACAGCACCTTCTCGCCAGTAAAATTGCGCATGCCGTCCCACGTGGTCCAGCCGCCTGCGAGCGAGAGGAGGAGTGCGGCGCTGCCGAGGAGGGCAAGGCGCCAGTTCGAGAGCATCGTCGCCTCGACGACGCGCCAGACCTTGGGAACGAGGCGCACCAGGGCGGCGGCAAGCGCCGCGACCAGCAGCGCGGTCAGGGCCCAACTCGCGGCCTGTTGAATGGTAAAGTTGGCGGGCATCGCCGGCACGGCCGGTATCGCCTCTACCACGGCATCCGCAGTCGCCTTGACGTCCCAGCCCATTTTCAAGCCCTTTGCCCGGCGCCCGCCACCGGAAAAATTCCACCGCACACGCGCTGCCGGCTCTCGACGCAAATTGCGCGCATCAGATCATTTCCGGGCCCGTTCGCGGCGAGAATGCGGCGCCGTCGATACATGAAGACGATTTAATCTCACCATCTCCGTCGGCATACGCCGGACAACACGACCCCTCCCGCCGAGCGTTGCAGGCAACGGAGACGACGCGGATGATCGACTGGGCATTAGTGCATGGCAACCGCATGCGCGGGAACAGGATTTTTGCGCGGCACACGGCGAGGGTTAACCGCGGGGGAGCGGAGAGCGCCGCTAAACGGCCTCGAAAAGGGCCGCGACGCCGAGGCCGCCGGCCGCGCCGACCGTCGCAACGCCGAGCGCCGGCGCCTTGCCCGACCTGGCTCTCGCCATGCGCGTGAAGAGCCGCGCGACGAGAACCGCGCCGGCGGCCCCGAATGGATGGCCACGCGCTATGGCCCCACCGTCCGGATTGAGGACCCGATCATCGATCTCGAGGCTTCGCGCGAGCGCGATGGCCTGGGCGGCCGAGGTCTCGCTCGTCTCGACGAAGCGGATGTCGGCGCGATTGATGCCGTTGAGCCGGGCGTAGAGCTTCCGCGCCGCCGCGATGGGCGCGCCAGCCTCGTCCTCGGCGCTCACCCCTTGTGCCGCGCTGGCGACGAGGCGCAAGGCGGGAGGCTTTCCAAGTTCCATCCAGACCTTCCCGGACACGACGGCGGCGAAGGCCGCGCCGTCGTGGAGCGCGCTCGTGTTGCCGGGCGTGAGCAAGCCATCGGGCGGCGCGAACGGCGACAGCCGCGCGAGATCCTTGAGATCGGGCTCGATGGCGCTTTCGTCGCGCGCCTCCTCGGCGTTGGCCCTGAGCGGCACGATCTCACCGACGAAGCGGCGCTCGCCGCGCGCGAGCTCCGCCTTGAGATGGGAGTGGAGGGCGTAGGCGTCCTGATCTGCGCGCGTGATCCCGAGCCGGCGCGAGAGGCGCTCGGCCGCCGCAAACGACTGCGGCTCCTCGGGCTCGTCCTGCGGCGTTTGATCGAGGGGCACAAATCTGGGCGTCTGATAGAGGCTCCGGGGCTTCGCGATGCGCCACGGCGCGGTCGAGATCGAACTCGGCACCGCCGGCAATGATGACATCGGCCTCCCCCGCGCCGATCGCGCGAATCGCCGCCAGGACGGCGTCGAGCCCGGAGGCGCACTGGCGATCGATGGTGGAGGCGGCTGCCGTCTCCGGCAGCCCGGCGGCGAGGGCGATGAGGCGGGCCGGATTGCCGCCCTCGGACGCATTCCCCAGGATCAGCTCGTCGACCCGCTCGGGATCGAGGCGGCCATCCTCGATAACGGCCCTCACGACGGGGGCGGCCAGCGCGTCGAGGCGGCGATGGCGATGCAGCCCGCCGATGCGACCAAGAGCCGTTCGGCGTGCCGCAATGATATAGGCGGAACTCTGGGACATCGGGCTCGGCGCGAAAGCATTAATGCGGGAAACGCTGACACGAGCGCGCGAAGTCCGCTGCGATCGCAACTCACGTGAAATCACAAGAACGTGGCGAAACCGGGAGCTGTAATACTGTTACTTCCGAAAGTCGCTCCCCATATGACCTTGGCCGGACCTCGCAACGTTGCGGCTCTGTTTGTGGAGCGGCGCGATTTTTCTAGGCACGGCAAACCGTCATGATATTGTGTTGCTTCTGAGCCCCAAAAAAGCCGATGCCGATGTCCGACGTCTCGACCAGGACTCCGTTTCCGCCGCCCGACAAGACGGACGGCCGCCGTCTCGCCAAAGCCATGCAACGAGCCTCCGACGCCTTTGATGAGAAGGGCCTGCGCTTCACCAAGCTGCGCCAGATGGTGTTCACGGAGATCGCCGCAACCTACGCCTCGATCGGCGCCTACGATATCCTCGCGCGCATGGCGGAGAAGGGCACGCGCGTCGCGCCGATCTCGATCTACCGGGCCATCGACGCGCTGCTCGAGGCAGGCGTCATTCACCGGCTCGAGAGCAAGAACGCCTTTTTCGCCTGCCGCCGGCTCGACCACCGCACCGGTCGCCGGCCGCTCTTCCTGTCGTGCGAGAAATGCGGCGCCGTGGGCGAGGTCGATGGCCAGCACATCTTCGATCAGATCGGCGATGCGGCGAGGAGCGCGAAGTTCACGCCGCGCGTCAAATTCGTCGAGGTCTCGGGGATCTGCCCCCGCTGTGCCGCCTCACAGAAATAAGGTTTCGAGCGCATGACGGACTATTCCACGGACGCCGGCGAGCGATCCGGGCGGGAGCCGCATGCTCGGCCGCCGGTCCGGACGTTCGACGAGAGCGCGCTTTTGAGCGCGCGCGGCCTCAAGGTCGAGCGGGACGGGCGGGCCGTGCTGGCCGGCATCGACATCGACGTCCACCCGCGCGAGATTGTGACCGTGATCGGCCCCAACGGCTCCGGCAAAACGACGCTCGTGCGGGCGCTCCTAGGGCTTGTGGCCGTCGACGGCGGCACCGTGCGGCGCAAGGCGGGCCTCACCGTCGGTTATGTCCCGCAGCGGTTCGACATCGACCGCGCGCTGCCGATGACAGTCGAGAGGTTTCTCGCCCTCGGAAACGCCGGCCGCGGCGCGCGGCTCGGCGAGATTTTGGATGAGGTCGGCGCCCGCCACGTCCGCTCACGCCAGCTCAGCGATCTCTCGGGCGGCGAGCTGCAGCGCGTCGCGCTCGCGCGCGCCCTCTTGGGGGAGCCCGAGCTTCTCGTCCTCGACGAGCCGGTCCAGGGAGTCGACTACACGGGCGAAGCGGAACTCTACACGCTGATTGGCCGCTTGCGCGAACGACGAGGCCTCGGCGTGCTGCTCGTCTCCCACGATCTCCACGTGGTCATGGCGGCGAGCGACCGCGTCATCTGCCTCAATCGTCACGTCTGCTGCTCGGGCGTGCCGGAGACGGTGGCGCAGCATCCCGAGTATACGCGCCTGTTCGGGGCGGAGGCGGCCCGCGCGTTCGGCCTCTACCACCATCATCACGACCACCGACACGATCTCGCGGGCGAGCCGGAGGACGATCACGCGGCGGCGCCACCGCACGGGGGAACTCGTGCTTGAGCCGTTCCTGATCCGCGCGCTTGCGGCGGCCATCGGCCTCGCGATCGTGGCCGCCCCCCTTGGATCGCTTGTCGTCTGGAACCGCATGGCCTACTTCGGCGAGACGGTGGCGCAGGCGAGCCTGATCGGCATCGCGCTCGCCCTCATGTTCGACTTGAACCTCACGTTGGCCGTGCTCCTTGTCACGGCGGCCGTCGCCTCGCTCCTCGTGCTCTTCTCGCGCCAGCGCGCGCTCCCGTTCGAACTCGGTGCTCGGCCTCTTCCATCATGGAGCGCTCGCCCTCGGCGTCATAGCGACGTCGATGCTGCGCGGTCCTCAGGTAGACCTTGTCGGCTATCTATTCGGCGATCTGTTTGCGATCACGCGCGCGGACCTCTATTGGATCTACGGCGGGGGCGCCCTCGTCCTCGCGGCCATCGCCTGGCTATGGCAACCGCTCCTGCGCCTCGCCGTGCACGAGGAGCTGGCCGAGGCCGAAGGCGTCAAGCGCGAGCGGGTGAAGGGGCTGTTCATCCTGCTGCTCGCGCTCACCATCGCCGTCGCCATCAAAATCGTCGGCGTGCTCCTGGTCATCGCGTTTCTCGTCGTACCGGCAGCCGCCGCCCGCCCCTTCGCGCCGACCCCCGAGCGCATGGCGGTCCTGGCGGCCCTGATCGGCATTGCGAGCGTGCTCGTGGGGTTCTCCCTCTCGGTCTACGCCGACACGCCCGGCGGCCCGTCGATCGTCCTCGTCATGGCGCTCGCCGCAGGGGCCGCCACGGCCTACTCGGTCGCAAGCCGGCGGATTTGACACTGCCACAAGCTTGAAAGCCACAGGTTGCGCCCTATTGGTCGACCTGTGTTGACGAAATTGGTAATTTCCGCCAACTGCGCGTGGTATGGACGTCCGGGCCGGTCCATCCCGCGCCAACGAAAGCTGAGTGTCGACCCCTGATGACGACATCCGATCCTGCCATGGTCTCGCCGCGCCGCCCGTCGGCGGCGGTCGATGTAGCCGGCGTCGTTGTCGGCGGCGGCGCCCCGGTCGTCGTCCAGTCGATGACCAACACGGACACCGCCGACATCGAGGCGACGACAGCCCAGGTCGCGGCGCTGGCCCGCGCCGGCTCCGAGCTCGTCCGCATCACGGTCGACCGCGACGAGGCGGCCAAAGCCGTGCCTCACATCCGCGAGCGGCTCATGAAGCGCGGGGTAACGGTCCCTCTGATCGGCGACTTCCACTACATCGGCCACAAGCTCCTCTCGGAGAACCCGGCCTGTGCGGAGGCGCTCGACAAATACCGCATCAATCCCGGCAACGTCGGCTTCAAGGACAAGCGCGCCCGGCAGTTCTCGGACATCATCGACATCGCGCTGAAGCGCGGGAAGCCGGTCCGCATCGGCGTCAACTGGGGATCGCTCGACCAGGAGCTCTTGACGAGCCTCATGGACGAGAACGCGCGCTCCCCCAACCCCAAGGACGCGCGCCAGGTGATGCACGAGGCCATCGTGCAGTCGGCGCTGCTCTCGGCCGCGCGGGCCGAGGAGCTCGGCATGGGGCCTGAAAAGATTATCCTCTCGGCCAAGGTCTCGGCTGTCCAGGATCTCATCGCCGTTTATAGGATGCTCGCCGCACGCTGCCGCTACGCGCTACATCTCGGCCTCACCGAGGCCGGAATGGGCTCCAAGGGGATTGTCGCCTCGACCGCGGCCATGGGCGTCCTCCTGCAGCAGGGGATCGGCGACACGCTGCGCATCTCGCTCACCCCGGAGCCGGGTGGAGACCGCACGCTGGAGGTCAAGGTCGCCCAGGAGATCCTGCAGACCATGGGGCTCAGGGCCTTCGTACCTGTTGTTGCGGCCTGTCCGGGATGCGGGCGGACGACGTCGACCGTGTTCCAGGAGCTTGCCCGCGACGTGCAGACCATGATCGCCGAGCGCATGCCGGAGTGGAAAAGCCGCTATCCGGGCGTCGAAACCTTGAGCCTCGCCGTGATGGGCTGCATCGTCAACGGCCCCGGCGAGAGCAAGCACGCCGACATCGGCATCTCGCTCCCGGGCACGGGCGAGAGCCCGGCCGCGCCCGTGTTCATCGACGGCAAGAAGGCGATGACGCTGCGCGGGCCCAACATCGCCGACGAGTTCAAGACCATCGTCGAGGGCTATATCGAGCGTCGCTACGGCCAGCCCTTCGCGCGCGAGGCCAAGGCGGCCGGCGGATAGGTCGCGGGGAACTGGCCTCACCTTGATTTGATCCTCAATCTCGGCCGCAGAGAGCTCCGGCTCGGATTTCGAACAATCCATGCGCGCCGTCCTTGGAGACATCATGGACCGTGCATACGGCAAGCCGGCACGAGAGAGCCGGCCTGCGCGAGGACATGAGCCCCGCCAAAAATATCGGCATCGTAAAGCGCCAAGTCGGCCCTATTCATCACGATTTGGACGACTAAATTGACCACGCGCGCGGCCCCGCGCCTGCAACTCGGGGTTGAAATTATGGCCGCCGAACCGGCCTTTGCACCGCCGCGGAGGAGAGCTTACCTACGGGGACCGCGCGCGGGGGCCGCGGCGCGTGTGAGCGGATTGCGATCGTGACGGACAAGGATCATCCCGACGAGACGGACGGCGACGCGCGTGCGGAGCCCCGCGCCGTGACAGGGCCGCCCACCCAAGGCGGGCCAGCGCCCCGGCCGGCGCCTCCTCATGTCGAGCCGGACGGGGGCACGGCTGCGGACCCGGCGGAGGATGCCAGCCGGCCCTCGGAGGAATGGGAAACGCCGCAAGCAATCAAGGCGGTCTCCAGCGAAGCGCCGGGGCGGACCGGTGAGCCGCCCGTCCCCCAGACCGATTGGCTCGTCGCCCGCATGGAGGCGGCGGCCGCGCACTACGCGGAATCTCAGCCCGTCTCGCTCGAAGCGGGTCCGGAAGGCCTCATAGCCGCAATGCCGTTAGACGAGGCTACTTTCGAGCCGACGTACTCTGACACTACGTCTCTGCGCGACCAGAGCGTCGTTCCCTCTGACATGGAGGTATTGCCGAGCACCGGCTCCGCTCCTCCGACGGCCAACGCCGGCCCGCTCGAGGTCCTCTCGACGCCCAATGCGCCTCGCGCACTCTTTCCCGAGGCGGAGCCCGCAAACCGCGAAGCGGATCTTGGAGCGTTTCCCGCCGGCCACGCCGCGCCCGAGGCTGCCGCTGCGCCGCCGGCTCAAGCCGAGACATTTGCCGAGCAGGAACACCGGCGCGATCGCGCGCTGCGCCTCCTCAAGGTAGGCGCGCGATACGCGGCCTATGCCGTGGCCGGATATCTGGCCCTCGTCGTCGTTCTCATCGGGCTCTATCGCTTCGTCGATCCGCCCGGCTCGACGCTGATGCTCTTCCGCTGGATCGGCGGCGATCAGATCGAGCAGACTTGGGTCCCGATCGAAAGGATCTCCCCGCAGCTCGTGCGCGCCGTCGTCGTCGCCGAGGACGGCCGCTTCTGCGACCATTGGGGCATCGATGTCGAGGCGATGCAGGAAGCGATCGAGCGCGCGGCGGGCGGAGTTGCGCGCGGAGCCAGCACCATCTCGATGCAGGTGGTGAAGAACATGTTCCTGTGGCCGTCGAAAAGCTACGTCCGCAAGATCATCGAGCTGCCGCTGACGGTTATCATGGAGCTCCTCTGGCCCAAGCGGCGCATTCTCGAGGTCTACCTCAACGTCGCGGAATGGGGGCCCGGCATCTTCGGCGCGGAAGCGGCCGCGCGTCACCATTTCAACAAGTCGTCGGCGCGCCTTTCCGAGCACGAGGCCGCACTCCTCGCGGCGTCGCTCCCAAATCCGGTGCGGCGCGATGCCGGCGATCCCGGCCCGCGCACGGCGCGCAAGGCGAGAGTCATCGAGGCGCGGATGCAAGCGGCGGGGCCGGTGGCGGCGTGCGTGCTCCATAGGAATTGATCGATCGCTCGCTGGCCGCTTTCTGAGACGTCAAGTCCGCGACAGGACGCCTTCGTCGAAAAGTAGCCTGTACGGCCTCACCATAGTCGGCTATCGGTTCGCCGCGCCCCTCAGGGGCTCCCGCGTGCTATGATGGCTGACAAGGAGCCGGGTTCCCACACCGATGACGCCAGCCGATTGGAGCCCAACGGCCACGCAGTCTGAGCGAGCGGCACAGGATCTCGAGGAGACCTTCGTTCTCCTCGACAACAACTCGGGCCAGGGCGCCCCTTCCCTCCTCTTCACGGAACCGGAGACGATCGTCTCGGCGCTCTCGCCCGCCGAGGTTCCGGCGGCGCTCGCCGCGCTCGAGGCAGGCTTGAAGCAGGGCCTCCACGCGGCAGGCTTTTTCGCCTACGAGCTCGGCTACGTGCTCGAGCCCAAGCTCGCGCCCCTGCTGCCGGACGACCGCACCGTCCCTCTCTTGTGGTTCGGCCACTACAAATCGCCGCGCGAGATGACCGGGGCGGAGGTCGAGCGCTGGCTCACGACCCACACGAGGAGCGGCTCCTACAAGTTCACCTCCGTCACGAAAGCGTGGGACCGCAAGATCTACGAGGAACGTTTCGCCGCCGTCCAGGAAAAGATCCGCGCCGGCGACATCTACCAGTTGAACCTCACCTTCAAGGCGCGCTTCCGGCTCGAGGGCTCGCCGCTGACGTTCTACCGCGATCTGCGCCAGCGCCAGCGCGTCGCCTACGGCGGCATCGTCGATACGGGCGCCGTCACCGTGCTGTCGGCGAGCCCGGAGCTCTTCGTCGAGCAAGAGGGGCGCGTGATCTCGACCCGGCCGATGAAGGGAACCGCGCCGCGCGGCAACACTGCGGAAGCAGATGCGGAAGCGCGCCGGACGCTCGCGAGCGACGTGAAGCAACGCGCCGAGAACCTGATGATCGTCGATCTCATGCGCAACGACCTCGGCCGCATTGCCGAGATCGGCAGCGTGTCGGTGACCGACCTCTTCACCGTCGAGACGTTCAGGACCTTGCATCAGATGACCTCGGGCGTGCGTGCCACACTCGAGGATGGCGTCGGCCTCGGCGATCTCTTGCGGGCGATTTTCCCTCCGGGCTCTGTGACGGGCGCGCCCAAGATCCGCGCCATGGAGCTCATTCGCGCCTACGAGACGGAGCCGCGCGGCGTCTATTGCGGGGCGATCGGCCATCTCACGCCAACGGGCCGGTCGCTCTTCAATGTTGCGATCCGCACGGCCGTGGTCTTCAGGGACAGCACCGGGGAAATGGGAATCGGCTCGGGCGTCGTCTTCGATTCGGAGGGCGGCAAGGAATACGCCGAGTGCCTCCTCAAAATGAAGTTCCTGACCGACCCGCCGCGATCGTTCGAGCTCATCGAGACATTGCTCTACATGCCGGACGAGGGCTACTGGCTGCTCGAGCGGCATCTCGCCAGGCTCGAGGCGTCGGCACGCTACTTCGCGTTTCGCTGCGACCTTGACGAGGTCAGCCTTGCGCTCGCGCGCGAGGCCGAAAGCCACCCCGGCGAGCGGCTCCGCGTGCGGCTCCTTCTCGGCGAGGACGGGCGGACGACGGTAACCTCGGTGCCTCTTCCCGCGCCCGAGGCCGGCGCCGTCATGCGCTTCGTCCTCTCCGAGACCCGCCTCGACAGCGCCGACCCGTTCCTGTTCCACAAGACGACGCGACGCGAGCTCTATGATCGCGAGTGGAAGCACGCTTCGGAGACCTTGGGCGCCGACGAGGTCCTCTATCTCAACGAGCGCGGTGAGCTTGCCGAGGGAAGCCGTACGAGCATTTTCGTCGAGCGCGGCGGCCGCCTCATGACGCCTCGGCTCTCCTCGGGTCTTCTGCCGGGCGTGTTGAGAGCCGAGCTTCTCGCCCAAGGCAGGGCGGTCGAAGTCGTTCTCGGCCCCGACGACCTCGAGACTGCCGATGCCATATATTTGGGCAACTCGATTCGCGGGCTCGTGCGCGCTGTCAAGATCTAGCGCTAACTCAGTTCGGCTCGGCTTGGGATTTCTGAGGCGGATCGAGGACGGCCGCCGTCTCCGGCCGCGACCCGCGCACGGCTGCGACCACGAACGCCAAGGCCGCAAGCGTCAACGCGACGGCCAGTGCAATCTGGTGCGCCGAACGGCGCGCCCGTTCGGCAACCGGTCCCGATCTGAAAACCTGCTTCATCGTCAAATCTTGAACCTTGACTGCGCGGGCGGGCCAGGGCGCGCAACGCCGCGCGACAGAAGCGCACATTGGGATCCAAGCGACTTGCAAGCCGAGCGGCCGTGGCCAAGCTTCGGCGTGCGGTCCGGCCGCTCTACGCACGTCTGATGGCCACCGATGGGCGCGAGGCGGGCAAAAAAAAGATAAGGACTACAACCCGCGCATGATGCAGCCGAAGACCAGCACGATCTGGGCAAAGAGTAGAACCCAGAATTCCCGACCGGTAATGAAGGGAATGCTCGCCCCGAAGAAATACGTGACGAGCGCAAGCACCGTCAGGATCACCGAAATCATGAACGTCAGGATGCCTGGAGATTTCAGGGCCATGTGTCGGTCTCCCCTCCTACCCACCGTTTTGCGTCGGGCTGCGGCGCGCTCGTCCTCAGGCGATTCGTCAGCCCTCGGCGGGCTTATAGCAGGCCGGCGGACGGGTGGCAGGGGCTCGGCGGCAACGATCGGGGCATAATCAACGCTGGGAAATTGGCAGAAGGCGCCGCCCGTGCGCCCCTGCGAGCCGGGCGAGATCGTGGGCTTCATCCACGTCCTCGAGCGGCGATATCAGCGCCACTCTCGCGCCCTCGAGGTTGGCGAGTGTATCGGCGAGCGCCTCGGGAGCAGACCATCTCACGCCATTGAAGGTAGCAAGCACCCTCGGACGCCGCCTCAGGCCGACCAGCCAATAGCCTCCGTCGGGTGAGGGGCCGAAGACTGCGTCGTGCCCGCCGAGAGCACGAAACGCCTCGCGGATGTGGCCCGCCCTGATACCGGGGATGTCGCTGCCGATGATGATGACGGGGCCTGGCGGCAGGCGGTCCATGATCCGCTGCATGCGCTTCCCGAGATTGCCGCCGCCCTGGGCCATGCAGAAGACGCCCCGGGGCCAAAAAGCTATTTCCGACGCTCGATCCGGCGACACCGCGAGAATGAGACGCCACTGCGCCACGCTCGCGAGCCGGCCGACCACGGCAGCGATCGTGTGGCGGTAGAAGGCTGCCGCGGCGACGGCCCCGATGCCGCGCGCGAGGCGGGTCTTGACCCGGCCAACAGCCGGCTCCCTCACCATGAGAACGAGGCGGGGGGCAAAGCCGGCCGCTGCGCGCCGTTGGGCTCGTCGCCGGCAGGAAAGACGATGGGGCATCTCTCGGTCCGATCCGGAAGCGCCCTTAGGGGACCACCAATCCCAAGGCAAGCTGGACGTGGTGGAAGGAGCGGCGATGATGCGGTGTGACGCCGAGGCGCCGGAGAGCCTCCCTGTGCTCGGGCGTGCCGTAGCCCTTGTGCCGCTCAAAGCCGTAACCCGGGTGCTTGCGGGCGAGGGCCACCATAAGCCGGTCGCGCGTCACCTTGGCGATGATCGACGCGGCAGCAATCGACAGGCACTTCGCGTCGCCCTTGACGACGGTGCGCGAGGTGCACTCGAGCTTCGGGGCGCGGTTTCCATCGATGATGACGAGACGCGGGCTCACTGCGAGCTTGACCACCGCCTCGGCCATCGCCCACATCGTGGCCCCGAGAATGTTGTCGCGATCGATGCGCTTCACCTCGCCGATGCCGACCGCCATCGCGACCGCAACCTCGGAAATCTCGCCATAGAGGCGCTCGCGTTCCTCTTCCTCGAGCACCTTCGAATCGTTGATGCCGTCCGGGATGCGATCGGGGTCGAGAATGACGGCGGCGGCCACCACAGGTCCCGCCCAGGGGCCGCGCCCGGCCTCGTCGACGCCGGCGATAGGTCCTCCGGTCAAGGCCAGCTCGGCCGCCTCGAGCTCGAACGTCGGGCAAATTCGCGATTCGGCGATCCGCATCGCCGCAAAGTCGCGGGATCGGCGCGCCGTGTAAAGCCGAAAGGCATGCCTTATCCAGAGCTGCGTCACAGCAGCGACAGTTGTTTCCCCTTGAGCACGGGCCGGACGAAGAGGTCCGTCCGCAGCGGCTCGCGATCGGCGTTGAGCCCCAGGCGCTTCACTGCAAGGCGAAAACGGGCGGCAATCTGGGCGGCGTACGGCCCGCGGCCCTTCTGGCGCACGCCGAACTCGGAGGTGTAGTCGCGCCCGCCGCGCATCGATTGCAGGAGGTGGATGACACGGGCGGCACGGCCGGGAAATTCCTCCTCGAGCCACTCGCGGATCAGGTCCTTGAGCTCGAGCGGGAGCCGCAGGAGCACGTAGCCTGCCTCGCGCGCGCCGGCCTCGCGGGCCGTCTCGAGAATGGCCTCGATCTCGCTGTCGGTGAGACCCGGCACGACGGGGGCCACCATGACCGTGGTCGGAATGCCCGCCTCCGAAAGCTGCCTCAGCGCTTCGAGCCTCTTTGCGGGCGTCGGCGCGCGCGGCTCCATGGCGCGGGCGATTTTCCGGTCGAGCGTCGTGACGGAGAGGGCGACCCGTGCGAGGCCGCGCCGCGCCATGCGCGCGAGGATATCCGCGTCGCGCACGACGAGCGCCGACTTCGTCACGATGCCGACCGGGTGGCCCGTGCGTTCGAGCACCTCGAGGATCTGGCGCGTGATGCGCCGCTCGCGCTCGATCGGCTGATAGGGATCGGTGTTGGTGCCGAGCGCGATCAGCTTCGGCCTATAGCGCGGATTTGCGAGCTCCCGCTCGAGCAGCCCCGCGGCGTTCGTCTTGGCGTAGAGCTTGGTCTCGAAGTCGAGGCCTGCAGAATGCCCGAGATAGCAGTGGGTCGGACGCGCGTAGCAATAGACGCAGCCGTGCTCGCAGCCGCGATAAGGGTTGATCGACTGATCGAAGGAGATGTCCGGGCTGTCGTTGGTGGTGATGATGGTTCGCGCCGGCTCCTCGCGGACCTCGGTCTTCAGCGCCTCGAGATCGCCGAGGCTCTCCCAGCCGTCGTCGAAGTCGGCGCGGATCTCGGCCTCAAATCGCCCGCTCGCGTTCGAGCGCGCTCCCCGCCCGCGACGGCGCTCGGCCGCAACGGGACGTGGCTCGGTCGTGGCATTTTTCCGGTTTGTCACAATGCCCGGATGCTAACGCAAGGCTCAGAACAAATAAAGAACAAATATCCGTCAGGCCACGGACGGCAGAGTTGTGTTCGCCTACGTGTTGCAGGGGGCGAGGCGGCATGTCAGAGAGGGCCCATGATCTCGGTCATCATCCCGACGCTCAACGCCGAGGACGGGCTCGCGCGAACGCTCTCCGCGCTCGTTCCGGCTACCGTCGACGGGCTCGTGCGCGAGCTGATCATCGTCGACGGCGGCTCGACCGACACTACCCTTAATATCGCCGACGCCGCCGGCGCCGATATTGTGAGGTCGGAGGCCGGGCGCGGTGTCCAGCTCGCCGCCGGCGCCAAGCGCGCACGCTTTCCGTGGCTTCTCTTTCTCCATGCCGACACCGAGCTCGAGCAATCCTGGACGCGCGAGGCCTCGCACCTGATCGAAGGCATCGAAACCGGCCGGCGCCCGCAAGCGGCCGCGGCGTTCCGCTTCGCGCTCGACGACTCGGGCGCAGCTCCGCGCACGCTCGAAGCCCTCGTCGCGCTGAGGACGCGGCTCTTCAAGCTTCCCTACGGCGACCAGGGCCTCCTCGTCTCGCGCGCGCTCTATGAGGAGGTGGGCGGGTTTCGCCCGCTTCCGCTCATGGAGGACGTCGATCTCGTGCGCCGGATCGGCCGGCGCCGGATCGTGCTCTTCCGCTCCCGTGCGCTCACCAGCGCCGCCCGCTACCGGCGCGACGGCTATCTCCGGCGGATGGCACGCAACCAGGCCTGCCTCGCGCTCTATTTCCTCAACGTCCCGCCGCCGCGCATCGCCCAGCTCTACGCACGCGGCACTATTGATCGGCCCGCAGAGCTCCCCCGCCCCAATGCGCCGTAAAAGGCTCGTCGCCCGTCGCCGGCGTGCCGGTTTGAGACGCCGGCTCTGTTAATGAGCACCGGGACCTCGCGAGCCGCGATCCTCATTGGTATGTGCTGAAGGCCCGTGCGGCGCTACTCGCCAATGCCGACGAAAAGACCTTCTCCGCGAATGTAATTGAAGGGTTGAGCCGGGAACCGACCACTTTCTGCCGAAATCGCGTAGCGGCGGCCTGTCGCCGCAAGCAGTTGGTCTCGTGCACGTCGGCGCCGCACCGGCTCGCGGCGATACCAAGGAGACCCCGTTTCGAAAATGGAAACGTTTCTATGAAATAACTTAGCAAGTTCGTCCGTGTCTCAACATAATCATAGGGGCGACCGCCCGCGGAGATCAGGCGATGAGCTATTGGACAACCTTGGTCTCGATGTTGTCTCGCGGCGAGACTTCCGAGGCAAAACCTAAGCTTTCCGAAGGCGGCGCCTGCAATCGCCTCGCCGTGCGCAAGGCTCAGCGCATGAAGGACGGATTCATCTGGTCTGAAGGCATGATAGCGCCGCGCGCCTGCACCATCCGCGACATGACCCCGCTTGGCGCCCGGGTGGAAATCTGGAACGACGACATCAAGCCGTCGTTGCTCAGGGGTGCGTTCAAGCTCTACTCGTGCGCCGAGCAGATGGAAGTCGATTGCAGTCTTGCGCGCCGCGACGGCTCATCACTGGGATTGCGCTTCCTGAGCAAGTTTCAACAGCCGACGAGGAAATACACCTGAGCCGGCCTCTAGCGTCCGGCGGCGCCGACTGCGTTGCCGCTGCGACTCGGCTTATTCGGTCTCGGGGCGGCCGCCGCGGCGGGCGAGAAGCCGGAGCGCCGCGACCTCGCGCGCCCACTCCTTGAACGGACGTGCCGGCGTGCCGCCCATGCGCGCGCCGGGTTCGACGTCGTTCTTGACGTGGGCCATACCGGCGATGTGCGCGCCGTTGCCAACCTTGACATGGCCAAGCACGCCCGAAAGCGCGCCCATGACGACGAAGTCCCCGAGCTCGGCCGACCCCGCGATGCCGCTTTGCGCCACGATCACGCAATGGCGGCCGATGATCACGTTGTGAGCGATCTGCACAAGGTTGTCGATTTTCGTGCCTTCGCCGATGATCGTATCCCCCAGCGTCCCGCGGTCGATCGTCGAGTTCGCGCCGATCTCCACATCGTCGCCGATAATGACGCAGCCGATCTGCGGGACCTTGACGTGGCCCTTGGCGCCCATGGCGAACCCAAAGCCGTCTTGCCCGATGCGCACTCCGGCGTGAATGATCACGCCGTTGCCGATGAGCGCATGCGTAACCGTTGCTCCGGCTCCCACGTAGCAATCCTTGCCGAGCACGACTCTGTAGCCAACGACCGCGCCGGCGGCGACAGTCGTTCCGCTGCCCACGACGGCTTCGCGGCCGACGACCGCACCCGGCTCGATGGTCGCATCCTCGCTGATGACCGCCGTGGAATGAACGAGCCTTCCCGTTTCGCAGGCCGCGCTGGCCGCCGCCTTGCTGCGCATGGCATCGCCATAGAACAAGCGCAACGCGCGCGCGAACGCGACGTAGGGCGTCGCCGTCGTCAACGTCGCAGCGGTCGATGGGGCGCGCCGCGCATCGCTGTCATTCACAATGCAGGCGCCTGCCGACGTCGACGTGAGCTGTTCCGCGTAGCGACGGTTGTCGAAGAACGTGAGATGGCTTGGACCCGCGGTCTTGAGTGGGCGCACATCGCCGATCGAACGCGAGCCGTCGTCGTCGTTCGTCAGCGTCGCTCCCACCTTCTTCGCGATCTCGCGAAGCGCGAAAGGCCCGGTTCTCTCGAAGAAACCCGGATGCTGCATGAACACTCCCCCGAGCAGGCTGGCCTCCGTCGCCGCGTCGCGTTCGCCGCTTGCGGTTCCGAGCCGGTCCCATCCGAATTGCCTGACCGAGCTGCGTTGGCTTGGTGCCGCGGTCCGTCCGGCTATCTGTTATTAGCAGGCTCGAGCCCCTCACCCCACAAAAATCAGACAGCCAAGAGCCGCAGACAATTGCATTGTAGAACGCTGTGCAAGACCTCGGTGGAGCTGTGCCGAACCTATTGGCCGAACAAGGATTTGCAGAACTGTTTGTCAGTTTTGAGGTTGCTGCAGGTCACGGCCAGACACGCCGCCGTGGCACACCAGGGGCGCTTAACGCAAAAGAGCCACCCTCAAGTGAGAGCGGCTCTCTAGTCTCGCCCTGTTGCAGACGCACGCCAAATTGCGAGCGTTACACAGCTTGAATGTTGGCGACGGCGAGCTTGCCGGTGCGGCGGTCCTCCTGGGTGTCGAACGACACCTTCTGGCCCTCGGAGAGACTACGCATCCCTGCGCGCTCGAGCGCGGTCGCATGAACGAAGACGTCCTTGCCGCCGTTGTCCGGCGCGATGAAGCCGAAGCCTTTTTGCTCGTTGTAGAACTTGACTGTACCTTTATCCATGGAGTTTCCTTTTTCGATCCATGATTGCTCACGGTCTAGCGCGCACGCCTTCGCGCGAGCGCCAGCCCTTGAATTGTCGATTTTTGGAGGGTTTCTGAACCAGCGGCTGGCAGTGCCAACACGGTGAGGCCCGGTCGTCCGGCCAAAGTCGATGCGCTCATATAGAGGCTCTTCGCGCGCCCTGCAAGACCCGAGATGCACGCCGCGATTTTACCATGTCGCGAGCCCGCGCTCTCTGTACCCTCGCGTTTGAAAGTATCCGTCGACAGCCCGCCGTTGCGGGCGCATAGTCGCCAATATAGTCGGTTGAGCGTCGCAGGCACCGACGACTGAGCACGGGGATGCCTCCGCTCTCGCCGCGCGAGCGCGCCACCAAGTAGCGCACGTCGATCTCGCGTGCGGCGCGACGCCGCCCCGTGCCAACCGAATCGATCATGAGCAGCTGGCGCCTCGCAGCGGCCACGTCCAAGGAACACGGGAGTCCCTCTATGCCGCAGCACAAGTTCAAGATTGGCCAGGAAGTCAACTTCTTCCCTGCAAAGCTCTCCATGCCGGCCTCTTCGCGAAATTACAAGATCGTTCGCCGCCTCCCGCGCGAGGGTGGCGAGTTCATGTACCGCATCAAATCGGCTGCGGAAGTATTCGAGCGGGTGGCACGGGAGAGCGAGATCTACCGGGCGTCGTAGGAGTCTTCGCCCGACACGAGAGCGTCGGCAACACTGTGCTACTGCCGATCGGACACAGGAGACGATTCGAATGGCTGCTTTCAACTACGACGCGGAGGCTGAGCTCTTTCCCACGCGCGGCCGGTTCTCGAAGCGCCAACCTGTGACCTACAAACGGTTCACCACGGCGGCCGAGGCGGTTCGCTACGCAATCGAGGACCTGCATCCAGACCTCCTGGTGGGAGCCTTCCTCGAGGTCGACGAGGAGCGCTTCGACGCGCGCGGGATCCGCGACCTTTACGCAAGCGAGGATTTTCCGCTCCCGCGCCGCCGGTCTGCGCCGGAGCGAACGGTACCGGACGACCCCCGCAGATGATGAGCGCGTCCGTCAGAATTGAGTAGGACTTTGGAAGCGAGAGGAGAGCGCCATGGCGAATCGCGAGCAAAAAAGCAACCGGGAGAAAAGAAAGCCGAAGGCCGAAAAGAGCAAGGGCCCAGTCTCCAACGTTTCACCGTTCTCCTCGGTCGTGGCGCGCGAAAAGGCCGGCCAGGGCGGGCAGGGCAAGAAAGGCCGATAGGCTTGGGCATTCGGTTCTGAAGTGAGCCCTCATCTGAGCCTTCGCTGCCGCCTTCCGCGCGCCGCAAAGATGCGTCATGCGTTGCGCCCGCCAAGGAGTCTCCCCTCCGCGTTTACGGAATTTTAACCACTCCGCGTTTACACTTCGTTAACTGCGGGATGTATTTCGTACGCGTGGGTTTTAGCATGGACCCTTGGCATGTGTGTGAAGTAGTCGAGAGTTGCGTCGAATGGGTGTGCGTCATCGTGCTCGCCCGGCTGTTGCCGGTGGCCGCGATCTGGCTCGAGGCCGGATCCTGGTTGGAGACTGCCTCGACGAGCTCCGTCGTCTTCCTTCTGGAAGCGTAGACCTCGTCTTCGCCGATCCGCCCTACAATCTGCAGCTCGCCTCCGAGCTCTTGCGACCCGAACAACACGCGCGTCGACGGCGTCGACGACGCTTGGGACAAGTTCACGTCGTTTGCCGACTACGATCGCTTCACGCGCGCGTGGCTCGGCGAATGCCGCCGCGTCCTGAAGCCCGACGGCGCGATCTGGGTCATCGGCAGCTATCACAACGTGTTCCGGCTCGGCGCCGCGCTTCAGGATCTGGGCTTCTGGATCCTGAACGACGTCGTATGGCGAAAGGTCAACCCGATGCCGAACTTTCGCGGCCGGCGCCTCACCAATGCGCACGAGACGCTGATCTGGGCCGCGCGCGATCAGAAGTCACGCTACACGTTCAACTACGAGAGCCTGAAAGCGGGGAACGACGACCTGCAGATGCGCTCGGACTGGCTGTTCCCGATCTGCTCGGGGCCCGAGCGGCTCAAGGACGACGGCGGGCGCAAGGCGCATCCGACGCAGAAGCCGGAGGCACTGTTGCACCGCGTGCTCCTCGCCTCGACCAAAGCCGGCGACATCGTCCTCGATCCCTTCTTCGGCACCGGAACGACGGGAGCCGTCGCCAAGCGACTAGGCCGGCGGTGGATCGGCATCGAGCGCGATCCCGACTACGCGGCGGCGGCCCGCGAAGCGCATCGCCGCTGTCGAGCCGTGCCGCGCTTCGGCGCTCGAAACGCTGAGATCGAAGCGCGCCGAGCCGCGCGTGCCGTTCGGCATCATCGTCGAGCTCGGCATGCTCAATCCCGGCTCGCCGCTCTTCGACGAGGCTCGCCGCGTGCGCGCCGAGGTCAAGGCCGACGGCACGCTTGCCGTCCCCGGGCAGCCAGGGCTCGATCCATCGCGTCGGCGCCATCGTGCAAGGCAAGACGGCCTGCAACGGCTGGACGTTCTGGCACTACGAGGCCGAGGGCACGCTCACGCCGATCGATGCCTTGCGCGAGCGCGCAAAGCGCACGCTGGGCCTCGCGCCCCAGATCGCCCCGACGATCGTCATCGCGGCCGAATAGGCCCACTCCCGGGCGGATGCGATCTGCGCGACGGCGTTGGCGGCATAGTGGCCCGCTCCGTGCGCGCGCCAGAGCCCGATCAGAAGGATGTGGAGCATGCTCGCCGTCAGAGCCATGAAGACGCCTGCAAACAAGATGTCGCTCAGAAAGTGCGCGCCCTGCGCGATCCTGATGACGCCCGCGATAGTGCCGAGGCCAGCGCCCGCGACGATCAGCGCGACCCTCACCTGCGGCAGGAGCAAGGCAGCGGCGAAGAACGGAACATAGATCGAGGAGGCCTCGCCGCTCACGAAGGCGCAGTTGCGGCGGCACTCGTTCGCGGGCACGAGGGGCGGGGTGAACTGCTGGGCGCCCCCGAACTCCACGACCTGGCGCGGCCGCGCCCGCCCCCAGTTGTCCTTGAGCACGACGTTGGCGACGACGCCCGGACCGACGGCGAGCGCCGCGGCGAGATAGAGCCAGCGCATCTGAGCGAGACCGACGAGGCCGCGCCGCTCCAGGATGGTCCGCAATCCACCGATGACCGTCGCCACGCCGATGATCACCGATAGGACAATAAACCCGTTGCGAACCGCCTCGAGCGTGGGATCGACTAGGCACCACGGCGCGGCGAACGAGGCCGACGGACAGAGGCGCAGGGCCTCCGACACCTCGAGGTCGATCTCAGGCCAGGTCAGCATGACGGCAGCGGCCGCCGCCCCTGTGAGCAGGGTCCCAATGAGGAACCGGCGGCGAAAGGCGATCTCCGCGGGGATATAGGGGTCTGCCATACGCATCACTCATCTCCCTCGGTACTCGGAGGCGGCAAAAAGGTGGATCGTCCGGCTCGTGAAGCGTCCGGCCCTGAGCGCGCGCGCGCCGAGCCTGTCGGCGTGGCCGAACGCGGCGACAGCGCCTGGCCTGTCACGGCGGCTGACGATCAGCGCCGGCTCGCCCGAGCGGCGCGAGTAAGGACGGGTGAGCTCGAAGTGGTCGCGCGCTGCGTCCCGCAGAGCGCCAGGCGAAGACCGGCACCGAGAAATCGCGCCCGTAATAGAGAAGCGGAGCCGTGAGCTCGCGATCGATCGTGACGATGGCGCCGTAGGGCTTGCCCAGCCGCTCACCCTCCGCGATCGCGCTGCGGACGGCATCTCCGAGCTCGCGGTTGCCGAGCGTGCGCGCGAAGGGATCGCCTGCGCCGGGCAGTGCGAACTCGCCGGCCTTCCACGACGCCGTTGCGATCAGGACGGCAATCGCGAGGTTCAGCCCGAGAGAGGCCGTGAGCCATTTCCACGAGCCTTCGCGGACGAGGATCGCCGTGACCAGGACGGAGGCGGCGACATAGGCGGGCGCCGCCCAATTGGCGAAGGCATGCGAGACGAAGGCCTGCAGCGTGACCGCCGCCACGAGAGGAGCCGAGTACGCGAGCAGAAGCCGATCCGCGGGCGCGAGCGCCGCGAGCGATTTTCTCGCGCGCCAGACGATGACGAGGAAGGCGCCGAACAGGATCGGGCCGAACACGCCGAACTGGGCGAGGAAGAACTCGGCTGCCTTTCCGGGGTGGACCGGAATGCCGTTCCAGCCGGCGTTGTCCACGGTATGGGAGACGGTCGCAAAGCCGTGCCCGGCATTCCACACGAGATTGGGCGCGATGAGGAGGAGCCCACCCGCGAGCGCGATCCACGGATAGGGCCGCTTGAGGAGGGCGCGCGCGCGCTCGTCGACGATGAAGAAGATCGCCGCCGAGGCGACGAAATAGGCCATGGCGTACTTGGCATTGAGCCCGAGCCCCAGCGCGAGCGCCAACAGGAGCGCCGGCGCAAGGGAGGGAGCGCGCAACAGCTCGGCGAACGCCAGCAGCGCCAGCGCCCAGGCGAAGAGGAGCGGCACGTCGGTCGAGATTATGCCCGAGGAGAGCGAGACGCCCGGTAGCGTCGCAAACACGAGCGCCGACCAGAATCCTGTTTCGAACGAGTAGAGGCGGCGCCCGAGGAGAAAGACGAGAAAGCTCGTCGCCGTGTGGATGAGGACGGACGGCAGGCGGACGCAGACTTCGCCGTCGCCGCAGACTTCTCTCGCGCCGGCAATGATCCAGGCGATGAGCGGCGGCTTCGAGTAGTAGCCGAACGCCAGCTCGCGGCTCCACGCCCAGTACTGAGCCTCGTCGACGAAGAGATCGGTGCCGTTGACAGCGAGGGCGACGATGCGGGACAGCGCAAGGGCCGAGAGGGCGACGAGAAGCGTCGCGAGCGAGACGGTTTTCACTTTTTCCGCTGCGGGCCGCCAGGGCGGCTTTCCCTGCGGCGCAGCAAGCGCGGTCGTCGCGCCAATCGCATCCCTGCCCATTCCCCCGTCCGCCGTTCGCGGCCCCCCAAGAGCGCAAGCGCATGGCGCGCAGGACATCGCTTAGCAACGGCGAATTACGGCCGGTTGACGGAGGAGCGAATGATTGATGACAGCGTGACAGATGTAGACGCGCGATCGTTCCGCCATCAACGCGTGAGCAAGTCCTTTCTCGCCGTGCCGGGAGCAAACGGCGCGCGCTCGATCCGGCAAGGCATTGCGAAACTGTCATCAAACGCTGCTAGTCGCAGCGCAGGCTATGGCGATGGACAGCCCAGCACGAGATGCGCTCCGCAACCGGAAGCTGCCGCTTTAGTAGTTGGGATGCGGGAGTCCTCGGGGTTGCAGCCGCCGCCATCTGCTACGGACTCGTCCACGGCGCCCTGCGCTCCATCGCGTCGCCGACGCTGGGCCAGGACGATGTAATCGCCGCCGTCTTTGCCCAGGATTGGGCCTGGGGATACGCGCCCTCCAACCCGCCGCTCTATGACTGGCTGCTCGCAATTCTCCACGAGCTCACCGGACCGACGCTCCTCTCCGCGCTGATCCTGAGGTACGGCCTGCTCGCGGCGACCGCGATCTTCACCTACCTCGCAGCGCTCCGCGTCGGAGGCGACCGCGGCTGGGCCGCGCTCACCGCGCTCTCGCTTTCGCTCTGCTACCAGATCGGCTGGAACATCCACGAGGGCGTCACACAAACGAGCGTGCTCGCGACCATGGTGGCGGCGACGCTGTGGATCTACGTGCGGCTCCTCGACCGCGGAAAGCTCGTCGACTACGCGGCGTTGGGGCTTTGCCTCGGGCTCGGACTGCTCGCCAAATACAACTATCCGGCTCTCGTCCTCACCTTGCTCATCGCGAGCGCCTTGTTGCCGGCGGCACGGCAAAGGCTTGTCGACCCCCGAATCCTGATCAGCCTCGCGCTTGCGGCCGCGATTGTCGCGCCGTTTCTGGCATGGCTCTCCGGCTTCTCCAGCGGCGACATCGCGACCCGCCTTCCCGGCGAGGCGTTCGGCTATCTTCCACGCCTCGCGCGCGGCCTTCTCAATGTGCTCAAGTCTCCGATCGGATTCCTGACGCCCTTCGTCTTTATCGTGCCGCTGATTTTCCCTGGCGTCCTCCAGAGGCTCGCACGCGCCGTGCGCACGTTTGGCGCCGACGGCCTAGCCGGCGATCACGAGAGACTGCTGTTCTATCAATGCGCCGCCGCCTTCGGCGTGCTGCTCGCGGCAGCGATCCTCGGCTTCGATCAGGCCGCCTCGCGCTACATGCATCCCCTGTTCCTGCCCGCGGTCATCCTGCTGATGGCGCTGGCGAAGGACACGCAGCCGCAACCCGTGCAAGTCCGCCGCTACGTGGTGGCGCTGGCCGGGTTTGCCGCGCTCGTCCTCCTCTTGCGCGTGACGCTGCTTGCGGTCGGATCGCCGCTCTGCGGCCCCTGCCATCAGCTCGAGCGCTTCGAGGCGCTGGCCGACGCGCTCAAGAATTCAGGGTTTCCCGCTGATGGGATCGTCGTGACCGACAACCGGTTCGTTGCCGGCAACATGCGCCGGCTCTTACCCGAGAGCACGGTCGCGCTCGTGGGACGGCGCGAATACCTTCCCCGCCGGCTCGCGGAGCGGCCGCTGCCGACGGTCGCGGTCATTAGCCTGGGCAAGGGGACCGACCAGGGCGCCCGCGCTCTGCTCGGCCTCGCTCATCTTGAAGACTTGACGGCGACCTCTTCGCCACGACTTCTCACCGCCGCCTCCGAGTGGACAGGCCATCCCTGGAAGCCGGACGGCTATCGCACGTCGCGCTGGACGATCGCGCTGTTCGAGGACCGCGGACTCACTGTTCCTTGAGCGCATGCGCGATGACCTTGCGCATGACGGAGGGCAGCGCCGCGGCCTGTAGATCGCGCCTGCGCGACCCACCGGCAGCGCTCGGGCTCGGCCCAGAACGTCAGGCTCGTATCGGCGGGGACGATGGCGCGGAACACCATCAGCTCGAGCCTGAAGTGCGTGAACGTATGGCTGACCGAGCCCGGCACCGGCCACCACTCGCCGCGCACGGGCGCCGCGCCGAGCGCGAGATCGGCTGAGACCCAATCGTCCACCCACTCGGTCGAGGGAACCTCGAGCATGCCGCCGAGCAGCCCGGCCTCGGGGCGCTTGCGCAACAGCACGTGCCCGTCCTCGCGGAGTGCGAGGAACGCAACCGCGAAGCGCGACGGGCGCTCCATCTTCTCGAGCTTCACCGGCAGTCCGGCTTCGATGCCCTTGGCGTGCGCGTGACAATCCTGCTGCAGCGGACACACGAGGCACGAAGGACGCTTCGGCGAGCAGATGGTTGCGCCGAGGTCCATCATCGCCTGCGCGAAATCGCCGGACCGCGTTGCGGGCATAAGCGAGGCGGCGAGCCGCTTCAGCTCTCCCTTGGCGGCCGGCAACGGGCGCGTCACCGCGAACAGGCGCGCGATTACGCGCTCGACGTTGCCGTCGACCGGCGTCGCCGGCTCGCCGAAGGCAATGGCGGCGACGGCGGCAGCCGTGTAGGGGCCGATGCCCGGCAGCTCGCGAAGCTCGGTTTCCGTCCTCGGAAACTTGCCGTCATGCTGCTCGGCGACGGCGCGAGCACATTTCAGGAGATTGCGGGCGCGCGAGTAGTAGCCGAGCCCGGCCCATGAGCTGAGCACGTCCTCTAGATCGGCTTCCGCCAGCGCCGAGACCGTGGGCCAGCGGGCGAGAAAGCGCTGATAGTAGGGGATGACCGCTTTGACGGTGGTCTGCTGCAGCATGATCTCGCTGAGCCAGACCTTGTAGGGATCGGGCCGGCGGCCGCGCCGCGTGCGCCACGGCAGATCGCGCCGCTCGCGGTCGTACCAGTCGAGAAGGGACGCGACCGTATCCGGCCCAGCGGGCCGGAGCGGCAGTTGCTTTCGCGCCACAGCTCTCACCTGGTCCCCCTTAGGGTCGGCCGCGAATCACTTTGGGCCATGTTAGAGGCAGGACGTTCGCTACTGCAAACAGAGGCGACAGCCGGTGCCCGGAAAGCTCACAGGAATGCTGGCGGGGAAGGCGGCACGTCAGCCGCGCCCTATCGCGCGACCGGCCTTTGGCGCGGGCGGATCGGCATTTGCGCCGGCGCGCTCAACGTTTGTACCGGCGAAGGCGGTGGGCAGCTTCGTGCCGAAGCTCACGCGCCAGGCGTTCGAGAAATACGGGTTCGCGACGGCGACCCTCGTCACCGACTGGGCCAAGATAGCGGGCGCTGATCTCGCGTCCTACGCGGTTCCCGAGCGGCTCAAATGGCCGCGAGCGACGGGGGCCTACGAGGACGTGGCCGAAGGTGCGGAGGGCCGGCCCGGCGCGACCTTGGTGCTGCGCGTGGATCCCGCGCGCGCTCTCGACGTGGAATACCGGCGCCAGCAGATCGCCGAGCGCATCAATGCCTATTTCGGCTATCGCGCGATTGCCGCGGTGCGCATCGTTCAGGCGCCAGTCGAAATCGTCGAAAAGCCCGCGCCGCGCGCGCTGGCCGCTTCACCGCCGCAGGTCTCATCCTCCCCAACGCCCGACGCCGACCCGCTCTCCAGCGCGCTCGCTCGCCTCGCAGCGAGCGTAAAGGGACACAACGGGCGACCGGCCGTTTAGCGCTCGCCTGGATGACCTGCAACTTGCCGCTACAGCAGGCGCGAATCAGCTCATAATTCAGGCAAACTCCCTGAAGAGGAGGAGCCAAGCCATGCTGGCCATCCTTGAAAGCGCGCTCGCCGTCGTTCTGATATTCGCCGTGTTCACCGTCTCCGACTTCCTGCGCGCGGCAGCCGCAGCTGGACGACTAGGGAAGAGCTTCGGCTGCGGCGTCATTAGCAGGGCCGCAAGAAACTCCCGCGAGGAGAAGAGCGGCTCGAAGGCGATTCCCTCCTTGGCGAAGAGCTCGGCCGCGCCATCCTCGCGGTCGACGATGGAGAGCACGACTGCGACGATGGCGCCGGCCTCGCGAAGCGCGTTGACCGCAATCATCGCCGAGCCGCCCGTTGTCGTCACGTCCTCGACGATCGCGACGCGCTTCCCCTTGAGGTCCTTCACGCCCTCGATGAGCTTCCTCGTGCCGTGGTCCTTGACCGTCTTGCGCACGAAGAATGCCGGGATCGGCCGCTTGCCGCGCTGGAAGCTCTGCATGGCCACCGGGCCGATGAGCGGCACGGCGCCCATCTCGATCCCGCCGACATAGTCCGCGTTCAGGCCCTCGAGCCGGTCGAACAGCAGCCCCGACAGCAGCGTCGCCCCCTCGGGGTCGAGCATCGAGGGCTTCATGTCGAAGTAGTGGTCGCTCTGCTTGCCCGAGGCGAGCGTGATCTGGCCCCGGACGAACGACTTCTCCCGGATGATCTCGAACGCCCGCTTCCGGGCGTCGGCCTCGCTCGCCATGATGTGCGTTCCGCCTCGCTTGTCAGCCGTGAAGCGCCGCGGCAGTAGCGCACAATTCACGGCGAGACAATCTGCAACAGCTCTACTTCCCGGCGGACTTGGGATCATGGCCTTTGTGGGCAAGGCGCTCGAGGTCCAGCAGCCGCCCCAGAGCCTTCTCGATCGGCTCCGGCAGAGGCGCATCCAGGATCGGCAGGGATTCAATCTGAAGCCGGGTCCCGATCGCATTCTGCTGGCGAATGCCGATCTGATCCAAACTCTTACGCTCGCCTTTGCTGATCATCACACTCGGCCTGTTCGCGGTCGCTCCTCCCGGCGGTCTACAGGACCAATTCGGGTCGCCGGATTGCGTTCCTAAGTCTTTGGCTTAACTTTAGGAAACCAATCCGGCGCAGCCGGTTTGGTGTCTCTCCCGCCATTCAATTGGCGTTCAGGCGGAATTTGCCTTAATGCCTCACCGGCCCCATGTTACGGGCCTCATGCGAGGGCTGCGTGGCCTCCGAAGACCCACAGGGAGCACAAGATGATCTCGAGTAACCCGCTGAACCGCAAGGCGTTCTCTCGGCGGATGGCGCTCTTGGCCGGCTGCGCCGCCCTCATTGGCGTGGCCGCGCTTTCGACCAAGGGCCTCACGGACCGCGAGCACGGTCCGGCGGAAGTTCCCGTCGACGAGCTCATGAAGGCCGGAACGCTCGCCGACCAGGTGCTCGGCCCCGCCGAGGCCAAGGTGACGATCGTCGAGTACGCCTCGATGACCTGCGGCCACTGCATGGCCTTCCACACGAAGGTCTTCCCCGATCTCAAGACCAAGTACATCGACACGGGCAAGGTGCGCTTCATCTTCCGAGAGTTTCCGCTCGATGCCCGCGCCTTCGCCGCCTCGATGCTCGCCCGCTGCGCCGGGAGCCCCGACAAGACCTTCGCCCTCGTCGATGCGCTCTTCCACACCCAGGCCGACTGGGCGTTCGTCAAGGAGAACCCGACGCCGAAGCTGTTCGAGGTCGCCAAGCAGGCCGGCTTCACGCAGGAGAGCTTCGACAAGTGCTTGACGGATCAGAAGCTTCTCGATGAGCTTACCGAGATTCGCGCGCGCGCCGCCGACGTCTTCGGGGTGAACTCGACGCCGACCTTCTTCATCAACGGCAAGCGGCTCACGGCGGCGCCGACGATGGAGGAGTTCGACAAGGTGCTCGAGCCGCTCCTTGCCCAAGGCTGAATCAGCGGAGCGGCGCGGCGACATGAGGTCACGAATACTGTGGTCGATGCGTTCGCCATCCAATCGAATAGCGTCATGCCCGCGCAGGCGGGCATCCGTCCAAGTAAGTAAGCGGAGTTTCACTTTCGGCTTGGATGGATCCCCGCCTCCGCGGGGATGACGGAATTCGTCCGAAATCGAAAGACGTCGGGGTGGTATGAAACGACCGGAAAGCCCGCTCATTCTTGCCGCGATGGCCGCGGGGATTTCTGCGTGCGCCGGCGATCCGCCGAGCCTGCAGGGTCTGGCCGCCTCGGGCGTCTCGACCGAGGCGATTGCCACCGGCTCGGCTTTCCCCGATTCAGCTACGGGGCCGAAGACGAAGACCGAGGCTCCCAATCCTCTGGCGCTCCCCGACACGGCGTCGGGCGGCCGCGAGGTCATCGCCGAGCCTGCGGTCGCCGACATCATGATGACCGGCACGCTCCCCGAGATGTCGCTCGGGCGCGCCGACGCCCCGGTGACGATTGTCCAGTACGCCTCCCTGACCTGCCCGCACTGCCGGAAGTTCCACGAGACGGTGTTTCCCGAGCTCAAGCGCACCTACATCGACACCGGCAAGGTCCGCTACATCCTGCGCGAGTTTCCGATCGGCAAGACGTCGGGCAATGCAACAATCGCGCTCCGTTGTGCTCCGCCTCAGAAATACTTCGATCTCTACGGGAAATTCATGGTCCAGCAGGCGTCCTGGGTATCCCAGGAGGTGCGCCTCGACGCCATCTTTGCGGTGGCAAAGCAGGTGGGGATGACACGGGCAGAGTTCGATTCTTGCCTTTCGAATCAAGGCATGATCGACGGCTTGAAGTGGGTCAAGGAGCGTGGTCGCAAGCTTGGCATCATCGGCACGCCGAACTTCTTCGTTGCGGGCAAGCTCGTGAAGAGCACGCTCACCATGGCGGACATCCGCGCCCTGGTCGAGCAGTCCGCGAAGGCGCCGGCAACGGCCGCCGCCGAGAGTGCTCCCGCGCAGTGACCATTCGCTTGACCTGAAGAGCGCCAGCACCGGAACTTTCAAGAAACCTAGATGCAGATCACGCGCCTCAGGCTTTTGGGTTTCAAATCCTTCGTCGAGCCGACAGAGCTCCTGATCGAGACTGGGCTCACGGGCGTCGTTGGCCCCAACGGCTGCGGCAAGTCCAATCTGCTCGAGGCGCTGCGCTGGGTCATGGGCGAGACCTCGCACAAGAGCATGCGTGCCGTCGCCATGGACGACGTGATCTTCTCCGGCACGACGACCCGCCCCTCGCGCAACAGCGCGGAGGTCACGATCTTCATCGACAATGCCGCGCGCCAGGCGCCCGCCGAGTTCAACGGCGACGACGAGATCGAGATCACGCGCCGCATCGAGCGCGAGGCCGGTTCCGCCTACCGCATCAACGGGCGCGAGCAGCGGGCCCGCGACGTCAAGATTCTGTTCGAGGACGCCGCGACCGGCGCCCGCTCGCCCGCCCTCGTCCGCCAGGGCCAGATCGCCGAGATCGTCAACGCCAAGCCCGAGCAGCGCCGCCGCGTGCTCGAGGACGCAGCCGGCATCGCCGGTCTCCACAGTCGCCGCCATGAAGCGGAGCTACGCTTGAGGGCCGCCGAAGGAAACCTCGCGCGCCTCAACGATATCTTCGGCCAGATCACGTCGCAGATCGACGCGCTGAAGCGCCAGGCGCGCCAGGCGCGACGCTACAAGGAGCTGTCAGACGAGATCCGTAAGGCGGAAGCGCTCCTCCTCCATCTATCGTGGGCCGACGCGCACGCATCCGTCGAGACGGAAGAGAAGCGCCTCACCGACGCGCTTGTGGCGCTCGGCATGGTGACGGAGGTCGAGGCCCGCGCACTGCGCGAGGAGGCGGCCCAGGCTGAGGCGATGCAGCCCTTGCGCGACGCCGAAGCAGCGCGCGGCGCGGCGGTCTCGCTGCTCAAAATCGAATCCGAAAGCCTCGAGCGCGAAGCGGCCCGCGCCGCCGAGCGCCAACGCGAGCTCGAGACGCTGGCCGGCGAGCTCGAGAAGGACCTCGGCCGCGAGGAAAGCCTCATTGCCGAGGCGCGCGAGGTTCTCGACGGCTTCGACGGTGAAAATGCCGCCCTCGCCGCGGCCGAGCGGGATGGCGAGGCTGCCGAGGCCGCGGCTCGGCGCGCGCTCGAGCAGGTCGAGGCAGCCCTTTCCGACGCGGAGCGTCGGCTCTCGGAGCTGACCAACAAGGCCGCCGAGGCCCGTGCGCGCCGCCAGAGCCTCGAGTCGGCCGCGGCCGAGCGGCGGGCGGCCGTCGCCAAGATCGAGCGCGAGCTCGCCGCGATCGAACGCGAAACGCGGGAAGCCGCAGCCCGCGCTCCCGACGCGGAGAAGCTCGTTGCCATCACCGAGGCCGGCCAGCGGCTTGCCCGCGAGCTCGCCGACCTCGAAGGGCGCGCCCTCGCGGCCGAGGAACGCAGCGAGACTGCCGCGGTCGCCGCCAGAGCTTCTGCCGAAGAGGCGGCCAAGGCCCGCCTCACACTCGGCACGCTTGCGACCGAGCGCGAGACGCTCCAGAAGCTCGTCATGCCCCCCTCCGCGAGCGGGCTGCCGCCCATCATCGACTCGGTCGGGGTCTCGCCCGGCTACGAGGCGGCCTTCGTCGCCGCCCTCGGCGACGATCTCGACGCGCCCGCGGCCGACGAGGCCCCCGTCCGCTGGCGCGCGCTCGAGGTGCCCGCGAGCGACGAGCCGCTCCCCGGCGACGCCGAGCCGCTTCTGCTCCACGTCACGGCCCCGCGCGAGCTGACCCGGCGCCTCCGCCAGATCGGCGTCGTCGCACGCGAGAACGGCGCCCGGCTGCAGCCGCATCTCAAGCCCGGCCAGCGCCTCGTCTCGCTCGAGGGCGATCTGTGGCGGTGGGACGGCTTCCTCGCCGTGGCCGGAGGCGTGACGCCTGCCGCCCAGCGTCTCGCGGAGAGGAACCGGCTCGCCGGCATGGCAGAGCGAGAGGCTGAAGCTCGAGCCGCGGCCGAGTACTACACGAGCTCCGCGGCCGAGAGCCGTTCGGCCCATCAGGCTGCGCAGAACGAGGAGCGCGGCCTGCGGCAGGCAAGCCGCGAGACGCAGGCCGAGCTCAGGGAGACGCGCGACGCGCTGACCCAGATCGAGCGTGCGGCCCGCGAGACCGAAAGCAAGCTCGCAGCTCTCTCCGAAGCGAGGGCGAGGGCTGAAACGTCCCTTACGGAGGCCAACGAGCGCGTCGCCGAGACAGAAAACGCCCTCGCGATCCTCGGTCAAGGCGACGATATCGAGGCCTTGCTCGCAGTGTCACAGCGTGACGCCGCGGCGCGACGCAGGGCGCTTTCGGCGGCCACCGCCGAGGTCGCAGGGCTCGAGCGCGAGCGGCGCCTGCGCGCCGAACGTGTCACTGCGATCGCAAGCGAGCGCACGCGCTGGACCAGCCGCAGCGAGAGCGCGGCACGGCAGATCACGTCGTTCCGGGACCGGCTCGGCAAGACCCGCGGCGAGCTCGAAGCCGTGAAGGGCCTTCCCGCCGAATTCGAGGTGAAGCGCGGCAAGCTCATGACCGAGCTCGACGAGGCCGAGCGGCGCCGACAGGCGGCCGCCGACAAGCTCGCCGCCGCCGATACGGCGCTACGCGCGGCAACACAAGCCCTGCGGGCAGCCCAAGGCGAGGTCGCGGAGGCGCGCGAGGAGAAGGCGCGCACGGAGGCCAGGCTCGAGGGCGCGCGTGCCCAAAGGCAGGAAGCGGCGCGCCGAATCCGGGAAGGCCTCGGCACGACGCCCGAGAATTGCCTTGCTCTTGCCGGGCTCGCCGCGGGCTCGCCGGCGCCCTCGCTCGAAGAGGCCGACCGCCAAGCGCAGCGGCTGAAAGCCGACCGCGAGCGCCTCGGCGGGGTCAACCTGCAGGCCGACGATGAGCTTGCCGTGCTGCTCGAGCAGGCGTCATCGATGGAGACCGAGCGCAACGACGTCGACCAGGCTATTTCAAAGCTTCGCAGCGCCATCGGCCAGCTCAACCGCGAGGGCAAGAAGCGGCTCGACGAGGCCTTTACCTCGGTCGATGCCCATTTCCAGCGCCTGTTCACGACCCTGTTCGGGGGCGGGGAAGCGCGGCTCGAGATGATCGAGGGCGAGGACCCGCTCGAGGGCGGGCTCGAGATCATCGCCAAGCCGCCAGGGAAGAAGCCAGCGACCTTGTCGCTGCTCTCGGGCGGCGAGCAGTCGCTCACCGCGCTCTCCCTAATCTTCGCCGTCTTCCTCACCAATCCGGCGCCGATCTGCGTGCTCGACGAGGTCGACGCGCCGCTCGACGACGCCAACGTCGACCGCTTCTGCACGCTCATGGAGAAGATGGCCGAGGAGACATCGACCCGCTTCCTCGTCATCACCCATCACCCGATGACGATGACGCGCATGAACCGACTGTTCGGGGTCACTATGACCGAGAAGGGCGTGTCCCAGCTCGTCTCCGTCGACCTCGAAACGGCCCAACGTTTCCGCGAAGCTGTCTAACGGCAGTAGGCAGTGAAGCAGTGGGCAGTCGTGAACGAGACCCGACCAACGAAATCTGCCTGCTGCCCCATGCCTACTGCCCAACTATGAGAGGGACGCCATGCTGATTGACATCGACCACGACAACGCCGTCACCACGTGGAAGACCAAGGGCGTCGACGCCAACGGCAATCTCAAGACCGCCTTGGTGATTGAAACCGATCTCGTGATCAGCGAAGGGTTTGCCGGCTACAACAAGGATGCCGTCGCCGCGCTGACGAAGCACGTGGTCGACTACATCAAGAGCAACCCGGGCATCGACTACGCGGTGCTGCACTCGCTGCCGGAGTACGAGGCCGAGACCGAAGGTTGACGCGAAAGAGGCAATAGGCACTCGGCAATGGGTGGCGGAGGAGGGTTGAATGGCGTTTGTCACCGGTGACATCGTGCCGAGCGGCGAGGACGACTACCCGTTCAAGGTCATCTTCAAGCAGGGCGAGACGGTCGTGGCCGAATGGCTCGTCGAGTCCCAGGAAGCCGGCGAGGCCGAGATGATCGAGGCTCTGCGGAGCCTTGCCGAGTTCGAGGATGACGACGAGGAAGAAGCGGACGGCGACGAAGAGGAGGAGGGGGACGCGGACGAGTAAGATCCTGCAGAAGGCAAGGGCCTTGGGTGTTTGCGGTCACTGGGCCTTCTGCCACCACCTATTGCCGATTGCCTACCCTGCGCCGTTTCGCCGTACCTCCCCCCTGCCCGGAATAATGGCGTTTGCTTGACACGCCGAGGGCCCCGTCACTAAGGTGCGCGCCGCAGAGAGCCTGGCCCGCCGAGGATCTTGCCATGCCTGAAAAACGGGAGGGCGAAGAGGGCGGCCGGGGCAGACTCTCTCCCGCCGACAGGTCAAGTTTCGAACGTCGGGTGGGCGACCTCGACAAGAAGCTCGACGAGGCGCGCGCGCACCAAAAGGCGAGCGGGCCTGACGAGATGGGCGCCGTGAGAGCGCGCGGCATGGCCTATGGGCTCAGAATGGCCTCCGAGCTCGTCGGCGCGGTTCTGGTCGGCGGTCTTATCGGATATTTCCTGGACCGGTGGCTCGGCTCGTGGCCGTGGCTGTTCCTGGTCTTCTTCATGTTGGGCTTCGCAGCCGGCGTGCGCAACGTGATCAGGGGCTTCACGAGGCTCCAGGCCGAGATTAAAGAGGCGACGCATGGCAACATCGGCCAGGCGATGCCCGATAAAGACGACGACTGAGTGCCAAGGGGACGGACGTGGCTCAGCCAGCGGAAGGCGCTTCGGGACCGGGAATGCCCGATCCTATTCATCAGTTCGAGATCAAGCGGCTCTTTCCGCTCGAGCTGTTCGGCTACGACGCCTCCTTCACCAACTCATCGTTGTTCATGGTGATCGCCGCCGGCCTCATCGTGGCCTTCCTGCTCTTCGCCATGCGCGGGCGCGCGCTCGTGCCGACGCGCGTGCAGTCGGTCGCGGAGACGGCCTACGAGTTCATCGCCAACATGGTGCGCGAGAGCATGGGGGAGGCGGGCATGAAGTTCTTCCCGCTCATCTTCACGCTGTTCGCCTTCATCTTCACGGTCAACATGCTCGGCATGATTCCGGGCGGCTTCACCGTGACGAGCCACATCGCCGTGACGGCAGCGCTCGCCGCGCTCGTGTTCGTGACCGTCCTCATCGTCGGCTTCGCCAAGAACGGATTGCACTTCTTGCAGCTGTTCGTGCCCTCGGGCGTGCCGATTTACATCCTGCCGCTCGTGTCCCTGATCGAGGTCATCTCCTTCCTCTCGCGCCCCGTAAGCCACTCAGTGCGGCTCTTCGCCAACATGCTCGCTGGACACATCACGCTGAAGGTGTTTGCCGGCTTCATCATCATGCTGCTCGGGGCCGGGGCCTACTCCGCGATCGCGCCGTTGCCGCTGTTCGGCGCCGTCGCGCTCACCGCGCTTGAGATTCTCGTCGCTTTCCTGCAGGCCTACGTCTTCACCATGCTGACCTGCATGTATCTCAACGACGCGCTCCATCCAGGCCACTAGCATGGTGCGCTGAGCTTCCGAACCCGCTAAACCCACCTAAAGGAGACGCTTCTCATGGATCCCGCTTCCGCAAAGCTCATCGGCGCTGGACTCGCCGCGATCGGCACCGGAGCCGCCGCCATCGGCGTCGGAAACCTGTTCGGCCAATTCCTGCAGGGCGCGCTGCGCAATCCGTCCGCGGCCGACGGCCAGTTCGGCCGCCTGATCTTCGGCTTCGCGGTGACGGAAGCGCTCGGCATCTTCGCTCTTCTGATCGCGTTCCTGCTGCTCTTCACCTGATCTGGGTCGATGCTGCGAGGGCGAGACCGGGGCACGCGGCTCCACATCGTCCTCGCGTCACCCGGTCCCACTGGATTAGGCCATGGCTGAACCCGAGACGACCGTTGGAACCGAGGTGCCCCACGATGCGGGACACAAGAAGGCGTTTCCGCCGCTCGATCCGGCGAACTTCTCCCCGCAGCTCATCTGGCTGGCACTCACCTTCGTGGTGCTCTACGCGCTTCTAAAGCGCATCGTCCTGCCGCGTGTCGGCGAGGTGATCGAGGAGCGGCGCGATCGCATCAAACGCGACCTCGATTCGGCCGAGCGGCTGAAGGGCGAGACGGAGAGGGCGCTCGCCGGCTACGAGAAGGCGCTGGCGGACGCCCGCGGGTCCGCTTCCGCGCTTGCCCGCCAGGCGCGCGACAAGCTCACGGCGGATGTGGACGCGGAGCGCACCCGCGTCGACAGTCAGATCGAGGCCAAGGTCGCGGACGCGGAGAGGCGCATCGCCGAGACCAAGTCCAAGGCCATGGCGAGCGTTTCCGAGATCGCTGCCGATACCGCCGGGATGATTGTCTCGAAGCTCATCGGCCAGGAGGTCTCCCGCGATGAGGTCGGCAAGGCTCTGACCCCCGGCGCGGGCGAATAGAGGTCAACGATGCTCGATCCCAACCACGCCGAGTTCTGGGTGCTCGTCGCCTTCGTTCTCTTCGTCGCGGTGCTTCTCTACTACCGCGTGCCGGGAGCGATCTTCACCTCCCTCGACAAGCGCGCCGCCGACATCAAGAAGGAGCTCGACGAGGCGCGCCGGCTGCGCGAGGAGGCGGCAAACCTTCTCGCCGACTACCAGCGCAAGGCGCGCGAGGCGGAGGACGAGGCCAAGGAGATCATCGACCACGCCAAGCGCGAAGCCGAAACGCTCGCCGCCGAGATGCGCAAGGGCCTCGCCGACCAGCTCGAGCGGCGCACGAAAGTGGCGGAGGAGAAGATCACGCGCGCGGAAGCGCAGGCGCTCTCCGAGGTGCGCGCGACCGCCGCCGATGTCGCGGCGGCCGCGGCTGAAAAGATCCTGAAATCGCGCGTGACGGGGCCCACGGCGAACGCTCTTGTCGACGAGAGCATCCGCAATCTCAAAGGCCAGCTCAACTAGCTGCCGGCGCTTTGAGAGAGAATTGGACCAACGTCTTGACTTCTCCTAGCGTCATGCCCGTGTCATGGCGAAGCCATGCTCCGCACGGACGGCGGGCATCCATCCAAGCAGGCAATCGGATTTACACGGCAAGCTTGGGCATATCCCCGCCTTCGCGGGGATGACGTTAACAGTGTTGGCATGGCTAGTTCTTTAGACACAGACCGTCTCGACGAGTTGATCACCGTGCGCGATTGGTTGCGCTACGGCACGAGCGAGTTCACGAGGCATGGGCTCGTGTTCGGCCACGGAACTGCGACAGCGGCCGACGAAGCGGCCTTCCTCATTCTGCACACGCTGCACCTGCCGATCGACGAGCTCGGGCCGTGGCTCGACTGCCGTCTCACGCGCTCCGAGCGCGCGGCCGTGGCGGACATTCTCGACGCGCGCATCGCGAGCCGCAAGCCCGCGCCCTATCTCACCAACGCAGCGTGGATCAAGGGCTATCGCTTCTACGCCGACGAGCGGGTGATCGTGCCGCGCACACTCATTGGCGAGCTATTGTGCGACGGGCTTCCCGCCGTCATCGGAGACGCTCACGCGGTGGAGCACGTCCTCGATCTCTGCACCGGCTCTGGGTGCCTCGCCATTCTCGCGGCGCTCGCCTTCCCCAATGCGCGCATCGAGGCCACCGACATTTCGACTGACGCCCTCGAGGTCGCGCGCCGCAACGTCGCCGACTACGGGCTCAGCGAGCGCGTGCGCTTGATCGAGGCCGATCTCTTTCCGCGCGAGGCGAGACGCTACGATCTCATCGTCGCCAATCCGCCTTATGTCGGCACCCCTGCGATGGCCACCTTTCCCCCCGAGTACCGCGCCGAGCCCGCGCTCGCCCACGCTGGCGGCATCGACGGTCTTGACATTGTGCGCCGCATTCTCAACGACGCGGGGCGTTACCTTCGACCCGATGGGCACCTCATCGTCGAGATCGGCGGGGCGGCCGACAAGCTCGAGCAGGAGTTTCCGAACCTGCCGTTCCTGTGGCTCGACACCGCGGACACCGAGCGCGAGGTCTTCGCGCTACCTGCCTCCGCCCTGCGGTAACACCGCCAAGCTACTCCCACTGTCGTCATGCCCGCGCAGGCGGGCATCCGTCCAAGCCGGCACTTTGGGCCAAACGGCAAGCTTGGGCAGATCCCCGCCTTCGCGGGGATCACGTGAAGCATGTCGTGATAGCAGGGCGTGACGTCAGCGGCCTCGCATGCGCTCGGGGTTTCTCAAGTGCACGTAGAGAGCGCCCTCGCCGCCGTGCGCGGCCGAGGCGGTCGTGTAGCTCACGATGATGGCCCTCAGGTCTGCTTGCGCGAGCCAGACCGGCACGTTGCGCTTCAAGACGCCGCGCTCGGCGCCTACGTCCCAATCGGCAGCCTCGCTGCGTCGCGAAGACGCCCCTTTGCCCGTGATGACCAGGACCCAGCGATAGCCACGCGCGAAGGCGGAATGGAGGAAGCGGCGCAGCGCCGCGTGAGCCTCGCTCTGGCGCATCCCGTGGAGATCGATACGCGCGTCGATCTCGGCCTGACCCTTCCGCAGGCGCCGCGCCGCCTTGGGATCGAAGGGGTTCAACTCCGGCACCTTTGCGGGCGCACGCGGCTGCGGTGCGACCGTCTCGACGCGCGTCGACCCTGGCTTGATCGGCCGGCGCCCGGCGTCGGCGGCCCGTTCGTCGGAACCGCGTTCGGCGGACGGGTGAATGCGCGCGGACTTCCGCTTCAAGGGCTCGAGCGAGGCTGCCGTGCTCTCCCAGATGGCCTGGTCCTCCTTTGACAGCGACCGGGTGTGTCCGGGTGGCGGCTTGCGGGTCATCGCCCGTCGCCTTCGACGGCCAGGAGCGCCACGAACGTGCCGGGATGCTTGGTCATGCCGGCAATGCGTCCCGCCTCCGCGCCAGAACCCATATAAAGGTCGCCGCGCTCGGGCCCGCGGATCGCCGACCCCACGTCCTGCGCAATCATGAGACGGCGGAACCCGCCTCCATCTCCGGCATGCAAGATCATCGGAGCCGAGACGAATATCGGCGTGCCGATCGCATGAAAGGCCGTGTCGACGGCAAGACTGCGCCCCGCCGTCAACGGGATCTCGAGCACGCCGAGCGGACCGTCTGCATCGTCAAGCTCCCGGAAAAAGACGAACGACTCGTTCTTCCGCATGACCTCGCGGCCGAGTTTCGTGTCGGCCTTGAGCCAGTCCTTCAACGCATCGAGTGTCATCGCGTCGGCCGCAAAGAGGCCTGCGTCGATCAGATAGCGGCCGATAGACGTATAGGGATGCCCGTTCTTGCCGTCGTAGGTGATGCGAGTCGTCTTACCGTCCGGGAGGGCGATGCGCCCCGACCCCTGAATGTGCATGAAGAAGCTGTCGACCGGATCTTTGAGCCAGATTAGCTCGAGACCCTGGCCGGCGAGCGCTCCCTCCTCGATCTCGCGCCGCGTGGCATAGGGCTCATGCCCCGAGGCGGTCATGCGCGCGTGCGTCAAGCTATGCGCAAGTGCGCCGCGCTCCTGCTCGGCGACGAGGTTGATGAGGTCTGCTGGACGCCTCAGAATGGGATGTTGGTAGGGTCCGCCCCGCGTGCGCGCCCCTTCGAGGAACGGCTCATAGTAGGCTGTGAGAAGCCCATCCGGTCCCGCGTGCACGACGCGATGAGGACGAAAACGGCGCTCGAAGAAGGCCTTCGCCTTCGCGTTTGTCATCGAGCCAGCATCGAGGCTCAAGGCGTCGCGACACACCGCGAGAAGTGCGGGCGAGGCGCGCACCGTCCTAGCGGCACCGTTGGCCCTCGCCCCCGCAGCCATGACCGGCCCGCAGGATCTCAGAAACGCGGCAAAGGCGTCGGCGTGAGCGTCCGCGTCCCATCCTTCGAGCGCACCGAAGGACAAGGGGCTGAAGCTTACCCTGAGGGGCGTTTGCGAGGCGGCGGCGCCGAGGGGCATCTTGAGCGAATTGAGGCGTCAAAGCTCGGCCCCAGAGTGGCCGCGAACCTAAGGGTACCGCCCTCTGCCTCCGCGCTCAACAGGCGTCGCACCATCGGCCTTCAGTTCGCCGACTGGGTCCCGACGAGCCGCCAATTAAGGTTGCGCCGCGCCTCGCGGGTCGACACGTCGCGCACGAATGTCCAGATGTCGGTTACTTCCTTGATGCGCGAGGTATCGCCGTCGATGATGGTCCCGCCCCGGTCGCGCGTCGCCGTAATCAACTGGCTCAAAAAACGCACGGTGATGCTGGCCATGCCTTTGGCGCTGACCTCGGCTTCCAGGATATCGGCCTTGGCGATGCCGACGAAGCTCTGGTCGATCTGCTCGCCGCGGCTCTCCCGCTCGCCGATCGCCCGGTTGAAGCTCGCAAACACGTCCCCGTTCAGAAGATCGCGAAGGACCTTGCGATTGCCCTCGGCGAACGCCGTCACGATCATCTCGTAGGCTTGCCGCGCCCCGCGCAGGAAATGCTCGGGGTCGAAATCCGGGTCCGCCCGCAAGATCTGCATCAAGCCGCCGGCGACCGTCTTGTCGCCGCCGGCAAAGCTCTCAATGCGTGCTTCCGCTTCGGCCACCGAGACCGGGGGCGCCGTGTCGCCTTGCTGCGCCTCGCGCGCGCGCCGCGGCAGAGCCACGACCTTATCCGAGGATTCGGCCTTGGCCGGGGCTGCCACGTCCTTCTGCAGGGCCGCCTCACGACGGCGTTGCTCGAGGCGCGTTTCCTCGTCGCCGGTCCGGCGGCCAAGCACGCTGCGCAGCTTCAGGATCGCGATGACGGCAGCAATCAGCGCCAGAAGGGTGACAAGGTCGATATTACCTTCCATTTTCGGCAGCTTTCCCGCCAATCAGAGGGATATTAGGGCTTGATGTAGGATGGCGGAGCGAGATCGTCCAGGTTGGGCGCTCGATCGCGAGTTACGCGTCATAACTTAGGCCACAAACGGGGAGAAGCCAACCGGGATCGGGACCGACCGGCTGCAGGATGGTGAAGACTTCCGAGCTCGCCCGCGACAGAACCCCGGGAAACGGCGACGCCCCGAGCAATATGCGGGGCGGTTGCGGTCGGCGCCCTCCCGTGATAGCCACCGCGCCAATTTCACGAGAACTTGAGCGTCGAATAGGCGCGATCGGACGACGGCCATGACAGAGCCTACCAACGGAAAGACCGGCGCGGCTGCCACAGGGCAGCCGCAGCCTATCGAAGTGCAGGTCGTCGGGCAGTTCATCCGGGATCTCTCGTTCGAGAACCCGAGCGTCGGCAAGCTGCTCGACGGGCCGGGCGAGAACCCCAATCTCAAGATCGAGGTCAACGTCAACGCGCATCGCGCTGAGGCAGATCTCTTCGAGAGCGCCATCGCCTTCAAGGCCCACGCAGGCAACCAGGCCGGCCCGATCTATGATCTCGAACTCGTCTACTCCGGCCTGTTCAGAATCAAGAGCATACCCGAGGCGGCCCTCGAGCCGTTCCTCCTGATCAACTGCCCGACGCTGATCTTTCCATTTCTGCGCCGGCTCGTCGCCGACATCACGCGCGAAGGCGGCTTCCCGCCGCTCCTGCTTGATCCAATCGATTTCGCCGCCCTCTACCTCCGGCGGCACCAAGGCAAGGGCACCGAGGGCAGCACCCTTACGAAGAACTAGGCGCGCGAGCTTACTGCGGCCGTGCGAAGTATCGCCACCAGATGGCTTTGGGCACGAACGCTTCGAGGAAGGCTAAGTGCGCGCGCTCATCCTCGGACGAGAGCCGCGCGGGGAGCGGCTCGGGCCGCGGATCGACCGCCGACCCGGGTGCCAGGCGCCCGGCCCCCATCTCGAGACCGGCCCCGCCGGCGAGGCCGAGAGTTGCCTGCCGCTCGCCCAGAAGCTCGATATAGACCTCGGCCAGGAGAGCCGAGTCCATGAGCGCGCCATGCTTGGTGCGCGCCGAGTTGTCGATGCCGTAGCGCTTGCAGAGCGCGTCGAGACTGTTGGGACCGGCCGGATGCCTGCGCCGCGCAAGTTGAAGCGTGTCGACCACGCGGCCCAGGGTGATCGCCGGCTTGCCGAGCCTTTCGAGCTCGGCGTTGAGAAAGCCAACGTCGAAAGCCGCATTGTGGATGATGAGAATATCGCTGCCGAGAAAGCTCAGAAGCTCATCGGCCACGGCCGCGAAGAGCGGTTTGTCCAGAAGGAACGCCGTCGACAGGCCGTGAACGGCCTCCGCTTCCGCCGGCACGACGCGCTCCGGGTTGATGTAGCGGTGAAACTCGCGCCCCGTCGGAATGCGGTTGAAAAGCTCGACGCAGCCGATCTCGATCAGCCGGTCGCCGTTCCGCGGATCGAGCCCCGTTGTCTCGGTGTCGAGTACGATCTCGCGCGACATGCCGCCCCCGTTTGCCGCCCCGCCTCAAGCCCAATAACGCGCGAAGGCCTCTCCCTTCCGTCGCGCCAAGACGTCGATAATAGCATCGACCTGGGCCTCGCTATCCGCCACGGTGCCGTTCGTATCCACAACGAAATCCGCGCGCTGCCGCTTGTTCGCGTCCGACATCTGGCGCCGGAGCAAGGCTTCGAAACGGGCTTCCGTCATGCCGGGGCGCGCGAGGATGCGCTCGCGCTGGCGGGCCGCCGACGCACTCGCGACCACGACCGCATCGACGGCCATCTCGGCTCCCGTCTCGAACAGCAAGGGTATCTCGAGGACGGCAATCTTGGCCTCCCGGGCTGCCTCGGATTTGAGAAAGCGACGCTCGGCATCTCGGACAAGCGGGTGAACGAGCGATTCGAGCTGGCGAAAGCTCTCCTCGCTCGCGCCGACCTTCTCGGCGAGCTTCGCCCGGTCGACTCGACCGTCTTGGATGGTACCGGGAAATGCTATCTCGATCAGCGGCACGGCCTCCCCCGCGTAGAGCCGATGGACCTCGGCGTCGGAATCGAACACGGCGATGCCACGCGCCCGGAACCGGTTGGCGATAGTCGATTTGCCCATGCCCATGGAGCCCGTAAGCGCGACGATGAGCATTACCCGGCCTCGATGTCGCGCGCGATCAGGCGGTAGAGCTCGTCCGTCACAACTGGGCGCGTTCCGAACCATTTCTCGAACCCGGGGACGGCCTGGTGCAGCAGCATGCCGAGACCATCGACGGTCTTGAGCCCCCGTCCTCGCGCCGCTTCGAGGAGCGCGGTCGCAAGCGGCACATAGACGATGTCGCAGACGACGCAATCGGATCGAAAGTCCCGAAAGTCGAGGTCGAGCGCGCCTCGTCCTGCGAGCCCGGCCGACGTCGTGTTGACCAGCACTGCAGCTTGACTCGAGGCAACCGAGCGCTCGCTCCAATCGTGGACCTTGACGCGCGGGCCGAACGTGCCGGCGACGGCCTCGGCACGCGCCCGCGTGCGATTGAAGAGACGAACCTCCTCGACCCCGGCCTCGAGCAACCCGAACAGGATCGCGCGCGCCGCGCCGCCCGCGCCGAGGATCGCCACCGGCGCATCGCGCCTCCTCCAGTCCGGCGCGCATGCAATGAGATAGGTCATGAACCCGTAGGTGTCCGTATTGGCGGCGCAGAGCTTCCCGCCTTCGAGCCAAAGTGTATTGGCGGCGCCCACCGCCTCGGCCGAGGCCTCCCTCTCGACGGCGAGCCGCAGCGCCGCCTCCTTGTGAGGAACCGTGACATTGCAGCCTTGAAGACCACGGGCGGCAAGCGAGCCGAGAAAATCTGCAAGAGCGTCGGGGGTGACGGCCTCCTTCGTATAGACGCCGTCAATCCCGTATTTCTTCAGCCAAAACCCGTGGATTGCCGGCGATCGGGAATGCTCGATCGGCCAGCCGATGACGCACGCCCGTTTCATGACGTGAGCACTCCGCGCGCCCTCAAGGCCTCGAGCAGCGGCAACAACGGCAGGCCCAGGATTGTGAAGTGGTCGCCGTCGACGCGCTCGAACAGTTGAATGCCCGGGCCCTCGATCTGATAGGCGCCGACCGACTCGCAGACCGCGTTGCTTGCGCGCGCCAGATATTCCTCGAGTGCCTCGGCCGAGAAGTCGCGCATCGCTAGGGTGGCTGTGCTGACATGGCTCCAGGGCGGCAAGCCAGGCTCGAGAAGGACCACGGCGGAATGGAGCTGATGCGTCTTGCCCTTGAGCCGGAGGAGACAATCGCGCGCCGCCGCAAGATCGGCAGGTTTGTCGAAAAGCTCGTCACCCAATGCGAGGATCTGGTCGGCACCGATCACGAGCGCTTCGGGGCGATCGCGCGCGATCTCCTCGGCCTTGGCTTGCGCGAGAGCACGCGCGAGCGCAGTCGGAGACGCTCCTTTCGCGCAAAGCTCCCGGCGGACGGCGCCCTCGTCGATGTCTGCCGGCACGACGTTGAACGCGAGCCCCGCGGCGTGCAGCACATTGCGCCGCGTGCGGCTGCCCGAGGCGAGAATGACCTCGCGTCCGTGATGCCGTTCCGTCATGACCCCACGTCTTCCTGCCCGGCGACACCGGCCCGCATATCCTGCATCAGCTTGATAATGGTCGCGGCCGTCTCCTCGACGGAACGGCGCGTCACGTCGATCACGGGCCAGCCGTGCTTGGCGCAGAGCTTGCGCGAGTGGGCGATCTCGCTCGCGATGCGGCTTCGGTCCACGTAGTCGTCGAGGTTCTTGTCGGCGAGGAGAAGGGCGCGATGGCGGCGGACCTCGGCGATCCGATCCGGGCTCGCGACGAGGCAGACGACAAACGCGCGATGGTCGCTGGCGAGCTGATCGGGGAACGGAATCGAGGGCACGATGGGAACGTTCGCGGTCTTGTAGCCGCGCTGCGCCAAGTAGATGCTGGTCGGAGTCTTCGACGTGCGCGAGATCCCGAGGAGAATGATGTCGGCGTCGTTCAGGTCCTCCGGCAGGCGCCCGTCGTCATGCGCCATGCTGAAGTTGAGCGCATCGATCCGCCGGAAGTAGTCGGCATCGAGCACGTGCTGTCCGGCGACAGTCGGGGTCTGCGGTGCGCCGAGATACGATTCGAACACCTGCATGATGGGTGCCATCACCGCGAGGCACGGGATCTTGAGTTCCCGGCAGCGCTGCTCGAGCTCGGCCACGAGCTCCCGATTTACGAGCGTATAGAGGACGATGCCGGGCGCTTGCTCAATCTCCTGCAGCACACGCTTCAGCTGCCGCGGAGAGCGGACCAGGGGGTGGACGTGCTCGATCGGGCGGACCTGCGCATACTGCACGGCTGCCGCTTTGGCGATCATCGTCAGAGTTTCGCCCGTCGCATCGGAGACGAGGTGCAGATGGAAGAAGCTCGGCAGCGTGTTGGCCATATGTGGAGAATGTCCGTCTTGTCCGCGAGCCGGGGAGGCCCCCGCGTGCGCGAGCGATCCCTCACGCCGATATGCACTGCAATACCCTCATTTACGCCGCTGTGTAGCAGATATGTGGCTCGCCGGTCCCCCTTGGGGACGCGTTAGCCTTCCCCAGGCCAGCTCACACTTTTCCCCGCGTCGCTCGCACAAACGGGCCTCGCCAGGCCCTAACCAACCCGTTGACTCCTTGAGCAATCCGCGGCCCTAGTTGTTACACCGCAAGGCTCCGCCCCAGCGTTAGTGGACGCCTTTTCCGGCTCTACCGGCTTGGGGATTGCCTGTGCGTCGACCCTTAATCCCCGTTGCTCAGGCCCTTAACAGCAAGAGTAACAACCTAAAGAGTCATCTTTGTCTTAGAAGGGAAGTGATGAAGACCGCACTCGAGGCTGAACCAGCATCGCGTCCTCGAATGAGGTTTCTCGAGCCCTTCGGCGGGGCGGCTCTAACCCCGCCGCCGATTTGGCTGATGCGCCAGGCCGGCCGCTATCTTCCCGAGTACCGCGCCGTGCGCGCGACCGCCGGCGACTTCCTCGACCTTTGCTATTCGCCAAAGCTCGCGGCCGAGGTGACGGTTCAGCCCATTCGCCGCTTCGGTTTCGATGCGGCGATCCTGTTCTCGGATATTCTGGTCGTTGCCGACGCTTTGGGCCAAAAAGTCGCGTTTCTCGAGGGAGAAGGGCCGAAGCTCGATCCAATTCGCTCAGGCGCGGATTTGGCGCGCCTCGACCGCGGAGCGAGCGCAGCCAAGCTCGGGTTGGTTCATGAGACGGTCGCCCGCCTACGGCAGGACTTGCCGAGGGACACCGCGCTGATCGGCTTTTGCGGGGCGCCGTGGACAGTTGCGACGTACATGGTCGGGGGCGGGGGCTCGTCCGATCAGGCGGATGCCAGATCGTGGGCCTATCGCGATCCACAAGGCTTCGGGTCGCTGATCGATCTCCTGGTCGAGGCTTCCCTCGACTATCTTGGCGGGCAGATCTCGGCGGGCGCCGATGCGGTCCAGATCTTCGACAGCTGGGCCGGCGTGCTGCCCGACGATCAGTTCGAAAGGTGGGTGGTAGAGCCCACGGCCCGGATCGTCCGCCACCTCAAGGCGCGCTTTCCGCTGGTCCCGGTTATCGGCTTTCCGCGCGGCGCAGGCGCCAAGACGGAGGCTTTTGCCGGTGCAACGAGCGTTGACGGCATCTCTTGCGACACGGCCATGCCGCTTGCGCAGATGCAGGCGCTCGCCGCCCGCGGCGCGCGGGTTGTCCAGGGCAATCTCGACCCTCTATTGCTGGTCGCGGGCGGCCAAGCGCTCGAAGCCCGGGTGAAGGCGCTGCTCGAGGCGATGCGTGGCCTGCCGCTCATCTTCAATCTCGGCCATGGGATCGTGCCCGAGACGCCGCCCGAGCATGTCGGGCGCCTCGTCGAGCTGGTCCGCGGCGGCTGAGGGGTCAAATGCTCTGGCTCAAGGCCTTCCACATCATGTCAGTCATCGCGTGGATGGCGGGGCTTTTCTACCTGCCCCGGCTCTTCGTCTACCATGCGGAGGTGGGCTCCAACTCCGCTATATCCGAGACGTTCAAGGTCATGGAGCGCCGCCTTCTCCGCGTGATCATGAACCCGGCTATGGTGGCCGTGTGGGTCACCGGCCCGTGGCTCGCCTGGGTGCAGGGCGTCTATGGCGAGCCGTGGCTGTGGGTGAAGGGCGCGCTCGTTGTCGCCATGACGGGCTATCACCATGTGCTCGGCCGCTGGCGCAAGGATTTTGCCGCCAACCGCAACGTCCGGCCGCCGAAATTCTACCGGCTGGCCAATGAATTCCCGACCGTTTTGATGGCGCTGATCGTCCTCGTCGTGGTCTTGAAGCCATTTTGACGCTTGCTCAAGGCACTGAAACACTTTCGTTCTTCGTTCGCCTCTGCTATAGAGTCGGGTGAATTCAAAGCGACTCGCAGTCTCTCCGGCTTGCGAGCGTGCTGCTCTTCGCCAATAAGGCCGAAAGCAGAACTGATCAGCGCGGTGCTTCAGCCGCGTTCATATCCCCCCACCATTGGCCCGGCACTCGCAATTTCCTGCCCAAGAAGCCGAGGCCGCTTTGGAGCGGTTTCAATGACTGAAATGAAACTCGAGGACTTGAAGCTCAAGTCGCCGACGGAGCTTTTGAGCTTTGCGGAAGAGAGCGGCGTCGAGAATGCCAGCACCATGCGCAAGCAGGAGCTGATGTTCGCGACGCTGAAGCAACTCGCCGCGAAGGAGATCGAGATCACCGGCATCGGCGTCGTCGAGGTGCTCCAGGACGGCTTCGGCTTCCTGCGCTCGCCGGACGCCAACTACCTGCCCGGTCCCGACGACATCTACATCTCGCCGTCTCAGATCCGCCGCTTCGCGCTGCGGACCGGCGATACCGTCGAAGGCCAGATCAGGAGCCCGAAGGAAGGCGAGCGCTACTTCGCCCTCCTCAAGGTCAACCGGATCAATTTCGAGGATCCGGAGGCCACCAAGCACAAGATTCACTTCGATAACCTGACGCCGCTCTATCCGACCAAGTGGCTCAAGATGGAAATCGAGGATCCGACCATCAAAGACCTCTCGGCGCGCGTCATCGATATCGTGGTCCCGCTCGGCAAGGGGCAGCGCGCGCTCATCGTCGCCCCTCCGCGCACCGGCAAGACGGTGCTCTTGCAGAACATCGCCCATTCGATCACGGCCAACCACCCGGAATGCTACCTCATCGTGCTCTTGATCGACGAGCGTCCCGAAGAGGTTACCGACATGCAGCGCTCGGTGAAAGGCGAGGTCATCTCGTCCACGTTCGACGAGCCGGCGTCCCGTCACGTCCAGGTCTCGGAGATGGTGATCGAGAAGGCCAAGCGGCTGGTCGAGCACAAGCGCGACGTCGTGATTCTGCTCGACAGCATCACGCGCCTCGGCCGCGCCTACAACACGGTCGTGCCGTCCTCGGGCAAGGTGCTGACGGGCGGCGTCGACAGCAACGCGCTGCAGAGGCCGAAGCGATTCTTCGGTGCGGCGCGCAACATCGAGGAGGGCGGATCGCTGACCATCATCGCCACCGCCCTCGTCGAAACCGGCTCGCGCATGGACGAGGTCATTTTCGAAGAGTTCAAGGGCACCGGCAACTCGGAGATCATTCTCGACCGCAAGGTGTCGGACAAGCGCGTGTTCCCGTCGATCGACGTCGCCCGCTCGGGCACGCGCAAAGAGGACCTCCTGGTGCCGAAGGATCAGCTCAAGAAGGTCTACGTCCTGCGCCGCATCCTGAACCCGATGGGCACGATGGACGCGATCGAGTTCCTGCTCGACAAGCTGCGTTCGACCAAGACCAACGGCGAGTTCTTCCAGTCGATGAACACCTGACCCGGCGGATCAGACGCCGCTGTGGCCGACGTCGCAGCCGGTCACTCGGCGGGTTGAATGCGCGGCGCGCGCCCGCCCGGCTCGGAAGAGCGGCGCGGCTCCTCGCGTACGCCGAGTCCCGGCCGGTAGACGAACGGGAAGATGAGCTGCTTCACATAGCTCCTCGGGAAATTCGGCACGTCGTCGATCCCCATGTCCTTGGCGCGAATAGGCCGCGGCGGCTCGGGCACGAAGGTCCCGAACAGGCGATCGCCGAGCGTCAGGAAGAGGCCGAAGTTGCAATCGCCCTGCTTGCCCCAATTGACGTGGTGGAGGTGATGAATGCGCCCGATCGAGAACACATTGCGCAATGGCCCGAGCTCGTAGTCCACGTTCGAGTGCTGGACGACGAGCTGCACCGAGACGGCGAAACCGAGCAGGATCGCGACGTCGAGCGGCATGCCGAGAATGACGAGCGGGGCGGTGCCGAACACCATGTCGAGCGTCTGGTGGAGCGGGTGGCGCACCAGGCCGTTGAAGCCGTAGAGGCGGGAGACGCCATGGTGGACGGCGTGCAGCCGCCACAGCGTCGGCCAGCGGTGGCTCAGGTAGTGGATCATCATGAAAGCCAAATCGGCAATGACGATCGCCATGACGAGCTGGGCGAGGAGCGGCCATTCGCGCGGCCACACGCTGAGCAGCCCGCCGGTCGTCAACTGGGAGAGCCAGGTGATGAACGGGATGAGGAGGAGGCCGACGACGTTGCCGCCCTCGTAGACGAGGGCGTGCCAGATGTTGGCCTGGCCGTCGCCATGATCGTGGTTCCATTCCTCGAAGGAGGGCGCGATCCTCTCGGCGAAGTATGAGCCGCCGAATGCGCAGAGGAGGAGGACCGCCAGCCAGGCGTAGGAGTGCTTTCCGGTGATCACGGCATAGGCTGCTCCATTGAGTCCGAGGAGCATGGAAGGCACGTAACCGTAACGCACAACGGGAACGAGGGCTGATTTCATCGGTCGCGCCTTCTTCAGTCTCTGGCGGTTCCTGGGTATGCCATCTTGCCGAGCCTCGGTTGGCATTGACGCAAGTCGGGTAAACAACGCTTCCGGAACGCAATTCATCCATTCAGCTTGCGGGTAACACTATTCGCCTTAACGCACCATTCGGTGCTCTTTCAAGGCTGTCGACAGTGTCTCTGCGTCGCAGACCGGGGCCGAGCACTGAGGGCCGATGCAGAGGTAAGCGGTCGACCTACCGTCTTTCCTCTTCTTTCCCTGCAGGATGGGCGCGGCAACGGCGACCCTGTCGTCGCTGACCCGGAACTCGAGTGCCCCGGGAACCGAAAGCCCGGTGGACGCGGCCCAAAGCCCGTCATCGCCAGTCTCGCTCGCGAATATGATGAGGAGCTGGGGCGTGGCGAGGTCCATCGACGCCGTCAAAAGCCCGGTGTGGCTCAGGAGGTTCCGTGCCATGTCGCCGGCAAACGCGCGCAAAATGTCGCGCCCGCGCTCGGCCCACCTCTCCTCGCCGGTGAGCACGGCGAGCGCGGACAGGTTCGACGCCATGATCCCATTGGCATTGGGCGTCGCGTCATCGGCGGCCGACCGCAGGCGCACGATCACGTCGGCCGTGTCGTCGGCCGAGAGCGTGTAGCCGCCCGCATCGCGCTGCCAGAAGTGGCGGTCGACGGTTTCCGTCCAGCGGCGCGCGTCAGCGAGGTAGCGCGGGTTGGCTGTCGCCTGATAGAGTCGCAGCGCTCCCCAGATCATGTTGGCGTAATCGGCGGCCGTCCCCGGGGCGGACGTGCGTCCGCTGCGCGCGGCGTGGGCGAGCCGATCGCCGGCGCTCATCTCGTCGGCGACGAACGCGAAGGCGCGTTCCGCCGCGGCAAGCCAATCGGGCCGGTCGAAGACCTGGGCGGCCTTCGCCAGTGCTGCGATCGCGAGGCCGTTCCAATCGGCGAGCACCTTGTCGTCCCAGCCGGGGCGGATGCGGCTCGATCGTGCGGCGAGCAGCTTGGCGCGCAACTCCGCGAGGCGGCGCTCGTCGGCGTCCGAGCCGAGCTCGAGGGTGCCGAGACGATTGAGGATCGTGTGCCCTTCCCAGTTGCCGTCTGAGGTGACGTCGTAAACCCTGCCGAAGAAGACCGCGTCCTCGGCGCCGAGCACGCGCTCCACCTCCGCTGCCGTCCAGACGTAGAACTTTCCCTCCTTGCCCTCGGAATCGGCGTCGAGGGACGCCGCAAAGCCGCCGCCCTCGGCGACCATCTCGTGGAGCAGCCAGGCGATGGTCTCCTCGATGCGGACCTTGAACAGCGGGTTCTGCGTCTCGCGCCAGACCTCCGTCATGAGGTCGATGAGGAGCGCGTTGTCGTAGAGCATCTTTTCGAAGTGCGGCACGAGCCAGCGCTCGTCGACGGAGTAGCGGGCGAAGCCGCCGCCGAGGTGATCGTAGATGCCGCCCTGCGCGATGTTGGTCGACCGTCATCACGACGGCCGCCTTTGCGTCGGCCAAATCGTAACGGATCGCCCCGCGCCAAAGGAGCCAGAAGAGGCTCCATTGCGGGAACTTCGGCGCCCCCGTCAGGCCCCCGTGGACCGGGTCGACGAAGCGCGCGATGCGCCCCACGAGCTCCTTCAGCATCGAGTCGGTAACGTCCGGCCCGCCGACATCGAGCGCCGGCGCCGAGAGGGATTCGATCAAGGCCGCAGCATTGGTGGCGATCTTGTCCGGCTCCTCGCGGTGCACCTCGGCGACGCGGCGCAGGACGTCGACGAAGGCCGGCCGGCCCCACTGGCCGCGCTTCGGGAAATACGTGCCGCCCCAGAACGGCCGCGCGTCGCTGTCGAGGAACATGGTGAGCGGCCAGCCGCCCTGCTGCCCCAGGCGATGGAGCGCGCCCATGTAGATCGCGTCGACGTCGGGGCGCTCCTCGCGGTCGACCTTGATGTTGACGAAGAGATCGTTCATCACCGCCGCAGTCGCCTCGTCCTCGAAGCTTTCGTGCGCCATCACATGGCACCAGTGGCAGGCGGCATAGCCGACCGACAGCAGAATGGGCTTGCCGGTCGCCTTGGCCTCGGCGATGGCCTCGGGGCCCCACGCGCGCCAGTGGACCGGGTTGTCCTTATGCTGCAGTAGATAGGGGCTCGTCTCGCGTCCGAGACGGTTCTCGCTCATGGTTTGGCTCCGCGGCGGGGCTTATCTCACGGGCCCTCTAGAGATCAGTACTTGAACCGGCCGCATCGGTTCGAACACGATTTTGTCATGGCTGATCCCAACATTGCGACCATCTTCGCGCTGTCGAGCGCGCCCGGACGGGCCGGCATCGCGGTCGTGCGCGTGTCCGGGCCGGCGGCCGGAATGGCCCTCAACGTCATGGCGCCCGATCGCCCCAAGCCGCGGGTTGCGGCCGGGCGCTCGATCCTACATCCGCGAACGGGCGAGGCGCTCGACCGCGGCATTGTCCTCTGGTTTCCCGGCCCCAGGAGCGAGACCGGCGAGGACGTGGCGGAGCTTCACCTCCACGGCGGGCGCGCCGTCGTCCGCGCCGTGCTTCAGGCGCTGGCCGAGATCCCGGGCCTGAGGCTCGCCGAGCCCGGCGAGTTCGCGCGCCGCGCTTTTCTCAACGGCAAGCTCGATCTCGCCCAGGCCGAGGGGCTCGCCGATCTCATAGATGCGGAAACGGAGGTCCAGCGCCGGCAGGCTCTGCACCAGGCGCAGGGTGCTTCGTCCCAGATGTACGAGGGATGGCGCCGCTCGCTGATCGATGCCTCGGCGCTGGTCGAGGCCTCAATCGACTTCGCCGACGAGGGCGACGTGGGAGCGACGACGTTCGGGCAGGCTGAAGCCATCGCCTCCACTCTCGAGACCGCGATCCGCCGCCACCTCGACGACGCGCACCGGGGCGAGATCGTCCGCGAGGGGTTTCGCGTCGCGCTGACGGGGCCGCCCAACGTCGGCAAGTCGAGCCTCCTGAATGCTCTTGCCCGGCGCGACGCGGCGATCGTGTCGGAGGAGGCGGGAACCACGCGCGACGTGATCGAGGTGCGTCTCGATCTCGAGGGCCTGCCCGTCGTCGTCTCCGACACGGCCGGACTGCGGGAGGCGGTCGGGACCGTCGAGCGCGAGGGCATGAGGCGCACCGTGCGAACAGCCAGGTCGGCCGACCTCGTCATCTGGCTGATGGATGCGCACGAGCCCGAGACCAGTTTGCCGCCGGAGCTTCAGGAGCTCGCCGACCGCGCGCTGCTGGTGCTGAACAAGGTCGATCTCCTCCCGGGCGGTGTCCCGGCGACGCTTCCCGACGACGTGGTTGCGATCTCGGTCAAAACGGGGCTTGGCGTGCCGGAGCTAACCAAGCGGCTCGCGGCCATCGCCGCCGAGCGCGTCGGGACGGGGCACGAGCCGGCGGTTGCCCAGGTGCGCCACCGGCGGCTCCTTGAGACCTGCGTCGAAGGACTCGAAGCCTTTCTCGCCGACAATCCGCATGAGATCGAGCTGCGGGCAGAAGACTTGCGGCGCGCGGCTGGCGCCCTCGGGCGCATCACGGGGCGGGTCGACGTGGAGGATGTCCTCGACGAGGTCTTCAAGCGCTTCTGCGTCGGAAAGTGACCGCGCCCGTTTCACGTGAAACGACTTTGCAGGGCCTTGGCTTGGACTTTGACCCCCGCGCGCGGGTCTTGTATTGCTCCCCTCGAAATTGCTCATGCCGCCCGAGGTTTAGGCACATGCCACGCGCAAGCTTCGATGTCATTGTCGTCGGTGGAGGCCACGCCGGCTGCGAGGCGGCCGCTGCCGCCGCGCGCATGGGCGCGGCAGCGGCTCTCGTCACCCATTCGGCCGCGACGATCGGCGAAATGTCCTGCAACCCCGCCATCGGCGGGCTCGGCAAGGGCCATTTGGTCCGCGAGATCGACGCCCTCGACGGGCTCATGGGTCGCGTAGCCGACGCCGCCGGCATCCAGTTCCGCCTGCTCAACCGCTCGCGGGGGCCGGCCGTGCAGGGCCCGCGTGCCCAGGCCGACCGCAAGCTCTACAAGCGCGCGATGCAGGAGGCGATTTCCGAGACGCGCGGCCTCACCGTCGTCGAGGCGGCGGTCGAGGACCTCCTCGTCAGGGCCGGTCGAGTTGTAGGGGTCGTGCTCGCGGAGGGGACGACGCTCGAGGCCGGAGCCGTGGTTCTGACCACCGGCACGTTCCTCAACGGCCTCATCCACATGGGCGAGACGAGAGATCCCAGCCGGACGGGTTGGCGAGGCGCCGGCGCGCGGGCTTTCCACCCGCCTTTACGGCCTGGGCCTCAGGATGGGCCGGCTCAAGACCGGGACCCCTCCGCGCCTCGACGGGCGCACCATCGACTGGGACGGCCTCGAGCGCCAGCCGGGCGACGACAATCCGGTGCCGTTCTCGTTTCTGACGGAGCAGATCACGACGCCGCAGATCGCCTGCGCCATCACGGCGACCACGGCCGCGACGCATGACATCATCCGCGCCAACCTCCATCGATCGCCGATGTACTCCGGGCAGATCGAGAGCCGCGGACCCCGCTATTGCCCGTCGATCGAGGACAAGATCGTGCGGTTTGCCGACCGCGCCTCCCACCAGATCTTTCTCGAGCCCGAGGGCCTCGACGACCCGACGGTCTATCCAAACGGCATCTCGACCTCGCTCCCCACGGAAGTGCAGGAAGCGTTCGTGCGCGCCATGCCCGGCCTCGGGCGCGTCGCGATCGTCCGGCCGGGCTATGCAATCGAATACGACTACGTCGACCCCCGCGAGCTGACGCCGGCGCTCGAGGTGAAGCGGCTCCAGGGCCTCTTCCTCGCTGGACAGATCAACGGCACCACGGGATACGAGGAGGCGGGCGCCCAGGGGCTCGTCGCTGGCATCAACGCAACGTTTCGTGCCGCCCGAGACGCGCGCGAGCTCATCGTCTCGCGGGCGGAGGGCTACCTTGGCGTGATGATCGACGACCTGGTCACCCGCGGCGTGACCGAGCCCTACCGCATGTTTACCTCGCGCGCCGAGTTCCGGCTGCGCCTCAGAGCGGATAATGCCGACCAGCGGCTCACCCCGCGCGGCCTCGCGTCGGGCTGCGTCGGGACGGCGCGCGGTGCGGCGTTCTCGGCGCGCGCAGTGGCGCTCCGGCGTGGCACCGAGCAGCTCAAGCGTCTCTCGCTGACCCCGACGGAAGCCGGGCGGCATGGCATCGAGGTCAACCGGGACGGCCGCCGCCGCTCGGCCTTCGAGCTGCTCGCCTATCCCGATGTCGACCTCGCGCGCCTCAAGTCGATCTGGCCGGAGCTCGGCGCGCTGGCGCCGGGAATCGCGCGGCAACTCGAGATCGACGCCCGGTACACGCCCTATGTGGCGCGTCAGAACGAGGACGTCGCCCTGCTCGACCGGGAGTCGGCCGTCCATATCCCGGCCGGGTTCGACTATACAACTCTGCCGAGCCTTTCGGCCGAGCTCGCCCAGAAGCTCGACTTGTATCGGCCCTCGACTCTGGCCCAGGCCGGGCGGATCGAGGGCATGACGCCGGCCGCCGTTATGGTGCTGCTCGCAAGCTTGAGAAAGCCGCCGGCCCGGCAGAGCGCCTGATGGCGCGCGCCGCCGCGAGCCTCGAGATTGCCACTCCAGAGGCGTTCGCCGCGACGTTCTCTGTTTCACGTGAAACGCTCGATAGGTTGGCCACTTACGAGGATTTGCTGAGACGCTGGCAGCGGGCCGTCAACCTCGTCGCGCCGAGCACGCTGGGGAGCATCTGGGGGCGCCATTTCGGCGATTCCGCCCAGCTCCTTGCTCTCGCGCCGGAGACCGCCGAGCGGTGGGTCGATCTCGGCTCGGGCGCCGGCTTTCCGGGCCTTGTCCTTGCCATCCTGCTCAAGGAACGCGGGCATGGCCATGTCACGCTGATCGAGAGCGATAAGCGGAAGGCGGCGTTTCTCGCCGAGGTCGCCCGCAAGACGGGAGCGGCTGTGGAGATCGTGGCCGAGCGAATCGAAAAAAGTGCGACTCGCGATAAGCTTGGCCCGATCGATGTGATCACCGCCCGTGCGCTCGCTCCGCTGTCCCGCCTGCTCGGTCTCGCCGCGCCTTTATCCTCGCCGACGACGACCGGGTTGTTCCTGAAGGGCAAGGATGCCGCGGCCGAGGTGCGGGAAGCGCGGAGAGAGTGGACGTTCGAGGCAACGCTGGTCCCGAGCATGACCGAGCCGGGGGCGCGCGTTGTCGTGATCCGGGATTTGCACGCGAATACGGAGGATTGACCCCGTGAGCGCTACCAGCGGAGCCAGAGGGCTCAGGGTTCTCGCCATCGCCAACCAGAAGGGCGGCGTCGGCAAGACGACGACGGCGATCAACCTCGGCACGGCGCTCGCAGCCATCAACGAGCGCGTGCTCGTGATCGACCTCGACCCGCAGGGCAATGCGTCCACGGGCTTGGGCGTTAGCCCAGAGGTGCGAACGAAGACCTCGTTCGATGTGATGACGGGCGCGGCCTCTATCGCGGAGTCGGCGGTGCTCACCGCCGTGCCGGGGCTCTACATCGTGCCCGCGAACTCCGATCTCGTCGGTCTCGAGACCGATCTCATGGCCGATGCCAACCGCCCCTTCAAGCTGAGGGACGCCGTCGGCGGCCTCGTCGGCCACATGCGCGCGCGCCCGTCCGATCCGCAGTTCACCTATGTGCTCGTCGATTGTCCGCCGTCGCTCAATCTGCTGACGCTCAACGCGCTCTCAGCGGCGGATGCCGTTCTCGTCCCGGTGCAATGCGAGTTCTTCGCGCTCGAAGGCATCTCCCAGCTCAAGGAGACCATCGATCAGATCCGGGCCACCCTCAACCCGCGTCTCGAGATCCAGGGCGTGGTTCTGACCATGCACGACGCGCGGACGAGCTTGTCGAAGGAGGTTGCGACCGAAGTGCGCGCTTTCTTCGGCTCCAAGGTCTACGAGTTCGTGATCCCCCGCAACACGCGGGTCGCGGAAGCGCCGTCCCACGGCAAACCTATCCTGCTCTACGACTACGATTGCGCGGGAAGCCAAGCCTACATCCGGCTCGCGACCGAGATCATCGAGCGCGAGCGCCAGAACAAAGCCGCATGAAGGCGGCGCGTGCATCGAGGAAGCGAAAGGAATTGAGGACGACATGAATGCGCCCATGCAGAAGAGCCGGCTAGGCCGGGGGTTGGCGTCGCTCATCGGCGAGCCGACGTCGGCGGCGCCGATCCTTCCAGCGGAGGGCGAGCAGCGCCTCGTCGCGATCGAGCAGCTCAAGAGCAGCAAGCTCAACCCGCGCCGCGACTTCAGCGATACCGAGCTCGGCGAGCTTGCCGAACTCGATCCGCACCAAGGGCCTGGTGCAGCCGATCATCGCCCGCCCTCATCCCGAGGCGGCCGGTCTCTACGAGATCGTCGCCGGCGAAAGGCGCTGGCGCGCGGCGCAGAAGGCGGGGCTGCGCACCGTTCCAGTGATCGTGCGCGACCTCGCCGACAAGGAGGTTCTCGAGCTCGCCATCATCGAGAATGTGCAGCGCACCGACTTGAATGCGATCGAGGAGGCCTCCGGCTATCGCGAGCTGGTCGAGCGCTTCGGCTACAGTCAGGAGCAGCTCTCCGAGATCATCGGCAAGAGCCGCAGCCACGTCGCCAACACTCTCCGTCTCCTGAAGCTCCCCGATTCCGTCCAGAGCCTCGTCCAAAGGGGCAAGCTCACGGCAGGGCACGCGCGCGCGCTCGTAGGGCGGGTCGACGCCGAGCTGCTCGCCAGGCGCATCATCGATCAGGACTTGAACGTGCGCGAGGTCGAGGCGCTCGTGCAAGGCGGCGGCGCCGCGGACGAGAGCCAGGGCACCCGCAAGCCCCGCGACAAGGATCCCGACACGCGGGCGTTCGAGAAGGAGCTGACCGACACTCTCGGTCTTAAGGTTGAGATCAAGCGCGGCTCCGGCGAGAGTGGCCATCTCATCATCAAGTATGGCAACTTCGATCAGCTGGACTACATCCGGCTGAGGCTGGTCGGGGTGCCCGGCGGCTAAGGCTCCGCGGCGTACCACAAATTCCGGTCTCTTGACGCGGCATTCGCCGCCCTGCATTGGTGGGCGGCAACGGCGGAAGGCTCCGCCGCAGGTGCTTTCATGAGCGATGTTCTCGACCGGCTGGCGGCGACCATCCGCGCCCGCCGGACAGAGCTGCCGGACAAATCCTATACGCGCCGTCTCCTGGACGCGGGCCCCGAGCAGTGCGCGAGGAAGCTCGGCGAGGAGGCGGTCGAGACCGTCATCGCCTGCGTCGTAGAGAGCGACGAGGCGTTTAAAGCCGAGGCGGCGGACCTGCTCTATCACCTGCTGGTGGCCCTCGAAGTCTCGGGGAATTGCGTTTGGCGACGTGCTCGCGGTGCTGGATGAGCGATCCGGCATCTCGGGCCTCGCGGAGAAGGCGGCGCGAGGCGGTGCGGGAGGCCGATCATGAGCACAAAGCATGCCCCGGCCGACATCGAACGCTCCGCCCGTACCGGCGGCCGCAGCTCGGTCGCGGGCGATCTCCAGTTCTCGCCCTACCGCACGTTCACGCGTCCGGAATGGGCGAGACTGCGCGCCGACACGCCGATGACTCTCGAGCCCAACGAGCTCGAGCAGCTCTCGGGCTTGATCGAGGAGCTTTCGGTCGACGAGGTCGAGGAGATCTATCTGCCGCTGTCGCGCCTTCTCAATCTCTACGTTGCCGCCTCGCAGCGCCTCCACGCGGTCACCTCGACGTTCCTCGGCCGCGCCGACTGCAAGGTGCCGTTCATCATCGGGGTCGCGGGCTCGGTCGCGGCGGGCAAGAGCACGACGGCGCGCGTTTTGAAGGCGCTGCTCGCGCGCTGGCCCGATCATCCCCGCGTCGACCAGATCACGACCGACGGGTTCCTGCTGCCGAACATGGAGCTCGAGCGCCGCAAGCTGATGGAGCGCAAGGGCTTTCCCGAGAGCTTCGACACGAACCGCCTATTGAATTTCCTCCACGACGTGAAATCGGGGAAGGAGCGCGTCGAAGCGCCGGTCTACTCGCATTTCCATTACGACATCCTGCCGGCTCAGAAGCAGGTGATCGAGCGCCCCGATATTCTCATCGTCGAGGGCTTGAATGTGCTGCAGGCCGCGCGCCTTCCCCGCGATGGCGAGGCCATTCCCTTCGTCTCGGATTTCTTCGATTTTTCGATCTACATCGACGCCGAGCCGGCCGTCATTCAGGATTGGTACGTGACGCGGTTTATGCGATTGAGAAGCACCGCCTTCCGCGATCCCGCGGCCTATTTCCATCGCTACGCGGGCCTCGCTCATGACAACGCTGTCGCGCGCGCGCTCGATATCTGGCGCACGATCAACTTGAAAAACCTCGAGGAAAACATTCTGCCGACGCGCCAGCGCGCGCGCCTCATCCTGCGCAAGGCGGCCGATCACCGCGTGCATTCGGTCTCGCTGCGCAAGCTCTGAGAAATGAACGGAAAAAGAAGGCCGCTGGGGAGCGGCCTCAAGGTCCATGTTCTAGGTTGTCGTAAAACTAGTGCAGGGTCTTGTGGACGTCCGTAGCCCGAGCACACAACGCAAAAGCGCACTTGCTAAGCTCGCACTGCTGCCTCAACGCTGCCGCGACATAAGGCGCACGCAGGACGCTTTCGAAGGCACGAATTTGAACTTCGAGCGTGGTGGCGATAGCGCTGATGCTGACGCCGAGCCAGGCGGCAAGCCAGCGGCTTTCATTATCCTCGGTCGCTACGCCTAGTCCCGCGAGCGGGGCTGATCTTGGCGGCGCCCGTCGGCCCCCAGCGGGGCCTTTGGGGGTTCTCGCGGTCTTCAGTGGCTCGCGCTGCGGCGGACGTGCGCCGCGACTGCTCGTCCGGCGGGGCTGCTGCGGGGCGGCGGCGAATCGGAGCTTGTCGCGCAGGCGCCGGATCGTCGACGGATCGGAGATCCCGATCGCCTTGATCGCGGTCGTCGGCCTCATGCCGGTATTCGCGGCCAAAACGCGCCGGATTGCATCGAGGTGGACGTGATCGTCGAGACCGCTGCCTTTTGGCCGTCCGCGGCGGGCTCTTTCGACAGTCATGTCTATTCCCTTGAGCACGCGATTCGCTAATTACAAGAATTAAGAAGTTTCTCGCGAATGCCAAGGAGAAAAAATGCCGGAGAAGGGAATTAAAATAGCGTGTCCGCAAATGTTGCGAAATTGTCGAGATTAAATTGTATATCGCGCCGCAGAATATGCGCGTGTTAGAGATCTCAGGCGGGAGAATTGCGATCTTGCTGCGCGCTTCAGGAAACAAAGCCCCGCATGCGGGCAAGGTGCGAAAGTCTGGCCTCGGGCCGGGCGCCGATGTAGGTAATGATCTCCGCCGCGGCAAAGCTGCCGAGCTTGCCTGCCGTTTCAAGGTCGCGCCCCGTCGCCAGGCCGTAAAGAAACCCTGCTGCGTAAAGATCGCCGGCGCCCGTGGTATCGATCACTTTGCGGACCGGCTCCGGCGCTATCTGGATTGTTTCCCCTTTGGAGACGATAATAGAGCCCTTTTCGCTGCGCGTCAGCACCGCGAGCGACGTATCCTCGACGACGTGGCGCAGCGCCTCGTCGAAACTCTGCGTTTCGTAGAGCGCGGTGATTTCGCTTTCGTTGGCGAAAAGGATATCGATGCCGGAGCGAATGAGATTCAGAAACTCGGCGCGGTGGCGGTCGACGCAGAAACTGTCCGAGAGCGTGAGCGCGACCTCGCGGTCGGCCGCCGCGGCGATCTCGGCGGCCTGATGAAAGGCCGCTTTTGCTTCGGGACGGTCGAAGAGGTAGCCTTCGAGATAGACGTAGCTCGAGTTTCGGATGAGTTCCGGATCGACCTCGCCGTGATCGAGATCGGTGCTGATGCCGAGAAAGGTATTCATCGTCCGCTGGCCGTCCGGCGTGACGAGGATGAGAGAGCGTGACGTCGGCGCCTTGTCGGTGACGGGAGGCGTCTCGAAGGTGACGCCGGCGGCGCGGATGTCGTGGCGAAAGATGCGGCCGAACTCGTCCTCGGCGACCTTGCCGATGAAGGCGGCCCGGCCGCCGAACGACGCAACGCCGACCATCGTATTGGCCGCCGACCCGCCGGATATCTCGATCCCCGGGCCCATGGCGCTGTAGATCTGCGACACGGTCGCGGCGTCGACGAGGCGCATGTGGCCCTTGGGAGCTCCGTGCCTGGCTAGGAACGCGTCGTCGCAGCGGCCCAGAATATCGACGATGGCGTTGCCGATGCCGACAACATCGTAGCGAGTGCATGGTCATCTCCCGATTTGCGGCGGGCAACTATAGGCGCGGCCCGAGATGCAAGCAAAGGCGCGCATGCAAGCAAAGGCGCGCCGCCTTCCCCGCTTCAGCGGCTGGCGGACGTCCCGGCCCGCGCCTCGGAAAGTCTGGCTAGCGCAAGGAGAAGGCGCTCGGCGAGCGGCTCCTCGAGAGCGCTTGCGAGCCGCGCCTCGCGCGCGACGGAAGCGATACGCCGCATGGCCTCCTCGAGGCGCGCGCCCGACCAGGCCCGGCATTGCGCCGCGAAGGCGTCCTTCTGCTTGAAATGAAGGGGCGGGCGCAGCTGGCGGAGCGCGTCGTCGAGCGTCTGGCCCCGGTCGAGGGCTTCGCGAGTGCGGTGAAGGCGCTGGAAATAACGTTGGGTTGCGGCGATGACGGCCTGCGGGCTTTCGCCTGAGGCGACGGCGCGCGTGCATTCGGCGACGGCCCGGGCACCGTCGCCCGAGGCGGCGGCGCCATAGACGCGCTCGAGGGTGAGCTCGGATGCATCGCCGACGATCGCCTCGACGTCGGCAATCGTGATCTCGGACTTGTCGGCTGCATAGAGCGCAAGCTTCTCGATCTCGCCGCGCGAGAGCGCGCGGTCCGCGCCGAGACGGGCGAGCAGCAGCTCCCTCGCCTCGCGCGAGATGGCGAGGCCTGCCGCGCCGAGCACCTCGCGCACGAGCAGGTCGAGGTCGGAAGCGGCGTCCGCGTAGCAGGGAACGGCGGCGGCCGCCGGCGACTTCTCGAATAGGGCGCGCAGCGCATCGTCGGGCTTGAGATTGCCGGCCTCTACGATGAGAAGGCCCTCGAGCGCTCCCTCCTCGACCAGCGGCTTCAACAGCGCTGCCGAGACGCGCCGGCCCGCGGTTGCGCGCACGACCTTGCGGCCGCCGAACATGGAGACCGTCTTGAGCTCGATCGCAAGACGGTCGGGATCGCTTTCGAGATCCTGATCGTCGAGGCGCAGGATATCGCCGCCATGGCGGCCGGCGTAGGCGGCGGCGAGGCGCTGAGCGCGCTCGAGAACGAGGCCCGGATCGGTGCCGTAGAGGAGGATCGCCGACGACTTGATTTCGGGGGATGTCAGAAAGGCATGGGCCTGATGGGCCTTAACAGCGACCATCGCCGTCAGGCGTTCTCACTGGCAAGGAAGGCCGAGATCCGCGCCCGCAAGTCCTCGCCCAGCGTCTTGGCCGCCCTGTTCTCTGCGTCCTCGCGCGCGCGCACGTTGGCGAATATTGAGGTGAAGCGCTCGAAGCCGGCCCGCGCGTAGCTGGTGCCCGTGAGAACGACCGACTTGTCGGAGAGGCGAACGAGCTGAAATTGGGCGTCGAGGTTGTAGACGTTGCCCTGCGCGTTGCCGTCGATCTGGACCAGGGTCGAGGAGACGCTTTCGCGGATGGCGACCTCGAGGCGGTGCGAGGGCGGGACCGGGTTGCCGCCGCCGGTCGAAAGGAAGATGAACTCGTTGCGGACGCGCTGGCCGACCCGGCCCGGAATTTGGGTCAACTCGACCTGCGCAAGCTTTTCGTCCACTTGCGCCCCGACGCCGGCCGAGCCGTAGAGAGGACGGAATCCGCTGTTGGCGCACGCGGAAAGTATGGGCCCTGTTGCGGCGAGCGCGAGCACGAGCTTGATCGCCGAGCGCCGCGTCACGGCACTCTTGCTGTCCAGGACCTCGTCGCGTGAACCCATGGCTTCGACCGCCTCAGGCAACGACATTTACAATCCTTTGCGGCACCACGATGATCTTCTTGGCCGGACGGCCCTCGAGGGCCTTGAGAACGCTTTCGAGTCGCAGCGCCGCAGCCTCAATGTCCTCCCTGGCAGCATTTCGTGCCACGGTGATCTCATCGCGCCTTTTCCCGTTCACCTGTACGGCAATGGTCACGCAATCGTCAACGAGCAAGGACGCCTCGGCCGCGGGCCAGGGCTGATTGGCAAGCAATGTGTTGTATCCAAGCCTCGCCCAGCATTCCTCTGCGAGATGCGGCATCATCGGCCCGATCATCTGAACCAACAACTCCGCCCCTTCACGAAGCGCCCAATCGAGACCTTTGGCTTGTTTGCCGACAGCTTGAGTAAGCGCGTTCGTAAGCTCATAGATCTGGGCAACGGCTACGTTGAACCTTAGAGCCTCGATGTTGCGGCCGACGGCGTCCAGCGTTTTGTGAGCGGCCCGGCGGAGGTCGTCTGCCACGGGAGCGAGCTCTGCCGGCTTCACCGCGTCCTTGGCCGCGGCATTCTCGGCAATGTCGTCGACGAGCCGCCAGACCTTTTGGATGAATCGACCGGCGCCCTGGACGCCCGCTTCCGTCCAGATGACGTCGCGCTCGGGCGGGCTGTCGGACAGCATGAACCAGCGGGCGCAGTCGGCGCCCCAGTGGACGATGATGTCGTCGGGATCGACGAGGTTCTTCTTCGACTTCGACATCTTCTCGATCGAGCCGATGACGGCGGGTTGGCCGGTCGCGATGTCGACCGCAGTGCGCGTCTCGCCAGCGGCCTCAATCCTTACCTCCGACGGCAAGAGCCAGGCGCCACTCGGCGATTTATAGGTCTCATGCGTGACCATGCCCTGGGTGAAGAGGGCCGCGAACGGCTCGCGTAGGTTCTTGGTGACGTGGCCGGCATCCGACATCGCCCGATAGAAGAATCGCGAGTAGAGCAGGTGCAGGATCGCGTGCTCGATGCCGCCGATATATTGGTCGACGGGCAGCCAGTAGGCGGCGGCCGTCTTGTCGACTGGCGTCTTGGCGCCGGGCGCCGTGAAGCGGACGAAATACCAGGAGCTGTCGACGAACGTGTCCATGGTGTCAGTCTCGCGCCGCGCCGGTGCGCCGCACTTGGGACAGTCCACATGCTTCCACGTCGGGTGACGGTCGAGGGGATTGCCCGGCTTGTCGAAGGTCGCGTCCTCGGGCAGCATAACGGGGAGCTGGTCGTCGGGGACCGGCACCACGCCACACGTTTCGCAATGAATGACGGGAATCGGGCAGCCCCAATAGCGCTGGCGCGAGATGCCCCAGTCCCGCAAGCGGTAATTCACCTTGCGCCGGCCGACGGGCCGGGAACCGAGCTCTTCTGTCTCGAGCCGCTTGGCCATGGCCTCGAAAGCTTTCTCGGTCGAAAGGTCGTCGAGAAAGCGCGAGTTGATCATGATCCCGTCGCCCACGTAGGCTTGGCCGCCGAGGCTGAACGTCTCGATGCTCTCGTCGACCGGCATGACGACGGGGATGATCGGGAGGCCGTATTTCGTGGCGAACTCGAAGTCGCGCTGGTCGCACGACGGGCAGCCGAAGATCGCACCCGTGCCGTACTCCATCAGGATGAAGTTCGCGACATAGACCGGCAGCAGCCACTCCTTGTCCAAGGGATGAACCGCACGGATGCCAGTGTCGAAGCCCTTCTTTTCCGCCGTCTCGAGATCGGCGACCGACGTTCCCATGCGTCGGCACTCGTCGCAGAACTCGGCGAGCGCCGGATTTTTCTCCGCTGCAGCCTTGGCGAGGGGGTGGTCGGGCGCGATCGCGAGGAAGGAGGCGCCGAACAGCGTGTCGGGGCGCGTGGTGAAGATCTCGACCTCGGTCTGGCCCTGAGGTGCGGAGGCCTTATCGAGCGCCCAGCGGACGAGGATGCCTTCCGACCGGCCGATCCAGTTCGCCTGCATGAGACGTACCTTTTCGGGCCACTTGTCGAGGGTGGCGAGGGCGTCCAGGAGCTCGTCGGCATAGGCGGTGATCCTGAAGAACCATTGGGTGAGCTCGCGCTGCTCGACGAGCGCGCCCGAGCGCCAGCCGCGGCCCTCGATCACCTGCTCGTTGGCGAGCACGGTGTGGTCGACGGGGTCCCAGTTGACCTTCGAGGACTTGCGGTAGGCGAGGCCTTTCTTGAGGAGGTCGAGGAACAGCCTCTGCTGCTGGGCATAGTAGGCCACGTCGCAGGTGGCGAGCTCGCGGTCCCAGTCGAGGGAGAGGCCCATGGAGCGCAGCTGGGCCTTCATGGCCGCGATGTTGGCGTAGGTCCACGAGGCGGGATGGGTCTTGCGCTCGATCGCCGCGTTCTCCGCCGGCATGCCGAAGGCGTCCCAGCCCATGGGATGGAGCACGTTGAAGCCCTTGGCGCGCTTATAGCGGGCAAAGACGTCGCCCATCGTGTAGTTGCGCACGTGTCCCATGTGGATGCGTCCCGAGGGATAGGGAAACATCTCGAGGACGTAGGACTTCGGCCGCGGGTCGTCGTTTAACGCGCAGAAAACATTGGCTTTTTCCCAGGCGTCTTGCCAGTGCTTCTCGCGCGCGGGAGCGTTGTAGCGTTCGGTTGCCATGGGGCGCGTAGTCTCGTGAGATTGCCGCGTTGCGGGTACTCAGCCCGAAAGGCCCCGGTGGGTCAAGGCGCGCAGAACATCGTCCGGAAGACTCCCCGCAGTCCAATCATGTCGATTTTTTCCATTTGTATCGACATGATGCCCCTGTTGTGGCGACACCATCGACGTAACGCATCGAATATGTCGATTAATTTCCATTTTGTCGACATGCCCAAGTGGACATGTCGGTTCGATGAACATATCTCACGAAACATGTCGATGTTTTTAAATTTTATCGACACAATACGTCTGATGTGTCGGCCGCATCGACACATGAGTCCAATTATGTCGACAAAGTCCATATTTGTCGACATATTTCCGCGACGCAAGATCAATCACGGGCAATTCCCTTGTTCCAGGCCAAGCAAGCTTACAACGACCTGCCGCTGCTCCCACCCGCAGCAGACGTGGAAACGCGTGCAATTCTGAAGAAGTGGGGTATGGCCCGGACCGCGCTGGCGGAGCTGAGGTTGGCCGGTCAGATCATTCCGGACCAGACCGTGCTCATTAGCGCCATTCCGTTGCTCGAAGCCAAGGACAGCTCCGAAATCGAGAACATCGTAACAACGAATGACGCGCTTTTTCGGGAAGCGAACCTTGGCGACCAGGACAGCGATCCGACGGCAAAGGAAGCGCTGCGATACAGAACGGCACTCTACCACGGCCTATCGGCTTTGAAGACGACACCCATATCCGTCCGAACCGCGGTCGAGATCTGCCAAATCGTAACGGGGATCGACCTGGACATCAGAGACATACCTGTCACTCTCACCAACAAGCACACGGGCGAGGTCATCTACACGCCGCCTCAAGAGCAAGAGCGGATTCGTGGTCTGCTCGGCAACTGGGCCGAGTACCTGCACAAAACCGAGGACGGCCTCGATCCGCTGATCAAGATGGCGATCCTGCACTATCAATTTGAAGCCATACATCCATTCTCCGATGGCAATGGCCGAACCGGACGAATTCTCAATATCCTCTATTTGATCGAATGCGGGCTCCTCGACCTGCCGACGCTTTACCTGAGCCGCCACATCCTTCGCACGCGAGGCGAATACTATCGCTTGCTCGAGCGGGTGACGACCCACGGAGAATGGGAGCACTGGATCGTCTACATCCTTACGGCCGTCGAGGTCACTTCGAGCTGGACAACTCAGAGAATAAGGGCAATTCGCGCCCTGATGGAGGAGACAAACACAACAGTGCGTGAACGCGCTCCAAAGATCTACTCGCGCGACCTCATCGACCTGATTTTCATTCAACCCTATAGCCGTATCGCAAATCTTGTGGATCGGGGAATTGCCAAGCGACAAGCGGCATCAACGTACCTGAAGGAGCTTGCAAGGATCGGCGTCCTGACGGAGGAGAAGATAGGGCGCGACAAGATCTTCCTGCACCGAAAGTACCTCGATCTCTTGTCGAGTGACGAGCACACCTTCGAGCCCTATCCGAAGCCGCCAGAGGCCGAGCGCTTTCAATCGAGCGACAAGAGTAGCGGCGATCGACCCCGAGCCCCGCGACGTGGGTAGATTTTCGTATTTTCTACCCATGCTTGGACGATGCGGGTAGAGCGTACCCATGTCCACGCAACCCGCGCCAATGTCTGAGACCTCCACCCGTCTCGCCGAGGTCCGCGCCCGCATCGCCTCAGCCGCGCGCGCCGCCGGGCGCGACCCGGCCTCGGTGCACCTCATCGCCGTCACGAAGACGTTCGAGGCGGCAGACATTGCCCCCGTACTCGCTGCCGGCCAGCGGCTCTTCGGCGAGAACCGGGTCCAGGAGGCCAAGGCCAAGTGGCCCGCGCTCCGCGAGGAGGCTCCCGGAATCGAGCTGCATCTGATCGGCCCGCTCCAGTCGAACAAGGCGCGCGATGCGGTCGCCCTCTTCGATGCCATTCACACCGTCGACCGGCCGAAGATCGCGCGCGCCATCGCCGAGGAGCAGGCGCGCCTCGGCAAGCGGCTCGAACTCTTCGTCGAGGTCAACACCGGCGAGGAGCCGCAGAAGGCCGGCGTCCTGCCGCGCGAGGCGGAGGCCTTCGTGCGCGCCAGTCGCGACGATCTCGGCCTCGCCATCGCCGGGCTCATGTGCATTCCACCCGTCGACGAGGAGGCGGCCGTCCACTTCGCCTTCCTAGCCAAGCTCGCGCGCGAATGCGGCGTCTCAAACCTCAGCATGGGGATGAGCGGCGACTTCGAGACGGCGATCGCCTTCGGCGCGACGCACGTGCGTGTCGGCAGCGCCATTTTCGGAGTCCGCGGGGCCTGACGCGCCTCCTGCTCGCGCGTTTTCCAAAGGCGAATTTTGCCGCGCGCGGCCAAGGAATTGGGGGCGGTGCTAACTTTCAGCCTGCAAGTGATTCGGCCCCACTCAGCACGGGAGATGAGCCATGACGGCACGCGCGCTCAAGGTCGTCGATAGCAGGGGCGGACGGCGCAGCCGCCGACGCGGCGCAGGAGGCGAGGGCCGAGGCGCTCGAGCAGGCGCGCAAGCCGGCCGGCTCCAAGAAGCCGGCGCCCGCCGACGGCTGGCACCGCTTCGTCGTCGACGTCTGGATCACCAACTTCAACTTCACCGAGTTCGGGATCTACAAGCGCTCGCGCAACAAAGCGAAGTCGCGCCAGTTCACCTCCGACATGGATATCTTCGCCGAGATCATCGAGAACGGCGAGCGCACCGGGCTCATCGGCTACCGCGAGGACCTGTGGGAGAAGGCGCAGGGCACCGACAAGCGCCTCGTCTTCAAGCTCTTCAACGAGACCGTCAACTGGCGCGCCACCATGGATCTCATGATCGGCCGGTCGCTGCAGCAGACGATCGGCGCGCGCGGCCTCCCCGTGATGACCTACTCGATCAACACGGACGAGGACGAGCACATCATCTACCTCGAGCGCTCGGCCAACAAATGGCCGTTTCTGCCCGAGAACTTCTCGTTCTTCCTGATCGACGCCAAGGGCAAGCCCCACCACTACCGCCTGAAGCGGGACTTCATCACGCTTGCCGGCGACTACACGCTCTTCGATCATCGCGGCCGGAGAGATCGGCTTTCTCGACGGCAAGGTGTTCTCGATCGGGGGCAAGTGGAAGGGGCAGGTGAAGGCCGAGCACGCGAGCCGACAGCTGCTCACGGTGCTCAAGCTGTTCGGCGGCATGATGACGTTCAACGGCGACTGCCGCCGTCACATGCGCCGACTGTGGAAGGACGTCATGGCGGGGAAGGTCGAGCCCGACCTCGAGCGCCAGGAGGCGGATCTCTACCGCAATCCGCGCCGGGTGCGCTGAGATAGGGCTGCTCCTGCCTGTGCCCATCGTTCAGGCAGTTGCCCGTATGCCTCACTCTTCAATGTTGAGCGTCGTGGCGCCCATGTATGAGGCGTTTCTTCCTTCGCCCTGATTTTCCTCGCGAATGTTTTCTGATACCGCTCAGATCTCTGTGCCCGCATTCTGGGCACGGAGCTTACCATTGCATAAACCATAAGCACCGAGCGACGAGGGAAGGACATGGGAGAGGTTCAACAGGGGTCAGAAGTATTCTTTCTGCTGATGGGGGCGATCCTTGTCTTCGCCATGCACGGAGGGTTCGCGTTCCTCGAGGTCGGTACGGTCCGCCACAAGAACCAGGTCAACGCGCTCGTCAAAATCCTCGTCGATTTTGCTATCTCGACCGTCAGCTATTTCTTCATCGGCTATTGGATCGCCTACGGCGTGACGTTCCTCGCCAATGCCGCGGCGATTTCCGGGGGCGCGGACGGATTCGCCCCGCAGGGCTTCAGCCTCGTGCGCTTCTTCTTCCTGTGCACGTTCGCCGCGGCCGTGCCCGCGATCGTCTCGGGCGGCATTGCCGAGCGGGCGAAATTCGGGCCGCAGGGGATCGCGACGGCGGTGCTCGTCGGGCTCTGTTACCCGCTGCTCGAGGGTGTCTACTGGAACAAGAACTTCGGGCTTCAAGAAACGCTCTTTGCCGGGATGCTCGGGGCGGAGTTCAAGGATTTCGCCGGCTCGATCGTCGTCCACGCCTTCGGCGGTTGGGTCGGGCTCGCCGCCGTGATGAGGCTCGGTGCGCGCCTCGGCCGCTACGACAAGGGCGTATCGACCGGCATTCCGCCGTCATCTCTGCCCTGGCTCGCCATGGGCTCATGGCTGCTCTGCATCGGCTGGTTCGGGTTCAACGTCATGAGCGCACAGAGCCTCAAGGCGATCTCGGGCCTCGTCGCCATGAATTCGCTGCTCGCCATGTGCGGAGGAATTCTGGCCGCGCTGGCCGTCGGCAGGAACGATCCGGGATTTGTCCACAACGGAGCTCTTGCCGGACTCGTCGCGATCTGTGCCGGCTCCGACATCATGCACCCAGTCGGGGCGCTGGTGACCGGGGCTGTTGCCGGCATCATCTTCGTCCACATGTTTCAGATGTGCTCGAACGAGTGGAAGATCGATGACGTGCTCGGCGTCTGGCCGCTGCACGGACTCTGCGGGCTCTGGGGCGGCATCGCGTGCGGCATCTTCGGGTTGACCGAGTTCGGCGGCCTAGGCGGTGTGACCTTCGCCTCTCAGCTCGTCGGAAGCGTTCTTGGCGCCGCGTTCGGCTTCGTGTCCGGGACGGTCATCTACGGCGCACTGGGGATGACAACGGGCATTCGTCTCGACCCGGCGGACGAGCGGCGCGGGGCAGACCTTTCAATCCACAAGATCGGCGCCAATCCCGAGGAGGACGTACGCATGGGCCGCGTCTGACGCCAATCGGCGGTGCCAAGGCGGAGCGCGCTCCAACTCTCAAGCTGGGTCGACTCAATGCGCGGACGTGCGGCAAGGCGGTCACTGCGCTCTCCGCGAACTATGCTAGTCTTAGAATCGATTTGGAGGCCGGGGGGCCACCGGGTCGGTGGGACGGGGGATGACTCTCAAAGGCTCGAATATGACGTCCGCCGCAAGCGCGCTTTGGCAGAGGCGCAATGCCGCGCTCGAGACGGCGTCGGCCCTGATCAGCGAAAAGCCCGACGTCGAGGAATGGACCAAGGCCGATATGCGCCTGTTCGCCTACGCCATGGCGATCGGCCGGCGCCTCGAGCGACTCAATTAAGCTTGCTCCTTAACGAGACCTCGTAGAAATCGCATCAAGAGGCGCGATTTCTGCTATGCGGCTCTCATGTCTGAGCGAGGCCTCAAGGAGAGCTTGCAACGTCTTGGCATCCGCCAGGCGGAGCTGGCGCGTCTTCTCGACGTGAGCCCGCGCACCGTCAGTCTTTGGGCAACAGGCGACAGCCCACTTCCCGGTCCGGTGGCCGGCTATCTTCGCGTGCTCGAGATGGCCGGAGCGGACGCCAAGGGCCGCGAGTTGAAGCGCCTCGAGGGGCGAGCGAGGATGCTCGACGAGGGAATCTACGGCCTCGCCTACACGGGCGAGCATCTCGGCGAGGCGGACGGAGGGGATGCGCTGGCCGTCCTGCGCAATGGCAAGATCCTGGGCTCCGACCGCTGGGGTGGCGTGTTCTCCGGCAGTTACGAGTACGATGCCGCCGCCGGGACCAACAAGGTTCATGTGCGCCTCGACGTGCCGCCCGAGGGCGTGCTGGTGACCGGGTTCTCGGCAGGGCGCGATGGCGCGACGATTGACATCGTCGGCTGCTTCGAGCGCGCGGCGCCGGAGGCCTCCATAACGATCGACATCGCTGGCCGTCCCGTCGACATTAAGCTCACCTATCTCGGGCCGGTCCCCAATTGAGGGACGTCAGAGCCGAGCCATGACCGGCGAGAGGACGACAGTGCCGACGCACCGTGTGCTGCTCGGGCAAATCGCCGGCGCGCACGGCATTCGCGGCGAGGTGGTCATAAAGAGCTACGCGGCGGCGCCGGAGGACATCGGTGCCTACGGCCCACTCGGCGACGAGGCGGGCAGCCGCCAGTTCGAGATCAGGATAGTTCGCGTGACGGCGAAGGGCGTCATCGCGCGCATCAAGGGGATCGAGACGCGGACGGCCGCCGAGGCGCTGAAGGGCGTCAAGCTCTATGTTACGCGCGAGCGGCTTCCGGAGCCACCGGCCGGAGAGTACTACCACGCGGACCTTGTCGGCCTCGCCGTCGTCAATCCCGAGGGCGCAGTGCTCGGCGAGGCGATTGCCGTTCTGAATTTCGGCGCCGGCGATCTCCTCGAGATCCGCAGCGGCGGGTCGGACCAGACCGCCCTCGTGCCGATGACGAGCGACTTCGTGCGCGAGGTGGACGTCAAAGCCGGGAGAATAGTCCTTGTCCTGCCGGCGAATGAATCGGACGCCACCAACTAGGCCATCTCGCCCTTGAGAAGGCGCGGGCGCTCGCCCGTCTCACCCGCCGCCTCGGCGACAAAGAACCTCTTCAGCCCCGGCATGCGGTCAACAAGGCCAAGACCGAAATCGCGCAGGGCCCTCACGAGCGCCGCATCGTTCGAGAACAGGTGGTTCAGGCCATCGAAGGCGGCCGTCGACACCGCCGAGTCGAAGCGGCGCCAGCGCTCGTAGCGCAGCAGCGCCTCGTGGTCCCCCGGCGCAAGCCCGACCCTCATGGCGTCCGCGACCACCTCCGTCAGCGCCGCCACATCGCGCAAGCCGAGATTGAGGCCCTGGCCCGCGATGGGATGCACGCCATGCGCCGCGTCGCCGACGAGAGCAAAGTATGGTGCGACGTAGCTGCGCGCCAAGTGCATCTCGAGGGGCCATGTCTGGCGCAGACCTGCGAGTGTGATGGCGCCGAGACGTCCGCCGGCTCTCTTGTCGACCTCGGCCAGGAACGCTGCGTCGCCGAGCGCGAGAACCCGCGTGGCTTCGGCGGTGGCTTCGCTCCAGGTGACGCACGAGCGGCTTTCCCGGCCGTCGGGCATCTTCAGGGGGAGCAGCGCGAACGGGCCGCCCGGCAGGAAGTGCTGGACCGCGCGTCCGCCGTGGGGCCGGTCGTGGGCGACGGTCGTGACGATGCCGGTCTGGCCGTCGTTCCAGGCGATGATCTTGATCCCGGCCGCGTCCCTCAGCCGCGAGCGCCGTCCGTCGGCGGCGACGAGAAGGCGCGCATGAAGCCGCTCCCCGGACGCGAGCTCGAGCTCGACGCCGGCAGCCGTCGTCGAAAATCCCGTCACCTCGGCCGGTGCAAGAAGAGCGACGGAGGGGTCGGCGGCAACCGTGTCAATCAGCGCCGCGAGCAAGACATCGCCCGGCACGATCCATGACGCGGGCTCGCCGTCCGCGAGCCGGTTCGCGTACGTCAGCAGCACTGGGCGAACGCCGGCCTCGAGCGAGGAATCCGTGATCTCGATCTCGGTTACGGCCTGGGCGCGCTCGGCGAGCCTGGGCCAGAGGCCGAGCACCTCGAGCATGCGGCGCGAGGACGCGGAGAGCGCGAAGGCGCGGACGTCCGATCCCTCGGCGCACTGCGGCGGCGTGCGATCGACGAGCGCAATTCTGAGGGACCCGCCGAGCGATGTGCCGAGGGCGCACGCCAGAGCGAGCCCGGCGTAGCTCGCACCCGAGATGATGACATCGAACCGCTCCTCAAGGTCTCGCTCAAACATGGGTCCACCTTTCGCGACCTTGACACATCTGCCGACGAGAGCCCAATCGGTGCCCGCCATCGATACCACCAGACGCGACAGGAGTTCCATGCCGACCGACGCGCACGAGGCAGCCCCGGCAACGAAAGCGCTCCTCGACCTCCTTGCCCTTCTCGATCTAGAGCCGCTCGAGCAGAACCTGTTCCGGGGCTCGAGCCCCAAGGAAGGCTGGCAGCGCGTGTACGGCGGGCAAGTGCTCGGGCAGGCCCTTGTCGCGGCGGTGCGCACGATGGGGGAGCCGTGGCCCGTCCATTCGCTCCACGGCTATTTCCTTCTCCCCGGAGACCCGGCGCACCCGATCATTTACGAGGTCGAGCGCACGCGCGACGGCGGGAGCTTCAGCACGCGGCGGGTCAAGGCCATCCAGAATGGGCGGCTCATCTTCACCATGGCCACGTCGTTCCATAAAGCCGAGGAGGGCTTCGACCACCACTTGGAGATGCCGGGCGTGCCGCCGCCCGAGACCTTGCCGAGTGCGCGGGATCTCATGGCCCGGCTCATCGACAAGCTGCCCGACAACATGCAGAGCTATTGGTTGCGCGAGCGGCCGATCGACATGCGCCCGGTCGACGTCTCGCGCTATCTCGGCCGCGACAAGCAGCGGCCCGTCCAGCACATCTGGATGCGCGCCAACGGCACGCTGCCGGACGATTTGAAGCTGCACCAGGCCGTGCTTGCCTATGCCTCGGATTTCACGCTGCTCGACACCGCCCTCATCGCGCACGGCAAGCTCCTATTCGACAACGATGTTCAGTTGGCGAGTCTCGACCACGCGCTTTGGTTCCACCGGCCGTTCCGGGCCGACGAATGGCTCCTTTATAGCCAGGATAGCCCCAACGCCTTCGCCGCCAGGGCCTTTTGCCGGGGGAGTTTCTTCGACCGAAAGGGGCGTCTCGTCGCCTCTGCGGCTCAGGAGGGAATGGTCCGGCAACGCGACACGGCATTCGTGCTTAAATAGCGGGCAAATCCGACTATTTGCATAGCCGTTGGGCAGTTTTCGTCGCGGGAAAGGTGCCCGTGCAGATAGCGTTCTTAGAATAGCGATGACATTTCAGAGCGATGGCGGACCGTCGTCACTTTGGCACAGGTCTTGACTCCGTGTTTACCGGTAGCTGCCGAGGACCGGCAGACGCATTGAGGAGGTCTGTCTGCCCGCCGGCGCTCGCGCATGGTGGTCCGGACACAACAAAGGGGGTGCTCGTATGAAACTGATCACCGCAATTATCAAACCCTTCAAGCTGGAGGAAGTGCGCCAGGCGCTGACCGATATCGGCCTGCAAGGCATGACGGTCACCGAGGTCAAGGGATATGGACGTCAGAAGGGGCACACCGAAATCTACCGCGGCGCGGAATACGCGGTGAGCTTCCTGCCGAAGATCAAGATCGAGGTCGTTGTGGCGACGGGCCAGGTCGACAAGGCGATCGAGGCGATCGTCAAGTCGGCGAAGACGGGGCAGATCGGCGACGGGAAGATCTTCGTCTCCTCGATCGACCACACACTGCGCATCCGCACCGGTGAATCCGACGATGCGGCGCTCTGAATGCGGCACAAAATCAATCACAGGGAAAACGAGGGAGTATCGGAAATGAAGCTGACTTCAATGTTGCGAGGCTCCGGCGTCTTGGGGATCGCCGCCGCGCTAGCATGCCTAGCCGAGCCGGCGCTCGCCGCGCCGACCGTCGACAAGGGCGACACGGCGTGGATGATGACCTCGAGCGCGCTCGTCCTCTTGATGACCATTCCGGGCCTTGCGCTGTTCTACGGCGGCCTGGTGCGCACCAAGAACATGCTGTCATTGATGATGCAGGTCTACGCCACGGTCTGCCTCGTGGTCGTGATCTCTGGGTCCTCTACGGCTACAGCATGTCCTTCACCAATGGCGGAGCCCTGAACGACTACGTCGGCGGCTTCTCCAAGGCCTTCCTTGCGGGGGTCGACTACAACTCCTTGGCAGTGACGTTCACCAACAACGTCTCGATACCCGAGTACGTCTACATCTGCTTCCAGATGACGTTCGCGGCCATCACGCCGGCGCTCATCGTGGGAGCTTTCGCCGAGCGCATGAAGTTCTCGGCTCTCTTCGTCTTCATCGGCCTTTGGGTCACGTTCATCTATTTCCCGATCGCCCACATGGTCTGGTACTGGGGCGGTCCGGATGCCTGGGGTGCCGCGGCGAAGGCGCTTGCAGATGCCGGCGGGCCGGATAACGCCGAAGCCAAGGCCGCATTCGATCTCGCCATGCTGGATGCCGGCAAGGTCTTCCAGTGGGGCGCCATCGACTTCGCTGGCGGCACGGTCGTCCACATCAATGCCGGTATTGCGGGTCTGGTCGGCGCTCTCCTCATCGGCAAGCGCGTCGGTTACGGCCGCGAGGCCATGCCCCCGCACTCGCTGACGTTGGCCATGGTCGGCGCCGCGCTCCTGTGGGTCGGCTGGTTCGGCTTCAACGCCGGCTCGAACCTCGAGGCGACCGGCACGGCGACGCTGGCGATGATCAACAGCTTCGTCGCCACGGCCGCCGCGGGTCTCGCGTGGATGTTCGCCGAGTGGATAGCCAAAGGAAAGCCATCGGCCCTCGGACTCATCTCCGGTATCGTCGCCGGGCTCGTCGCCGTCACTCCGGCTTCTGGCTTCGCCGGGCCGATGGGCGCGATCATCCTCGGGCTCGTCGCCGGCGTCGTGTGCTTCATCTTCGCCACGGGCGTGAAAAACCTGATCGGCTTCGATGATAGCCTCGACGTGTTCTCGGTGCACTGCGTCGGCGGCATCGTCGGCGCGCTCGGCACCGGCCTTCTGGTCAATCCCGACTTCGGAGGCACGGGCATCCTCGACTACGTTTCTAAGCCCGGGGAGGCCATCACGGCCCCCTACGACATGGCCTTCCAGATGACCGCGCAGGCCAAGGCCGTCCTCACGACCCTGCTCTGGTCGGGCATAGGCTCGGCGATCCTCTACAAGATCGTCGATATCCTGATCGGGCTGCGCCCCGAGACCGACAGGGAGCGCGAGGGCCTCGACATCACCGACCACGGCGAGCGCGCCTACAACTACTGAGGAAATCAAGAGCCCGCCGCGACGTGCGGCGGGCTCCAGTCCAGCATTGTCTCCCGAGCACGCGTCTTCCCCTAGACGTGCTCCCAACTGGCCCGGAACTCCTGTTCCGGGCCTTCTTTTTTCAACCGTCTCAGACGCCGATTCGGAGAATTGCCCCGCGGCCGACCAGCGCGAGGATGCGCTTGATATCGGCGCGTCGCAGGGCGACGCAGCCCTCGGTCGGCGCGAGCTCCTCCTTGGCGACGTGCATGAAGATGGCACTGCCCCGCCCCCGGACGCGCGGCCGCTCGTTGTAGGAGAGAACGATGACGATGTCGTAGAGGCGGTCGTCGCGCCACAGCCGCTCGGCGCTCGCCGGGTAGGGCATAGGAACGCGCCGGTTATAGTTGCGGTCAGAGGGCGCATCGCACCAGCCGTCGCGACGCGCAAGGGTCTTAAAGGTCAGCCCGGTGGCCGGGCGCATGGTCCGGTCCCGTCGAAAGTAGCCGAAGCGCGCCAGGTATCGCCCTATAGGTGTCGCTCCGTCTCCCTCGCGCTTGCGGACCTTAAGGCCGCTGCGTCCGAGCGCGCAGGGGACGCTCAAGGACCCAATCGTTAACCTCCCGGTCGCATTGCGCCGCGAAAGAAATTTCACGAACAGTTGACGTTGCGAACTCGATGTCCACATTTAGGTTGCCCTCGCAGCGCCCTCCCCTGGAGAGGGACGCTTTCCAGGTTGTCTCACCCCAGCAATGCTAGAAGATGCGGCAGGCCCACGCTCGGAGCAGTTCAGAATGACTACGGCACGAAAGATCCTTCTTGTCGACGACGACGAGGATCTCCGTGAATCCCTCAAGGACCAGCTCGCGCTGCACGACGAGTTCGAAGTCTCGGAGGCGAATACCGCCTCGCGCGGCCTCGAGTTGGCCAAGACCGGCCATCACGATCTCGTCGTGTTCGATGTCGGACTTCCCGATATGGACGGGCGCGAGGCGGTTCGCATGCTGCGCAAATCGGGATTCAAGGGCCCGATCATCATGCTGACCGGCAACGTCTCCGACGCCGATCAAATTCTGGGGCTCGACGCCGGCGCCAACGACTACGTCACGAAGCCCTTCAAGTTCGCCGTGCTGCTGGCCCGCATCCGCGCGCAGCTTCGCCAGCACGAGCAGAGCGAGGATGCCATCTTCGCCATCGGTCCCTACGCGTTCAAGCCTGCAGCCAAGCTTCTCATCGACGACAAAGGCGGCAAGGTCCGCTTGACGGAAAAGGAGACGGCCATCCTCAAATATCTCTATCGGGCCGGCGAGAAGGTGGTCTCGCGCGACACCTTGCTTCACGAGGTCTGGGGCTACAACGCCGGCGTCACGACTCACACGCTCGAGACGCATATCTACCGCCTGCGCCAGAAGATCGAGAAGGATACGGCCAACGCCGAGATCCTGGTGACGGAATCGGGCGGCTACAAGCTGGTGCCGTAAACCCGGTTATCCCCGGTCGATCAACACACAGTCGCGAGGCCCTGGACCGGCGGGCGCGAATCAGCGGACCTTTTGCTCGCGTGAAGTCGAGATCCGAGAGGCCTTTGCCCCGGATCGCGCGTGCGAAAGGGTTCCGACATGGCGATCAACTCCCTCGTCAAGCCATTCCTCACGGTGCCCCTCTTTCAGGGATTGAAGCCGCTACAGCTCTCCGAGCTGGCGCGCCGCGCCGACCGCATTGTCTACAAGCCGGGCGAGGTGATCCTCGAGGAGAACGTGACAGGCGACGCCGCGGTGCTGATCATCTCTGGCGAGGCCGTGAGGATCAGCGGACCGAATGCCGGCAAGCATTCCGGCGCCGAGACGGTGCCGGAGGGGGCCCTCCTCGGCGAGATGACAATGTTGATCGAGACCGATCATTCCTCGACCATCGTCGCCCGCACGACCGTCCGCGCTTTGCGGATCTCCCGCACCGAACTTCACGCGCAGATGGCCGACGACCCGACGCTCGCGGACCACTTCGTCACCAAGATCAGCGGGCGCCTTTCCGCTTTGGCGGAGGAGCTTCGCCAGATCGACCTGGGCCTTGGTGAGGGAGACACGGCCGTGCCATCGGCCGACGGAATGGCCGATAGCCAGAGGGTCGCGGCGGGGGAGACATACCATTGAAACTTTGTGCTGGCCCATGAGAAAGCGCCCAACCCCGGGGGGCGGGGCTGGGCGCTGCAGCGCTTTCGCGCGTGGCACCGGGAGGGAAGCCGGTGCCCCAGACGATGTCGTCGGTTAGACGGGGGGGAGCTACCGATAAATTGACACCATCTGACTGCTAGTCACATAAGCGCAACGCGCTAGCTTTCAATAGGGGTGTAACGAACCGATCACGAAAAGTTTACCAATCTCGCCTCGGTTATCCCCAAGTCGAGTATTGCGCCGCGGCGAATAAACCACGGTTTCGGAGGGGCATAATCTCAGTCAATCCAGCTATTTGCCATCAAGGCTGCTTCATCAGCCCCACGGGCTGGATCCGGAAAAGTCCGGCGTCGATGTCATTCGACTTGTCGAGCTGGGACACCTCGACGCGGGTGTTACCGCCCTGGGCGTCGGTGGTCACCCATTCCTTGAGCTCGAGTGCAGGCTGGGTGGAGAAGAAGAGCCTGATGCTGCCGGGCGCGTCCGGACTCTTGTCCTGAATGGCTATGATGATGAGGTCGGCCGATTCCTGCACCTCCATGATGTGGGCATCGCGCACGAGATCGACGTCCTTGCGCAGGACGAGGCGGAAGGGCGTCTGGTCGAGGGCAACGCGATCCTCGTTGTTGAGATCGAGGTCCTGGATCGCGAGATACTCCCCGTCCGAAATGATGACCTGCTTCGACGGCAGCGAGTAATCGAATCGGAACCGGCCCGGGCGCTTGACATAGAATTTGCCCTTCATGCGCTTGTTGTCGCCGGCAGTTTGAACAAAAGCGCCCTTGAGATTGCCGACCGAATTGAAATAGGCGCTGATCTGCTTCACGATCTCGACTTGCCTGTCGTCGAGGGCCAAGCCGGTCGTGCCGCTCGGCGCCACCTCCGTGCTCCACCCGGCCCCTGCCGCTCCGGTCTCCGCTCCAGCAGCGGCGCTCGCGGGCGGATTGGCGGGCTTCTGATCCTCAGCGCGAACCGAAGCGGTAGCGAGGAGCACGTTCACAGACACAGCTGCCGCCAGGGCACTTTTCCACGTCATGCAATTCCCCCAGGGGGGCCCCGAATCGGCGGGGCAGATTTCGCATCGAGGAATTGAGCTAACAATGCGACCAGATGTGGGCAAAGCCGCCTCGTGAATTGAAGCCCGCGCGGTGGGAGCGGGCCGGACGAAGGCCGGAAGAGACCAGCCGGGCCGGTCGCCCAGGAATAGGGACGCGAGATCAGAAAGTAGGTGCAGCTCTCGCCGGCTCGTTAGCGAGCACGTCGCGCCGCCCCATGTGGTTCGGAGCGCTGACCAGCCCCTCCCGCTCGAGCCGCTCGATCAGGTCGGCTGCCCGATTGTAGCCAATCGACAGGCGCCGCTGGAGGTAGCTCGTCGAGGCCTTGCGATCGCGAAGGACGATCTCGGCGGCCTCGGCAAAGAGGTCGTCGGTCTCGGACGGCAGCCGTGGGTCGCCATCGCCCGGTGCCGCGGCGATATCGTCGATGCCGGCGACGTAGCGCGGCGCGCCCTGCCGGCGCAAGTGATCGGCGATCCGCTCCACCTCGGCATCCGAGACGAACGGCCCGTGGATCCTGAGCGTCTGCCCGCCTCCGGCGTAGAGCATATCGCCCTGGCCGAGAAGCTGCTCGCCGCCGTGCTCGTTGAGAATCGTCCGGCTGTCGATCTTGGACGCCACCTTGAAGCTGATGCGGGTCGGGAAGTTGGCTTTGATCGTGCCGGTGATGACGTCGACGGAGGGGCGCTGCGTCGCCATGATGAGATGGATGCCCGCCGCCCTCGCCTTCTGCGCAAGCCTCTGGACCGCGGTCTCGACCTCCCTGCCCGACGCAAGCATCAGGTCGGCGAACTCGTCGACCACGACGACGATGTAGGGCATCGGCTCGAAGCTCATCTCCTCGCGCTCATAGAGCGCTTGGCCCGTTCGCCGGTCGTAGCCGGTCTGGACCGTGCGCGCGATCATCTGACCCTGCGTCTCGGCGCTCCTGACGCGGGCATTGAACGCGTCGATATTGCGGACGGAGAGCCGCGACATGAGCTTATAGCGCTCCTCCATCTCGCCGACCGCCCAGTTGAGCGCCGCCACCGCTTTCTGCGGCTCGGTCACGACGGGACACAGGAGATGCGGAATGCCGTTGTAGACGGAGAGCTCGAGCATCTTCGGGTCGATCATCAGGAACCGGCACTCGTCGGGGGAATGGCGGAACAAGAGCGATAGGATCATGGCGTTGACGCCGACCGACTTGCCGGACCCCGTCGTGCCGGCGACGAGAAGGTGGGGCATGCGGGCGAGATCGGCGACGACCGCTTCGCCGCTGATCGACTTGCCGAGCGCCAATGGGAGCGCGCCTTCAGCCGCGCGGAACGCGTCCTGCTCGAGAAGCTCGCGAAGCCCGACCGGCTCGCGGCGCGCGTTCGGCAGCTCGATGCCGATCGCGTTGCGCCCCGGCACCACGGCGACGCGCACGCTCGCCGCGCTCATGGAGCGCGCGATGTCGTCGGCGAGCGACACGATGCGTGAGGTCTTCGTGCCGCGCGCCGGCTCGAGCTCGAACAACGTGACGACGGGGCCCGGGCGAATGGCGCGGATCTCGCCCTTGACGCCGAAGTCTGCGAGCACGACTTCGAGCGTGCGGGCCGTTTTGTCGAGCGCGGTCGGGGAGACGGCGGGCGTCCTCGCGCTCGCGGGACGCTCGAGGGCGGTCAACGGCGGGCGCTGGAGGGCTGTCTCCGCCCGGCGCGGCTGTGCCGTACGGTGAGGGGCCGGAGCCGGGGCCGGCGCCGTCACTGGTCGCGGGGTAGGCTCCGCGCGAGGTACGGCGCCGGGAGGTGCGAAGCGTTCGGCGATCAAGCGGCTCGAGAGGCCGGTCTCGTCATCGATGTCGGTCTCGGACTCGAGATCGATCGTCTCGTCCACCTCTACGTCGGGGTAGGACGCAGCGTACGCGGGGCCCGATTGGGCCTCGTCGGGCGCGTAGCGGATCGGAGCCCTCCGATAGTCGAGCCCTATCGGCGCGGGGAAATCATAGGCCTCGCGGTCTCTCGCGTTGGACCGACGCTCGTCCCACCATTGCCAGAGCCAGACAGCGGGTTTGGCCCAGGACAGAAAAATGCCCAGCCGGAGCGCGCGGCGCCAAGGGAGAAGGTGCGGGATATCCCTAAGTTCGAGTTCGATCGCGCCGCCGAGCGCCGACAGGCCGGCGATCGAGTACAGCATTGTCGCGGCGAGCCGGGCGCGCTCGGGATTGACGAAAGCGAACGCGGCGACGCCGACGTCGAGGACCATGTCGCCGAGAATGCCGCCGCAGCCGTGGCGAAACGGCCAGGCCTCGGGCACGGGAAGCGCGGAGAGGGCGGCAGACAGCGCAATGAGCGCAATAGGAAAGTAGATGGCTCTCTGCCGGGGGTTCGTCAGTCGCCGGCTAAAGGTGAGCTCGAGGCCCCACAGCATGGCGACGAGGAGCGGGATCGCCGCGGCGAACCCGAGCGTCTGCAGCACCAAGTCGGCGAGGATTGCGCCCGGACCGCCGAGCCAATTTTGGGCCGGTTCCGCAGTCGTATGGGTGAAGCTCGGGTCAGTTGCCGACCAGGTGAGTACGGCGCCCCAGAGGAGCGCGGCGATGGCAAGAATCGACAGGCCGCCGGCACGGTTCAAACAGCCGACGAGCCATGCCTCGAGCGAGGCCGGCAATAGGCGCTGGCGATCCAGTCCCGTGGAACGCATTACACGAACGTCTCTTACGCAGACACATTAACGATTCGTTCGAGCGCCTTCCGGACTGTAGCCAGGTCGTGAACCAATGCGACGCGCACGTAATTTGCGCCCGGATTGGTCCCGTCACGGCCGGCCTGAGCCAGGGTGGCACCTGGCAAAACCTTGACGCCGAAACGTTTCCATAACGTTACGGCCGCGTCACTGCCGCCGCCGAATTGGCTCATGTCGAGCCAAAGGAAGAAGCCGCCGGCGGGGCGACGGTAGCCGAAGCGGCCGTCGAGAATCCGGTCGGCGAGATCCCACTTCTGCCGGTAGGCGAGACGGTTGGCCGCGACGTGGCCCTCTTCGGCCCATACGGCGGCGGAGGCATGCTGGGTCGGCCCCGGCATCTGAGGTCCGGCGAGATTGCGCACCTCGAACAGCGTGTCGAGGAAGCCCGCATCGCCGGCCGAGAAGCCCGAGCGCAGCCCCGGCAGGTTGGAGCGCTTCGAGAGCGAGTTGAAGACGACGAGATTGCGGAAACGGTCCGGCGTGCGCGCCGCGACCTCTAGGCCGCCGGCCGGTGGATCGCCAGCGTAGATCTCGGAATAGCACTCGTCGAGGAAGAGCAGGAAGTCGTAGGCGCGGGCGAGCTCGAGCGCGCGGCCGATATAGCCTTGGGTGGCGACCGCGCCCTGTGGGTTGGCGGGCGAGCAGAGATAGAAGGCAACGGTGCGCGCGAGCAGCTCCTCATCGGCCGCGATTTCGTCGAGATCGGGAAGGTGGCCGGAGTTTTCGGTGGCGTTGAGAAATATCGGCTCGCAGCCGGCTGCAATCGCCGCGCCGAGGTAGGCCTGGTAGTAGGGATTGCAGAGAAGGATCGCCGGGCGCCCGGTAGCCTGCGTGCGCCCGGCGGCGGCAAAGGCCGCGTAGAAGAGGCCCTCGCGCGAGCCGTTGCACGGCAAGACCTCGCGCGCGGGATCGATTGCCGCAGCGGCGCCGTAGCGTTGCCCCGTCCACGCGGCGATGGCGCCGCGCAATTCGTCCGTGCCGCGGATCGGCGGGTATCTGGCGAACTCCGCCTCGGCCTCTCGTATCTTCTCGGCGACGAAGCCGGGCGGGGTCTCGCGCGGCTCGCCCAGGCTCATGTCGATGGCAGGCGACATGCCCGGGGCGATCCCGTCGAGCAGGCGTCTAAGCCGCGAGAACGGCGACAGGATGGTTCCATCGGTGAGCGCGGAAAGGCCGGAGGGAACGCTCGTCATGTGAGGCCCTCCCCGCCCACGGAGTGACGTCAGGTCGAAGCCTCGGGCGAGGCGGCAGCTTCGGCAGCCTTAGCGGCCTTTTCGGCTGCCGCGGCGGCGCGCTCCTGCGCCTTCTTCTTCGGCTTCGCCTTCTCCGGATTGTTGCTCGCCTGGCGCTTCATGAGGCCGGCGGCATCGAGCAAGCGCGCGACACGGTCGGTCGGCAGCGCGCCGACCGAAAGCCAGTGCTTGCCCGCTCGAGATTGAGCTTCACGCGGTCGGGGCTGTCCTTCTTGAGCATGGGATCGAACGTGCCGATCTGCTCGATGTAGCGTCCGTCGCGCGGCGAGGTCGAGTGGGCCACGACGACGTAGTAGTAGGGGCGCTTCTTTGCGCCGCCGCGCGAGAGTCTGATTCGTGCTGCCATTGCTGTGTTCCTTCCTTAGGCTTGACGGCCGGATTGCTCCGGCGCACTCGAATGCGAAACGTCACTTCTTCTTGCCGGGGAGACCCGGAAACCTCGGCAATCCGCGCCGCCGAGACCAGGGAGCGCGCCGCCGAGGCCCGGAAGCCGCGGCGCTGGTCCGCCGCCGAGACCGGAAAGGCCCTTCGGCAGTGCGTCCTTGAGATCCTTCGGCAGCTCGGCGAGCGCGTTCGGGTCGAGCTTCGCGAGCTCGTCCTGCATGCGCGCCATCTCCGCCTCGCTCGGCGCCGCCGCCGCCCATGCCCGAACATCTTCGCCATCATGCCGCGGTTCTTGCCCATGGCCTTCATCATGTCGGCCATCTGGCGATGCATCTTGACGAGCTTGTTCACGTCCTCGACTTTTGTTCCCGAGCCCGCCGCGATGCGCCGCTTGCGCTTGGCATCGAGGAGCTTCGGATTGCGCCGCTCCTTCGGCGTCATCGACGTGATGATGGCGTGCTGACGCTTGAGAAGCTTGTCGTCGAGGTTGGCAGCAGCGAGCTGCGACTTGATCTTGTTGACGCCGGGCAGCATGCCGAGCATGCCCGACATGCCGCCGATCTTCTTCATCTGCACGAGCTGGTCGGCGAGATCGTCGAGATCGAACGCGCCCTTCTTCATCTTCTCGGCGATCGAGCGCGCCTTCTCGACGTCGATCGTCTGCGCCGCCTTCTCGACGAGGCCGACGATGTCGCCCATGCCGAGGATGCGCCCCGCGATGCGCGTCGGATCGAAGTCCTCGAGCGCATCCCACTTCTCGCCGGTGCCCAAGAGCTTGATCGGCTTGCCGGTGACGGCGCGCATGGAGAGCGCTGCGCCGCCGCGACCATCGCCGTCGGCGCGCGACAGAACGATGCCGGTGAGGCCGACGCGGGTCTCGAACGCCTTGGCGGTCGCGACGGCGTCCTGACCGGTCAAGCTGTCGGCGACGAGCAGCACCTCGTGCGGCAAGACGGACGCCTTCACCTCCGCAACTTCCGTCATCAGCGCCTCGTCGACCGTCACGCGGCCGGCGGTGTCGAGGAGCACCACGTCGTAGCCGCCGAGGCGGGCGGCATCGAGGGCGCGGCGCGCAATCCCGAGCGGCGGCTGGCCGGCGACGATCGGCAGCGTATCGACCTCGGTCTGCTGGCCGAGCACGGCGAGCTGCTCCTGCGCCGCGGGCCGGCGCGTGTCGAGCGACGCCATCAGGACCTTTTTCTTGTCGCGCATCTTGAGCCGCCAGGCGATCTTCGCCGTCGTCGTCGTCTTGCCCGAGCCCTGCAGCCCGACCATGAGAATGGCGACCGGCGGCGTCGCGTGAAGATCGATCGGCTCGGCCGTCGAGCCGAGCATGCGCACGAGCTCGTCGTGCACGATCTTGACCACCATCTGGCCGGGCGTGACCGACTTCAGAACCTCCTGGCCGACGGCCTTGGCTTTGACGCGCTCGGTGAAGTCGCGCACGACCTCGAGAGCGACGTCGGCCTCGAGCAGCGCGCGGCGCACCTCGCGCATGGCCTCGCCGACGTCGCTCTCGGAGAGCGCGCCGCGTTTCGTCAGCTTGTCGAGGACGCCCGAGAGGCGGTCCGAAAGCGACTGGAACATCGAACCCTTTCGACGGTGCACGGCGTGAGGACACGTCGGCGCCAATGCAAAACGCACCCGCGGGCGAAACTCGCCGGCGGGTGTTGACCTCCCTGCCTCCCGCGGCTCCCCTGGAGGGACCGCATGGACAAGGTGGCGGCTCGTGAGCACGAACCGTTTGGAGCGGCGGCACAATCCTCGATGGCGCGGGGCTTGTCAACGCCGCGCTGGTGCGCGCTCTGCGCCACTGAGGCTTGCGGGCCGCGGGTGGGGAAAATCTCTCCAATCAATTGGTTATCGTGCGCAAGCTGCGGTAACATGCCCGCTGGCGGAGATTGGTCACAATTTTTTGCCCAAACAGGCGGCAAGACCGTCGGGGGAGCAGAATGGGGATGGACCGGAGTATTGAAGCCGCTCGAGGCTTGGAGCTTGGCTGCGCTCGCCGCCGTCGCATTGACCGGCGCGCTTGTCGGCGCGGGCTGCACGACGTCGTCTCCGTTCAGCAAGTCCTCCGATTTCGACCGGACATTCATCGGCGCCGCCCAGACCTGGGACCTCGACAAGAACAGCGTCGTGACGTGCGACGAGTGGAAGCAATACGCGATCGACCTCGCTGCGCGAGGCGGACGCCAACGGCGACGGCGTTCTCGACGCAACCGAGTTCGCGACGATGGCCAAGAACGACCGGCTGTTCGAGCTCGCCAACCTCTCCTACTACGACGCCAACTCCGACGGGCGCGTGTCCGCCGACGAGCTCGTCGGCAAGCAGAACGCGGCCTTCAAGCTTCTGGACAAGAACGGCGACTGCCAGATCGACCGCAACGAGACCGTGCAGGTCGTCGCCGACGACAAGCCCAAGGAAAAGCAGAAGGACGTCGACCAAACGCTTCCGCGGGCGGGCCGTTAAGGCCGGCTCACGTGGCGCGCGGGTCTGGGTGCAGCGTCAGGGCGTTCGCGGTGTGAGTCTCAGCAGCTTGCCGTTGCCGCTGTCGGTCAGAACCCAAAGCGCTCCGTCGGGGCCTTGACGCACGTCGCGGATGCGCTCGCCGAGATCGCCGAGCAGCTTTTCGTGGGCGACGACTTTTCCGTCGAGCATGACGAGGCGCTGGAGCTGCGCGCCGTTGAGGCCGCCGACGAAGAGATTGCCCTTCCAGTCGGGAAACAAGTTCGCCCGTGTAGAACGTCAATCCCGACACGGCGATCGAGGGATCCCAATAATAGACCGGCTGCTCCAGGCCGGCCTTGGCCGTGCCCTCGCCGATCTTCGCGCCCGAATAATCGCGCCCGTAGGTGATCACGGGCCAGCCGTAGTTCTTGCCGGCCTCGGGATGATTGAGCTCGTCGCCTCCGCGCGCGCCGTGCTCGACGGTCCACAGCGCGCCGGTCACGGGATCGAGCGCCGCGCCCTGGATGTTGCGATGGCCGATCGACCACACCTTCGGGTCCCAGCCTTCGAGCTTCGGATTGTCGGGGGCCGGCGCCCCGTCGGGCAGTGATGTGGATGACCTTGCCGAGATGGTTGGCGGGGTTCTGCGCTTCCTCGCGTCGCATAGTTGCGCTCGCCCGTCGTCACGAACAGCGAGCCGTCGCGGGCGAAGACGAGGCGCGAACCGAAGTGATAGGTGCTCTTCCAGGCGGGCGCCTGCCGGAAGATGACGGCAAGATCGTCAAGCGCCCTCCGCCGCCTCGTCGAGGACGAGCTTCGCGCGCGCCACGCTGGTGCCGTTCTTCGACCCGTCTCGCGGCTCCGCGTACGAGAGGAAAACGATGCCGCTCTCGGCGAAATCGGGCGCGAGCGCCACGTCGAGGAGCCCGCCCTGGCCCTCCGCCGCGACCGCCGGGACGCCGGCAATCGGGCTCCGAAATGGTGCCCTCCCGTGTCACGACGCGTAGGCGCCCAGGCCGCTCGGTGACGAGGAGGCGGCCGTCCGGGAGGAACGCGACGCCCCACGGATGCTCGAGCCCCGCAGCAACGGTCTCGACTGTAATTGGGGTCGCCTTGGCCGCCGGCGCGTTGGTCTGCTCCGCGCGGGCGTTGGTCGCCGCGCCGGCGGCGGCAAGCGCGACAAGACGAGCTGCAAGGGCCATGAAGGTAGGCACTCTGAGGGTCATCTCTAGCTCACAAATAGGATGCTGATGCGAAGGTTCCCCCTATTTAGGGGTCCGGCGCCCCGCAAGCGAAGGGCTTGGGGGCCGATTTGTCTTTTGGGCATCGCCCGCCATATAAGGGGCCATGAACGGCGCCCGCCCCTCACGTTGTCAAGATGAACGGCCTCGGCAACGAGATCCTCGTCGTCGACGTGCGGGACAGCCAGAAGCGAGTTCGAAGCGTCCGAAGTGCGCGCTCTCGCTGGCCACCCGAGCACGCACTTCGACCAGATGATGGTGCTCTCGCGGCCGAGGAGCGCCGGCACGCAGGCGTTCGTCCAAATCTACAATGCCGACGGCTCGGTCTCCTCGGCGTGCGGCAACGGGACGCGATGCATCGGCTGGCTCGAGAGCCGGCGCACAGGTCTCGACCGGCTCGCCTTCGAAACGGCGGCCGGTATTCTCGACGTGAGCGTCCTGAGCAGCGGCTCGATCACCGTCGACATGGGCGAACCGCACTTCAGGTGGGACGAAATCCCGCTTTCCGAGCCGTTCCACGACACGCGCGCCATCGAGCTGCAGATCGGGCCGATCGACAAGCCGATGCTCCATTCGCCGTCGGTCGTCAACGTCGGCAATCCGCATGCCGTGTTCTGGGTCGACGACGTCGAGGCCCATGATCTTGCCCGTTTCGGGCCGATGCTCGAGAACCACCCGCTGTTCCCAGAGCGCGCAAACATCACCCTCGCGCACGTGCGCGGGCGCGACGCGATCACGATCAGAACCTGGGAGCGGGGTACCGGCCTGACGCAGGCGTGCGGAACCGCGGCGTGCGCGGCAGCCGTCTCCGCCATGCGCAAGGGCGTCACCGACCGCAGGGTCACGGTCACGCTGCCAGGCGGCGACCTTGTAATCGAATGGTCATCTACCAACCGCATTCTCATGACGGGGCCCGTCGAGGTCGAGCACGAGGGCCTCATGGATGTGTGGGCGTCGGCCAAGGCGGACGCCTAGCCTATGACCTCCGCGTCATCTATTACCAAGTTTCCTGTGCGGCGCGGTCGCGCCGCATCGCGCGCATTTGGAACTGGACGGGAATGTCTGAGCCGCTGATCATCACGCTGGGCTGCCGCCTCAACGCCTACGAAACGGAGGTCATGCGCCGCCACACGTCGGAGGCGGGTCTCGACAACTGCGTCATCGTCAACACGTGCGCCGTCACCGGCGAGGCCGTGCGGCAGGCGGCGCAAGCGATCCGCAAGCTGCGCCGCGAGCGGCCCGACGCGACGCTCGTCGTCACCGGCTGCGCCGCGCAGATCGAGCCCGAGCGCTTCGCCGAGATGCCGGAGGTCGACCATGTGATCGGCAATGCCGAGAAGATGGCGCGGTCGACGTACGATTCGGCTCTCGACCGGGACCTCCGCACGCGTGGTCGTCCGCGACATCATGAGCCTCACGCGAGACCGCCCATCACATGATCGACGGCTTCGGATCGCGGGCACGCGCCTACGTCGAGGTGCAGAACGGGTGCGATCATCGCTGCACGTTCTGCATCATCCCCTACGGGCGCGGGCCGTCGCGATCGGTTCCGGCCGGCGAGATCGTCACCCAGATCGCCCGGCTCGTCGACGGCGGCTGCCGCGAGGTCGTGCTGACGGGCGTCGACATCACGTCTTATGGCACGGGGCTTCCCGGTCGCACCTCGCTCGGACGCCTCGTCAAGCAGATCCTGAAGCATGTGCCCGGCCTTGCGCGCCTGCGCCTGTCCTCGATCGATCAGGTGGAGGCGGACAGCGATCTCATGGACGCAATTGCGACCGAGCCCCGCCTCATGCCGCACCTGCATCTTTCCTTGCAGGCCGGCGACGATCTCATCCTGAAGCGCATGAAGCGCCGCCACGTGCGCGGCGATGCCATCCGCTTCTGCGCGGAGGCGCGCCGGCTGCGCCCCGACATCGTCTTCGGTGCCGATCTCATCGCCGGATTCCCGACCGAGACCGAGGACATGTTCCGCAACACGCTCGACCTCGTCGCCGAATGCGGTCTCACCTACCTCCATGTCTTCCCCTTCTCTCCACGCAAGGGAACGCCCGCCGCGCGCATGCCGCAGGTCGCGCGGCCGGTGGTAAAGGAGCGCGCGCGCCGGCTCAGGGCATCCGGCGCGGCGACGCCTCGCGCAGTTCCTCGACCGCCAGCACGGGGCCGAGGCGGAGGTCCTCGTCGAGCGCCGCGGGATCGGCCGCACGCCGCACTTCGCCGAGGTCGAGGTCGAGCCCGCGCTCGATGTCGGTGCTCTCGCGCGGGCGCGCATCGCTGGCCATGACGGCACGCCGTCTTGTGGCCGAGGTGGCGGCGTGAGCGCAGCCGAGCCGACAGCCAAGGGCGCCTTCGGCCGGTGGTTCGGCGGCGGGGCTGCGACCGGCAATTCCGACGGCCGAGCCGCTAGCAGCGGTGCCACCGAGCCGCGCACGGGCTGGTTCCAGCGCCTCAAAGCCGGCCTCGGCAAGACCTCGTCCCGGTTGACCGAGGGCATCACGGGGCTGATCGAGAAGCGCAAGCTCGACGCCGGGACGCTGGACGAGCTCGAGGACGTTCTCATCGGCGCCGACCTCGGCGTCGAGACGTCGGCGCGGATCACGCGCGCGCTCGCGGAGGGACGCTTCGAAAAGGGGATCTCGGCGGCCGACGTGCGCCGCGTCCTCGCCGAGGAGATCACGCGGGTCCTTTCCCCAGTCGCGCGCCCGCTCGAGGTTTCCGCATCGAACAGGCCGCACGTCATTCTCGTCGTCGGCGTCAACGGCAGCGGCAAGACGACGACCATCGGCAAGATCGCCGCCGAGCTCGCGCGCGAGGGCAAGGAAAGTCATGCTCGCGGCCGGCGACACGTTTCGCGCCGCCGCCATCGATCAGCTCAAGATCTGGGGCGAGCGCACGGGCGCGCGCGTCGTGGCTCACGCTGCCGGGCTCCGACGCGGCGGCTCTTGCCTACGAGGCGCTGCGCCAGGCGCGCGAGGAGGCCTTCGACGTGCTCCTCCTCGACACTGCGGGCCGTCTTCAGAACAAGGAGACCTTGATGGGCGAGCTTGAGAAGATCGTGCGCGTCCTGAAGAAGCTCGATCCCACGGCGCCCCATGACGTCGTCCTGGTGCTCGACGCGACGACGGGACAGAACGCGCTGTCGCAGGTCGATATCTTCCGCAGCCGTGCGGGAGTTACGGGCCTCGTCATGACCAAGCTCGACGGGACCGCGCGCGGCGGCATCTTGGTCGCCATCGCCGCCAAGCACGGGCTCCCTGTTCATGCCATCGGCGTCGGCGAGGGGCTCGACGACCTGCAGCCGTTCGAGGCAGGAGAGTTCTCTCGGGCAATTGCTGAGGGATAGGTTTCGCTTGGGTCGCAGAGGCGCCACAAAAACCAGGAACACGTCGCAATCATGAGCCGTCGCACCGGGGTTTACCCCTTCAATGCCGAGCAGACCGTCAATATTCTGAGCGAATTCGGGCCGCTCGTGACGATGTTCGTCGTCAATGGCCTGTACGGCATCAACGCCGGCACGTGGGCGCTTCTAATCACCACCGTGATGGCGATCGCGGCCATGGTCTACATGTTCGGCCGGCCGCCAGTGTTCCCGCTCATCGCCTCGACGGTGACCATCGTCTTCGGTGCGCTCACCCTCATCACCAAGGACCCTATGTGGGTTCAGATCAAGGTTACGATCTTCAACGCCATGTTCGCAGCCTTCCTTTTCATCGGTTTGTGGCTCGACAGGAATTTCTTCAAGTACGTCTTCGAGAAGACGTTTCACTACACGAAGGAGGGCTGGGACACCTTCACGCGCAGCTTTGCCTGGTTCTTTCTGTTCACGGCGGTGCTGAACGAGGCCGTTCGCGTGACCTTCAAGGACGATGCCGTCTATTCGGTGCTTGGCTACTCGATGGACGGCATCAATATCTGGATCGCATTCAAGCTTCTCGTCGTCATGCCGCTGAGCGGCCTCTATGCGTGGATCCTCACGAAGTCACTGACCAAACACCGAATTCCAGAGCACGGTGCGGACCATCTGGGCCAGACCCCGCCGGAGGCCGGCAAGGCCACGGCCGGGCTGGTGACAGCGAATGCAGAGCGGCGCCAATCGCAGGGATGAGGCGGCGAAGACGCTTGCCGATGATCGGCTTTGTACCCACTATGCTGAAATGACAGAGACGAATACCGAGTTGCAGGCTCCACCGTCCTGGCGCGCAAGCCCTGTCCTCAAATTCGGAATTGAGCTCGGCCCACTGGTTGCATTCTTCGCGGCCTACGGCCTGGGAGGAATCTATTGGGCGACCGGCGTCCTCATGATGGCGACGCTCGCGGCTCTCGTTGCCTCAAAGATCCTCTATCACAAGGTGCCGCCGATGCCGCTCGTGACCGCGGTCGTCGTCTGCGTCTTCGGTGGGCTTACCTTCTGGCTCAACGATCCGAGCTTCGTCAAAATGAAGCCGACCATGGTCAACCTCGTGTTCGCCGCAGTGCTCGGAGCGGGGCTACTTGCGGGGCGTCCGTTGATCAAGATCCTGTTTGGCGCAGCTTTCAGCCTGACCGAGGAGGGCTGGCGGCGGTTGACCATTCGATGGATGGTGTTCTTCCTGGCGATGGCGGTCGTGAACGAGATCGTGTGGCGTAATTTTTCGGAGCAGGCATGGGTGAGCTTCAAGGTGTTCGGCATTTTGCCGTTGACAATGATTTTTGCTCTTTGCCAGGTCGGGCTGCTCAAGCGCCACGAAGTGCCCAAGAGCGGTTGAGAAGCCGAGATGTTCTGTTGTGCACAACACTGAATTTCAGACGACTGTCTTTTTGATTGACCGGTGTCGGAGTTCGCCTTACCCTAGTTGGGGAAGAGCAGCATTTTCTTCTGGACGGCGCAGAGGAACTCGTATTTTCTCTTTTTTGGAGAATCATCTTCATCGACTCGGCGAAATTGATGAAGGTAGCCTCGAGGGTGCGACGGATATCTCGCGCTTCGCCCCTCGCTGCCCCCGGGCATGCGACAACTCATGGCACGCGACAATCCAGTAAGATCGATTGTCACCACTCCCCTTGGGCAATCTGCCATTCACCTTCTTCACCGCGCCGGTCAATGTGCGGGCGATCTTTTCATGGCCGAGATGGGCAACGAGGCGCTCACGCCGCGTCAATTCACGGTTCTCGTCGCCGTCGCCTCGCACGAGGGTTTCAATCAGACCCAGCTCGTCGAGCAGACGGGCATTGACCGGTCCACCCTCGCCGATATCGTCCGCCGTATGCTGAAAAAGGGGCTGCTGCAGCGCCGGCGCCGCAAGGAGGATGCTCGCGCCTATGCGGTCAAGCTGTCGGAGGAGGGCTGGACGCTTCTCGAGGCCACGGATCCCATCGCCCGTAGGGTCGATGAAAAGATCCTAGCAGCAGTGCCAAGTCCGCACCGCGATCGCTTCCTCGAGCATCTTGCGGCAATCGTCGTTGCCCTTGGGCAGATAGGCCTCGCATCCAAGCCCATTAAGGATTGAGCCAAGGGGCCCGGACGCTGACGCCAGAGCACGGTCGCCAGACAAGGAATCGCATCCGCGATCCATGTCAGGCGACCTGCTCTACACTTCGAATTTGGATCGCGATCTCACCGTCAGGCGGCGGACTTCAAGAGCTTGCGGTTGATAAGAGTTTCGGCAATCTGCACGGCGTTGAGGGCAGCACCCTTCAAGAGGTTGTCCGCGACGATCCAGAGCGAGAGCCCATTGTCGACGGTCGCGTCCTCGCGGATGCGTGAGACATAGGTCGCGAACTCGCCGGCCGCCTCGACCGGCGTCACGTAGCCGCCGGCCTCGCGCTTGTCGACAACCAAGACGCCCGGTGCCTCGCGCAGGATTTCGCGCGCCTCCTCCGCCGAGATCGCCTTCTCGAACTCGATGTTGACCGCTTCCGAATGCCCGACGAAGACTGGAACCCGCACGCATGTCGCGGTCACCTTGATCTTCGGATCGACGATCTTCTTGGTCTCGGCCAGCATCTTCCATTCCTCCTTCGTGTAGCCGTCCTCCATGAAGACGTCGATGTGAGGAATGCAGTTGAAGGCGATCTGCTTGGTGAACTTCTTGGGCTCGACCTCCTGGCCGGGGACGTAGGTGCCCTTGGTCTGCTGCCAGAGCTCGTCCATCGCCTCCTTGCCGGCGCCCGAGACCGACTGATAGGTGGCGACGACGACGCGCTTGATCGTCGCCCGATCGTGGAGCGGCTTCAGCACGACGACCATCTGCGCCGTCGAGCAGTTCGGATTGGCGATAATGTTCTTCTTGGTGTAGCCGCGCACCGCGTCCGCATTGACCTCGGGCACGATGAGCGGCACGTCCTGGTCGTAGCGCCAGCAAGACGAGTTGTCGATGACGACGCAGCCCTTGGCCCCGATTCGCGGGCTCCACTCCTTGGAGACCGCCGATCCCGCCGACATCAGGCAAATGTCGGCTTTCGAGAAGTCGAAGCGCTCGAGGTCCTGGCACTTGAGCTCCGTGTCGCCGAAGGAGACCTCGGTTCCGATCGATCGGCGGGACGCGATGGCGAACACTTCATCGGCAGGAAATCGGCGCTCGACGAGCACGTTCATCATCTCCCGGCCGACGTTGCCGGTGGCACCGACGACAGCGACTTTGTATCCCATTGCTCAGTCCCAGATGTTCTGGGCGCTAGGGACCTTCCCTCCGCCCGTCCTCAATTCGCGATGGGACTTACGCGCGCCGGCGCGGCCTTTCAAGGCCATTCGCACGATCCCCCGATCAATGCAGCCTATTGGGCCCGAATCTGGTCGAGGACGCGGCCAAACAGCCAGCAGCTCACCTCCGCGGTACCCCCTTCCGTGATCTCGCCCTCGACGACCTCGGGGTCGGCAACGATATCGAACGAGGCCTCGAGGCTTTCCACAAGGAGCCAGTGAAAGGCCTGGCCGGTCACCTCCGAAGTCAGGCGCCGGTGAGCGGCGACTCGGCCGGCAAGCAGCGCCGTGGACGAGGGCGGAGGCTCGGCCTCGCCGTCGGCCGCCGCCAAGGCGAACATTCCGATCGGCACGAAGCTCTGGGCCGCGAACTTGGGCTCGGAGGTCTGCGATTGATCGTAGGCGTCCGCCGACGGGAAGGCGCGCAGCTGATGGGCAAAGCCTGCTATTCGAGCCTCGAGCGCGCTGGGGAGGCTTCGCCCGGAGAGTGTCGCGAAATCGACGGCGTCGAAGACGAGCGGATAAACTCCGGCGCCGTCGTCGCCAGGCGCCATCCAGGCCAGAAGCGCGCCCTCGAAATCCGAATTGTCGGGACGCTTGATGCGTTCTGTTACCTTGACCGTCGCCCGGCTCTGGCCGTCGAAATAAGGTGTGAGCCCGACGATGTCGCCGCTCGGCTTGAGATGGAACCACACCTCGGCGCCGGTTTGCGAACGCCAAACGGCGTAGTCTCCGGCGCCAGTCTTGATCCGGCGCCTGGCTTCGCCCGCAAGGCGAGTCATGGCGGCGTTGAAAGTGCCGTCGTCGGCGAAGGCCAACCCGATCGTCGAGAGGTTACTCACCATGTGCGGGGCCGTGAATTGGCGACCGTCGTCGCGGAGGCGCTAGTGTCCCGATTCCGAAGTTCGCCTGTGTTCGCTGCTGGCGCCATGAGCGAACTTCGGAATCAAAAGGGACACCAGAATAACAATCTTGCTAGTGTGGTTCAGATCGAGAAATTCGCTAGGAGGTGGGCAGCGGGCGATGGCGAATTTCTCGATCATCACACTAGCCCGCGCCGATTCCTTCCTCAATGTCAACCGGAGAGCTTCTCGAGCTCGGCCACGATGGCCGAGCCCATTTCGCTCGTGCCGACCTGGCGCATGCCGGGCTGCATGATGTCACCGGTGCGGTAGCCCTGGGCCAGGACGCCGGCGATCGCCTGATCGAGGAGATCGGCGTCCTTCCCCATGTCGCAGGAATAGCGCAGCGCCATGCCGAAACTTGCAATCGTCGCGATCGGATTGGCGAGCCCCTTGCCGGCGATGTCGGGCGCCGACCCGTGCACGGGCTCGTAGAGCGCGAGGCGCTTGCCGGTTTTCGCGTCGAGCGCGCCGAGGGAGGCCGACGGGAGCATGCCGAGTGAGCCCGTCGCCATCGCGGCCTCGTCCGAGAGCACGTCGCCGAATAGGTTGTCGGTGACGATCACGTCGAACTGCTTCGGGTTGCGGACGAGCTGCATGGCGCAGTTGTCGGCGAGGATGTGCTCGAGCGTGACGTCGGGAGCGTAGGCTCTGTGAGTCTGGGTGACGACCTCGTTCCATAGCACGCCGGTCCTCATCACGTTGCGCTTCTCGGCCGAGTGGACCTTGTTCTTACGCTTCCTCGCGAGGTCGAAGGCGACCTTGGCGATGCGCTCGATCTCGTGCGTGGTGTAGACCTGCGTATCGACGGCGCGCCTCTCGCCGTTCTCGAGTGTCACGATCTCCTTGGGCTCGCCGAAATAGACGCCGCCAGTCAACTCGCGCACGATCATGATGTCGAGCCCTTCGACCAATTCGCGCTTCAGCGAGGAAGCGTCGGCGAGCGCTGGGTAGCAAATAGCAGGCCGCAGATTGGCGAAAAGGCCGAGGTCCTTGCGCAGCCGCAGGAGCCCCGCCTCGGGGCGGATCGCATAAGGGACCTTTTCCCACTTGGGGCCGCCGACGGCTCCGAAGATGACGGCCTCCGCCTGCTTGGCGCGCGCCATCGTCTCGTCGGTCACCGGAACTCCGTGCTTGTCGATCGCCGCGCCGCCGACGAGATCGGATTGGCACGCGAATTTGGCCCCGTTGCTTCTCTTGTTGAAGAAGGCGACGACGCGCTCCGTTTCCGCCATCGTCTCGACGCCGATGCCGTCGCCCGGGAGCAAGAGAAGATTGTGCGTGGCCATGATTTGCAGGCTCCCGTCGTCTATAAGGTTCGTTGCTGGAGGCGGGTACTAGCCTGCGCGAGCACGCCCCGCAAGCCGTGCCGGCTGGCGTCCGCAGCTGTCCAAAGGATGGTCTCACGCATGGGTCTGCCGATTGCGTTGGCTCGAAACCTGCCCATTGTCCTCCTCGTGCCCCTGCTCATGGGCGGCACAGCCGGCGACGGCGCCCCCGAGCTCTCGCTCCCCATCGCCTGCGCGCCTGGCGAAAGCTGCTTCATCCAGAGCTACATCGATGTCGATCCCGGTCCAGGCGTGAAGGACTACGCCTGCGGCACCGCGACCTACGAGGGCCACGACGGCATCGATTTCCGGCTCAACTCGGCGGCCGAGACCAAGCGGGGCATGGCCGTGCTCGCCGCGGCCGACGGGGTCGTCAAAGGCGGGCGCGACGGCATGACCGACATCTTCGTGACGCCGGATTCGCGCGCCGCGATCAAGGGCCGCGAATGCGGCAATGGGGTCGTCATCGATCACGGACAAGGCTGGGAGACCCAGTATTGCCATATGCGCAAGGGCAGCGTACGCGTTCACGAGGGCGAAAGGATTGCGCGCGGCCAGCCGCTCGGCGATGTCGGCTACTCCGGTCTCGTCGAGTTCGCGCACTTGCATTTCATGGTTCGCCACAACGGGACAGTGCTCGATCCCTTCTCCGCAAAGACCCGGGACGGGGCCTGCTCCGACCCGAAGGAGGTGCGCGGTCTGTGGCGCGCGGATGCTCTCAGCCTTCTGCCCTATAGGGCTGGCGAGATCCTGGCCGTCGGGTTCAGCAGCGCGGTGCCCGATCTTCAGGGCCTCGAGCTCATGCACGCACTCACTCCCCCCGGCGCGGCGAGCGATCAGCTCCTCCTCTTTGCGCGCATCCTCAATCTTCGCGCCGGCGACCAGATCAGCTTGAAAATTTCCGGGCCCGGGGGTTTTGAGGTGTCGAACACGAGCGATCCGATCGAGCGCAACAAGGCGTCCTACCTCGCCTACGTGGGGAAACGGCGCACCGCCGCGGCGTGGCCCGCCGGCCGCTACGAGGGGAAGGTAGAGCTCCTGCGCGCAGGCGTGTCCGTAGCGAGTCGCACGGCAACCGTCGAAGTCTCGAACTAGCCCAGATCCAAGTGTTGTCGTCCTCGACCTCCGGCCGAGGTCACCCCATATGATCGTCGCGTCCCTCGGACCGGACCAGCTCCTGGTATTCCGCGACCTCGCCCGAGTCCGTCAGCCGATAGACCTGCGGCGCTCCCGTCGCGAGCTCGCGGTCTAGGATTTCCTGCTCTGTGAGCTTCTCGAGGTCCATGATGAGCGCGCGCAGCGAATTGCCGTGCGCGGCCACGAGGACGTTCTTGCCGGATCGGACTTGCGGCCAGATGCGCGCCTGATAGTAGGGGAGGACTCGGGCGGCCGTGTCCTTGAGACTCTCGCCGCCGGGCGGGGGAACGTCGAAGCTGCGTCTCCACAGCTGCACCATGTCCTCGCCCCAGCGACTGCGCGCTTCCTCCTTGTTGAGACCCGAGAGTTCGCCATAGTCGCGTTCGTTCAAGGCCGCATCCTCGTGGATCTCGACAGCTGTCTGGCCGATCTCGCCCAAGATGAAATCGAGGGTATGCTGAGCGCGCTTGAGCTTGCTCGTGAAGGCGACGTCGAACCGGAGCCCCTTGTCCTTGAGCACGCGGCCCGCCCACCGGGCCTCGATGACGCCTTTGTCGGTCAGGTCGGGATTGCGGATTCCGGTGAAGAGGTTCTTCTTGTTCCACTCGCTTTCGCCGTGCCGCACGAGGACAAGGCTGTTCGCCATCGCGCCGATCCGTCGTGTTCTTTCCAGCGTCGACATCTAATCCTCAAATCCCCAACACGTCGGTCATCGAGTACAGGCCTGGCGCCTTGCCGCGTCCCCAAAGGGCCGCCTTCACAGCGCCGCGAGCAAAGATGGCGCGGTCCTCGGCGCGGTGAACAAGCTCGATCCGCTCACCCTCGCCTGCAAATATGACGGCGTGATCGCCAACGACTGTTCCCCCGCGCAACGACGCAAATCCTATATCGCCGCGTCTGCGGGCCCCCGTGTGACCATCCCTAGCCTTCACGCTCACGCTCTTCAAGTCGAGGTCGCGGCCTGCTGCCGCAGCTTCCCCAAGCATGAGCGCCGTCCCCGACGGGGCGTCGACCTTGTTGCGATGATGCATTTCGACGATCTCGATGTCGAAGTCGGCGTCGAGCGCCTCGGCCACGCGGCGCGTAACGGCCGCGAGAATGTTGACGCCGAGGCTCATGTTTCCGGCCCTTATGATCGTCGCGTGGCGGGCAGCGGCTTTGATGGCGGCCATGTCGTTGTCCGCTAGTCCCGTCGTGCCGATAACATGGACGATGCGGGCGTTGGCGGCGAGCTCGGCGAACTCGAGCGTCGCGCGCGGCGTCGTGAAGTCGAGAATCGCGTCGGCATGGGTGAAGAGGTCGATCGGATCGCCGGTCACCGCGATGCCGAGGGTCTCGAGCCCGGCAAGCGCGCCGATGTCGGCCCCGAGATGGGGCGAGCTCGCCACCTCCGTTCCCCCGGCGACGCGGCATCCCGGCATGGCGTGGACGGCGCGCACGAGCTCGCGGCCCATGCGGCCGGCGGCGCCCATCACGGCGATCCTCATGTCGCTCAAACGCGTCTCCAAAGGCTCTAGGCGTGCCGGGGTATAGCACGCGCCAAGCTCAGTGGAAGTGCGGCGCGCGGGTAGCGTTTATGCTCCGCTCCCGGCTGTTGCCGGGCGTGCTCGATCGATGGCTCTGCGAATGAGGCCTTTCGCTTCCGCAGCATCGCCCAAATGGTGAATCCGAACCCACTTGCCAGGTTCCAAATCCTTATAATGGGCGAAGAAATGCTCGATCTGCTGCAACGTGATGCTGGGCAGGTCGAGGGCCGTGCGTATCTTTTCGTAGCGCTGGGTCAGCTTGCTGCTCGGGACGGCGAGAACCTTCTCGTCGCCGCCCCCGTCGTCCTCCATGACGAGCACGCCGATGGGGCGGCAGTTGATTACGGCGCCGGGAAAGATCGCCCGCGTATTGCAGACGAGGACGTCGATCGGGTCTCCGTCCTCGGAGAGGGTATGCGGAACAAAGCCGTAATTCCCCGGGTAGTGCATCGACGTGTAAAGAAATCGGTCGACGAAGAGCGTTCCCGAGGCCTTGTCCATCTCGTATTTGATCGGCTCTCCGCCGATGGGCACTTCGACCACCACGTTGATGTCCTCGGGCGGGTCGTTGCCGGCCACTATGGCTTCGATGCGCATGGAGCTCCTCTCCTCTTCGGGCCTTCCGAACCACGGCGGTCCCTCGTCTATCGTCGCAGACCGGAGGCGTAGTTTCATCCCCCGAATTCGGCCAAGATGCCCGCCTAGACGATTGGCGGATCGGATGCCGGCACGCGCGGCCGCTCGTCAATGGCACATCGGGCTGCGCGAGGCGAGCCGCTGCCGAGGAGCGGAGAGTGAAGAAGACGCGCGTCATCGCTGGGGCCGTCGCGCTCTTGGCAAGCGCTGAATTCGCAGCCGCCGTGCAGCAGGTCAAGAGCCTCTACACGGTCGTCGACCTTGCGGCATGCGAGAGCGTGGTCTCGCCGAGCCCGGGCGGCGCGCGCCTCTGCGACGGCCTTCCCGGGTATCCGGTCTTCGTCGACTGGACGGGCCTCAAGACCTACGTGAGCGTAGGGCCCGATGCGGCAAAGCGGCGGGCGGCCGCTCAGACCTTGGCCGTGTCCAACAGCCTGTTCGAGGGCAATTCGACCCGCACGACGGTCGAATGGCGATTCATCGTCCGCAACGGGCGGACCGTGCCGTACGCGACCATCGTGCGCTATTTCACTCAGTCACCGGCCGGGCGCGGCGAGACACTCGTCATCATGCGGGTGACCGACCGGGAGACGTGCCACGTCGCCTATGTCGATGCGCTGGCCAACAAGGATGCGATCGTGCTGGCGCGTGAAATTGCCGATGAGCGTGCCCGGTCCTTCGATTGCAGCGCAATGCCGATCACCGCCGGCATCTTGGACGAGACTCCGCGCTGATACGGGAGTGGGAGCGTTGCGGTCGACGCGCCGCGCTCAGTTCCAGCCGAAGGCGACCTTCTCGAGCTTGGCGCCGCCGATGCGCTCGACCGTCTGTGCGATCGGACGGCCGCCGCGCCGCCAATAGAAGTCGAGGGCCAGCGAGTTGTCGGCGAGCGCCCACACGATGAGGCCCTTGAGCCGCTTCTCGTCTAGGCCGTGCCGGCACGCCTCGAAGAGGTGCTCGCCAAGCCCCAGTCCCTGGTAGGTCGGGCTCAAATAAAGCTCGTAGATTTCGCCCTGATAGGGGCCGCGGGTCCGCGCCACGCCGAGCGTCGCATATCCCCTCACGTCGCCGCCGTGCTCGAGTACGAGAAGGCTGTCGCCGGCGCGGATGACATTGCGCCACCACTCGGCTCCGCGCCGCTTCACCATGCTTTCGAGATGAAGATGGGGGATGATGCCCCGGTACGATTGCTGCCAGGTGGTGCGGAAGATGTCGGCCACCGCCCTGGCATCGGCGGGCCGGCCCTTGCGGATCTTGACCTCGGAACGCGAACCCAACATGACGCGAGTATAACCGATCTCGCGCGCGTCGTAACGGCCACCCACAATCCTTCGGAAAAAAATTGGCCCGAAGCTCGTGGCTCCGGGCCAAGTCTTAATCTGACGCGAATTGACGGGATTGGTACGCCCGGTCAGCCGGTCTTCTTCATCTGCTCGAACGTCTTGGTCGCGGCGACGTTCATGGTCTCGAACGTCTGCTGAGCGACCTTGGCCGAAAGCTCGAAGAGCTCCTTCGACTGCGCGCTAGCGGCGGCGAGCTGCTGCTGGACGAAGCTGGTCTGCAGACGCACGGCCTCGGGAATCGTCTTCGCACGGGCGATCGCCTGCGCCGCGTCGAACACGGCTTCGGTGTTGATCTCGGTATTGCGAAGAACCTTCTCGCCGATCGACTTGGCTCCCGCATGGGCGGCGACCATGACATCTTCCATCACCTTGACGCCATCCTTCGTGACGGAGCTAAACTTGCCGTAGGCCTCGCGGGCTTTCGACACGCCGTCCTCGGCGAAGGCTTGAACGGTCTCGGGGATGCGGGCGTCCTTGGCGGCGGCGAGCATGTCCTGGGCTTGGCGGGCGAAAGTGTCGTTCATGATGTTTTTCCTTGGCGGCTGTGAGACGGATTGGGCCTACGACGGGAATTGGCAAAGGGGGCGCCGACAGTCCGCCGAGACATCCTACGACTACAAATATAGCAGCCATTATTTTGCATTGCAACATAAAAAATGCTGCTCTGCATCAGAAAATGAAAAAAGTCTTTCAAAACAACTTAAAAGTTCGGTGAACAGCTAGGCCCGGCGACGGAACGGCCCTTCGCATCTGCGAAGACTTGACAAATCAATTGGTTAGGTCAAGTCCGTCACAGGGTGTGAAAGAGGTCGCGATAGCCGAGCACCGTGCGATCGAAAAGGATGTCGGCGGGCCTGAGCGGGCGCGCCAGCGCCAAGCCGTCGAGCGTTCGGCAGCGCGACAGCGCGACATAGGTCTGGCCGTGCGCGAAGGTGCCACGTCCGAGATCGATATACACGTTGTCGAGCGTCAGCCCCTGGGCCTTGTGGATGGTGAGGGCCCAGGCGAGCCGTACTGGAAACTGCCTGAACGTCCCGGCGACAGTCTCGACAATCTTCTCGGCCGCCTTGTCATAGGCATAGCGCCGAGACTCCCACGAGGCCTGCTCGAGCTCGTGCTCCTTGCCGCCGATCTCGATCCACACCCGTTTGTCGTCGAGGCGGGAGATCCGTGCCACTGTCCCGTTGACCCAACGCCGGTCCGGGTCGTTGCGCAGGAGGATGACCTTGGCGCCGGGCTTGAGGAGGAGCGCGGCATCGGTCGGATGGGCGGAACCGCTGAACTCGCCCGTGACGCCGGCCTCGTAGGCGTGCGCGGAGCCCGGAAGCGCGTCGAGGTAGGCCATGTTGATGCGCTGCGCGGCGGCGTTGGTTGGCGTCAGGATGACATAGCCTTCTCCCTCGGTGCGCGTACGCACCGGCCGCACGCGGCTGTTCAGGAGGGCGAGGTCGCTTTCGTCGGCCTCCCCGTCGCGCACGCGGTTCAGCACCCGGATCAGGTCCTCGTCGCTCTGGCGGAAAACATGGGTGAGCTCGGTGAGGCTCGTTCCAGCCCCTTCGCGGAGCGATGGGACCGAGAAGAAGAACGGGCCACCGAAGCTCGAACTCGAGATGCTCGGCCACCTCGCCCTGCTGAACCACGGGCGGAAGCTGGTGGAGATCTCCGAACATGACGAGGCGGAGCCCGCCGAACGCCTCGCGGGCACGTCCGCGATTGACGCGGAGCGACTGGTCGATGGCCCACATGAGGTCGGAGCGCACCATCGACACTTCGTCTATGACGAGGAGCTTGAGGCGGCGCATCACGGTGCCGTTGCGGCTGCGCCGGATATCCTCGGGGCGGATGAGGCGGGGTGGAAACCCGAAGAACGAGTGGAGCGTCTGTCCGCCGACGTTGACGGCCGCGAGCCCCGTCGGCGCGACCACGGCGAGTTCGCCGGGGATCATGTCGCGGAGCGCGCGCAGAAGCGTGGACTTGCCGGTCCCCGCGCGCCCGGTGACGAACAGGTGCCCCTCGCCGCTGCGCAGGAAATCGACGGCGGCGGCGTATTCGTGCGTCGGCGTCACGCCGGCGGGCCACGGGATGGCGGACGTTAGCTCGATGGCGGCGGCAGGCCGGGGACGGAGCGACACGCGAAGCCCTTCTTTGTGGCTGGCCGTGCTTAGAGGGGGTTCCCGCGGCTGTCAAAGCGGGTAGCTGGCAAACACGAAGAAAGTGGTACGCCGAAAGAAAAACGGCGGCCCCGTGGGGCCGCCGGTCGAAATTTCAAAGGCTCGTCGACGGTCAGTCCTTCGTGATGACGAACACCTTGAAGTCCTTGTCGAGACGGACGTCGTATTGACCGCCCTTGCACTTCACGTCCTCGGCCTCAAAGACGCCCGTGCCCTCGGTCTCCTTCTCGTACGTGCCGCCATCGCAACCCCAGGCCGCGACGGCCTCCTTGATCTTCGCCGCCTCAGCGTCGCTGACCTTGTCGTCGGCCAGAGCTGCGGTAGCTGAGAAGGCAAGGGCGGCGGCGGTGATCAGGGTCCATTTCATGAGTTGACTCTCCTCTCCGAAGTTTGGGAAGTCTCGGCATATCATAAGTCTTCGCTGCAGCGCACCGGCCGAAAGTAGAGCCGAGCTAAGCCTGGAGAGAAAAGATACTCTAGTCCTTGTTCGAGACTTAATACGTCACGAGAAATTCTCCCGCTAAAACATTCCATTGCGTGTAAGCGGGAAAAAATCCCGGAGATACTGGGAAAATATCCCTAGCGACAATCTGTCCACAAGATCCCCATCAGACGACGCTCGCCTCGCGCTCGGCCTCGCCGGCGCTCCTGCTTTTTGCGTTCGTTGGGATCGAGCCAGCGCTCTCTCAAGCGGAATCGACTTCGGCGTCACCTCGGCCAGTTCCTCGCCGAAAGGCGCTGGCAAGGCCCAGGTCGTTCATCCGAGTTTAGGTCTGAGGATGAGCTCGGCTGCACTGCTCCCGGCCCGAATTGCGCCGGTGAACCCCCCTGAGCCGGCGTACGAAGACGCCAGGTATAGTCCGGCAATCGGTGTCTTCGGCGAGCATTCGGGCCCCTTCCAGATGGGGCCCGAGGGCGGAACCGGCGCGAACCCGTAAATTGCGCCCTCCGGGGCGTTCAGGTAGTTCTGCATGGTGCTTGCCGTGCTGAACACCGAGGCCACGATTTTCGAGGCAAACCCGGGAAACTCTCTATCGACTGCGCCGATGATGGCGTCGCGCCAACGCTTGCGCTTGCCGTCATAGGCCGCGGCGTGGAGGCCCGACCAGTGCGCGACCCTGTCGACGCCCACGACCGACACGGGATATGGCGGTCCCTCGATGCCGCTCTCGATGGCTGCATAGTCGACAACGGTGAGTATCGGCACGTCTTTGCCGGGCATGCCGGCCATCACATCGCCACTCAGCCGGTAGTCGACGAGTTTCTTCATCCACCGTGGGAGCAGGAAATTCGAATACGCGCGAACGCCCAACTCGGCGGGACGGACCGACAAGCCGAACGTCGCCGAGAACAGAGAGATCGACAGGCGGCGCCGCGCAAACGGAGCCCAGAACCGGTCCCGCACAGGATGCGGCAGCATGGCGGCCAGGGCCGCAGGGGCAGCGTTGCCGACAATGATCCGGGCTCGCGCCTCGGCCCGATCGCCACCGTCGCGGCGCTCATGAGCCACGCCGGATGGTTGTCCACGCTCGTCGAGGATGATCTCGGTCGCCGTTCGGCGCAGCAAGATCTCTCCACCCGCCGCCTTCATCGAGCGCGCAAGGGCATTGCTCAAGCGTTGAGAGCCGCCACGAATGTAGCGACCCCCTGACGCTAGGTAGCCCCCCTGCGCGACAGCGAACAACAGCCACCACAAGCTGTCGGGATTGTCGTGCCAGTAGGCTAGGTTCGCCGCGAGAGCGCATTTGACCGCCTCGTCGCCGCCGAAGGCGCTTTCTAACCGATCCGTGAGCGAAAGACGCCAGCCATTGATCAGCGGCCGCAATTGAGCGAATGCCGACAGGGCCCCGATCGGATCGCGGAAGGCCTCTCGGCCACGACCTAGCGTGCCGAGTCCCTTCGCGATGGCCTCCATCTCGCCGAGCACGGCCCCGATGCCGGCGCGGGCTGATGGAAAGCGCTCTGCTAGTGCAAGGCGTGCGGCGCCAAAGCTCTCGGGTAAGGTGAACGGCGCACCAACTGGACCGCCGCGCACCTCGTAGAGGGACCCCGTCGGCACCCACTCCACCTCGTTGAGGACACCTGCTCGCGCGAGGATGTGATGCTTGGGATCAAGCGGGTCGCGGGGATCGCTCGTCTCGTGGAGTGACGCCTCGACGATCAAATCGCCGGCCTTGTAGGTCGAGGCCGCGCCCCCGACACCATGGTTGCGCTCGATGAGAAGCGTCTTTCGACCAGCGCGCGCGAGGAGTGTGGCCGCCGTCAGCCCGCCGAGCCCCGATCCGATCACGATCACATCATAGGACTCGGCCATCGCCTGCCCATCGCCGCATTATTCTCGTCTGTTCATAGAGGAAGCTCGCGACAAATCGGCATTGCGATCAATCAACGCCGCTGCGCAACAAAACTGAACGTTTTTGCGCGTGTCAGAGTCCCGACGCTCACGCGAGGCTCGCCTCGCGCTCGGCCTCGCGGCGGCGCTCCTGCTTTTTGCGTTCGTTGGGATCGAGCCAGCGCTTTCGCAAGCGGATCGACTTCGGCGTCACCTCGACCAGCTCCTCGTCGGTGATGTAGCTCATGGCCTTCTCGAGCGTGAGCTTCATCGGCGGGGTCAGAAGCACGTTCTCGTCCTTGCCGGAGGCGCGGATGTTGGTGAGCTTCTTGCCCTTGACGACGTTGACCTCGAGGTCGTTGTCGCGGGTGTGCTCGCCGACGATCATGCCGACATAGACGCGCGTCTGGGGACCGATCATGAACGGCCCGCGGTCCTGAAGGTTGAAGATCGCGTACGCCGCCGCCTCGCCGTCCGAGTTCGAGATCAGGACGCCCGTGCGCCGGCCGGCGATCTCGCCCTTGAACGGGGCGTAGCCGTGAAAGAGCTTGTTCATGACCGCCGTGCCGCGCGTATCGGAGAGAAGCTCGCTTTGATAGCCGAGGAGCCCGCGGGTCGGAACGTGGAACACCATGCGTGTTCGCCCGCCGCCCGACGGGCGCATTTCCAATAGCTCGCCCTTGCGCTCGGCGAGCTTCTGGACGACGACGCCGGTGTGTCCGTCGTCGACGTCGACGATGACCTCCTCGACCGGCTCGAGCTTCTGGCTCGTTTGCGGGTCGATCTTGATCACGACCTTGGGCCGCGAGACGGTGAGCTCGAAGCCCTCGCGGCGCATGTTCTCGATCAGGATTCCGAGCTGCAATTCGCCTCGGCCCGACACGTCGAAGGCGTCTTTGTCGTCCGAAACGTTCACCTTGATGGCGATGTTGCGCTCGGCTTCCTTCAAGAGTCGCTCGAGGATGACGCGGCTCTGCACCTTGTCGCCCTCCTGGCCGGCGAACGGCCCGTCGTTGATGCGGAACGTCATCGAAAGCGTCGGCGGGTCGACGGGCTGGGCCGGGAGCGGCGTGTCGACGGAGAGGTCGCACAGCGTGTCGGCGACGGTGGCTTCGCTCATCCCGGCCAATGCTACGATCTCGCCGGGTTCGGCCTGGTCGACCGGCACGCGCTCGAGGCCGCGGAAGGCGAGCACCTTCTGGACGCGGAAGGTCTCGATCAAGCGGCCGTCGCGCGAGAGCGCCTTGAGCTGCTGGTTCGCCTTGAGGGTGCCCGACGTGATGCGGCCAGTAAGGATGCGCCCGAGGAAGGGGTCGGCTTCGAGCGTCGTCGCCAGGATGCGGACTGGACCCTCCTCGACCTTGGGCGGGGGCACGTGGCTGACGATGAGATCGAACATGGGCGCGAGATTGTCCTTCGGCCCCGCCGGGTCGGCAGCCATCCAGCCGTTGCGGCCCGACCCATAGAGCACTGGGAAGTCGAGCTGCTCGTTGGTGGCGTCGAGATTGGCGAAGAGGTCGAACACCTCGTTCAGGACGTCGAGGTGGCGCTCGTCCGGGCGATCGATCTTGTTGATGGCGACGATGGGGCGCAGCCCGCGCTTCAAGGCCTTCGAGACCACGAACTTGGTCTGCGGCAGGGGCCCCTCGGAGGCGTCGACGAGCACGATCACGCCGTCGACCATGTTCAGGATGCGCTCGACCTCGCCGCCGAAATCGGCATGCCCCGGCGTGTCGACGATATTGATGTGGGTGTCCTTCCAGACGACGCTCGTGCACTTGGCGAGAATGGTGATGCCACGTTCGCGCTCGAGGTCGTTCGAGTCCATCGCCCGCTCGGCGACGCGCTGGCCTTCGCGAAACGTGCCGGATTGCTTCAGGAGCTCGTCGACGAGGGTCGTCTTTCCGTGGTCGACGTGGGCAATGATGGCGATATTTCTGATGTTCATGGATGGCTCGGCTGGGCCGCGATTGTGCGGCGCAATATTCGGCGCGGAGGTAGCACATCGCTCGACCAACCGCCAGCTATGCCAGGTTCCGGCTGACCGGCTGCCAAGGGCTAGTCGCTGACCATTGGCCCCCTCACCCGGCCGACCTTTGAAAGGGGTCACCGAAAATGCGTGAATGCGTGCCGACCGGGTCGGCTAGCATATTGGAGATCAGCGCTTCTGCGCCTCGGTGGCGAAGCGTCGCGGATCGTCAGCGCTTCGAGGGAACCGCAAGTCCTCAACGCGGTAGGAGCCCGTGTCGCACCACGGGTTTCCATAGTAGCCGAGCCGCCCGTTTATCGGCGTGCAGTCCTTCTGAGCGTTGGACGGCGTAGTCTCGCGCTTACGCAAGTCGCCGGCGTGCGCGAAAGACGCGGCGATGGAAAGCGACAAGGTAACGGCTCGCATTGCTGTACTGCGAACTGGCATGTTGGTCCTCCATCTGGCTCAGGCAGCCGCCTTGCCGCGCGCCCGCTCGGCGGCCGTGCGCAGCGCCGTTATGTTCGCCGCGTAGCTATCGCGTGTGCCGCCCTTGAACACCGCCGACCCGGCGACGAGCACGTTGGCCCCCGCGGCAGCAACTAGCGGCGCCGTCTCGGGCGTGATACCCCCGTCAACCTCGATGTCGATCGGCCGGTTGCCGACCATCGTCTTGATGGCGCGGATCTTGTCGACGACAGCGGGCAGAAAGCTTTGGCCGCCGAAGCCGGGATTGACGGTCATCAGCAGGATGAGATCGACCTTGTCGAGCACGTAGTCGATCGTGCTTTCGGGAGTCGAAGGGTTGAGCGACACGCCTGCCTTCTTCCCCAACGCCTGGATCGCCTGCAGCGAGCGGTCGAGATGGGGCCCCGCCTCCGCGTGCACGGTGATGATGTCGGCGCCGGCCTCGGCAAAGGCCTCGAGGTAGGGATCGCAGGGGGCGATCATCAGGTGGCAGTCGAACACCTTCCTCGACGCCCCTTTGATCGCGCGCACGACAGGGGGCCCAAAGGTGATGTTGGGCACGAAGTGGCCGTCCATGACGTCGAGGTGGATCCAGTCGGCGCCGGCCGCGTCGACATTGCGCACCTCCTCGCCGAGACGCGCGAAGTCGGCGGAAAGTATTGACGGGGCGATGAGAAGCGGCCGGGACATGCTCATGCTCCTACCAAACCTGCTCAAGGTGGTCGACCGCTTTTGGCGGCATTTGCCTATGCTCCCGGGCACCCAACAGTTCCCTGCTCCCTAAAAGACGGGAGAGGGAGCTAAAAGAACGTCCGACGCTTGCGCTCGATGAGCTGCAGGATCATCGGCGTCAGGATGAGCTGCATCGCATGGTCGAGCTTGCCGCCCGGAATGACGATCGAGTTGAAGCGGGACATGAAGCTGTTCTCGATCATCGACAAGAGGTAGGAGAAGTCGATACCGCGCGGGTTCTTGAAGCGGATGACGACCATCGATTCGTCGGGCGTCGGAATCCAGCGGGCGATGAACGGGTTCGAGGTGTCGACGGTGGGGATGCGCTGGAAGTTGATGTCGGTCTCGGTGAACTGCGGGCAGATGCATTTCACGTAGTCTGGCATGCGCCGCAAGATCACGTCGGTCACCGCTTGCGCCGAATAGCCGCGCTCCTCCTTGTCGCGCTGCAGCTTCTGAATCCATTCGAGATTGATGACCGGCACCACGCCGATCTTGAGGTCGGCGTATTGAGCGATGTTGACTTTGTCGGTGACGGCTGCCCCGTGCAGGCCTTCATAAAACATGATGTCGGTGCCGTAGGGAACCTCCTCCCAGGCCGTAAAGGTGCCGGGCGGCACGCCGTAGAGGATCGCCTCCTTGTCGTCATGCACATAGTGGCGCGCCCGCCCCGTGCCGATCTCGCCGTAGGTCTTGAACAAGAGCTCGAGCTCGTCGAGCAGATTGGCCTCGATCCCGAAGTGGCTGAGATTGGGATTGCCCTGGCTCGCGGCTTCGGCCGCGACGCGTTCCATCTCTTCGCGATCGTAGCGGTGGAAGGCATCGCCCTCGATGAACACCGCCGCGATCTTTTCGCGCCGGAAGATCTGCTCGAACGTCTTGCGCACGGAGGTGGTGCCCGCGCCCGAGGAGCCCGTGACCGAGATGATGGGATGCTTGGCGGACATGGCGCCGACTCTCTCTCCGTGGCTTCTCTCTCAGCGCCTGAACAGACCGCGCCGCCCGAACAGCGGCGATCGCTCGCCGGCGCCGAGCGGCTCCTTGTGCAGCCTCGTCACATAGTCGACCTCGGTGCGCGAGCCGGCGATGAACGGGACGCGCTGGTGGAGCGCGGCGGGGACAATGTCGAGGATGCGCTCGTAGCCGTTGGACGCGGCGCCCCCTGCCTGCTCGACCACCCAGGCCAGCGGGTTTGCTTCGTAGACGATGCGCAGCCGCCCGAGCCCGTAGTTCTCGCGCAGGTCGCCGGGGTATAGAAAGATGCCCCCGCGCGAGAGCAGGCGATAGATGTCGGCCACCGGAGACGCCGTCCAGCGCATGTTGAAGTCCTTGCCGCGCGGTCCGTCGCGTCCGCGCATGCAATCGTCCACGTATGTGCGCACCGCTTCGTCCCAGTGCCGGTAGTTCGACTGATTGATGGCATATTCGCGCGTTGCGGCGGGAATCGAGACTGAGGGGTGGGTCAGAATGAAACGCCCCGACGAGCGGTCGAGCGTGAAGATGTGCGTTCCCTCGCCGACGGTCAGCACGAACGACGTGTAGGGACCGTAGACGGCGAACCCTGCCGCGAGCTGTTTCGCGCCGGCCTGGAGAAAGCTCGATGCGTCGGCGCCGTTGGCGCGGGCCGGCAGAAGGGTGAAGATCGTGCCGATCGAAGTGTTGGCGTCGATGTTCGACGAGCCGTCGATCGGATCGACGGCGACCGCGACCGGCGCGCCGGGATTGATCGGCAGCGCCCATTCGAGCTCCTCGGAGGCGAGCGTCGCGACGGGCGCTCCCTTGAGGATTTCGACGATGAGGTCGTTGGCCCTGATATCGACATCCTTCTGCGGATCGGCGCCACTCATCTTTCCAGTCTCGGCCCCCAGCGGACCGGAGAGCGCGCCGCGGGCGACGAGGCTCGAGATCTGCCGGCAGGCTTCGGAAAGGTGCACGAGCGTTACGGCTATGGCGTCGCGCGTCGCGTCGCCGCCGGCCCAGCGATCGAGATGGGCCCCAAGATCAAGGACGTGCATCATTAGAAGCCATTCCCCAGCCCTCGCAATATTTGAGGTCTCGGACTTTCTTTTTCATTGCCGGCACAAGCCATCGATCGAAGTCTCCCCCTTTGGGGCACAGTAAGGTTGTCATGCGGCTTACGGAAAGTGATTGCGGATCGTCAACGTTCTCCGGATCGCGCGAGGAAGGATGGTAAAGGCACCGTCAGTTATGGCATGATCACAACTTATAGTTGGAGGTAACCCATGTTCTTTGGAAAGAAGCCGGCGCCGCCGGCCAATGGCGGTGGGGAGCCGGCCCCCGCTGTTGCGGTCGCGACGCAGGCGCCTGCGCCGGCCGCGGCGAAGAGTTCGGCGGTCCCCTCGCCAGCGCCTCGCGCCGGAACCGTGCTCAACGACGAGGAGGTCAAGAAGCGCGCCATTGCCGCCAAGCAGGTCGCGGCCTCGTTCGGCGAGATCGTGATGTTGCTGATGCGCTCGCCGACCGAGAAATTTCATTCGCTTCAGGATCTTGAGTGGCTGATCGCGCCGGCGCTGGTGCGCGGGCAGTTCGCCCTCGCCGATGCCCAGTCCAAGGAGACAGGCGTAGTCATGCCGGTCGGGGCTGTCCTATGGGCGCTCGTCTCGGCGGAGGTTGACAAGCGGTTGACCGAGAAGACGGAGGAGCCGATCCGGCTCCTTCCCGACGAGTGGCGGTCGGGGGACATACCTTGGATCATCCTGACCGCTGGCGATTCGAAGGTGGTCGGCGGGCTGCTCCAGCAGATGACCAAAGCGATGTTCAAGGAGAAACCGGCGAAGATCCGGGTCAAGGGGCAGGACGGGAAGGTCGTGGTGGGACGGCTCGAGGTGTCACCCGACGGTCCTAGTCATACTTAATTAGCGAAAACTCCAGCAAAAGCGCGTTAGCGCCGAGGAGAAAGAGTAAATAGTCTAGACTTCGTCTGTAGGGTTCAGCAGTCGGTCGGACTGGCGCAGACGTTGCAGGGGTCGGCGTCAGCGAAGATCTACCCGGGACGCTGCTGCTGTGAGGGCGTTAATGAGTAAGAGTGCGGGAGCAAGTGCCCAGCCGCGATTGGGGCCTGTGGAGCAGTCGCTGCGGCGATCGTACCGGGCCTTCCTCGGCGTCGGCGTATTTTCAGGCGTCATTAACATTCTGGCGCTGACCGGTTCCTTCTACATGCTTCAGGTCTACGACCGGGTGCTCCCTTCGCGCAGCGTCCCGACGTTGGTCGGCCTGTCGCTGCTCATGGCGGGTCTTTACGCCGTCTACGGGCTTCTCGATTTCTTCCGTATCCGGGTGATGAGCGGCGTTGGCGTGCGCATCGATGCCGATCTTCGGGAGAAGGTCTATTCCGCGGTCCAGATCATGCCGCTGCGGACCCGCCAAGGCTCCGACGGCCTTCAAGCCGTGCGAGATGTCGACCAGATTCGCAACTTTCTCTCAGGCCTCGGTCCGACGGCGTTCTTCGACATGCCCTGGGTCCCGGTCTATCTCACCGTCGTCTATCTCCTGCATCCGATCCTGGGCCTGTTCTCTATCTTCGGCGCGCTCGTTCTCGTCTGCCTGACCCTCATCACCGACGTGAAGAGCGTTGGCCCGCTCAAGGCCGCCGCAAAGAGCGGGTCGCAGCGCCTCGCCTTCGGCGAGGCGACGCGGCGCAATGCCGAGGTCATTCGCGCCATGGGCCTTGGACCGCACATGCAGCGCCGCTGGGACGAGATTAGCAACGCGTACCTCGGCGATCAGCTCAAGGCCTCCGATGCCGCGGGCGGCATCGGAGCGTTCTCGAAAATCATGCGCCTCCTCCTGCAGTCCGGAATTTTAGGGCTCGGCGCCTATCTCGTCATCCTCGGCGAGGTCTCGGCCGGCACTATCATCGCCGGGTCGATCATCATGTCGCGCGCGCTGGCTCCAATCGAGACCGCGATCGCGCATTGGCGCGGCTTCGTCTCCGCGCGCCAGAGCTACCAGCGGCTCGTCGATCTCTTTCGTGCCCTTGCGCACGACCGCGCCGATCCCCTCGAGCTGCCGCGCCCGCAGAGGACGCTTTCGGTCGAGAACTTGTCGGTCGGTCCGCCCGGCGAAATGCGCGCCGTCGTGCAGTACGCAAGCTTTGCGCTCGAGGCCGGCGACGGTCTCGGCATCATCGGGCCCTCCGCGTCGGGAAAATCGACGCTTGCCCGCGCCCTCGTCGGCGTTTGGCTGCCGTTGGGCCTCGGGGGCGCCGTGCGTCTCGACGGCGCCTCGCTCGACCAATGGTCGCCGGATGCACTCGGGCGCCATATCGGCTACCTGCCGCAGGACGTCGAGCTGTTCGCCGGCACGGTTGCCGAGAACATCTCGCGCTTCGATCCGAGCGCGACCAGCGAGGAGATCGTGGCAGCGGCCCGCGCAGCAGGCGTGCACGACATGATCGTGCATCTGCCGCAAGGCTACCAGACCGAGATTGCCGAGGGCGGCTCGGCGCTTTCCGCCGGCCAGCGCCAGCGCGTTGCCCTTGCTCGCGCGCTTTACGGCGACCCGTTCCTCGTCGTCCTCGACGAGCCCAACTCCAATCTGGACGCGGCAGGCGATACGGCGCTCACTGAGGCGATCCGCTCGGTCCGCGATCGCGGCGGCATCGTCATCGTGATCGCCCACCGGCCTTCGGCGCTGGCGGGCGTCGACAAGGTCCTTGCCCTGGCCAACGGCAAGGTTCAGGCGGCGGGACCCAAGGAAGAGGTGCTGCGCAAACTGCTTCAGCCGTCCCCGGATCAGAGAGGCGCTCCGGCCGCGGGAACACCGCCGCCGCTGCCGTCGGCGCCCGGGCTCAAGATCGTGACCGATCGTCAGAGCGGGGGCGCGCAATGAGGGAGAAACTGAAGTCGGGCGCCGTGTCAGCCAACGCGAGAATCCGCGGCTATATGATTGGCGGCTTCGTCGTCGTCTTCCTTCTCATCGGCGGCTTCGGGGTGTGGGCCGCACGGACCGAGCTTGCCGGCGCAGTGATCGCCGGCGGCGTGGTCGTCGTCGATTCGAGCGTGAAGAAGGTTCAGCACCCGACCGGCGGCGTCGTCGGCGAGATCCTGGTCAAGAACGGCGACAAGGTGCGCGCCGGCGACCTCGTCCTGCGTCTCGACGAGACCGTGACGCGGGCCAATCTGCAGATGGTGTCGAAGCAACTCGACGAGCTGGTGATCCGCGAGGCACGCCTCAAGGCCGAGCGCGATGCGCTTAGCGAGTTCACGCTCCCGGCCGATCTCGCCGTGCGCAAGGACGAGCCGGCGATCGCCGAGATCATGAACGGCGAGAGGAGCCTGTTCCAGAGCCGTAAGGACACGCGCGAAGGCCAGAAGGCTCAGCTCAAGGAGCGCATCGCTCAGCTCAACGAGGAGTATGCGGGCGTTACCGCGCAGATTGGGTCCAAATCCAAGGAAATCGAGCTGATCGGCAAGGAGCTGAGCAGCCTTGAAGGGCTCGAGCAGAAACAGCTCGTCACCACCGCCAAGATGATGTCGCTCCGGCGTGAGGCGGCGAGGCTCGAGGGCGAGCATGGTCAGCTGCGCGCCGCCGCCGCCCAGGCAAAGGGCAAGAGCGCGGAGATCGAGCTGCAGATCCTACGCATCGATCAGGAGTTCCGGACCGACCTCGTCCAGGAGTTGCGAGAGAACCAGAGCAAGCAGGCCGAGCTGGTCGAGCGGCGCGTCTCCGCCCAGGATCAGCTCAAGCGAGTGGATCTCCGTGCGCCTCAATCGGGCACCATCCACCAGCTCGCCGTGCACACCGTGGGCGGAGTCATCAATCCCGGCGAGCCGATCATGCTCGTCGTCCCCGAGGGCGACAAGCTCGTCATCGAAGCCAGGGTTGCACCGCACGACATCGAGCAGATTCTGCAAAGCCAGACCGCGCTCATTCGCTTCTCGGCCTTCAACCAGCGTACGACGCCTGAAATCAAGGGCATCATCCGTTCCATATCCGCCGATCTCACGCAGGATCAGCGCACGGGAGAATTGTACTTCATCTCCCGCATCGAGATTCCCGATGCCGAGCTCGCGCGCCTCGGCGAGAACAACAAGCTCGTTCCGGGCATGCCAGCCGACGTGCAGATCACGACGCAATCGCGGACCGCGCTCTCCTATCTCTTGAAGCCGATGCAGGACCAGCTTGCCAAGGCGTTCAAAGAACGCTGAGGCGGCCATGGCGGCGAAGCCGCTCGGCGAACTGCGGGGCTCAGTGGCGCCCGATGCTCGAGTAGCTGAAGCCCGCCGCCTTTGCTGCCGCCGGCTGGAAAACGTTGCGCAGGTCGACCAGAACGTCGCCCTTCATGACGGCGCGGGCCGCCTCGAGGTCGAGCGCGCGGAACTCATTCCACTCGGTGATCACGACCAAGGCGTCGGCCCCGGCCGCCGCGTCGAGCGCGCTCTCGCACCATTGGACGCCCGGGAGCAGCGCCTCGGCTTGCCGGCGGCCCTGGGGATCGAACGCGCGAACGGTTGCGCCGCGCTGCTGAAGAATGGGGATTATGACGAGCGATGGCGCGTCGCGCATGTCGTCGGTATTGGGCTTGAATGTCACGCCGAGGATGGCGATCGCCTTGCCCCCTACCGATCCGCCTGACGCCCTCTCGATGCGCCCCGCCATGGCGATCTTGCGCTCGTCGTTAACACGGCTCACCTGCTCGATAATCGACACCGGGACTTTGGCCTCGCGCGCCGTGCGGACAATCGCTGACACGTCCTTTGGGAAGCACGAGCCGCCGTATCCGGGGCCGGGATGGAGGAATTTCTCGCCGATACGGCGGTCCTTGCCGATGGCGCTCGCCACCTCTTGCACATCGGCGCCGATCTCCTCGCAAAGGTCGGCGATCTCGTTGATGAAGCTGATCTTAAGGGCCAGGAAGGCGTTGGCGGTGTACTTCGCGAGCTCGGCGGATTCGCGCGACACGAACATGATGGGTGCATTGCGGATCGCGAGCGGCTTGTAGAGCGTCTCCATGATCGTGCGGGCTCGCGCATTGTCGGTGCCGACGAGCACGCGGTCGGGGTGGGTGAAATCCTGGATGGCCGAGCCCTCGCGCAGGAACTCGGGATTGGAGCAGACGGCGAAATCCGCATTGGGGCGCGCGAGCCTCAGCCGGCGGTCGATCTCGCGCCCCGTGCCGACCGGGACCGTCGACTTGGTCGTGATCACCGTGAACCCGCCGAGATGGGGCGCAAGCTCGTCGACGGCGGAGAAGACGTAGGACAGGTCGGCATGCCCATCGCCGCGGCGCATCGGCGTGCCGACGGCGAGGAACACGATGTCGGCCTCGGCTACCGCCGGCCCGAGCGCGGACGTGAAGCGTAGCCGGCCGGCCCGCATGTTGCGCTCCATGAGCGCCTCGAGGCCGGGCTCGTAGATCGGCGAGACGCCGCGGCCGAGCTCGGCGAGGCGCTCCTCGTCCTTGTCGACGCACGTCACCTCCCAGCCGAACTCGGAGAAGCAGGCGGCGGAGACAAGTCCGACGTAGCCGGCGCCAATCATGCAGATTTTCAAGGCCTGATCTCCTTGGGCGTGAGGCGCCGGA
>CAVUEM010000029.1:0-62954 GCA_963740475.1 uncultured Alphaproteobacteria bacterium | reverse complement strand
CTCAGCCTCGATCATCACGCCCTGGTGCACGGCCTCCGGGCCGAGCAGGCGATCGAAGTCGTCCGGGCGCGCGCGCTCGGGCGCGATCGCGCGTGCGTCGATCGCGTCGGCAAGCCGGCGTTCGGCATTCTCGGTGGCGAGAAGGCGGCGGATGGTGCGTGCAGGATTGGCGAGGGCGGCTTCGACCGCATGCAGTCCGAACAGGCGACGGTGTCGCCGCCCGTCGGCGCTGCGCTTCTGCGGCCGTGCCACGGCGCCTTGCCGGGCCGCCGGCGCTCTGGCCGCGTTGACCTCTGCCTCTCTTTACTCATGGAGGCATTGCCATACGGCCTTTGCCCCGCTTTTCCAATTGACATCCGTGGGCACGCTTTCCATAACCGGGCCGTTGCCCTGCCGCTCTAATGGAGCGCGGGACGATTTCGCTTGCGTTTCGGCAAGAGAGACCTTGGCCAGGCGCTCAGCCGTAACATCTCGACGATCGGCCTTCGCCTCGCGAAGCCCGGCGACGAATTCCGGCGATCTGGAGGGGTGCCCGAGTGGCTAAAGGGGACGGACTGTAAATCCGTTGGCTTCGCCTACGCTGGTTCGAATCCAGCCCCCTCCACCAGTCCGGAACCCCCTTTGCCGCAACAGCGCCGGGCCGCACGTGATGACCGTGTCGCAAATGGATAAATTTCCGTCTCGTCCGGCTCTAATCGCGACCGCGAGGCTCGCGTATTGCACTTCCGTCCGCCCAGCGATGACGTATCGTCGTCCTTGAAAAATCGCCAATCAACCCGAGGGCCCCCACGTGAAGCGGGAGTACTCATTCTGGTCGCTGTTCAAGCAGGGCCTCGCGCACAACGAGGGTTGGGATCCGGCCTGGCGCAGCCCGGAGCCCGAAGCCGTCGTACAACGTCGTGATCGTCGGCGCCGGCGGGCACGGCCTCGCGACAGCGTACTATCTCGCCAAGGAGCACGGCGTCCGCGACATCGCCGTGATCGAGAAGGGCTACCTCGGCGGCGGCAACACGGCGCGCAACACGACGATCGTGCGCTCGAACTATCTCTGGGACGAGGCCGCGCTCCTCTACGAGCACTCGCTCAAGTTGTGGGAAGGGCTCACCGAGGATCTGAACTTCAACGTCATGTTCAGCCAGCGCGGCGTGTTCAACCTCGGCCATACGCTGCAGGACATGCGCGACATCGAGCGCCGCGTGAACGCCAACAACCTGAACGGCATCGACGCGATCGCGCTCGACGCTGCCGAGGTCAAGCGGCGCATTCCCCTCATCAACGTGTCGAAGAGCGCGCGCTATCCGATCCTCGGCGCGAGCTTCCAGCCGCGCGCCGGCGTCGCGCGCCACGACGCGGTCGCCTGGGGCTTCGCGCGCGCGGCGAGCAAATACGGCGTCGACATCATCGAGAACTGCGAAGTGACCGGCATCGACATCGAGGGCGGCCGCATCAAGGGTCTCGAGACGAGCCGCGGCTCCATCAAGGCCGAGCGTGTCGGCTGCGTCGCGGCCGGACACTCCTCGGTGCTCGCGCAGATGGCCGGCATTCGCATGCCGATCGAGAGCCATCCGCTGCAGGCGTTCGTCTCGGAATCCCTGAAGCCGGTGCTCGACACCGTCGTCATGTCGAATGCCGTGCACGGCTATCTGAGCCAGTCCGACAAGGGCGAGCTCGTCATCGGCGCCGGCATCGACCACTACCTGAGCTACACGCAGCGCGGCAGCCCGCACGTGATCGAGCACACGGCGGCGGCGATCATCGAGCTCTTCCCATGTTCTCGCGCGTGCGCCTCAACCGCCAGTGGGGCGGCATCGTCGACACGACGCCGGACGCCTGCCCGATCATCAGCAAGACCAAGGTCAAGGGTCTCTACTTCAACTGCGGCTGGGGCACGGGTGGCTTCAAGGCGACGCCGGGGTCGGGCAACGTCTTCGCCCACACCATCGCCAAAGACGAGCCGCATGCCCTGAACCGCGCATTCAACATCGATCGCTTTTCACTCCGGCCACCTCATTGACGAGCACGGCGCCGCGGGCGTCGCTCACTGATCAAGGACCTCGCTCATGTTCGTCATTCACTGTCCGCATTGCGGCGAGAAGCGGGAGGAGGAGGAGTTCAGCTACGGCGGCGAAGCCTTCATTGCGCGGCCCGCCGAGCCCGAGAAGATCGATGACGACGCCTGGGGCGACTATCTCTTCATGCGCAAGAACCCCAAGGGCTGGCACTGGGAGATGTGGTCCCACACCACGGGCTGCCGCAAGTTTTTCGTCGTCAAGCGCAACACCGCCACGCACGCCATTCGCGGGCTCGTGGACGCTCGCCGACGGACGCAAGGTCTATGACGCGGAAGGCTCGGCGGCATGAAGAGCTATCGCGTCAAAAGAACCTTCGGCGCGCATCGATGGAGCCGTCCGCTGTCGTTCACCTTCGACGGGAGAGCGATGAGCGGCTACGCGGGCGATACGCTCGCCTCCGCGCTCCTCGCCAACGGTGCCCGCACGCTGGCCCGCAGCTTCAAGTACGGCCGTCCGCGCGGCATCGTCGGTGCGGGTCCTGAGGAGCCCAACGTTCTCGTGCAGCTCGAAGCGGGCCCCGTCACCATTCCCAATCTCAAGGCGACGCAGGTCGAGCTCTATGATGGGCTCGTCGCGCGCCGCACGACCGGCTGGCCGTCGCTCGACTACGATTTGAAGAGCGTCGGCGGGCCACTTTGCGCGCTTCATGCCCGCCGGCTTCTACTACAAGACGTTTCAGTCCCCCGGATGCCTTGGCCGCGGTTCGAGCACATCATCCGCCAGGCCGCGGGTTATGGCAGCGCGCCCATCGATCCCGACCCCGAGACCTACGATCACACCCATCGCCATGCCGAGGTGCTGGTGATCGGCGGTGGCGCCGGCGGGCTGCTGGCCGCCCTGCCGCCGGACGCGCCGGCCTCAAGGTGTCATGCTCCTCGACGAGCAGAACGAGCCCGGCGGCTGGCTCCTGTCCGCCCCGAGACCGTCATCGGCGGGAAGGACGGCGAGCGAATGGCTCGCAGACATCCTCGGCGAGCTTCGCAGCCTGCCCAACGTCAAGCTCATGACGCGCACGGGCGCCTTCGCGCTGCACGACATGAACATGATCCAGGCCGTGGAGCAGCTCGCAGGATCACCTGCCGCCGTCCGAGCGGCCCGAACGGCAAGCCGCGCCAGCGCCTGCACCGCATCCGCGCCGACCGCGTCGTGCTCGCGACCGGGGCCATCGAGCGGCCGCTGGTTTTCGGCAACAACGACCTGCCGGGCATCCTCACCGCCGCCGCGATCACCACCTACCTCAACCGCTACGCCGTCGCCGTCGGCAAGCGTGTCCTGCTCCTCACCAGCAACGATCACGCCTATCAGGGCGCCTGCGATCTCGCGCGTTCCGGTTCGAGCGTCGTCCTCGTCGATACGCGCCAGCGCATCAACCCCGAGTGGGAGAAGCGTGCGCGCGGCTCGGGCGTCGACGTGATGACCGGCTATGGCATTGCCCACGCGATCGGCGGCCGGGCGGTGCGCGGCGCGCAGCTCGTCAAGCTCGACGCCGAGCGCAACGTCGTGATCGGGGGCGGTCCCAAGATCGAATGCGATGCCATCGGCAGCTCGGGCGGCCTGTCGCCGACGGTCCATCTCTTTTGCCATGACGGCGGCCGGCCCCAGTGGGACGAAGCGCGGCTTGCATTTCTCGTGCCCGCCACCGGACGCGCGGCAGCCGGGCATCTACTGCGTCGGCGCCGTCACGGGCGAGTTCGGCCTCGGAGCCGCGCTCGCCGAGACGCATCAAGACGACGAACGCGCTCCTCGCCTCTCTCGGCAAGTCCGCCGGTGGAACAGCGCCCGACGTGCACACCGAGGAGCCGGCCGCGATCTCCGGCGCGGCGCATCTTCCGCGTCCCCGACGGCAAGCCCGAGGGCCACGGCAAGAAGGCCTTCGTCGATTTCCAGAACGACGTCGCCGCCTCCGACATTCATCTCGCGGTGCGCGAGAACTATCGCTCGATCGAGCACATCAAGCGCTACACCGCGCTCGGCTTCGGCACCGATCAGGGCAAGCTCTCGAACGTCAACGGCTTCGCCATCGCCGCCGACGCGCTGGGCAAGTCGATCCCCGAGGTCGGCACCACGACCTATCGCCCGGCCTACACGCCGGTGACGTTCGGCACGCTCGCCGGCGCGCACGAGGGCGACACCTTCGAGCCGCGCCGCTACACGGCCATGCACGCCTGCCATGTCGCGCGCGGGGCCGAGTTCGAGCCGGTCGGGCAGTGGCTGCGCCCCTGGTATTTCCCGAAGCGACGGCGAGGACATGCACGCCGCCGTCCGCCGCGAATGCCTGGCCGCGCGCCGCGGCGTCGGCATCATGGACGCCTCGACGCTCGGCAAGATCGACATCCGCGGCAAGGACGTGCGCGAGTTCCTGAACCGGGTCTACGCCAACGCCTGGACGCAGCTCGCGCCCGGCAAATGCCGCTACGGGCTGATGCTCGACGAGAACGGCATGGTGATGGACGACGGCGTCACCGCCTGCATCGCCGACGACCATTTCCACATGACGACGACGACGGGCGGCGCGGCGCGCGTCATGACCTGGCTCGAGAAGTGGCACCAGACCGAGTGGCCCGATCTCGACGTCTACATGACCTCGGTCACCGACCACTGGGCGACGGCTGCCGTCGTCGGCCCGAAGAGCCGCGACGTGCTGGCGAAGGTCTGCTCCGACATCGACCTCTCGCCCGGGGCGTTCAAGTTCATGGACTGGCGCGAGGGTACGGTCGCCGGTGTCCCGGCCCGGGTCTTCCGCATCAGCTTCTCGGGCGAGCTCGCCTTCGAGGTCAACGTCGACGCGAGCTATGGGGCTCACGTCTGGGAGGCGCTGATGGAGGCCGGGCGCGAGTTCGACATCACGCCCTACGGCACCGAGACCATGCACGTGCTGCGCGCCGAGAAGGGCTTCATCATCGTCGGCCAGGACACCGACGGCTCGATGACGCCGTTCGACCTCGACATGGCCTGGGCCGTGAGCCTGAAGAAGCCGTTCAGCTTCATCGGCAAGCGCTCGTTCACGCGGAGCGACACGGCGCGCACCGACCGCAAGCAGCTCGTCGGGCCTCCTGACCGACGATCCCGAGACCGTGCTCGAGGAAGGCGCGCAGATCATCGAGACGCGACGACGATCAAGCCGCCCATGCCGATGCTCGGCCATGTGACGTCGAGCTACTTCAGCCCGGAGCTCGACCGCTCGATCGCGCTCGCCGTCGTGCGCGACGGCATCAAGCGGCGCAGCGAGGAGGGCATCAAGGCCGGCCGCGACGTGCTCTATGCCTGGGCCGGCGGCAAGGCGCACAAGGTGAAGGTCGTCTCGCCCGTGTTCGTCGATCCCAAGGGAGCGCGCCAGAATGTCTGAGCCGATCCTGCAGTCACCGCTTGCATTCCTTCGGGCTTGCCGCCCAGGCGAAGCCCGGTGGACGAAAGCTGCGGCGTGTGGGCCAACGAGGTCCCGCTCCTGGGCTACATCAGCCTCAGGGGAAATCCCGTCGACGCCGCATTCGGACGCCGCCCGAGGCGTGCTCGGGGCCCGGCTGCCGGCAAAGCCCTGCACGTTCACGCTGTCTGCGGGGCCGTGAAGTGCTCTGGCTCTCCCCCGACGAGTGGATGATCGTCTGCCCGCGCGCGCGGCTCGCCGGCCGCTCTTGCGCGACCTCGACCAGGCGCTTGCCGGCATACGCAGCCAGGTCGTCGACAACTCGGGCGGCTATACGCAGATCATCGTTCAGGGACGCAATGCTCCGACGTCATCTCCCATGCCAGCGTCTACGACGTTCACCGTCTCGGCGAAGGGCGGCGTCGTCGGCACCACATTCGGCAAGTCGTCGGTCTATATGCATCGCGAGGGCGACGGCTACTGCCTCCTGCTCCGCCGCAGCTTCGCGGACTACATCTGGCGCTATCTCGTTCGCGCGGCCGAGCCCTATGGCTTCGGCGTCGCCGTCTCGACAAGGGCGATCTCGAGGAGGACGCGGCATGAACTACAGCGTCTTCGAGGTCTTTCGCATCGGCATCGGCCCCTCGAGCTCGCACACGGTCGGGCCGATGAGCGCCGCCAACAGCTTTCTCGGCGAGCTCGAGGCCAAGGGCGTCTTCGGCGACGTGCGCCGCGTGCGTGCCAGCCTCTATGGATCGCTGGCGCTGACCGGCATCGGGCACGGCACCGACTTCGCGGTCATTGCCGGCCTCATGGGCGAGATGCCCGAGGACATCGATCCCGTGACCAGCCGCGAGCGCGTCGAGGCCGTGCGCCGCGACCAGCGCCTCGCTCTCGGCGGGCGCCACGAGATCGCTTTCGATCCTGCAACCGACCTCGAGATGCACAAGGCCGAGTTCCTGCCCGAGCACCCGAACGGCATGGTGCTCGAGGCCTTCGACGGCGACGGCCGCTCGCTCCATCGCAATGCCTATTTCTCGATCGGCGGCGGGGCGGTTCTCGACCGCGCCGCCATCACCGCCAACAGAAGCGCCGGCCGCGACGAGGTCCCCCACCGCCCGGCCCCTTGCGCCTTCGACAACGCCGCCGAGCTGCTCGCGCAGTGCCGGACGCATGGGCTCTCGATTGCCGAGATCGTCTGGCAGAACGAGCTCGCCTATCAGGACGAGGCGGCGACGCGGGCGAGGCTGCTCAAGGTCTGGCGCGCCATGTGCGACTGCCTCGAGCGCGGCCTCATAACCGAGGGCGTCCTTCCCGGCGGGCTCAAGGTCAAGCGCCGCGCGCCCTCGCTCTATCGGCAGGCGACGGAGGCGCAGGGAAAGCTCACCGGCGACTTCCGCGCCATGGACACAGTGAGCGCCTTTGCGATCGCGGTCAACGAGGAGAACGCCGCCGGCGGGCGCGTCGTCACCGCGCCGACGAACGGCTCGGCGGGCGTCATCCCGGCCGTGCTCAGCTACTATACGCGCTACTGCACCAACCGCGCGGATCCCTCCGCGCAGGACGACGACGTCGTCAAGTTCCTGCTGACCGCGGCCGGCATCGGCATGCTCTACAAGAAGAACGCCTCGATCTCCGCCGCCGAGATGGGCTGCCAGGGCGAGATCGGCGTCTCGTGCTCGATGGCCGCCGCCGGGCTCGCGGCGGTCATGGGCGCGACGAACGAGCAGATCGAGAACGCGGCCGAGATCGGCATGGAGCACAATCTCGGCATGACCTGCGACCCGATCGGCGGCCTCGTCCAGGTGCCCTGCATCGAGCGCAACAGCATGGGCGCGATGAAGGCGATCAACGCCGCGCGCCTCGCCATGATGGCCGACGGCAGCCACCTCGTCTCGCTCGATGCCGTGATCGAGACCATGCGGCTCACCGGCCACGACATGCAGTCGAAGTACAAGGAGACGTCGCTCGGGCGGGCTGGCGGTCGTCTACTGCTGAGGTCGTTTCGACGAGCGTGGAGCCGTGCACGACGGCCTCGATGACAACGGGTGCATCTGCACGAGACCAGCATCGTTATCGACGGCCTCATCATTTCCAAATGGGACCGCTCGGTGTTCGAGGACATGCGCAAGGCGGGCTTGACGGCGGCCAACTGCACCGTCTCGGTCTGGGAAGGTTTCAAGGACACGGTCGCCAATATCGCCGACATGAAGCGGCATGATCCGCGACAACGGCGATCTGCTGCACCTTGGTGCGCATCGACCGCCGACATCGAAGCACGCCAAGCGCAACGGCAAGACCGGCATCATCCTCGGCTTTCAGAACGCCCACGCCTTCGAGGACCACCTCGGCACCATCGAGGCGTTCGCCGACATGGGCGTTCGCATGGTCCAGCTCTGCTACAACACCCAGAACCTCATTGGCACCGGCTGCTACGAGCGCGATGGCGGGCTTCCGGCTTCGGCCACGAGGTCGTCGCCGAGATGAACCGAGTCGGGATCATGATCGACCTCTCTCATGTCGGAGCGGAGACGTCGAAGCAGGCGATCGTCGCCTCGAAGAAGCCCGTCTGCTACTCGCACTGCCTTCCGTCGGGCCTGAAGGAGCACCCGCGCAACAAGAGCGACGAGCAGCTGCGCTTCATCGCCGAGCCACGGCGGCTTCGTCGGCGTCACGATGTTCCCGCCGTTCCTCAAGCGCGGCGTCGATGCGACGGTCGACGACTACGTCGAGGCGATCGACTACGTCATCAACATCGCTGGGCGAGGACTGCGTCGGCATCGGCACCGACTTCACGCAGGGCTACGAGCAGAACTTCTTCGACTGGATCACGCGCGACAAGGGCCGCCATCGCCGGCTCACCGAGTTCGGGCCCAGTGCGTCAATCCCGAAGGACATCCGCACGCTCGGCGAGTTGCCGAACCTCACCGCCGCGATGCATGCGCGCCGGGCTGGACGCGAAGCGCGCGTCCGCAAGGTCATCGGCGGCAATTGGCTGCGCGTCTTCAAGGATGTCTGGGGCAGCGCTGAGCGGAAGCCGAGATGAAGCCGCAAGTGCCGATAGAGGTCGACGAGACGACGGGCGTATGGAGAACCGACGGCCTGCCTATGCTCTACGTGCCGCGGCATTTCTTCATGAATAACCATCTCGCCGTCGAGCAGGCGCTCGGGCCGCGAGCGCTACTGCCGAGCATCGTCTACCGACGCCGGTTACGCTTCGGCCCGCACTTCTGGTGCGAGAATGGAAGCCAAGACGCACGGCCTCGCCGGCATCCGCCGTTTTCGAGCGCTACCTTCTAGCGCCTGTCGCAGCGCGGCTGGGGGCTGTTCAGCTTCGTCTGCGCCGATGCCGCAGGCTGGCGAGGCCCAGCATCCGGCGTCGACCACTCTGCCTTCGTGCTTGCCGGTCCGAAGGCGCCAGGCAAGGTCTGCTACATGTTCGCGGGCTGGTTCGCGGGAGCGATGGATTGGGTGACCGGGTGCAGCAGGCGGCGACTGCGCCAGCTCCTGTCAAGAGCAACACTGTCAGCGCCGAGGGCCACGCGCACTGCCTCGTTCGCAGTGCCGACTCTGCAGACGTAAGCAGCAAGGTCGAGTGAGAGCAAGGCGATGCGCTACCCTCATGTGTTCTCGCCCATCAAGCTCAATCAGCTGGCGCTGCCCAACCGCATCTACTCGACGGCGCATGCCGAGGTTTATGCGGAGGCCGGCGGACTGCCGGGCGACCGCTACATCCGCTATTACGAGGAGAAGGCCAAGGGCGGGCTCGGCATGGCCATCTGCGGCGGCTCGAGCCCGGTGTCGATCGACATCCCGCAGGGCGCGTGGCGGCCGGTCAACCTCACGACCGATCTCGTGATCGAGCCGCTCGGCGCGTCTCGCCGCGGCCTGCCATCGCCACGGCATGAAGATCATGATCCAGGCGACCCACATGGGCCGGCGCTCGGCCTATTGGGGCGATCCCTGGCCGCACCTCGTGTCGCCGTCGGGCGTACGCGAGCCGGTGCATCGCGGCAACTCCAAGGCCATGGAGATCGAGGACATCCGCCGCATCGTGCGCGACTTCGCCGTGGCCGTGAAGCGGGTGCAGACGTCGGGCATGGACGGCGTCGAGATCTCGGCCGCCCATCAGCAATTGATCGATCAGTTTTGGTCGCCGGAGACGAACCTGCGCACCGACGAGTACGGCGGATCGCTCGAGAACCGGATGCGCTTCGGCATCGAGGTGCTGGACCGCCGTGCGCGAGGCCGTTGGGCGAGACTTCTGCGTCGGCCTCAGAATGTGCGCGGACGAGTTCAACGACAATGGTATCGACCACGAGGTTGCAAAAGAGATCGCGCAGGCGATGTCGGAGACCGGGCTCATCGATTTCATCAGCGTCATCGGCTCGGGCGCCGACACCCACAACAGGCTCGCCAACTGCATGCCGCCGATGGCGCTGCCGCCGGAGCCCTTCGTGCATCTCGCCGCCGGCATCAAGAGCGGTGTCCAAGGTTCCCGTGCTGCACGCCCAGGGCATTCGCGACATCACGCAGGCCGAGCGCATCCTCGCCAACGGCATGGTCGACATGTGCGGCATGACGCGCGCGCAGATCGCCGATCCGCACATGATGCTCAAGATGCGCGAGGGACGCGAGGACCAGATCAAACAGTGCGTCGGCGCCAACTACTGCATCGACCGCATGTATCTCGGGCCAGGACTTGCTTTGCGTGCAGAACCCCGCGACCTCGCGCGAGGCGACCATGCCCCACGTCATCACGCCGACGAAGGGCGCGAAGCGCCGCGTCGTCGTCGTAGGCGCCGGCCCGGCCGGGCTCGAGGCGGCACGCGTATCGCGGTCTCGTGGGCATGACGTGGTGCTGTTCGAGCGCAACGAGGCGGTCGGCGGCCAGGTCAACCTTGCCGCCAAGGCGCCGCAGCGCGAGCAGATGTCCGGCATCATCCGCTGGTTCGATCTCGAGACGAAGCGGCTCGGCGTCGATCGCCGCCTCGGCGTCGAGGCGACCGACGAGATGGTCCTCGCCGAGCAGCCCGACATCGTCGTGCTTGCCACCGGCGGGCGCAGCCACACGGACCAGGTGCCGGCGTGGGGCGTCAAGGAGGGCCTCGCGGTCAGCGCCTGGGACATCCTTTCGGAGAAGGTCGCTCCGGCCGAGTACGTTCTCGTCTATGACGGCATTAGCACGCATGCGGGCTTCGGCACGGCGGATTTTCTGGCGAGCCGCGGCAGCCAAGGTCGAGATGGTCACGCCCGACGTGAAGGTCGCCGACGACGTCGGCGGCACGACGTTTCCCATCTTCTATCGCCGTCTCTACAGCCAGGGCATCATTCCCACGCCCAACTTCTGGCTCGACCGTGTCTATGCCGAGGGCAACAAGAAGATTGCCGTGCTGCGCAACGAGTACACCGAGGAGCAGGAGGAGCGCGCCGTCGATCAGGTGGTGATCGAGAACGGCATCACGCCCAATGTCGAGCTCTACTGGAAGCTCAAGGAGCGCTCGCTCAATCGCGGCCAGACCGATCTCGAGACGCTCTTTGCCGCCAAGCCCCAGCCCGCGCTCGCAGAGACGACGGGCGACGGCCGCTTCCTCCTGTTCCGCGTCGGCGATTGCGTGTCGATGCACAATATCCACGCCGCGATCTACGACTCGCTGCGCCTCTGCAAGGATTTCTGAGCATGAGCGTCGCCGCGTCCGTCACGCTACTGTTCTGGCTGGCGACGGCGACGCTTGCCGTGGGGCTCTGGCGCCGGGCGCGGCTTTGGCAGGCGGGCCAGCGAGCCGAGGTGGCGTGGAGCGGGCTCTTCGCGATCCCGAAGCGCTACTTCGTCGATCTGCACCACGTGGTCGCGCGCGATCCCTACATCGCCTACACCCATATCGCGACGGCGGGCGGCGCCATCGCGGCCCTCGCCCTCGTCGCCGTCAACTATGGGCTCGCGCTTTACTGGCCGAGCCTCGATCTCGCGATCCTCGCTCGCGGCCGCTCGTCATGCTCGCGGGCGTCGTATTCGTCTGGCTGCGCCGGCGCGAGCCGCTTGCCCGTCTGTCGCGGGGGGCGTGGGACCGGCTCCCCTACACGCTCGCGGCTTTTGCAGTGGGCCTCGCGCTCGTGGTCGCGCTGCCGCCGGCAATTCTGTCGGCCGGGATTGCGGCAATCGCGCTCATTCTTCTGCTCGTGGGATCGGCGGAGCTCGCGCTCGGCATCGGCCTCGGCGGTCCGATGAAGCATGCCGTCGCGGGGCTCTTGCACCTCGCCTTCCATCCTCGGCCCGAGCGGTTCGCCGGCGTGCGCTCGACGGCGCTCAAGCCCCTTGATCTCGACGAGCGCGAGTTCGGAGTCGCCAAGCCCGCCGATTTCCGCTGGAACCAGCTCCTCGGCTTCGATGCCTGCGTGCAGTGCGGGAAGTGCGAGCTTGCGTGCCCGGCCTTCGCCGCCGGCCAGCCGCTCAATCCGAAAAAGCTCATCCAGGATCTCGTCGCCGGGCTGAGCGGGGATAGCGACGCCGAGTACGCCGGCAGCCCCTATCCCGGCATTGCCATTGGATCGCATTCGGGCTCGCCTGGGCAGCCGATCGTGCCGAGACTGATCGAGTCCGAGACTTTGTGGTCGTGCACCACGTGCCGGGCGTGCGTCGAAGAGTGTCCGATGCTGATCGAGCACGTGGACGCCATCGTCGGCATGCGCCGGAGCTTGAACCTCGTGCACGGGGACGCGCCGGGCAAGGCCGCGGAGACGCTCGCTAACCTGCGCGAGACCGAAACTCAGGGCGGCTTCGCCAACCGGGCCCGCTACAACTGGGCGGTCGATCTCGACGTCAAGACGGCCGAGCCCGGCGTGCCGGTCGACGTGCTCTTCATCGCCGGGGAAGGCGCGTTCGAGATGCGCTATCAGCGCACGCTGCGGGCGCTGATCAAGGCGCTCAAGGCCGCGAAGGTGGATTTCGCCGTCCTCGGCGATCTCGAGCGCGATACCGGCGACACCGCGCGCCGCCTCGGCGACGAGGCGACCTTCCAGACCCTCGCCCGGCGCAACATCGAGACGCTGGACTCGATCCCCTTCCGGCGCATCGTGACCCCGGACCCCCATGTCCTGCACAGCCTGAAGAACGAATACCGAGCCTTGGGCGGCAACTACACCGTGCTCCATCACACGACGTTCCTGGCCTCTCTCGTCGACAAAGGGCGCCTCGTGCTTAGGGCCTCGCCCGAGCGCCGGCGCGTCACCTATCACGACCCGTGCTACCTCGCGCGCTACAACGGCGAGACTCGACGCTCCCCGCGATCTCCTCGCAAGCTTGGACTCGAGGTCAGCGAGATGGAGCGCTCGGGATTGAGAGGCCGGTGCTGCGGCGGTGGCGGAGGCGCGCCGCTGACCGACATCCCGGGCAAGCAGCGGATTCCGGACATCCGCATCGAGGACGCACGCAGAGCCGGCGCCGAGGTCGTGGCCGTCGCCTGCCCGCAATGCACGGCCATGCTCGAGGGCGTCGTCGGAGAGCGGCCCGAGGTCCTCGACATTGCCGAGCTGGTGGCGGGAGCGCTGGGAGAGCGGCCATGAGCGAGATCCGGCGCGTCGATCCCCGGCGTCCCATTGTCATAACGCCGCAAGGCTTGAGGCGCATCGTGCTGGGCCAGGTTGGCCTCGGCACGTTGACCGATCCCGTTTCAGGCCATGCGCCGGCCGGCAAGGCGAAGCCGCGTCGGCTCCGTGAAGATGCAAAGGCGTGGGTCATGGCCGTCGCCCATTCCGACCGCGGCAGGCTCGACGCGCACGCGCGCCAGGCGATCGCAGCGGCCGCCATCCTGGCCGGTCCGAGCACAGGCGTCATTACGGTGGTCCTCGGCGACTTCGAGGACGACGCCGCCGCGCTCGGCGCCGATGCCGTCGTCGTGCTTCCCGATCTCGAAGCCGCCCGCTTCCAGCCCGAGCGCGAGGTCGCGGTGGTCGCCGCGCTGATCAGGGCCTATAACGCCCGCCACATTTTCCTCGCCGACAAGCCCGAGTGCGACGGGGACCTCGGCCGGCGGCTCATCGCTGAGCACCATGACCCTGCGGCGACGCACGTGGTCGAGATCGACGCCGGCCATGTATGTGCGCCGTGGTCTGGCGGGGCGCAGCTTGCGCGAGCCCCGTTGCCGCGCTTCGTCCTGCTCGCGGCGGGCGCGGTCGACGCCAATCTGCCCTTCGTCGGCGCGGGCGAGCGCGCCGATCCGGCCGCGCTGCCGATAGTCTCCGAGGAGAGCGGCGTCTGCCGCGACCTCGGGCTCGAGCGGCCCGACCCCTCGCAAATTGCGCTCGAGGAAGCCGATCTCATCGTGTCGGGCGGCAACGGCGTGCGCAATGTCCCGACGCTCGAGGCGCTGGCGCGGACGCTGGGAGCAGCCGTCGGCGCGAGCCGCGTCGCAGTCGACGACGGTCGCTTCACACGCGACAAGCAGATCGGCGCCACGGGCAAGACGGTCGCTGCGCGGGGTTACATCGCGGTCGGCATTTCCGGCGCCGTTCAGCATCTGCAGGGCATCAAGGATTGCCAGCACGTCATCGCCGTGAACCGGGACTCCGGCGCGCCGATCATCGGGCGCGCGGACCTGTCGGTGATCGGCGATGCCGAGGAGGTGATGCAGGCGCTGCTGGTAAGGATCGCGCAGGCCCGCGCTCAACGCGAAACTCCGGTTGCCCCATGACCACGCCGAAGTTCAAGGTCGCCGTGTTGCTGTCCGCGGGACGCCATCCGCTTACGGGTGTGCCGCGGGCCTGCCGCGGCGACGCCCTCGCGATGTCGCTCGGGCGAAAAATTGCGAGCGATGCGCTCAGGGTTCTCCATGCAGGCTCGCCCGACGAGCCGGCGCTGCAGGACTACCTGGCGCTCGGGGCAGACACAATAGAGACTGTTGCAACAGCAAATGGCCACTATACCGTCAAGGTGCTTGCCGGCCTGATGAAGGACGTCGACCTCGTTCTCACCGGCAGCCGGGCCGAATGCGGGGCGGGAAGCGGACTATTTCCCTACGCGCTCGCGAAAGCGCTCGGCCGTCCCGTGGTCGCCAACGTGCTCGACATCGAGATCGAGGGGAGAGAGGCGCGCGTGCGTCAGTTCCTGCCCAAAGGCAGCCGTCGCGGTGTCGCCGTGCCCTTGCCGGCCGTGCTGGCCGTGCACCCTCTGACCCAAGTCAGACTTCAGTACGCGTACGCGCGCCGCACCGACGGCCGCATCGTTGCCGCCTCCTCGGCGACGGATGCGCCGCAAGCCGGCGCCAATGCTGGCGCATCGGCCTGGACGGTGGAGACTGCCTCGCGCCGGCCCGTCCGTCTCAAAGCCGAGGAAAAGCGGTCTGCACACGCCCGCATGCAATCGGCCGTCGTCACCGAGGCGAAGGGCGGCGTTGTCGCTTTTGAGGGGACTTCCGTCGATAAAGCACAAGTCATGCTCAACTACTTGAGGGAACATCGCCTCGTCGATTTCTAATGACTTCCGATCACGGAGGACATGATGCAGATATCAAACGAACTGCGCACGATGATCCTGCGGCGCAAGCCGGGACACACGCTCGAGGCTCCGTTCTACCAGAGCCGGGAGATCTTCGATCTCGACGTGGACGCCATCTTCGGCCGCCATTGGATCTATGCCGGCGTCGAGCCGGATATTCCCGAGCCCGGCGACTATTTCACGGTGCCGATGGGGCGCGGCTCCGTCGTCGTCGTGCGCGACGACGACATGTCGATCCGCGCCTTCCACAACGTCTGCCGCCATCGCGGCGCGCGGCTCTGCGACGGCCCCAAGGGTAGCGTCGGCAATATCGTCTGCCCCTATCACCAGTGGACGTACGACCTCACGGGCAAGCTCATCTTCACCGAGCACATGGGGAACGATTTCGACCGCAGCCAGTACAGCCTGAAGAAGGTCCACGTCGCCAACGTCGCCGGCCTGCTCTTTATCTGCCTCGCGGACCAGCCGCCGGCCGACATCGAGGACATGCGCCGCGAGATGGAGCCCTACATCGCTCCCGCATCGCATCAGTCGACTGCAAGGTCGCATTCGAGGAGGACCTGATCGAGAACGGCAACTGGAAGCTCACGATGGAGAACAATCGTGAGTGCTATCACTGCAAGGCCAATCATCCCGAGCTCACGGTCTCGCTCTACGAGTTCGGGTTCGGCTATCAGCCGTCTCCGGAGAACGCCAGCGAGGTGCAGGCGTTCAAGGACCTCATCAAGTCGGAGCATGCGCGCTGGGAGAGTTGCGGCCTGCCCTCCGTCGAGCGCGAATTCCTCGATTCGCGCGTCACCGCCTACCGCACCGAGCGCCTCCCGCTCGACAAGGCCGGTGAATCGCAGACCATGAACAGCAAGGTCGCCTGCCAGAAGCTGCTCGGCGACCTGCAGCAGCGCAATCTGGGCGGGCTTTCGTTCTGGACACAGCCCAACTCCTGGCATCACTTCATGAGCGATCACATCGTGACGTTCAGCGTGCTCCCGATCGATCCTGAGCACACGCTCTTGCGCACGAAGTGGCTCGTGCACAAGGATGCCGTCGAGGGCCGCGACTACGACCCCAAGGAGCTTAGCCTCGTCTGGCACGCGACCAACAAGCAGGACGGCGCCCTCGTCGAGCGCACGTACCAGGGCACGCTGAGCCCGGCCTATCAGCCGGGTCCCTATTCGCCCTACACCGAGGAGCTCGTCGAGAAGTTCATGTCCTGGTACTTCAAGCGGCTTCGCGCCGAGACGGGTCTCGGTGCCGGCGCAACGGTGAGCTCGCTCGCGGCGAGCGGCTGAGGACTCATGAGCGACAAGGGCGGCGAGAGCCGGCTCGGGCCCCACCTCTGGGACGCCGTGCCGGCGAAATGGGACGCGGACGGCGACGAGGTCCTCGTCTGCTGTCACGTCCGCCCCGAGACGCACGACGTGAAGAGCTTCCTCTTCCGCACGCGCACGCCCAATCTCTTCCGCTATCGTCCCGGGCAATTCATCACGCTCGAGCTCGAGATCGACGGCCAATCCATCAATCGCTGCTACACCTTGTCGTCGACCCCGACGCGTCCGGATACGATCTCGATCACGGTGAAGCGCGTGCCCGGCGGCAAGGTGTCGAACTGGCTGCACGACAACCTGAAGCCGGGGAGGGAGATCAAGGCGCTGGGGCCGGCGGGAGACTTCAGCTGCACGCTGCGCCCGGCGGCGAAATATCTATTTCTCTCCGGCGGCTCGGGCGTGACGCCGCTCATGTCGATGTCGCGCGCGCACTACGATCTCGGCGAGGACGGGGACATCGTCTTCGTCCACAGCGCGCGCACGCCGCGCGACATCATCTTCCGGCGCGAGCTCGCCGCGATGGCGAACGGCATGGGCCGCTTCCGCACCGCGTTTGTGTGCGAGCAGGCGGGCGACGAGCGCGACTGGGGCGCGCCGACGGGCTATCTGTCGCTTACGCTTCTGAAATCGATCGCGCCGGACTTCGCGCAGCGCGAGATCTTCTGCTGTGGCCCGGAGCCCTACATGGCGGCCGTGCGCGCCATGCTGAAGGACGTCCGGCTTCGACATGGCCCACTATCACGAGGAGAGCTTCTCGTTCGAGCGGCATGCTCCCGCCGCCGAAGGCGCCGCCACGCAAGCCACCGCCTGCCGAGGCACCCGCCCAAGGCTTCAAGATCGAGTTCACGCGGCTCGGGCGCGTCATCGACTGCCGGCCCGGACCAGTTCATTCTCGATGCGGCGCGGGCCGTGGGCATGCGTCTGCCGTTCTCGTGCAGCAAGGGGCTCTGCGGGACCTGCAAGACGAAGAAGCTGTCGGGCGATGTCGTCATGAACCATGGCGGGGGCATCAGGCAGCGGGAGATCGATGCCGGCATGATCCTGATTTGCTGCAGCAAGCCGCTATCCGACGTCGTGCTCGAGAAATAGAGCGAACGCTCGAGAGGCGCCGTCGCGGCCAACGCCCTGGCCCCTGACACCGGAGACGACTTATGGCGTGGGTGTACCTTTATGTAGCGGTCCTTTTCGAGGTGGCGGCGACGACGGCACTGAAGGCTTCCGAATCCTTCACGCGGCTCGTGCCTTCGCTCATCGTCGTCTTGGGCTACGGCGTCTCGTTCTACCTGATGACGCTCACGCTGAACAAACTGCCGCTGGGGATCGTCTATGCGGTGTGGTCGGCGTGCGGCATAGCCCTCATCGCAATCATTGGGGCCATTCGCTATGGGGAAAGCCTCGACGTTCCCGCCGTGCTCGGCATGGCGATGATCGTCGGCGGCGTCGTGGTCATCAATCTCTTCTCGAAGAGCGTGGCGCACTGAGGCAAGGGGTTGCGGTTCTCTACCCACCGCGCCGCAGAATCGCCTGCAGCACGTTGCGCACGCCGATGGAGCCGACGAAGCGATCGTTGTCGTCGAACAGCGCGACCGGCGCCATGCCGGAGTTGTGCATGGCGAGGATCACCGTCTTGAGCGTGGTGCCGGGCCTTGCCCAATAGACCGGAGTGGAGCCCTCCGGCACAGGCTTCTCGACGTCGCTGCAAGAAACCCACTCGGCCTTCATGCCGTTGCACTCGGCAGCCTCGACATTGCCCGTACCGTCGACCTTGAAGCGCGTGGTCTTGCGCCGGTCGAGCCAGATCCAGCCGTCGTCCGTGCGCTCGAGATCGTGCACGCTCGCGCATCACGTTCCAGGCGGTGAGCACCGAGAGCGGGTTCACGTTGGCGATGAAGTCCCGGACATAGTCGTCGGCGGGCCTCAGCACGATGTCCTCCGGCGGGCCCGACTGCACGATGCGTCCGCTTTCCATGATCGTGATGCGGTTGCCGATCTTGAGCGCCTCCTCGAGATCGTGGCTGACGAAGATGATGGTCTTCTTGATCGACTTCTGCAGCTGCAGGAGCTCGTCCTGCAGCTTGGTGCGGATCAGCGGATCGAGCGCCGAGAACGGCTCGTCCATGAGCAGGATCGGCGCATCGGTGGCAAAGGCGCGGGCGAGCCCGACGCGCTGCTGCATGCCGCCCGAGAGCTCGTGCACGTACTTGTTGGCCCAGGTGTCGAGGCCGACGAGCTTCAATTGCCGGTCGACGCGCTCCTTGAGCTCGGGCTCCGGAACGCCGGCAAGCTCGAGGCCGAAGCCGACATTCTCGCGCACCGTCCGCCACGGCAGCAGCGCGAACTGCTGAAACACCATGGCGACCTGCTTCTGGCGGATATGGCGCAGCGTGTTGGCGATCGCACGAGGCGACGTCGACCATGCGGTCGCCGTCCTTCACCAGCACTTGGCCGCGCGCCACCTTGTTGAGGCCGTTGACGGCGCGGAGCACCGTCGACTTGCCGGAGCCCGAAAGTCCCATCAGCACCGAGATCTCGCCCTCGTTGACGGTGAGAGTTGGCGTCCGCGGCGCCGAGCACCGAGCCGGTCTTGGCCAGGATGTCGGCGCGATTGGCGCCGGCATCGACCATCTGAGAGCGCGCCGGGATGTCCTTCCCGAAGATGATGTCGACGTTCTTGAAATCGACCGCGACGCTCATTTCTTTACTCCCACTTCTACGGCAAGGGCGCGGTCGAGGATGATGGCCAGAATGACGATGGCCAGGCCCGCCTCGATGCCGAGCGGAATGTTGCGGTTGGCGAGCGCCTTGTTGACCGGGTTGCCGAGGCTCGGCGCGCCGATCAGCGTTGCGAACACCACCATCGACAGCGACAGCATGATGCACTGGGTGAGCCCGGCCATGATCGAGGGAAGCGCCGCCGGCAGCTCGACCTTCCAGAGCAGCTGCCGCTTGGTGGCGCCGAAGCTTTCGCCGGCCTCGATCATGGGCTTGGGGATCGAGGTGATGCCGAGATAGGTCATGCGCACCGGGGCCGGCATGGCGAAGATGATGGTGACGATGAGCGCCGGGCGCGGCGCCGAGCCCGAACAGAATGAGAATGGGAATGAGGTAGACGAAGGTCGGCATCGTCTGCATCAGGTCGAGGACCGGCTGCGTGATGCGCCAGACGTTCGGCTTGTGCGCCGCCCAGATGCCGAGCGGCACGCCGATCGCCATCGAGAGGGCCGTCGCCGCGACGACCAGCACCAGCGTCTGGACCGTCTCCTTCCAAAGCCCCTGGTTGAGGATGAAGAGGAGGCCGATGAAGACGCCGAGCGCGAGCCATTTGGAGCGCTGCAGCCAGTAGGCGAGCCCGGCGAGGACCGCCGCGAGGAGGAGCGGCGGCACCTGCAGAAGCAGATACGAGCTGCCTTCGACGGACCACTCGAGGACGGCCGAGAGGGCGTCGAAGAACCATTGAAAATACGTGATGATGAAGTCGATGAAGGCCTTGCCCCACTGGCCGACCGGAATCTTCCAGTCGGTCAGGAACTTCGAAATCGGATCCATCGTTCCCTCCCCGGGGGCGAGGTGCCGGCCCGGGCAGAGCGGTCGCGCGAGGCGCGGCCGTCTGCCCTCTTGGGGCGGCTCGTCAGAGCGACGAGATTACTTGAGAGCAGCCTGCACGGCCGCCAGCCCATCCTTGCCGTCGAAGGTCGTGACGCCGGCGAGCCACGGCTTCACCGCGTCCGGATTGGCCTTGAGCCAGGCCAGCGCGGTGGCCTTCGGGTCGGCGCCGTCCTTGAGCACCGGCGCCATCATCGCGCCTTCCATGGCCAGGTTGAACTTGAGGTTCGTGAGGAGCTTGCCGACGTTCGGGCACTCGGCGAGATAGCCCGCGCGCACGTTGGTGAAGACCGTCGCGGCGCCGAAGCCGGAATCTCCCATGCCGTCGAGATAGGCGATCTTCATCTCGCCCATGACCGGATGCGGGCGTCCAGCCGAGGAACACGATCCACTCGTTCTTCTTCATGGCCTTCTCGGCCTGGGTCAGCATGCCCGGCCTCCGAGCTTTCGACCAGTTCGAAGCCGGCGAGATTGTTCTCGGGCTTGGCGATCATCGTGCTGATGATGCGGTTGCCGTCGTTGCCTGCCTCGATGCCGTAGATCTTGCCGCCGAACTTATCCTTGTGGGCGCCGAGATCCGTGAGGCTCTTCACCCCGGCGTCGGCCACGTATTGCGGCACGACGAGGCCGTAGCCGGCATCGTCCAGATTGGTCGCCGATCGTCTCGACCGACTTGTCCTCGAGTGTAGGGCTTGATGTCGGCCGTCATGCGACGGCATCCAGTTGCCGAGGAACACGTCGATGTCCTTGTTCTTCAGCGAGGCGTAGGTCACCGGGACCGCGAGCGTCTTGACCTCGGGCTCGTAGCCCAACGCTTCGAGGATCACCTGTGTCGCTCCCGTCGTCACCTGAATGTCGGTCCAGCCGACGTCGGCGAAGCGAACTTTCTTGCAGGTCGCGTCTTCTGCCTGGGCAGCGCTGGTGATGAGGCCGAAGGCAAGTGCGGCCGATATCAGTACGCGTTTCATGACAACTCCCTGTGTTGGATCGTGTGGAGGAACGTCTGCTCTTCTGTTTCGGCGCCCGGCCGGACCAATCGGGCCGGGGGCGTTTGTCTCCCATTGACCACCTGCGAGGCCTCACAGCTTACTCGCAGATAGCCAATGATGCACCTAGCAATCGGAAAATCCAACCGATTTACCAATTACGACATGATCTGGCGGCAACGCGCCTGGGCCTGCGAGTCAAGGTAGCGACGGCCTTCACGCGGCCGGCCGGCTTGCGCAGGCGGGGCATGGTGGGAGCGACGGGCTCGGCTCGGGCGGAGCGGCTTGGCGCTCCGGCGGCGGAACGAGGCGCCGCGCTCCGCCCGGGCGACGGGCTGGCGCTCGCTCCGGGGCGTGCGGCCGTAGAGCGCGCGATAGGACTTGCTGAAGTGGCACGTCGACTGGAAGCCGCAGGAGACGGCGATCTCGGTAATCGACATTCGCGATTGAAGAAGCAGCTCGCGGGCCCGGCGCAGGCGGAGCCGCAGGTAGTACTTGGTCGGCGTCGTGTCGAGGCTCTGCTGGAACATGCGCTGCACCTGGCGCAGCGAAAGGCCCGCCAGCTTCGCCAGCTCGACGGCCGACAGCGGCTCCTCGAAGTTGGCCTCCATCAGGGCCGCGACCTCGACCAGCGCGCGGTGGTTGAACCCGATGCGCGCCGCAAGCGGGATGTGCTGGCGATCATCGCTGTCGCGCACGCGCTCGAGGATGAACTGGTCCGAGATCTCGCCCACCAGCGTCTTGCCGAAGCGCGACCGCACGAGCGCCAGCATCATGTCGATGGGGGCAATTCCGCCGGTGCACGTGATGCGGTCGCGGTCGATGACGAAGAGCTCCTCGAGGAAGTTGACGCGCCGATGGCTTTCGCGAAGGCTCGCCATGTTCTCCCAGTGGATCGTGCATCTGTAGCCGTCCAAGAGGCCGGATTTGACGAGCGCATAGGTCCCCGTGCACAGCCCGCCGAGCACCACGCCGTTGCGCGCCAAGCGGCGGAGCAGGGCGAGAACGCGGTCGTCGACGTACTTCTCGACGTTGGTCCCCCCGCAAACGAACACCATGTCGAAGGGGCCCGCCTCCTCGTAGGTCGTCGCTCGATGCACGGTGAGCCCATTGCTCGAGGGGACGGGCGCGCCGTCCATCGTGATGACCGACCAGGAATAATAGTCCTTTCCGCTCAGATGGTTGGCCATGCGCAGCACCTCGATCGCGCTGGCGAACGCGATCATCGTGAACTCGTCGAGCGTGAGGAATCCGATTCTGCAGGCCGTTTCCAACTCTGCGGGCGCTTTAGGCACGTGCGGCAGGTCCCTGGTTCTAGTCGCGAGCCCGCTCATCCGTCGCTAGCCCGCGTCCCCTTGCCGGAATGCCATCCGGCGCGGGCCGGCTCTGATGGGCTCAGTCTCGTCGTCGGGACCGATAGAGCCCTCAGGCAAGATCGAGGGCCATCGCAAAAGCCCGACCCTGGTTATCGTATATGAGAATAATTCCAAGGTCAGCTCCGTGCCCATCCTTCGATAGTATTAATCCCGACGCCCGTCCCCCTCGAGCATCCCGTGGCAATTGAGGTCGCTGGCTCCAAGCGGGCGCTCGCCGGCCACGGCGCAACTCAGGTCACTCGTACATATGCGCGACACGGCGAGCTCAGAGCGCCCAAATTTTGTTCAGTCGCTCCTCCCGCTGCCCCTAAACGGCGCGAAATTGTGCGCATCTGCATATTATGTTGCCAGGAGCGACCATCAGTTGCTCTAATGCATCCGTCATCGAACAAGCTGTACACGGACTGCTGTTCTTCCTTTTCGTGCGCGCTGAATTCCTAAGAAGCAGCCCAGGCACTATCCCGCTCGCCCGCTGCAACGCACAATCCTCCGCTTGCGCACGGATTCGGCCCTTTTGACCTAAAGTACGAGCCTGCCTCAGCGCCTAACCGCGGCACGGATACATCGGAGCGCACGCCATCCTTCGGGCAGATCGACTATCATGACGTCATTGCCCAGCTTGTCCGAGAAGACGGCATTACGCGGCAACTGTCGCGGCAGGCGTCCTTTGCGTCGTTTCTGAACGCGCCTCCCTGCCGCCAAAGGTTTCAATGGCACTCGGGCTGGCATGCTCGGTTGGCCTCGCGACTCCTTCGCACAACGGGATGCGGTTGGGATCGGCTGGGCATGCAGAGCCACCGCCGAGACGTCCCCGGACCGTTGTGCCGCCATGCATAGACTTCCGAGCTATATTGATGGCCGCTACGCCGGCGTCGCCGGCGCACCCGTCTTCGACAACGTCAATCCCGCGACCGGCGAGGTGATCTCGCGCGTCGAGATCGCTCTCGAAGCCGAGGTCGAGAGCGCCATCACCTCGGCGCAACGCGGGTTTGCGCGCTGGTCGGCGCTGTCGGGCGCCGAGCGCGGACGCGTGCTCGGGAAAGCAGCCCACATGCTCCGCGCCCGCAATCGCGAGCTGGCCGAGCTCGAGGTCCGCGACACCGGCAAGCCGATCCAGGAGGCCGAGGCGGTGGACGTCGCGAGCGGGGCCGACTGCATCGAGTATTTCGCGGGCGTCGCGGGCTCCCTGCGCGGCGAGCAGATCGCGCTCAACAATGCCTTCGTCTACACGCGCCGCGAGCCGCTCGGCGTGTGCGCCGGCATCGGCGCGTGGAACTATCCGATCCAGATCGCGTGCTGGAAGTCGGCGCCCGCGCTTGCTTGCGGCAACGCCATGATCTTCAAGACATCGGAGATGACGCCGACGACGGCGGCCAAGCTTGCCGAAATCTACACCGAAGCCGGCCTTCCCGACGGCGCATTCAACGTCATACACGGGGACGGTCGGACCGGCTCGCTGCTGGCAAGCGACAAACGCATCGCAAAAGTATCGCTGACTGGATCGATCGGCACAGGCAAGAAGGTCCTGGCCGCGGCCGCCGCATCAGTGAAGCGCGCGACGATGGAGCTTGGCGGCAAGTCGGCGCTGCTGGTCTTCGCGGACGCCGACCTGCACCAGGCCGTATCGGCGGCCATGCTCGGCAATTTCTACACGCAGGGCGAAATCTGCACCAACTGCACGCGCGTCTACGTGCACCGCGATATTCACGACCAGTTCCTCGATCTGCTCGTGCGCCGCACGAAGAAGCTCCGCGTCGGTAGCCCGCTCGCCCCGGATACCCAGGTCGGCGCGCTCATCTCGCGCGTCCACATGGAGCGCGTGCTCTCCTACGTCGAGGCCGGCAAGGCCGAAGGGGCAACGCTCGTCCACGGCGGTCAGCGGATCACGGAGGCCCCGCTCGACCGGGGAAACTTCATGGTGCCGGCGATATTCTCCGGCTGCACGGACGAGATGAAAATCGTGCGCGAGGAGATCTTCGGGCCCGTCATGTCGGTTTTGAGCTTTGCGGACGAGGACGAGGTGATACGGCGCGCAAATGCGACGAGGTTCGGTCTCGCGGCCGGAGTCTTCACGCGCGATCTCGCGCGGGGACATCGGGTCGCGCACCGGCTCGAGGCCGGCATGTGCTGGATCAACAACTACAACGTCACGCCGATCGAGATGCCGTTCGGCGGCATGAAGGAATTGGGCCTCGGCCACGAGAACGGGCAGGCGGCGATCGAGCACTATACACAATTGAAGAGCGTGTTCGTCGAGCTCGGTCCCGTCCAGTGCCCGTACGAATGAACTGCGCAATACGCATCCAACTTGTGCGGCGCCGGACGTCGCGCCGCTCGGTCGCTAAGCCATGAGTGCTTTTCAGGATTACGACTATATCATCGTCGGGGCCGGGTCCGCGGGATGCGTGCTTGCCAACCGCCTGACCGAGGACGACGGGGTCAAGGTGCTGACCCTCGAGGCCGGGCCGCAGGACCTGAGCATCTTCATTCACATGCCCTCGGCGTTCGCCTATCCGCTGGCCGGCACCAAGTACAATTGGCACTACGAGACGGAGCCCGAGCCGTTCATGGACGATCGGCGCATGCATTGCCCGCGGGGCCGTGTCATCGGCGGCTCGTCGTCGATCAACGGCATGGTCTACATCCGCGGCCACGCCCTCGACTACGACGCCTGGGCGAGGAAGCAGGGCCTCGAGAACTGGTCCTATTTCCACTGCCTGCCCTACTTCAAGAAATCCGAGACGCGCCTCAAGGGCGGCGACGCCTACCGCGGCAGCTCCGGCCCGCTGTTCGTGACCACCGGAACGAGCAAGAACCCGCTCTATCGCGCCTTCATCGAGGCCGGTCGGCAAGGCCGGCTATCCCGTGACCGAGGACATGAACGGCTACCAGCAGGAAGGCCTCGGCTGGATGGACATGACGACCTACAAGGGCTGGCGCTGGAGCGCGGCGCGCGCGCACCTGCGTCCGGCGCAGCAGCGCGGCAGCGTCGAGGTGAGCACGCGCGCGCTCGTCACCCGCATCGTGTTCGAGGGCCGCCGCGCGGTCGGCGTCGAGTACATGAAGGGCGGCCGCGTCGCCACCGCGCGGGCGCGGCGCGAGGTGATCCTCAGCGGCGGCGCGATCAACTCGCCGCAGACGCTGCTGCTGTCGGGCATCGGCAACGCCGACGAGCTCAAGGCGCTCGGCATTCCGCGTCGTCCAGCACCTTCCGGGCGTCGGCGAGAACCTGCAGGACCACATCGAGGCCTACGTGCAGTACGCCTGCAAGCAGCCGATCACGCTCTACGGCGCGACGAACCCGCTCGCCAAGTTGAAGATCGGCGTCGAATGGATCCTGACCGGCAAGGGCCTCGGCGCGACGAACCATTTCGAGGCCGGCGGCTTCATCCGCAGCGAGCCGGGCGTGCTCCACCCCGACCTGCAGTACCACTTCCTGCCGATGGCCGTGAGCTACGACGGGTCGTCGCCCGCCAGCGGCCACGGCTATCAGGCGCACATCGGACCGATGCGCCCGACCAGCCGCGGCTTCGTCAAGCTCAAGTCGGCCGATCCCCGCGAGCACCCTCGCGTGCTCTTCAACTACATGCAGACCGAGCAGGATCGCCGCGAGATGCGCGCCGGCGTCAAGCTCACGCGCGAGATCATGCGCCAGAAGGCGTTCGATCCCTTCCGCGGCGACGAGCTTGCGCCTGGGCCGTCAGCCGAGAGCGACGCCGACATCGACGCCTTCGTCCGCGAGAAGGCGGAGAGCGCCTATCATCCCTCGTGCACGTGCCGCATGGGCACCGACGACATGGCTGTCGTCGATGGCAGCGGGCGCGTGCACGGAGTCGAAGGATTGCGCGTCGTCGATGCCTCGATCATGCCCGATGTCGTGAGCGGCAACTTGAACGTGCCGACCATCATGATGGCCGAGAAGCTGGCCGACGCGATCCGCGGCCGCGCTGCCGCTGCCGCCCGAGCAAGTTCCCGTGTGGATTCACCCGAGCTTCGAGACACAGCAGCGCTAGACTACGTTTCATTCCCTCATGGTGAGCCTGTCGAGCCATGAGGCCGGAAGGGCGCCACAAGCCTACCCCTCATCCTTGGACAAGCTCAGGAATGAGGGTGCGTAACAAGACATCCCCAGAGGAGAGAGACGTCCATGCAGACCGAGCTTGAACAGGACCCAGAAGCTCAGGAATGGAACGACGCGATCGCGTCGGTCATCGCCTTCGAGGGACCGGGCCGGGCCAGCGAGCTGCTCGACAGCGTAGTTGCGACCGCGCGGAGAAGCGGTGCCCAGCTGCCGTTCGCCGCCAACACGGCCTACATAAACACCATCCCCCCCTCGGAGCAGCCGGAGCAACCCGGCGACCGGGAGCTCGAACACCGCATTCGCTCGGCGATTCGCTGGAATGCGGCCATGATCGTGCTCAAGGCCAACAAGGAGAGCGCGGAGCTCGGCGGGCACATCGCGAGCTTTCAGTCGTCGGCGACGCTCTACGACATCGGCTTCATGCACTTCTGGCACGCGGCCAACGAGCGCCACGGCGGCGACCTCATCTATCGTGCAGGGGCACTCCTCGCCCGGCATCTACGCCCGCGCTTTCCTCGAGGGCCGTCTCACGGAAGAGCAGCTCTTGCACTTCCGCCAGGAGGTCGACGGCAAGGGGCTGTCGTCCTATCCCCATCCCTGGCTGATGCCGGACTTCTGGCAGTTCCCGACCGTGTCCATGGGGCTCGGGCCGATCATGGGGATCTACCAGGCGCGCTTCCTGAAATACCTCCACTGCCGAGGGCTCGCCGACACGTCGAAGCCCGCCACGTTTGGGTGTTCTGCGGCGACGGCGAGATGGACGAGCCCGAAAGCCTCGGCGCCATCTCGCTCGCCGGGCGCGAGAAGCTCGACAACCTCATCTTCGTCGTCAACTGCAACCTGCAGCGCCTCGACGGCCCCGTGCGCGGCAACGGCAAGATCATCCAGGAGCTCGAAGGCAACTTCCGCGGCGCCGGCTGGAACGTCATCAAGGTCATCTGGGGGTCACACTTGGGACGAGCTGCTGGCCAACGACACGTCGGGCAAGCTGCGCCAGCTCATGGAGGAGTGCGTCGACGGCGAGTACCAGGACTTCAAGTCGAAGGACGGCGCCTACATCCGCGAGAAGTTCTTCGGCCGCTACCCCGAAACCGCGGCCCTCGTCGCCGACTGGTCGGACGAGAAGATCTGGAGCCTGACGCGCGGCGGCCACGACTGCGCCAAGGTCTATGCCGGCTACAAGGCGGCCGTCGAATGCAAGGGCCAGCCGACCGTTCTCCTCGTCAAGACGGTGAAGGGGTTTGGGATGGGCAAGGCCGGCGAAGGCCAGATGATCAGCCACCAGCAAAAGAAGATGGGCGAGGAGGCGTTGAGGGGTTTCCGCGACCGCTTTCATGTGCCGGTGCGCGACGAGGACATCAAATCGCTGCCGCTCATCCGCTTCGCCGACGACTCCCCGGAGATGGCCTACTTGAGGGAGCGGCGGCGCGCTCTCGGCGGCCCGCTGCCGGCGCGCCGGCGCGTCTCCGACGAGAAGCTCGCCATCCCCCCGCTTACGGCCTTCGAGCCGCTCCTCAAGGCCAGCGGCAATCGCGAGATCTCGACGACGATGGCGTTCGTGCGCCTGCTCAATATCCTGCTTCGGGACAAGACCGTCGGACGCCACGTCGTGCCCATCGTCCCCGACGAAAGCCGGACGTTCGGCATGGAGGCGATGTTCCGCCACTACGGCATCTTCTCCCAGGTCGGTCAGCTCTACCGCCCCGAGGATGCCGACCAGCTCATGTTCTACAAGGAGGACAAGACCGGGCAGGTCCTGCAGGAGGGCATCAACGAGGCGGGCGCCATGTCGTCGTGGATCGCCGCGGCGACGAGCTACTCGACGTCGAACGTGCCGATGATCCCCTTCTACATCTTCTATTCGATGTTCGGCTTCCAGCGCGTCGGCGATCTCGCGTGGGCGGCCGGCGACATGCGGGCCCGCGGTTTCCTGATCGGTGGCACGTCGGGGCGCACGACGCTGAACGGGGAGGGGCTTCAGCACGAGGATGGCCACAGCCATCTCATCTCGGCGACCATCCCCAATTGCCTGTCCTACGATCCGACCTATGCCTACGAGCTCGCCGTCATCGTCCACGACGGCTTGAGGCGCATGCTCACCGAGCAGGAGGACATCTTCTATTATCTCACGACAATGAACGAGAACTACGAGCACCCCGCCATGCCCGAAGGCGCCGAGGAGGGCATCGTCAAGGGCATGTATCTCTTGAAGCCCGCGGAGAAAGGCAAAGGGCACAAGGTGCAGCTCATGGGCTCGGGTGCGATCCTTCGTGAAGTGATCGCCGGCGCCGAGCTGCTGGCGCGCGATTTCGGGGTGAACGCCGACGTCTGGAGCGTGACGAGCTTTACCGAGCTGCGCCGCGAAGCGCTTGCCGTCGACCGCTGGAACATGCTGCACCCGGAGGAGCCGTCGCGCGTCCCCTACGTCACGCGCCTCCTCTCCGAGCGCGGCGACGGGCCGTTCATCGCCTCGACGGACTACATGAAGCTATTTGCCGGCCAGATCGCCCCCTTCGTTCCCGGCCGCTATCGCGTGCTCGGGACGGACGGCTTCGGCCGCTCGGACTACCGGCGCAAGCTGCGGTCGCACTTCGAGGTCGATCGGCACTACGTTGCGGTAGCGGCCCTCAAGTCGCTCGCGGAAGAGAACAAGATCCCGTCGAGCAAGGCCTCCGAGGCGATAAAGATGTACGGCATAGATCCCGCCAAGCCCGACCCCGTTCGCGTCTGATTCAAGGACCATAGCCCCATGTCCCTCATCGACGTGAAAATCCCGGATATCGGCGACTTCAAGGACGTGCCGATGGTCGAGCTGTTCGTGAAGCCCGGCGACGTCGTGAAGAGCGACGATCCCTTGCTCTCGCTCGAATCCGACAAGGCGACGATGGAAGTTCCGGCTCCGGCCGCCGGGCGCGTCGCCGAGGTTTTGGTCAGAATCGGCGACAAGGTGAGTGAAGGGAGCCCCATCGTACGGCTCGAGGCGGTCGGCGCGGGACCGGCGCCCGAGCGCGCTCCCGCTTCCGCACCTAAGCCGTCGACACCGCCGCCCGATGCGGCCCCTGCCGCTCGTGCCGCCCCCGCCGTTCCGCCGCCCCCGGCGTCGAAAGCAGGCGGACTGCCGCCGCCCGCGGACTTCGGCGGCGTTCATGCGAGCCCGTCCGTGCGCCGGCTCGCGCGCGAGCTCGATATCGATCTGACGCGCATTGCGGGAACGGGCGACAAGGGCCGCATCACCAAGGAGGACGTAAAGCGCGCCTTGAGCGGCGGGGCGGCCCAGGCGGCGGCGGGCGCGGGGATTCCGCCCATCCCCGCCCAGGACTTCGCCAAGTTCGGACCAATTGAAACGAAGGCCCTCTCGCGGCTCCGAAGGCTCTCGGGCCCCCACCTGCACCGCGCGTGGCTCAACATTCCGCACGTGACACACACCGACGAGGCCGACATCACCGACCTCGAGGCCTACCGCAAAATGCTCGACGGCGCCGCCAAGGAGAAAGGCTACCGGGTGACGATGCTGGCCTTCCTCATGAAGGCCGCCGTCGTCGCGCTCAAGGAGTTCCCCGAGTTCAACGCGTCGCTCTCGCCCGAGAAGGACGCGCTCATTCTGAAGCGCTATTACCATCTGGGCGTTGCCGTCGACACGCCCGACGGTCTCGTCGTGCCCGTCATCCGCGACGTGGACCGCAAGGGCATCCTCGAGCTCAGCCAGGAGCTCGGCGCGGTCTCGAAACGAATGCGCGAGGGCCAAATCGCGCCCGCCGACATTCAGGGCGCGACGTTCTCGATCTCGAGCCTCGGCGGCATCGGCGGCACCAGCTTCACCCCCATCGTCAACGCGCCCGAGGTCGCGATCCTCGGCGTCGTCCGCGCGGCGATGCGCCCCGTTTGGGACGGCAAAGAGTTCCAGCCGCGCCTCATGCTGCCGCTCTCTCTTTCCTACGATCACCGCGTGATCGACGGCGCATCGGCGGCACGCTTCACCCGCCGCCTGGCCGACGTCCTGGCGGATGTCCGCCAGCTCGTCCTCTGACGCCCGGCGAAAGGGAGCCGCCTCATGAGCTCGGTCGAAGTCCGCATTCCCGACATCGGCGACTTCAAGGACGTGCCGGTCATCGAGCTACTGGTCAGGCCGGGCGACGCGGTCAAGCGCGAGGATCCGCTGCTGACCCTCGAGAGCGACAAGGCGACGATGGAGGTGCCCTCGCCCGAGGGTGGGACCGTCGAGAGGCTCCACGTCAAGGTCGGCGACAAGGTGAGCGAGGGCAGCCTCGTGCTGACGCTCGCGGTCGGCGAGGCGAAGCATGAGCCTGCCGCTCCGCCGCCAAAAGCCGCCACGACCGCTCCGGCTCCCAAGCCGGCCTCGAAAGCCGACTTACACGCCGACGTTGTCGTGCTCGGCGCCGGGCCGGGCGGCTATACGGCCGCCTTCCGCGCCGCCGACCTCGGCAAATCCGTCATCCTCGTCGAGCGCTGGCCGATGCTCGGCGGCGTCTGCCTCAACGTCGGCTGCATCCCGTCGAAGGCGCTGCTTCACGCCGCCAAGGTGATCGAGGAGGCGCGTGAGTTTGCCGCCCACGGTCTCGGCTTCGGCGCCCCGGCGATCGATCTCGGCAATCTCAAAGCCTGGAAGGACGGCGTGGTGAAGAAGCTCGTCGGTGGGCTGTCGGGCCTCGCCAAGCAGCGCAAGGTCACGGTCGTCGACCGGCGTCGGCCGCTTTGCCGGCCCGCACGAGATCGAGGTCGCGGCGGCGGACGGAACGGTGAAGCGCATCTCGTTCGATGCCGCGATCATCGCCGCCGGGTCCGAGCCGGTGACGCTGCCGTTCATTCCCCACGACGACCCGCGCGTCATCGACAGCACGGGCGCGCTCGATCTCGCCGACATCCCGAAGCGCCTGCTCGTCATCGGCGGCGGGATCATCGGCCTCGAGATGGCGACCGTCTACTACGCACTCGGCTCGAAAGTGACGGTGGTCGAGCTCTTGGACCAGATCATCCCGGGCGCCGACCGCGATATCGTCGCCCCGCTCATGAAACGCATCGAGAAGCGCTACGAGAACATCTATCTCAAGACGAAGGTGACGAAGGTCGACGCGACGAAGGCGGGGCTCGTCGCCCACTTCGAGGGCGGCGCGGCTCCGGCAACGCGATACCTTACGACAAGATCCTCGTCGCGGTCGGGCGCAAGCCCAACGGCAAGCTGATCGCGGCGGAGAAGGCCGGCATTGCCGTCGACGAGCAGGGCTTCATTCGCGTCGACCGGCAGATGCGGACCAACGTCGCGCATATCTTCGCCATCGGCGACGTCGTCGGCCAGCCGATGCTGGCCCACAAGGCGACGCACGAGGGAAAGGTCGCGGCCGAGGTCGCGGCGGGCCAGAAAAGCGCCTTCGACGCCCGCGTCATTCCCTCGGTCGCCTACACCGATCCCGAGGTCGCGTGGGCCGGCCCGACGGAAACCGAGCTCAAGGCGAGCGGTGCCGCCTACGGCAAGGGCGTTTTTCCGTGGGCGGCGTCCGGGCGCTCTCTCTCGCTCGGCCGCGACGATGGAGTTACCAAGATCCTGTTCGACGAGGAGAGCCATCGCATCCTGGGCGCCGGCATCGTCGGACCCAATGCGGGCGATCTCATCGCGGAAGCGGCGCTTGCCATCGAGATGGGAGCCGACGCGGCCGACATCGGCCATACCATTCACCCCCACCCGACGCTTTCGGAGACGATCGGCATGGCGGCGGAGGCCTTCGAAGGCACGCTGACGGATCTCTACCTTCCGAAGAAGCGCTGAGGGGCTCCCTACAACCCTGACAGCCTCGCCGAGGGCCGGTTGCTCCAATTGGAACCGGTCCGCGTCCTCGATCGTCACACATGGAGGAAGCCCGCGTCGCACGTTCCGGCGAGCCATCGATGAAGACACCTCTCGCGCCTCTCGTGCCCACGATCGTCTTCGACCTCGACGGAACGCTCGTCGATACGGTCGCGGATATCGCCGCGGCGCTCGACTCCGTGCTTGCGCGCTACGGTTGCGGGGTTACCAGCCCCGGCGAGGCGGCGGCGATGATGGGCGACGGATTGAGCACCTTCTTCTGGCGAGCCCTCGTCGCGAAGCGCCTCAGCCTTCCGGCGGAGGAGGCAGCCAAGGCGCATCAGCGCTTCGTCGCGGCCTACCGGCGATCTCCCGTGCGCCATTCGCAGGTCTATCCCGGCATAGGGGCGCTGCTCGATGGGATCAGGGGCGCGGGCGCGCATACCGCGGTCTGCACCAACAAGATCGAGGAGATCGCGGTCGACATCCTCGAGCGGCTGGATATCGCCCGCCTGTTCGACGCCATCGTCGGGCAGCGCGGCGATCGGCCGATGAAGCCGGACCCTCGCGTTCTGCTCGAGACCATCGCGCTCGCCGGCGGAGACCGCGAGCGAGCGCTCATGGTCGGCGACACCGGCGCCGACAGCAGCGCGGGGATCGCGGCCAGGATTCCGGCGGTTCTCGTCTCCTACGGCTACAGCCCGGTCCAGACCCGCGCGTTGATCACGGACTTCCACGCCGACAGCGTCGAGGAGCTGCGCGACGTGATCATGCGGTTCCTGGCCGGCGCCGACCGTCCCGCCCGGCGCCAAGCGGTCTCGCCGCCTCTGAGCAACGCTCTTTTCACGGCTGGCGAAAGCGGCTATCAGACCTGGCGCGGAGGCGATGGCATCGGCACCGTTGAATGGGCCGGCCAACCCTCTCATTTCCTTGCGCAATGCGGGTGTAGCTCAATGGTAGAGCAGCAGCCTTCCAAGCTGAATACGAGGGTTCGATTCCCTTCACCCGCTCCATCCGCCTCCGCCAAGGCTTCGGCGGGATCGGTCGCTCATCAGGAGACGCGCCGCGCGCAACCCCGGAGGCGGATGTCCCGCCGTAGCTTTAGCGAAGGCGGACCGCATCATGCCCTTTGTAGCATCATGACCTTCGTATATGTGCTCCAGAGTGAAGCGGACGGATCGCGCTACTACATTGGCATCTCGAACGACCCCGCACGGCGTCTTGAAGAGCACAATAGCGGCACGTCGATCCACACGAGCAAGTCTCGGCCCTGGAAGTTGGCGGTCTCGATTGGATTTGCCGACCCCGCGAAGGCAGTTCAATTCGAGCGATACCTCAAGTCAGGCTCAGGGCGGGCATTCGCGAAGAAGCACTTCTGAGGTCCTCTGATTCCCAAAGCAACGCCTCGCCGAAGCGGGGCTGATGTTGCGATCCTAGAACTCACCGTCCAGTGCCAACGGATCGTCAGTCTCGCGGAGCCACTGACGCGGGAACAGCGGGTATCCGGTAGCGATCTACCGAACGAGAGCACTGACGGCAAACCTCCCTTGATGTCCGATTTGCGTATTCCCACCTAGCGCCCCTTGCAGCTTTTCCACACCCCCACTATCTCTGGCCCCCTCAACTTGCCTCCTCCGCCGGTGCAGCGCATGGGCAAAGGGCGTAGAGCGTATCGAGTACAGGGTAGACCGACATGGCCAAGGCGAAATTCGAGCGCAACAAGCCGCACTGCAACGTAGGCACGATCGGCCACGTCGACCACGGCAAGACGACGCTGACGGCGGCGCTGACGAAGGTGTCGCACGACAAGGGCTGGACGACGACGGCGATCTCCTACGACCAGGTGGCGAAGGCCTCCGAGAGCCAGGGCCGGCGCGACCCGACGAAGATCCTGACCATCGCCACCTCCCACGTCGAGTACGCGACGCCGAACCGGCATTACGCCCACGTCGACTGTCCCGGCCACGCCGACTACGTGAAGAACATGATCACCGGCGCCGCGCAGATGGATGGCGCCATCCTCGTCGTGTCGGCGGTCGACGGTCCGATGCCGCAGACGCGCGAGCACATCCTGCTCGCCCGCCAGGTCGGCGTGCCCTACATCGTCGTGTTCCTCAACAAGTGCGACGTGGTCGACGACGCCGAGCTCTTGGATCTGGTCGAGATGGAGGTGCGCGAGCTTCTCTCCAAGTACCAGTTCCCGGGCGACGACGTGCCGGTGATCCGGGGCGCCGCCATCAAGGCTTTGGCCGGGGAGAAGGGCCCGCTTGCGGATGAAGCCATCCTCAAGCTCTACGAGGCCCTCGACACGTATATTCCGCTGCCCGAGCGCCCGAAGGACCAGCCGTTCCTGATGCCGATCGAGGACGTGTTCTCGATCTCGGGCCGCGGCACCGTTGTGACGGGACGCATCGAGCGCGGCTTGATCAAGGTCGGCGAGGAAGTGGAGATCGTCGGCTTGAAGGACACGCAGAAGTCGGTGGTCACCGGCGTCGAGATGTTCCGCAAGCTCCTCGACGCGGGCGAGGCGGGCGACAACGTCGGCTGCTTGCTGCGCGGCATCGACAAGGACGCGGTCGAGCGCGGCCAGGTGCTGGCCAAGCCCGGGTCGGTCAAGCCGCACAAGAAGTTCAAGGCAGAAGCCTACATCCTGACCAAGGAGGAGGGCGGTCGCCACACGCCGTTCTTCACCAACTACCGGCCGCAGTTCTACTTCCGCACCACCGACGTGACGGGGGTGGTGACGCTGCCGCAGGGCACGGAGATGGTGATGCCGGGCGACAACGTGGCGATGGACGTCGAGCTCGTCTCGCCGATCGCCATGGAGGAGAAGGTGCGCTTCGCCATCCGCGAGGGCGGCCGCACCGTCGGCGCCGGTGTGGTCACCAAGATTGTCGAGTAGGGGAATACGTCTGAACTTTGAGTAGGCACGGCGCCGACGAGTAGGGGCAGTCGCAAGTAAGGCAGTAGGCAGCAGAAGCGGAAATCGACCTGCCTACTGCCTACTGCCGCGCGGGGAGCGAGCGATGATCGTCGTCACGACCAACGACCTGCCGGGCTACAAAGTCGTGCGCCATCTCGGCATGGTGCGTGGTCTCACCGTGCGCTCGCGCTCGATCGTCGGCAACATCGGCGCCGCGATCCAGATCCTCTTCGGCGGCAACATCTCGGTCTACACCAAGCTCGCCGAGCAGACGCGCCAGGAGGCTTTCGATCTTCTGATCCAGCATGCCGAGGCCATGGGCGCGAACGCGGTCCTCGCCATGCGCTACGACGCCAACGAAATCGCCGCCGCCGTCACCGAGGTGCTCGCTTACGGGACCGCCGTCGTAGTCGAAAAAGCGCCTTGAGGCCGCGCCGCCACAGACAAGTGACAAACGTGCGAACATCGGCTAAGGATGCCGCCCCCGAGTAAGGTTTGCGCACATTTCTGTGTGCAACAGGGGTGTAGCTCAATTGGCAGAGCGTCGGTCTCCAAAACCGAAGGCTGGGGGTTCGAGACCCTCCACCCCTGCCATCAGTTTGGAGCAGGTCCGGTGAGGGCGCCGGGATCGGCTTGGCAACGGCCTATCCCCAAGGAAAGAGGGGGTGCGTCGAAATGTCGCATGGCGCCCGGGAAGTCGTTTTGATGGCCAGGTTCAATCCGTTCGAATTCATCCAGGAGGTCCGCCAGGAGGTCAGCAAGGTCACTTGGCCCACGTGGAAAGAAGTGTGGATCACCACGCTCATGGTGCTGGTCATGGTGTCTCTGGCTTCCCTGTTCTTCCTCGTCGCCGACCAGGTGCTCGGCTGGCTCATCAAGATGATCCTGAGGCTCGGGCAGTAGACCGCTCCGGCCCTGCGAAAGTGTGCAGAATTCGATGGGCCTTCACGGCAAGGCGCTGAGAAAGACAACTGAAGACATGGCCAAGCGCTGGTACATCGTTCACGCCTACACGAACTTCGAGCGCAAGGTGGCGGATGCCATCAAGGAGCGCGCGAAGGCCGCGGGTCTCGACACCCTGTTCGGGGACGTCGTGGTGCCGACCGAGGAGGTCGTCGAGGTCAAACGCGGCCGCAAGGTCCAGGCCGAGCGCAAGTTCTTGCCCGGCTACGTGCTGGTCAACATGGAGATGACGGACGCCGCTTTCGTCCTCATTAAGAACACACCGAAGGTGACAGGCTTCCTCGGTGCGGATAACAAGCCGATCGCCATCTCCGACGACGAGGCCGCGCGCATCCTGAACCAGGTGCGCGAGGGGGTGGAGCGGCCGAAGCCCTCCATCATCTACGAGGTAGGCGAGCAGGTGAAGGTGGTCGACGGGCCCTTCGCCTCATTCCAAGGCGAGGTGGAGGAGGTCGACGGCGAGAGATCGCGGCTCAAGGTTGGAGTGTCGATCTTCGGCCGCAAGACGCCGGTTGAGCTCGAGTTCGGCCAAGTGGAGAAGGTGCCAGCCTAGTGATTTGAACACATCGATTTCGGCGCGTGCGCCGATTACGCCGCGAAGGAGCCGGAAAATCCGGCGTTTTCGCGGATCTCGTGCGGGAGGGCCTCTCCACAGAGGCCCGCTGACCGCTAACCCTGGGAAGCATGAGCCTCCCGTAAGCGTAAGGGGAAACTATGGCGAAGAAGATCGACGGCTACATAAATCTGCAGGTGCCGGCTGGGGCGGCCAATCCGTCCCCGCCGATCGGGCCCGCGCTCGGCCAGCGCGGCGTCAACATCATGGAGTTCTGCAAGACCTTCAACGCGAAGACCAAGGACATGGAGCAGGGAACGCCGATCCCGGTGAAGATCACGGTGTTCTCCGACCGCTCGTTCACCTTCGAGATGCGCACGCCGCCCGCCTCCTTCTTCCTGAAGAAGGCGGCCAAGGTCACGTCGGGCTCGAAGACGCCGGGGCGCGACGTGGCAGGGGAAGTGACGATGGCTCAGGTCCGCGACATCGCCAAGCTCAAGATGAAGGACTTGAACACCGACAATCTCGATCAGGCGTGCCGCACGATCGCGGGCTCGGCCCGCTCGATGGGCCTCAAGGTGGTGGAGTAGGCCCATGGCAAAACCAGCAGCATCGGCGGAGAAGAAGAACCTGGCGCCCGAGGTGATCAAGGCGGCCCGCATTGCCGGCGGCAAGCGCAACGCGACGGTCCGCGAAGGCCTGGATCGCACCAAGGCCTACTCGATCGACGAGGCGGTGGCCCTCGTCAAGGCGCGGGCGAAGGCGAAGTTCGACGAGACGGTCGAGGTCGCCATGAACCTCGGCGTCGACCCCAAGCATGCCGATCAGATGGTGCGCGGCGTGTGCAATCTGCCGAACGGGTCGGGGCGCACGTCCCGCGTCGCGGTGTTCGCGCGCGGGCCCAAGGCCGAGGAGGCGAAGGCCGCCGGTGCCGACGTCGTCGGGGCCGAGGACCTTGTCGAAACCGTGTCGAAGGGCCAAATCAACTTCGATCGGTGCATCGCTACTCCGGACATGATGGGTCTTGTCGGCCGCTTGGGTAAGGTTCTCGGCCCCCGCGGCCTCATGCCCAATCCGCGCGTCGGCACGGTGACGATGGATGTCGCCACCGCCGTCAAAGGCGCCAAGGGCGGCTCCGTCGAGTTTCGCGTCGAGAAGGCCGGCATCGTTCACGCCGGCGTCGGCAAGGCGAGCTTCACGGAGAAGGCGCTGGTCGAGAACATCAAGGCGTTCGTCGAGGCGGTGGCCAAGGCCAAACCGGCGGGCTCCAAGGGTACGTACATCAAGAAAGTGTCGGTGAGCTCGACCATGGGACCTGGCGTCAAGATCGACGCAGGCTCCGTGATCGGGGCCCAGCCGCACAGCTGAGGTTTCCTCGGGCAGAGCCCGAGCACACGAGTTCAGGCTTCCGCCTCGCAAAGGTGGGGGACTGAAGATCCGGCCGGGATGCTTTCAAGGGAAGCGGCACGGCTGGGAGACCTGTCCAAGATTGCGGGTGCTGGGCGCGGATCTGATCCGCTCCAAGCCTAAACCTCGAGAGAGGGCCTGCATGAGACGGGAGACGAAACGGCTCAAGCGTAAGCAGGGGCCGGTTTGAACCTTCTGGGTCGGCACCGTGCCGCTTTTGCAAGCGCGCGGTCGGGACAGGACGAGCGTCGCCGGAGCGGGCATTCACCGCAATGGCGGCAAGGTGCAACCCGCGGGGGGCATTGCAGCGCCCCGTAATAGGAGTGACGAGGTGGAAAGAGCCGCAAAAAAGGCGCTCGTGACGGCGCTTCACGACGTGTTCAAGGACACGGGCGTGATCGTCGTCGCCCACAACACCGGCATGGTGGCCGCCCAATCGGCAGAGTTCCGCAAGCGCGTCAAAGAGGCGGGCGGGACCGTCAAGGTGGCCAAGAACAAGCTGGTGCGCCTCGCGCTCGGGGACACGGCTTCGGTCGGCATCGCCGATCTTATGAAAGGGCCGACCATTCTGGCCTATTCGAAGGATCCGATCGCCGCCGCCAAGGTCGCCGTCAAGTACGCCAAGGAGAACGACAAGCTCGTGATCCTCGGCGGCGCGATGGGGGCCTCCGTTCTCGACGCGAGCGCGGTCAAGGCGCTCGCCGACCTGCCGTCTCTGGACGAGCTCAGGAGCAAGCTCATCGGCCTCCTCAACGCGCCGGCGACGAAGATCGCCCGCACGGTCAAGGAGCCGGGAGCCAAGCTCGCGCGCGTCATCCAGGCGAAGGCGTCGAAGAGCGAGGCCGCCTGAGACGAGCACATGCGAAACTCGGCGCGGCCTTTGGGCCGCGCGCATCGAAACAGGTTCAAACCGGAAGGAAGTAAGTCATGACTGATTTGACGAAGATCGTCGACGACCTGTCGAAGCTGACGGTCCTCGAGGCGGCCGAGCTCGCCAAGCTGCTCGAGGAAAAGTGGGGCGTCTCCGCCGCCGCGGCGGCGCCGATGATGATGATGCCTGGCGCGGGGGCCGCTGCCGCTCCCGTCGAGGAGCAGACCGAGTTTACCGTCATCCTCAAGGCCGGCGGCGACAAGAAGATCAACGTGATCAAGGAAGTGCGCGCGATCACGGGTCTCGGCCTCAAGGAGGCCAAGGATCTGGTCGAGGCCGGCGGCAAGGCGGTCAAGGAGGGCGTCTCGAAGGACGAGGCGGCCAAGCTCAGGAAGCAGCTCGAGGACCAAGGCGCGGTCGTCGAGGTGAAGTGAGGCTGTGGGCAGTAGGCAGTGGGCAGTCGGAAGAGCACCGGCGCCCTACTGCCTACTGCCTGATGCCTACTGCCGAATACGGTTCTCCGGAGGATCTCGAGGGGGTTCTGCAACTCCCGAAGGGACCCTCCGGCGAGCCGTTTCAAGGCGAGAGCGATGAAGCGGGGACGTGGCGGTCCTCGCGGAACGAGACCGACAGCGCGGGAACTGCGGGTGAATTGAGGAGCGGACATGGGCGAGACGAACTACGGCCGCAAGCGTATTCGCAAGAAGTTCGGGTCGATCCGCGAGGTCGCGGAGATGCCGAACCTGATCGAGGTGCAGAAGAGCTCCTACGACGACTTCCTGATGGTCAAGGAGCCGCCGGGCGGGCGTCCCGACGATCACGGGCTGCAGGCGGTATTCAAGTCGGTGTTCCCGATCTCGGACTTCTCGGGCCGCGCGACGCTCGAGTTCGTGCGCTACGAGTTCGAGGCGCCGAAGTACGATGTCGACGAGTGCATGCAGCGCGACATGACCTATTCGGCGCCGCTCAAAGTGAAGCTGCGTCTCATCGTGTTCGATGTCAACGAGGAGACCGGCTCGAAGTCGATCAAGGACGTGAAGGAGCAGGACGTCTACATGGGCGACATGCCCCTCATGACGTCGAACGGCACTTTCGTGATCAACGGTACCGAGCGCGTCATCGTCTCGCAGATGCATCGTTCGCCTGGCGTGTTCTTCGATCACGACCGCGGCCGCACGCATGCGTCGGGCAAGCTCTTGTTCGCCGCACGCATCATTCCCTACCGCGGCTCGTGGCTCGACTTCGAGTTCGACGCCAAGGACATCGTCTATGTGCGCATCGACCGGCGCCGCAAGCTGCCTGTGACGACGCTGCTCTATGCGCTGGGCCTCGACGACGAGGAGATCCTGTCGACCTTCTACAAGCAGATCGCCATCAAGGAGAGCAAGCGCGGCTGGAAGATGCCGTTCCTCGCCGAGAAGATTCGCGGCATGTCTCCGCTCGCCGACCTCATGGATGCGCGCAGCGGCGATGTCGTGGCGAAGGCGGGCGAGAAGATCACGGCCCGCAAGGCGCGCGAGCTGGCGGAAGGCGGTCTGAAGGAGGTGCTCGTCTCCTCGGACGACCTCGCCGGACGCTACATCGCCGAGGACATCGTCAACCTCGAGAACGGTCAGATCTATGCCGAGGCTGGCACCGAGCTCGACGCCAAGCTCCTGGCCGAGCTCAAGGACCAAAAGGTCAAGGAGTTCCACATCCTTGACATCGACCACGTCAATATCGGGCCGTTCATCAGGAACACGCTTGCCATCGACAAGAACTCGAACGGCCAGGAAGCGCTGATGGACATCTACCGGGTCATGCGGCCCGGCGAGCCGCCGACCATCGAGGCGGCGACCAACCTGTTCCACTCGCTGTTCTTCGACAGCGAGCGCTACGACCTTTCCGCGGTCGGGCGCGTCAAAATGAACATGCGTCTCGAGCTCGATGCCCCCGACACGATGCGGGTGCTTCGGCGCGAGGACATTCTCTCCGTCATCAAGACGCTCGTCGACCTGCGCGACGGCAAGGGAGAGATCGACGACATCGACCACTTGGGCAACCGCCGCGTGCGCTCCGTCGGCGAGCTCATGGAGAACCAATACCGCGTCGGGCTTCTGCGCATGGAGCGTGCCATCAAGGAGCGCATGAGCTCGGTCGAGATCGACACCGTGATGCCGCAGGACTTGATCAACGCCAAGCCGGCGGCGGCGGCGGTGCGCGAGTTCTTCGGCTCCTCCCAGCTCAGCCAGTTCATGGACCAGACCAATCCCTTGTCCGAGATCACGCACAAGCGGCGTCTCTCGGCGCTGGGGCCGGGCGGCTTGACGCGCGAGCGCGCCGGCTTCGAGGTGCGCGACGTGCACCCGACGCACTACGGCCGCATCTGCCCGATCGAAACGCCGGAAGGCCCCAATATCGGCCTCATCAACTCGCTCGCGACGTTTGCGCGCGTCAACAAGTACGGCTTCATCGAGAGCCCCTATCGCAAGGTGAAGGACAGCAAGGTGACGGACCAGGTGGTCTATCTCTCCGCCATGGAGGAGATGCGCCACCACGTCGCCCAGGCCAACGCCACGCTCGACGCGAAAGGCAAGCTCACCGAGGACCTCGTCACCGTGCGCTATCAGGGCGACGTGATGCTCGTCTCCGCCGACAAGGTCGATTACATCGACGTGTCGCCGAAGCAGCTCGTCTCGGTCGCCGCGGCGCTGATCCCGTTCCTCGAGAACGACGACGCCAACCGCGCGCTCATGGGCTCGAACATGCAGCGCCAGGCGGTGCCGCTGATCAAGGCGGAGGCGCCCCTGGTCGGCACCGGCATGGAGGAGGTCGTCGCGCGCGATTCGGGCGCGGCGATCGCCGCGCGCCGGCCCGGCATCGTCGACCAGGTCGACGCGACGCGCATCGTCGTGCGCGCCACCGAGGAGACGGACGCCTCGAAGCCCGGCGTCGACATCTACCGGCTGCGCAAGTTCCAGCGCTCGAACCAGAACACCTGCATCAACCAGCGGCCGCTGATCAACGTCGGCGACCGCGTGGAAGCCGGCGACATCATCGCCGACGGCCCTTCGACCGACCTCGGCGATCTGGCGCTCGGCAAGAACGTGCTCGTCGCGTTCATGCCGTGGATGGGCTACAACTTCGAGGATAGTATCCTGCTCTCCGAGCGCGTGGTGTTCGACGACATCTTCACCTCGATCCACATCGAGGAGTTCGAGGTGATGGCGCGTGACACCAAGCTCGGCCCCGAGGAAATCACGCGCGATATCCCGAACGTCTCGGAAGAGGCTTTGAAGAACCTCGACGAGGCGGGCATCGTCTACATCGGCGCCGAGGTCAATCCCGGCGACATCCTGGTCGGCAAGATCACGCCCAAGGGCGAGAGCCCGATGACGCCAGAGGAGAAGCTGCTTCGCGCCATCTTCGGCGAGAAGGCCTCCGATGTGCGCGACACCTCGCTCCGGCTCCCTCCGGGCGTGACCGGGACCGTCGTCGAAGTGCGCGTCTTCAATCGTCACGGCGTCGAGAAGGACGAGCGCGCGATGGCGATCGAGCGCGAGGAGATCGAGCGTCTCGCCAAGGACCGCGACGACGAGCTGCAGATCCTCGACCGCAACGTCTACGCGCGCTTGAAGGACACGCTCCTCGGCAAGGAGGTCTCCAAGGGTCCGAAGGGCGCCCGCAAGGGGACTAACATCGACGAGGCAGTGCTTGCCGACATCCCGCGCAGCCAGTGGTGGGAGATCGGCCTCAAGGAGGAGAAGGCGCAGGCAGAGGTCGAGGCCATCAACAAGCAGTACGAGGAAGCCAAGAAGAGCCTCGAGCGCCGCTTCGTCGACAAGGTCGACAAGCTCCAGCGCGGCGATGAGCTGCCGCCCGGCGTCATGAAGATGGTCAAGGTCTTCGTCGCCGTGAAGCGCAAGATCCAGCCGGGCGACAAGATGGCCGGCCGGCACGGCAACAAGGGCGTCGTGTCGATGATCGTGCCCGTCGAGGACATGCCGTTCCTCGACGACGGCACGCACGTCGACGTCGTCTTGAATCCGCTCGGCGTGCCGAGCCGCATGAACGTCGGCCAGATCCTCGAGACCCACCTCGGCTGGGCTTGCCGCGGGCTCGGACGCATCATCGATGAAGCGCTCCAGCAGTTCCACGCGAGCGGGGAAGCCAAGGCGCTCAAGGAGCAGATGCAGAAGATCTACGGTAAGGACGAGATCAAATCCAACATGAAGGACGCCGATCTCGTGGCTGTTGCCGATCAGCTGAAGGGCGGCGTGCCGGTCGCGACGCCGGTGTTCGACGGCGCGCGCGAAGCCGACATCGTCCAGATGCTCGAGGCTGCGGGGTTCGACAGCTCGGGACAGGTGACGCTCCACGACGGGCGCACGGGCGAGGTGTTCGATCGAAAGGTGACGGTCGGCTACAAGTACTTGTTGAAGCTGCACCATCTCGTCGACGACAAGATCCACGCCCGGTCGATCGGCCCCTACAGCCTCGTGACCCAGCAGCCGCTCGGCGGTAAGGCGCAATTCGGCGGCCAGCGCTTCGGCGAAATGGAGGTGTGGGCGCTCGAGGCGTACGGCGCCGCCTACACGCTTCAGGAGATGCTGACGGTGAAGTCGGACGACGTCGCCGGGCGCACGAAGGTGTACGAGGCGATCGTCAGAGGCGACGACACGTTCGAGGCGGGAGTCCCCGAGAGCTTCAACGTGCTCGTCAAGGAGATGCGCGCGCTCGGCCTCAATGTCGAGCTCCTCAATACCGATGTGCCCGTCCTCGAGCAGGAGCCCGAGGCCGCGCCCGAGCGTCCGCGGCTGCCGCCGGCCGCCGCCGAGTAGGATTTTCTCCCTCTCCCCGCGTGCGGGGAGAGGGGACGAACGAAGAAATTTTTCGAGACGCACCCCCCTGCGTCTCACCAGGAGAGAGCGAATGAACGAGATTACGAACATCTTCAAGACTCAGGCGCCCGCGCCGACGTTCGACCAGATCAAGATCTCGATTGCGAGCCCGGACGACATTCACTCGTGGTCGTTCGGCGAGATCAAGAAGCCCGAGACCATCAACTACCGCACGTTCAAGCCCGAGCGCGACGGCCTCTTCTGCGCGCGCATCTTCGGGCCGATCAAGGACTACGAGTGCCTGTGCGGCAAGTACAAGCGGATGAAGTACAAGGGCCTCATCTGCGAGAAGTGCGGCGTCGAGGTGACGCTCGCCAAGGTCAGGCGCGAGCGCATGGGCCACATCGAGCTCGCGGCCCCCGTCGCCCATATCTGGTTCCTGAAGTCGCTGCCCTCGCGCATCGGCCTCCTGCTCGACATGAGCTTGAAGGACCTCGAGCGCGTCCTCTATTTCGAGAACTACATCGTCACCGAGCCCGGCATCTCCCCGTTCAAGGAGAAGCAGCTGCTCTCTGAGGACGAGTACAACCGGGCGCTCGAGGAGCACGGGCCGGACAGCTTCACGGCGGGCATCGGCGCGGAGGCGATCCGCGAGCTGCTGATCGCCATGGATCTCCCGAAGATCCGCGACGAGCTTCGCCAGGAGATCGCCGAGGCGACGACCGACCTGAAGCCGAAGAAGCTCGGCAAGCGGCTCAAGGTCATCGAGAGCTTCATCGAGAGCGGCAACAAGCCGGAGTGGATGATCTTGACGGTGGTCCCCGTTATCCCGCCCGAGCTGCGCCCGCTCGTTCCCCTCGACGGCGGCCGCTTCGCGACGTCGGACCTGAACGATCTCTACCGGCGCGTGATCAACCGCAACAACCGCCTGAAGCGGCTCATGGAGCTGCGCGCGCCCGACATCATCATCCGCAACGAGAAGCGGATGCTGCAGGAGTTGGTCGATGCGCTGTTCGACAACGGCCGGCGCGGCCGCGTCATTACCGGGGCCAACAAGCGGCCTTTGAAGTCGCTCGCCGACATGCTGAAGGGCAAGCAGGGCCGCTTCCGCCAGAACCTATTGGGCAAGCGCGTCGACTACTCGGGTCGCTCGGTCATCGTCGTCGGTCCCGAGCTCAAGCTGCATCAGTGCGGGCTGCCGAAGAAGATGGCGCTCGAGCTGTTCAAGCCGTTCATCTATGCGCGGCTCCAGACGCTCGGGCAGGCGGCGACCGTCAAGCAGGCCAAGAAGCTCGTCGAGAAGGAGAAGCCCGAGGTTTGGGACGTGCTCGACGAGGTCATTCGCGAGCACCCGGTTCTGCTCAACCGCGCGCCGACCTTGCATCGCCTCGGCATCCAGGCGTTCGAGCCGCAGCTTATCGAGGGCAAGGCGATCCAGCTTCACCCGCTCGTCTGCGCGGCTTTCAATGCCGATTTCGACGGCGATCAGATGGCCGTGCATGTGCCGCTGTCGCTGGAAGCCCAGCTCGAGGCGCGCGTGCTCATGATGTCGACAAACAACATCCTGCACCCGGCCAACGGCTCGCCGATCATCGTGCCCTCCCAGGACATCGTCTTGGGGCTCTACTACTTGTCGATCATGCGCGAGAAGGAGCCCGGGGAGGGCATGCTCCTAGGCTCGGTCGCCGAGGTGCGCCATGCGCTCGAGGCGGGCGCGGTGACGCTCCATGCCAAGATCAGGGGCCGCTTCCGCGCCACTGGCCCGGAGGGCGAGGAGGTCGTGGAGATCCATGAGACCACTCCCGGACGCATGATCCTCGGCGAGGTGCTGCCCAAGCGGCCGGGCGTCAAATTCGCGCTCGTCAACCAACTGCTGACGAAGAAGGCGATCTCGGGGATGATCGATGCCGTCTACCGTAACTGCGGTCAGAAGGAGACGGTGATCTTCTGCGACCGCATCATGGCACTCGGCTTCCACCACGCCTTCAAGGCCGGCATCTCGTTCGGCAAGGACGACATGCAGATCCCGGATTCAAAAGGCAAGATCGTCGCTCAGACGACCGACATGGTGCGCGAATTCGAGCAGCAGTACAACGATGGCCTCATCACCCAGCTCGAGAAGTACAATAAGGTCGTCGACGCCTGGTCGAAGTGCACCGATCAGATCGCCAAGGAGATGATGGATCGCATCTCGGCCGTGCAGAGAGAAAAGAGCGGACGCGAGAAGCCGGTCAACTCGATCTACATGATGAGCCACTCGGGCGCACGCGGCTCGCCGGCACAAATGAAGCAGCTCGCCGGCATGCGCGGCCTCATGACGAAGCCGTCGGGCGAGATCATCGAGACGCCGATCATCTCCAACTTCAAGGAGGGACTGTCGGTGCTCGAGTACTTCAACTCGACGCACGGCGCCCGCAAGGGCCTCGCCGATACGGCGTTGAAGACCGCCAACTCGGGCTATCTGACGCGCCGCCTCGTGGACGTCGCGCAGGACGCGATCATCTCCGAGGAGGATTGCGGTACCGACGCGGGCATCAATGTTCAGGCCGTGGTCGATGCGGGCCAGGTGATCGTCTCGCTCGCCGCGCGCGTGCTGGGGCGCACAGCGGCCGAGGACGTGGTCGAGCCCGGCACCAAGGGTCGCCACGCCAACGTCATCGTCAAGGCCGGCGAGCTCATCGAGGAGCGCCACGCCGAGGCGATCGAGAAAGCGCAGGTCCAGGAGGTGCGCATCCGGTCGGTATTGACCTGCGAGACCGAGACGGGCGTGTGCGCCAAGTGCTATGGGCGCGATCTCGCGCGTGGAACGCCGGTCAACATCGGCGAGGCCGTGGGCGTCATCGCCGCTCAGTCGATCGGCGAGCCGGGCACGCAGCTCACGATGCGCACGTTCCATATCGGCGGCACGGCGAATGTCGTCGACCAGTCGTTCATCGAGAGCAACTTCAACGGCAAGGTGAAGCTCAAGAACCGCGCCATCGTCAAGGACAGCCAGGGGCGTCTCGTCGCCATGGGCCGCACGATGTCGATCGTCATCGTCGACCAGTCGGGCAAAGAGCTCGCGACCCAGAAGGTCCCGTACGGCGCCCGCCTCCATATCGACGAGGGCGACGAGGTGAAGCGCGGCACCAGGCTGGCGCAATGGGACCCCTATACCCGACCGATCCTGACCGAGGTCGGCGGCAAGGTGGACTTCGAGGACCTGATCGAAGGGGCTTCCGTGCGCGAGCAGACCGACGAGGTCAAGGGCACGACCAACCGCGTCATCGTCGACTGGCGGGCCAATCCCCGCGGCGCCGACTTGAAGCCCGCGATCGTCGTCAAGGACGGCAAGGGCAAGCCGGTGCGCGTCCAGCGCGGCGGCGATGCCCGCTACCTCCTCTCGATGGATGCCATTCTCTCGGTCGAGCCTGGCCAAGAGGTGAAGGCGGGCGACGTCCTCGCGCGCATTCCGCTCGCGACCGCGAAGTCGGGCGACATCACCGGCGGTTTGCCGCGGGTGGCCGAGCTGTTCGAGGCGCGACGCCCGAAGGACCACGCGATCATCGCCGAGGTGTCGGGCACAGTCGAGTTCGGCAAGGACTACAAGAACAAGCAGCGCGTCACGATCAAGCCGGACGAGGACGGCGTCGAGCCGGTCGAGTACCTGATCCCGCGCGGCAAGAACCTCGCCGTCCAGCATGGCGACCACGTCGAGCGCGGGGACTTCATCTACGATGGCAATCCTGCGCCCCACGACATCCTCGCGATCAAGGGCGTCGAGGAGCTCGCCAACTATCTCATCAACGAGATCCAGGATGTCTACCGTCTGCAGGGCGTGACCATCAATGACAAGCACATCGAGGTCATCGTGCGCCAAATGCTGCAGAAGGTCGAAATCACCGATCCGGGCGAGACCGGCCTCATCAAGGGTGAGCAAATCGACCGTATCGAGCTCGACGAGACGAATGCCAAGGCGGAGAAGGCCGGCAAGCGCCCTGCGGCCGCGAGCCCCGTGCTGCTCGGCATCACGAAGGCCTCTCTACAGACGCGCTCGTTCATCTCCGCGGCCTCGTTCCAGGAGACGACGCGCGTGCTGACGGACGCCGCTGTCATCGGCAAGTCGGACACGCTCGAAGGCTTGAAGGAGAACGTGATCGTCGGCCGCCTCATCCCGGCCGGCACCGGCGGGATGCTGCGCCGCCTGCGCAAGGTTGCCGCCAAGCGCGACGAGCTGATCGACAAGGAGAAGGCGAAGGTCGACGCCGAGAAGGCTCTGGCCGGACCCGATGTGGAGGGAGCGGCTCCCGTGCGCCGCCGCCGCCGCGCCGCCGAGTAGTCGAGAAGCTTTTCAACCTGTTTCACTCGAGGAAAAGGGGCCGCCGATTGCGCGGCCCCTTTTGCGCGTATTTCAACCGCGACCGATCGCTAGGAGCTGCGCCGGCGCGGTGCGGCGAGCGTAGGGAGGACAAAATTTGGCTCCGGGGAAGAGCGGGAGTTGACCACGATTCTGCAAATGGATATACGTTCGCCACTCTCACGGTAGGCGGTAGGCCCTCTCTGCGCGTCCGCGCGCCATTTCGGCCTAAACGCTACCGTTCCAAAGCAGAGGACATTCTCGGACCATGATCGCCGGTTCGCAAGGGCGGACCGGAGGATCCTCTGGTTTTTACGTGCCAGGCTCCCGGCCTCCCGGAAGCTCGGCAGGTTCGGCTTGGCGCACACTTCTGTTGGGAGCGGCGCCAGGAGATGAGGGCAAGATCAGGTCGCAAGGACTAGGGCGCATGCCGACTATTCAGCAGTTGATCCGGAAGCCCCGGGTCCCGAAAATCTACCGCGAGAAGTCGCGCCACATGGAGGCCTGCCCCCAGAAGCGCGGCGTGTGCACGCGCGTCTATACAACGACGCCGAAAAAGCCGAACTCGGCGCTGCGCAAGGTCGCCAAGATCCGCCTGACCAACGGCTTCGAGGTGATCGGCTACATCCCAGGTGAGGGCCACAATCTGCAGGAGCACTCGGTGGTGCTGATCCGCGGCGGGCGCGTCAAGGATCTGCCGGGCGTGCGCTATCACATCATCCGCGGCGTGCTCGACACCCAAGGTGTGGCGAACCGCAAGCAGCGCCGGTCCAAATACGGAGCAAAGCGTCCGAAATAGCGACCGGACGCGATAATCCAGGTCGCGGTCCGCTTTCGAGCGGGCCGAGCGAAGCGAGAAACAGGAAGACGCCATGTCGCGCCGTCACAGTGCCGAGAAGCGGGAGGTCAATCCCGATCCGAAGTACTCCGATCTCGTGATCACCAAGTTCATGAGCGCGGTGATGAAGGAAGGCAAGAAGTCGGTCGCCGAGCGCATCGTCTACGGCGCGCTCGAGCGCATGGAGACCAAGGGCAAGTCGGACCCGGTGGCGATGTTCCATCAGGCGCTGGAGAACGTGATGCCGGCCGTCGAGGTCCGCTCGCGGCGCGTCGGCGGGGCGACCTATCAGGTCCCGGTCGAGGTTCGCCCCGAGCGCCGTCAAGCGCTCGCCATCCGCTGGATCATCACCGCGGCGCGCGCGCGGAACGAGAACACGATGGTGGAGCGCCTCTCGGCCGAGCTTCTGGACGCGGCCAACAATCGCGGCACGGCGGTCAAGAAGCGCGAGGACACGCACAAGATGGCGGACGCCAATCGCGCGTTCTCGCACTATCGCTGGTAGACGAGAAACACTGAGGCACCCATGCCGCGCCAATTCGCCATCGAGGACTACCGCAATTTCGGCATCATGGCCCACATCGATGCCGGGAAGACGACGACGACTGAGCGGATCCTCTACTACACCGGCAAGTCCTACAAGATCGGCGAGGTACACGACGGCGCCGCGACCATGGACTTCATGGAGCAGGAGGCCGAGCGCGGCATTACCATCACGTCCGCCGCGACCACCTGCTTCTGGCCCGGCCGCGACGGCAGGAAGCGGCGCCTCAACATCATCGATACGCCCGGACACGTCGATTTCACGATCGAGGTCGAGCGAAGCCTGCGCGTCCTCGACGGCGCCGTATGCGTGCTCGATTCCAACCAGGGCGTCGAGCCCCAGACCGAGACCGTCTGGCGCCAGGGCGACAAGTACAACGTCCCGCGCATCATCTTCTCCAACAAGATGGATAAGACGGGCGCCGACTTCTACATGTGCCTCGACGACATCAAGACCAAGCTCGGCGCGCGCGCCATTCCCCTTCAGCTCCCGATCGGCGCCGAGGCGAACTTCAAGGGCGTCGTCGACCTCATCCGCATGAAATCGATCGTCTGGGACGGCGACGGCAAGGACGCCAAGATGATCGAGGGCGAGATCCCCGCCGACCTCAAGGATAAGGCCCTAGAGTTCCGCGCCGCGATGATCGAGGCGGCCGTCGATATGGACCTTTCGGCGATGGAGGCCTACCTCGATGGTAACGAGCCCGACGAGGCGACGCTCAGAAAGCTCATCCGCAAAGCAACCGTCACCCGGGCCTTCTATCCGATGATGTGCGGCTCCGCCTTCAAGAACAAGGGCGTGCAACCCCTGCTTGATGCCGTCGTTGATTTCCTCCCCTCGCCCCTCGACCGCGAGGCTTACACCGGGATTGACGTAAAGACCGGAGCCGACGCGGTCCGCAGGCCGTCGGACGACGATCCCCTGGCCATGATCGCCTTCAAGATCATGAGCTTCGAGCACGTGGGCTCGATCACCTTCTGCCGCATCTACTCGGGCAAGCTCGAGCAGGGCATGGCGCTCTTGAACTCGACGCGCGACAAGAAGGAGCGGGCGGGGCGCATGTACCTCATGCACGCCGCCGATCGCGAGGAGATCAAGGAGGCCTATGCCGGCGACATCGTTGCGCTCCAGGGCCTCAAGGACACGCGTACCGGCGAGACGCTCTGCGATCCGAACAAGCCCGTCATTCTCGAGAAGATGGAGTTCCCGAACCCCGTCATCGAGATGAAGGTCGAGCCCAAGACCAAGGCCGATCAGGAGAAGATGTCGATCGCGCTGTCGACGCTCGCTCTCGAGGATCCCTCGTTCCGCGTTTCCGTCGATCCGGAGTCGGGCGAGACGATCCTCAAGGGCATGGGCGAGCTTCACCTCGACATCAAGGTCGACATCCTGAAGCGGACCTATGGCGTCGAGGCCAACGTCGGCGCGCCCCAAGTCGCCTATCGCGAGACGCTGGCGCGCCCGGCCGACATCGACTACACGCACAAGAAGCAGACGGGCGGCACCGGCCAGTTCGCGCGCGTCAAGATCAAGCTCGAACCGAACGGGATCGGCAAGGGCAACGTTTTCGATGCCAAGATCGTCGGCGGCGCGATCCCGAAGGAGTACATCCCCGGCGTCGAGAAGGGCATCCAGTCGGTCTGGGACAACGGCGTTCTCATCGGCTTCCCCATGGTTGACATGAAGGTGACCCTCTACGACGGCGCCTTCCACGAGGTGGATAGTTCCGCGATCGCCTTCGAGATCGCCTCGCGCTCGGCCATGAAGGAAGGCTGCGAGAAGGGCGGCGTCAAGCTCTTGGAGCCGATCATGGACGTCGAGGTGGTGACGCCCGGCGACTTCGTCGGCGGCGTCATCGGCGACATCAACTCGCGGCGCGGCCAGATCCGCACCCAGGAGATGCGCGGCAACGCGACGGTGGTGCGCGCCTACGTGCCGCTCGCCAACATGTTCGGCTACGTGAGCCAGTTGCGCTCCATGAGCACGGGGCGCGCCTCCTACACCATGCAGTTCGCCCACTACGCGGAGGTTCCGCGCAACGTGGCCGAGGAGGTCAAGGCCAAGTACGCCTGAGGGAGAGGCGCGGTCCCGGTGCGAGCCGGGAGACGAGAGATGAAGGATGTCCGGCCGCGAGCCGGAAGTGAACTAGGACGAAGTAAGGAGAGCCGACATGGCCAAGGCGAAATTCGAGCGAACGAAGCCGCACTGCAACGTAGGCACGATCGGCCACGTCGACCACGGCAAGACGACGCTGACGGCGGCGCTGACAAAAGTGTCGTTCGACAAGGGCTGGACGACGACGGCAATCTCCTACGACAACGTTGCGAAGGCGTCCGAAAGCCAGGGCCGGCGCGACCCGACGAAGATCCTGACCATTGCGACGAGCCACGTCGAGTACGCGACGCCGAACCGGCACTATGCGCACGTCGACTGCCCGGGCCACGCCGACTATGTGAAGAACATGATCACGGGCGCGGCCCAGATGGACGGCGCGATCCTCGTCGTGTCGGCGGTGGACGGTCCGATGCCGCAGACGCGCGAGCACATCCTGCTCGCCCGCCAGGTGGGCGTTCCCTATATCGTCGTGTTCCTCAACAAGTGCGACGTGGTCGACGACCCCGAGCTGCTCGACCTTGTCGAGATGGAGGTACGCGAGCTCCTCTCCAAGTACCAGTTCCCGGGCGACGACACGCCGGTCATCAGGGGCGCGGCCATCAAGGCGCTCAACGGCGAGAAGGGTCCGCTCGCGGATGAAGCGATCCTCAAGCTCTACGAGGCGCTCGATACCTATATTCCGCTCCCCGAGCGCCCCAAGGACAAGCCGTTCCTGATGCCGATCGAGGACGTGTTCTCGATCTCTGGGCGCGGCACGGTTGTGACGGGGCGCATCGATCGCGGCATGATCAAGGTCGGCGAGGAGGTGGAGATCGTCGGCTTGAAGGATACGCAGAAGTCGGTCGTGACCGGCGTCGAGATGTTCCGCAAGCTCTTGGACGCGGGGGAAGCGGGCGACAACGTCGGCTGCCTCTTACGCGGCATCGACAAGGAGGCGGTCGAGCGCGGGCAGGTGCTGGCGAAGCCGGGCTCGGTCAAGGCGCACAAGAAGTTCAAGGCGGAGGCCTACATCCTGACCAAGGAGGAGGGCGGGCGCCACACGCCGTTCTTCACCAACTATCGGCCGCAGTTCTACTTCAGCACGACCGACGTGACGGGCGTCGTCACGCTGCCGGCTGGCACGGAGATGGTGATGCCGGGCGACAATATCTCGATGGACGTCGAGCTCGTGTCACCGATCGCCATGGAGGAGAAGAAGCGCTTCGCCATCCGCGAGGGCGGCCGCACCGTGGGCGCGGGCGTCGTCACCAAGATTGTCGAGTAGAGAGGGTCGAGCGCCCGGTGTTCCGGGCGCTTTCTCGTTGACTGGGGTAAAGAGATGAACGGCCAGAATATCCGCATCCGGCTCAAAGCCTTCGACCATCGCATTCTCGATGCGTCGACGCGCGAGATCGTGAACACGGCGAAGCGTACCGGCGCGGAGGTGAGGGGCCCCATTCCTTTGCCGACCCGCATCGAGCGGTTCACGGTCAATCGGAGCCCGCACATCGACAAGAAGAGCCGCGAGCAGTTCGAGATGCGCACGCACAAGCGCCTCTTGGACATCGTCGATCCGACTCCGCAGACCGTGGACGCGCTGATGAAGCTCGACCTCGCCGCGGGCGTCGACGTCGAGATCAAGCTCTAGAGGATTTCCGGTCCCCGCGGCTCGGCCGTGCGGACCCTTTGAGAAGGAAGGAATGCGAAGCGATGCGTTCCGGAGTGATTGCACAGAAGGTCGGCATGACCCGCATTTTCACCGATGCGGGCGAGCATATCCCCGTGACCGTGCTCAAGCTCGAGAAGCTCGAGGTTGTGGGGCACCGGACCGACGAGAAGAACGGCTATAGCGCACTCCAGCTCGGCGCCGGCGCGAGAAAGCCCTCGCGCCTGACCAAGGCCGAGCGCGGCGGCTTCGCGGTGGCGAGCGTCGAGCCCAAGCGAAAGCTCGCCGAGTTCCGCGTCAGCCCCGACAACATGATCGAGGTCGGCGCCGAGATCACCGCCGACCATTTCGTTCCGGGCCAGTTCGTCGACGTGACGGGAACGAGCCAGGGCAAGGGTTTCCAAGGCGCCATGAAGCGGTGGAACTTCGGCGGGCTCCGCGCCACCCACGGCGTGTCCGTTACCCACCGCGCGCACGGCTCGACCGGCCAGCGCCAGGACCCCGGCAAGGTGTTCAAGGGCAAGAAGATGGCCGGACACATGGGTAGCGAACGCGTGACGACGCAGAACCTCGTCGTCGTCAAGACCGACACCGAGCGCGGGCTTCTGATGATCCGCGGCGCCGTGCCGGGCTCCAAGGGCGGCTGGGTGATCGTGCGCGACGCGGTCAAGAAGGCGGCCCACAAGGACGTGCCGAAGCCGGGCGCCTTCAAGGCGAAGGGCGCCGCCGCCGGGAAGGAGAAGGCGTGATGAAAGCCCCCCTCACCACGCTCGAGGCGAAGAAGGCCGGCGAGATCGAGCTCGCCGATGCGATCTTCGGGCTCGAGCCGCGCCCCGATCTCCTGCACCGCATGGTGCGCTATCAGCAGCTGAAGCGCATGGCCGGGACCCATCACGCTCAGGACCGCTCCGAGGTCACCGTCACAGGCAAGAAGATGTACAAGCAGAAGGGCACGGGCGGGGCGCGCCACGGCGACAAGTCGGTGCCCCAGTGGCGCGGCGGCGGCAAGGCGTTCGGTCCGAAACCCCGCAGCCATGCCGTCGAAATGCCGAAAAAGGTGCGTGCCCTCGCGCTCCGCCACGCACTCTCGGCAAAGGCGAAAGCCGGCGAGATCGTCGTCCTCGACAAGGCGTCCTCCAAGGACGGCAAGACGGGGGCGCTCAAGGAGCAGTTTCAGAAGCTCGGCTTCAAGAACGCGCTCATCATCGACGGGACCGAGCTGGAAGCGAGCTTTGCGCGCGCCGCCCGCAACATTCCCAACATCGACGTCCTGCCCGTTCAGGGCATCAACGTCTACGACATCCTGCGTCGCCATACGCTGGTTCTGACCAAGGCCGCGGTCGACGCGCTGCAGACGCGTTTCGCGGACGCCAAGGTCGCCAAAGAGGTCGGGGAGGGCAAGCGATGACCAAGCTCAAGGCCTACGACGTGATCCTTTCTCCGGTCATCACCGAGAAGGCGACGCTCGTCTCGGAAGCCAACCAGGTCGTGTTCAAGGTGTCCCCCAAGGCCACCAAGGACGACATCAAGTCGGCCGTCGAGAGCCTGTTCAACGTGAAGGTCAAGGCCGTGAACACGCTCGTGCGCAAGGGCAAGCGCAAGACGTTTCGCGGCAGGCGTGCCGTCTTGAGCGACACGAAGAAGGCGATCGTGACGCTGGAAGCCGGAGATTCCATCGACGTGACGACGGGCCTCTAGAGGAACAAAACGATGGCTCTCAAGACATTTCGTCCGACGTCGCCTGGTCTGCGCCACCTCGTGCAGGTCGATCGCTCCCACCTGTGGAAGGGTGCCCCCGTCAAGTTGCTGACCGAGGGCAAGCCGAAGACCGGCGGGCGCAACAACGACGGGCGCATCACGACGCGTCACATCGGCGGCGGCCACAAGCAGTCCTATCGCCTCATCGACTTCCGCCGGCGCAAGCATGGAATGGCGGCCACCGTCGAGCGCCTCGAGTACGATCCGAACCGCACGGCCTTCATCGCCCTCATCAAGTACGAGGACGGCCACCTCTCCTATATCCTGGCCCCGCAGCGCCTCGCCATCGGCGACAGCGTGGTCTCGGGCCCCAAGGTCGACGTGAAGCCGGGCAACGCGATGCCGCTCGCGTCGATGCCGATCGGCACAATCGTGCACAACGTCGAGCTCAAGCCCGGCCGCGGCGGCCAGCTCGCTCGCTCGGCTGGCTCCTTCGTTCAGCTCGTCGGGCGCGATTCGGGCTGGGCGGTGATCAAGCTCGGCTCCGGCGAGACGCGCCGCGTGCGCGCCGAATGCATGGCCTCCGTCGGCGCCGTGTCCAATCCCGACCACGTCAACGAGGTCATCGGCAAGGCCGGGCGAACGCGCTGGATGGGAACCCGTTCGACCGTGCGGTCGATCGCCATGAACCCGATCGACCACCCGAACGGCGGGCGCACCAAGGGCGGCAAGCACTGGGCGACGCCGTGGGGCAAGCCGACCAAGGGGTTCAAGACCCGCAAGAACAAGGCGACGGACAAGTACATCGTCCGCAGCCGGGCGAAGAAGAAGTAGCCGAGCCTCGAGGAGAAGAGAATTGTCACGCGCAGTTTGGAAAGGTCCGTTCGTCGACGGCTATCTTCTCAAGAAGGCGGAGAAGGTGCGCGCGTCGGGCAGAAACGAGATCATCAAGATGTGGAGCCGGCGCTCGACGATCCTACCGCAGTTCGTCGGCCTGACGTTCGGCGTCCACAACGGCCAGAAGCACATCCCGGTGAACGTCACCGAGGACATGATCGGGCACAAGTTCGGCGAGTTCTCGCCGACGCGCGTGTTCCACGGCCATAGCGGCGACAAGAAAGCAGCGGTGGTGAAGAAATAAATGGGCAAGCCAAGCCGAGAGAGAAGCCTCGCCGAAAACGAGGCGCGCGCGGTGGCGAAGGGCCTCAGGGTCTCGCCGCAGAAGCTCAATCTTGTCGCGGGCCTGATCCGCGGCAAGAAGGTGGACAAAGCGCTCGCCGACCTCGAGTTCTCGAGGAAGCGCATCGCGCAGGACGTGAGGAAGTGCGTCATGAGCGCGGTCGCCAACGCCGAGAACAATCACGGGCTCGACGTCGACAGCCTCGTCGTGGCGGAAGCCTGGGTCGGCAAGAACCTCGTCATGAAGCGCTTCGCCGCGCGCGGCCGCGGGCGGGGCTTCTCGATCCTGAAGCCGTTCTCGCAGATCACCGTCATAGTTCGCCAGACCGCCGAGGAGGCGGAGGCGAAGAAGAAGCCCGCGAAAGCGAAGGGCGCCGCAGCTCGGAAGGGCAAGCCGGCGTCTGCCAAGGCCGCCAAGTCGCAATCCGCCAAATCGACGAAGGCGCCCGCCGCCGAGAAGGAGGCCGAGTAATGGGTCACAAGGTCAATCCGGTCGGGCTCAGGCTCGGGATCAACCGCACCTGGGACAGCCGCTGGTTCGCGGGCCGCAGCGAGTACGGCAAGCTGCTCCACGAGGACATGGCCATCCGCGACCACATCCTCCAGCACCAGCGCTCGGCCGGCATCTCCAAGGTCGTGATCGAGCGCCCGCACAAGAAGTGCCGCGTTACCGTGCATACGGCGCGCCCCGGCGTGCTGATCGGCAAGAAGGGCGCCGACATCGAGAAGCTCCGGGGCGAGCTCGCCCGCTTCACGACCTCTGAGGTGCACCTCAACCTGCTAGAGGTGAGGAGGCCAGACATCGATGCAACGCTGGTCGCCGAGAACATCGCCCAACAGCTCGAGCGGCGCGTCGCCTTCCGCCGTGCCATGAAGCGTGCCGTGCAGTCGGCGATCCGCGCCGGCGCGGTCGGCATCCGCATCAACGTCGCCGGCCGGCTCGGCGGCGCCGAGATCGCCCGCACGGAATGGTATCGCGAGGGACGCGTGCCGCTGCACACGCTGCGCGCCGACATCGATTTCGGCTACGGCCTCGCCCAGACCGCCTACGGCGTCATCGGCGTCAAGGTGTGGATCTTCAAAGGCGAGATCATGGATCACGATCCGATGGCGTCCGAGCGGCGCGCGACCGAAGGCGATACCGGCGGGCGGCCGCGGCGCGAGGGTGGCGACGAGCGGCGCGAGCGGCGGGGCCCCCGCCCCGAGCGCGCGCGGGAAGCTCCGGAACAGACCTGAAGGACTTGAGGGCGAGGCACGACGACGATGCTGCAACCTACGCGCACGAAATACCGCAAGGCCTTCAAGGGGCGCATTCACGGCGCCTCCAAGGGCGGCACGACGCTGAATTTCGGCTCGCATGGCCTCAAGGCGGTGGCGCCGGACCGGCTCAGCGCGCGGCAGATCGAGGCGGCGCGGCGCGCGATCACGCGCCATATGAAGCGCGCGGGGCGCGTGTGGATCCGCATCTTCCCCGACCTGCCGGTCACCAAGAAGCCGGCGGAGGTGCGCATGGGCTCGGGCAAGGGCTCGCCCGAGCTGTGGGTGTGCCGGGTGAAGCCGGGGCGCATCATGTTCGAGCTCGACGGAGTGACTGACCAGGTGGCGCGCGAGGCGCTGACGCTCGGGGCGGCGAAGCTGCCGATCAAGACGCGCATCGTGACGCGGCTCGGGTGACGGGCGCGAGAGGCACAAGGGATCAACGAGGACGATGGCGATGAAAGCGGGAGAGGCGAGGGGCATGTCGCTCGATCAGCTCGAGGACGAGCTCGTGAAGCTCAAGAAGGAGCAGTTCAACCTGCGCTTCCAGAGGGCGTCGGGGCAGCTCGAGAACACCTCGCGCGTGCGTCAGGTGCGCCGCGACATCGCCCGCGTTCTGACGATCGCCCGGCAGAAGCAGGCGGGGTCGGCGCCGGCGGCGGGCAAGACGGCGTCCAAGGGCAAGTCCAAGGCTCCGGCCAAGTCGTCCCCCAAGTCTGGCGCGTAAGGAGAGAGAACGATGCCGAAGCGCGTGCTGCAAGGTGTGGTCGTGTCGAGCAAAAACAACAAGACCATCGTGGTCGAGGTGGAGCGGCGCTACACCCACCCGCTTCTGAAAAAGACCGTGCGCCGCTCGAAGAAGTACCACGCCCACGACGAGAAGAACGTGTTCAAGGTCGGCGATCTGGTCTCGATCCAGGAGTCGGCGCCGATCTCGAAATTGAAGCGCTGGGTCGTCTTGGAAAGCACATGAGATCGGCGGCCCGCGAGCGCGGCCGTCGAGAGAGCAAGGAATTTCGCCGTCCCCGGACGGCCTGAGGAAGAAGGAAGCCAGCGATGATCCAGATGGAGACAAATCTCGACGTCGCCGACAATTCGGGCGCCAGGCGCGTGCAGTGCATCAAGGTGCTCGGCGGGTCGAAGCGCAAGTACGCCACCATCGGCGACACGATCGTCGTCTCCGTCAAGGAGGCGATCCCGAAGGGGCGCGTGAAGAAGGGCCAGGTGATGAAAGCTGTCGTTGTGCGCACGGCCAAGGGCGTGCGCCGTCCCGACGGCTCGCTGATCCGATTCGACCGCAACGCCGCCGTCCTGATCAATCCCCAGGGCGAGCCCGTCGGCACGCGCATATTCGGGCCGGTGACGCGCGAGCTCAGGGCCAAGAACCACATGAAGATCGTCTCGCTCGCTCCGGAGGTGCTGTGATGGCCTCGCTCAAGATCAAGAAGGGCGACCACGTCATCGTTCTTACGGGGCGCGACAAGGACAAGCACGGCGAGGTGATCGAGGTTCGCCCCAAGGAGAACCGCGCGCTCGTCCGCGGCGTCAACGTCGTGCGCCGCCATCAGCGCCAGACCGCGGCGCAGGAGGGCGGCATCATCTCGAAAGAGGCCGCGATCCAAATCTCGAACCTCGCGCTCGAGGACCCGAAGGACGGAAAGCCTACGCGCGTCGGGTTCAAGATCCTTCCCGACGGCAAGAAAGTTCGCTTCGCCAAACGCTCCGGCGAGATCATTCCTGAGAAGAGCTGACCATGGCCGACAAAGAGAAACCAGAGAAGGGCGCCAAGCCCGCCGGCGCTCCGCCGGCAAAGGCCGCGAAGGGCGCCAAGGACGGCAAGGGTGCCAAGGGCGCGAAGGCCGAGGCGGCCCCGCGCGTGGTGAAGCCGCGTCCCAAGGACTATAAGCCCCGCATGAAGACGCACTACGAGAAGGTGGTGCGCGAAGCGCTCGTCAAGAAGTTCGGCTACAAGAATCCGATGCAGGTCCCGCGCCTCGAGAAGGTCGTGCTCAACATGGGCGTCGGCGAGGCGACGGCGGACCGCAAGAAGGTCGACAACGCGGCCGCGGACTTGGCTCTCATCTCCGGCCAGAAGCCGCTGCTCACCAAGTCGACCAAGTCGATCGCCACCTTCAAGGTGCGCGAGGGCATGACGCTCGGCGCGAAAGTGACGCTGCGCGGCGACCGCATGTACGAGTTCCTCGACCGCTTCGTCACGATCGCCCTGCCGCGCGTCAAGGATTTCCGCGGTCTTTCGCCCAAGAGCTTCGACGGGCGCGGCAACTTCGCGTGCGGACTGAAGGAGCACATCGTTTTCCCCGAGATCGACTACGACAAGGTCGATCAGATCTGGGGCCTCGACGTGATCGTGGTCACGTCGGCACGCACGGACGACGAGGCGCGCGAGCTGCTTCGCGGCTTCAATTTTCCCTTCCGCAGCTAGAGGACCTCGGGCACCCGACCCCGAAAGGCCTTTGGAGGACATGAATGGCTAAGACGAGCTCAGTCGAGAAGAACAACAGGCGCCGCAAGCTTGCGGCGCAGTATGCCGCCAAGCGCAAGCGGTTGAAGGCGCTCGCCAACGACTTGAAGCGCCCGGCCGAAGAGCGCTTCGCCGCGCGCTTGAAGCTCGCGGAGCTGCCGCGCAACTCCTCGCCGAACCGCGTCCGCAACCGTTGCGAGGTGACGGGGCGCGCGCGCGGCTACTACAGGAAGCTCAAGATGTGCCGCAACCAGCTCAGGGAGCTCGCCTCGCAAGGCCTGATCCCGGGCATGGTCAAGTCGAGCTGGTAAGGAGGGCACGTCTGATGGCAATGAACGATCCTCTGGGTGACATGCTGACGCGCATCCGCAACGCGCAGATGCGCCGGCGCCCCAAGGTCTCGACGCCGGCCTCCAACATGCGCGCGCGCGTCCTCGACGTTCTCGCCGAGGAGGGCTACATCCGCGGCTACGCGCGCGTCGAGCCCAAGGGCGGCAAGGCCGAGTTCGAGATCGAGCTCAAGTATTTCAACGGCCAGCCGGCGATCAAGGAGATCACGCGCGTCTCGAAGCCGGGCCGGCGCGTCTACTCCCCGGTCAAGGAGCTGCAAAGCGTCGAGAACGGTCTCGGCGTCGCCATCCTCTCGACGCCCAAGGGCGTGATGTCGGACGCGCGCGCCCGGGAGGAGAACGTCGGCGGCGAGATCATCTGCAACATTTTCTAAGGACCAGGCCCGGCCGCGAGCCGGGTCCCGCAAGGAACGAGGCCATGTCACGCATAGGTAAGAAGCCGGTCGCGATCCCGTCCAACGTCACGGCGACGGTGTCGGGAAAGACGGTGACAATGAAGGGGGCTAAGGGCGAGCTCTCCTTCACCGTGCCGGACGAGATCAAGGTCGAGAAGACGGCGGAGGGCATCGAGGTGACCCCGCTCGAGGAGACCAAGAAGGCGCGGACCATGTGGGGCATGTCGCGCACCATGGTGCAGAACCTGATCAAGGGCGTGACGGAAGGCTACTCCCACACGCTCGAGATCCATGGCGTCGGCTTCAAGGCCGCGCTCAAGGGCAAGGATCAGCTGCAGCTCAGCGTCGGCTACAGCCACGACGTGATCCACGACATTCCGGCCGGGGTCGAGGTAAAAGTCGCGGGCGCGAAGCAAGAGATCGTCACGGTCTCGGGCATCGACAAGCACAAGGTCGGTCAGCTCGCGGCCGAGATCCGCGCCTCCCGCAAGCCCGAGCCTTACCAGGGCAAGGGCGTGCGCTATCGGGGCGAGTACATCTTCCGCAAGGAAGGCAAGAAGAAGTGAGGACCCATGGGCAAGCCCAATAGCCAGTTTGACAGGCGCCAGGCGCGCGTGCGCCGCGCCCTGAAGGCGCGGAGCGCCGAGCGTCCTCGCCTCTCCGTGCATCGCTCGTCGAAGCACATCTACGCTCAGGTCATCGACGACGCGGCGGGCCGGACGATCGCGGCCGCCTCGAGCCTCGAGAAGGAGCTCAAGGGGACGGTCAAGACCGGGGCCGACAAGGCCGCCGCCGCCGCCGTCGGCAAGCTCGTCGCCGAGCGAGCGCGCAAGGCCGGTGTCGAGACGGTCGTCTTCGACCGGGGCGGCTATCTGTTCCACGGGCGCGTGAAAGCGCTCGCCGAAGCCGCCCGCGAGGGCGGCCTCAAATTCTGATGAAAGGGCACTGAAGTGGCACGTCCATCATCGAGAGACCGCGGCCGCGAGCGCGACCGGGAGAAGGTCGAGAGCGAGTTCACCGACAAGCTCGTGCACATCAATCGCGTCGCCAAGGTCGTGAAAGGCGGCAAGCGCTTCGGCTTTGCCGCCCTCGTCGTCGTCGGCGACCTCAAGGGTCGCGTCGGCTTCGGCCACGGCAAGGCGCGCGAGGTGCCGGAGGCGATCCGCAAGGCGAACGAGGCCGCGCGGCGCAATCTCATCCGCGTGCCGCTGCGTGACGCACGCACCCTCCATCACGACAGCGAGGGACGTCACGGCTCGGGCAAGGTGGTCGCTGCGCTCTGCGCCCGCCGGTACCGGCATCATCGCCGGCGGCGCCATGCGCGCCGTATTCGAGATGCTCGGTGTCCACGACGTGGTCGCCAAGTCTCTCGGCTCGACCAATCCGTATAACGTCGTGCGCGCCACCTTCGACGCCTTGAAGGGGCAGGAGAACCCGCGCTCGGTCGCGGCGCGGCGCAACAAGAAGGTGTCGGAGATCGTGGCCCGCCGGCGCGACGGCTCGGGCGGGACGGAGGCGGGTGCCGACGCGTAAGCCCGGCGCTCCCTCGAACGCGAGAAGGTGACGTGAGATGGCAGCCAAGAAGACGATAACAGTCAAGCAGTTCGCGAGCGCAAACCGCCGCCCCGGCATCCAGACCGAGACGCTGATCGGTCTCGGGCTCAACAAGCTGCACCGCACGCGCGTCCTCGAGGACACGCCGGCCGTACGCGGCATGATCAATTCCATCCCCCATCTCGTCTGCATCGTCGACGAGAAGGGCAAGGCCTGAGACATCGAGGAGGTTGTTTCGCCATGCGGCTCAACGGACTGAAGGACAATCCCGGCGCGCGGAAGTTCCGCCTCCGGATCGGCCGCGGCATCGGTTCGGGCATCGGCAAGACCGGCGGGCGCGGGGGCAAGGGCCAGACGGCGCGCACTGGCGTCGCGATCGGCGGCTTCGAAGGCGGCCAGATGCCGCTCCACCGGCGCCTGCCCAAGCGCGGCTTCAACAAGTGGGCGAGGAAGAGTTTCAACGAAGTGAGCCTCGAGACCCTGCAGAAGGCCGTCGACGAAGGGCGCCTCGAAGCCGGCAAGACGGTCGACGAAGGGGCGCTCGTCGCGGCAGGCATCTTGCGCCGCGCCAAGGACGGCGTGCGCGTGCTCGGCGGCGGCGAGCTCAAGTCGAAGCTCTCGCTCAACGTTCATCACGCCACGGCCTCAGCAAGAAGCGCCATCGAGAAGGCCGGCGGCACGGTGACGCTGATCGAGAAGAAGGTGCTGGCGGCGGACGAGGCCAAGCGCAAGAAGTCGGCGGCCAAGAAGGCGGGCGCCGCCAAGAAGCCGGCTCGGGAGGCGAGCGAGGAGTAAGGGCCTGTGGCGCCTAGAGGGGACTTCCCGCGCCGTTTGCTCCAAGACCCTCTGCTGCCTATCTAAGCGAGATGGGCCAGTCGGTCCGAAGCTCATGACGGCGAGGATAAGGCCGGGAGGCACTGAAGA
>CAVUEM010000028.1:0-36684 GCA_963740475.1 uncultured Alphaproteobacteria bacterium | reverse complement strand
GCTTCCGCGTGCCGGCCGAGCTCCTGCAGAGTACGGCCGAGATAGAACTGGGTCTCGGTGTGCTTGGGATCGAGCTTCACGGCGCGTTTAGATCGGCGAGCGCGCGGTCGCAGTCCTCCTTGTGGAAGTAGGTCGCGCCGCGATTGTAGATGGCGAGAGTGTCGTCGGGATCGAGACGCAGCGACTCGTCGAGATCCGCGATCGCGAGGTCGTAGTCTCCTAGATTGAGATGCGCCGCGCCGCGATTTGAGTGGTAGCGCGCCCGGTCGCTGCTGGTGAGGCCGGCTTTGCGAGAAGCCGGGTGCAGGCTCTGATCGAGGTATTCTCCTTGTCCACGTCGGCGCACTTATCGCTGTCTGTGCCCGGCGATGTATCCTCCTCCTCTTCCGTCACGACGGTGTCGACCGCGGTGACGTCTTGCTTTGCTTCGGTGGCCGGGGGCACGTCGACCGTCTTCGGCGGAGGATCGACCTTCGGCGGCGGGGGGCGGCCCGGTCACCACCTCGGGCGGCTTAACCTCGGGCGGCTTAGCGGCGACGGTATCGATGGGCTTTTCGTCGCCGCCCCGGTCGCGGCCGGAAAAGCCGACGGCGTAGATCCCGGCCGCGAGCGCGACGAGGAGGGCTGCGGCGAGGCCGGCCCAGACCGGCTTCGCGACGGCACCCGTCGCCGCGAGCGGCACCGTCGCCCGCGCCGCCGGCTGCTCGAGCGTCACCGTGTAGGCGTGGACACGATCGGGCAGGTTCTTCAGCTGCTGCTCGCCGACATCGGCGAACTTGAGCGAGATCTTGTTGGCGACCGCCTCGTGCACCGACCTCGAGATGCAGATGCCCCCCGCCGGCGCGATGCTCTCGAGACGCGAGGCGATGTTGACGCCCTCGCCCAGGAGATCGCCCTCGCGCTCGACGACGTCGCCGATCGTGATGCCGATCCTGAAGTGCATCTGGCGGCTCGACGGATAGGCGAGGTTGCGCGTGCGCAAGCTCTCCTGCGTGTCGACCGCGCAGCGCACCGCGTCGACCGCGCTCGGAAACTCGGCGAGGATCGCGTCGCCCGCGGTGTTGAAGATGCGCCCGCCGAAGCGGGCGATGAAGTCGCCGAAGACCGCGCGGTAGTTCGCGAGGCGGCGCAGCGTGTCCTCCTCGTCCTCGCCGACGAGCCGGCTGTAGCCGACGATGTCGGCGGCGAGGATGGCGGCAATCTTTCGCTTCACGGCACGGTGTCCGGGGAGTGGAGGGCGGTGTGCAGGCGATAGCTTAGACCTTGGCCGTCGCCTTGTCAGCGCGGGGCCGCGGGAACGCCAAGCCACGGTTAAGCCTCGGCAGCCAGGCACGTGGACGCGGTGGCCCTATGGGACGATAGTATCGGGCATTGCTTTTCCCGCCCCGCTGCGAGGACCCCATGCGCTTCCAGTCTCTCGTCATTTGTCTGTTCGCTGCGCTGCCTCTTCCTGCGCCGGCGCTCGCCCAGGAGCAGCTCGACGCCGAGCTTGCCGCGACGCGCGCCAAGTACGAGCTGCCGGCGCTTGCCGCGGCAGTGGCGGTCGGCGGCGAGATCGTCGCCGAAGGTGCGACCGGCGTGCGCGTGCTCGGGACCGACTTCCCGGTCACGGTCGGCGACCGCTTCCACCTCGGCTCCGACACCAAGGCGATGACGGCGACGCTCGCCGGCATGTTGGTGGATGAGGGCAAGCTGCGCTGGGACTCGACGGTCGGCGAGGTGCTGGGCGCGGAGCTACCGGGCATCGGGCCGAAGCTTGCAGCCGTCAAGCTCGAGCAGCTGCTTTCGCATTCCTCCGGCATCCCGAACGACACGGAGGAGATCATCAAGCTCTACTTCAGCCCCGATGCCTATGACGACACGCTCGCGCACTATCGGCTCCGCATCATCGACGAGTGGGGCAAGAAGAACGAGCCCAAGGTGCCCGAGGGCTCACCGTTCCAGTATGCGAACCTTGGCTACGTCATCGTCGGCGCCATGGTCGAGGAGGTCGCCGGGCAGCCCTGGGAGAGCTGATCACCAAGCGCATCTTCGAGCCGCTCGACCTCAAGAGCGCGGGGCTCGGGCCGCAGGCGACCTTCGGCAAGATCGACGCCGCGGTAGGCCATCGCATCGACGACAAGACGGGCGCGGTGACGCCGATCGCGTGGGGACCCGCCGCCGACGGGCCGGCGGTGGTAGGCCCGGCCGGCATCGCGCACATGTCGGTCACCGACTTCGTCAACTGGGCGGCATGGAACGCGGGCAGAGGCAAGCGCGGGCCCGCCCTCATTAAGCCCGACACGTTGCCGTCTCCATCAGCCGCACGTCACCTGGAGATCGCCAACCCGAAGCCCGGCACGCCGAAGTCCGGCGACTATGCGTTCGGATGGGGCATCGTGAAATTCGACTGGTCGCACAATCCGCTCCTCACCCACAACGGCTCGAACGCGATGAATCTCGCGACCATCCTTGTCGACGTGACGAACGATGTCGCCATCACGGTGATGACCAACTATCCCGGCGCGAAGGCCGACGCCGCCCTCCTCGACACGGTCGAGCTGCTCTACAAGCGCTATGGGCCGGCGGGGAAGTGAGCGAAGTGAAGGAAGTGTGGGGCGGCTCTGTTCGTTTCCCCGAGCCATCACTGCGTTGATTTCCTCGCCTCTTTCCCCATCTGTCCAGCATGAGCAAGCATCTTGGTACTAGCGCCACTCGTACCGAATCGGTCATGAGGCCACTGGCTGCATTATCCGTGCGCGTCGCGGCCGGACCGAGGTCCGACGTGCTGGGATTCTTGTCGGTTTTCGCTGCCTCGCTCGCGGGCTTTGGCGGTGTCGGCGTTTGGGCCGTTGCGGCTTGCGCCATAGCTCTCGCATCGTTGTCGTATGCCGAGCATTACCACCTGTATCGTCGCGGCCAGGAGCTAGGTCTCACAGAAGTCTTGCGCGGCGCGGTGCTTCGCAGCTTTGGAAATGGGCTAGTTGCCGCCGGCGGTGCTTACATTGGCGGTTGTCTGCTGCGGCTGCTGTGAGCCTGGAAAGAGCCACGCAGTATCGTAGGTGGCAGTTTGCATCGCATTTGCGACCCGTCGCTCGCCTTCCCTAATTCGTCTCCCCATTCGTCGGGCCGAAGTGACTATCTGCCAGTGTTTCTTCCGCACACTCAGTGACGCGTTTTGGTAGCTAGTATGAGCCTCATCGAGTTGATCCGATTCGACATTTGTGTAGCCAAGCCTATTGGCTAGAAACGCAGTGAAATAGTGCATATCACCTTTCTCGACGAGCTCCCACGCACTCATTGGTTGACAATTGGAGAGCAAAAAAAGGGCACCGGGGTAGAATTGACTTCCCTCAGTGTCGGCCGTCATCATCTTATAGGCGTTACCGGGAAGCATGTCGCACTGTATCTCTGCCAGGTAACGCTTGGCACGTGCCTTGATGATATCTCGCTCGCGAGAGGCTTCAGCGCTTTCAGCCAATTCGATAACCCGCGCGTAGGCCTGCTCAGCCGACTGGAGATGTCCCAACTTCCGCAGCTGATGCCCTTCGAGTTCCTTGATAACAACGTCGCGCTCATGCCCCGGCAGACTCAGAGCACTACGAAAATGGCTCAGCGCAATTGAACTCTTGTCCTCACCTGATATCGACGAGGCGATGGCGCCCCTCATGCTGTAGGCAGTGCAAAGCTCCTGTCTTAGAGATGCTGCCTCGTCTTCGGCCGTTCTTAGTTTCCGCTTTATGCTCTCTATCGCGCCGGCAAGTTGCCAATCCGCGCTACTTTCGACCGTAAGGGCAACAACTGTATTGTCCCAATTTCTCTCACGCAGGACCGATCGAAGTTCCCAGTTGATAAACAGAGGCGCTTTGAGGTCTTGTCCAGGCGCAGGCCTTTGGATCGTCTCGAGGACTTGCGCCCTGGCGTTCCTCAGCCGCTCGTCCTTCTCGCCGATGTACTCCGCGAGACGCTTGTGCAGAATGTGCTCGCGGTAGCGCCACCAACGCCAGAAACCGAACGAGAACCCGAGCAGACCCACAATTGCCTGCCCGTAGTCCTTAAGGACCTGCGCGATCACACCTACTGCACCCGAGGCGCTTTGCCCTAGCTTCCCCAGCAACTCCGCTAAGCCGCTCGCCGCTAGTTCATTCTCGGTGAGCCACGTCATCACATGGCAAAATACATCCTGTGAGCCGCACTCCATTGTCACCCCCGCAATACTTACACTTGAAATGCGCAGACTATGCTCTTCACTGATGGACTTGTACAGCCACCGACTCTACGCAGACCGGAGCTGAATCTTATCCCCCTCGCCTCCCGCTCGCTTACACTTGCCCCGCCCGTCCCACTAGGGGGTCGCCTCCGGAGGCGTACCGAAGGTCGAGGGGCGGGACGAGTTCGAAGGGAAAGTGCCGCACGCTGCAGCCATTCCTTCGCGCGTTTGCCAATCGCCGGTGGCAACATCGGTACCGCGGAGGCTTGCGGCTAAGCGAGGCGCGGGACGTTGGGACGTGCTTCACCCAACGCAAAGCTCGGAAAGGCGGGGCGTCACATCGCCTTGTTTGAAACTACGGAAGACCGTGGCGTTGTCGCGCCCCGCTCCCCTACTTCCATTCCCTCGGGCGTTCGCGCCGCGAGGTAAGAACGCTTTCCAAGCGTTCCACTGTCATCCTCGGGCTTGTCCCGAGGATCCAGCGATCCACAAGAGGAGTCCAGAGTTGCCTCGCAAGTCCTCGAAGGGCGTCTCCGCTGCGCCATGGATCCTCGGCATGAAGCCGAGGGTGACACGTTGGAGGGCGGCCGCGCCCCGCTCCCCTACTCATCATCCCCTCGGATTCATAGCCGCGAGGAGAATGGCGTCTTCCCCCTCTCCCCACGCAAGCGTGGGGAGAGGGGGTACAGTGCCGCTGTGCGGCCGCGGGCCGTCTTCCTCGCGCGGGCGCACGCGTATATCGTGCCCCTGACCCGACCAACCCGGAGCCTTGCCCCCATGCCCATGGAGCCCCGCGAGATCGAGCGCCTCATCAAGGAGCGGCTCCCCGACGCCACCGTCGAGATCAAGGACCTCGCCGGCGATGGCGACCATTACGAAGCGCGCGTCACGAGCCGCGCCTTCAAGGGCAAGAGCCGTGTCCAGCAGCATCAGATGGTCTACGACGCGCTCGGCGGGCGCATGGGCGGCGTGTTGCATGCCCTCGCCCTTTCCACAGCCCCCGCCGACGATTGACAATTCAAGGGGAACGCCACATCTACCAGGGCCGGAGCGCCTAACGAGGGCGCCCGGCAATGACCCCGGCCCGGCGGCCTTGGCCGCCAGCAGCGGAGACGCGGAAATGAGCGAGCAAGCCATCCACGAGAAGATCCGGAAGACGATCGCCGACAACGACGTCGTCCTCTTCATGAAGGGGACCACCAAGTTCCCCCAATGCGGCTTCTCGGCTCAGGTCGCCAAGATCCTCGACCATCTCGGCGTGCCCTTCAAGGACGTGAACGTGCTCGAGGACAGCGCGCTGCGCGAGGGCATCAAGAGCTTCACCAACTGGCCGACGATCCCCCAGCTCTACGTCAAGGGCGAGTTCGTCGGCGGGGCCGACATCGTGCGCGAGATGTTCCAGGAGGGCGAGCTGCACGCCCTCATCCACGACAAGGGCATCCCCCACACGACGCACGGGTGACCATTTTCCCTCTCCCCATCGCGCCTTCGCGATGGGGAGAGGGGAATTTCCGGGCCTCAGATTTGCCTTGACCGCATCCTGTTATGAGCCGAGCCCGCGGATAAGCTGCGGGTCATGCAGGTGACATCCGCCGTCGGATCGGGAGACATGAGGCTCGGAGGCCGCCGCTTTCTCTTAAGTCTCGCCATCATCGGCGCGGCCGTCTGCCTCGCGCTCGGCCTCTCGCTGCCGATCATCCGCTTGACCAAGTACGTGTTCTGGTCGACCGAGCATTCGCTGCTCTCGACCGTCTCGGTGCTGATCGAGGACGGCCAGACGTTCCTCGGCGGCACCGTGCTCATCTTCTCGATCGTGCTTCCGGTGGTGAAGCTGCTCTATCTCCTCCTCGTCTCGACGCTGCCCGTGGCCGAGCTCACCCGCTATCACCGGCGCCTCAAGGCCCTCGAGTGGCTCGGCAAGTGGTCGATGCACGACGTGCTGGTCCTCGCGCTCACCATCTTCTTCATCAAGGCGCAAGGGCTTTACGACGCGACGAGCCTCAACGGCGTCTACTTCTTCACCGCCGCAGTCGTCCTGATGATCCTCTCCTACGCGTGGCTCAGGACCGAAGGGCTTGCCGCCCGCGACGCCAGCGGCCCTGTCACCGCGCCGGCGCTCGGAAAGCCCCTCTCGCCGCTCCGCAACTTCGTGCTGTCGTTCCTCATCATCCTCGCCACCGTCTTCTTCGCGCTCGGCATCATCCTCCCCGTGATCCGCTTCACGACCGTCTACGTTTGGACCAACGAGCATTCGATCGCGACTATCATCTGGGCGCTGTTCGAGAACGAGGAGTACTTCCTGACCGTGGTGCTGTTCCTGTTCTCGATATTTTTCCCGTTCCTCAAGCTCTTCTACCTCTTGACCCTCGTCACCTCGCCCGACATTCCCCCCGAGTTCCGCAAGAAGTCGATCTCGACCATGGAGTGGCTGGGCCGCTACTCGATGACCGATGTCATGGTGCTGGCGCTGATGATCTTCTACGTGAACTCGTCGGGCTACACGGAGGCGCGCGTGCTGCCAGGCGTCTATTTCTTCGCCGCCTCCGCGCTCATCACGATGCTCGCGTACGGCTGGGCGAACACGGTGCCGGCGAGGACGCGGGTATCAGAGGGCGCCCCGCTCGACCCGGCGCCGCCGCGGCGCGCGCGTCCAATGCCCAGCGCCGAGCCCGCTCAGATCGTGACGCTGCCCACGAACCCCGCGCGCCGCCACCGCCCGGCGTAGAGATCAAATGGGCCGGCGCGAGCCGGCCCTGTCCGAAGACAAAGTAATCCCCCGCGCGATCAGCGCGAGTAGAATTCGACGACGAGGTTGGGCTCCATCGTCACCGGGTAGGGGATGTCCGACAGCGTCGGTACGCGCGAAAGCTTCGCCGTCATCTTGTTGTGGTCGGCCTCGATGTACTCGGGCACGTCGCGCTCGGGGCTCTTCAGCGCCTCGAGCACGAGGGGCAGCTGGCGCGCCTTCTCCTTGACCTCGATCACGTCGCCGACGCGGCAGCGGTAGCTCGGGACGGTGACGCGCCGGCCGTTGACCGTCACATGGCCGTGGGAGACGAACTGGCGCGCGCCGAACACGGTCGGCACGAATTTGGCGCGATAGACGATCGCATCGAGGCGCCGCTCGAGGAGCCCGACCAGGTGCTCCGACGTCGAGCCCTTGAGGCGGGCGGCTTCCTGGTAGACGCGCAGGAACTGGCGTTCGGAGATGTTGCCGTAGTAGCCCTTGAGCTTCTGCTTGGCGCGAAGCTGCTGGCCGAAGTCGGAGAGCTTCGATACGCGCCGCTCGCCGTGCTGGCCGGGGCGGCTCTCGCGTTTGTTCAAGGGAGACTTGGGACGGCCCCAGATATTCTCGCCGAGGCGGCGGTCGATCTTGTGCTTGGCGCGGACGCGCTTCGTCATGTCTTTAGCACTCCAAGGTTGCTCACGGGGACGTGAGTTGCTTAGGTCAATCAGGCCTGGAGCGCCCCCTCCTCTGCCCATTCCCGCCGGCGGACTTAAGTCTCCGCCGGGAGAAGGCCGACAGGCTCGGGCCCGGAAGCCCCGCCGCGGGTGCGCAAATGGAGCGCGGGCCCGAAGGCCCGCGCTCGAGAAACGGGTGATAGTTGAGCGGGGAAGCCCCGTCAACTGGTCTCGCTTATTTCTTGGTCTCGGCGGCGGGCGCCGGATCGGCCTTCTTCGCCGTCGCGGTGGGCTTGGCCGCGGGCGCCGCAGCCGCGTTGGCCGACGGGATCGGCCCCCCGGACGCTTCGTTCGAGGCGAGCGCCGGCCCGCTCTTCACGTAGGCCACGATCAAATCCTTGACTTTTGCCCTCTGCTCCTCGGTGCAGGTCCGGGCCGGAGCCTTCGTCTCGTCGACGACGACATCCTTGTCCCCCTGCTTCTCGACGAGCTTGATCTTGCCGGTCAGCATCATCACTGTCGTGAGGTGGAGCTGATTGATGAAGAGGAGCTGCTGGTCGGTCCATTTCTTCTTGTCGACCTCGCGGCGCATCAGCGAGCGATGGTTCAACGACTGCTCCTCGGGCATGTTGCACACCTGAGCGTGCGCCGAGATACGCCCTACCCTGATCACCTCGTTCGCCACGTCGACCGGAACCAGGACGTCATCCTTCTTCGTCTTGTCTACGACGATGATTGTGCCGTCCTTCTTGCTGAACTGCTGGGGCGTGAGCGCCCAGGCATATTCCATCATTGTGCGAACGGATTTCTCGCTGAGCTCCTGCGCCGCCGCAGGCGCCGGCGTCTCGAGCGCCGACAACGCCAAAAGCGCCGCGGCACCCACCAATTTCGTCCCCGCCATAATCAGTGTCCGCATCCTTTTGCCCCTGTTGCGCTCCAACACATTGTCTTGGGCGAACCTCGTTGCCGCGGCCGCCTGGCGGACAGTTTCATCCGCGCATGCCATCTTTGCGGGCATCGCTCGGCTCAAAACTTGGCCAGATCATGGCGGCTCATGTGGACCGCTTGCGGCCGTGGCCTTTGCCCATCGCCAGCGTGGCAACTATGCCACGTAACGTCCGCACCTCCTGCTCGGTCAGCGTCATGCGCGAAAGCATCGTTCTCAAATTATGCACGACCGTCGGGCGCTTATGAGGCGGGTTGAAGAATCCCAGGCGCTCGAGCTCGCCCTCGAGGTGCTCGAAGAGACCGAACAGCTCCTCCTTCGTCGCCGGCCGGTCAGCGCCGAGATTGAGCCCGGGCTGCACCGGTGTTTCGTAGGTCGTGACCCGGCCCAGACTCGCCCGCCCCGAGGCGCCCATCCATACATAGCCGAGGATCAGCACCGCCTGCGCCAGATTGAGGGAGGCGAAACGCGAGTTGACCGGGATCATGACGATCGCGTCGGCGTTGGCGACCTCGCCCGTCTCGAGCCCGCTGCGCTCGCGCCCGAACAGGATGCCGCATCGCTCGCCGCGCCCGATCCTTGCTCCGAGCTCGGCGATGGCCTCGGCGGGAGTCAAGACGGGCTTTCTCAGCGGACGCTGACGCGCGGTCGTGGCCACCACCCAGTGGAGATCGGCAACCCCCGCCTCGAGCGTAGGAAAACTCACGGCGTCGTCAATCACGTAATTGGCGCCGGAGGCGGCAATGCGCGCCTTCTCGTTGGGCCAGCCGTCGCGCGGGGCGATGAGGCGCAATTCATCGAGCCCGAAGTTGGCCATGGCGCGCGCCACCATGCCGATGTTGTCGGCGAGCTGCGGCTCGACCAGGATCACGGCCGGCGTCTCGCCGGGCGCGGCAGCGGCGGAGCCGGCGATGTGCGCGCGCCGGATGCCGTGACGCAGCTTGCGCAGCACGCGGCGCGCCCAGAACCAGTAGTTCTCCCCCGACCACGTCTTCTCGAGTGCGGCGAGGGAGGAGGTCCTTGCCGTCGCATCACCCGCGCCGAGGAGGCGCACGGTGCCATCGCCGACGATGATCTCTTTATGGCGGGCGATGAAGTCGTCGAGGCTCGTGATGCCTTGCGCCTCCGTGCGCCGCTTGCAGCCGGGGCATGTCGCCCCGTCCGCCTCGCAGGCAACCTCGGCGCAGTAAGTCAGGATCGGCTCGAGCGTCGTGCGGTCGAGACCGGGAATGGCAAGCTGGGCGAGCCCCTCGTCGATGGTGCGCTGGTGACAAGCGTGGACGACGGCTGCGACAGGCACAGAAGTACCGCCTAGGCGCGGCACGGCCTGGCCGTCCGCTTCCGCGATCTCGACGCATCTCGCCGCGTTTTTCAGCACGAAAAGTCGACTCTCCAGTCCCCCAGTTGTCTGCTTGTTGCGGCCGCTTCGCGCCGATATGGTGCCGGGATAGGTCATTCGATTCAAGGCAATCCCATGCAGAAGATCAAGGTTTCCGGCACCGTCGTCGAGCTCGACGGCGACGAGATGACTCGCATCATCTGGAAGCTGATCAAGGACAAGCTCATCCACCCCTACCTCGACGTCCCGCTCGAGTACTACGACCTCAGCATCGAGAACCGCGACAAGACGGCCGACCGGGTTACGATCGACGCCGCCAACGCCATCAAGAAGCATGGGGTCGGCGTCAAATGCGCGACCATCACGCCGGACGAGGGGCGCGTCAAAGAGTTCGGCCTGAAGGAGATGTGGAAGAGCCCGAACGGCACCATTCGCAATATCCTCGGCGGCGTCATCTTCCGCGAACCCATCATCTGCAAGAACGTGCCCCGTCTCGTGCCGGGCTGGACGCAGCCGATCGTCATCGGCCGCCACGCCTACGGCGACCAGTACCGCGCCACCGATTTCAGGTATCCCGGCAAGGGCACGCTGACCCTCACCTTCAAGGGCGAAGACGGGACCGTGATCGAGCGCGAGGTCTTCAAGTCGCCGGGCTCGGGCGTCGCGCTCGCCATGTATAACCTCGATGAACTCGATCCGCGAGTTCGCGCGCGCCTCCTTCAACTACGGGCTCAACCGCGGCTTCCCCGTATACCTCTCGACCAAGAACACGATCCTCAAGGCCTACGACGGGCGCTTCAAGGACCTGTTCCAGGAGGTGTTCGACGCCGAGTTCGCCGACGCGTTCAAGGCGAAGAAACTCACCTACGAGCACCGCCTCATCGACGACATGGTGGCCTCCGCTCTCAAGTGGTCGGGCGGCTACGTGTGGTCATGCAAGAACTACGATGGCGACGTGCAGTCCGACACGGTCGCGCAGGGCTTCGGCTCCCTCGGCCTCATGACGAGCGTGCTGATGACGCCCGACGGCAAGACGGTCGAGGCGGAGGCCGCGCACGGCACGGTGACGCGCCACTATCGCGAGCACCAGAAGGGCAAGGACACTTCCACCAATTCTATCGCCTCGATCTTCGCCTGGACGCGCGGGCTTGCCCACCGCGCCAAGCTCGACGGCAACGACGAGCTCATGAAATTCGCGGCCACCCTCGAGAAGGTCTGCGTCGACACGGTGGAGGCCGGCTTCATGACCAAGGACCTCGCCCTCCTCGTCGGCCCCGATCAGAAGTGGCTGTCGACCGGCGGCTTCCTCGACAAGATCGACGAGAATCTCAAGCGCGCGATGGCCGCGGGGACGTGAGGGCGCGCGACGGTCTCCAATCGATCGCTTCGCGGTGTTGGACGACGGAGACGTTCCGGAGATCGTTGCTGCTGAGTGCCGATACGTTCGCCGCCGCCTTAGGATTGGCCATGGCTGCCCTTGCCTCACCGGGCGATCCGCCGGCCTATGCGCGCATCTTCGAGCGCGCGTTCGAGCCGGGCTTCAGCGTGGAGATCGACCGCACACTGCCGGGCAAGCCCGCAAAGATCGCGCGGGCGCGGTTCCGCGTCTTCGAGGCGGGCCGGCTCACGGTGACGAGCGGCAAGATCAAAGCCTGCGATCCCTTCATCGGCCTCGAGCACGCGCCGTTTTCGGTGTCCGTCCCGAACGGCGAGTTCCCCGTGCGCCTCGCGCTCGTCGACGATCCGCTCGGCGGCAGCGGAGTGGCCTTTGCGCGCGTCGAGTTCTCGGCCTCCCCCGTCGTGCGCTGGTCGCTCGCCGTGGCCGCCGGGCAGGATGCGGCCGTACTCATGGAAGGCGAGATCGTCGGCTATCCGGTGGATACGGGAACCGGCAGCTTCGTCGACGCGGAGGCGGCCGCCGCCATCGCGCGTGACGCGGCGAGCGACGAGACGCTCACCACCGCCTGGCTCGAGGCCGGTGCGAGAAGCGCCGAGACGAAGGGCAACCCGCGCTTTCATCTCGTCGTGCCGGCGGGCCCCGGAAACATCGTCATGTTCGACAGCGGCTGGGGCGACGGCGTCTACGCCTCGTGGTTCGGCTATGGGGCGGATGGATCGGTCGCGGCCCTCGTCACCGACTTCATGATCTTCGATTGGGCCAAAGCTAAATTCTGATCGTGTCAGCCGAGGCGAGCACCGGGGCGCGGACCGTCGAGGCGCAGGTGGCGCCGTTCATATCTCGCGCGCGGCGTGAGCAGCGGCGAGATACGGCGGCGGAGGCCAAAGGCCGCGGCGACCGCGGCAGCGCACGCGGCTGCTGCGGGTGGCGCGAGCGCGGCGATGGCGAGCAGGATCAGCAATGCCCCAAGGCCGACGGCAGATGGCGTGAGCCCTGGCGTTGCGGAAGGAACGCGGTGTCTCATTGCGGAAGGTTTCAAAACGACTTGCAGGACGCGCAAGGTTAGCTGATTCGCGCGCGCCGTCCCCTAATCGGAACCGAGGATGCTGTGCCTAGCGCCCCTCGCCGATGAGCGCGCCGAAGCTTGCTCGCAGCTTGCGCAGATGGCCGAGCCCGTCGAGCGTGATCTCGTACATGCCGTTGGCCGGCTGGTTGATGAGACCGAGCTTCTTCAGCCGGTGGAGCTGCGAGACGACGGCACCGGACGTGTCGGCGAAGCTCTTCTGAGCGAGCGCTGCCATGAGCTGCTGCAGCGCGTAGGGCCGGCTTTCGCGCGCCATGGCCTCGAGCAGGACGAGCTCTCTCAAGCGGCTCCGCTGGTTGCGGCCGATGTCGTCGGGATCGTCCGCCTCGCTCGCGGGAGCGGCGGTGACGGCTTCGAGCATCGCCGTCATCGGGGCAGGCGCGCCCTCGCGTTGCCCAGGCTCCGCCGTGACGATGACCTCGTCGAGCGCGTCGAGCTTGCGGCGCATTTCCGCGATGAGCTGGCGCACGTCGCCCGGCGCATGGGGCGCGCGCTGGAACATCGGCTGAAAGAGCTCGCGCGAGAACACGTCCGACAATGTTGCGACGAACCGCGGGCCGCCGCCCGGCACTTCACCCGCCATCACTCGACCCTCGACGCAGCTTAGAACTCCGCACGGTCATGTCATGTCGATCCATGCCATGCGTTCGCTTCGATACTGCCACCGGTGGCCGATTGCGACAACTTCCATTCCATTCGATACTTTCGATACGTTACATTTTATTCTTAGCTAAGTTAGATAGAGCACTGTTTTGGCGGGAAATTCATTAGGACCATTTCACGGGATGTCGCCGCAGCGCGGGCGAGGCGTTCTTATCTCAGTTGCCGTGTGAGCTCGTCGTTGCAACGCATTCTATCTGCACACAACCTCTCTCTCATTTGTTGCAGATACGGCGCAAAGCGCGAAGCTCGTCGAACTTCAACGGAAAGACGGGGAGCGCGCCATGGCCATGAGCTGGCTGGACCTCATCGAGGGTGTCGATCTCGATCCGAGCTTAGTCGATCTCGCCCTTTGGGCTCCGTCGCTCTCTTGGAAGCAGCTCATGGTCTGGTTCGGCGCCATGATCGTCTGGCGCCTCGTCGTCGAGCCGCTCGAGCGGGTCGCCACCTTTCATGCGCGCCGCTCGCTCTCGCGCGGATTCTTCCGCCTCGCCGTTTACGTCAAGCCCAAGAGCGTAATCGTTTGAGATGGAATCGCTTTTGCGATCCATCTCAAACGTGAACCACGCTCTACATCATTAGCTTAGAGTGAGATTCACGTTCTTGATTGATGCGGCTCTCGCTTGCATCGAGAACGATCTCACTCTAGCCCGTGCCGCCCGCTATTTCCTCGCCGGACCCACTTTCGCTCTCAAGCCATGGCTCGGCCTCTGGCCCGCCTTCTTCGCCGCGGCCTGCAAGGTCTCGCGGAACTCGTCGCGCTTCTCGTGGATCGAGGCGATGACTGGCCCGGTGGGCACGCCAAGGCCGACAAGCGCCGCCTCCGAGAGCTGCAAGCTCGCCTCGATCGTCTCCGGCACGGCATCGGTGACGCCGATGTCGTAGAGGTGGCGAGCATGCTCCGCGTCGCGCGAGCGCGCGACGATGACGATGTCAGGCCGCTCGGAGCGAATGGCGCGCACGATATCGTCGATCTCGTTCCATGTGTGGATCGTGATGATGATGGCGGCGGCGTCCTTGAGCCCGCAGTGGTGGAGAAACTGAGTGTTGCGTCCGTCGCCGAAATAGACCGGCTTGTTCTTGGCGCGCGCGTCCGAGACGAGCGCCGGCAGGCGCTCGGTCACGACGTGCGAGACCTTGTGGCGCGAGAGCATGTCGGAGACGAGCTCGCCGACGCGGCCGTAGCCGATGACGATCGCGCGGGGATGGGCTTCCTCGGGTGGAAGCACGGCGAGGGCGGGATCGGGCTCCTCCGCCTCTATGCCTTCGAGGCGGCGCGAGATCCACCGGCCAAGAAAATCGCAAAGCGGGATCAGCGCCATCGAGAACGCCGTCATGGCCTGCACGAAGGCTCCCTCCTCCGCCGTGATCACGCTGTAGAAAACGGCGAGGCTCGCGATGATGAAGGCAAACTCCCCGCTCGGCCCGAGGAGGAAGGCCGTCTCGACCGTGGTGCCCCAGGTGAAGTTGTAGAGGCGCATGAGCGCCATGACGACCAGCACGTTGACGAGGATGACGGCAACCACCGATCCGCCCACCGTGAGCGGGTCCCTGAACAGCGCCGCGACGTCGAGACTCATGCCGACGATGAAGAAGAAGACGCCGAGCAGCAGGGCGCGGAACGGATCGATCGTCGCCTCGATGGCACGGCGAAACTCGGTCTCGGCGAGGAGCAGGCCGGCAACGAACGCTCCGAGCGCCATGGAAAGACCGAGGCTTGCCGAGAGCAGCCCGCTGCCGACCGCCACCAGCAGCGTTGCGGCGACGAAGACCTCGGTGTTCTTGCTCGAGGCGACGAGCCGGAACAGGGGGCGAAGCGCGATCGATCCGACGACGACGATGAAGACGATCGCGAACCCCGCCTGTCCGAAGGCCTTGAGCAGGCTTTCGAAGATGCTGTCCCCACGGCCCGGGGCGAGAATCGACACGAGAAAGAGCAGCGGCACGACGGCGAGATCCTGAAGCAGCAGGACCGAGAACGTCGCTCGCCCCGTCGCGGTCGAGAGCCGGTGCTGGCGCGACAGAAGCTCGACGACGATCGCGGTCGACGAGAGCGAAAAGCTCAAACCGATGATCGTCGCGGAGACCGGATCGTGGCCATAGAGGTTGAGGCCAAAGCCGATGACGGCGGCCGAGAGCGCAACCTGAAGCCCGCCCAAGCCGAACACGAGGCGGCGCATGGTGACGAGACGTTTCAGCGAAATCTCGAGACCGATCAGGAACAGAAGGAAGACGACACCGAGCTCGGCGAAGGGCGCGAGCCCCTCTTTGCTCTGGACGGTGAACCAGCCGAGCGCGGGAACCTTGCCGGCAAGTCCTCCAAGCCCGTTCGGGCCGAGAATAGCTCCGGTCGCAAGAAAGCCGAGCACCGGAGCGACCTTGAGCCGCTCGAACAACGGGACCGCAATGGCCGCCGTGCCGAGCACGACCAAGACATCGCGGTAGATGCCGAGATCGTGTTGTGCTCCCTCCATGCCAGCGACCCTCTCTCGCCGCACCGCGGCTCCTCACTTAGCCGTCAGGCTAGCATGGACCCGCGCAGACGGAATGTGTGACAGAGTCCCCGGGCAGTCGGGGAAAACGCGATCAGCCGACGGCGCCGAGACGGTCCTCGATTGCTTTCAGCGCGGCGTCGGCCTTGGCGCCGTCGGGGCCGCCCGCTTGCGCCATGTCGGGGCGCCCGCCGCCGCCCTTGCCGCCGAGCGCCTCGGCGCCCGCCTTGACGAGATCGACCGCGCTCCAGGTCTTGGTGAGGTCGTCGGTGACGCCCACCGCGATCCCCGCCTTGCCGTCCTCGGTCACGCCGACGATGGCGACGATGCCCGAGCCCACCTGCTTCTTCCCGTCGTCGACGAGGCCGCGCAGGTCCTTGGGATTGAGCCCCTGGACGGAGCGCGCGAGCAGTTTGATGTTGGTCGATGCGATCGTGCGAATGGCCGTGCCCGCGCTCGGGGCGCCTTCGACCGAGACGGAAGTCCCGCCCCCGAGAGCAATCTGCTTCTTCGCGTCGGCGAGCTGGCGCTCGAGCAGCTTCTTCTCCTCGACCAGCACTTTGAGGCGCTCGACCACGTCCTCAGGCCGCGTGCGCAACAGCGCGGCCGCGTCCTTCAAACGCTGATCGGCCTCGGCGAGGTAGGCGCGCGCGCCTTCCGCCGTCAGCGCCTCGATGCGCCGGACGCCGGCCGCACTCGCGCTTTCGGCGACGATCCTGACGAGGCCGATGTCGCCGGTGCGCGCGACGTGCGTGCCGCCGCAGAGCTCGACCGACCATCTCTTGTTGCTGCGGCTCCCGTGTCCGGCACCCGGAGTTTCGCCCATCGAGACGACGCGTACCTCCTCGCCGTACTTCTCGCCGAAGAGCGCCATGGCGCCCGATTGCATGGCATCGTCCAGCGCCATGATGTGGGTCTCGACAGGGGCGTTCTCGAGGACGACCGCGTTGGCGAGGCTTTCGACGGCGCGGATCTCCTCCGCGCTCATGGGCTTGGGGTGCGAGAAGTCGAAGCGCAGGCGGTCTGGCGCGACGAGCGAGCCCTTCTGGGCGACGTGCGTGCCGAGCACCTGGCGCAGCGCCTCGTGCAGGAGGTGGGTCGCGGAGTGGTTGGCCCGCGTCGCCGTGCGCCGGGCATGGTCGACCTCGAGCTCGACCGCATCGCCGGCCTTGAACGCGCCGGCTTCGACCGTGCCCAGATGCACGAAGAGGTCGCCGAGCTTCTTCTGCGTGTCGGCAACGCGGAACAGGGCGCCCTTGGGTCCCTTGATCAGCCCCTGGTCGCCGACCTGGCCGCCCGACTCGCCATAGAACGGCGTCTGGTTGAGGACGAGCGCGCCGGTCTCGCCCGCCTTCAGCGCCTCGGTCTCTTTTCCGTCCTTCACGAGCGCCACGATCTCGCCCTCGGCCGTCTCCGTGCCGTAGCCGAGGAACTCGGTCGCGCCGGTCCGCTCTCTGACCTCGAACCACACGGTTTCGGTCGCGGCCTCGCCCGAACCCTTCCAGGCGCGCCGCGCGTCCTCCTTCTGGCGCTCCATCGCCGCGGAGAACGCCTTGGTGTCGACGCCGATCCCGCGCGGCCGCAGCGAGTCCTGGGTGAGATCGAGCGGAAAGCCGAAGGTGTCGTAGAGCTTGAAGGCGACCTCGCCCGGCAGCACGCCGCCGGACTTCAATCCGGCAGAGGCCTCGTTGAGAAGGCCCAAGCCCTTCTCGAGCGTCTTCCTGAAGCGCGTCTCCTCGAGCTTGAGCGTCTCCTCGATCAGCGCCTCGCCGCGCACGAGCTCCTTGTAGGTGTCGCCCATCTGGCGCACGAGGGCGGGAACGAGGCGCCACATGAGCGGCTCCTTCGCCCCGAGGAGATGAGCGTGGCGCATGGCGCGGCGCATGATCCGGCGCAGCACGTAGCCGCGCCCCTCGTTCGAGGGCAGCACGCCGTCGGCGATGAGGAAGCTCGTCGCGCGCAGGTGGTCGGCGATGACGCGGTGGGAGAACTTCGCTTCCCCCTCGGCCGCAACGCCCGTCGCATCGACGGAGGCGGCGATCAGCGCCTTGAAGAGATCAGTCTCGTAGTTGTCGTGAGTGCCTTGCAGCACGGCCGCGATGCGCTCGAGCCCCATGCCGGTGTCGACGGAGGCCTTGGGCAGTGCGATGCGCTCGCCGCCCGGGAGCTGCTCGTATTGCATGAACACGAGGTTCCAGATCTCGATGAAGCGGTCGCCGTCGGCGTCGGGCGAGCCCGGCGGTCCGCCGGCGATCTTCTCCCCGTGATCGTAGAAGATCTCCGAGCACGGCCCGCACGGTCCCGTGTCGCCCATCTGCCAGAAGTTGTCCGCCGTCGGGATGCGGATCAGCTTGTCGGCGCCGATGCCGGTGAGCTTCTTCCACAGCGCGTGCGCCTCCTCGTCCTCGTGATAGACGGTGATGACGAGGCGCTTCGGGTCGAGGCCGAACTCCTTCGTCACGAGGCGCCAGGCAAGCTCGACCGCTTCCGCCTTGAAGTAGTCGCCGAACGAGAAGTTGCCGAGCATCTCGAAGAAGGTGTGGTGGCGCGCGGTGTAGCCGACGTTGTCGAGGTCGTTGTGCTTGCCGCCGGCGCGCACGCACTTCTGCGAGGAAGCCGCCCGAGTATAGGGGCGCGTCTCCTGGCCGGTGAAGACGTTCTTGAACTGCACCATGCCGGCGTTGGTGAACATGAGGGTCGGGTCGTTCCTAGGCACGAGCGACGACGACGGCACGACCTCGTGGCCCGCCTTGCGGAAGTAGTCGAGGAACGCTCGTCTGATCTCGTTGACGCCTGTCATCTCGGTGTGCGGGCTCGGTCAAAAAAGGCGCAATCGGCCGGCGCAAGCGCCTAGCCGCCGCCGTTGTAGCGACGCCCTCCGGGGCTGTCCAGGAATGCGCCTTAGAAACGACTGCGAGGGGCTATGCGCCCCTCGCCCTCCCGCCCCAGGGCTTCGCCCTGGACCCCAAAGCTCGGCACTCAAAGGCCTAAGGCCTTTCGGTCCGGCTCTTACCGCTTGCCGCGGGCGCCCTTCTTGGCGGCGGGCTCCTCCGCTTCGGGGAGCACGCCGTCCTCGTCCGGCGTCTCCTCGTCACTCTCGGCGGCCTCGGGCTCGGTCAGCATCTTGTCGACGATGAGACCGGCGTTGGCGCGCACCGCCTTCTCGATCTGGTGCGCGACCTTCGGGTTGTGCCTCAGGAACTCCTTGGTGTTCTCGCGGCCCTGGCCGATGCGCTCGCCGTCGAAGGAGAACCAGGCGCCAGACTTCTCGATGATGTTGGCCTTGACGCCGAGATCGACGAGCTCGCCAGTCTTCGAGATGCCCTCGCCGTACATGATGTCGAACTCGACCTGCTTGAAGGGCGGGGCGACCTTGTTCTTCACCACCTTGACGCGTGTCTGGTTGCCGACGACCTCGTCGCGATCCTTGATCTGGCCGATGCGGCGGATGTCGAGGCGCACGGAGGCATAGAACTTCAACGCATTGCCCCCCGTCGTCGTCTCGGGATTGCCGAACATGATGCCGATCTTCATGCGGATCTGGTTGATGAAGATCACCATCGTGCGCGACTTCGAGATCGAGGCCGTGAGCTTGCGCAGCGCCTGGCTCATGAGCCGCGCTTGGCTACCCATCTGCATATCGCCCATCTCGCCCTCGAGCTCGGCCTTGGGGGTCAGCGCCGCGACGCTGTCGACGACGAGCACGTCGACGGCGCCCGAGCGCACGAGCGTGTCGGCGATCTCGAGCGCCTGTTCGCCGGTGTCGGGCTGGGAGATCAAGAGGTCCTCGACCTTGACCCCGAGCTTCTTGGCGTAGGTGGGATCGAGCGCATGCTCGGCATCGATAAAGGCGCAGATGCCGCCCTTCTTCTGGCCCTCGGCGACGACCTGGAGCGCAAGCGTGGTCTTGCCCGACGACTCGGGGCCGTAGATCTCGATGACGCGCCCGCGCGGAAGCCCGCCGATGCCGAGCGCGATGTCGAGGCCGAGCGAGCCGGTCGAGATCGCCTCGACGTCCATCGAGCGCTCGTTGGCGCCGAGGCGCATGATCGAGCCCTTGCCGAAATTCTTGTCGATCTGGGCCAAGGCGGCCTCCAGCGCCTTATGCTTGTCCATGCTTCCCCCTTCGACGACTCTGAGCTCCGGTTTCGTCATTTTCGCCCACCCTAGGTCATGAGTTGCAGATCAGCAATTTAGACTCATTTGTACTCTTTTTGTTCTCACCTGTAAAGCGGGGCTTAAGACCACGTTAGCGCGCCTCGTGGCACACCGGAGAAAACCTCTGTGTAGCCATGTCGGACGCCATTGCCTTTGCCTATGCCGGATTGAGCGCGGCGAGCCTGCGTCTCGAGAAGGCTGCGTGCTCCATCGCCGAGGGCAGCGCGACCTCGGAGGCGTTTCAATCTCCATCCGGGGAGGCGTCGGCGATCACGGGCGCCGTCGACGATGCGCCGCAAGCCTCCGCCAACGCGCTCGACGCCCTCGTCGACATGATGGCCGCGGAAGCGGCCTATAAGGCCAATCTCGTAACGCTCAAATCCGCGAGCGATATGCTGCAAAGCCTCTACAAAGCCATCGACTGAAGAGCTGCACGGGATGCGCTAGAGCCTATGGCGCCGGTTTTGCCGGTGGCACAGGTGACCCATCGCTCTCCGACCTCGCCCCGGGAGCTGGCGGGCTCATGTCGGATTTCAGATACGCAATGATCTTTGCGCGCTCGGCCGGGTCCTCGACGCCCGGGTAAGGCGGCTGCATGTTGTTTCCAGCCGCGACCGCGCTCGGGTTTGCGATCCACTGATCGAGGATGTCCTCGGTCCACGTGATGCCGAAGTCCTTCAACGCGGGGGAGTAGTTGCCGTAGTCCGGGACGGTCGCGGCCTTGCGTCCGACGATGCCGTAAAGAGAGGGCCCGAGCCGATTGTCGCCCTTCAAGGCCGAATGGCATTCGCGGCAGTGATTGTTGTAGGCGAGCTCGGGGTCGTCATCGGCGGCGAGGGCCGGCGTACCGGCCGACGCGGCAATGAAATACGCGACCAGCGGAACCAAAAAGCATCCACGCATTTTGCAACTCCTTCGCTTTGGGCCAACCGCCAACGCGGTAGAGCAGGGACACCTCGCCATGTTCCCTCGAAAGGAATACGGATTTGTAACTCTGGCTCCGCGTCGGGCCGCCGCTGCGGCCCGGACGCAAACGCGAAGAGCCGAGATCAGGAGAGAGGCCATGGTAGAAAGCGAACGGTTCAATCTCTCGCTGCGTAAGTTCCTGAAGCACGTCGGCATCACCTCGCAGCAGGAGATCGAGCGCGTCGTGCGCGAGAAGAAACTCGCCGGCAAAGGCACGCTCCACGTCACGATGGTGCTTACCGCCAAGGGCACCGACTTGGAGCACGAAGTCGACGGCGAGATCGACCTCGGCTGATCGCCGCCTGATCGCCTGCCTAGCGCGCGAGCTGCTCCTTCACCTTGGCGGCGAGCTGGGGCAGCGAGAACGGCTTCGGCAGGAAGGCGAAGTGCTCGTCCTTGTCGAGGCTCGTCTCGAAGGCTTCGTGCGGATAGCCGGAGACGAAGATGATCTTGAGGTCGGGGTTCTTCTTGCGCAGCTCCTTGAGCAACGTCGGCCCGTCCATCTCCGGCATGACGACGTCGGAGACGACGATGTCGACGCGGCCCTCGTTCTTGGCCATCACCTCGAGAGCTTCGACACCGGTCGAGGCCTCGAGCACGTCGTAGCCCTGCCGCCTAAGCGCCCGCACGGCAAACGAGCGCACGATGTCCTCGTCCTCGACGAGCAGCACGCGCCCCGACCCGGTGAGGTCCTGCGGGCGCTCCTTCTTCGCCGACTTCTGGGCGACGAGCTCCTCCTCGCTCTCGGGCACGTGGCGCGGCAGGTAGACGCGAAACGTCGTGCCGCGGCCCGGCGTGCTCTCGGGATAGATGTAGCCGCCCGACTGCTTGATGATGCCGTAGACGGTCGCAAGCCCGAGCCCCGTCCCCTTGCCGACGCCCTTGGTCGTGAAGAACGGCTCGAAGATCTTCGCCATCACCTCGGGAGTCATGCCGAGCCCGGTATCCTCGACCTCGGTCAGCACGTACTCGGCGACCGGCATGCCGTGGTAGGTGAGCTTCTGGGCTTCGCGCTCGGTGATGTTGCGCGTCCTGAAGGCGAGCGTGCCGCCGTCGGGCATCGCATCGCGCGCGTTGAAGGCGAGGTTCAGGATCACCTGGTCGAGCTGGGTCCTGTCGGCCTTGACGTACCAGAGGTCACGGCCGGAGGAGACCTTGAGATCGACCGTCTCGCCGATCGAGCGCTTCAGAAGAGGCCCGAGGTCGGTCAGCACGTCGCCGAGCTGGAGCGGCTCCGTCTGCAGGGTCTGGCGGCGCGAGAACGCGAGCAGCTTGGCGACGAGGCCGGCGGCGCGGTTGGCGCTCGACTGGATGTGCTTGATGTCCTTGTAGGCGGGGTCGCTCGGCCGGTGCGTCTGCAGCAGGAGATCCGAGAAGCCGATGATGGCGGTGAGCACGTTGTTGAAGTCGTGGGCGATGCCGCCCGCGAGCTTACCGACCGCCTCCATCTTCGAGCTTTGCGCGAACTTAGCTTCCAGCGCCTTTTGCTCCGTGGCGTCGATGACGTAGAGAATGGCCGCGTCGCGCGCCCCCGACGTCTGCGCGAGCGAGCTCATGTAGACGCGGCGCGCGAACTCCTTTTGCGGACCGACGGTGATCTCGATTGGCGAGACGCCCATCTTGCCGGAGAGCGCCGTCTTGAGGCCGGCCTCGATGGTACGGCGCGTCTCCTCGTCGGCCGCGCGCGTGAGCAGGTCGGCCGCCGACCCGCCGACCGAGCCCGGCCCGTCGAGGATCATGCGCCCGAACGCGCCGTTGGCGGCCACGATGCGCCCATCGGCGGCTACCGTCGCAATTCCGAAGGGAGCCGACTGGAAGAAGCGCGCGAAGCGGATCTCGGCCGCCGCCACGTCGGGCGCCACCTCCGCCTCGCCGTCGGCGGGGATCGCCGCGAGCAGGAGGCCGGCCGCGCCGCCGTCGTGCTCCGCGCGCGTCGCGAAGAAGAGCATCGGCGCGACGCGCCCGCCGGCGACCGCCACGTCGAGGTCGACGCCGGCGCCTCCGTCTGGGGCCGCCGCCGTGGTGAGGAGCTCGACCCCGTCGGCCGACACGAGATCCTCGAGACGGACCGCGCGCGCCGCCAACGTCTCGCGCTCGAGACCCGCCCAGCGCAGGAACGTCTCATTGGCGTGGCGGAGGACGCCCGTGCCGTCGATCTCGAGAAAGCCCGCGGGCGCCGCATCGTAGCGGGCGAGCGCCGCCTTGAGACCGTTCAAGGCGGCGGCCTCCTTCGCTCGCTCGTCCGTGACGTCGGCGAGCTTCCACAGCACCATCGGCTCGAGCTCGCGCTCATGCCCCGGCACCGCGAACGGGCTCTGCGACACGCGCACGATCCGGTGTGCGCCTCTCCTCGCGGCCGGGAGCTCGATCTCCTCGTGCCAGGGCTCGCGCCTATCGGCGGCGCGGATCAGGCGGAACAGCGCCGCCTGCGAATGCGCGTCGCCGGGAAAGATCGCGTCGAGACTGCGCGGGACGTTGCGACCGGGTCGGCCGGCAAGGGTCGCGGCATTGCGCGTCGCATAGATCACCGTTCCGTCGCGATGCGTGACCAGCACGCCGTCCTCGAGACTGTCGGCCACGGCCTGGACGAAGTCGTCCTCGCGCACCCGTGCGCCGATGCGCACGTGCCCCGCGACGTAGCCGAAGACGAAGAATGCGCCGAGCATCGCGAGCGTCGCGAGGACGGTCAGAAGCAACGGCTCGCCCGACGCGCTCGAGACGAGCGCGAGCGCGATCGCGCCGAACACCGACGCAACCGAGATCAGGGGAAAGAGCCCGCTCTCGCTCTCGCCGGCCGCCAGCACGTCATCGGCCGTTGTTGCAGGCTCGCGCGACTCGCTTTCGCTCATGAACGCGAAAGCTATCTGATTCTGGGGGGAAAGGGCCTTGGAGGCCTGCATGGGAGAACTCTGATACTCGAACGCAACGCTACACGCAGAGAAGCGGGAGTCTTCCGCTTTGCCGCCGCGGATACGACCGGCGGGGAGGCGCCACTGCACGGCGCCCCTCTCATCCACACTTCGATCATTAGGGTTAAAATGCCATGAATTCCGCGCTATACGTGCGCGGGGCCCAGACGCCGCGTCCGGGCCGACCGAGCGAATGCGGCGCATCGGTCTCTGACAGAGGGCACGGCGCGAGCCGTGGAGAACGGCATGTGGGACATCGTGTACTATCTCGTTCTCGTCATCGTGCTGGCGGGTCTCGTCGTCGCCGGCGCGTTCGCCGCCCGCGCCTACATGTCGGGGACGGCGCCCACCGCCGCGTTCGCAGCTCTTTTTGCGCCGAAGCCCTATCCGCGCGTCGATATCGTCGAGCAAACCAACCTCGACGGACGACGACGCCTCATCCTCATCCGGCGCGACGACGTCGAGCACCTGATCATGACCGGCGGGCCGGTCGACATGGTGATTGAAACGGGGATAACGCCAAAGGAGCAGCGGGGCGCAGACATCGTCGAGGTGCCGGCCCCCGCGTTCACGCGCGCGCCGCGCACCAAGACTTCAGGCGGCGACCGACGGCTGATCGCGTTCTTGCAACCGCTCGCCGCTTTCAGGCCGTGCCGGTCAAAAACTCGCGCCTTTCCAGGATCGATCTCGTGATACCGAAGTCTTCCGCTAAGCTTTGGGTCCAGGGCGCCCCGGCTCTACTCGCCCTCGCCGCGGTCGAGGCTAGCCCTTTCGCCGGATCGGCTTCTGGATACGTCGTTGCCGCCGTTTTCGTGCTGGCGATCGCCGCGCTCGGCGCGGCATTCCTGATCCGGAGACGTCTAAGCCGCGTCGCGATCAACGTCGGCGTGTCCTACCGCTCCGACCCCGCTCACGTGCTTGCAATCCTCAGCCGCGTGGCTGGTGAGTGCCCGTTTGTCCGGCGCGAGCCCGCGCCGCTCGTGTCGCTCGATGATTTCGGCCCGAGCGCCCTCGTCTTCTCGCTACGGGCCGCTGCGCCCGCCCCCGGCAAGAAGCGCGCGGCAGCGACCGACCTCAGACTTCGCATTTTGAAGACGTTTCGCGAGCAGGGTATCGAGATCGCGCTTCCGCAGCACGACATCCACCTGCGCGATCTCGATATGGTCCGCCACGTCGTCGCGCGCCTTGCCGAGGAGCGGGCGCAAAAGGCCGCGAACGAGCGCGCTGCGGATACACAAAAAGGAAAAGGCTCTCAGTGAGCCGAGCGGCCCTCGTCGATATCGCCGAAGGCCCGCAGGTCGAGCCGCGTGAGATCGAGCTCGCTCACGTCGTGGCGAATGAGCTTCCCGGCTGCCGTCGAGATGCCGTCGAGCGCAACATGGCTCGCGGTCGGCGTCACGGCCGTCTTGACCTCGGCAGTTCCGCCGTCGCACACGGCGGCGACCAATCCGGCGAAGGCGAGCCAGGCGACCGCGCCCTTGAACCAGTGAGCCCCGCTCAGGCTCCAAATCAAGCGCATGGCGTCACTTCCGCCCCGAGCTTCATCTCCATCAAGATCAAGGCTCGCGCAAACTCGTTAACGGGGGCCTAAACTGCGACCCGTTTCGACGCAAATATTTGCGCCGTGTCCGGAGGAGAAGAGCCGCGCGGTCAGTCCTCGCGGTAGACGCGCTCGCGCCGCTCGTGGCGCTCCTGGGCCTCGAGCGAGAGCGTTGCGATGGGACGCGCGTCGAGCCGCTTCAAGCCGATCGGCTCACCCGTCTCCTCGCAATAGCCGTAGGTGCCATCCTCGATGCGGGCGAGCGCGGCATCGATCTTGGCGATGAGCTTCCGCTGGCGGTCGCGGGCGCGAAGCTCGAGCGCGCGGTCCGTCTCCGACGTCGCCCGATCGGCGAGGTCGGCATGCTGCGTCGAGTCCTCGTGCAGGCCCGCGAGCGTCTCGCGCGTCTGGCGAATGATCTCCTCTTTCCAGGTCAGAAGCTTCTGGCGGAAATAGGCACGATGACGCTCGTTCATGAACGGCTCGTCCTCGGACGGCCGGTAATTCGGCGGCAGCACGATGGTCGAGGTCGTGGCCCTCGCCGTGAGCTTCTTGTCGCGCGACTTACCCATGGCCTTGATCTTCGACTTTCCCTTGGGAACGGGCTTCGCGGAGACCTTGGTCGCCGACGCCTTGGGCTTCGCCTTGGTCGAAACCTTCGCAGCCGGCTTGCGGCTCGCGGCCTTGAGCGCCGGCCTGGACTTTGCAGGCTTTTTCTGGTCTTTCCTGCTCATGACAGGGCCTCCAAGAGGCTTTTGCAGCGGCCACGCCTCCCCCACGCAAGGCAGCTCTGAACACCAGGTTTTCGCGCCCCCTATTGGAGTGAGTGGCCGTCTAAGTCAAGGAGTTCTCGGAGCCAATCCAGAAGCGAGATAAATGCCCGTCCATGCGGGTGGCGGGGCCGGCCGCCCAACGGCCGCAAGGCACGCCGTAAGGTTGCTTAGGCCTCTCTGAAACCATATGAAATCGGGGCAGACGACGGGAGACACAGGCACCATGACGCTGACGCCAAGGGGCCGATTTGAAGGCACGAAGAGCTACGTCGCGACCGACGATCTCAAGGTTGCGGTCAATGCCGCGATCACCCTCGAGCGCCCCCTCCTCGTCAAGGGCGAGCCGGGCACCGGAAAGACCGTGCTTGCGCTTGAGGTCGCTAAGGCTTTGGGTGCGCCAATCCTCGAGTGGCATATCAAATCGACCACCAAGGCGCACCAGGGCCTCTACGAGTACGACGCGGTGGCGCGGCTGCGCGACGGCCAGCTCGGCGACGAGCGGGTGCGCGACATCCGCAACTACATCAAGCGCGGCAAGCTGTGGGACGCGTTCGTGATGGACGAGCGCCCGGTGCTCCTCATCGACGAGATCGACAAGGCCGACATCGAGTTCCCCAACGACCTCCTCCAGGAGCTCGACCGCATGGAGTTCTTCGTCTACGAGACCGGTGAGACGATCCGGGCGAAGGCCCGCCCCATCGTCCTCATCACCTCCAACAACGAGAAGGAGCTGCCCGACGCGTTCCTGCGCCGCTGCTTTTTTCACTACATCAAGTTTCCCGACCCCGAGACCATGACGGCCATCGTCGAGGTGCATTTTCCGGGGCTCAAGGGCCGCCTTGTCTCCGAGGCTCTGCGCGTCTTCTACGATCTGCGCGAGGTGCCGGGCTTGAAGAAGAAGCCTTCGACCTCCGAGCTGCTCGACTGGCTGAAGCTCCTTTTGAACGAGGACATCGACCTCGCGACGCTGCGCGAGACCGACAGCCGCAAGCTGATCCCCCCGCTCGCCGGCGCCCTCCTCAAGAACGAGCAGGACGTCCACCTCTTCGAGCGGCTCGCGTTCATGACGCGGCGCAAAGACGGTTAGGTATCGCCGCAAATTATACCGTCGGGTCAATGTTTCCGCCCGTTCCCCCCGTGCCGTCATGCCCGCGTAGGCGGACATCCGACCAAGCAAGCAAATTCTTTCGGCAACCTTGCATGGATCCGCCATCAAGCATGTCTCCGACATGCCGGGATGACGTTGAGAGAGAGGCCCTTCACGACAGGATCAATGCGCAAATGGAGTGATCGCGTGGCCTATTAGCTCCCTAATAACCTGGGCGGCGGCAATAAATCGGTAACCCCCGGCAACGGCCGGAAATCCTGCCTCAAAGGCGCCGAAGTCGTGCCATGGATTGGGCCCGCGGGATTCTGACGGGGGCTTCCATGACCAGGCATATTTTCTCGTCGCCGAGCGACGGCTCGAGCGTGAGCATCGCCGAGATCGGCGGCCATGGCGGGCGCGTGGCGTCGGTGCTCTCCGCGCTCGCGCTCGGGTTCTCCGGGCTCTCGTTCTACGAGAGCGTCATGAAAACTGCAGACCTCGAGGTCTACGTGCCCCCTGTCATCCATTACGCCCGCGACCAGGGCGGCGACGTCGAGGAGTTCGCGATCCCCTTGACGATCGTCAATTCCGGCGCCCGCACCGGCACCGTTCTCACGATGGAGCTCACCGTCGAGAGCCTGCGCGCCGACGCGACGATCAAGACCAAGCGCTACTACAGCGCCTTCGTCGGCGACCCGCCCGTCAAGGACGACGAGACAAACCGGGCGTTTGCGCCCTTGAGCCTCGCCGGTCGGACGACGTTCTCCGACACGGTTCGGTTCTACCCAATCGGCAATCCGCTGCCGAAGCTCGTCGACGATGCCGGCGACTATGGGTTCAAGCTTGCGCTCACGACGGCGGTGCCTGCCAATCCAGGCTTCCTCGACGGCCTGTGGCGCAAAGAGCCGGAGCCGATCACGTTCGAGAAGACGCTGCCCTGGATCTCGGACGAGCAGCTCGGCATGCGCCACGTCGCAATTCCCATGCAGGACAAGTCGTGGACGGCGACGCCGGCCAAGGAGCCCGCGACGCCGTGAGAGCCGGGATTTTGGCGCTGCTCGAGCCAAAACATGACGCCGGTGCGACGCCAGGATGAACGCCACATGAACCCCGGATTCAGAACCGGTTCATGGATTCGACCTTATAACTGTGAGTAGTAGGAGAGTATTGGATGATGGAGCGTAAGCCCGTGGCCGAGATCCTGAGAAGCGCGACGATCGTCGTCATGGGACTGGTCGTGATCGGGGCCGGCGTAGTGGTCGTATTTTTAGGCTGAGGCGGCCTTCCAGACCCGCCCGGCGAGCCTTGCGGCCCGCGTCCGCGGCGCCTACGTAGGGGGATCCGAGAGGTCCCCCTTTGCGTTTTCCTCCCCTCGCCGAGACGGCCGGCATCGCCTGGTCGAGCACCGGCTCGCTGCTCGCAGATCTCCTCACACCGACGCTGCGTCTCGGCGTCACCGGCCTCGCCCGCTCCGGCAAGACGGTCTTCATCACCGCGCTCATCCGCAACCTCGTCTCGGGCGGGCGGCTGCCCTTCTTCGACGCCTCCGCCGAGGGACGCATCCGCTCGGCCTATCTCGAGCCGCAGCCTGACGACGCCGTCCCGCGCTTCGACTACGAGGCGCATATCGCGGCCCTCGGCCGCGACCCTCCCGAGTGGCCCGAAAGCACGCGGCGCATATCCGAGTTGAGAGTGACGCTTGCCTTCGAGCCCAGGAGCCGTCTGCGGCGGGCGCTCGGCATCCGCCGCCTCAACATCGATATCGTCGACTATCCGGGCGAGTGGCTGCTCGACCTCGCCATGCTGCATCAGACTTATGCCGAGTGGTCGCACGACGCGCTCCGCCTCGCGCAAGAGCCAGGCCGTCGCACGGCGGCGCAGGCGTGGCTGGCCTTTGTCGCGACCCTCGATCCGCTCGGACCCGAGGACGAGCAGGCGGCACTCGCCGGTGCGGACCTCTTTACGCGCTATCTCGCGGCGGTTCGCGCGAGCGAACCTCTGTCGACGGCCGGGCCGGGGCGCTTCCTCATGCCCGGCGACCTCGAAGGCTCCCCGCTGCTCACCTTCTTTCCCCTCGAGCCCGCCACCGATGCGTCGCCCCCGCCGCGCGGCTCTCTCGGCGCCATGATGGCGCGGCGCTACGACAGCTACGTCGCCCATGTGGTCCGCCCCTTCTTCCGCGAGCACTTCGCCCGGCTCGACCGCCAGATCGTCCTCATCGACGTTTTGACCGCCCTCAACGCCGGCCCGGCGGCGGTCGCCGAGCTCGAGCGGGCGCTGACGGCGATCCTCGGCGCCTTCCGGCCCGGTATCGCGAGCTGGCTCACCGGCCGGCGCATCGACCGGCTGCTCTTTGCCGCGACCAAGGCCGATCACATCCATCATTCGAGCCACGACCGCCTCGAGGCGATCCTGCGCCTGTTGACGGAGCGCGCCGGCCTGCGCGCGACCGGCGCCGGCGCCAACGTGACGGTCATGGCGCTGGCGGCGTTGCGCGCGACGCGGGAGGCCGAAGCGAAGGCCGGAAAGGACCGGCTTCCCTGCATCGTCGGCGTGCCGCTCCCCGGCGAGGTGGTGGCCGGCACGCGCTTCGACGGCACGCGCGAGGCCGCGGTTTTTCCGGGCGACCTTCCCGCCGACCCCAAGGTGGCCCTCGACGCCGGCGCGGCGACACGCGCGCCCCGGACGACGGAGTTCGTGAGATTCCGTCCCCCGCGCCTCCCTCCCGCCGACGCCAGTGGGCAAATATCGCCCGCTCCCCATATTCGCCTCGACAGGGCCTTCGACTTCCTGATCGGAGACTGGCTCACATGACGGCATCGCCCGATCCGCGCCAACCCCGCGTGTTCGCGCCCGACGATCCGGCGCTCGTGGCGCCGCCGCCGGAGATCGATCTCGGCGAGGACGCCGGGTCTCCGCCGGAGCGGGAGGGCCCCGTCTCGTTTCGCCCCACTGCCGCCGAGCTCAATCGGGGGATCGGCTGGGGGGCGCTTCTCTTCTCCGCCATGGCGGGCCTCGCCGGTCTCGCGCTCAGCCTGTCGTTTGCACGCTTCGTCGCGATCGCGTTCGAGCGCGACGATTGGATCGGGTGGACGGCTGCGGGCCTCCTTGCCGTTGCCGCGGTCGCGGCCGCCGTCATTCTCGTGCGCGAGCTCGTGGGACTTGTCCGGCTCGCGCGGCTCGGGCGTCTGCGCCGCGACGTCGACACGGCGCTGCGCACGAAGGACGGCAAGCTCGAGCGACGAACGGTGCGGTCGCTCAAAGCTCTCTTTCGCGCCCGCCGCGATCTCAGATGGGGACTTGCGCGCCTCGCCGACCACGAGCGCGACGTGCGCGATCCGGGTGACCTCTTGAAGCTCGCCGACCGCGAGCTGATCGCGCCGCTCGACGTCGCAGCCCGCCGCACGGTCCTCAAATCGGCAAAGCGCGTCAGCATCGTCACCGCGATCAGCCCCATCGTCTGGATCGCCATGCTCTATGTTCTGATCGAGAACCTGCGCATGCTGCGGGGCCTCGCGACCCTCTACGGCGGACGGCCGGGCACGATCGGGGCGCTGCGGCTTGCGCGCCTCGTGATCGGCCACATCATCGCGACCGGAGGGCTCGCCATGACGGACGACCTCCTCGGCCAGTTTCTCGGCCAGGATCTCTTGCGCCGCCTCTCGCGACGGCTCGGCGAGGGCGCCTTCAACGGGGCGCTCACGGCGCGCATCGGCACGGCAGCGATCGAGGTGACGCGCCCGCTCCCCTTCCTCGAGGCGCCGCCGGTGCGCGTGCGCGATCTCCTGCCGGAGCTCTTCCGCACGCTCAGGCGTACGCAGGGGGAGAAATAGCTAGGCGGCGCGCTTGAGCTTCGGGCCCGGTCCCGGCGCGGTGACGCCGCCGAGCCGCTCCGCCCATGCCGCCCGGTGACGGAGGACCCGCAAGAGGATCGACGGCGGCGAGCGCTCCTCGGGCGTCGACAGCAGCACCGATAGCGCCGGCCCCGCCGGCTGCGCCGTCAGCCAGTTGATCGGTCCCGACAGGACGAGACCGAGCACCACGGGCGACATCCAGATGAGCAGCCCCGGCGAAGCCTCCCAAGCGAGCACCGCCATGAGAAGACCGCAGGTCGCGTGGCGCCAGTGATGGGCGACCGCGTCCTTGAAGGGAAGGGCTGCTCCGTCGCGCCGTTGGCGCTTCCAGCCTGAATCGCGACCGAACGCGACCTGAAGCACGGCGGCTGTCTGCGTCATCATGAAGATCGGCGCGATCAGCATCGAGAAAACCGTCTCGGCCGCGACGCCGACGATGGCGCGCGGCCAGCCGAACAGCTCGCGCGCCCGGCTCGAGCGCTTGATCTCGAGCGCTAGACCGAGCGCCTTCGGCAGCAGCACGACGGCCATCGTCGCAAGGAAGAGGCGCATGGCCGCGCCGGGGTCGATGACCGGCCAGATCGGGAACAGGGTCTTGCTGTCCAGGAAGTAGCTCGGCAGCATCTGCCGTCCTTGGAGAGCGAGGACGAGGCCGACCGCGAGCGATGCCGCCCAGACTGCCGACACGATGTAGGAGAAGGCGCCCATGGCGAGGTGCGAGCGGCCCATGCCCGAGAGACCCGGAGCGGAAAGGATGGCCAGGTGTTGGAGATTGCCCTGCGCCCAGCGCCGGTCGCGGATGATGTGGTCGGCAATGGCCGGCGGCGTCCCCTCGAACGAGCCATCGAGGGAGGGCGCCATGTGCACGCCCCAACCGGCCCGCTGCAGGAGAACGGCCTCGACGAAGTCGTGGCTCAGGATGTGCCCGCCGAACGGCGGCGGTCCGGGCAGCTCCGGTAGGCCGGCCGCACCAGCAAAAGCGCTCGTGCGGATGATCGCGTTGTGGCCCCAGTAGTTTCCCTGGCTGCGGTGCCAGCTCGCAAGCCCGGCCGCCACCGCCCGTCCATAGGTGTTTGAGGCGAACTGCATGAGCTTCTGGAGAAGCGTGGCGCCGCCGGTGAGACGGGGCACGGTCTGAATGAGGCCGGCTCCGGCGTCGGCCTCCATCGCCGCGGCGAGGCGCACGAGCGCCGTCCCCGACATGACGCTGTCGCCGTCGAGGATGACGAAGAAATCGTAGGCGGCCCCGAACCTTTCGACCCAATCCTTGATGTTGCCGCTCTTACGCGCGGTGTTCTCGACGCGCCGGCGGTAATAGACCTGGATCTGGCCGGAGAGCCCTTGGCGGAGCTCGCGGTAGGCCCCCTCCTCCGCCTCGCCTTCGTCCGCGCCCCGCGTGTCGGAGAGCACGAACACGTCGAAGGCGACCGCTTTTCCGAGTGCGCCGAGCTCCTCGGCGATGGCTCCGATGGTCCCGGCGATGACGGCCGGGTCCTCGTGGTGCACGGGAAAGAGCAGCGCCGTGCGGGACTTGAGAGGGCTCGTCTCGGGAGGAATGGGGAGCGTATCGGCGGTCTCGCCGGCAAAGAGGGGCAGGAACCCCATGGCCGCCGAAAGCGTGCCGACCGCGATCCATCCGAACGAGATCGTTGCCAGCACCAGGAACACGAGCTGGATCGGCGTCGTCTGAGCGAACGAGATGACACCATAAAGCTCATGGGCGAAAGCGGCAGTGACGAGCCCCGCGCCCGCAAAAAGGCTCGCCCGCGCGACCCACGCCCCGTTCATCGATCCTCTGCGGACAGGGGCTCGACGATCAGCGAAGCTCTGATCGGGCATCTCCAAAGGCGCGTCGGGGGGAAGAAGTGAAAGGTCGCTCGCCTGGCCCGGCAAGCGAACCGGCCCCGGGGACGGAACGGCACCGCCACCGCGGTCGCCGAGCTCGGAGTGGCTCATGCTTTCGTCCATCGGTATAGCCAGCTCTCGGAGAGGAGCTGGTCGCCCTGCTTCAAGCCTAAACGCAACTCAATGAGCTCGGTTCCGCCGGGATTGAGGTCGAACCGGACCCGCACGCCGCCGATCTCGGGGTGACGCTGAACAAGGAGATTGGAAACGCTGCCTGCGCTCGCGGCGAGCTCGGCCACGGGCATCTCGCGGATTTCTTTGACCGCGGGGCCGTCGAAGTCGATCACGAAGTCGACGATCTCGCCATGGCGGGAGGTTCCGGTGCGCGTTGCAGCGACCCTGGCTCCGGTCCACGCGATCGGCGTCTCTTCGCCCCACGTCAGCCGGTAGGCGAAGCGATGCGCCTGGCCGGGCTCGAGCGCCTTGGCGGGCTGCCAGTAGGCAATGATATTGTCGTGGATCTCTTCGCCCGTCGGGATCTCGATCAGCTCGACGTAGCCCTCGCCCCACCCGCCCCGGGGCTCGACCCATGCCGTCGGCCGCCGATCGAAGCGCTGCTCGAGGTCCTCGTAGGTCGCAAACTCCCGGTCGCGCTGGCAGAGACCAAAACCCTTGGGGTCCTTGTCGAGGAAGGCGCTCGTCTGCAGCGTGACGGGGTTTGTCAGCGGCCGCCACAGCCGCTCCCCCATGCCGTTGGCGACGGCGAGCCCGCAACTGTTGTGGGCCGCCGGACGCACGTCGCCCCGCATCCGGTTGTTGGCCGCTCCGAAAAGAAACATGCTGGTGAGCGGGGCAATGCCGACATGCGTCAGCTCCCGGCGCGGATAGAGAGTCTGATCGACCTCGAAGACGGTCCATTGACCGGGCCGAATGGCGAAACGGAATGCTCCCGACGTCGACTCGCTGTCGAGAAGCGCGTGGACCACGATATCGGACGCGCCCGGCCGCGGCCTCTCGATCCAGAAGGCGCGGAACAGCGGGAACTCCTCCCCGCCGGGCTGCGCGGTGTTGATGGCGAGCCCGCGCGCCGAGAGGCCGAACTGCTGCCCGCGCCCGATCGCTTTGAAGTAGCTCGCGCCCTGAAATTGCACGACGTCGTCGTGAACATCGGCCCGGTTCAGAGCGGCGGCGATCTTGAACCCCGAAAAGCCGAAGGGCGCCTCCTGCGACGCCTTCTCGAGCAGTGGCCCGAGTGAGAAAAGCGCCCCATCCGCCTTGAGCTGTCGGGCCTTGCCACCCTCGACGATCCACAGCTCGACGGGCACGTCGTAAAGCCAGCCAAGGGGCAAGAGGCGCAGCTCATAATCGATCTTGTCCGCGCGCCAGACCGCCGCCTCATCGCGAAATCTGATGTCGCGATACTGCTCCGGCGTGAGCGCGCCGAAGGGCTCGGGAACATCGATACGCGGCTTCAAAAAATCGCGCCCCGCCAGCTCTTCGGCGAGTTTCTTCACAAACTCGCCGGTGAAGGGCTCTCCCCCTTCGCTGGTCTCCGAGGCGCCTTGGGCGAGCGCTTGCGAAAGCGCCCCGCCAAGGACTGCCGCCGTCGCGACAGCGCTGGCTGCTGCCGTCCCCATCACTAGCGCCCGGCGATCAAAGCGCAGCGCGCTTGTCCCCGATCCGTTTTTCATCCGTGATGTCCGACGCAAAGTCTTGTGATACCGTGCATTTTTGCTCGGCGCGACCCCGACTTTCGGCCCCCCGCGCGCCCGAGCGCACCCGCGGAGAGCGCCCCACGCCCTGAGACCGCAGACTGTTCCGATGGACCTCGAAGCTAAGACCCGAAAATTATGGCGAATTTAGCCGACCCTTCGTCGATGGCCGGCTTGATCGCCCACGATAGTGCCGCTCCCCACGACTGCCGTGTGCAGTGCAACAAAGATATCCAACCTCGTCGAGTCCGGCAAGCGGACTGATGCCCTCCAGGACTAGAAATTTAGCGACTGGGCTTGTCCGGGAGCGCTCGGCCTCGTCCCGGCGGCCGGCGATCTCCCCTCACCGGGATCCTCTGGCTGACGATAAGCCAGTAAGACCTCCCAGACGGGCGTGCCGACCATCGATCGCGCGGCGACGCGGTCGAGATCGCAGCGGAAAATGGAATAAAGTCAGTATCTTGCGACCAGACACAAACTGCGTTGCATGAGCGCCACAATGCTTGTGGATTCGGTCTGCAAACTCGTTAAGCCCATTTCCCGGGCAGAAGAGTTCTGCGTACTATCTCACCCCGAGCGGTGATTCGCATCACGTTCCGCCGCTGGTCGAGTTGTTGAGCGCGTTGGCGTCAAAGCGTCAAGCGCCCGTTTGAAGTCAGTAGACGGGAGAAGGTAAATGAAAAAGTATAGCCTAAGCGCCATGGCGGCGGCCGGCCTCCTCGCAGGGGGGTTGTCCGCGACCAGTGCGACTGCAGCCGACCTCGGGGGGAACTGCTGCGCCGACCTCGAGGAACGTATCGCCGAGCTTGAGGCGACGACCGTCCGCAAGGGCAATCGCAAGGTGAGCCTCACCATCTCTGGCTGGGTTGCCGAGCAGGTCACCTACTGGGATGACGGCCACGAGAGCAACACCTACGTCGGCGGCATCGGCACGACGCTCGGAACGAACGTCAAATTCACGGGCCAGGCCGTGATCTCGCCCGGCTGGAGCGCCGGCTACGTGATCCACCTCGAGGCCGACGGCTCCGACACCCTTGTCGGTACCGATCAGTTCACGCCCGACGGCCCGGGGCTATTCACGACCGATAATCCTGGCAACCTCAAGGGTGGGCACCCCAACTATGTCCAGACGCTGCAGTCGTTCTGGTTCTTGAAGAGCGACCACCTCGGCAAGGTCAGCGTCGGCCTCCAGTCGATGGCGGCGGACAACGCGGCCATCCTGGTCGACGGCTCGGGCTCGCTCGTGGTCGCCAACTGGGTCGGGTTCAATACCGAAGGCTTCTTTATGCGTAGAACCGACGCCAATGCTGCGAATGCGGGCCTTGGGGTCGGTAATGGATACACCGCCAACGTTTGGGCGAATGCCGGCGGGTGCAACAACGGCGGCGACTGCTACGGCATCCCCCTCAACGGCGTCCGCTACGACACTCCGACCTTTGCCGGGTTCTCCGGTTCGGCGGGCTGGGGTGAGGACGACTACTGGGATATGGCGGCCCGTTACGCCGGTGAGTTCTGGGGCTGGAAGGTCGCTGCTGCGGCCGCCTACGCCGAGTTGACCTGCGGTCAGACCGGACCGTTTACTGGAGCAAATAGTCCAATTTCGAATGGTCCTGACACCTAAGGAAGTTGATCGGTGGCTGCCCGTTCCCGGTCAACTTCGGCAACTTCTCAGTACTTCCAGGCTGGTCTCTTCATCGAGCACGTGCCGTGGGGCCTCTTGGTGTTGGGTAACTACGGAGATCTCAGTGTCGACGGCGTCGACACGAATTCACAGACTTGGTACGTCAAGGCCGGTATCCGTCAGCGTTGGCATCCGCTCGGCCACACCGTGCTCTACGGCGAGTATCAGCAGAACGACGATGGTGGCGTCTTAAATTTTGCACCTGCAACGACCTGTGTCGACCCGACGGTGTGCACCGGTCCCACGGCTTCCGAGAGCCATTGGTGGGGCGCGGGCGTCGTCCAGGAAATCGACGCTGCGGCGATGTCGATTTGGCTGCGGTGGCGCCAGACGTCCTACGACGACAACTCGTTCGACAACGGTGTGGCTATCACCTACGACGATCTCCAAGAGATCACGTTCGGCGGTCTCATCAACTTCTAATCGAGACCGGAAATACGAACTCCAGGAAGCCGCCCCGCCGGGCGGCTTCTTTGCTTTCCCCATCGCCGATGCCGAGGCTGAGCGCTCTACTGCCCATATTTCGGGCTTGACACTCAATCCTGGCGGGACAGGGACCGCTGCCCCGTGGCGGATGGCGGTGGGCGCCGGCAAGCGAGACTCTATAAAGAGTCGTCGAGGCGGGGGCTCTCCCAGGAAATCACCCGA
>CAVUEM010000027.1:0-41540 GCA_963740475.1 uncultured Alphaproteobacteria bacterium | reverse complement strand
GCTTGTACTTCTTGCCCGATCCGCACGGGCAGGGGGCGTTGCGCGCGACCTTGCCCCAGGTCGCCGGATCGTCGGGATCGATCGCGTCGGCGGATTTGCGCGTTTGGAGCGGGGCCCGCTTCTCGGGCTCGCGCGTTCCGCGCCCGCGCGCGGCGATGGCGGCGTCCGCCATGGCAAGCTCCTCGGCAAGCTCGTCGAGGCCGGTCGTTGCGTCGATGTGATGGGCGCGCATTTCCGGCAGCTCGACCGGCTGCAGCGCGGGCTGCTGCTCCGGCGGAGCGAGCTCGACATGCATGAGCTGTCCTGTCGTCGCCTCGCGGAGCCTCGCCAGCATTCCCTCGAACAGGACGAACGCCTCGCCCTTGTACTCGTTCAAGGGGTCGCGCTGCCCATAGGCGCGGAAGCCGATGACCTGGCGCAGGTGCTCGAGCATGACGAGGTGCTCGCGCCAGAGGTGATCGAGCGTCTGCAAGAGCACCATCTTCTCGATCTGGCGATAGGTGCCGGGTCCGATCTCCGCTCCCTTTTGCTCGGCCCTCTCGTCGACCGCCGCGACGAGCCGGTCGCGAATTTCCTTGTCCGCGATGCCCTCTTCCTCGCCCCAGGCCTCGATCGGGAGATCGAGCCCGAAAATGCCGCGGACAGCTTCGTTGAGGCCCTTGGTGTCCCATTGCTCAGCGTAGGCCTTCTCGGGAATGAAGCGCGTGACGAGGTCCTGGACCACCTGATGGCGCAGGTCACGCACCGTCTCGGAGACGTCCTCCTCGGCCATGATGTCGATGCGCTGCTCGAAGATGACCTTGCGCTGGTCGTTCATCACGTCGTCGAATTTCAGGATCTGCTTGCGAATATCGAAGTTGCGCGCCTCGACCTTCTTCTGCGCCATCTCGAGGCTCTTGTTCATCCACGGGTGCGTGATGGCCTCGCCCTCCTGGAGCCCGAGCGTCCGCAAGACCCCGTCCATGCGCTCGGAGCCGAAGATGCGCATGAGATCGTCGTCGAGCGCGAGATAGAACTTCGAGCGGCCCGGGTCGCCCTGACGGCCCGAGCGCCCGCGCAGCTGATTGTCGATGCGCCGGCTCTCGTGGCGCTCGGTGCCGACCACGTAGAGGCCGCCCGCGTCGAGCGCCCGCTTCTTCTTCTCGTTGACGTCGGCTTGAATCGCGGCGCGCCTGCGAGCGATGGCCTCCTCGTCCGGAGCCGCACCCCGCGCCGTCTCCTCGGCGATCCAGTCCTTGAGCAGGTACTCGACGTTGCCGCCGAGCTGAATATCGGTGCCGCGGCCGGCCATATTGGTCGCGATGGTGATCGCGCCGGGAACGCCGGCCTGGGCGATAATATGGGCTTCCTGCTCGTGGTAGCGTGCGTTCAAGACCTGGTGGGGAATGAGGTCGGCGTTGGTCTTCTTTCCGCCGAGTGAGGAGAGGTACTCGCCGATGTCGAGGAAGTAGGCCTTGAGCTCCGCTTCCGGGTTGGGCTTGCCGTCCTTCTTGGCGTCCTTGAGCTTGTCGGCCTGTGCCCTGAGCGACTGGCCCAGGTCGGCCACGTACTTCCTGTCCTTCAAGAGCTCCGAGAGCTGCTCCGACTTCTCGATCGACGTCGTGCCGACGAGCGCCGGCTGTCCGCGCCGGTGGCAATCGGCGATCGTCGTCACGATGGCGGCGAGCTTCTCCTTCTGCGTGCGGTAGATCTCGTCGTCCTCGTCGGCGCGCGCCACCGCCATGTTGGTCGGAATCTCGATGACCTCGAGACCGTAGATGTCCATGAACTCGTTGGCCTCGGTGAGCGCCGTGCCGGTCATGCCGGCGAGCTTCTCGTAGAGGCGGAAGTAGTTCTGGAACGTAATCGAGGCGAGCGTCTGGTTCTCGGGCTGGATTGCGGCGTGCTCCTTGGCCTCGAGCGCCTGGTGCAGCCCTTCCGAGTAGCGCCTTCCAGGCATCATGCGGCCCGTGAACTCGTCGATGATGATCACGTCGCCGCCCTTGACGATGTAGTCCTTATCGCGCTGGAACAGCTTGTGCGCCTTCAAGGCCTGATTGACGTGGTGGACGATCGAGATGTTGTCGATGTCGTACATCGACCCCTTCATGAGGCCCTTGCCCGTCGCCAGCTCCTCCATGCGCTCGTTGCCGAGATCGGTGAGCGCGACCTGGCGCTGCTTCTCGTCGAGATCGAGCAGGCCCTGGGTCTTGAGCAGCTCTTTCGCCTCCTCCTTGCCGTTCGCCTGGACGATCTCCTTCTCGGTTCTGTCGTGCTCGGCGACGAGGATCTTCATCAGCTCGTCGACGGCGTTGTAGAGCTCGGCGCGGTCCTCGGTGGGCCCCGAGATGATGAGTGGCGTGCGAGCCTCATCGATCAGGATGCTGTCGACCTCGTCGACGATGGCGAATGTGTGTCCGCGCTGGGCCATATCGTCCGTGCGCATCTTCATGTTGTCGCGCAGGTAGTCGAAGCCGAGCTCGTTGTTGGTGCCGTAGGTCACGTCGGCGGCGTAGGCGGCCTTGCGCTCTTCGTCGCTGAGCCCGTGGACGATCACGCCGACGGAAAGGCCGAGGAACTTGTAGATCGCCCCCATCCATTCGGCGTCGCGCCGCGCCAGGTAGTCGTTGACGGTGACGACGTGGACCCCGCGCTCGGCGAGCGCGTTGAGATAGACGGCAAGCGTGGCGACGAGGGTCTTGCCTTCGCCAGTCTTCATCTCGGCGATGTTACCCTCGTGAAGCACCATGCCGCCGATGAGCTGCACGTCGAAATGGCGCTGGCCGAGCGTGCGCTTGGCGGCCTCGCGCACGGTGGCGAAGGCGGGGACGAGAAGGTCGTCGAGGGACTTGCCGCTCTTGAGCTCGTCCCGGAACATCTGCGTGCGCGCCCTGAGGTCGCCGTCGGAGAGCTTCTCGAGCTCGGGCTCGAGCGCGTTGATTGCCTCGACCTTCGGGCGGTAGCCTTTGACTCGGCGCTCGTTGGACGAGCCGAAGATTTTTGCCGCGAGCGTGCCGATGGAAAGCATTCGTCATGACCTCGAAAACAGGGACCCGCCGCGCGGGGGCGCTCTCTTCACTCGCCGGGCATGAGGTGAGAAATGTCCAACGACGAAAATGGGCGGCCGGCCCAGACTTTGCCGGTCTGCACCCATCCGCGGCGTGACATAAGTATCGGGAGCTGGCCTTGTCAACGCGTCCTGAGCGCCGGGGATAGCGGCTCCACGTGTCCAAGTGGCCCTGCAGTCAGGAAAAATCATCTCCAATTCTTAACTTGGCAGCCGAAGTGCCCCTGGTCTATGGGTGGGGACTTCGCCCTTGCGCTCGGACGTTGCCCTACGGCTAACTGCTGGCACCTTGCGCAGTCCCTGTCATTTGGCCCCGAGCCGGGGCCCCGATTCGGCAAGGAGCACAACCCCGTGACAGCCGCCCATGCCCGCCGCCGCGCGCTCGCGTTTGTGTGCGCCTCCCTCTGCTTGAGCCCCGCCGCCCTCCACGCCGAGGACAAGGTAATGGCGCGATTGAACGGCGTCGACATCACGCAATCGGACCTTGATCTCGCCAACGGGGAGATCGGGCAGGCCCTTGCCGAGCTGCCGGCGGCGTCAAGGCAGCGGGTCCTGGTCGAGTACATCATCGAGACGAGGCTATTTGCCAATGCCGCGGAGGGCGACAAGCTCGCCTCCGAGCCGGACTTCGAGAAGCGCCTCGCCTACTGGCGCCAGCGCGCGCTGCGCGACGCCTACTACGACAAGGCGGTCAAGAGCTCGATCAGCGACGCGGTCGTGCGCGGCATCTACGACGACAAGGTGAAGGGACTGGCGCCGCAAGAGGAGGTGCAGGCCCGCCACATCCTCGTCGAGACCGAGGAGAAGGCAAAGTCGCTCGCCGACGAGATCGCCAAGGGCGCCGACTTCGCGGCCCTCGCCAAGGAGCACTCGAAGGACGCGGGCTCGAAGGGCGACGGCGGCATGCTCGGCTACTTCGCGCGCGGCCAGATGGTCGCTCCGTTCGAGGAGGCCGCCTTTTCCCTCAAGGCGGGCGAGCTTTCGAAGCCGGTGAAGAGCCAGTTCGGCTGGCACCTGATCAAGGTCGAGGACCGCCGCCAGAAGCCGCCGCCGCCCTACGAGGAGGTCAAGGACCGCATCCTCACCTCGATGGTGCAGTCCAAGGCGCAGGATGTCGCGAGGGGGCTGCGAGGCAAGGCGACGATCGAATATGTGGACGCGGACATTAAGAAGCAGGTCGAGGAGGACGCCAAGAAGGCCGACGCCCAGAAGGCCTTTGAATTGCAAGTCGACAAGATGGAAGCCGGCAAGCAGTAGCCACCCCTCCTCGGTATTGCGAACACCGCTTGATTTTCCCGGGCGGCGCCTGCTTTCTCTCCCCGCCGCAGTCGTGATCGCGGCCGAGGGTCATCCATGGGCAAGTCCGCTCACGTCTCGCCGTTCGCTCCGAGGTCGCTGCCCGTGCTGCCGCCTGTCGCCGGCGTCCGCTTCGCGACCGCCGAAGCCGGGATCCGCTACAAGGGCCGCACCGACGTCATGGTGGCCGTCATGGAGCCCGGCACGGCGGTAGCCGGCGTGCTCACGCGCTCGAAGACGGCGTCGGCCCCCGTGCTCTGGTGCAGGAAGAGCCTGAGGAAGGGCCGCGCCCGCGTCCTCGTCGTCAACTCGGGCAACGCCAACGCCTTCACCGGCCGGCGCGGGCGCGACGCCGTCGCCATGACCGTGGACTATGCTGCGGCCGCGGCGGGCTGCGCACCGCACGAGGTCTTCGTCTCCTCGACCGGCGTCATCGGCGAGCCCATGGACGCGGGACTGTTCGCTCACCTTCTCGACGGCCTCGCCAAGAACGCTGAAGCGGACCGCTTCGAGGCTGCGGCGCGCGCCATCATGACGACGGACACCTATCCCAAGCTCTCGAACCGCACGGCGGTCATCGGCGGCACCGAAGTGACGATCAACGGCTTCTGCAAGGGCGCCGGCATGATCGCGCCCGATATGGCGACCATGCTCTGCTACGTCTTCACCGACGCGGCGATTGCGCCAGAACCTTTGCAGGCCATGCTTTCCGAGCACGTCGAGACGACCTTCAACTGCATGACGGTCGACGGCGACACCTCGACCAGCGACACCTGTCTCTTGTTTGCGACCGGCAAAGCGGCCGAGCGCGGCCAGAAGCCGATCGGGAGGAAGGGCGCCCGCAAGAAGCTTGCCGACTTCTCGTCGGCCCTTCACGGCGTGCTGCGCGACCTCGCCATCCAAGGCGCGAAGGACGGCGAGGGGCTCTCCAAGTTCGTGACGTTCGAGGTCGAGGGGGCCAAGAGCTGGAAGGCGGCGCGCGCGATCGGCCTCTCGTGCGCCAACTCGCCGATCCTCAAGACGGCGATGGCCGGTGAGGACCCGAACTGGGGCCGCGTCGTGATGGCGGTCGGCAAGTCCGGCGAGGCCGCCGACCGCGACAAGCTCTCAATCTGGTTCGGCGAGCACTGCGTCGCGCGGAATGGCGAGCGCGCCGAGAACTATGACGAAAGCGCAGTCGCCCGCTACATGAAGAACAGCGAGATCACGATCCGCATCGATGTCGGTGTCGGCAAATCCTCGGCGACGGTGTGGACCTGCGACCTCACTCACGACTACGTCTCGATCAACGCCGACTACCGCAGCTGAGAGGCGCGTGATGGAGCCCAAGTTCTGGCGCGACCGCTGGGAGGCCGGCGACATCGGTTTTCACCAGGCGGAGGTCCACGACCTGCTCGTCGCGCATTGGCCGGAGCTCGGCATCGGCCAAGACACGGCCGTCTTTGTGCCGTTGTGCGGGAAGAGCCGTGACGTGGCGTGGCTCGCTGCCGCCGGTCATCGGGTGATCGGCGTCGAGCTCAGCGACGTCGCCGTCGACACCTTCTTTGCCGAGCAAGGCCTCGAGCCGGTCGCAGAGGCGGTGGGCCCGCTCATCGTCAAGCGCGCGGGGCCCTACGAGATCTGGTGCGGCGACATCTTCGACCTTCCGCCGTCGGCAACGACGGACGCCGCCGTGGTCTACGACCGCGCCGCGCTCGTTGCCTTCCCGCCCGCGATGCAAGGGCGCTATGCACAGAAACTCATGCAGCTTGCGCCCGAGCACGCGCCGATCGTGCTCGTGAGCCTCGTCTTCGACCCCGCCGAGATTACCGGGCCGCCGTTCCCCGTCGGCTTGCAGCAGATCGCGTTCAAGTTCGGGCCCGGTTTTCGCATCAAGCTGCTCGAAAGCCGCGACGGGCTGGAGAAGAGCCAAGCCCTAAAGAAGCGCGGGCTCACGCGGCTCGTCGAGAGCATCTACCGCCTCGACCGCATCCCGCGCCAGTCGTGAGCCCGCTGCGCCGGTTGAACCACATGGGGCGGCACCCTTCGCTGAGGCGTGTCGTGGATGGCCGCCTTCGCCGCCATGACGGTGGTCATGGCGGAGACGTAGGAGCTCATCGACACTGCCCATTTGAGGCCTCGGGCCAGTGACGGCTTTCTCCCTCACCTCAACGTCATGGCCGCGAAGCCGGCCATCCACGCAAGCTTCAACAAGCTCTCTTGGTGAGAGCTGCCGACACGGCCAGCAGCGGCTCATGAAATCGATGCCGCCGCATCGAGGATGGCGGCGTAGGCGAGGTCGAGCTCGGCGGCGGTGATGCAATAGGGCGGCATGAGATAGATCGTGTTGCCGAGCGGGCGGAGCAGCAGGCCGCGCTCGAGGAAGAAGGCCTGCAGCCTGGGCCCGGCTGCCGCGAGGTAGCCGCCGTCGCTCACCTCGAGATCGAAGACCGCGATCGTGCCGAGCTGGCGGGCGCCCGAGATGCGCGGCGTGTGCTTCACTGCGTCGATCCGCTCCGTGTGCCTGCGCGCAACGGCGGCGATGCGCTCGGCAACCGGCTCCGTCTCCCAGATCTCGAGGTTGGCGAGCGCCGCCGCGCAGGCGATGGGATTTGCGGTGAAGCTCGACGAGTGAAAGAAGGTCTTGGCCCGGTCGGGTGAGAGGTGCGCCTCGAAGATCTCGGGCGTGCAGAGCGTGACGGCCAACGGCAGCGATCCGCCCGTCAAACCCTTGGCGAGGCAGAGGATGTCGGGCCTAATCCCGGCCTGCTCGCAGGCGAAGAGCGTTCCCGTGCGGCCCCAGCCGGTCATCACCTCGTCGGCAATGAGGAAAACATCGTGTGCGGCCGTGATGCGCCGCATCTCGGCGAGTACGGCGGGCGCGTAGGTGAGCATTCCCCCGGCGCCCAGGATCAGCGGCTCGACAATGAGCGCCGCTGCCCTCTTCGTACGGCAGGCGGCATCGAGGGCGTCGAGCGTCGCCTGCTCGGCGCCCGCGGCGGGAAATGGAATGCGCGCGACGTCGAACAAGAGCGGCTCGTAGGCCGCGCTGAAGAGGCTGCGCGCCCCGGCCGACATGCCGCCCACGGTGTCGCCGTGATAGCCGTGCTCGAGGGCGATGATCGTCGGGCGCGGGGTGCCTCGGTTGCGGAAGGTGCCGAGCGCCATCTTGAGGCCGACCTCGACCGCGGTCGAGCCGCTGTCGGAATAGAAGACATGCGAGAGCCCTTTGGGGGCGATCCGCGCGAGCTTCGCGCCAAGCCGCTCGGCCGGCTCATGCGTGAAGCCCGCGAAAATAACTTGATCGAGGACATCGGCCTGCGCCTTGATGGCGGCGACGATCTTGGGATGGCGATGGCCATGCGTCACCACCCACCAGGAGGAGATGGCGTCGAGCAGCCGGCGGCCGTCCGCCGTCTCGAGCCACGCGCCCTCGCCCTTCGCGATCATCGTCGCATCGGGGTGAAGCGCGTGCTGCGTGTAGGGATGCCAGACCGGCGAGCGCGGAGCCATCAGCGGAAATCCTCGGCCCGGAAGCCCTCGGCAAAGGCCATGCGCAGCGGCTCCTGGTCGACGTGCCGGAGATGGGCGAGCCGTCCCAGGCCGCGAACTCGGCCCAACTCAATGATCGTACGTTCCGGTTCCTCATTTGCGTCACCGACGAACGCGATTCCCTGGATTGGCACCCCCCGCGCACGGAGCGCTTCGAGCGAGAGCAGGCTGTGGTTGATGGTGCCGAGCGCGGTGCGCGCCACCAAGATTACCGGGATCTGCCAGCGCGCGAAGAGATCGATCTGAAGGAGCTCGCCGGTGATGGGGACCAAGAGCCCGCCCGCGCCTTCGATCACCAGCGGCCGATCGGTCTCGGGCGGCATGAGCCGCGCGGGATTGATCTCGATACCTTCGCGCGCGGCGGCGATGTGGGGCGAGGCTGGCATCCCGAACCGATAGGCCTCGGGCAGAATGCGATCGGCAGGGAGGTCGGTGAGCCTGCGGACTGTCTCGCTGTCTCCACCGCCCCCGAGGCCGCATTGGATCGGCTTCCAATAGGCTCCATCGAGCACTTCCGCGAGCGCGGCGGCGAACACCGTCTTGCCAACTCCCGTATCGGTGCCCGTAACGACGAAACGCGGGCTCATGCGGGGGCCATGGCGAGCGCATCGGCCAAGGCCTCGACCATCCGGCCGACGTCCGCCTCGCTGACGTTCAAGGTGAGGGAAATGCGAAGGCGGGCCGTGCCCTCCGGCACCGTCGGCGGACGCACGGCGCGGATGTCGAAGCCACTCTCCTGCAGCGCGGCCGCGACCGCCGTGGCGCGGGCATCCTGGCCTAGGATCACCGGCTGGATCTGAGAGCCCGAGGCCGCGAGCCCGCTGCGGGCGGAAAGCTCGCCTCCGGCGAAGGCCACAAGGTTGGCAAGACGCTCGCGCCGCTCGGGCCCGCGCGCAAGGAGAGCGAGGCTCGCGCGCACGGCGGCGGCGATCAGCGGCGAGGGCGCTGTCGCGTAGATGAAGGGGCGGCAGCGGTTGACGAGGAAGTCGCGGAGCGGCGCCGGGAGTAGCACGAGCCCGCCCATGACGCCGAGCGCCTTGCCGCAGGTGTGGAGCGAGATCACGTCGGGACGGCCTTCGAGGGCCGCGCCAAGCCCGCGCCCCCCGGGCCCCCAGACGCCGGTCGCGTGCGCCTCGTCGATGACGAGCATCCCTTCGTGGCGCTCGGCGACGGCGGCCAGATCGGCGAGCGGCGCGCGGTCGCCGTCCATGGAGTAGAGGCTCTCGACGGCAATCCAGGGACGGCCCGTGCCGCCCTCCGCGCGCCAGCGGCAGATGGCGTCGTCCACCGCCTGGGCATCGTTGTGGCGCGATGGCGTCGAGCTCGCCCTGCTCGCCCGCATCCCGTCGTGGACGCTCGCGTGAACGAGCTCGTCGTGGACAATGAGATCGCCGCGGGCGGGCAGCGTCGAGAAGAGGGCATAATTGGCGACGAACCCGCCGCCGAAGAAGAGGCAGGCTTCGGCCCCGAAGAAGCGGGCGGCCTCCGCCTCGAGCGCCTCGTGCTCGGGATCGTTGCCGCGGAGCAGCCGCGAGCCGCCGGCGCCGGTCGGCACGCCGCGTTGGATCGCCTCCGCGACGGCGGTGCGTAGCTCCTCGGACGCCCCGAGCCCGAGATAGTCGTTCGAGGAGAAGTCGAGACCGGTGCGCGGTTGCAGCGCCCGGAGTCGGCCGCGCCGCTCGAGGGCTTTTAGCGCTTGCTCGTAGCTGTCGTGCATTGATCGTCCCGGCACGCCTCGGACGTGCGATCGAGCTCGAGCGGCTCGAGGCCGAGGCGGGCGAACAGCGCGCGATCCTTGTCCTCGCCCGGGTTGCCGGTGGTGAGGAGCGTGTCGCCGCAGAAGATCGAGTTGGCGCCGGCAAAGAAGCAAAGCGCCTGCATCTCGTCGCTCATGGCGGTGCGCCCCGCCGAAAGCCGCACGACGGAAGCGGGCATCAGGATGCGGGCGGTGGCGATCGTGCGCACGAACTCGAGCGGGTCGATCTTCTCCGCGGCCTCGAGGGGGGTCCCCGGAATTGCGATCAGCATGTTGATCGGCACGCTCTCGGGATGCTCGGGGAGGTTTGCCAGCGTCACCAGCATGTCGATGCGGTCGTCCGCCGTCTCGCCCAGGCCGACGATGCCGCCCGAGCAGACCTTGATGCCGGCTTCGCGCACGCGCGCGAGCGTCTCGAGCCGGTCGACGAAGGCGCGCGTGGTGATGATCTCGGAATAGAACCGCTCGGAAGTGTCGATGTTGTGATTGTAATAGTCGAGACCGGCCTGCTTGAGGTTGGCGACGTCGGAATCCGACAGCATGCCGAGCGTCATGCAGGTCTCGAGGCCGAGCGCCCTCACGCCCTCGACCATGGCGAGCACCGAGGGCATGTCGCGCTCCTTGGGCGAGCGCCAGGCGGCGCCCATGCAGTAGCGCGTGGCTCCCGCCTCTTTGGCTTTCTTCGCCTCCGCGATGACGCGTTCGACCTCCATGAGCTTCGAGGCCTTGAGCCCCGAAGCGTGGTGGGCCGACTGGCTGCAATAACCGCAATCCTCGGCGCATCCTCCGGTCTTGATCGAGAGCAAGCGCGACATCTGCACTTTGTTGGGATCGAAGTGGCGGCGGTGGGCCGTCTGCGCCGCAAAGAGGAGATCATTGAACGGCTGGGCGTAGAGCGCGCGTGCCTCCTCGCGCGTCCAATCGTGGCGGAGCATGCTCGCGGCGCTGCGGCTCGAACTTCCAAGGTGGACGTTCATCGGGGCGCTCTCCGGTCGGGCGCTGATCGGGTGTGCCCCCGATCAATGCACCGCGAGGGGACCCGTCCGCAAGGCGCTTTTTGGCGGGGTTAAGCCGAATCGGGCTTGCCCGGCCCTCGATCGCCGAAAAAGGTTACGCACCGATCTTGCCGCCGCCGATTTTCGTTATCGCGACGATACTTGGCCGTGGCGGCACGCCGTCCTTGAAATCCGGCCAGCGGGTCGAGGGCGCCTCGAAGGTCGAGGGTGCCGGATCCTTGTCTTCGGTCTCGCCCGGGTGCTGGACGGAGACGAAAAAGGTCTCGAGGTCGGGGGTGAAGCAGGGCCCGCACATTTCCGCCCCGCGCGGGACTTGGAAGAAGCACTTGGACGTGCCGCGTGCGGCCCCTTCCGTCTCCACGGCCCAGATACCGTCGGACCGCCCTGTGCCCGCTGGCGAATTGCCGTCGGTTGCGATCCACAGCCGGCCCAAGGCGTCGATTGCGCAATTGTCAGGCATGCCGAACCAGCCGTCCTTCGTCGTCGCCGCATTGAACGTCGCGCCGACGTCGGCAACGGCCGGATCGCCGCATTTGAGCAGGATTTCCCAACGAAATGTCGGAGCCGCGTGATCGCCGCCGTCGGGCGTGATCTCGATGATATGGCCGAACGGGTTGGGGCCGCGCGGGTTCGCGGCGTCGGTCTTGTCGCTCGCGCGCTTCGTATTGTTGGTCAGTATGATGTAGACCTTTCCCGTAACCGGGTTCACGTCGACGTCCTCGGGCCGGTCCATCTTGGTCGCGCCGATCAGGTCGGCGGCGAGCCGGGCGTGGATCACGATGTCACCCTGGTCCTTGAAGCCGAACTTTTCGGTGAGCCAGGGGCTCGACCCGTGCACCAGCGGCACCCACGCGCCCGTGCCGTCGGCCTTGAAGTGCGCGACGAAGAGCGTGCCGCTGTCGAGCAGGTCTTTATTGGCGGCCCGGTTCTCGCGGTCGACCCGGCCTTCGGTGACGAAGCGGTAGACGTAGTCGAAGCGCTCATCGTCGCCCTGGTAGACGACGAAGCGGCCGTCCGCATTGACGATGTTGCCGGCGCCCTCGTGCTTGAAGCGGCCCATAGCCGTGCGCTTGACCGGGACGGACGCAGGATCCATGGGGTCGATCTCGACCACCCAGCCGAACCGGTTGACCTCGTTTGGCTCCTTCTCGACATCGAAGCGGTCGTGGAACTTGCCCCAGGCGTACCATTCGCCAGGCGCGCCGTACCGGCGCAACGCGCGCGCCTGATCGCTCACGCCCTCCGCAGCGGCCTTGCCCCAGAAGTAGCCGTTGAAGTTCTCCTCGCAGGTGAGCCACGTCCCCCACGGCGTGACCCCGCCGGCGCAGTTGTTCACCATCCCGCGCACCGTGGTGCCGGCGGGATCGGCCGACGTCTTCATGCGCTCGTGGCCCGCCGCTGGCCCCGAGAGGCGCATCTCGGTCTCGGCCGTGATGCGGCGCCCATACTTCGAGCCCGGCACGACCGACCAGACGCCCCCCTCGCGCTCGACCTCGAGCACCGAGCCGCCGTGGGCCATCATCTCCGTGTCGACGATGTCCTTGGTCACGCCAGCGAAGTCGGTGTCCCTGCCGCTGCGCTGGCCGATCCCGCGGAACATCAGCTCGCCGTTGGTATACTCGTGGTTGACGACGAGCAGGCCGTGATCGGCGCGCCCGTCGAGCGGCAAGTAGCCGAGGAAATCGTTGTTATAGCCGAATTGCTTCGCCTGAGCGGCGGCCGTGAGATTTGCGGGATCGAAGGCGGGGGCGCCGTCGAGCACCGCATCGCCCCAGCGGACCAGCGCATCGGCGCGGTAGCCTTCCGCGACGTGGTGCGTCTCGTCGCCTCCGACTGCGAGTTCGGTGAAGCTGAAGCCGGCGGCCGGGTGCTCGCTCGCCGCCTCGGCAGCGGCGAGCGCGCGCGAGGAGACGGCGGCGCCGAGCACCGTCACCGCGAGCAGCCCTTGGACCAGGTCGCGGCGCGACAGGCGCTCGGAGATGATGTCGCCAAGGGTAGGGTTGGGACTCGCGTTAGAGCCGAAGTCCTCGGCCTCCTCGAACCTGACTGACAGCGGAGCTTCGCGGCCCATGATTCTCTCCCGCACAAGTTCAGACGCCGAGCGGATCGCTCACCGGGCGAGTGCTAGAAGACAAGCGTGTAGAGCATATGACGCGAACGGCGGCGATACGTCTCAGGCGCTAGATCGGTATCGTTCTTGATGGACAGCCTTGGCGTCCATCGAGAACGTGAATCGTGCTCTAGAGGGATTTCCGTTCGAAAGGAATTTCCGACCCCTCATCGTGAACTTGTCGAAGGATGAGGAGCGAAGGCTGCGGCCGCGGCCTCATGGCTCGACAGCCTCGCCATGAGGGTTCGAGCGGCTCCCCGTGAGGGCTTGGACTTTGTTGAGCGGTGCGATTGGAGCCTAGTTGAGGTCCTTCGGCAGCCGGGGCAGGGGCATGCAGGGAATGCCATCCTCGGCGAGCGCGCGGATCTCCTCGAAGGAGGCCTCGCCGTAAATTCGGCGTTGAGGGTCCTCCTCGCCATGAATCCGGCGCGCCTCCTCGGCGAATCGCGATCCCACATACTCGGCATTCGCCTCAACTTCTGCGCGCACGCGGAGCATCAGGGCCTGTAGATCGTCCTGGGTCCGCGCGCGGGGCTCCGGCCGCTCCGGCGACGCAACGCGCGGCGCCATCACCGCTTTGGCGACGTTGGCGTCGGCGCACTGCGGGCAAGCAACATGGCCGCTCGCGGCCTGCGCGTCGTAGGCGGCGCTGTTGCGGAACCAGCCCTCGAACTCATGGCCGCTCCCGCAGACGAGGCGGTACTTGATCATGGCGGACCTCCGCAGCCTCCCGGCCAGCGTGGACGACATCGAACGTCCTATCATGCCTCAAGGACGGCACGCGTGACCGAACATCCTCAACTGCCCTTAATTCAACATCAGCGACGATGACTGCAGGCTGAACGCCGCCCTCGGCGAGAACCTCCCCCCAGGGCGAGATGATCAAGCTGTGGCCGAAGGTTTCGCGCCCGTGCTCGTGGCGTCCGCCTTGGGTGGCGGCGAAGACGTAGCACTGCGACTCGATGGCGCGGGCGCGCAGCAGCGTGTGCCAGTGTGCCTCCCCGGTGAGGCGGGTGAAGGCCGCCGGCACGGCTAGGAACTTGGCGCCGGCCTTGGCCAGAGCGCGATAGAGCTGCGGGAACCTCAGATCGTAGCAGATGGAAAGGCCGAGCAGCCCCCACGGCAGATCGGCGACGACGGCTTGATCGCCGGCCGTATAGCTCGCGCTCTCGCGATAGGTCTCGCCGTTGGGGAGGTCCACATCGAACATGTGGATCTTGTCGTAGCGGGCGGCCACGCGGCCTTCGGGCGTAATCAGGAGCGAGCGGTTGGCGAGCTTGTCCGCGCCCACGCGCACCACCATCGAGCCGATGTGGAGCCAAATGCCGAGCTCTGCCGCAAGGGCTGAGAATTGCTCGAGCGCCGGGTTGCCCTCCTCCGGCAGCGCGGCCGCAAACAGGCGCTCGCGCTCGAGCTCCATCAGCGTGGTGACCTCGGGCGTCTGGACGTAATCGGCCCCCTGCCGGGCCGCATCCCGGATCAGGTCGGTCGCGGCGGCGACGTTTTGCTCGACCGAGCGTCCCGAGCACATCTGCACGAGCGAGACGCGGAACGAGGAGGCCTTAGGGGGCGTCATATGCTCATCGGCCGAGGCCGGTCAGGTGCTGAGGAGAGGATCGAGCTTTCCGGCCCGGTCGAGACACAGGAGATCGTCGCAGCCGCCGACATGGCGGTCCCCGATAAAGATCTGCGGCACCGTCGAGCGCCCCCCCGCCTTGGCGCACATGTCGGCGCGCACGGCCGATTTGCCGGTGACGTTGACCTCTTCGAACATGACGCACTTCGCGCGTAGGAGCTCCTTGGCCATGTGGCAGTAGGGGCAAAGCTCGGCAGTGTAGATCAGGACTTTGGGCATTCCTCACGGGTCCTCGCGAGTCGGCCGGCGTTCCCCGAAAATAGCCCACCGGAGAGCATCCAAACAAGGTGCGGCTCTGGTCATTCGGGTCTTCTTCCGGGGATTTCTCCCTCAGGATGGCATGAGTGCCTCGTCGGTGACGAGGGCCAGCGCCAAGACGTCGACGCGGGCGGCGCCGGCGCGGCGCAGCGCTTCGGCACATGCCCCGACCGTCGCGCCTGTCGTGATGACATCGTCGACGAGGAGGATGTTGCGCCCTGCGATCGACGATGACTTCGGGCGCGGGATGGCGAAGGCGCCCCGAACATTCCGCCGCCGCTGCGCGCGCGTCAACCCGACCTGGCTTTCCGTCGCACGCGCGCGCACGAGCGCCGTCGGCTCGTAGGCAAGGGCCGCGAGACGGCTCACCTCGCGGGCGAGAATTGCGGCCTGGTTGAAGCGCCGCCTGAGCAGCCGCCAGCGGTTGAGCGGCACCGGCACGACGACATGGGCCTCGGCGACGAGATCGCCTCCCGCCTCGAGAAGCCAGCGGCCGAACAGCCGGCGGCCGGCGTGGCGGTCGCGAAACTTGAGATCCTGGATGAGGTCACGCATGACGCCGTCATAGCGGGCAACCGCGCGGGCGCGATGGTAGGCCGGCGGATCGGCGGCGGCAGCAGCCGAGACCATGACGCCGCCTGCATCGAAGGGCATCGGCAGGCCAAGCCGATCGCAGAGGGGCGGGCGGATGAAGTCGATGCCGCGCCAGCAGGCGGAGCAGAGCGCGTCGTGAGCGCCCAAGGGCTCGTGGCAGGCGAGACAGAGCGGCGGCATCAGGAGATCGCCGAGCGCGTCGATTCCGCGCAGAATGAGGCGTACACTCCCGCTCGCTGCGTCCGCTCTGCTGCTCGGTGCCCCGGTGCGCGCCAGCTCCACGTCGGCCATGAAGGTATCCTCCGCGCCCCATCGTAGCCGGTCGAGACCGGCGAGGCGAGGGGAGCGGCGCCACCGTGATTTGGGGTAAGCTCGGCGCATGAGCCTGCCGCCGCCGATTTTCGACCGCAAACTCCTGGCGTGGAGGCGAGACCGCGCCGCGCCCGGCATCGCGGCCCACGGGTTCCTGCTCGATCGGGTGGCGGGCGATCTCTGCGAGCGGCTCGCGATCGTGCGCCGCGACTTTCCGGTCGCGGTCAATCTTGGCGCCTACCACGGTCTTCTGAGCCGCCGGGTCCGGGGCCTCGCCAATGTCGGCACCGTCGTCGATGTCGAGCTCTCGGCACGCCTTCTCGACATTTGCGACGGGCCGTGCGTTCTCGCCGACGAGGAGGCGCTGCCCTTCGCGCCCTCCTCGCTCGATCTCGTCGTCTCGGCGCTCGCTCTCCAGCTCGTGAACGACTTGCCGGGATGCCTCGCCCAGGTGCGCCGCGCGTTGAGGCCGGATGGCCTTTTTCTGGCGGCGCTTCTCGGCGGCGCGACCCTCACCGAGCTGCGCCAGGCTTGGCTCGAGGCCGAGGCCGAGATAGCGGGCGGTGCCTCGCCGAGGGTCGCCCCATTCGCCGACGTGCGCGAGGCGGGCGCGCTCCTGCAGCGGGCGGGATTTGCGCTGCCCGTCGTCGACTCGGACACGGTGACGGTGATTTATGCGTCCCCGCTCGCGGTGATGGCCGATGTTAAGGCGATGGGGGCGAGCAATACGCTCGCCGCACGCCGACGCACCCCCGTCACGCGCCGCCTCCTGACCAGGGCCTGCGAGATCTATCAGACGCGCTTTGCACGCATGGACGGCCGCGTGCCGGCGACGTTCGAGATCTTGACGCTCACGGCCTGGGCGCCGCACGAGAGTCAGCCGAAACCCTTGAGGCCTGGCTCGGCCGGGGCCCGCCTCGCCGACGCCCTCGGCGTCTCGGAGCAGAGGCTCAAACGGTGACTCCTCCCGGATGTTGAACGCGTCACCCGCGGCGCGAGAGGGTGCGGGAGACGGCGTCCGTCCAGGCGGCGAGGCGGGCGGCGCGGGTCGCGGCGTCCATCTCTGGCGTAAAGCGCCGTTCGAGCGCCCACGTGCGGGCAAACTCCTCGGGCGGGGGATAGAAGCCGACGGCAAGGCCCGCGAGATAGGCGGCTCCCAACGCGGTCGTCTCGAGCACGGCCGGCCGATCGACGGGGGCATCGAGAAGGTCGGAGAGCCGCTGCATCATCCAATCCGAGGCGACCATGCCGCCGTCGACGCGGAGCACCGTGCTGGCGGCGCCCGCCCAGTCGCGGCGCATGGCGGCGAGCAGGTCGTGGGTCTCGAAGCACACCGCCTCGAGGGCGGCGCGCGCGAGCTCGTTGGGTCCGGTGTTGCGCGTGAGCCCGTAAAGAGCGCCGCGGCAGTCGGCATCCCAATAGGGTGCGCCGAGGCCGACGAACGCGGGGACCAGAACGACGTCCTGATGCGGATCGGCCGCGGCGGCCATAGCCCCGGCCGCGGCCGCATTCGGAATCGCCTTCAAGCCGTCGCGCAGCCATTGGACGGCGGCGCCGGCAACGAAGATAGCGCCCTCGAGCGCGTAGGTGCGCTGTCCCCCGAGCTGGCAGGCGATGGTCGTGAGCAGACGGCTTTTCGAGGCGATCGCCTGGGAACCGGTGTTGAGAAGGGCGAAGCAGCCGGTGCCGTAGGTCGCCTTCATCATGCCCGGCTCGAAGCACGCCTGGCCGACGGTCGCCGCCTGCTGGTCGCCGGCGACGCCGGCGATGGGAATGGCGGCGCCCAGGATCTCCGGATCCGTTTCGCCGAAGTGGGCAGCGCAGTCGCGCACTTCGGGAAGTACCGCGGCGGGCACACGGAAAAGCTCGAGCAGCTCGCTGTCCCAAGTCCCGCAGTGAATATCGAGGAGGGAGGTGCGGCTCGCGTTGGTGGCGTCCGTCGCGTGGACGCGCCCGCCGGTGAGGCGAGAGAGCAAGAAGCTGTCGATCGTGCCGAAGAGGAGCGCGCTGCGCTCGGCGGCCATGCGCGCGCCCGGCACCTCGTCGATGATCCAGGCGATTTTGGTGGCCGAGAAATAGGGGTCGAGCTCGAGGCCGGTCTTGGCCGCGACCAGCCCCGCGTGACCCGCCGCCCTAAGGTCCTGGCACACGCCGGACGTCCTGCGGTCCTGCCAGACGATGGCGTTGTGGATCGGGCGCCCCGTTGCGCGCTCCCAGAGGACCGCCGTCTCCCGCTGATTGGTGATGCCGATGGCGGCGATCTCGCGCGGCCCCGCGCCGGCATTTCTCAGCGCGCCGCGAGCGGTCGCGACGACGGAGCGCCAGATGTCCTCGGCGTCGTGCTCGACCCAGCCGGAGCGCGGATAGTGCTGAGCGAACTCCTGCTGAGCGAGGCCCGCCACGGAGAAATCGCGACGGAACACGATCGCCCGGCTCGACGTCGTGCCCTGGTCGATCGCCAGCACGTATTCGCCCATGTCCCTCTCCCCTGCGTCGTCCGTCTATTAGGACATGTGCGCTCGTGCATAGAAGCGGCACTGCGTAGCAAACGCACCACAGAAGAAGCCGTTGAGTCTGTTATGATTCCCCGTCCGAATCACCGTGGAGACGCGGAATGGTCGATTGTCCCCTCGTGATCATACGCTGGCAGGATAGCCGCCAACCCTGTGGGAACTGGCGCTTTTTGTCCGCGCTGCCGGACACGAAACCCGTCGAGGTGGCGACCGTCGGATGGCTCGTGAAGGATACTCACGAGGTCAAGGTCGTGTGCCAGAACATCGGCGATCTCGGGCACCCCGAAAAAGCACAAGCGAGCGGGATCATGACGATTCCCACTCGCTGCGTCCTCTCAATCGAGAGGTTGACGGAAGAAGAGGGGTCTATCTCTTCTGCTGCTGCGATTGCGGATTCTGCTGATTCTGCTGCGAGGATTGCTGACCAGGAGATTGGTTCAGCACTGATGCAGCAAGCTGTTTGACCTCCTCAGGGGAGAGGGAGCTTGGGTTCTGCATCGCCTTCGCGGCGATCTGGGCGGCTCTCGATGACGTCTTTTCATTCTGAGACATGATGATCACTCACTTTCTCAAACTGAGTACATAAGTTCAGAACGCCGTTCCTTTAGCATGGGCGGATGCGCCGACGCAGGGACGAGTATTATGTCCAACCGAGTTATCCACGGTTTAGTTCGCAAACGGCTTGAAGTGCCTAACGGATGGGCAGCAGGCGTCTCCAATTCGCTGTCGGTCGCGCGTCACCGCTGTTCCAGGGCTCTCCCCGCATCCGCCGCACGGGCGGGCGGAAGGTCGGCCTCTAGCGCCGCCTTGAGGGCGTCCGGTCCGGCCTTGATCGCGATCGGCTCGGGCACGATCCAGGCGCGCCAATCAACTCCCCGGTAGAGAATTCCGCAGGAGAGGCGGAGCGCGCCGAAATCGCATGACCGGTCGGCGCGCACGGAAAGCTCCGGGCGGCGGTCGTGGCGCATGATCCTGAGGTCGATCGGCTGCAGCGGGGCCCATTCTGCGCCGAGCTCGACCGAGCGGAATACGCAGGCGAGCGCGTGGTTGCAGGACGCCGCGCGTCGGCCGAGCGTGTTGCCCGGACCGAGGGCCTTGCCGCGCGCCATGAGCGTGGCGTCGCGGACAGGGCCTGCGCTCACCCAGCACCTCGCGCCGCTGCAGATCACGGGATCGGCGGTCTTCGGGCCGAAGCGGCGGATTCCGGTGACTTTAGGGTCGAGGATGAGAAGCACGGTGACGCGGGTCGTGGCGACAACGGGCTGGCTCTCGTTGGGTGCGGTCACGGGCGCCCTGTCGATTGCGATCGAGGCCGGAGGCGCCTCTGGCGGTGCGGCCTGGCCTATGCTCTCGACAGCCTCCTCGGCGGCTCGCTTCGCCTCGGCGCGCTCCTGCGCGAGGCGTTTGATCTTCTCGGTGAGGCGGCGGCCTTCCTCTTCGCGCTCGGCCTCGAGGACCCGGCGAGCTTCCTCGGCGCGGCGCGCCTCTTCGGCCTCGCCCTCGGCGGCAAGCCGCTTCTCCTCAGCCTCTTTCACGAGGCGCTCTTCCTCGGCCCGGCGTGCCTCCTCGAGACGGCGGATCTCCTCGGCCTGCTTCTGGCGCTCGAGAGCGAGGGCACGGCGTTCTTCCTCGGCCTTCGCTGCCTCGTCGGCCGCAGCCCGCTCCTGAGCTTCGCGTTCGTCGCGCTCGGCGGCCTCCTTCTTGGCCTGCTCGAGCATCCACGCCTCGTCGGCGCGCGCATCCTCGGCGGCCTCCGCGGCGCGGGCCGCCTCCTCTGCCTTGTGCTCCTCCTCGGCGCGGGCGGCGCCGGCGAACTTCTCGGCGAGTGCATGGGCGGCCTCATCGCCGGCGTGCGCGCCGATATTTTGTCCGAACAAAAGCAAAAACGCGGCCGCCGCGACAGCGAGCGCCGCTCTATTGGGGGTGAGGCCCGGCATGGTGTCCCGCTTTCCGATGCGATGCTGGGCGTGGCTGAATCCGCCCGATCTTCGGTCTCAATTCCGGCAACAAAGCGGAAATCGTTTGAACGGGAGCTGAATGAGGGCGCCGTCAGCCGCCTTTTTTCATGGCGGCAAGCGCGAGCCTCAAGCCCTCGCGGTAGCTCGGCGCGGCGAGCGATACGCCGAGATCGTCCTTGATACGCTGGTTCCTCACGCGTCGGTTGGCCGAGTAGAAGCTCCGCGCCATTGGCGAGAGGTCGGCGGTCACGAAGGGAAGTTCGGGCGGCGGCACGACGCCTAGAAGCTTCGCCGCGAACGCTATGACATCCTGGGGCGGCGCGGGCTCGTCGTCAGTGACCGTGTAGAGGCCGTGGCGTCCCCGCCCCGTCATGGCCGCGGCGAGCACGGTCGCTATATCCTCGACATAAATTCGATTGAACACTTGGCCCGGTTTCACAATGCGTCGCGCCGTGCCGGCCGCGAGGTCGTCGAGAGCGGAGCGCCCCGGCCCGTAGATGCCGCCGAGGCGGAAGATCTGCACAGTTCTGCCGCTGGCGCGCCCGAGATCGGCCCACGCGGTTTCGGCAACGATCCGAAGCGCGGTGCGTGCCGAATTGGGTCTTGGCGCCGTCGCCTCGTCGACCCAGGCGCCGCCCGTGTCTCCGTAGACGCCGATCGTCGACAGGTAGCCGATCCAGGCGAGATGAGGAGCGCAGGCAAGGTCCGCTCCGTGATGGCGCAGCACCGGATCGCCCACGGCGTCGGGCGCGATCGAGACGAGGACATGGGTGGCACGCGCGAGCGCCGCCGCAACTCCGGCTCCGGCCGCCGTTCCGTCGAACAGAAGGCCGTCGAAGCCCGCGTCGCGAATGTGTGCGATGCCCTCGGCGGCCCGCGTCGTCCCACTGACGCGCCCGCCGGCAGCCTTGACCCGGCGTGCCAGCGCCTCCGCGCTGTACCCGAGGCCGAAGCAGAAGAGCTCGCTCATGGGACCGTCTCGGCGAGCCATTCGCCACGCACGGCTTCGTCGGTCTCTCCCGCGAGGCGGCGTTTCGCCGCCGCGGCGACGGCGCGATCGTCGGCGAGTCGGCGCAGCGCCCACACCGCCATCGCGCGCACGATCGGCGCCGGATCGTCGAGTAGCGCCTCGACGTGAGGGAGGAGGTGCGCCTCGCCGGAGTTGCCGGCGGCAATGAGCACATTGCGCACGAAGCGATTGCGGCCGGTCCTCTTGATCGGCGTGCCGGCAAAGCGCTTGCGGAAGCCCGCGTCGTCGAGGGCGAGGAGCTCGGCGAGCGGCGGCGCGTCGGTTTCCGCGCGGGCCGCAAGACGCGCCTCGCGCGCCGCGATGGCGAACTTATTCCACGGGCAGACGGCGAGGCAATCGTCGCAGCCGAAAATGCGGTTGCCGATCGGTCTACGGAACTCGCCGGCGATATGGCCTTTGTGCTCGATGGTGAGGTAGGCGATGCAGCGGCGCGCGTCGAGCTGATAGGGCGCTGGAAAGGCGGCCGTCGGGCAAATGTCGAGACAGCGCCGGCAGCTGCCGCACTGGTCGGTCTCGGGAAAGTCCGGCGCGATCTCGGCTTGCGTCAGGATCGCGCCGAGAAACAGCCACGAGCCGCCGTAGCGCGAGACGAGGTTCGTGTGCTTGCCCTGCCAGCCGAGCCCGGCCGCGGCGGCGAGCGGCTTCTCCATGAGCGGGGCCGTGTCTACGAAGACGCGCACCTCGGCACCGGTCGTCTCCATGAGCCACTGGGCGAGCCGCTTGAGCTTTGCTTTCATGAGGTCGTGATAGTCGCGTCCCTGAGCGTAGACCGAGATCGCCCCATGGGCCGGGCGCTTGAGCGCCTCGAGCGGATCGGCGGCAGGCGCATAGCTCAAGGCGAGCATCACGACCGAGCGAGCCGCCGGCCAAAGCGCGAGCGGATCGCGGCGCCGCTCGGCCGTCGTCTCCATCCAGTCCATATCGCCGTGACGTCCGCTTGCCAGAAACTCCATGAGCTTGGGGCCGGCTTCGCCGATAGCGGCAGGTAGGGTGACGCGCACGGCGTCGAAGCCGAGTCTCGCCGCCTCGCGCGCGAGCGCGTCCTTGAGGTCTGCCGCGCGGCCTACTTCTCGCGCGGGGGTATTGCGGGGCGAGGAGCTAGAAATCGAGATCGGCATAGTGGCTCGGCGGCGGGGCGCCCGGCATGCGGTCGGCGAGAAGAATGCGGAACGAGGGTCGGGACTTCATGCGGGCATACCAGGACTTCGCGACGGGAAAGGTCTCCCACGGCACCTCGCCGAGATAGTCGATCGTGGCGAGATGGCCGGCCGCAGCGCAATCGGCAAAGCTCAAGTCGTCGCCGGCAAGCCAACGGCGCTGATCGGCAAGATAGCTCAGATAGCTCAAGTGGTAGCGCAGGTTGGCGCGCACCGCACGCAGGATGTCGGGGTCGGGCGCGCTTGGCGGGCCCGGCAGCAATTGAGCGTAGATCCTCTCGTGCAGGAGCTCGCGCGTCACCTCGCGGTTGGCCTTGCCGTGGAACCAGTCGACGAGCCGGCGCACCTCCGCGCGGTCCTCGTGCCCGCCGGGGAAAAGCGGTACGATTCGCGCGGCCTTCGATGCCTTGCCGGCGTCCTCCTCGAGATACTCCGAGATGGCGTAGGTGCCGCAGAGGATCGGGCCGCCCTCGATCTCGAGCACAGGCAGCTCGCCCGCGGGATTGAGCGCGAGGAGTTGGGGCCGCTGCTCCCAGGGCCGCTCTTCGACTAGCTCCGCCTCGACGCCGAGCTCCTGGAGGGCCAGACGCACCGAGCGCGAGTGCGGGCAGAGGCGGAAATGGGTGAGCTTGTGCATCGCGCGACAATCAAGGTGAACCGTAGCACGAGCGTCAATAGGGGGCGGAAATCAAGCGTGTGACTTGGCCGTAACGCCCGCCGCCGAAACGCTCGCAAACGCCGTGGCAGCTGCAACACTTGCGCCCTTCCCGTGAAATTATGCTATCGAGCGGCGCTCTCGGGGCGCGCGGCCCCGCGCTCGCTTCTCGCCGGCCATCGGCCGGGACATCTGGAGAGGGGACCGATGTCGCTTCTGCACGTGCTCCTGCTCGGCTTTCTCGAGGGGCTCACCGAATTCATCCCCGTGTCGTCGACGGGCCACATCCTGCTCGCGGGGCATTTTCTCGGCTTCCATTCGCCGGGGAAGTCGTTCGAGGTGCTGATCCAACTCGGGGCGATCCTTGCCGTGCTGACCGTCTATTTCGGCAAGCTCGTCCGCATGGCGGCGGACTTCCCGTATGATCCCCGCACGCGCCACTTCGTGCTCGCCGTGCTCCTGGCGTTCCTGCCGGCTGCTTTCGCCGGCGGGCTGCTGCACGGCTTCATCAAGAGCGTGCTCTTCGAAACGCCGGCGCTCATCTGCGTCATGCTCATCCTCGGCGGCATCGTCCTTCTCACGCTGGACGGCGTTCGCCTCGCGGAGCGCTATCACGACGTCATGGATTTTCCGCTGCCGCTCGCCTTCAAGATCGGCGTCTGCCAGACCTTCGCCATGATCCCCGGCGTCTCGCGCTCGGGGGCGACGATCGTGGGGGCGCTGCTGCTCGGCGCAGACAAGCGCTCGGCCGCCGAGTTCTCGTTCTTCCTCGCCATGCCGACCATGGTTGGCGCGTTCGCGCTCGATTTCTACAAGAACTACTCGCTCTTGAAGCCGGACGATCTGGCCGAAATCGGAGTGGGCTTCGTCACCGCCTTTATAACGGCAGCGCTCGTGGTGCGCCACTTGCTGGCGTTCATCGGCCGGCACGGCCTCGCGCCGTTCGGCTGGTGGCGTATCGTCGTCGGCGGAATGGGGCTCGGTGCGCTCGCGATCGTCGGCTAAGCGCCATCAGGCGGCGTACGAGGCCGGGGGCGAGGTCAGAATGCGCTTCAACGTGGCCGCATCCGGCGCCGCTCTCAAGCGCTCGAGCGTCAGCGGCTCGCGCACGAGACGAGAGATGCGGGCCAGCGCCTTCAAATGATCGCCGCTCGCGTGCTCGGGAGCGAGCAGCAGGAAGACGAGGTCGACGGGCTCACCGTCGTGGCTCTCGAAGTCGATCGGCTCGGACACCCGCGCGAAAAGGCAGACGATCTGTTCGAGGGCCTTGAGCTTGACGTGGGGAATGGCGATGCCCCGCCCTAGCCCCGTCGAGCCGAGGCGCTCGCGCTGAAGCAGCGTGTCGAAGATCTCGCGAGCGTCGAGGCCGGTCGACGCAGCCGCGCGGGCTGAGAGCTCCTGCAGCGCCTGTTTCTTGCTCGTTACCGCCAGGACCGGAATTACTCCCTCCGCGGTCAACAGCTCACCGAGATCCATTTTTCTGTTTCCCAAGGGGCTCGTGCTTGCTCGCCCGGTTGCCGACGCATCGTCTTGCGATGCACGAATTGTACCGCCTCACCCGACAAGGACGCGTGGACTATCACGAAGCGGGAACGCCTCAAAGAATGGCCCAAGCTCCTCCCCCCGAGCGGTCGCTCGGGCACCCCGCATTTGATTGGCCTTTGTGCCGACGCCGCCGGCTCGGCCAGCAGTCTCAGATACCAAGAATGAGGACGGAGTAAGGTCGAAATTGGCCGCATCGGCCTCGACGTTGCTCTCGTCTCACCGTTGGACCCGGAACGCAGCCGCCCTCGGCGCAACGCTCCATATAACACAAAGTTATCAGTGTGTTGACTACGACAAGGCGGCAGGAAAAAAGCCTGCCCAAACTCGTTAACCAAACGTTAGGCCGCTCGCAGAGTGAAGTCAATTCGCCGTGAAGCGGCCTACGCCGGGCGCCCCGGCCGCTCGGCAAGCGTCTTCTCCCTGCGGCGCTGAACGGAGGAGGGAATGCGCATCGCCTCGCGGTACTTGGCAACCGTGCGCCGCGCGATGTCGACCCCGTCGGTCCGAAGCATGTCCACAATTTTGTCGTCGGAAAGCACCGCGCGGGGGCTCTCGCGGTCGATCATCTGCTTGATGCGGTGGCGGACTGCCTCGGAGGAATGCGATTCCCCGTCGCGCGCCGAGGCAATGGCGGAGGTGAAAAAGTACTTGAGCTCGAAGATGCCGCGCGGCGTTGCCATGTACTTGTTGGAGGTGACTCGCGAGACCGTGCTCTCGTGCATCGAGATGGCGTCCGCGACCGTCTTGAGGTTCAACGGTCTCAAGTGCTGGACGCCGTGGGCGAAGAAGCTGTCCTGCTGACGGACGATCTCCTCGGCGACTTCTGAGGATCGTCCTCGCCCGCTGGTCGAGGCTTTTCACGAGCCAGTTCGCCGTCTGAAGGCACTCGATCAGATAGCCCTTGTCCTGTTCGGAGCAGTGTCCCTTCGTCACCTTGGTGTAGTAGCTGCGATTGACGAGGACGCGCGGCAGCGTGTCGGTGTTGAGCTCGATGTGCCAGCTGCCGTTCAGCGCCGCGCGCACGAGAATGTCGGGCACAACCGGCTGCATCTGCACGGCGCCGAACTTCAGCCCAGGTTTCGGATTGAGGCGCTTGATCTCGTCGATCATCTCGCCGAGTTCCTCCATGTCCGCCCCAACGGCTCGCTTGAGGCCGGCGAGATTGTGGGCGCCGAGGAGGTGCAGGTTGTCGAGCAGCTTGGCGATCTGCGGGTCGTAGCGGTTCTGCTCCTTGAGCTGGAGCGCCAGGCACTCGGCGAGTGAGCGCGCGAAGACGCCCGGCGGGTCGAGGGACTGCAGCACGCCGAGGATCCGCTCGACCATCTCGAGCGGGGCCCCGAGCTTTTGGGCTAGCGTCTCGACATCGGCCCGGAAGTATCCAGCCTCGTCGACCATATCGATCAGGTGGTGGCCTATCAAGCGCTCGACGGGGTTCTTAAGGGCCAGCACCATCTGCTGGGTCAAGTGGTCCTTGAGCGAAGGCTCGGCGGTGGCGAAGGCCTCGAGATTGGCTTCGTCGTCGCCGAGCCCGTTGGCGCGCTGTCGCAGCGACGCCCAGCCCGAGACCTGAATGTCCGGCGCGAGATCGGCCTTGGCCGTGTCGGGAAACACGTTTTCGTACTCGGTATCGAGGGTAGCCGTGTCGGCAGGCTTGGCAAGGTCGAGCCATGCGTCGTCCGCGGCGCCGTTCATCCCGTCGGCCGCGTGATCGACCTCGCCGTCGGCCTCCACCTTCACGCTGGTCTCGGCCTCGGCCGCGTCATCGCGCTCGAGCAGCGGATTGCGCTCGAGCTCGGTGTCGACGAACTGATTGAGCTCGATATTCGATAACTGAAGAAGGCGGATGGCCTGCTGCAGCTGGGGTGTCATCACCAGCTGCTGGCCCTGCTTCAGCTCCAGTTTTGCCGAGAATGCCATTGCCAAGACCCAGCCCGCGTCCTTCGACCCGTTCGAGGCAAGGTATACTCAACGGCCATTAACGAACATATCCCCCAGATAGACGCGCCTCACGTCTTCGTTGGCTATGATTTCCGTCGGCTTACCTTGTGTCAGAACTTGACCATCGTAAATGATGTAGGCGCGGTCGATCAGGCTTAACGTTTCGCGAACGTTGTGGTCCGTAATCAGAACGCCGATGCCCCGGTCCGTCAAGTGACGAACCAGCTCCTGGATATCTCCGACCGCGATTGGGTCGATGCCCGCAAACGGCTCGTCGAGCAGGATAAACGACGGGCGCGAGGCAAGCGCGCGGGCGATTTCGCAGCGCCGCCGCTCGCCGCCCGAGAGGGCGAGCGCGGGAGACTTCCTCAGCCGCGTGATGTGAAACTCCTCGAGCAGACTGTCGAGCCGCTCCTTGCGCTGGCGTCTGCTGGGCTCGACGAGCTCGAGGATGGCCATGATGTTCTGCTCGACGGTCAGCCCACGGAATATTGATGCCTCCTGCGGCAAATAGCCGATGCCAAGGCGGGCGCGGCGGTACATGGGAAGGCGTGTGATGTCCTCGCCGTCTATCGTGATGCGGCCCGCATCGGCGGGTACGAGCCCGGTGATCATGTAGAACACGGTCGTCTTGCCGGCGCCGTTGGGGCCAAGGAGGCCCACCGATTCTCCACGCCCGACGGCGAGGCTCACGCCCTTCACCACCATGCGCTTCTTGTAGGACTTCTGCACGTGGGCGACGGTGAGCCAGCCCTCGCCTCCGGTCGCCTCGAACGTGGCGTAGCCGTAATCGCCCTCGCCCGCGGCGAGCGCGGCGTAGGCGCCGCCGTTTCCGCCGGAGGGCGCGCGTCCCTTGGCAGGGAGCAGCCGATTGAGGAAGGGCACCTTCACCCGTGAGATCCCGCTAGCTCCGCTAGTGTCCCTGAAATTCGCTCAGGCGTGGGCAGCGAGCGATGGCGAAATTCTCGATCATCACACTATACCCGCCGTCATTCCACCCGGCTTCGTGGCGTCATGTCAATTTCCGCCGGTGCCGGCGCCATCGGGAGCCGTCTGCGCCTGCCAACCGTCGGGCGCGAATTTCGGCGTCTCCTTGGCGGAACTCTTGGCGGCGTTGGCGTCCCTTATCTGCTGCGGAAAGAAGATGGCGCTCGCGCGCCCCTTGGTCTCGACGGCCTCGGCGGCCTCAGGGGCTTCCGTGACCCATCCGCCGCCGCCCGGCTTGCTCACCGTCTTGGCCGGGGCCGTATCGATGGTGCTTTCTCCGCTACGCATGTCGATGACGAGCCGGGTGCCGTGCACGACGTTCTGGCCTTGGGTCAGCACGACGTCGTCGCCGCCCACGGTCACCGTTTGGCTCTTGGCGTCGAAGTTGGCCCAATCGCCCTCGGCCCTCTGGCCGTCCTTGGAAGTCACGACGACGTTCTTCTTGGCCTCGATGCGCGTGAGCTCGGCCGATCCCTGCTTCGCCCCGGCGGTTGTGCTCTGGGTCGCGTCCGCGAGGCTTGCATCGCCCTGGTAGAATGCGTGAAGCTCGGCGCTCGTCACGACGAAACCGCCCTGGACGGCGCGGACGCCGCCGCGGAACACGGCGACTTTGGTGTTGTCCATCACGTCGAGCTGATCGGCCTCGACGTCGACAGGTGCATTGGGGTCGGTCGCGAACGAGGCGAGCCCGGTTGAACCGGCCGCGGCCTCCTTACTCGTGTCGCGCGCCGCCGTCTTGGTGCTTCGCTCGGGCTTCTCCTCGCCGCGCACGAGATGGGCGGTCACGCGACCCGGTCCCCGCCCTCCGCCGGGAGGCGACGTGAGCTGCGTGTGGCCCGCCTTGCGGTCGACATAGAGCCGCCGGCCGCGCAGCTCGTTCTTGCCCTGGACGACGACGACCGTCTCGCCGGTCAGTAGGGCCGTATCGGCGCGCTGATCGAGGTCGGCCCGGTCGCCCGTCATGCGACGGTCGTCGCCCGACGTCATCACGACGCTTCCGTTGAGGACCGCCGTCTCGTTCAAGGCGTCGAAGTCCGCCGTATCGCTCGTCACCCGGTCGGCGTCGCCCCGCGTCATGACCACTGGGGTCTTGGCGACGATCCGGCGCAATTTGCCCGACGGGCCCGATCCGGCGGCAGGTTTCGCGACGGCATTGCCTGCGGCGTCGCCCTCGTAGGTGACCTCGAGCTCGGGCGTGGACAGCGTCGCGTCGCCCTGCTTGGCTAGGACGTCGCCGGTGAAAAGCGAGATCTTCGTGTTGTCGTCCACGTCGAGGCGCGCCGAGGTGATATCGACAGGCTCGCTCGACGGAGAAAGAAAGGGTGTGCTCGCCGATGCGGTCTTGGCGGCCGGCGCGGGCTCAGCCGCCTTCTGAGGCTCCGGCTTGAGCCGCATTTCGACCTTGTCGACGAAGGAGACCTGGCGCTCCTTCTGCTTCAACGTCATCTTCTGGGATCGCACGGTTCCCGAGGGAAATTCGACGACAACGGGATAATTTGTGACGAGGACACTGGTCTTCGTGAATAGCGTCGCCCGGCTGAGCGTTGCCTTGAGGCCGCTTTCCGAGTTCACGTCGATGCGCTGCAAGAGCTCGAGGATGCTCTTCTTGCGATCGAAGATGCCGCGTGCAGCAGTTACGTCGGTCCGCGCCTTGTCGGCCGAAAAGATGGTCCCCGAGATGGCGTCGAGAATGATCTTGTTCGGCGTCGCGAGGTCCTGCTGGGCGGTCTTCGCCGTGAAGGTATAGGACGTGCCGTCGTCGCCGTACCCCTCATAGCGAGGGTTGTCCATGGTGAGGTTCTTGGGGAGGATCTGGCTGATCGAGATCGCCGGAAGGCCAGCGCCGAAGCCGGTCTGCATGAGAACGGCCGCCGCATACCCACCGATGACCAGGATCACCGAGCACGGCAGCGCCCACCTCAATACTCGCACGGCCGAGCTGCGCCGGCGCGCGTGGCGAAACTCGCGGCCGCGATCGTGCGCGGGCTCGAACCCCGGCCCGGCTGAGCGCTGCTCAGACTGTCGCCGATCGAAGTCGGTCGCGATGGCCCTAATCCCCTGCGAGCGCCAAGGATTTGGCGCGCTTCATGAAAACGGCACCGACAATCGCCGCGAATTTGGGTGATATTGGGACTGAACGCAACAGGAACGCGCCGGCGGTCGGCCCCGCGCGCCCGCTAAATTGTGGATCAATGGGAGAAGATGTCGTCCTCGGCGAACCCCGCGAGATCGAGACGCACTCGGATCGGCAGGAAGCCGAACGCCGCCTCGGCGAAGTCGCGGCGCCCTTCGCGGTCGAGCATGAGGTCGAGCTTGTCCTTGATGGCGTGAAGGTGGAGGACGTCGGCCGCCGCGTAGGCGAGCTGCTGCTGGGTGAGCTCGGGCGCACCCCAGTCCGAGCTTTGCTGCTGCTTGGAGAGCTCGATCCCGAGCAGCTCGGAGGCGAGATCCTTCAAGCCATGGCGGTCGGTATAGGTCCTGACGAGCTTGGAGACGATCTTCGTGCAGTAGACGGGACCCGCCATCACGCCGAGGAAGCGCTCGATCGTCGCCATATCGAAGCGCGCGTAATGGAAGATCTTCAGGACGGTGGGGTCGGCGAGCAGCGCCTTCAAGCGCGGGGCTGCGAAGGTCTCCGGGTCGAGCTGCACCAAGTGGGCCGAGCCGTCGCCGCCCGAGAGCTGAACTAGGCAGAGCCGGTCTCGATTGGGATTGAGCCCCAGCGTCTCGGTATCGACGGCGACGCTACCCCCGAAATCGAGGCCCGCCGGCAGGTCGTTCTTGTAGAGCTTGATCGACGGGCTTGCCATGGGCGCCTTTGGTCGAGGGGGCGGGCGTATCGGAGCTTGGTGCCCAGAAGAGGACTCGAACCTCCACGCCTCGCGGCGCTAGTACCTGAAACTAGTGCGTCTACCAATTCCGCCATCTGGGCACGTGGCGCATGAGCTAACGAGCGGCGCCAGCATTGTCAATTGCGCGGGCGCCGACTACACAGGGGGCGTGCGGAGCTGTCCCACGGGGTAGCGAGGGCAAGCGGGAGGCGGCGGCATGATCTCGCGCGTTCGGGGCGCGACGCTAGTTACGATTTTCGGTGGATCGGGCTTCGTCGGTCGCTACGCAGTGCGCGCGCTCGCCAAGCGCGGCTGGCGCGTGCGGGCCGCCTCGCGTCGGCCCGACCTTGCAGGCTTCCTGCAGCCCATGGGCGACGTCGGGCAGATCATGCCCGTGCAGGCCAATCTGCGTTATCCCGACTCGGTCGCCCGTGCAGTGGCCGGCGCCGACGCCGTCGTCAACTGCGTCGGGATTCTTGCCGGGAGCGGGCGGCAAACCTTCAAGGCCGTGCACTGGAACGGGGCGCGCACCCTCGCCAAGGCGGCGCGCGAAGCGGGCGTCAAGCGCTTCGTCCACGTCTCCGCGATCGGCGCCAATCCCAAGGCCAAGGCGCGCTATGCCCGCACCAAGGGCCTCGGCGAGGAGGCGGTGCTCGAGGAGTTTCCCGACGCGATCATCTTGCGCCCCTCGATCGTGTTCGGGCCGGAGGACGATTTCTTCAACCGCTTCGCCGCCATGGCGCGCATCTCGCCGGTGTTGCCGCTGATCGGCGGCGGGGCGACGAAATTCCAGCCGGTCTACGTCGGCGATCTCGCCGAGGCGATCGCCGCGGCGGTCGACGGCGCCGGCACGCCGGGCACGGTCTACGAGATCGGCGGGCCGGACGTGCTGTCGTTCCGCGATCTCCTCGACCGGACGCAAGAATATGCCGGACGCAGCCGCTCCTATGTCTCGATGCCGTTCTGGCTTGCCAAGCTGCAGGGCCTTCTTACCTGGCCGCTGCCCACGAGCCTGCGCCCGATCACCGTCGATCAGGTGCGTCTCTTGAAGCACGACAACGTGGTGAGCCGGGCGGCGGAGAGTGAGGGACGCACGCTCGCCGCGTTCGGGGTCGAGCGGCCGCACGCCATCGGCGCGATCGTTCCCGCCTACCTCGAGCGGTTCAAGCCCAAGGGGCAGTTCACTCACTATCGCGGCTAGATCGCGGGAGCGATTCCCGTTTCAGACTATCGTGCTCTAGCGCCATCAACCCGCTCCTAACGCCTTGCGCGTACGCTCCGAGGCGCGAGAGGGTTTGGACAATCGAGCCATGGCGGAGGACGTGTACGATCTCGCCATCGTCGGCGGCGGCATCAATGGCTGCGGGATAGCCGCCGACGCCGCCGGGCGCGGGTTGAAGGTGCTGCTCGCGGAGATGGGCGACCTCGCGAGCGGAACCTCCTCGGCGAGCTCCAAGCTCATTCACGGCGGCCTGCGCTATCTCGAGCATTACGAGTTCCGGCTCGTGCGCGAGGCGCTCCTCGAGCGCGAGGTGCTTCTCGCCAAGGCGCCGCATATCATCCGGCCGCTGCGCTTCGTGCTCCCGCATGTGCCGGGCATGCGCCCCAAGGCGCTCATCCACGCTGGGCTCGTCCTCTACGATCACCTGGCAAAGCGCCGGTGCATCCCGCCGTCGTCGGTCGTCGATCTCACGCACGATCCCGCGGGCCGCCCGCTCAGGAGGGAGCTCTCGCAGGGCTTCGCGTATTGGGACTGCTGGGTCGACGACGCGCGCCTCGTCGTCCTCAATGCGGTTGCGGCCGCCGAGAAAGGAGCCGAGATCCTGACGCGAACGCGCGTCACGGCGGCGCGCGCAGGCGAGCGGACGTGGCATCTCACGCTCTCGGGCAGCGGGGGCGCGCGGGAAGTCGAGGCGCGCGCGCTCGTCAACGCGGCAGGTCCTTGGGCGGATCGCGTGGCCGGACTCGCGCGCACGCGCCGTCGCGCTCCGGGCACGACACGGCTGTCACTGGTCAAGGGTAGCCACATCGTCGTGCCGCGCATCGCCGGAGCCGAGGATGCCTATCTTCTGCAGAGCGCCGACGGGCGTGTTGTGTTCGCGCTCCCCTTCGAGGAGCGCTTCACCTTGATCGGCACGACCGACGTGGCATTCGCAGGCGACCCAGCTACCGTTGCCATCGACGCCGACGAAGAGGGCTACCTCCTCGATCTCGCAGGACGGTTTTTCAAGGCGGCATTGACGCGCGAAGAGGTCGTCTGGTCGTACGCGGGCGTGCGGCCGCTCGGCGACGACGGGGAGGGCGATCCGTCGGCGATCTCGCGCGACTATCGCCTCGAGGTCGTGACGCCTGAGGGAGTCCCCGCGCTGCTCAATGTCATCGGCGGCAAGATCACGACCTATCGCCGCCTGGCCGAGGCGGCCCTTCTCAAGCTCGCGCCCCATCTCCCGCCGATGGCGGGCCCTTGGACGGCAACGGCCCCGCTACCAGGGGGCGACCTCGGCGGCACGGCGGGCGGCGGCCTCGAGGCCTATATTCTCGATCTCGCTCGGCGGCGGCCGCAGATCCAGCAAAAGGTCCTCGCGCGACTTGCGCGCCTCTACGGCACGCGCGCCGACCGACTGCTCGGCGACGCCAGGTCGCCGGCCGATCTCGGGGCCGAAATCGGCGGCTACTTGACCGAGCGCGAAGTCGCCTACCTCAAGGTGCACGAATGGGCCCGCGAGCCGGACGACGTGCTCTGGCGGCGGACCAAGGCCGGGCTCCACATGAGCGCCGAGGCTCGGAGCCGGGCCTTCGAGCGCCTCGCCCGGCTCCTCTGAGGCCCTTCCGTTAATCTCGCGCGCTATTCGGCAGCTCGGCTTGCGACGAGTATTGAGGCGGGCTCGCCGCCGGGACGGCGCACGCGAAGACTTACCTACGACTTCGGCCTTTTGCTCCCAAGCTGGCCGCGCGCCGGAGAACTATTGCCCAGTCGAAATGCCGAAGGCGCATGTCTCGATGAAGTGTGCACCGCACAACGACGGTTACTTGCGTATTAACCATGATTGAACCACGTCGCTGCCCTGCCTCCGCTCCTGTGTAGGTCTGCGCTCCGTGACCAGCGGGGTTGGTAAACGCGCGGTCGTACGGCATTGATCGGCAGAGCAATTGTCGCTGCGGTCGCCAGGGGACGGGAGTGACAAGTCATGCGTGAAGTCATGATGGGAGCCGGGCGCGGCCGGGCTCGCCCAATGCTTTCCAAATCTCGGTGCCGGCAATCGTCTCTGTGCATTGCGGCATTGGCCGCCGCGGGGGGCGCCCTCCTTCCCCAAGCGGCCGAGGCGAAGTCGACGGGCTGGCTCAGCAAGTCCGAACTCTCCCAATCCGCCGCGCAGCCTTGGGTTGGCTACGGCGAAAGCGGTTACGTGGGGCGACCGGCCAAGAGTAAGCGGCACGCGAAGGTGAGGCCGAAATCGAAGTCCAAGAGCTTTTCTGCTGCCGTGCGGTCGAGCGGCTACGCGACGAAGGCATCGAAGGCCGAGAAGCCTCAGCGCTTCGCCGCGCTCGAGAGCGGCCTCTCCGTACCGATGCCCCCCGAAACGAGCCTTACGGGAGGCGGCGTGCGCTGGGTTGCATCCCTCAACTGCCTCAACGGCGCGCTCGCCTACGTTGTCGAGCAGGTTGGGTCGATGGCGCCGGTTACCGTGAACTCGACGTGCCGCAGCCGGGCGCACAACGCGCGGGTTGGCGGGGCTCGCAGATCGCACCATCTCACCGGCAACGCCGTCGATTTCCGCGTCCATGGCAACGTCAGGGCGATTTCCGCATTTCTGCGGAGCAGCGGGTCGATCGGCGGCTTCAAGCACTACGGCGGCGGCCTATTCCACATCGACCTCGGACCGAAACGCACCTGGTGAGGCCGGGCAAGGCGCGCAAGATTGCGATCGTTCTTAATGGAGACGCTTCGCGTCCATCAAGAACGTGAATCGCGATCTGAATTCAAAGTGTAGAGCACGATTCACGCCTGACATGGATCGCGGAAGCGATTCCACGTCAGACGATCGTGCTCTAGTGATCCTGCCACGATTGGATTGTTGGAACGGCGCTCGTTAGTCGCGCGCGCCCGAGCCCGGCAGCGAGATCGGGATCGGGCCCGCCGCAGGGTCTTGGGCCGGGGACAGCTCGGCCTTGTTGGCCGGCGTCGCGGCCCGGATGCTAGGCGCATCCCAGTGGCCGGTAACGCGGAAGCTCGCCAAGGGCGAGGGCTCGCTCGCCGGCGTCGCAACGTCGCCTGAGGGGGCTCCCGTGACGAGGACCGTGAGGTCGAGCGTCCGCCCGGCGACGTTGACGTTGCCGCTGCCGGTGATCACCTTGTCGCCGGTCCCGGCGCGCAGCGTCTCGGTCGTCAAAACGCCATCGGAGGCAATGAAGCGTGCGCTGAGAGTGTCGAGCCTCGTCTCCTGGCTCGCTGCGTCTCCCCATCCTCCTTCGAGCGGGTTTGCGCTTGCCGTCCGGGCTAGGGCATCGATCCCCACCCCGAGCCGCGCGCCTTGCGGCATTTGAAGCTCGACCCGTCCGTCGAGCGAGGACAGCACGGCTTCCTCCGTTCCTCCCGTCCCGGTCACCTCGATGTTGAGCGTTCCGGTTCCTTCGAGGAGCGCATGGCCGAGGTGAGTCTCCGTCGCCCGCGCCATGTCCAGATCGGCAAACTTGCCGCGCAGCGCGTAGCGCGGCTCGTCGCGGGTCATGTCCACCGTGAGCTGCGCGTCGCCGCTTCCTCCGAGCTCGAACTCGACCTCAGCGAGGTCGGCGAAGAGCTTGCCGTCGTTGATCGAGACCGTCGCGGCGCAGCGTCCGAGCGCCGGGCCGCCGAGGGAGACGCTTGCCGCGGAGATGCGCAAGTCGGCGTCAACCTCGCGGATGAGGGACGGGGAGGCTCCGCCTGGAAAGCGCACCAGCGAGCGCACGAGCGAAGGAAAGTCCTCCATCTTGACGAGCTGCCCGGGCTCTGCTTCGCGCTCGGGGAAATAGGGGCCGATATTCAAGCTGTCGAAGGCAAGTGTCCCCTCCAGCGACGGACGTTTGGGCGCGAATTTCAGCGAGAGCCCGCCGGTGGACGCATTGCCGTCGAGGGTAAACTGGGCATCCTCGAACGATATTGTATCGTCACCCCAGGTCAGCAGTCCCTTGGCCGTGAACTCCCCGAGGCCGGGACCCGACGGCCAATTGGCGCCAAGCCAACGCGCCACTTCCCTTACACCGGTAAGTTTGATCTCGGCATTTTGCGCCGAGAGCTGCGACCGCTCTCCCACCGCATAGCGGCCGTCGAAACTAAGCTCGACCAGATGACCCTTGACGCGAACTCGAACCGGCACGGTTCCGTCCTTCTTGTAGTGTGGCGGCGCGGCCGAGACGGTGAAGGAGTGCTCCTCTCCGCGCAGGCGGAACGAGCCGTTTGCTTGGACGGAAGCCTTGCGCGCGTAGGTCACCTCGGCGTTGACGCCGGTCAGTGTCTCCTCGCCCCCGCCCGGAGCATCGAACGTGATGGTGGCATCTCTGATCGATAGTGTATTGAACTTCAGCGCCGCGACCGCTGCCGCCATCGGTGCGAGAGCTTCGGCGCCGGGCGATGTGCCGGCGCCGTTCGATTCGCTGAAGCTCGCGCGCAGGCGCAGTTTCGCCCCGTCGAGAACGAGATTGGCCCCACCCCGCGAGAGAACTGCGAACAGTGCTTCGCCGCTCTGCGCCTTGCCGGCTTGAGCCGAATTGAGTGATAGGGTCCCCGCCTCGAGGACCAGGCCGGGTGTGGCGAGAAGGGTCAACGGCTCGGTGATCGTGAAGCTATTGCGCAACTCGGCGCGCACGTTGCCCCCTTGCAGGGCCGGAGCGCCCGTGCGCCCGTTGAAGAGCATGGGAGCTGTGAGCAGGATCGCGACCAGCGCAAGCGCGGCAAAAGCCACGAGGGATGGACGGCGCCTCTCCCTATCGCCAGTCATGTGCGCTGATGCCTCGAGCTATTGCGACCAAAGGTAGGGGAGCGGTCTCCTGCGAGCGCCCCAAATTGGCTTTTTTGTTGTCCCGGCATCTTTCTTAGTAAACGGCGCATCTGCGCGCAACAACGATTCGACCCGCAGAGGTGCAGAGGCATCAATAATTATCAATTCGAATCAATGGTATATGAGCTTACTCCCAAAAGCGAGGTTTGCGCCGCGAAGCCCTCCAGCCTGGGGCAAGGTCGACGTCAGCTTCGCGCGTCGTCGGCTAACGTCAGCTTTGCGTCCCTCCGGCGCATTCAACTTTGCGCGCCTCCGGCGCGGCCCGTGGCAATGGCACTGTGCAAGAGGAGAACCGGAACCAGCCCAACGATTACGATGGTGAGCGCGCCGAGCGCCCCATTCTCGACCTGCTCGAGCGTCGCAAATTCATAGACGTGCGTGGCGAGCGTCTCGAAATTGAAGGGGCGCAGGAGGAGCGTTGCCGGCAGCTCCTTCATCGAGTTGACGAAGACGAGGAGACCCGCCGCGCCAAGCGCGGGGAGCAACATCGGCAAGTGGACGCGCCAGAGCGTCGAAAGGGCGGTCTCGCCGAGCGCGCGGGCGGCGGCGTCGAGATTGGGTGAAATTCTGTCGAGCCCCGCGTCGATGCCCCCGAGAGCGACCGCGAGAAAGCGCGCGACATAGGCGAAGGTGAGCGCGAACAGCGATCCCGATAGTACGAGGCCCGTCGAGATCCCGAGCAAATCCTTGGCAAACGCGTCGACGCTATTGTCGAATGCCGCCAGCGGAATGAGGACGCCGAGAGCGAGCACGGTCCCCGGGATCGCGTAGCCGAGCCCGGCGAGGCGCACGGCCGGGCGGATGAAGCCGTTCCCCGCTACGCGCCGCGCGTAGCCGAGAAGGAGCGCGATCATCGTCGCCGCTGCGGCCGAGATGAGCGAGAGCATGAGGCTGTTTCCGACCGCGGACCCGAACCCGCCGGCAAGGGCCGACGAGACGTGGCCGACAGCGTCGCCGGCGAGGACGCCAAAGGGCACGGCAAAGCCGGCAAGAAACGGCAGCGCGCACGCGCCGGCCGCCGCATATCCTCGCCATCCCTCGATGTCCTGGAAGGGGATCGCGCGATAGCGTCCCGTCGTGTGGTGGACTTTTCCGCCGCCGCGGGCAAAACGCTCGACCGCGAACAGAAGCGCAATGACTAGCAGCATGACGGCCGCGAGCTGCGCGGCGCCGCCGAGGCTCGAGCGCTGGAGCCAGGTCGCGTAGATGCTGGCGGTCAGCGTCTCGACGCCGAGGTACTGCACGGCGCCGAGATCGGCGAGCGCCTCCATGACGACGAGCGCGGCGCCGGCGGCAAGAGCCGGGCGCGCCAGAGGCAGCGCAACCGCGAACAGCGCGCCCATCGGCGTGCGGCCGAGCGTGCGCGCGACCTCGAGCGCGCAGACCGATTGCTGGACGAAACTCGCGCGCGCCGCGAGGTAGACATAAGGGTAAAGGACGGAGGAGAAGACGAGGACGGCGCCGCCAAGTGAGCGCACGTTGGGAAACCAGTAGTCGCGCGCGCTTGTCCAGCCGAAGACCGACCTCAGGAGCGACTGGACGGGCCCCGCATAGTCGAACACCTCGGCGTGGCAATAGGCGACGATATAGGTCGGCATGGCGAGCGGAACGACCAAGAGCCGGTCGACGACCTCGCGCCCGGGAAAGCGGTACATCGTGACGAGCCACGCTGCCGCGGTGCCGATAGAGAGCGTTAGCGCTCCCGTTCCAAGAGCCAGCAACGCCGTATTCAGCATCGCCGGCGGCAGCACCGTCGCGGCCAGGTGCGGCCAGACGTTCTCGCCGGGGCTCAAGGCCAGAACTACCACCGAAACGACGGGGAGGGTGACGAGGGCAACGATTACCGCAACTACGGCAGTCCAGGCCGGCGACGAGCGCCGGCGCCCACGCCAGTCGGACACTGCCCGAGGCACGTCAGTAACACGGCGCAGGATCTCGCCGAGCCCCGTGCGAAGCGGCGAGTTGGATGCGGTGCCGGTCATCGGGGTGGACCTTTAGGGGCCCCTGTCGAAGCCACGCGACCGTTGGCCTTCGCCTGGGTCAGGAACTCGGACCGGCATCGAAGCGGACCTTGTCGACGAGCTCGGACGCCTTCTTTCGAAGTCCGGCGATGGTCTCGAGCGGCAACGGATCGGCCTTGAGCTCGCCCCAGCTCTTGACGAGGTCGGAAGGCTCGACGCCGGCGATGACCGGATACTCGCCGATCTTGCTCGCATAGAGTTCCTGTGCCTCAGGAGTTGCGAGATACTCGATGAGCTTTACGCCATTGGCCTTGTTAGGCGCGTTCGCAGCGAGGGCAGCACCCGAGATATTGACGTGAGTGCCCCGGTCGCCGGCATTGGGAAAGATCATTCGCACCGCTTCCGCCCACTCCTTCTGCTCGGGGTTCGAGAGCATCGCCGCCATGTAATAGGTATTGCCGATCGCGAGGTCGCAAAGCCCGGCCTTCACGTCGCGCACCGCCTCGCGGTCTCCGCCCGCGGGCTTCCGCGCGAGATTGTCTCTGAGCCCCGTGAGCCAGGCTTCGGCCTTCTCCTCGCCGTCGTGCGCGATCATCGAGGCGACGAGCGCGACGTTATAGGTGTGCTGCCCGGAGCGGATGCAGATGCGCCCCTTCCACTTGGGATCGGCAAGCTCCTCGTAGGTGATGGCATCCTGCGCAACGCGCTCCTTCGAGGCATAGACGACACGCGCGCGGCGCGTGAGCCCGAACCAGTGGTCTTGCGGATCGCGAAGCTCGGCCGGAATCGCCGTCTCGAGCGCTTTCGATTGCAGGGCCTGCGTGACGCCGGCAGCCTTCGCCTGCACCAGGAGACCGGACTCGTTGGTGAGGATCACGTCGGCAGGGCTGTTCTTACCTTCTGCGACCATGCGCTCAATGAGCCCTTCCTTCGAGTAGATCAGGTTCGTTTTTACCCCCGACTTTTCCGAAAAGCTCTTGAGCAGAGGCTCCACGAGGGAGGGCTCGCGATAGGAGTAGACGTTGACGACCTCCTCCGCCGCTGCCGGCAGAGGAAGAATGGAGGGTGCGAGGAGAAGGCTGAGAGCGGAGAGAGAGGCCCGCAGGTGTGCGCGGGTCGGGAGAGCCATAGCGTCCTCCAATAATCGGGGTTCAAGGCCCCGGTATCGGTGCGCGGTCGACGGGCGATCGCACGCGACCTCGGTCCAAATTGCGCGATTGATGGCGCCTGCGCACTAGACCAGTGCGTGGCCTGACCGTCAAGAAACGTGCGACGATTGGAGCAAGATTAGAAGCCCTCTAAAGCATGCGCGATCGCTACTTGGCGGCCACGCGATTCTTGGCGAACGCGACGCGCGCAACAGTGCCCTTTCCGAGCGTGCTTTCGAGCGAGAAGCGCGCGCCATTGGCTTCGGCCAGCGCGCGCACGAGAGGAAGGCCCAATCCCAGTCCTCCCTTTGGCCGCCGTGTGGGCGCGCCGGCCGTCGTCGCCTCGAGCGCGCGCGCGATCTCGCTTTGCGACATGCCGGGACCGCTGTCACGCACGGAGATGACGAGCGCGCTGTCGCGGGCGCGGTGCGTCGAGATCCCGACGCGTCCGCCGGCACCGGTGAACTTGATGGCATTGGTGACGAGGTTAAGGACGATTTGGCGCACGCTCGTGGCATCAGCCGTAATCGTCGCGTCGCGCGCGCCGAGCCTTACCGAGAGCTTCACGCCGGCCTCTTTGGTGAGCGCTTTCAGCGATGACCCGAGACCCTCGACGAGGCCGGCCACATCGATCTCGCTGAACGCGAGAGCGTCTGGGCCGTCGGGCTGCGAATCCTCGCCGAGCACGCGGTCGATAACGGAGAGGGCGTGTCGGGCGCTCGCGGTGATGTCGGCGGCGTAGCCTTGGTAGCGCCTATTCTCGAGCGCGCCGAATTCTCTCATCGCGCATCACCTCGGCCGCCGCGGCAATGGCAGCGAGCGGGGTCTTGAGCTCGTGGGCGAGCTTGGAGATAAGAAGAGGGTCGCCGCTGGACGATGGGGACGGCGTCGCCGTCTGCGCCGCGTTCTTTCCGACGTCGCTCCGCAAGTCTTCGCCGCTCGGCTCGGTCACGTCCGGCGGCGGCGGAGCCGGCGCTGCCGGTCCGGCCTCCTTGCGGCCCGCGCGAATGCGCCGGGCGATCTCCTTGAGAGTAGCGGCATCGTCGGTTTGCGGCTTGGTCGATGGCGCTTGCACGTCGCCGTCGCCCTCGTCGTTCGTCTCGGCGGTGACGAGAAGGAGCGAGGGCGGCGTGCCGTCCGCGACCGCGACGGAGCAGGAGAGGCGAAGCGCCCCGGCGGGGCGCCAGAACACGAGCTTCTGGCTTGTCGCCGCGGAGCCCCGCAGCGCGTCCGGTCCAGAAAGCAGAGCGCGCAGGCGCGCAACGGCTGGCATCGCGCCGTCGAGCGCGGCGTTCGCGCCGTCGCGGGTCAGTGCGAGCAGCTCTAGCCCGGCGCCGTTAGCTGCGACGACACGCGCGCCCTCGGGCTCGATGATCCAGGCGGGCGCGCGTGCGGCCTCGAGCGCGGCGCCGGCACGCGGCGATAGATGGATATCGCAAAGCAACATGGCGTTGGCGGTCATCACAAAACTTGATGCGCTCTCGACTGTTAGCTCGAATGGCTCGGCGCGTCCATGAACGGGGGCGAGAGTTTCCTCCCCCCGGCACAGCTTTGATCAAACCGAGGCTGTTCCTCGCGCGACAATAGCTGTAGTCTCGCCCGTGCCGCTGAGCCCCTTGAAGGCCCGGCATCCAAGAGCGCTGGCAGAGGGAAACGGCCATGTACGACAAGCCCCAATTGGAGATTCCCGAGGCGGTTCGGGAGCTCGCGGAGCGAAATGTCGAGCAGGCGCGCGCCGCCTATTCCCAGTTCATGGACATGGCGCGCAAGGCCCAGGACATGGTTAGCAAGCAGCAAGGCGCGATCACGGCGGGGGCGCTCGACATCCAGTCGAAGGCGATGCGCTACGCGGAAGAGAACATCGACGCGAGCTTTAAGTTTGCCGCCGACCTGGCGCGCGCCCGCGATCTCAAGGACTATCTCGAGATCCAGTCTCGCTATGCGCAACGGCAGATGCAGGAGTATGCCAAGCAGGCGCAGGAGCTCGGCCGCATGATGGCGGACGCAGCCCAGAAGGCGAAGCCGTAAGCGGCCAGCCGGCACCGAGCCATCGCGCCTGTCGAAACCTCCATGTCCCCCGAGCAGCGCGGTCTTGGCGGCGGGCCGCCTTGGGATTATTTTCTTGACGATAGAGCCCGCGACTGTGTTTTAGGGCGGCGCGCCAACGGCGCGTCCACCCCTCGCGATGCCGCCTTAGCTCAGATGGTTAGAGCGCTAGATTGTG
>CAVUEM010000026.1:0-19355 GCA_963740475.1 uncultured Alphaproteobacteria bacterium | reverse complement strand
GACGATCACTACGCCAATGAGCAGAAGGTAGCCGCTCACGAAGGGGCGGATGGTCTCTCCCGGGAGCTGGGTCAGCACATAGGCGCCGATACCGCCGCCGATCATGCCGGGCACGGCAAGCCGCCATATAAGATTGCGATCGACGTTGCCGATCCGCCAATGAGCGAGCCCCGATGCGCCGGTGGTGAACGTTTCAGCCGCGTGCACGCATGCGCTCGCTGTCGCCGGAGGGATGCCGAAACCCAGCAGCACCGAGCTTGCCGTCACGCCATAGGCCATGCCGATGGCGCCGTCGACCATCTGCGCGGCGAAGCCGATGATGACGTAGAGAAGAATGTCGTCCCACATGTGAGGCGGCTCCGGTGATTGTCGGGTTCGGACCCGGCTTCTGTTCGTTGGATCAGATCGAATAGTCCGGCGGGCTTTCGATCTCGACGCTGATGCCAGCGGCTCTCAGGATGAGAGCGACCTCGTTGGCGCGGCGGCGGAACTCGGCCTCGAACTGGGGCTGGTCCTTGATGTCGGCGCAGAGACCACGCTCGAGGATGGCGCGTGTCAACACGAACGTATCGGCGTTGGCTTCGTCGGCTTCGGCGCTGCGCCGCGTCACTACGCCGGCTGCGATCGAAGCGCCGGATATGGCATCGACGAGAATAAAGTTTCCGGTCTCGGGCGCGTCCGTGAAGGTATCGACGGCGGCTCCGCGTGCGAGAGCCACGTGGGCGATGGCGATATCGTTGACGGCGCAGACCGAAGAGGGGTGCGTCTCCAGCGTCGCAAGATCGAGCAGCGCGCGGATCTCGAGGCTCGGACAGGAGTGAGGTCGGTCGCCGTGCGCAGGAGATAGGCCGCGTGGATCGTAGGCGGTCTCGTTGAGCCAGACGAGGCGCGTCTCGAGGCTGCGCGCGACGATCGGGCTTGGTGTCGGCCCTGGACAGCACGGCGCCACGCGCAACGTCGATGTCGGTATCGAGCTGGATGACGACGGCCTGGCCCTGGAAGGCCTCGTCCTGGTCGCCATCCATGGTGGCGATGCGCTGGACGCGGGCGCTCTTGCGCGACAGCGCGTCGACGACCGTCTCGCCGACGCGGACGCTGCCGGCGCTGACCGTGCCGGCGAGGCCGCGGAAGTCGTGCCGGTCACGCAGCACCGTCTGCACGGGGAAGCGGAACGGTCCGGTCGCCTCGGTGCCGCGGCTCGGCAGCTCCTCGAGATGCTCGAGCAGGCTCGGCCCCTTGTACCAGGGCATGTGGGCGAGCGGCTCGCGACGTTGTCGCCGGAGACGGCGGCAACCGGAATGGCGACAGCCTCCCAGAAGCCGAAGCGCCATGGAGAGCGTGCGGAAGTCAGCTTCGATCTGCTTGAAGCTCTCCTCGGACCAGTCGGCGAGATCCATCTTGTTGACGGCGAGGATGACGCGCTTCACACCGACGAGATCGAGGATGGCGGCGTGGCGGCGCGTCTGCGTCTTGATGCCGTGGCGGGCGTCGATCAGCATGATGGCGACGTCGGCGTGCGAAGCGCCGGAGGCCATGTTGCGCGTGTACTGCTCATGGCCGGGGCTGTCGATGACGACGAAGCGGCGGTTGTCGGTGTCGAAATAGCGCCAGGCGATGTCGATGGTGATGCCCTGCTCGCGCTCGGCGACGAGGCCGTCCATGAGCAGGCTGAAATCCGGATTGCCGCCGTCGACGCTCTTGCCGCGCTCAAGGTGGCGCGCTGATCGTCGAAGAGATCGGTCGCGTCCCACAGCAGGCGGCCGATGAGCGTCGACTTGCCGTCGTCGACGGAGCCGCACGTCAGGAGGCGCAGCATGCCCGAGAGCTCGCGGGCGGACTCGGGTCTTGCGACGGGTCTCGGCGCGCTTCCCTCTTGGTGAATTTCGGCGCGAATTGCGGTGACGGCGGTCATCAGAAGTACCCTTCCTGCTTTTTCTTTTCCATGGCGCCGACCTGATCATGGTCGATCAGACGGCCCACGCGTTCGGAGGTGCGTGCCCCGATCGTCTCGGCGACGACGCTTTCGATGTCGGCGGCGTCGGATTCGACGGCGGCGGTCAGCGGATAGCAGCCGAGCGTGCGGAAGCGGACGCGCCGCTGCTTCGACCTCCTCGCCGGGCTTCAGCGCGATGCGGTTGTCGTCGACCACGAGCAGCTGGCCGTTGCGCATGATCGTCGGGCGTTCGGCGGCGAAATAGAGGGGCACGACGTCGAGCTTCTCGCGCAGGATGTAGCGCCAGACGTCGCGTCTCGGTCCAATTGGAGAGCGGGAACACGCGCACCGTCTCGCCGGCGCCGAGGCGGCCGTTCAAGAGGTGCCACATCTCGGGGCGCTGGCGGCGCGGATCCCAGCGATGGCCTTCGGCGCGGAACGAGAACACGCGCTCCTTGGCGCGGCTCGCCTCCTCGTCGCGGCGCGCGCCGCCGAAGGCGGCATCGAAGCCGGTATTTGTCGAGCGCCTGCTTCAGCGGCACCGTCTTCATGACGTCGGTATAGACGGAGGGCGCATAGTCGATCGGGTTGATGCCCTTGGCGAGCCGTCCTCGGTGTTGGTGTGGACGATGAGTTCGAGACCGAAGTCGCGCACCGTCTTGTCGCGGAAGGCGATCATGTCGCGGAACTTCCACGTGGTGTCGACGTGGAGCAGCGGGAACGGCGGCGGCGCCGGCCAGAACGCCTTGCGGGCGAGATGCAGCAGGACCGTCGAATCCTTGCCGATCGAGTACAGCAGCACGGGCCGGCGGAACTGCGCCGCCGCCTCGCGGAAGATGTGGATGCTCTCGGCCTCCAGGAGATCGAGATGCGAGATGGTCTGTGTCATGCGGCAACGCCCTTGTTTGCTGGGCCGGTTGTGCAGCCCGCATTCCTTGCCGTCCTCGTTCTCCCACCACCAGCGGCCGGCGCGGATGTCCTCGCCGGGCCGGATGGCGCGCGTGCAGGTCTGGCAGCCGATGGACGGGAAGCCGCGCGCGTGGAGCGGATTGATGGGGACGCCGTGCTCGGCGACGTAGGCTTCGACCTGCTCGAGCTACCAATCGGCGATCGGGTTGAGCTTAATGAGGCGATGGTCGGCGTCCCACGCGGCGAATGGCACGTTGGCGCGCTCCGCCGACTGGCTGCGGCGCATGCCGGTGACCCAGCCCGCGGCGCCGACGAGCGCGCGGTCGAGCGGCAGCACCTTGCGCACGTCGCAGCAGGCCTTGCGGTTCTCGACGGAATAGCGGAACCCGAGCACGCCGTCGCGGGCGACGAGCTTCTCGACCTCGGCCGGGTCGGGGAACAGGACGCGGATCCTCACGCCATAGCGCTGCTCGCTCGCCTCGAGCGTCTCGAGCGTCTCCGGGAAGAGGCGGCCGGTGTCGAGCGTGACGACGTCGAAGGGGGCCTTGGCGGCGGCGACGGCGTGGAGGATCGCCTGGTCCTCGATGCCGAGGCTGGTCGAGAACACTATGCGGCCGGGAACACTCGCAGCGATCAATGCGATGCGGTCGTCGAGGTTTGCGAGTCCGACCAAGCGGGCATCGAGAACCTGGGCCGCGGCGGGGCCAGTGGCGGGTGCTTTGGGCGTAACTCTCTTGGTCCGCACGGCGGCGCCGTTGCGCCCGCGCGCGGAGAGCTTGACCTTCGACATGAGATCCTCCGTCTATGGGGAACCTAATGAAAAAATGTTCTAAGTAAAGGTCTCGTAACAAATAAAAATAGGATGTCGTTCCCCGACTTCCACGAAGGGGGAAAATTGTACCAGACTAGTCGCGGGGACACTAATATTTCACGGGCCCTGGGTTCGAGCACCGCTGGTTCCCTCCGCTGAGGCTTGTGAGCGGGTCCGACACGGGCGAGAGATGTCCCGGCCTCGCCCGCCGCTGGATCCGTCCTGAGTTATGCTCACTTCGCCGCCGCTCGGGTCAGGATCGGACTCGAGAGATGAACCGGCGAATCAGTGCTCTAGCAACTCGAGGTAAGACAGCTAGTAATCGGGCGTTCTGCCGATGGTGGAACCGTGATCAATAAAGGCAAGAAAACTATTCTGGGGAGAACAAGGCATCAATAAAACGGTTAACGGTATCAAGCCGTTACCAGGGTTGCTCGTGTGGACATGGCCTAGAGCAAGAGAGGGACAGGGGGAGGGGGCCGTAATTTGGGGCTAGCGGCGGCCCGACCCGATGTTATTCTCCGCCCCAGTCGGGAGAGCCCACCAGCCGGCGTGAGGGCAAAGGCTGGAACCAAGCTCTCGCAGACTAACAGTCCAGGTAGGCAGTAAAGGCGGGGTAAGACGATGGGGGATTCCAAGTTACCTCCGGAATTTCCGGACAACGTGCATGCCGGTGAAATCAGCGCGGAACGTCTGGAGGAGGCGGGACTCGAGGTTTTCGAGATCGCCGGGATGATAAAGTGGTTCGATGTGGCAAAGGGTTACGGGTTCATTGTCCCAGATAATGGGCTTGCCGACGTTCTCCTTCATGTGACCTGCCTCAGGGCGGGGGGCTATCAAACCGCCTATGAGGGAGCCCGCGTCCACTGCCAGGTGCTGCGCCGGCCGAAGGGCATGCAGGCGTTCCGCATCCTCTCCATGGACGAGAGCACGGCCATTCATCCCTCGCTCCTTCCACAGCGAACGCACGTGCACGTGCAACCCGAGAGCGACTGGGAGCAGGCCTACGTCAAGTGGTTCAACCGCGTGCGCGGCTTCGGCTTCTTGACGCGGGGCGAGGGAACACCGGATATATTCGTCCATATGGAGACGCTCCGGCGCTTCGGGTTCACCGAGCTGAGACCGGGCCAGACCGTACAGGTCCGCTGGGGCATGGGCTCCAAGGGCTGCATGGCCGCCGAGCTCAGACCCGACGGCGCCTCGCCGGGGATCTCGTCGCCCCACTGAGGGGACTTTGGATGCAAATGCCAAGGCCATCGAGCGGGGCTGCCAAATCGGCGGCCCTTCTTCTTTTCCTGCTCGGGACGGCGGGGGCGGTGACGCTCGCGCTCGAGCCGCGCCAGAACGCGGCGAAGCTCGAGACGCTCGATCTCGTCACGGCCACGGGCGTGCATGGCATCGAGATCGAGGTTGCCGACACGCCCGAGAAGCAGGCCCTCGGCCTGATGTTCCGGACGGCTCTCGCCGACAACGCCGGCATGCTCTTCACCCACGGGGCGCCCTCCGAGCTCACCATGTGGATGAGGAACACCTACATCCCCCTCGACATGGTCTTCATCCGCGCCGACGGCACCGTGCACCGCATCGAGGCGAGGACCGAGCCGCTCTCCGAGCGCATCATCACCTCGGGCGGGCCGGTCATCGCCGTGCTCGAGCTTGCGGGCGGCGCGGCAGAGAGGCTCGGCTTGAAGCCCGGCGACAAGGTGCGCCATCCCGTGTTCGAGGCAGGAAGGCGCTAGGCGATCGCGGCGCCGGCGCCCGCCCTTGACCGGACGGATTGCGCACGGCAAGAGAAGTCACTGTCGGGGCATAGCTCAGCCTGGTAGAGCACCTGCTTTGGGAGCAGGGGGTCGCGAGTTCGAATCCCGCTGCCCCGACCAATCATGGCGCGAAATCCGGTTTCGACACCTCAGCTGACGCGAGGAGTGCGCTCAATCGAGGGCGACTATTGACCCAAGTCGGAAATTGCAGCCACGGTTCAGATTCTTGCTCAGCCGCTCAATCTGTCCGGTAGGGTACTGACGGGGGACACGCACAAAGACTGAAGGAGGCTTCAATGCCGGACAGCATGTATAAGGTGATCGAATTGATCGGAAGCAGCACGGTGTCCTGGGAACAGGCTGCTAAATCGGTAGTCGAGGAAGCAAGCAAGCATCTGCGCGACCTGCGAGTGGCCGAGGTTGTCGAACAGGATCTTGCAATTGAAAACGGCAAGGTCATCGCCTACCGCACTAAGGTGAAAGTCTCCTTCAAATATCAAGGAACGACCTAACCCCTGCAAGCTGGCTCATAGGCTATCCCATTCGGCGCTTCAGGAAGCCGGAAGATGCGGGCTACTTTCGTCCAAAGACAATTTCGACGCGGCGGTTCTTCTGCCTGCCTTCAGGGTCGTCGGAGCCGTCAGGGTTGACGTTGGGCGCCACGGGTTTGGTCGCGCCAAAGCCTTGGATCGCGAACTTCATGCCTGCTAGACCTTCGCGATTGACGAGCCATTTCTGCACTGAGGCCGAACGGCGCTCGGAGAGCTTCTTGTTATAATCGGGCTTCCCCTTGCTATCTGTGTGACCCTCTATCCGCACAGTTCCCTTGGCACGTTTACGGATAACGTCGGCGGCCTGCTTCAATGCCGCCGCGGCGTTTGGGCGAATATCGGCTTTGTCGAAATCGAATAGGATATCGGCCGGCAGCTCAATGCGTGTTTCGGTGGCTGTCTCCTTGACTTCCAGCTCCAGCACTTGTGCAGCCAAGCCCTCAGACTTGCCACCTAAATTCTCGACCTTGAACACAAGCGCCTCGATCGGGAAAACAAGATCGAGAGTCTTGCCGGTGATTTGCTCCTGAGCGTACGCGCTCCAGGCACACGCCGCGCCAACCGCGATCGCCGCAATGAGGCGCCACATCGCCACACCTTCCTACCGGTCGGTGATTGGGACAGACTCGATCGGCTCGAAACCGGAAACGACCACGGTAATCTTTTGGACCTCCGCGGGCGGGGCCGGGAACTTGGCCCATAGATTGACGGGTTTATCTTTGGCCACTTCGCCCTTGATTTCGGTGCACAGGCATTTGCCGCTGGCATCCTTGACGGTGAGATACTTCTTCTTGTTGGCCGCGTCGATCAGATGCACCTTGTCAGGCAGATAACCGTCCAAGATTTGGTAAATTCCTTCGGGCGCCTCGTTGTCGCTGCTCATCTGGAATCGCAGTGTGACCGTGCCGCCCTCGTCGCGCTTGACGTCCTTGATGACGATCTTAAAGCCCGACCTCTCGCCTTCTCCCACCAACTCCTCGGCTAGTCCAAATCCGGGATACATAACCATGACCGTCGCGGCGATGGTAGACATGATGCGATAACGCATGGGCGCCTCCCGCGCATTTAGACTGCTCTGTTTGGCATTAGAATAATACGCCGGGATGCGGCTTGCGAGCGCTAGATCGATCAGCAGTCGGTTAATGTCGGCTCGAAGGTCCCCGCTGGATTGGCAGAGGTCGGCTCCTGTTTCAAACCGGTAGTCAGCGCGAGCCCAAGGAATGTCTCCTGTTGGGGTTTAGGCGGACGATGAGCGGACATCGTGGAGACGCCTCCTTCTGACCCCGATTGTATGGTCCGGCCGGAAGCGTCCGGTACTGACAACCGGCGGCATGGGGGTTCCCGTTGGGGGCAGGGGGTCGCGAGTTCGAATCCCGCTGCCCCGACCAATCATAGCGCGAAATCCGGTTTCGAGACCTCAGCTGGACGCGAGGTGTGCGCTCAATCGACGGCGACTTGACCCAACTCAGACGCCGACGCACATCTGACCCCGATACGATCACGCACCAAATTCGCGCGAAAGACTTTCCGCTGCTACCCTTGAAGTCAATCTGGGAACCGAGGACGCCAAAGCTCGACGAGCCGCGCTGACGCAAGCTCTTCCGTTCGTTGCGACGCACCCCGTCGTCAGCAACTGGGGAGAGATCGACCGTGCTGCTCATATCAGGTGATGGGCGGGTCATGACCCATTTCAGAGTGCCCGCGCCTCTTGCAGACGGCGCCTTCCCCTTGGCGCTGCGCGACCATAGCAAACTGAATTGAATTGATGGCAGAACGGTTCAAGCGGCAGTCTGGATGGGTGGCTCAGAGGTTGATGGCACAGTCAGCGTGGGCTTACCTCAAATCACTCGAGCCCCATGAGGCGCTGGTTGCTGACATACATGTCGCGAGCCAGCCTGATGCAGAGTGACGGCGAGAGCCGGTCGGCCCACCAGAAGAGCTTTCCACCGACGGGCCAGACGATGACTGGCTTGTTCCTGGCGACGTCGTGAAGCGCTCGCGAGGCGAAGGCATCGGCTGCCATCGGACGCATACGCTTCCACATCTGCTGCATCTGCTCCGATTTCACGTTGTCGAGTACCTTGCCGAATTTGCCGCCACCATCGAGCAGCGGCGTCTGCACCACTCCAGGGCACAACGCGCTGATGCGCACCTTATGCCGCGCCGCTTCGACGCGCAGCGATTTGCAAAGCCCGACGATGGCATGCTTGGTTGCCGAGTAAGCGGTGCAGCCTGGATCGGGCGTGAGGCCAGCGACCGAGGCCGTGTTTATAATGTGCCCGGACTTCTGCCCGATCATGATGTCATAGGCCGCCTTCGTCCCGTGAACGGTGCCGCGCAGGTTGACGTCGATCAGCCGGTTCCAGTCGTCTAGAGAGAAGGCGTTGGCGTCGCCCATCATCCAGATCCCGGCGTTGTTGAAGACAAAATCCAACCGTCCGGTCTTAGCGGCGACGCGCTCATAAAGTGTTTTCGTGGCCGGATAGTCGGTGATGTCGAGCGCCTCGGCCTGAGCCTTCCCGCCCGCCGCCCTGATGGCTGCCGCCACCTCTTGGGCGAGCTCGGCTTGGCGATCGACAATCGTCACAGAGGCGCCGAGTGCGGCGAGCCGCTCGGCAAGCGCGCGGCCAATGCCCGAGGCTGCGCCCGTCACGAGAGCGTTTGCGCCGCGATAAACCGTGTCCGTCGCTGCCATGAAGTGCTCCTTCCTATGGTAGGCGCCAGGTCATCTGGTGAACCAGACCGTCCGTGAACCTGTCCCGTAGGGCACATTCCTCGAGCGAACTTGTTCCGTGAGAAACACAAATGCAGCCAACTGCGCCAATTCTTTTCTCCATCATAGCGAATTATCGCGTTCTTGTTGCGGTCGGAACAGCGGCACCAGCGGCTTCCCCCCACTGTGGTCCCAGGAGATCACTTGGGAGAAAGTCATGTCCGCCGAAATCACCCCATTCGTCCCGAACGCCCCGGCCGCTAAGCCGGCCGCGAAGGACAACACCTACCGGATCAAAGGCGGCAAGGTCGGCGTGCTTCTCATTCACGGCCTTTGTGGCACCCCCGCGGAGATGCGCTTCGTCGCCATGGGCCTCGGGCGCGCCGGCTACACGGTGCACTGCCCCCAGCTCGCCGGACACGGCGGCAGTCGCCAGGACATCGTCAAGACTGGCTGGCAGGACTGGTACAAGAGCGCCGAAGCGGCCCTCGAGGACATCCGCAAGGAATGCGACACGGTGATCGTCGGCGGCCTCTGCCTCGGCAGCATCCTCGGTCTTCACCTTGCCGCGAACCACCCCGACAAGGTCGACGGCATCGCGCTCTTCTCGCCGACGCTCTGGATCAACGGCTGGGCGATGCCCTGGTATACCAAGCTCTTCTCGCTCGTCCGCCACCGCTGGATGGCGAACCTGATGCAGTTCCCGGATGCTGAGTCGCTCGGCATCAAGTGCCCACGGGTTCGCGAGTTTGTGCGCACGGCGCTCGCGGCCTCGGACGGCTCGGAGGTCGGCACCGCAGGCACGCCGGCAGCCATGGTTCTCGAGCACCGCTGGATGGTCAAGGCTGCCATGAAGATCCTTGGTCGGGTGCATCAGCCAACGCTGATTGTCCACTCGCGCCAGGACGACCACGCCGACCTCAACAATGCGACCTACCTTCAGGGCGAGATCCCCGGCGCGGTCGACATGCTCGTACTCGAGGACAGCTACCACATGATCACGCTAGACAAGGAGCGCCACGTGGTGGTCGAGAAGACCCGTTGGTTCATCGAGCGCGTAATCGAGTCGGTGAAGACCACGGCCGCCCATGTCGCCGGCAGCGCGCTGCCGCAGGCGGCCTAAGCGACCCGAACCCGCGGCCGGCACGGCCGCCCCAAGTTTGTTATCCCGTTGTGGCAGTCGTCCACCTCGATGTATGGAGTAACGGTCGCCCAATCCCGGCAGCCGTCGAACATCCCCGGAGCCGTGCCCGATGACCTCCCGCGCTCCTGGCCCCGTCGAGAGCTATTGGCAGGCTGGCCGGCCTGCGCGAGCGCCGGCGGCCGCGGTTTCAGCGGACATCAGAACCGACGTCGCGATCATCGGCGGGGGTTACACCGGTCTCTCGACCGCCTTCCATCTCAAAACGGCCGAGCCCGGTCTCGACGTTGCGATCCTCGAGGCGGAGACCTGCGGCTTCGGCGCCAGCGGCCGCAATGCTGGCTTTGTCATGACGCTCTTCGGGGCGTCCGTCTCGATGATGAAAACATTTCACGGGAAAGCGCGCGTTCGCGAGGCGCACTTCTTCATGGAGCGCGCGATCGCCGCACTCGAGGAGATGATCGGCAAGCATGCGATCGCTTGCGACTACGAGCGGAGCGGGTTCCTCAAGGTCGCGACCGCGCCGGCCTATGTCTCGCGCATTAAGGACGAGATCGAGCTCTTCCAATCGTTGGGAATTCACGGCTTCGAATGGCTCGATCGCGCCGAGCTGATCTCCCGCGTCCAGTCCGCGACGTTTGTTGGCGCGTGCCTCGAGCCCGGCTGCGGGCTCATCAATCCGATGAAGTGGCTCGATGCCCTGCGGGTGCTTGCGTGTGGCACCGGGGCGCGCCTTTTCGAAGGCACCCGCGTCGCCGAGGTGCGCCGCGAGAGGGGCCGCTATCTGCTCGCCACGCCGGGCGGCACGGTGTCGGCGGAGAAGGTCGTCTATGCCACCAACGGCTACACCCACCTTCTGCCCGGCATGCGATCGAAGCAGCTTCCGGCCTTCGCCTACATCGTAGTGACCCGCCCCCTCACCGCGGATGAGCGCGCGGCGATCGGCTGGGGCGGGCGCGAAGGCATCGAGGACGGCCGCAACTTCATGCATTTCTATCGCCTCACCGCAGACAACCGCGTCCTCGTCGGCGGCGGCCCGGGGCTGGTGCCGTTCGCGGGTAACATGGATCATGACTCCTCGCCCAAGGCATGGAACCACCTCGAGCGCTTCATTGGCGAGACGTTTCCGCCGCTGCGCGGGATCGGCGTCGACTTTCGCTGGGGCGGGGCGTTTTCCGTCACAGCTGACTCGACGCCTCATCTCGGGGTCCTCGACGGCGGCGGCGCGGCTTATTCGATCGGCTGCACCGGTCACGGCGTGGCCCTGACGCACATGAACGGGCGCATCTTGCGCGATCTCATTCTATCGAGGAAGACGGATCTCACCGATCTCTGGTTCGTCAACCGCCGCACTCTACCGATACCGCCGGAGCCGCTCCGCTCTATCGCCGCGAAGGCTGTCACGACCGCAATGTCCCTGGACGACTGGTGGTGCGATCGCGGAAGCTTCCGCCAATGAGCGGGTTGCCTGAATGCCTCAGAATCCGTTCCTGGCGCCACTGAGCCAAACCGAATTTCCCCTCGAGCCGTACCGGCAGCAATTGGCCGGCTCGTCGAACTCGCGACCTACCCGGTCAAGGTATAAATCGCGCGATCAACGTCTGTTAGTGGCCCGTCTCGCCCGTACGTTGCGACGCACCAAGTCGTCAGCTATTGGGGTGAGACCGGCCGTGCCGCGGATGTGAGCTGCACGGGGAAAGTTGACCCCTTGCGGAAATTTGCGAAAAAGTTCCACAGTGCTCAGCGGGGCCAGGGGCGCTAGTGACATCCAGTCGGACCGAATCACATCAGAAAGCAAGAAGCTAGGGGTCGACTTGTATGTTGGGCTAATCACCGCCTTCGACCCCGCCATCCTTTGGCACTCTAAGCGAGTCTTCAAGAACGGCGATGGCGTCATGACGATTTATAGAAGCTCATCGCGAGCCAGGTGTGTTCTGGCCATTCGGGGGCTTGCTGGAGCCATCATTCTGTGGCTGAGCCCGCCGGTCCACGCCCAGGAACTCGAGATCCGCCGCTGGAACCATTTGCCGATCGACCGGAACTTCGTCACCGTCAACTATGGGCGCACTGAAGGCGATATTGCCTTCGATCCTGTTCTTCGGATCGAAGATGCAGTTGTGGAGATGGACACCTGGCTGCTTGGCTATATCCGAACATTCGAGTTTCTCCACAAAACGGCACGCGTCGAGATCCGCCAGCCTTGGCAGTCAGGAACCTGGAGCGGAGTGCTCGACGGAACACCGACTTCAATCGGCCGCGAGGGTTTAGCGGACACGTTCGTGAGGTTTGCGGTGAACCTCGTCGGGGCACCGCCGCTCACGGGAAAAGACTTCACCCTCTACCGTGCTGCGGCGAAGGTTGAGACGATCGTGGGCTCGGCACTCGGCGTGCAGATCCCCACCGGCGAGTACTTGGAAGACAAGCTGATCAATCTCGGAACGAATCGCTTCACGTTCCGGCCGCAGATTGGCGTGCATCAGCAGTACTACAATTGGTCGTTTGAAGGCACCGCCATGGTGTCGATCTATACGGACAACACGTCGTTCTTTAATGGCAACTTGCTCGAGCAGGAGCCGTACTACACCCTCGACGGAAGCATCGAATACTCGTTCGCGTCGGGGATCTGGATCTCTGCGGGCGCCGGGTTTGGTGTCGGCGCCCAGTCAGCGGTGAACGGCGTGGAGAAGGACGACTGCAAGGAAGACTATGCATGGTCCGTGAGTGCTGGCTTTCCCGTCACGCGCTCGCTGGGGTTCAAGGTGACATATATCCAAGCGGATCATTGGGCCGACGTGGGAACTACCTCGCAGACAGTCAGCGTTGGATTGCTGGGGACTTGGTAGGAAGGCTTCGCATTTATCCATCTGGCCCCAAGCGTCGGTGGAGAAGAGCTACCGACTTCGTCCGCTGATCGGGGTTGAGCCGCCGTGTCGCGGACGCGGCGCGTTCTTCTCACCCTGACCCGTTGCGGACGTCAGCGTCGGGCCCACGATCTGCGGCCCAAGCCGAAGGGCATGTACTCGCGAACCTACGACCGCCTGGCGCGCTCCAGGCCTGACATGAGATCGTCGTCGGGGCTCATGGTGTCGTATTGCGGGAGGTTGCCGCAAATAGTCTCCCATTCGACTTTCGACCCCACGTAGACGTGACATTCCTTTCCGGCCGGATGCCCTGGATGCACGCCTCCGTCGAGAGTGGCCGGGTGGAAATACATCAGCCGCGGCTCGCTGTCCTCATAGACGAAGAGGTGGCAGCCGCAGGTCTTGCAGAAATGATTCTCGAAAGTGGGCGAGGTCCGATACTTGCCCAGGTTTCCGCTGCCCACAATCTCTATATAGCTCCGGTCAATGACAGCGCCCGTTGCGAAAAGGTGACCGTGCAGCTTTCGGCAACGTGAGCAGTGGCAGTGCACGACACTCAGCGCAGGCGCGCGTTGGGTGTAGCGCACAGCCCCGCAATGGCATCCCCCCATTATCGGAAATGTGGTCATGGTTCATTCTCCACATGAAGCGCATGATGACCCGGGCAGCTCAGCTCGTGCCGCAGTTCGGAAACGGCATTCCAGCTTATCGATAGAGGGGTCCAGCTTCAATTGGCTCCGTCTGGAGGTGCCCCAAACCGGAAGTCGGCGCGAGCTCAAGGTACGTCGCCTGTTGGGGGTTAATCCGACGATGACGAGCGGACATCGTGTTGACGCCTTCTTCTTCTGACCCCGAATGTATGGTCCGGCGCGGAAGCGTCCGGTACTGACAACCGGCGGCAAGGGGGTTCCCGTTTGTCGTACAAACTCTTGCCAGCATCGGACAAATTCGGCTGCCATGGCGCGCCAATTTTCACCAGTCGCGGGGCCGGAATGCGGATCGAGGAATGAGTGATCCCCGCCGGCTATCCGAACTCTGGAGCTCTCGTGCTGCGAGCGGCCGCATCGCTCGGGCGCTGTGCCGTTGTCGCCATAAATGCAATTGTCGTCGTCCAATAAGTCGGGTTGCGATAGAATGCAAAGAACTCGTCAAGCGTTGCGTGTGACACGCCACCTTCGCTTTGCAACTTGTCTGCGACTTCGCGGATGCCGTAAACCCACCACGCCGCGAACCCCGAGCCGCCATTATAGAGAGAGGCATGCCCTTCGGAGTTGATATTGAGCAAGCCTTCCGCTTGCAGCCAAGCGGGAATTTTGCGCCCGACGTAATAATCAATGTGATGGGTCGTCGCCCATTGAATGAATTGCTCCCAGAAGTGGTTTTGGGACGGCGGCTCGACGGTCGATGATGGATAAAAGTCGGGTTCTTGAACAAAAAGCCAACCGCCCGGCTTGAGCCAGGCGGCCATCCTGCTCACAACCGCGTGGCGTTCGGGAAGATGGTGCAGAAGCGCACGGATCGCAACGAGATCATACGGCGCGCCAGGCGGTTCGTCATGCACGACGTCAAATTTGCGAACTTCCAGATTGCCCCCTGCGATGCCTTCCATCAGATCCGTACGGATGTCGGTCGCGATGACATGGCCGGCAGGTCCCACGCGCTGCGCGAGCCACTGTGACAGCGAACCGTTGCCCGCGCCAATCTCCAAGCAACGCCAACCCGTCGTAACGCCAGTCCGTATTAAATGAAACTCGCTAGACGGGTCGAGCAAGTCCGACATCAGCCGCAGCCGCTCACGTTCGCCCTCTAGATCGTGTTGCCAGACATACTCAGTCATGACAGCCTCAGCATGCGCATCTCGTCGTCTCGACGACGATTTCCAATCCTGGTGCTTGGCGGCTCTGCTTGGTATAGTCAAAAGTCGATGAAGTCACCTCGCGGTCCTGTGGCCCAACGCCTGCGAAGCCACGTATTGCCGAAATCAATTTATGCACCCGATTAGGCACATTCAGTCAACTAAAGTCCTTTATGCAGGTCCCGCTCCATCGACCTCGGGGCAAAGCGGAGAAGCACAGCGATGGCGGAAAGCAATTCGGCAGCAACCGACCTCGGAGCGGTATTCGACGCTCATGTGAGGGCCGAGTTCGTCGACAAGGATGTCGCGGCCACTATGGCGACGATGGCGCCGGAGCCCTATTTGACCCATGTTCCAACTTTGACCGGCGGTACTGGCAGAGCAGCCGTCACCCAATTTTACCGCGATCATTTTGTTGGTCATTGGCCCGACGACGTTGAGGTGAAGTCTCTCTCCCGCACGGTCGGTAGCAACCGCGTGGTCGACGAGGTGATCGTCAGCTTTACCCATGATCGCGAAATGCGAGTCTATCTTCCGGGAGTGGCGCCAACCGGTCGGAAGGTAGTGCTACCGCATGTCGTCGTAATGGGTTTCGACGAGGCCGGTCGCGTTTCGTATGAGCACATCTATTGGGATCAGGCAACGCTCCTGGTGCAGGTCGGCATGCTCGACCCCGCGCGGCTTCCTGTGGCAGGCGCGGAGCAGGCCAAGCGCCTGCTTGATCCAACGCAGCCTGCAAATGAGATGATAAGCCGGCTGGCTAAGCCATGAATGTCGGTTGTTGGCCCGTACCGGAAGTCAGCATCGCGGACATCTAGCGGACGTGGTACTGACGCCTGTCTTTGACCGTCTCAGACTTTAGGAAGGGCCGACGCTCGATCATGTCTTGAGGATCAGCCCGGTCGGGCGGAACGGGCATCACGCATTCGAGATGTGTCCGAGCGGAGTCGCTTGATCGTCATCAAAGCGTTCTCCTCGGCCGATACATAGCTATTTCATTCCCTTCGGCGACTTAGCCCGGCCTGGCGGGTTGCAGAGCGGCGTGATTCATGGCTGATAGCCGGATTTGGAACATCCCCCTCGAAGAACTCCTCGGAGACCTCAAGGCCTCCAGGGCCGGACTTGCTCATGCGGTCGCCGAAAGGCGCCTCAAGGAGCATGGACTTAACGATGCGCTGATGCAGCGTCGTCGCCCCCTCTGGCTGCAGTTCGCCGACCGTTTTGCCAATCCGCTCATATTGATTCTTCTCTTCGCGAGCGGACTTTCGGCTTGGACCGGCGAGGTCGCAAGCTTCGTGATCATTATCGTGATCATTCTCTTAAGCGTCGTGCTGGATCTCACACAGCAAATGCGCGCCGAGAACGCCGTCGATGCGCTACGCCGCTCGGTCGGACTGCGCGCGCTGGCCATCCGGGATGGGCAGGAGGGGGAGATACCGGTCGAGACGCTCGTCCCAGGCGACGTCATCAAGCTGGTGGCTGGCGATGTGGTGCCGGCCGACTGCCGGCTGCTTGCCGCGCACGACTTCTTCGTCAACCAAGCTCTGCTGACTGGGGAAGCCTATCCAGTCGAGAAGCGTGCCCAGGATCTCAGCAGCCCGAGTGACGACGCAACCGACGCTCTCAACACGCTCTTCATGGGAACCGCCGCCATCTCTGGCACGGCGAGAGCGCTTGTCTGTCGAACTGGGCGAACGACCGAACTCGGGGGTCTCGCTGGGGGACTTGCCACGCAGAGGCCTCCCGACGCATTCGAACAAGGAATCCGCAGCTTTGGGTTCTTGATGCTGCGCTTCACCATCTTTCTGGTTCTGTTCGTGCTGGCGGCCAACGTCATCTTTCAGCGGCCGTGGCTCGAGACGCTCCTGTTTGCTCTGGCTCTGGCGGTCGGTCTGACGCCCGAGCTTCTCCCCATGGTCGTGACCGTCACCCTAGCGAAAGGCGCACGGCGGCTCGCGGACCGCCGCGTCATCGTCAAGCGCTTGGCCGCGATTCATGACCTCGGTGCCATGGACGTCCTCTGCACCGATAAGACCGGGACCCTCACCGAGTTCCGTATCGAGCTTGTGCGACACGTCGATGTGTCGGGAGCCGACAGCAAGCGGGTGCTCGAACTCGCCTATCTCAACAGTGCCTTCGAGAGCGGCGTCAAGAGCCCACTCGACGAGGCCATATTGGCCCACCAGAAGCTTGAAACAGGTGAGTGGCGCAAGATCGACGAGGTCCCCTTCGATTTCGAACGGCGGCGGGTTTCCGTTCTCGTCGACAGCGGCAAGTCACGTCTCCTAGTGGTCAAGGGTGCTCCCGAAGACATCATCGCTCTTGCGACGCGCTACGAGGCGGTGGACGGTACGAGCCAAAGCCTCGACGACGAGGTCCGAGCGCGACTCGTCCGTGATTTCGATCATCTCGGCTCCGAAGGCTATCGCGCGCTCGCTGTAGCCTCTCGCCAGTTCGACCGAACCCACGACGACGCCATAGTCGGAGACGAAACCGATTTGACCTTCACCGGGTTCCTCGCCTTTGTCGACCCTCCAAAGACGGATGCTGCCGAGGCCATCGAGGCTCTTGCCGCTGCGCATGTTGATGTCAAGATCCTGACCGGTGACAACGAGCGCATTACGCAGAATATCTGCAATCGCATCGGCGCCCCTGTCAGAGGCCTCCTGACAGGCCATGAGATCAATACGTTGAGCGAGGAAGCGCTCAGGGCACAGCTATCGTCCGTCAATCTGTTTTGTCGAGTGACGCCGCAGCAGAAGGAGCGGATCCTACTTGCTCTGAAGCGGTCGGGCCGCACGGTCGGGTTTCTCGGCGACGGCATCAACGACGCCTCCGCCCTTCACGCCGCCGATGTCGGGATCTCAGTGGACAGCGCGGCAGATGTCGCCAAGGAAGCAGCCGATCTGGTCCTTCTCGATCATGACCTGGGCGTGCTCCACGAGGGGGTGCTCGAAGGCCGCCGCACTGTGGAGAACGTCACCAAGTACATTCTGATGGGATCCAGCTCAAATCTCGGCAACATGTTTTCAATGGCTGGCGCAGCCCTGTTCCTGCCGTTCTTACCGATGCTGCCGACACAGGTCTTGCTGAACAACTTGCTCTACGATCTTTCCGAGGTGGGGGTGCCGTTCGACAATGTCGACGCTGAAACGGTGAGACGGCCAGCAAGCTGGGATCTGAAGTTTATCGAACGGTTCATGCTCGTGCTTGGACCCGTGAGCTCATTGTTTGATTTCCTGACCTTCTATGCCTTGATAAAGCTGTTCGGGGCCAGCGAGCCGATGTTTCAGACCGGATGGTTCATCGAGTCGCTCGCGACGCAGTCACTTGTCATTTTCGTCATCCGCACGCGCAGGCGACCCTGGGCGAGTCGGCCCCATCCCGTGCTTGCGACACTCTCTGTAGGAGTGGTGCTGACCGGGCTCCTGATACCGCTAACGCCGATTGGACCTTGGTTTGGATTTGTCGTGCCGCCGCCCATGTTCTTTGTCTTCCTCATCGCCGCGGTTGCCGCCTATTTGGCGCTTACGGAAGTTGTCAAGAGGGCTTTCTATCGGCACTGGCGGCGAGGAACCCGACGGTCTCGCGCCGGTCGGCAACCACGTCGCGACGAACTGATCCATCCGTGACTAGGGAGATTGGTATGTCTACCGCTGCGCGATGGCACTCCGAGAAGACGGCGGCTTGGCTGAGCGGGGTTGTTGCAGCGGCCGAGCCCGATCCGGTCAAGGCCCAGCTTTTTCGCAACATGGCACGCGCGGCCGAGGAGCAAGCCGCAATCCTCGCCGCAAATCTCGACGATCAAAACAAGACGTTTGAGCCCTCCCTTCGAGCCAAGATCGTCGCGAAGTTGGTCACGGTCCTGGGACCGAGGTTCATGCGAACAGTCCTCGCGGCAACAAAAGTCCGCGGCGTTTCTGTCTACTCCGGGTCCGTGTCGGCCCCGGGACACGCCATGCCGACGACGGTCGCGGACATCGGGCGGCGCCATTCGGGCACCGGCGGCGGCACGTTGCGAGCTGCCGTCTTCGGCATCAACGACGGCTTGGTCTCGAACACCTGTCTCGTCATGGGTGTGGCGGGCGCGGCAGCCGAGCCGAAGATGATCCTGCTCTCGGGCGTGGCCGGGTTGCTCGCGGGCGCTTTCTCAATGGCCGCCGGCGAGTACATCTCAATGCTGTCACAACGCGAAATGTTCGAATATCAAATCGGCCAGGAGCGCGAGGAGCTCGCAACCTACCCGGCGGAGGAAGCCGAAGAGCTTGCCCTCATCTACGCTGCACGCGGGGTTCAACTCGAAGACGCTCGAAGGATCGCCACGCATCTCGTCAAGGACCCCGAGAAAGCTCTCGACACGCTCGCGCGCGAAGAGCTGGGTCTAAACCCGGACGATCTCGGCTCGCCCTGGGGTGCTGCGATCTATTCCTTCATCGCCTTCGGTATCGGCGCCGTCTTACCGCTCATTCCGTTCCTATTCAGCCTGAGCGAGAATCGCATTTTGGCCGCCGCCGTGCTGTCGGGGGCGGCCCTCTTTTGCGTCGGCGCGGCCCTGAGCCTCTTTTCGGGCCGGAACGCCTTTTTTGGCGGCGGACGCATGCTCTTGATAGGCGCTGGCGCGGCCGTCGCCACGTATGGCATTGGGAGTCTTTTCAATGTTTCGGTCGCGTAAAGGGTGCCTGTCGCAGACACAATGGCTCGGGCGGCCACCATTCTCCTCTCAGCGCTCGCGCTGCTGACGTGGGCCACACCCCCCAGAGACTCGTTGCGCCACAGAATGACGCACATCCATTCGAGCATGCCGATGTCGGATTCTGGCCG
>CAVUEM010000025.1:0-42396 GCA_963740475.1 uncultured Alphaproteobacteria bacterium | reverse complement strand
TGGGCCGCTTGAAGCTCGGGCAGTTCGTTCGCTTCATCCCCTATCCGGTTATCGGCGGCTTTCTCGCCGCATCCGGATGGCTCCTTGCCACGGGAGGGATAGAGGTCGTCACGGGGCGCGATTTTAATCTTCTCGATGTCGCGGGCTCGGTGCCGCGATCGTCCCTTCTGCTCGTCGCACTCGGCGCGGTATTTGCCGTCGCGGTCCTCCTGCTCAAGCGCCACACCGGCAGCTTCTACGTGCTCCCCGTCGCGTTCTTCGGCGGCTCGCTTGCCCTCGATATCCTGCTGTGGAGCACCGGCCAGGGCGGCGAAGGCTCCGGGTGGTACATCTCCGGCACCTCGGCGCTGGCCCCTTGGCAGCCGATGTCGACTCTTTTCGGAATGAGCGTCGATTGGCGCGTTTTTCTCCATGCCGCCGCCGAGTTCGGGGCCATCGCCGGGGTCACCGTGATCTGCCTGCTCCTCGACATTACCGGCCTCGAGGTCGCGCGCACCAAGTCGGCCGATCTCGACTGGGAGTTTCGCTCGAATGGCTTCGCCAACATCGTGGCCGCCCCGCTCGGCGGGCTCATGGGCAACCTGTCGCTCAACGGCAGCAGGCTGCTCGACGAGACGGGGGGATTGGCGCGCGTCTCCGGCGTGTTTGCCTCCCTTGCGGTCGCCCTCGTCGTCGTGACGGGCATCGATCTGCCCGGCCTCGTGCCGGCGCCGATCCTCGCCGGGCTTCTCATGTATCTCGGTCTCGTGGTGCTGACGGAGGTGCTGCTGCGCTCGCCGGCGCACCGGGCGTGGACCGATTTCGGGCTGGCGCTCCTCATCATGGTCGCGATCGTCGAGTGGGGCTATCTCGCGGGCGTCGTGTTCGGCTTCGTCGGCGCGTGCCTCCTCTTCGCGTTCAGCTACAGCCGGATCGCGGTCATCCGGCGGCATCTCACGCGCGCGGTCTTCGCCTCGAACATGGATCGCTCGGGGGAGGCCGAGCGCCGCCTCCAGGAGGAAGGCGATCGCATTCACATCTTCTGGCTCTCGGGCTTCATCTTCTTCGGTTCATCGAACGGCGTGTTCGAGAAGATCCGCGCTTCGATCGATGCGACCGGGGACGGCAAGCGCCGCTTCGCCGTCCTCGACGTCTCCGACGTCTCCGGCTTCGACACCTCGGCGATCCTATCCCTCATCAAGCTCAGGAACCACGCGGACGACCACCGCGTAATCCTCGTCTTCGCCGGGCTGACGGATCGCCTGCGCGCCGCGCTCGATCACATGCGCCTCTTCGGCGCCGATCGGCCGCACCGGGCGTTCGCGAATCGCAACGCTGCGCTCCAATGGTGCGAGGATGAAATCCTCGCCGAAGGCGCGCGCGAGGAGCGGTCGGGCACGGCGGCCGACTTCGAGGGCTGGCTGGCCTCCGAGCTCGGCGGCCGCGACCGTGCGCGACGGGCCGCGCGCTATTTCGAGCGCCGTGACCTTGCGGCGGGCACCGTTCTCTACGAGCAGGGTGCCGCGTCCGACACCATAGACCTCGTGGTCAGCGGCACGATTGCGGTGACCGTCAGGAGCGAGCCCGGTCTCGAGCATCTGGTCCGGCGCGTCTCGACCCGAACGGTCGTCGGCGAGATGGGATTCCTGCGCTCGAGCCCCCGGGGAGCCACGGTCTCGGCGGAGACGCACGCCAGTATCTCGACGCTGACGCGGGCAAATTACGAGCGGTTCAAGGCCGAGGAGCCGGAGCTCGCGGCGGCCTTTCTCGAGTATATCGCCCGCGCCCTCTCGGACCGGCTCGACTTCGCCAATCAGGGGATTGCGGCGTTGAGCTGATTGAAATGCGCGCGGACACGGTGCTATGCAACTCAGCGCGCGCGGGCGATGAGCTTCGTTTCGCGCAAATTCGTTGCTCTAGCAAGCCTCACCAAAACTCACGCAGGAGTGAGAAAACTCAATCCTTTGAAATCAATAGCCGCGCCGATTCACTTCTGTTGTATGGTTCCGCGGTCATTGATTCTTTCGGGGAAACCTCATGGCCACCACCAAAACACCGCCTACCGTCACGTTGAAGCACCTCGGAAATGCCCTCTCCGAGGCCCACGACCTGCCGAAGAAGCAGGCCAATGCCGTGCTCGAGGACATGGTCACCATGATCACGAAGCACCTCAAGAAAGGCGACCGCATCCGCATCGGCGGTCTCGGCATTCTGCAGGTCAGGAAGCGGCCTGCGCGCATGGGACGCAATCCGGCAACCGGCGAAGCCATCAAGATCAAGGCTTCGAAGAAGGTCGCGTTCCGCGCGGCCAAGGACTTGAAAGAGTCGATCTGACGCGAGTGGCCGGGCGGGTTACCCGAAGGGTGACCCCCCGCCGCTTCAGGCTCAGACGATCTTCTGCCCGGTCTTCTTCCAATCGGCGAGGAATGCGGCGAGGCCGGCGTCCGTCAGCGGATGCTTGACGAGCGCCTTGAGAATTGCCGGCGGCATCGTTGCGACGTCGGCGCCGATCGTCGCCGCCTCCTTGACGTGGTTCACAGTGCGGATCGAGGCGGCGAGAATGTCCGTCGTGAGGTCCTGATAGTTGTCATAGATGACGCGGATCTCGCGAATGAGGTCCATGCCGTTTTGGCCGATATCGTCCAATCTGCCGATGAACGGCGAGACGAATGTGGCCCCGGATTTCGCCGCAAGCAGCGCCTGATTGGCGGAGAAGCACAGCGTCACGTTGACCATGGTGCCTTCGGAGGTGAGCGTCTTACAGGCCTTGAGCCCGTCGAGCGTGAGCGGCACCTTGATCGCGACGTTCTTCGCAATCTTTGCGAGCGAGCGCCCTTCTTTCAGCATGCCGCTGTAGTCGACAGCGGCGACCTCGGCCGAAACCGGGCCCGGCACGATCTCGCAGATTGCGGCGATGGTCTCCCTGAAATCGCGTCCCGATTTGGCGATGAGCGTGGGATTTGTCGTCACGCCGTCGAGGAGGCCGGTCGCGGCAAGCTCCTTGATCTCGTCCAATTCCGCGGTATCCACGAAGAATTTCATTCGCTCGTCCTGTCACGTAGTTGTCTATTCCCCTGGCTAAGGGGGCGGCCGCGTAGTCTTGGGCTCCCGGCGCGCGTCGCGACACGGCCGCGAACGCGGCCTAGTCTTGCGAGCTAGGGCCGTGCCTCGAGTTCGCGGAATGCTTTCAGTTGTAACAGGCTTCTTATCCGGCAGGGGTGTCCTTGGATAGCCTTCTTGGCATTAACGTAGATCTGTCGCGCGGGGCGGGGGCTGTCGTCCCCGTTCTGCTGCCGGTCGCGCTCGACCAGACCTACGACTATGTCCTGCCGGCCGGGCTTGCCGTTTCGGCGGGCGATTTCGTCATCGTGCCGTTCGGCCCGCAGAGCCGCATCGGCGTCGTCTGGGACGGCGGCATCGGCGAGGTCGGCAAAGTGCGGGCGGGGAAGGCGCTCAAGGCCGTGACCGAGCGCCTCGACGTGCCCCCGCTCCCCCCACTCTCGCTCCGGTTCGCCGAGTGGATCGCCAGGTACACGCTGACCCCGCTCGGCATGGTTGTGCGCATGATGATGAGCGCGCAGGCGGCATTCGAGCCGGCGAAACCAAGGTTCGGTGTGCGCCTCGTCGCCGGCGCGCCCGAGCCGCCCCGTATCACTCCGGCGAGGAGGCGCGCGCTCGATGTGGCGAACGATGGGCTCACGCGGCCGAAGTCGTCGCTCGCCGCGGAGGCGGGCTGCACGACGGGCGTGGTCGACGGCCTCGTCGCCGCCGGCAGTTTGGTCGAGGTCGCGATCCCGGAGAGGACGTACCCCTGTCCCGATCCCGACCACCGGGTAACCGAGTTTACCGACGACCAGGTCCGCGCCGTGCACGCGCTCGTGTCCGCGGTCGAGGGTGGAAATTTTTCGGTGTCGCTGCTCGACGGCGTGACCGGCTCCGGAAAGACGGAAGTCTACTACGAGGCCGTGGCCCGGACGCTCCGCGCCGGCCGCCAGGCGCTTATCATGCTGCCCGAGATCGCGCTGACGAGCCAGATCATGGGCCGCTTCGCCGAGCGCTTTGGCGCGAGCCCGGTCGAGTGGCACTCGGCGCTCTCGCCACAAGAGCGGGGCCGCGCCTGGCGGGCAGCGGCGACGGGAGAAGCGCGCGTCGTCGTGGGGGCACGGTCGGCGCTGTTTCTCCCCTACAAGGAGCTCGGTCTCATCGTTGTCGACGAGGAGCACGACCCCGGCTTCAAGCAGGACGACCGCGTTCACTACCAGGCGCGCGACCTCGCCGTGGTGCACGCCTCCCTCGGCCAATTTCCGGTGATCTTGTCGTCGGCGACGCCGTCGATCGAAAGTCACGTGAACGCAAGGAGCGGCCGCTACCGATACGTCGAGCTCCCGGCGCGTTTCACCGGCGCCGAGCTCCCGGACGTGGCCGCCATCGATCTCAGAAAGGATCCGCCCGAGAAAGGCCGCTGGCTGTCGCCGGTCCTGACGCGCGCCGTGGCCGAGACGCTGGCCGAACGCCAGCAGGCGCTTCTCTTCCTCAACCGGCGGGGCTACGCGCCGCTCACGCTGTGCCGAAGCTGCGGACACCGTTTCGAGTGCCCGCAGTGCACGGCCTGGCTGGTCGAGCATCGCTTCCGCCATCGCCTCAACTGCCATCACTGCGGGTTCTCGCTGCCCATTCCGGAGAAATGCCCGAAGTGCGGCGACACCGAATCGCTCGTGGCGTGCGGGCCGGGCGTCGAGCGGGTCGCAGAGGAGATTGCCGAGACGTTTCCCGAGGCGCGGCTGGCGCTCCTCTCCTCCGATCTCATTCCCGGTCTTGTCGAGATGCGCGACACGATCGCGAGCATCGAGGCGGGAGAGGTCGACATCATCATCGGCACGCAGATCGTGGCCAAGGGCCACAACTTCCCCCTGCTCGCGACGGTGGGCGTCGTCGACGGCGATCTCGGCCTCTCGATGGGCGCTGACCCGCGCGCGGCCGAGCGCACGTTCCAGTTGCTGCATCAGGTGACGGGGCGGGCGGGGCGCGCGCTGACCAAGGGCAAGGGCTACGTGCAGACCCACATGCCCGAGCATCCGGTGATGCAGGCCATCCTGTGCGGCGATCGCGATGCCTTTCTCGAGCGCGAGATTGCGGGGCGCCAGAGAGGGCTATTGCCGCCTTTCGGACGGCTCGCGGCCCTTGTCGTCTCCGCTCGCGACAAGGAGCTCGCGGAGGCTTTCGCGCGCGAGGTGGCGCGCAGCGCGCCGCCGTCCGAGCGCATTCAGATTCTGGGACCAGCCGAAGCGCCGCTCGCCGTCGTGCGCGGACGCCACCGCTGGCGCCTTCTCGTCAAGGCCCCGCGCGAGCTCGACCTTCAGGCCTACCTGCGCGAATGGGGCCGGGCGCTGCCCAAGATCAAGGGCGATCTCAGGCTAACCGTCGACATCGATCCCTATAGTTTCTTGTGACGGTGGCTCGGTTCGAGTTTGCCCTGCCGGTGCCGGCCACGAGTATGACCCGGGCACCCGGAGAAATGCGGCAATCGGGCGTGCCAAGGCCGGTTGATGCCGGCATACGCCCATGTTAGAGACCACGCGGGTTTCAAGAGGGGACTGGGCCCCGCATGTCTCTGCCCTGCACCTCCTCGTGTAACGCCAACAATTCTCCTCCAGGCGCTGTGGCTTCGGCCGCGGGGACCTTCAACCCCTTGAGCGCGCGAGAGCTTCGACGTGGCGACTGATGAACCTATCGTAGCGGGCGTTGCGGGCCGGTACGCTTCCGCTCTTTTCGACCTCGCGCGCGAGGAAGGACAGCAGGAGGCGGTCGAGCGCGATCTCGCGACGTTCGAGGGCTTTCTCGAGGCGAGCGAGGACCTCGTTCGCGTGGTGCGCAGTCCGGTCATCGCTGCCGACGACCAGGCCGCCGCGCTCGGACGGCTGCTCGAATCGGTCGGAGCCAACCCGCTCACCCAGAACTTCTTTAATCTGCTTGCCAGGAATCGCCGGCTGTTCGCAGCCCCCGAGATGGCGCGCGCCTATAGGGCGCTCGCCGCGAAGGCGCGCGGCGAGGTGACGGCGCAAGTCGTCTCGGCGCATCCTTTGAGTGAGGCGCAGGAGGGCACACTCAAGGAGACGCTGGCGGTGCTGGTCGGCAAGAACGTCAAGCTCGCGGTGCGCGTCGACCCCTCCCTTCTCGGCGGCCTCATCGTCAAGGTCGGCAGCCGCATGGTCGATTCGTCGCTCAAAACAAGATTGGCGAGCATGACGGTCGCCCTCAAGGGAGGCGCCTAGCGCATTGGCGATGCCCGGCCTCCGGGCCGCCTCTCATGGACTTCAGGGGCGCAGGACGCCCGCAACGAAACGCAGCGAACGCAACGCCCAAGATAAAGAGACGAGGTCAAGGTTATGGACATCCGGGCAGCAGAGATCACCTCGATCCTGAAGGAGCAGATCAAGAACTTCGGCAAGGAGGCCGAGGTCTCCGAGATCGGCCAAGTGCTGTCGGTCGGCGACGGTATCGCACGCGTCTACGGTCTCGACAACGTGCAGGCGGGCGAGATGGTCGAGTTTCCCGGCGGCATCCGCGGCATGGCGCTGAACCTCGAGGCCGACAACGTCGGCGTCGTCATCTTTGGTGACGACCGCACCATCAAGGAAGGCGATACCGTCAAGCGCACCGGCGCAATCGTCGAGGTGCCGGTCGGCAAGGGCTTGCTCGGCCGCGTCGTCGACGGCCTCGGCAACCCGATCGACGGCAAGGGTCCGATCAAGTTCGACAAGCGCATGCGCGTCGACGTCAAGGCGCCGGGAATTCTGCCGAGGAAATCGGTTCACGAGCCGATGGCTACCGGTCTCAAGGCGATCGATAGCTTGATCCCCATTGGACGCGGCCAGCGCGAGCTCATCATCGGCGATCGTCAGACCGGCAAAACCGCGATCATCCTCGACACGTTCCTCAATCAGAAGCCGCTCAACGCAACCGGAGACGAGAAGCAGAAGCTTTATTGCGTCTATGTCGCCGTCGGCCAGAAGCGCTCGACGGTGGCCCAGTTCGTCAAGGTTCTCGAGGAGCGGGGCGCGCTCGAATACTCGATCGTCGTCGCGGCTACGGCCTCCGATCCCGCGCCCATGCAGTACCTTGCCCCGTTCACCGGCTGCACCATGGGCGAATACTTCCGCGACAACGGCATGCACGCGGTCATCGCCTACGACGATCTCTCCAAGCAGGCCGTCGCCTACCGCCAGATGTCGCTTCTGCTGCGCCGCCCACCCGGTCGCGAAGCGTATCCGGGCGACGTCTTCTACCTCCACTCGCGGCTTCTGGAGCGTGCGGCCAAGCTCGGCGACGCGCACGGAAACGGCTCGCTCACGGCGCTGCCGGTGATCGAGACGCAGGCCAACGACGTCTCGGCCTACATCCCGACTAACGTCATCTCGATTACCGACGGGCAGATCTTCCTCGAGACGGATCTCTTCTACCAGGGCATCCGGCCGGCGGTGAACGTCGGCCTCTCCGTGTCGCGCGTCGGCTCCTCCGCCCAGACCAAGGCCATGAAGCAGGTCGCGGGCAAGATCAAAGGTGAGCTCGCCCAATACCGCGAGATGGCGGCCTTTGCGCAGTTCGGCTCCGACCTCGACGCGGCGACGCAGAAGATGCTCGCGCGCGGCGCGCGTCTCACCGAGCTTTTGAAACAGCCCCAGTTCTCGCCGCTCAAGATGGAAGAGCAGGTCGCCGTGATCTTTGCCGGCACGCGCGGCTTCCTCGATCCGCTTCCCGTGACGGCGGTCGGCAAATTCGAGGCGGGGCTCTTGAGCGCGCTGCGCGCCGAGAAATCCATCCTGGCCACGATCGGCGCCGAGAAGGCGCTGTCGGCGGACACGGAAAAGAAGCTTGCCGATTTCATCGACAAGTTCGCCAAGGGCTTCGCGGCGTAGTGGGTTCCCTCTCCCCGTAAGCGGGGAGCGGGGTTGGCTCGTTTGGATTAGGACGCTCTAATGCCGAGCTTGAAAGACCTCCGCAATCGCATCGCCTCGGTCAAGGCGACGCGCAAGATCACCAAGGCCATGCAGATGGTGGCTGCGGCAAAGCTCCGGCGCGCGCAAGAAGCGGCGACGGCGGCGCGGCCCTACGCGCTGCGCATGGACCGCGTGCTCGCCAACCTCGCCCAGAGCGCGACCCGCGAGGGCGCCTCCCCCCTTCTCGTCGGAACCGGGCGCGACCAGGTCCATTTGCTCATCGTCATGACCGCCGAAAGGGGCCTCTGCGGCGGCTTCAACTCGAACATCGCCAAGCTCGCGCGCGCCGACGCTCAGCGCTTGCTGGCGGCCGGCAAGACGGTCAAGATCATGGCGGTCGGTCGCAAGGGCGCCGACAACTTGAGGCGCGATCTCGGCAAGTCGATCGTCGATCGCATCGATCTGCGCGGCGTGCGCCAGCTCGCCTTTGCCAATGCCGAGGAGATCGCGGGCAAGGTGCTCAGCCTTTTCGCAGCCGGCGAGTTCGACGTCGCCACCCTCTATTTCTCCGAGTTCCGCTCGGTGATGACGCAGAGACCCACCGCGCTGCAGCTCATCCCGGCGCGGCCGCCCGAGGCCAAGGCGCCGGCCGGAACCGCGTCGGTCTACGAGTACGAGCCCGAGGAGGGCGCCATTCTCGGCGAGCTTCTCGCCCGCAACATCGCGACGCAAATATTCCGCGGGCTCCTCGAGAACGCCGCCTCCGAGCAGGGCGCGCGCATGAGCGCGATGGACAGCGCGACGCGCAACGCCGGCGAGATGATCGACAAGCTGACGGTAAAATACAATCGCCAGCGGCAGGCGAACATCACCAAAGAGTTGATCGAGATTATTTCGGGCGCGGAGGCGCTCTAACGCGCGGAGACGGAGCATGGCGTACAAGACCTCAGCGACGACAAAAGGCGGCCGCGAGGGACGGGCGATCGTCGAGGATGGCAAGCTCGCGCTCGCCATGGCACTGCCGAAGGAGCTCGCCGGGTCCGGCGACGGGCACAATCCCGAGCAGCTGTTCGCGCTCGGCTGGTCGGCCTGCTTCGGGCAAGCGATCCTGGTGCTGGCCAAGAAGCATGGTCTCGACGGGCAGGCGGCGAAAGTGACCTGCCACGTGACGCTCAACACCGAAGGCGGCTTCTCGCTCGCTGCCGACCTTAAGGTTTCGCTTCCGGGCGCCGACAAGGCCGCGCTCGAGGCCCTGGTCGAGGAAGCCCATCAGATTTGTCCCTATTCGAAGGCGACGCGCGGCAACGTTCCCGTCACGTTGTCGGTCGCCTGATAAACACACCCGCTGGAGAGGAAAATGGCAGGCAACGTTGGTAAGGTTCGTCAGGTTATGGGCGCGGTCGTCGACGTGCAGTTCGACGACGGACATCTCCCCGAGATCCTGAACGCACTCGAGACCAAGAACCAGGGCAACCGCCTGGTGCTCGAGGTCGCCCAGCATCTCGGCGAGAGCACGGTGCGCACCGTCGCCATGGACAGCTCCGAGGGCCTCGTGCGCGGCCAGGAGGTGGTCGATACGGGTCGCCCGATCGCCATTCCCGTCGGCGACGCGACGCTGGGGCGCATCATCAACGTCATCGGCGAGCCGGTCGACGAGGCGGGCCCGGTGAAGGGCGTCGAGATGCGGCCCATTCACGCTCCTGCCCCGTCCTACGTCGATCAGGCCACCGAAGCCCAGATCCTCGTCACCGGCATCAAGGTCGTCGACCTGCTCGCGCCCTACGCCAAGGGCGGCAAGATCGGCCTCTTCGGCGGCGCCGGCGTCGGCAAGACCGTGCTGATCATGGAGCTCATCAACAACGTCGCCAAGGCCCACGGCGGCTACTCCGTGTTTGCCGGCGTCGGCGAGCGCACGCGCGAGGGCAACGACCTCTACCACGAGATGATCGAGAGCAACGTCAACAAGGACCCGAAGAAGAACAACGGCTCGGCGGCGGGCTCGAAGTGCGCGCTCGTCTACGGGCAGATGAACGAGCCGCCGGGGGCGCGCGCGCGCGTCGGCCTCTCGGGGCTCACGGTCGCCGAGTATTTCCGCGACCAGGGCCAGGACGTGCTGTTCTTCGTCGACAACATCTTCCGCTTCACGCAGGCGGGCTCGGAGGTCTCGGCGCTTTTGGGCCGAATCCCCTCGGCGGTCGGATACCAGCCGACGCTCGCGACCGACATGGGCGCGCTGCAGGAGCGCATTACGACAACACAGAAGGGCTCGATTACCTCCGTGCAGGCCATTTACGTGCCTGCAGACGATCTGACCGACCCCGCGCCCGCGACCTCGTTCGCCCACTTGGACGCAACGACAGTGCTTTCGCGCGCGATCGCGGAGAAGGGCATCTATCCGGCGGTCGACCCGCTCGACAGCACGTCGCGCATGCTCGACCCGCGCGTCGTCGGCGAGGAGCACTACCAAGTCGCCCGCCGCGTGCAGTCGATCCTTCAGCGGTATAAGTCGCTGCAGGATATCATCGCCATTCTCGGCATGGACGAGCTCTCAGAAGAGGACAAGATGACGGTCGCGCGCGCGCGGAAGATCGAGCGCTTCCTGTCGCAGCCGTTCCACGTCGCGGAGGTGTTCACCGGCTCGCCGGGCAAGCTCGTCAGCCTCGCCGACACGATCAAGGGCTTCAAGGGCCTCTGCGAGGGCGATTACGATCACCTGCCCGAACAATCGTTCTACATGGTCGGCACGATTGAGGAAGCTATCGCCAAGGCGGAGAAGCTTGCCGAAGCGGCGTAACCGGGTCGGCCGGAAGGACAGGCCATGGCGGCAGACGAGACGGGCGGCGGCTTCGGCACGTGCTGCAAGGAGCTCAGCGAGGCGATGAGCGGCAACGAATTCGAGCCGCTGATCACCGTCGGCGACGACGGCGTTCTTTATCTGTCTGTCGGGCTCGTCGAGCTCGAGAACGAGGAGCCGGGCACGGTCGATCACCCGCTGTTCTTCTGCCCGTTCTGCGGCAAGCGCCAGCAGACCGTGGAGGCCGTCAGCGCCAAGACTAGCGAGGCCAGCTGACGGTCCGGCGAAGGCGCCCCCAACTCGAGGAAGACACCCGATGGCAGGAACGTTCAAGTTCGAGCTCGTGAGCCCCGAGAGGATCCTCCTCTCGGGCGACGCGGAGCAGGCCATGCTGCCTGGGACGGAGGGCGACATGACCGTCCTTCCGGGCCACGCTCCCCTGGTCACAATCTTGAGGCCAGGCGTGCTCGACGTGGTGATCGGCGGCAAGAGCACACGTGTTTTCGTCAAGCGCGGATTTGCGGAGATTGAGCCCACCGGCGTCACGGTGCTCGCCGAGCGAGCGCTCGGCCTGGCCGACCTCGACCAGGAGAAGATTTCCGCCGAGCTGGCCATCGCTGAGCGCGAGCACGCCGAGGCCGCCGACGATCACGCTCGCTTCATGGCGAGCGAGGCCTTGAGCTCGCTGACCAAGCTCAAGACGGCGCACTGGTGAGCCAATCGGCGCAAGCCTGCGCCGCATCAAAACGTCCGTCAGCGCTGACCGGTTTTCTCCAACTGGTCGCGTGCCATGCGCCGCAGTAGCTGCCCGATGTTGGCGATAAGCCCTTGCTGGATGGCGAAATAGATCCGCTCGCCCTTGAAGAGCTTCTTCTGGCGGTGCCATCCGAACAGCAGCACGACATCGAACTCGACCGGCTGCCCGGTGGACGGCAGGCCCAGGAGGTCGCCGTAGTGCACGCCGTTGAAGTGTGCCTCCTCCACCACGCCCTGCGGGCCGATGAACACGTTCATGACCGAGAAGCAGTTCTCCGGAAAGCCGCCGAGGAAGCCCTCGTAGAACTCGGCCGCGCCCTCGTGCCCTTTCCACACCCGGCCGTTGTTCAGAATTGTGTAGACGCAATCGTCGGTCAGCGTCGCGAGCAGGCCGGGAATGTCCCCGCGATGCTCGGCGGCGATGTGATCGAGCCAGAGCTGCTTGATTTGGTCGTATTCCTCGGCGGCGAAGGCAAGGCCGGTCTGGAGATCGGCGCCATCGTTGAAGGGGGGGAGGGTCCGGGGACGGGTCAGCATGGAGAACATACTCGCACTACTTGGCGCCGGAGGGCGCGTCGATCGAAGACCGCCTTCTACTCAGGATCGTGTCAAGTGGGCAAATTCGGCGACGACCGTCTGGTAAATAGGCCGCTTGAAGGGGACAATGACCTCGGTCAACTCCTCGACGGGCCTCCATCGCCAGCGGTCGAACTCGGCCTTGGCGCCGTTGCGCGAGCGGATGTCAATCTCGCTGTCGTCGCCCCAGAACCGCATGGCGAACCAACGTTGGCGCTGGCCGCGGTACCTACCCCTGAGGGCCACGCCGACCAGCTCGGGGGGAAGGTCATAGGTGAGCCAGCGGGGAACCTGGCCGACGATCTCGGCGCTGGTAATGCCTGTTTCCTCCGCGAGTTCCCGGATGGCCGCCTGGCGCGGCGTTTCGTCCCTGTCAATGCCGCCTTGCGGCATCTGCCAGATGTAGGCCGACCGGTCGCCGGACCACTTGGGAAGACGCCGCCCGGTCCAGACGAGGCCGTCCCGGTTGATAAGCATGATGCCGACGCAGGGCCGGTAGGGCAGGTCTCGCGCGGCGACGACGACTTCGGCGTTGGATCTCATCGATCCCTCGAATTTGATGTGAAAAACCGCAGGTACGGGCCTGCGCTTGGAGCGCGTCTCCGAATCATTTCGTATCATACTGAAAATGTTAGTCGTTTCCATGACTTTTGCTCTGTGGTCGGAGAAAAAGCCGCACTGTCGTCGGCCCAGGGCGGTCAGACAGGGCGTGCAAGGGGCCCGAAAGCGGCGACGACATCGGCATATACGGACCGCTTGAAGGGGACGATCAGTTCGAGAAGGTCGCCGATGGGCACCCATCGCCACGCATCGAACTCGACCGAGTGGCCCTCGGGCGGCGTGAGATTGACCTCGCCGTCGTCGCCGGAAAAGCGCAGCGCGAACCACTTCTGTCTCTGTCCGCGAAAGCGGCCGCCCCACGCCTTGCCCTGAAGCTCGGGCGGCAGGTCGTAGGTGAGCCAGCCGGGTATTTCGCCGATGATGGAAGCGGAGCGGATGCCGGTCTCCTCGTAGAGCTCGCGCAGCGCGGCGTCGCGCGCGTCCTCGGTCTCGTCGATGCCGCCCTGGGGCATCTGCCACCAATTGCCGCGGCCTTCGGGCTCGCCGGGCCCATCGGCCCGCCGCCCGACCCAGACGAGGCCGTCGCGGTTCAGCACCATGAGCCCGACGCACGGCCGGTAGCCGGGCGGGGCTGAAGCCACGTCATGGGGTGGGCTGGACATGGGGCTCGCCGCAGGTCGAAACGGGACGGGCGCCGCATGACGGCGCCCGCCGATAGAGGAATGAGCCGATCGCCTCGATCAATTCGGTACGGCTGCTCCCTTGTCCGGAGTGGTCGATGGCGTTTGCTCCTGGGCCGGCTGCTTGGCGATATTCGCGCCTGTTGCCGTCCCGCGCAGGAAGCTCAGCGCGTACTGGAGCTGAGTATCCTTCTCCGGCTCCTTGGGCACATAGGCCGACGATCCGGACTGCTCCTTCTCATCCTTTACAGCCGCGGGGACCTCGGCGCCTTCGCTGTCGGCCTGCCCTTCTTCGCCCTCCTTCTTCTCGCCCTTGAGGTGCCCGCGCAGGCTCGCCTCCCCGCGCGGCTTCTCGCTCACTTTGCCCTTTAGATCGTCGGGCAGCTCTTCCTCGACTACGATGTCGGGATCGATGCCTTTGGCCTGAATGGACCGGTTCGAGGGCGTGTAGTAGCGGGCCGTCGTCAGCCGGATCGCACCGTTGGCGCCGAGAGGAATGATGGTCTGCACGGAACCCTTGCCGAACGAGCGCGTGCCGATCACGGTCGCGCGCTTGTGGTCCTGCAACGCACCGGCGACGATCTCGGATGCCGAGGCCGACCCGCCGTTGATCAGGATGACGACAGGCTTACCGTCGGAGAGGTCGCCCGGACGGGCCTGGGCACGCTGCGTCTCCTCGTTGTTGCGCCCCTTCGTCAACACGATCGCGCCGTGGTCGAGGAAATCGTCGGACACGGCGATCGCCTGGTCGAGCAGGCCGCCTGGATTATTGCGCAGATCGATGACGTACCCCTTGATGTTCGGACCGATGGACGTTCTCAGGCTTTCCATGGCCTTGACGAGGTTGGCATGCGTCTGCTCGTTGAAGGTCGTGACCTTGATGTAGGCGATGTCGCCCTCTTGCCGCGACTTCACGGCGTTGATGCGGATGATGTCGCGAACGATCTTCACGTCGAAGGGCTCATCCTTCCCTTTGCGCACGATGGTGAGAGTAATGGGCGTATTGACGGGCCCGCGCATCTTCTCGACCGCTTGCTCGAGGGTAAGCCCGGAGATCTGCTCATTGTCGAGGTGCGTGATCAGGTCGTTGGCGAGGACGCCGGCCTTGGACGCCGGCGTGTCGTCGATGGGAGAGACGACCTTGACCACGCCGTTCTCCATCGTCACCTCGATGCCAAGTCCACCGAACTCGCCGCGCGTCTGGACCTGCATGTCGCGATAGTTCTTGGGGCTCATGTAGGAGGAGTGCGGGTCGAGCGCGGCCAGCATGCCGTTGATGGCCGATTCGATCAGCATCGAGTCGTCAGGCTTCTCGACGTAGTCGGACCGGACCCGCTCGAAGACGTCGCCGAAGAGGTCGAGCTGCCGGTAAAGATCCGAGTTCGGCGAGTTCGCCGAATACGTCCGCGAGACGTTGAGCAGGGTCGTGGCGCCCGCCAGACCCGTCATCAAGAGAAACGTCCAGAACGCGAAATCGGTCTTGCGCATTATCCTTGCACCTTCTGATGTGCGTCGACCCACCAAGGGTCCGGGTCGATGGGTTGGCCGTCCTTGCGAAACTCTACATAGAGCACCGGCAGGCTAGATTTGGCGCTGCCGTCGCCCGTTGCAACTGTGGTCGCTTGGCTTGATCCCTGACGACGAGGGCCGCTCATGGTGCCGACCGGCTCCGCAGTAAGGACGAATTGGCCGGGCTGAACATCGATCTGAGACAGGCCCGCGACTAGGACATGATACCCGCCGCTGGCATTAATGATCAAGAGTTGCCCGTAGCTGCGGAATTCCCCAGCGTAGACGATCCACCCGTCGCAGGGGGAGACCACCTGGGCGTTGGCCCGCGTCTCGAATACAACGCCTTTGGAGGCGGCACCATACTGGGTTTTTTCGCCGTAGGATAGGACGCGGCGGCCCTGGGCAGGGAGCGGAAGCCGGCCCTTGGCGAGCTCGAAGGGCATGGCAGGCTTAATTCGTCCCGGGTTGCCGAGTACTAGGGACGCCCCTCCGGGGGCGAGCTCGACGACGGGCGGCGGTCCGGAGGCCTTGGGCGGGGGCATCAGGGCGGCAACCTCCGTCGATTTCCCCGCCGCGTCGCCCGTTAGATTGCCTTCGGGCGGCGGCGAGGGGGCGGAAGCGGCTAGCTCGCGCTTGCTTTCCTCCTCGTAGGTGCGCAGCGCCTCGCTCTTGCTCACTTGCTGGTCGAGCTTGACGATGAGGTCGTTGAGATCGTCGACGCTCTTTGAGAGCTCGAGCGCGGTATTGCGGGCGTCCGTGAGTTCGGCTTGGCGGGCGCCAAGCGACTGCTTCTTGACCTCCAAGAGGCTTGCGAGCTTGGTGCGCATGTCGTTCAAGCGCGTCGTCTCGGTCTTGAGCCGCTCGCTCTCCTCGCGCTTGCTGGTCATTATTCGCATGAGGTCGTCGAGCTCTTTGGAGATGGCCGCCGCCTTGCTGTTCATCGAGGGGAAGACCGCGGCGAGCAGCATCGCGCTCCGCACCATCGTCATTGCATCCTCGGGCTCAGTGATCATCACGGGCGGCGGATTGCGCCCCATCCTTTGCAGCGCCGCGAAAATCTTGGCGATTTCGCTGTGACGTGCCTTGAGCGAGCCTCGGAGCTTGGCCTCCTCCGCGCCGAGCTTATCGAGACTGCCCTCGATGGCCGTCATTTGCGCCTCGCTCCGTTGGACGAGGGCCGCCGTTTCGACGAGGCGCTTATTGAGCTTCTCGCGCTCGGCGGCGATGTCGGCAACCGCGCGCTCGAGCTCGCGGCTTCGGCTCTCGACCTTCTGGAGCTCGCCTTTGCGGCCCTCGAGCGTCTTCTCGATCTCGCTCGTTTCCGGTGTCTTCTCGGCCTCGGCGGCGACCGCGGGCCCTGTTGCCGCAACGAAAAGCGCCGCCGCCAAGCCTCGAGCCGGCGGGGACAAGCACAGGAGAAAACGTCGAGATTCCCTCAAGCCCTCAATCCTTGCCGCCGGAGCGTCACCATCCGTCCCGCCTCACGCCGAAGTTGGAGCGCCTGCCCCCTGCAGGCATTCCTTTAGGTGGACATAATTGCGGCAATTCTAGCGGAGCGTCTCTTACCAAAACCCGTCTAACAACCGATGTAGAGGACGAGTCTTGCGACAGGCCGCAGTTCTTGGCGTTTGCCGCAGCACCGCCAAGGCCTTATGGTCGTGCTAAGCGCTCCAAGAGGTGCTTCGCAATGCATACTTTGCTTTACCACGCGACAACGATCGCCGTCGCTGCCGTCTTCGTCGTGCTGCTTCTCGGTCTTTGGACCATGGCTCAGGGCAAGAGCCCCAACCTCAGCCAGAAGCTCATGCGCTGGCGCGTCGGGCTGCAGTTCATTGCCATCCTGATCATTGTGGCGTTTGTTATGCTCCAACAACACTAGAAGATCGGGGCATGACGCGGGGGGGGGCGCGGCACGGGAATGGTCAAGCTCAACAAGATCTATACGAGAACGGGCGATGCCGGGACGACCGGGCTCGGCACGGGCGAGCGCGTCGCCAAGCATTCCGCGCGCATCGCGGCTTTTGGGACGGTCGACGAGACGAACGCGGCAATCGGCTTGGCACGCGCGCATCTCGCCGGCAACCAGGGTCTCGATGCCAAGCTGATGCGGGTGCAGAACGATCTCTTCGATCTCGGCGCCGATCTCTGCGTGCCGGCCCGCGGCGAGCAGGCCGCTGAGGCGCTGCGCGTGACTGATGAGCAGGTGGCGCGGCTCGAAGCCGAGATCGACGAGATGAACGGCGAGCTCAAGCCGCTCAATTCGTTCGTTCTTCCCGGTGGCTCGAGTGCGGCGGCAGCCCTCCACCTGGCGCGTACGATTTGCCGGCGCGCCGAGCGGGAGATGGTGGCTCTGGCCCAAATGCCATCCGAGCCGGTGAGCGCCGCCGCGCTGAAATACGTCAACCGGCTCTCGGACTTCCTTTTCGTTGCAAGCCGTTATGTGAACGACCGGGGGCGGAGCGATGTGCTCTGGGTCCCGGGCCAGAACCAATAGAGCCAATCTCATTACTCTGGATGAACAAAGGACCGGCCCCACATGTTCTATCCACTCCACGACGAGAACACGCTGAAATCGATCCGCTTTCAGTATGTCACGGTCGGTCTCATCGTCCTCAACGTCGTCGTCTATTTCATTCAGCAGTTCTCGGGGGTGGAGGAAGCGACCCTTGCCTCCTTCGCCCTTGTCCCCAAAGAGCTGTTCGACACCGGTCTATTCCCCATGGAGGCACCCGACGCGCTGACCACGCCGTCGCCCGTGGCCGAGCTGCTGACACCCCTCACCTACATGTTCTTCCACGGCGACCTTCTCCATCTCGGCGGCAACATGCTGTTTCTGTGGGTCTTCGGCGACAATGTCGAAGACGCGATGGGCCACATGAGGTTCCTGTTCTTCTACCTGGCCTGCGGGGTTTTCGCGGGCTTCTTCCACGCGCTCATCGCTCCGGCCTCGGAGAGCCCCCTCATCGGCGCCTCCGGCGCGGTCGCGGGCGTCATCGCCGCCTACATCATGCTCCATCCTCGCGTCCGCGTTTGGGTCCTGGCGCTCAAGGCCATCCCGCTCCGGATTTCGGCCGCCTTCGCGCTCGGGCTCTGGATTCTGATCCAGGTCGTGATGGTGCTGCTGCCTCAGGTCGGGCCCGTCGCTTGGTGGGCCCATATCGGCGGGCTGATCGCCGGGGCGGTGCTCGTGCTGTTCTTGAGGCGCCCGGGCGTGCCCTTGTTCGACAAAGGGATCGGCGCCGTCTGACGCCCGCTACCGGCCGTGTCAAACGCCCGGTCAAACGTGTGTCGTCTTTACCAACTTATCGACCCGTTTATCGCGCGTCGCATTGACTTGCCGGTAAGCCCCTCGTAGTTTCGCCTTTCGCAACTGCGAAGAGCCGGCGGACGGCGGCCGGTTTGATGTTTTGCGCCAAGAGCGGCGTGGGCGTTCGCGCTGCACAACAAGAAGCCTCACCAGGTTGCAGGAAAAATAAGAAAAGCTGCTGGGGATTACTTCGGGCATGAAAATATTGGTGGCGGTCAAACGTGTCGTTGACTTCGCCGTAAAGATCCGGGTCAAGGCCGACGGATCTGGGATCGAGCTTGCCAACGTCAAGATGTCGATGAACCCCTTCGACGAGATCGCCGTCGAGGAGGCGGTCCGCCTCAAGGAGAAGGGCGCGGCAAGCGAGGTGGTGGCCGTCTCGATCGGACCGGCCAAGTGTCAGGAGACCATTCGCACGGCGCTCGCCATCGGGGCGGACCGCGGCGTGCACGTCGAAACGCCCGAGGCCGCCACCGTCGAGCCGCTGGCGGTCGCGAAGATTCTGAGGGCCGTGGTCGCCGCCGAAGGCGTAGACCTCGTCATCCTCGGCAAGCAGGCCATCGACGACGACTGCAACCAGACCGGCCAGATGCTCGCCGCCCTCCTCGGCTGGGGTCAGGGAACGTTTGCCTCGAAGGTTGTGCCGGAGGCCGGCGCCGTGACGGTGACGCGCGAGGTCGACGGCGGCCTCGAGACGGTGAAAATCAAGCTGCCGGCGGTCATCACGACCGATCTGCGCTTGAACGAGCCGCGCTATCCCTCGCTGCCCAACATCATGAAGGCAAAGAAGAAGCCCCTCGACGTGAAGAAGCCGGAAGACTTAGGGATCGACATCGGGCCCAGGCTCGAGGTGCTGAAGACGTCCGAGCCGCCGACGCGCAAATCGGGCGTGAAAGTCGCCGACGTGGCCGAGCTCGTGCGGCGGCTCAAGACCGAGGCGGGAGTGATCTGATGGCGCTCCTTCTCATCGCCGAGGTTCAGAACGGGGCGCTCGGCGGAGCGACCGCCAAGGCTTTGACGGCGGCCCAAGCCATCGACAGCGACATTCACGTGCTCGTCGCGGGCCACAACTGCCGGCCGGCGGCCGAGGCCGCGGCCAAGCTCGGCGGCGTCGCGAAAGTGCTCTTCGCCGACGCGCCGCACCTCGGCAATGGACTGGCCGAGGAGGTCGCGGCCCTCGTCGTCGCACTCATGAAGGATTACGGGGTCGCGGTGGCGCCCGCGACGGCGTTCGGAAAGAACGTCATGCCCCGCGTGGCGGCGCTGCTCGACGTGATGCAGGTCTCGGATGTCATCAAGGTCGTGGCGCCGGACACCTTCGAGCGGCCGATCTACGCCGGCAACGCGGTGCAGACCGTGAGGTCGGGCGAGGCCAAGAAGATCATCACGGTACGTAACGCGGCATTCCCCGCCGCCGACGAGGGCGGTAGCGCCCCCATCACCGACGTCTCCGTGTCGGGGCCGCTCGGCCTCTCTTCGTTCGTCTCCGCCGATCTCACGAAGTCCGACCGGCCCGATCTTACGGCGGCGCGCATCGTTATCTCGGGCGGACGCGGCATGGCCAGCGGCGAGAACTTCAAGAAGTATATCGAGCCCGTGGCCGACAAGCTCGGGGCGGCGATGGGCGCTTCGCGCGCCGCCGTCGACGCGGGCTTCGTGCCGAACGATCTCCAGGTGGGCCAGACCGGAAAGGTTGTGGCGCCCGAGCTCTACGTTGCGGTCGGCATCTCAGGGGCCATTCAGCACCTCGCGGGAATGAAGGACTCCAAGATCATCGTGGCGATCAACAAGGATGCCGACGCGCCGATCTTCCAGGTGGCCGACTACGGCCTCGTGGCCGATCTGTTTCAGGCGCTGCCGGAGCTCGAGGCCGAGCTCGCAAAAGCAGGCCAATAGCGTAACGGGCGCGGTTCCGGGACGAGAAGGACATTCGACATGGACGTTGCAGTGAAAGCGGCAGGCAGGGCCAAGGCGGAGGGGAAACCTGTCCCCACTATCAAGTCGGTGGGCGTGATCGGCGCCGGACAGATGGGATCGGGCATTGCCCACGTGATCGCGCTCGGCGGCTACGATGTGCTGCTCAACGACCTGAGGAAGGAGACGGTCGAGAAGTCGCTCGCGACCATCGAGAAGAACATGAACCGCCAGGTCGGCAAGGGCCTGATCAAGGATGCCGACATGAAGACGGCATTGAAGCGGATCAAGTTCGCCCCGAACCTCGAGGTGCTTGCCGACTGCGACATGGTGATCGAGGCCGCCACCGAGGACGAGCAGATCAAGCGCAAGATCTTCGCCGACCTCTGTCCCAAGCTGAAGAAGGCGGCCCTCGTCGCGACCAACACCTCGTCGATCTCGATCACGCGGCTCGCCGCGACGACGGACCGGCCGGAGCACTTCATCGGCATGCATTTTATGAATCCGGTGCCGCTGATGGAGCTGGTCGAGCTGATCCGCGGCATCGCTACCGAGGACGACATGTTCGCGACCGCGCGCACGTTCGTCGAAAGCCTCGGCAAGATTCCGGCCGTCTCGGAGGACTTCCCCGCCTTCATCGTCAACCGCATCTTGCTGCCGATGATCAACGAGGCTGTCTATACGCTTTACGAGGGCGTTGGCACGGTGGAGATGATCGACAAGGCCATGCGGCTTGGCGCCCATCACCCCATGGGCCCCCTCGAGCTTGCCGACTTCATCGGCCTCGATACCTGCCTTGCCGTGATGCAGGTTCTCTACGAGGGCCTGTCGGACTCGAAGTACCGTCCCTGTCCGCTACTCGTGAAATACGTGGAAGCTGGCTGGCTCGGACGCAAGACGCAGCGCGGTTTCTACGACTATCGCGGCGAGAAGCCGGTGCCGACCCGCTGAGCTGGGCAAGTTTTGAATTGGCGAAGGGCGGCCGTCCGGGCCGCCCTTTTGTCAGGCGAGGTACTGTGCGAGCTTGTCGAGTGCGCCTGTCCATCCGCTGCGATGGTCGTCGCGGGCCTTCTCGTCGAAGAACTGCTCGTGAGTTAGGGTGAGCAACGTGCCGTCGCCGTCCGGCCTGATGAGGACCGTGACGAGCGATTCACGTTCGCGCGTCGTGCGCCACGCCCAGGTGAAGACAAGCTTCTCGTGCAGCACGACTTCGCGATAGATGCCGCTCACGTCGTGAACCTCGCCGTTGTTCTCGCGCATGACGACACGGAAGCGGCCACCCACGCGCGGTTCGGACTCGGCTCGTTCCGTCACGCAATGGGACGGGGCGAACCACTGCATCATCGCCTTCGGCTCCGTCCAGGCTTGGAAGACTTTCGGCGGGGGCGCGTTGAGGCGGCGCTTGAGCGTGAGGCTGGGCTTTGCGGCGACGTCGGACTTGGGGGCGTGAGCGGGCTTGGTGGGCATGGTGTCTCCTCCACGAATGAGGCAAGTCGATCGAGCTGATCGGACCAGAATTGCTGGTAGCGATTGAGCCAGCTCATCGCCTGCTCCATGGGCGCGGCCGTCAGTCGGCAAGTTACGGTGCGGCCGCTCTTGGCGCGTGTGATCAGACCTGCGTCGTTGAGCACGTCGAGATGCTTCATGACCGCCGGTAGCGACATCGAGAACGGCCGCGCGAGCTCGCTCACGGAGGCGCTTTCCCGGCCGCCGAGCTCGGCGAGGAGCGCGCGCCGCGTCGGATCGGCCAGCGCGGCGAAGGTTCGGTCCAGGCTCGGCGTCTTATAGTTTACCATGTGGTTAAGTATCGGCCGATTAGCCCCAGCTGTCAAGCCCACCTGTCGCTGGCGCGCCGAGCTCCCCTTCGGCTAGCTTTTCTGCCGGCTCTCGAGAGGGAAGGCGGACACGGATGGCGGGTGATGGGAAGGTGGCGCTGATCACGGGCGCCGGCAGCGGCATCGGGCGCGCGGTGGCGCTCGCGCTCGATCGCGCGGGCTACGACATCGTGATCGCGGGGCGCAGGCCGGCGGCGCTTGAGGAGACGAGAGCGGCAGGCAGTGGCCGGATCCGACTCCTCGCCACGGATGTTGCCGACCCGGCGGCGGTCGCGCGCCTCTTCGCCGCGACGAAGGAGGCATTCGGCCGCCTCGACCTCCTGTTCAACAACGCCGGCACCGCAGCCCCGCCGGTTCCCATCGAGGACCTGACGCTCGACCAGTGGCGCACAGTGGTCGACGTCAATCTCACCGGCGCGTTCCTCTGCGCGCAGGCCGCCATTCGCATGATGAAGGCGCAGTCGCCGAAGGGCGGTCGCATCATCAACAACGGATCGATCTCGGCCTATGCGCCGCGCCCGTTCTCCGCGCCCTACACGGCGACGAAACATGCTCTCACCGGCCTCACAAAGTCGATCTCGCTCGACGGGCGAGCCGACGACATCGCCTGCTCGCAGATCGATATCGGCAACGCGGCGACCGATCTCACCGAGCCGATGGCGCACGGCGCGCGGCAGGCGGACGGCAGCGTGCGGCCAGAGCCGCGCATCGACGTCGCGCACGTCGCCGACGCGGTGCTCTACATGGCGAGCCTGCCGCTCGAGGCCAACGTGCAGTTCATGACCTTGATGGCGACGAAAATGCCGCTCATTGGCCGCGGCTGAGGCATTGCCGAAGCCTGCGTCTCAGAGCTCAGAGGTCTCGAGCGGCTAGCCGCGCAGGCGCGTGCGCACGATGCGCGGGAACTCGTCGTCGGTGGGAGCCCCGAAAGCCTGATCGCGTCCTTCGGCGACGTGCTGGCGCCCGTCATCGAGGCTCGCATAGCGATCCTGCGGCGGCTGCTGGCGATAGGGCGAGCCTGCCGCGGGCTCGGCGGAGGGTGCGGCGCGTGGCCCCGGCGCGGGGCCGCCGCCGAACCAGGCATCGATGAGATCGATCTCCTGGGCCGAGAGGCTGAGCCCCTGGGCGCGGCAGCGTGCGACGACGAAATTGCGGAAGCGGCTGGCGAACAGGCTCGCGGAGACCCCTTGCTCGAACCAGGGGTCGACCTCGCTCACCACCTCGAGCACGAAGCGCACATCGTCGCGGCGCAGCTCAAGGCCCATCTCGCGGGCCCGCCCGGCGATGTTGGCCAGCGTCTGCGCTCCAGCGAGATTGTTGGTGGCGATCTCCTCGGCCATCACCTCGAACAGCATCCGGTATTCCGGCGGCGAAAGGGGCGGGGCCTGGCAGGCCTCGTGAATGCGGGCGATCGATTGCTGGATCGCCGTTGCCGTCGTGCCGGCAAGCGGATCGGAGGAGATAGGCGCGGCGCGCGGGGGCGGCGCGGAATTGCGAGCGATGGGCGCGCGCGGGGCACGCGGAGAGACGCATCCGGCGCCATAGGACGTGTCGGCTGCAGGGACCGCGTGCCGCTCCGGACCGGCCTGGGCGCTTCTTGGGGCGCCGGGAGGCGGGGCCGCCGCCGAAACCAAAGGCGGCCTCGCGTCGGCTCGGGCGTTGTGGGGTGCCGAGGGTGTCGGAGCCTGGAAATCTCGGGCGGGTTCGGAGCGCGCATCGTAACGGGGCTCGCGCGCCTCCGCGCGCCGCTCGTGAGGCTCACTCCGCGGCTCGCGGAACTCCGCGCGCGGCGAGGGCTCGGCGGTGATCTGGCGGCTCGCGTCGTAGACGACGAATGGGGCTTGGTCGGAGAGGCGCACGTCGCCCGGCAACCCCTTGACCAGGAGATCGCGAAAGCTTCCGGCCCCACCCCAGGCCGATCCGACGGTCCTGTCGTGCCCCAAGGCGCGCACGGCCCGATCGGCCAGGACCTCGAGGGGCACAGGTTGGAGGGCGGCGCGCACCGAGCTCACGACGGAGGCGACGATCTCGCGGCGCATGATGTCGAGCTCGGCCGAGCTCGGGTTCAAGCTCGCGGCGCTCGCCGTGTCGGTCTCGCCCGGCAGCCGTCCTTCGAGCAGGAGCGCGATGAGCGTCGCCTCGCGCACCTCGCCGTCGCTGATTGCCGTGTAGGGCGCGGCCGTATGGTCGTTGGCGAACACGACCGTACGGCGCGCGTGCGCGCGCAGTCGGTGCAGCACGGGGGTGAAGTCCGCATCGCTTGAAAGGATGATGAACTCGTCGAAGTAGGTGTCGTGATGCAGGAGGTCGCGGATATCCATCACGATGCGAATGTCGGCGGAATTCTTGAGCTGGGAGGTGAGCGGGGGGCAGTCGATGACCTCGAAGCCCGCGCGCTGGAAATGATGGCGCACGAAGGGAAACGAGCTCATGTCGGTCGAGTTGTCGTTCGCATTGCGTCGCGGCACCGGGTTTCCGTAGCAGCGATTGAGCACAATGCGCCGCGCCCCTGCGAAGGTCGCTCCGCTGGTCGGCGTAATCAGTCTTCCCGTCTCGATCTCTTTCAGCCAAAGCCCGCAGTCCTTGGCGAATCGGCGCGCGGCCTCCTCGTTCTTCCGCTTTAGAGAGAGGTAGATGTTGTCGTAGTCGACGAACACCGTGCTCAGAAGTGGTCCAGTTGACTGGGCCTTCATATTCGCCAACCCCCGCTAGCCACATACTTTTTTCCGGATTCCACTCTTGATGAGTCGGCATCGGCGAGCAAGCGCATGTCCGACGCGGCGTCAAGCGAAGTTAAAATACCCTTTGTATTCAGGGCATTGCGCTCAATAATCTCAGCAACATAACAGTGGAAAACCGGGGCGGCCGCCTCGCGGAAATCGCGCCAGGCTGCCGCGATTCGATCTTCAGGCGAGCCGGGGAGAAAATCCGGGCGGGGCAAGCTCGAAGCCGGCGAAGAGAAAGCCCGGCGCGACGGTGCAGCCGACGAGCGTCCAGTCTCCGCAGCTCCTGGCCCGTTGCCAGAGCCTGGCGGGCACCACGTGCTGCGGTCGCGCGCCGCTTAAGAGATCAGAGCCGAGCCGGATCGCCTCGCCTTGGGGAGGCGCGACCTCGAGCTCGAGATCTGCCCCGGCGTACCAGTGCCAGACCTCCGCCGCGTCGACGCGATGCCAGCGCGAGACTTCACCCGCAGCCAGCAAGAAATAGATGGCGGTCGACGCCGCCCGGCCCGCGACGGCCGCCGAATTGCGAAACGTCTCGCGGAAATGCCCGCCCTCCGGGTGGGGCTTAAGACCGAGGAGCGCGATCACCCCCGCGGCATCGAGTTCATTTGGCGTCCCGCTCATGCTCTGTTCTTCCGCTCGCGCATTTCGCCGAAGACGCGCCAGTCGGCCGCCGCCGGCATTCCGAGGTGAATGCGGATCGCCGACACGTGGGGCCGCAGGAACACGTTCGTGTCGAGCTCTAGAGAGAGACGCGTCGGCAGCGTCGGCTTGCCGGCGGCGCGCAGCTCCTCGACCTCGCGGGCCCGCTTGGCGAGCGCGGCATTTCCGGGCTCGATTGTGAGCCCGAATTTGGCGTTGGCGAGCGTATACTCGTGGCCGCAGTAGATCTCGGTGTCGCGCGGCAGGTCCATGAGCTTTCTGAGGGATGCCCACATCATCTCGTGGTTTCCCTCGAGAACGCGCCCGCAGCCCATGGCGAACAGCGTATCGCCGACGAAGGCGACGCCACGCTGGCGTATCCAGTAGCTGATGTGGCCGATGGTGTGGCCGGGCGTGTCGAGCACGCGAACGATCTCGTCGCCGAAGACGATCGTGTCGCCCTCCGCGACCGCACGATCGAGACCCGGGATTCGCGCCGCCTCGCCCCTGGGTCCGATGATAGTGCAGTTCGTCTTCCGCTTCAGCTCGAGATTGCCCGCCGTGTGGTCAGCATGATGGTGCGTGGTAAGAATGTGCGTGAGCTGCCAGCCCTTCTCATCGAGCGCACGCACGACGGCGCTCGCGTCGGGCGCGTCGATCGAGGCTGTCGCGCCCGTCCCCTCGTTGTGGATCAGAACGCCATAATTGTCTTTGAGGCAGGGAAACTGATGGATTGCGAGCTGGCTCATGGTCGCATGAGGTTAGGGGAGGCGTTGGAGCGGTGACGTGACGCGCGAAATTGGAGCCTAACCGCCGCATCTTGCCTTTTCAATGCGAGGCAAGGAAAAGCGGGAGGTGGATCGCGGCCGGCCTCGAGTGTGGTACGGATTTGCAAACCACCGCTCTAACGGCGGTTTGCGGGCAAGGTTGTCCAAGTCATGCAGCTCGATGTCGCTGACCTGAGAGACTTCTACGCGACGCCCTTGGGGCAGGTCGTGCGCCGCCTGCTCGCGCAGCGCATCCGCACCCGGTGGCGCGGGCGCTCTCCGGGCACGATGATCGGGCTCGGCTTCGCGACGCCCTACCTCGGCGCCTTCCGCAGCGAGATGGCAAGCCTCGGAGCGCTCATGCCGTCCGGGCAAGGCGCGCTGGTGTGGCCGACGAACGGGCTCACGCTCTCGACGCTCGTCGACGAGGAGCAGCTTCCACTCCGCGACAATTCCGTCGATCGCTTGCTGGTTGTGCACTGTCTCGAGGTTGCGGGGCGGCCGGCGCCGCTATTGAGAGAGCTGTGGCGCGTGCTCGCGCCCGAAGGGCGGCTCCTGATCGTCGTGCCGAACCGGCGCGGCGTTTGGGCGCGACTCGATACGACGCCGTTCGGCACCGGCCGCCCCTACAGCCGCTCTCAACTCGAAAGCCTGCTCACGCAGGCGCTGTTCACGCCCGTCGATTGGGCCAGCGCGCTGTTCCTGCCGCCGTTCGACCAGCGTCTCTGCCTGCGCTCGTCCGTTGCATGGGAACGCGTCGGCACGCGTCTGTGGCCGGTCTTCGGCGGCGTCATCATCGTCGAAGCGAGGAAAGAGCTCGTAGCCCCCGTCGGCAAGGTAGCAAAGCGGCGGGTCGTGCCCGAGCTCGTGACCGTGCGCTAGACCCTTATACCAGGTCCGCGCTCTACCTTCGTCTTGCGCGTCAGCAGAAACACTGCCTTCTCGCCAAGGAGGTTCTGTAGCGAGATTGAGGCCTTGATCCGCAGGCGCTCGCCTGCGCTGTTGAAGGCGACCGCGTCCTCGACCTCGGCATCGACGAGGCCGACAAGATCGACGAAGTCCTTGATCGTGCAGAGATGCGCGTCGGGTGTCGCATACCACGGCTCGGGAAGGTTCTCCGTCATCGGCATGCGCCCGGTAAAGAGAAGTTGAGTGCGGATGCGCCAATGGCCGAAATTCGGGAACGAGACGATGGCGTGTCGGCCGATGCGCAAGAGGTTCTCGAGCACCGTCCTGGGATGGCGTGTCGCCTGTACCGTGAGCGAGAGAATGGCATAGTCGAACGCCTGGTCCGGGTAATCCGCGAGGTCGCGGTCGGCATCGCCCTGGATGACCGAGAGACCGTGCGTCACGCAGGCGTTGACCTTCTCCCGCGACAGCTCGACGCCGCGGGCGTCGACGGCTTTCGTATCGGAGAGGAGGCGCAGGAGCGCGCCGTCGCCGCACCCCACATCGAGAACGCGCGAGCCGGGCTCCACCATCTCGGCGATAAGAAGATGGTCGGCGCGCTGGCCCTGCGCGGGAGCGGCAATCTCCTTTTGCATCCGGAATTGCATCAGGCGTGCCCCACCCCGAGATCGAGCCCGCGTTTATCCGCCGCGGCATTGAGGAAGCCGCGCACAGTTGCGAAGAACTCCGGCTCCTCCAGGAGAAACGCGTCGTGACCCTTGTCGCTGTCGATCTCGACGAACGACACGTTGGCCGCCACCGCATTGAGCGCTTTCACGATGTCCTTGCTGTCGCGGGTCGGATAGAGCCAGTCGCTGGTGAACGAGACGACGCAGAACTGGGTCTTGGTGCCGCGGAAGGCATTGGCGAGCTTGCCGCCATACGCGGCCTCGAGATCGAAGTAGTCCATGGCCCGCGTGATATAGAGATAGCTGTTGGCGTCGAACCGGTCGACGAATGTCGAGCCCTGGTGGCGCAGATAGCTCTCGATTTTGAAGTCGGCGTCGAACGAGAACGAGCGCGCCAGGCGGTCGTGCAGATTGCGGCCGAACTTATCCTCGAGCGCTTTCTCCGAGAGGTAGGTGATGTGGGCCGCCATGCGTGCAACCGCGAGCCCGTTCTTCGGCACGAGCCCGTGCGCATAGTAGTTGCCGCCGCGCCAGTCCGGGTCGGCCATCACCGCCTGGCGGCCGACCTCGTGAAAGGCGATGTTCTGCGCCGAATGCCACGGCGCGGTGGCGATCGGAACGGCGGTGAGGACCCGCTCCTTCTGGCGCGCCGCCCATTCGAGCACTTGCATGCCCCCCATCGAGCCGCCGAGCACCGAGAATAGCTGATCGATGCCGAGGTGATCGATGAGCCGCACCTGTGCGTCCACCATGTCGCCGATCGTGATGACGGGGAAGTCGAGGCCGAAGGGCTTCCCCGTCTTCGGATTGCGCGAGGCGGGGCCCGTCGAGCCCATGCATCCGCCGAGGATGTTGGCGCAAATGACGAAGAAGCGGCTCGTGTCGACGGGTTTGCCCGGCCCGACGAGCGTCTCCCACCAGCCGGACTTGCCGGTCACGGGATGCACGTTGGCGACGTGCTGGTCGCCGGTCAGTGCGTGGCAGATCAGAATGGCGTTCGACTTGGCGGAGTTGAGCGTCCCATAGGTCTGATAGGCCACGTCGAAGGGCGCGAGCACCTGGTCGCACTCGAGCTTCAAGGGCTCGTTTTCGGGGAATCGCACGAGCTTGCTCGAGGGGCGATGGACCTCGAAATAGCGCGGGTCCAGCGCCTTGAGATCGGCGCCCCAGCTCTCGATCGTCGCCGGAGGAATGGCAGCCATGGCTTCGCGCGCTCCTTGCTCGCCCCTCTGCGTCGGGGCGAAAAAAACCCGGCGCGGCCGCCCTGCCTTGAAGCCGGGCCCATCCGATCACCGGGTGCGCGCGGCCTGTTTAGCGACTTGTTTAACGTGGTTGCAAGCCGGCCGGCCAAATCACCACGGAGGTCGCGCCTTCCATATCGTCCGCAGGCCGTTCCGGTCAAGGGCAACGGGGCGCCGCCGGGGCTCGCGCGCGCCGATGGGATGCCCCCTTTACCTTTGCGTTCCGGAGTTGGCCTCGGTATCACTTGCCGCGCCGAATCCGGCGCCGTGCCAAGCTCGACACTCGAAGCGGCGCCGGGCTCTGAAAACGAGATTTGGAACCGAGCCGATGGTTCAAGCCGTCCTAAAGCCGCGCCCCGGCGTCCTCGATATCGAAGCCTACGTCCCGGGCGAGAGCGCGGTACCCGGCGGCCTCGCGCCGATCAAGCTCTCGTCCAACGAGACGCCGCTCGGGCCGAGCCCCAAGGCCGTCGCCGCCTACCGTGATGCCGCGGGCCACCTCGAGCGCTATCCGGACGGGGAAGCACGCCTGCTCAAGCGCGCGATCGGTGCGCGCTACGGGCTCGACCCTGGCCGCATCGTGTGCGGGGCTGGATCGGACGAGATCATCAGCCTGCTCGCGCACGCCTACATTTGCCCGGGAGATGAAGGCATCTTCACGGAGCACGGCTTTCTCCTCTATCGCATTGTCATCCTGGCCGCGGGCGGCGTGCCGGTCGTCGCGCAGGAGCGGAACTTGACGGCGGACGTCGACGCGATCCTGGCCAAGGTCGGGCCGAGGACGAAGGCTGTGTTCCTCGCCAACCCCAACAACCCGACCGGAACCTATCTCCCGATCGACGAAGTGCGCCGGCTGCGCGAGCGCCTGCCCGGCGACGCCCTCCTCGTGCTCGATGCCGCCTACGCCGAGTACGTCCGGCGCAACGACTACGAGGCCGGCCTCGAGCTCGTGGCGACGACGGGCAACACCGTCATGACGCGCACGTTCTCGAAGATCTACGGGCTCGCGGCGCTGCGCATCGGCTGGGCCTATTGCCCGGAGCCGGTCGCCGACGCGATCAACCGCATTCGCGGGCCGTTCAATTTGTCGTCGCCGGCGATCGCGGCCGGCGCGGCGGCGATCGAGGACCGGGCGCATGAGGAAGTGGCCGTGCGCCACAATGAGAAGTGGCTGCCGTGGCTCGCAGCCGAGATCGGGAAGCTAGGCCTCAAGGTGACGCCGAGCGCCGCGAACTTCCTGCTCGTGCATTTTCCGGCCGAAGTTGCGAGAAGCGCCGCTACGTGCGACGCCTTCCTCAAGCGCCGCGCCATCATCGTCCGCAAGGTCGGCGCCTACGGGTTTCCGAACGCGCTGCGCATCACCATCGGAACCGAGGAGGAGAACCGCAAGGTCGCCTCCGCGCTCGCCGAGTTCATGGGAAGGGCCGCGCAATGACGGCTCCCATGTTCGAGCGCATTGCGCTGATCGGCATCGGCCTCATCGGCTCCTCCATCAGCCACGCGAGCCGTCGCGCGGGCCTTGCGCGCTCGATCGTCGGCTCGGCTCGGACGCCGGCGACGGTCGATACCGCCAAGAAGCTCGGTCTTATCGAGACAGGCTACGGAAGCGCGCGCGAAGCAGCGGACGGCGCCGATCTCGTCATCCTGTGCGCGCCCGTCGGCGTCTGCGGCGCGCTCGCCGCCGAGATCGCGCCCGCCTTGCGGCCCGGCGCCATCCTCACCGACGTGGGCTCGGTCAAAGGGGCGATCGTTCGCGACATTGCCCCCCACGTCCCAACCGGCGTGCATTTCATTCCCGGCCATCCCATCGCCGGCACCGAGCAGTCGGGGCCGGAAGCGGGCTTCGCCGAGCTGTTCGACGGCCGCTGGTGCATCCTGACGCCGGTTCCGAGCTCCGATCCGGACGCGGTCGAGAAGCTTGCGGCGTTCTGGAAGGCGCTCGGCTCCTGGGTCGAGATCATGTCGCCCGAGCACCACGATCTCGTGCTCGCCATCACGAGCCACGTGCCCCACCTCATCGCCTATAACATCGTCAACACGGCCGCGCACCTTGCGCGCGTCACCGACAGTGAGGTCGTCAAGTTCTCGGCCGGCGGCTTCCGCGATTTCACGCGCATCGCTGCCTCCGACCCTACCATGTGGCGCGACGTGTTCCTCAACAACAAGGAGGCCGTGCTCGAGATGCTGGGCCGCTTCACCGAGGATCTGACCGAGCTGCAGCGCGCCATCCGCTTATGGCGACGGCGAGACCCTGTTCCGGTTGTTCGGCGATGCCCGCGAAATTCGCCGCGGCATCATTCAGGCAGGGCAGGACACCGCGGCCCCGGACTTCGGGCGGGGGAAGGCCGCGACACAGCCCGAGAGCAACCCGTCCGCGGCCAAGGCCGGGAGCTGAAGCGGGGCCTCCCATCATGACCGACGGCGCGAGCGATCTCTGGGTGTTCGCCTACGGCTCGCTCATGTGGCGGCCCGGATTTTCCTATAGCGAGGCGCATCATGCGTCTCTCGCGGGCTACCATCGGGCGTTCTGCATCTACTCGATTCATTACCGCGGCTCGCTTAAGCGGCCGGGCCTCGTGCTCGGTCTCGACAGCGGCGGGGCCTGCGAGGGGCTCGCGTTCCGGGTTGCGGCGGATGGCGCGGCGGCGGCGCTCACCTACCTGCGCCACCGCGAGCTCATGTACGACGTCTATCGCGAGGTAAGAGTGCCGGTGACGCTGCGCGCGGCGGGACGTCCCTTGGTACGCGCCGTGACCTACGTTGCGGAGCGGTCGCATCAAGCCTACGCGCGATCGCTCAGCGAGGCGGAGCAGGCCCATCTCATTCGCGGAGCTCGAGGCTCGGCTGGCGCCAATGTCGACTACCTCGCCAACACGCTCGCCCATTTGGCCGAGCTCGGCATTCGCGAGCGCTCCCTGGAGAGGCTCAAGACGCGGATCGGCGCCGTTGCCGTGCGCGAAACCGGAGACGGCGCGTCGCGGCCTTCCGCGATCTCGCTGGCGCAGGCGTGGTCTCGTCGCGCGGCCGCCACGCCGAGAATGGCGCGCGATCAACGGTCGCGTTTCAGGTACAGGAGGAGCCTGGCTCGCTGAGTGGGGCGGGCGTCAGTGCCGCGTCTCGGCGATGCAGGCCTCGCCGTGCGCCGGCGGGGTCACCTGGCCCGACCGAAGGTCGAGCTCGACCATCAGGCTCTGCTTGGGGGAGCCGGCCAGAAGATGGACGTGGACCTCGTTGGCGCCGAGGTTGGCGGCCTCATGGCGCAGCTGCGCGAGATTGAGCGACGGCGCCTCGCTGTCGACACGGCCGACGGCGAGCACGCGGCGGCGGCTGCGCCCTTCGCGGCGGACGAGGATGTAGTTGCCGGCCGGAATCTCGGGGCAGTCGAAGAGGCTGTAGATCGTATGGACGTAGCGACGTCCCGAGGCGCCGGTCCAGAAATGGAACCGCTCGGCAAAGTCGGCGGCGCCGTCGAGCGCGGACGGCTCGACATGCGAATCGGAAAGACGGGCGCGAATCTCGGCGAGCTGAATAATACGTGCTCCCATTTGTGACAGTCCCTCACGCGGCCCGAAGGCCGTATACGCTACCCTTACGTTCCGAAAAGATGACCGACGTTTCTAGCTGAATTGTGGCCCCATCTCAGTCATTTTGGGGCAATGGTTAATGCCCCGTTGCCGAGTGTACGCAAACGAGAAGGATTCGATTCCAAGGGTGTCGATTGATCTTTGGAGCAGCCGCAGAGGTCCCTATGTCCCTCAGCCGCAGCGGGAAAATCCGCACGCGCGGCAAATCCAGCAGCCTTCTTGCTTGACGTAGTCGGCCGACGAACAGCGCGGGCAGTGGCGCAAGCCGGCGACCCGGCGCGCCCGCTCGCCGGGCGTGCGCGGCTCGTCGGGTCCGACGGCGGCTGCCACCGGCTCGGCGGCAAGCACGGGAGGCTCCTTGCCGACGAGAAAGCCGATACGGATCATGTGCGCCTCGATCACCTCGCCGATGGCGGCGAGCAGGCTCGGCACATAGCGTCCGCTCATCCACCGTCCGCCCTGGGGGTCGAACACGGCCTTGAGCTCGTCGGCGACGAATGAGACGTCGCCGCCGCGCCGGAAGACGGCGCTGATCATCCGTGTCAGCGCCACCGTCCAGGCGTAGTGCTCGAGGTTGCGCGTGTTGATGAAGATCTCGAACGGGCGCCGGCGCACGGGCGCCCCGCTGCCCGGCGGGCCGCCGGTCTCGATGTCGTTGATCGTCACGTAGATGGCGTGATCGCTCTCGGGCCACTTGATCTTGTAGGTGAAGCCCGGGAGCACGGCGTCGCGCTCGAGGGGCTTTGCCATATAGACCACGTCGGCGGGACGGTCAGGAACGATCGCGAGCGGGCGAGCAGGCTCACCGACCGCTAGAGAGGCCGCGTGGGCCTGCGGTCGCAAGGCGTCCCCGCCCTCTGCCGGGCTCAGCACCGCTCCCGTGACCTCGTTCGGCCGGTAGGTCGTGCAGCCCTTGAGGCCGAGGGCGTAGGCCCGCCTGTAGACGTCCTGGAACGACTCGAAGGGCATGTCGGCTGGGCAATTGATGGTCTTCGAGATGGCGCTGTCGACGTGGGGCTGGAGCGCGGCCTGCATCTCGAGGTGCTCCTCGGGCTTGAGGTCGCCGGCGCGCACGAAGGCGTCTGGGAGCGGGGCGTCGGCGCCGAAGGTGCGGCGAAAGACGGCGTGGGCGTAATCCTCGACCGTCTCTTGGTGGGCTTCGCCCCCTGCCGCGAGCACGCGGCGCTTGTAGACGAAGTCGAACACCGGCTCGATCCCCGACGACACGTTGCCGGCGAGAAGCGAGATCGTACCCGTCGGCGCGATCGACGTAAGGCAGCCGTTGCGAATGCCGTGCTTCTCGGTCGCCTCGCGCACGTCGTCGCCGAGAGCGGCGACTTGGGGGGAGGCGAGAAAGCGGCTCGCGTCGTACAGAGGGAAAGCACCCTTCTCGGCCGCGAGCTCGGCGCTTGCGAGATAGACCGAGCGCTCGATTGCGCCCATCCAGGACCCCGAGAGTGCGAGAGCGCGCTCGGACCCGTAGCGAACGCCGAGCATGATGAGCGCATCGGCAAGACCGGTGACGCCGAGGCCGATGCGCCGCTTGGCTTTCGCCTCGTCACGCTGCTTTGAGAGCGGATAGTTCGAGAGGTCGATGACGTTGTCGAGGAGGCGCACGGCGATGCGCGCGCGCGCCTCGATTGCGCCCAAGTCGATCGCCGCCTGCGCCGTGAACGGGGCGGAGACGAAGCGCGCCAGATTGATGGAGCCGAGCAGGCAGGCCCCATACGGGGGCAGCGCCTGCTCGCCGCAGGGGTTGGTCGCGTGGATCGTCTCGCAATAGGCGAGGTTGTTCTGCGCGTTGATGCGGTCGATGAAGATAACGCCCGGCTCGGCGTACTCGAAGGTGGCGCGCATGATGCGGTCCCACAGCGCGCGGGCAGCTACCGTGCGGTGGACCTTGCCGCCGAACACGAGGTCCCAGGGGGCGTCCCGCTCGACCGCCGCCATGAAGGCGTCGGTCACCAGCACCGACAGATTGAAGTTTCTGAGGCGCCGGGGATCGGATTTGGCATCAATGAACGCCTCGACGTCGGGATGGTCGCAGCGAAGCGTGCCCATCATGGCCCCGCGCCGGGCTCCTGCCGACATGATCGTGCGGCACATCGAGTCCCACACGTCCATGAAGCTCACCGGCCCCGAGGCGTCGGCGCCGATGCTTTTCACGAGGGCGCCTTGCGGCCGCAGCGTCGAGAAGTCGTGGCCGATGCCGCCGCCCTGCTGGAGCGTGAGGGCCGCTTCCTTGACGTTGTCGAAGATGGAGCCGAGGTCGTCCTCGATGCGCCCCATGACGAAGCAATTGAAGAGCGTGACGGCGCGCTCGCTCCCCGCGCCGGCCAGGATGCGGCCCCCCGGCAGGAAGCCGAAATCGGCGATCGCCGCATGGAAACGGCGCGCCCACGCTTCGCGCGCCCGCTTGCCGCCCTTCTCGGGGCTCGCTGCGGCCCGCGCCACGCGCCAGAACGTGTCATCGAGGGTCGCGTCGACGGGGCGCCCGTCGGGCGCCTTCAGGCGATACTTCAGGTCCCAGATCTCTTCGGCGATCCGGGCGGCGAATGTGGGGGTGTCAGGCATTCCGGGCCTCGGACTAGAAGCCCGCAAAATATAGGCGTGCAATCGTCAAGAGTCAATTTATGTTCTATATATGTTCATGTCTCGTTCAAGGAAGGGCTCGTCGCAGAGTTAAGCTGCTCGAGGCCCTCGGCGGCGAGGCGCGCGGAAGCAGTCTCGAGCCTAGCTTCGAGCGCCTCGCGGAATTCCTTGCGTCCCATACCGGGCGGCAAGGGATCGAGAAACTCGACGACGATCTTGCCCGGGCGGCGCATCAGGCTGCGCCGCGGCCAATAGAGGCCCGAGTTCAAGGCGAGCGGCACGCAAGGGAGGCCGAGGCCCTCGTAGAGCGCCACGTAGCCGGGCTTGTAGTCGGGCGGCGCGCCGGGAGGCCGGCGCGTGCCTTCGGGAAAGATCAAGATCTCACGGCCTTGCGCAGCCTTCTTGCGCGCGTCGCGGATCATGGCCTTGAGGGCGGAGGCCGCCTTGTCGCGCTTCACCAGGATGTGCTCGAACTTGACACAGAACCAGCCGTAGAACGGGATCCACTTCAGCTCGTCCTTGAGCACGATGGCGGGATCGCGAAACAGCGGCACGAGCGCGAACGTGTCCCAGGCCGATTGGTGCTTTGAGACGACGAGACAGGCGCCCTTGGGAAGATTTTCCCCTCCGCGCACCTCCATCTCCGTGCCGACGATGTGCTTCAGGAGCCAGAGCGAGGCAATCGCGTGTGTCTTGAGACCCGCCATGGCCCAGCTGCGCGGGGCGAAGAAGAGCCACGATCCGAGCACCAGAAAAAGCGCCGTCACGATATAGAAGGCGACGGCGAACACGAGCGAGCGGAGCATCTGGCGCTCTCGTCAGGACTTGGCGCGCAAGTCCGCGGGGCCTGCCGCGACCGAGCTCGCGTTCCAGGGTGCAACCCCGCGCTCGGCCGCGAGGCGAGCAGCCGCGGGCAGATACTTGAGATATTCCGACAGGAGAACGCGAATGGCTCGCGCGTCGAGCCACCACCTGGTCTTGCGCAGGTCGCGCGGCACGACAGGGTGGGGAATGAGCCGCACCGTCGGCATGACGCGGGTCAGCTCGGCGATGCTGCGCGGCATATGGTAGCTCGCCGTCACGACGAGGAGGCTGTCGTAATGGAGCGCGTCGGCCCAGTCGCGCGTCTCGATGGCATTGCCGACCGTATCGAGGGCGGCATAGCCGAGATCGACACAGCAGTTGAATGTCTTCTCGTCGAGGCCCGAAAGCTTGAGCAGAGATTCGCGGCGCGTCTGGGCGTTAACGCCCGAGATCAAGAGCCTCGCCCCCTGGCCCGCGGCCAGCAGTCGCGACGCTTCGGCAATGCGGGTCTGGCCTCCCGTGAGCACGACGATTCCGTCCGCGCGGACGCCGGGGCCCCTATCCTCGCGCATGACCGCGGTCGCGAACATGACGAAGCCGAAGACGAGGAGCCAGAGCGCCACGCCGGCGGTTCCGATCATCACGCGCTTCAAAAGCGTCATTGGGCTCACTGGGTCGACGCGCCGATCCCGGCGGCCGATGCGGCCGGCCGACCGGCCAGGAGACTAACTGATTTGGCGATTGTTGTGACAGGCGATTGTGCCAAGCTTAATCAATCGCTTGCTATCGCCTGCCTTTCAGGATGCTGAACACGCCGAAGCGCGACGTCAGCATGCAGAGCGCGGCGACCACAATCACCACGATCCCGAGAAGGATATAGCCCGCGAGATCGAGCGCCCCCGTTCCGATCATGCGGTGCAGCTCGCTCGCGGTCACGTTGCCGCCGCCCAGGACCTGCATGACGATCGGCATGGTGACGAAGACGGCGAGCGCGAAGGCCGCGCCGACCAGCCCCGCTCGGACGCCGAGGCGGAGGAAGTGCTTCTCGAACTCGCGCGCGATGAACCGGTCGGTCGCGCCGACGAAATGCAGGACCTCGACGATTTCCCGGTTCGAGGCCATGGAACTCTTGGTCGCCGAAATAATGATAGCGGTCGTCGCCGCGGCGACGAGAAGGAGAATGGCGATGCCGCCCAACGCGAAGCTCCGCGTCACGGTGCGGATCTGCCGCTGCCAACGGCGATGATCGTCGAGCGTCGCCCCGGCGAACTGCCGTTCGAGTTCGTTGCGGACGGCGTCGAGATCGGGGGGGGCCGAGCGATCGAGCTCGAGCGCGATCAGGCGCGGGACGGGAAGCGCCTTGAGCGCGTCGGTGTGGCCGAGCCACGGCTCGAGCAGTTTTGCCGATTCATCGACGCTCAAGGGGCGCACCGAGCTGATGCCGGACTGGCGGCCGAGGAATGCCGCGACCTCCTTCACGACCTGCTCGCTGTCGGTGTTCTCCTTCGGCTCGACCTGGACGGTGACCTCGCTCGCGATGTCCTTGAGCCAAGCGTCGGCCGACTGCTTGATGAGATAGACCGCGCCCGCCGTGAGGCAAGCGAGAAAGCACATGATGGTGATGACGAGCGTCAGCGAGCGCCCGGTCACCGAGCCGGCCGGCACGATCGGTGCGCTGAGGGGGCGCTGCGAGGAACTGGCCTCGCGCGCCGGTGCATAGATCTCCTGGCCCGGGCGGGGTCCGGTCTCGAGCGTCGCGCGATAAGTCGTCTCCGCTGTCATCCCTGCCCCTAACTCGCGGTGGTGGCGCGCAACGGCGGCGCCTGTCGGCGGCCCGGTGAGGACATCGTCATAGGCGTCGAGATCGCGCCCTTGTTGCGGCCCCGCATATGCCCGGCCCGGTGGTCTCTCATACGATCCGGACATGGCCGTCGTGAAGCTCCAGACGTGGCGCCTTGTACTGGCGCATCAACTGATGGTCGTGGGTCGCGATCATGACGGACGTGCCCAGCCGATTGAGCTCGATGAAGAGCCGCAATAGGCGGCGCGCCATCTGCGGATCGACGTTACCGGTCGGCTCGTCGGCGAGGAGCAGCTCGGGCTTGCCGATGACGGCGCGCGCGATCGCGGCGCGCTGCTTCTCGCCGCCCGAGAGAATGGACGGGTAGGCGTGCATGCGATCGCCAAGCCCGACCCATTGCAGGAGATCGGTCACGTCCTCCTTGTAGTCGTCGATCTTCTTGCCGATGACCCGCAAGGGAAGGGCAACATTCTCCCAGGTCGTCAAATGGTCGAGCAGACGGAAATCCTGAAACACGATGCCGATACGCCGGCGCAGCGTTGCGCGCTTGGAGGTTGAGATGCGGCTCACGTCCTGGCCGAACAGTTGGATCTGGCCTCGCGTCGGGTGGATCGACATAAACAAGAGCCGTAGAAGCGACGACTTGCCGGCTCCCGAAGGCCCCGTGAGGAAGTGGAACGAGCCTGGGCGCAGATGAAAATTGACCTCGGCCAACACGTCATGGCCGTGATCGTATTTCAGAGCTACGTTGTTCAGTCGGATCACGGGTCTTCGGCTCAGCGTTGGGCTGTCGGGCTCGGTCGGCGTCTATATGCGGGAAGCGGACGGTCCGATCAATCGGCCAGGAATGTGGCGTCCTCGTGTACGCCGGGTCTATAGCCACTGGCCGGTAGATCCTTGGGTTACGGTCACGGGAGAGAACCCTCCGGCCGGCGCGATGCCGCCTGAACAGCGAAGGAACGCCAAACATGGGGCACGAATTGGCCGCGAGCAGGGATGTCGAAGTCATTATTTCGGGGGCAGAAATCGCCGCCCGACTGGAAGCGCTAGCCCGCGAGATCGTTGCCGAGCGGCTCGAGAACCTGCTCGTCGTCGCGATACTGAAAGGAAGTTTCGTCTTCGCCGCCGACCTCATTCGCGCGCTTCACAGGGTGGGGCTCAAGCCCGAGGTCGACTTCATCACGCTCTCAAGCTACAGGAAAAGCAAGACTTCGTCGGGAAAGGTCGAAATCCTGCGCGATCTCGACCTCGGCGTCGAGGGGCGCAATGTTCTTCTTGTCGACGATGTGCTCGACTCGGGGCGCACTTTGGTATTCGCTAAGGACCTGCTGTCGGCGCGCGGCGCCCGCAAGATCCTGACGTGCGTCCTCATCGACAAGAAGGTCACTCGCTCCGTCGATGTGGCCGCGGATCTTCGCGCGTTCGAATGCCCTGACGAGTTCGTCGTCGGCTACGGCATGGACGCCGCCCACCGCTATCGCGAGCTTCCCTTCGTGGGGCGTGTCGTGAAAGAGTGATGCGAAGCTGTCGCCGGCCGGCTCAGCCCCGGGGGAGATATCGAGGCAGGATATGGCGCGCATTCTTCTGGCAGACGACGACGCAGCGACGCGCGAGCTCGTCAAGAGGGCGCTCGAATTGGAGGGCCACGCCGTCGAGGTCACGCAAGACGGAGCCGAGGCTTTGGAAAGGCTCAAGGCGAACGTTGGCGCGGTCGACGTGCTCGTCTCGGATGTGCATATGCCCGGGGTCGACGGGATCGAGCTTGCCAGGCGCGCGGTGGAGCTCGGCAACGTCAAGGTCCTGCTCATGTCGGGCTTTCCCGAGGAGCTCGATCGGGCGCGGAAAATCAAGGCGGAGCGGCTCGGCGTGCTGTCGAAGCCTTTCACCCTCGAGCAGGTGCGCGCTGCCGTGCGCGGGCTTCTGGGCTGAGGCTCGAAGAAGCCTGATCAGAATTCAAGACGGCAACGCACCACGCGGATCGCGCAGGCGCTCGACGAGGGCGACCCGTTCGGGCTTCGGCCGCGGCGTGATGAGGCTCACCAGGATCATGACGCAAAATCCGACGGGAACCCCGAACAACGCTGCCGAGGCGCTGTCAACGCCGAACCAGTTAGCGAGGCCCGCGCGCGCCTCCGCGCCGCGCGCCGCGTCCTCCAGCGCCATGGCGGCTGTGATCTTGGCCTCTCCTGCGGCCGCGGACCACGCGGCCTTGAGCTCCCCATAGCGGTCGAGGGCGGCGAGGCCCGCGTTCGAGAGCGGGCTCCATGTCTCGTAGAAGGCGACCGGAAAATAGCGGGTCGCGGCCCAGTAATAGAGCACAACACCGAGACCTGCCGTGATGCCGGCGGCGGCCCCCCAGCCATTGGCCCGGCGCCACCAGATCCCAAGGACGAGCGCCGGAAAAAGACCTGCGGCGGCAAGCGAGAAGGCGAAAATCGCGATCGCCATGGCGTCGGCGGGGCGCAGGGCGGCGACCGCGAAGGCGCTAAGCACCGCAATCGCGACGAGCAACGCGCGCGAAGCGAGGACGCCGCGGCCGGGCGGTCCGTTGCGGTCGAAGAGTGTGCGGTAGACGTCGTGACCAAGCGCATTGGCGACGGTGAGGAGCAGTGCATTGGCGGTGGCGATCGCGGCTCCGACGGCGGCCGTGGCCGCCAGTGCCGAAAGCGCGAGGGACGCCCCGGCTAACTGCGGCGCCATGAGCGCAACTGCAAGTCCATCGATCGCGAGTGCACCCTCGGTCAATTCGCCAGTCGTGTTTCCGGCGCTGGCCGCGGCGGCCGGGAGGATTGTCGACTGAAATGCGCTCCAGGCTTCGGACGGGCTTGCCATCGCCGAGCGCACCGTCTCGAGCATCGCCGTCTTGACCGGCTCTTTAAGGCTCGACCACGCCGCCAGGGCGTCCGGACCCTTGGCCTTCATGAATTCCGCCACCGTGCCGAGGTCGCCCGCGCCGGCGTCGAGCGCATGCCTCACGCTCTCGAGCATGTACAAGGACACGCCGTGAATGCGGACGAACCCCAAGCCGGAGGCATGCACGAGCCAGTCCGGCAGAGCGGCGAACGGGGTTCCCCGCTCGATCAGGGCGTAGATCTCGACCTTCGTCAGGGCGGCCAAGGCCGGTGCAGAGACGGCAATAAGAAAGACGAAGAAAAGGCCCCATGCCCCGGTGAGACGCGCCTCCCTGGCGGAGGGAGCAGTCAGATAGCGCGTCGCGACGTGGGCAAACGCCGCCGTGCCGGTCATCAGGCAAAAGGTCAATGCGAAGAAGTTCAACCGGTCTACCTGGAGGAAGGCCGCGACGTGCGGCTTGAGCGTAGCCGGATCGGCCAGCCCCTTCTCGATGAGCCCGGTTTCCAGCTCCTTGATCCCCTCGAGTGCGCGGCCGTAGTCTAGCTGCGGAATGCCGAACCCATAGGTCTTTGCGCTGAGAAGCAGGAGTATCCCGAAGTAGGCCGCAAGGATGAGCAGACATTGGACCGCGAATGACCAAGAGGTGGCCCGCATGCCGCCCAAGACGGTTGCGGCGACGATCGCGGCGAGCCCGAGATAGACCGTCTCGTCGAACCCGATGCCGAGTTCGCGTGAGAAGATGGACCCCGACAGCGAGAGCTCGGCTGCGAGCAGCGTAGCCGAGGAGATCACGACCACGCCGACGGTGAGGATGCGGCAAGGCGTACCGAAGCGCGCGCCAATGAAATCCGGGATCGACACTGCGCTTGACCGGCGCAAGTAGGGTGCGATCAACAGCGTTGCCAGGGCAAAGCCGGCGGTCCAGCCGAGACCCAGGGCGAGCCCGTCGTAGCCGAGCTGGAAGGCGGCGCCCGCGAGACCGAAGATCGCAAAAGCCGAGGCCGAGCCCATTGCGGCCGCCATGCCGTTGAGCATGGAAGGAACGGCGCGGCTGGCGACATAATAGTCGTCGGCGTCATCCGCCCGCGCGCTGATGCCGATCAGGAGATAGAGCGCGAGGGGAGCGAGAACCGCTGCCAGCATGAGGCTCGAAAGCGGCACGCCGAGCCGCTCAAATAGCGTGAGGATGACGAGAAGCGCGGCGACGCCGAGGACGAGGACGGTCACGAGCTTCGCAATCGCCTCGGAAAGCTCAGCCTTGTCCGCACGTTCCGAAATCACGCGAGGTCTCCGGGCATCTGACTTTCAGGCGCTATCGTGCTGAGGGGGCCAGGTCGGCCCGACTGGCCCTGGTGCGCCGTCCAGCCCGTCGAGCTTTCGCGCGGCGACGAACGTGAGAACGGCGAGAAGGACGAGGCAGCCTTGGGCGGCCATGTAGAACCCGAGCGGAAAGCCGCCGATTTTGATTATGTTTAGCATCTCAGCGAGGAGAGGGACGGCAAAGGTGACGAGGAAGAGGCCAACGAGAGCGATGAGCGTGACCGCGATCGTCCGGAGCCACCGCTGATTGCGGGCTTCGGATTTGCGCAGGCGGCGATAGATCCCGTGCATCACGAGGAGCAGCCCACAGGCCGCAATCGCTGCCCCCGCACCGGCGCCCGACACAGGCAAGTCGCTCAACGCGGGGACTACGGCCGCGGCCAGCGGCTTCAGAAGCACAACCAGCGCCGCAAGCATGATGAGTGCGCCAAGGACGATCTCGATCATCGGGGGAAATCCAAAAGCAATCGCCGGCAATGGTTAGAGGCCGCCCGCGCGTCCGCAAAGCCCCCTCTTTGCCGCAATGGGAAACGAGGAAGGTGGCCGAAAAAAGCAAAGAGCGGCGCAGGACGCCGCTCTTGCCGCAGTCTCCCTAGACTTGGGCCATCATTGTTATATGAAACCGGTGGCGCAGGCCCTCC
>CAVUEM010000024.1:0-71542 GCA_963740475.1 uncultured Alphaproteobacteria bacterium | reverse complement strand
CCTCACACCTCCGTGGGCTATGACCTTGCGCCAAGGCTTGCCGTGCTGCTCAAGGCCGCCTGCATCACGGGGGTGGAATCCATGAGCGACGGTTCGCTGAGGCGGCCTATCCATTCCGGTCGATTCATCGAAGAGATCGTACCGAACACTCCCCGGGTGGTGGTGACCGTCCTTCCCGGGGCCTACCGTCCTTGTGAGGAAACGACAGGCGCCGCCGGCACGGTGAAGGTGATGGAGACGGCTTTCACCGAGGTGCCCTCAAAAACCCTTGGAACTGTAGAATCCAGCCACCGCGACAGTGCGTTGAAGGATGCCGAGGTGATTGTGTCTGCAGGTCGAGGGCTCGGGAAAAAGGAGAACGCCTCGCTCATTAAGAAGCTTGCGGCCCTGTTCCCGAGGTCAGCCGTTGGAGCGTCGCGCTCGGCGTGTGACCTGGGATGGTTCGAACGCAAGCACCAGATCGGCACCACCGGTCAGACAGTCTCCCCGAAGCTCTACATCGCGTGCGGAATCTCCGGCGCGTTCCAGCATGTGTCCGGCATGAGGGGCACAGACTGTCGTGGCCATCAACACCGACCCCCATGCCCCCATTTTTCGAGTGGCCCATTACTGCATCGTCGAGGATCTGGAAACCTTTATTCCCCTGCTGCTTGAGGCTACCAGCCGTATTCTTCCCTCTCGATGACGGTCGCGACCCCCTGGCCGCCGCCCACACAGGCGTTGGCGCATCCGTATCGGCCCTTCTTTTCATTCAGGATGCGGGAAAGGGTCCCTACCAAGCGGATTCCTGTGGCGCCAAGGGCATGACCTATGGCGATGCCCCCGCCCATGACATTGACCTTTTCAGGATCGAGCCCCAGCTCTTTGATGCAGTTCAATGCCACAATGGAAAAGGCCTCATTGATTTCCCAGTAGTCGATGTCGGAAAGTTTCAGACCGATCTTTTCCGCGGCCATTTTGCTGGCTGGGACCGGCCCGACACCCATGATTGTGGGATCGACGCCTGCATACCCGATGGATCGGATGGTTGCAAGAGGCTTGATGCCCTTTTTCTTCGCCGTTTCCTTGGACATGAGCACCATGGAGGAGGCGGCTGCGTTGAGAGGAGACGCATTGCCCGGAGTAATGACGCCGTCTTTCTTGAAGGAGGGCTTCAGTTCCGCTAAAGCCTCCAGGGTGACGTCGGTACGAACGGCCTGGTCCTTGTCCACTTTCATGACGGTTCCGTCTGCCTGCTCCGCTTCGATGGGTAGAATCTCACCTGCAAAAGAACCCGTCGGCTTGAGCCTTTGCAGCCCTCTGGTGTGAACGCACTCCCCAGCGATCCATCTCTTCCCTGGTGAACTTTGTCTGGGAAAAGAGCTTCTCCGCAGTGAGCCCCATATTCACGAGGTCATCATGTCCCAGTGCTTGTAGTAAGGGTACAGAAAGAGCGTCATGTTGAGGGCGATGAGGCCCTTGTCCGAATTGTACGCGCCCATGGGGATGCGCGTCATGTGCTCGTAGCCTCCGGCCAGGATGATGTCGGAGAACCCCATGGCAATCTCCATGAATCCCATGTGAATGCAGGCCATGGAAGAGCCGCACTGCTGGTCCAGGAATTTGGCGGGGATCGTTGCGGGCAGGTTGGCCAGAAAGAGCGGCTGCCGGCCGCCATAAGCCCATTGCTCTCCCACGGCGGTCGAGCACCCCACCAGAAAATCATCGATCTCCTCGGGTTTGATCCCGGTTCGTTGAATGACTTCCGGAAGCAGTTTGGCCAGAAGCTCGTCCCCCCTCATCCTGCAGAACCAATCCCTGGCCGGATCGTTCGGTCTGGAACGCGACTGTGCTGTCCTCAGATACCCTGCAATGACTACTTCTTTCATGGTGACCCTCCTCTCGGATGAAGTTGGAGTATTGGAGTTATGGTTGCCCCCCTCTGAAAACTTTGCACTGGTAAGGTGTCATCTCGACCGAAGGGAGAGATCCTAATACGCTTCGATTCAAGAAGGATTTCTCGCTTCGCTCGAAATGACATCACATGTGGAGGCTGTCTATAAAACGCTTCCTCTGTCATTCCTCCGAATAAAACGTCTTCCCGGACTCTGCCATGTCCTTGATCAGCTCCGCGGGTTTGAAGCGGACACCGTACTGTTTTTCCAGTTCCAGCAGTTTCGTGTAAACGTTCTTTAGCCCCCACTGGTCCGCGTATCTGAGGATCCCGCCGCGGTAAGGGGGAAACCCCGTGCCGTAGATCATGGCCAGGTCCATATCCTGAGGACGATCGCAGATGCCTTCCTGGATCATGTAGGCCGCTTCGTTAATGCCGTTGGCCAGCATCAGGTCCACGACCTCCTGCCGGGACACCTCTTTGGGAGTCACGTTGTTTTCCTTGAGGTATTGCCTGATCGCATCCACCACCTTCTGATTCGGCACAGGCTTCTCACCGCTGTAGTCAAAGTAGCCGGCTCCTGTCTTGCGGCCGTAGCACCCTGTCCGGTAGACCACCTCGGTGAGGGGGTTGACTCTCCAACGTTCTCCCAGTCTCTTTTCGAAGGTTCTGTTCACGTGGTAGTTGATGTCAATGCCGGTCAGATCAGCCAGGGTTGCAGGCCCCATGGGCATACCGAAATCGATCATGGCCTCTTCGATGAACGCGCCGTCCACTCCATCGGCTGTCAGAAACACGGCCCCTCCCATGAGGCCGCCCAGCTGGCGCGAAACGTAGAAGCCCGGTCCGTCATTGACCACAATGGGTATCTTCTTGATGGCCCGGGCAAAGGCCACGCTGGCGGCCAGGGTCTGATCGGATGTCTTCTTGGCGCAGATCACCTCGAGGAGCTGCATCCGATCGGCAGGGTTGAAGAAATGAAGCCCTATCATGCGGCCCGGGTCCTTGAGCACCTCGGCCATCTCGGTAATGGGCAGCGCGGAAGTGTTTGTGCCGAATACCGCGTGGGAAGGACAGATTTTCTCCAGGCTAAGCCAGATATCCTGTTTGACCTTCATGTCCTCAAGCACCGCTTCGATCACCAGGTCCACGTCTTTCAGATCCTGCAAAGAGGTGGTGGTGATCAGCCGCTGGGACATGAGATCTCCCAGATCCTTTTCAGTCATCTTCTTCGTCTTGATGGCGTAGGCGAAAGTCTTCCGGACGGCGGACAACCCTTTCTGGACGGCCTGCTCATCGATGTCCCACAGGATCGTATCGAACCGGCCCTGGAGAAGCAGGTTGACGATGCCTGAGCCCATGACGCCGCCCCCCAGCATGGCCACCCTCTTGATCTTCGCAGGTTCAACGCCTTCTATCCGCTTTCAGCCTGCCGGCGCTCCGCGTGTTGAGAAAGATGTTGATGAGGTTCTTGGCCACATCGGAAACCGCGCAGTCGGCGAAAAGCCCGACCTCCTTCTCGATGTCGGCCTCGATATCGTAACCGAGACCCTGCTCAAAGGCATCGATCGCCTTGAACGGCGCAAGGTAACCCTTGGCCTTTTGATAGGTCATGAGCTTGGCATAGCCGAGCAATGCGGTCTTTTCAGCGGCGCTGGGAATTCGGTGAATGACGTTGCGGGTCATCCGCATTTTGAGATTCAGCTCCCCTTTGACAAACCTTTGGGCGGCCTTCAATGCGGCATCCAGGAGTCTTTCCCTCGGCACCACTTCATCCACAAGGGCTCTCTGTAAAGCCATCTCGGCTTTGATGGACTTGCCCGTGGTGATCATTTCCAGGGCATTGGGAAGGCCGATGAGCCGGGGCAGCCGCTGGGTGCCCCCGGCCCCTGGGATGAGTCCGATCTGCACCTCAGGCTGTCCCAAGGTCGACGCCCTGCGCGGCAACCCGGTAGTGACACGCCATGGCCGTCTCCAGCGAAGCTGAGCTTCTCGACGGCTTGGGCTCCGGACTCAGCCGTCTCCGCCTGAAAGCCCTCGTCTTCGAGCCATTCCTTGAGGGAGTCCCGCACCACCATCTCGTCATCCACGATGAGAATACGGAACTTCTTTCTCTCCTCGGTTCCGAAGTCGATGGCGTGAGTCGGGCAAGCCTTTTCGCACTGACCGCACAAAGTGCAGGCGCTCATGTCCACCACATAGGTGTTCGGGATGTTGTGAGGAACGGGGAGATATACGGCTTTTCGCTTGGTCAGCCCCGCATTGAAAGCGTCGGGCACTTCCACCGGGCAGACCTGCGAGCAGGCCCCGCACCCGATGCAAAGAGACGCGTTGACCATGGTGGGCTTTTGCCGAAGCGTGGCCTGGAACTTTCCCGGCTCTCCTTCAAGGTTCACGAGTTCTGTGGAGAGCAGGATGTCGATGTTCTCATGAAAAAGCCCCTTGCGAAGGCAGAACTGAGAAGAAGAGTCCCGATCGACCAGCGGAAGCATCTTGCACATGCCGCAGTGGTCCGTGGGAAACTGATAGTCCAGCTGTGAGAGAACGCCTCCCAGGTGAGGGGCCCGGTCGATGAGTGTGACGTGGTATCCCGTCTCTGCAAGATCCAGGGCCGACCGGATGCCGCTGATCCCTGACCCCACCACGAGAGCTGAGCCGATTTTCTTTTCAGACATGATAACGCTCCTATTTCACCTGACCGGTCACTTCGACCAGCTCATCGGGCTTGAATCCGGCCATGGGCTGCTCTTCTTCGACCGATCGTCCTGCCTTGTAGTTGAATCGGGCTTGGGTTTTATCGGCACATGCCCTGAACAAGGGCATGAGATCGATGCCGTTCGGGCACGCACTCGTACACTGGCCGCAACCGACACAGAAAAGGCTCATGTGGGTCATGCGGGTCAGATGATAGAACAAGGTGTCGTTAGGCATCTTCAGCATACCGACCTTGTCCGCCCACATCATGAACTGCTCGCCCGTGTGCCGGAAGGTGTCCGTAACAAATACACATTCCTTACAGTAGCAGACCGGGCAAGCGACCCGGCAGTTATAACAGTTGACGCAGGCAGAGAGTTTCTCGGCGAGGGCCTCAAAATTGTTGACGTCCTTCCGATATTCATCAAGTTTCTTATCCCTGGCTTCGGTGCGCTCCGCCACCAGTTTCTTCACTGCCTCGTCCCTCCCGGCAGGAGTATCGCCCGACTTCAAACCTGATTTTCTCAGAGCTTCCTCGCCTTTTTCGGTTACTGCCTCGATGAAGACACTGCCGTTTCCCGCGCCTATGGCACACAACCGCATGTCCACATTCTCCGCCGTCGGGAACTCACAGATCTTGCAGGCGCCGATGATGTCCACATCCTGCGTGGAGGTCTTTCCGGCCTGGGCGTTCTCCAGGAAGGACTCGGAGGTCCCTCCCTTTTCCTGGAATTTGGCGAAATCGGTGTTTTCATAGCGGCCGAAGCAATCCATACCGATGAGCAGGACGTCATCAAGATTCACCTGCTTCAATTTGGCGAGTTCGATCACCGCCCGGATCTCGCACGGCCGCAACACCATCGCCACCTTGCGGCCGGAGGGCCGCGAGGTAAGGGATGAGGCGATTTTTGCACCGCTTACGGCAGCGATGGGGGCAAAAGGATCCACCTGGGCGGTATTGGCGGCAGAGGTGACGAGCGTGAGCCGGACCCCTTTCTTAGGCTGAGCCATGGGAACAAGGACGGCGTCCACTGCACCTTTTTCAAGCATCCCTTTGAAGAAACCGGACAGTTCCTTATTCAATTCGTCTTTCTTAAAGGACAATTTTGCGAATTTAGCCATTTTCTCTCATCTCCCTCGTCTTCAAACTGCCATTTGACCCATGATCCCCAGGGGGCTTGGTCCGAGTTGTTTCAGTTTTGCAGTCATGTCCACTGCAATTTCCTTCAGCATGGTTCCCTCACTGGCCGCGATCCACCGAAGCCAGAGGCGCTCTTCCCCGATCCCATATTGCTTCAGCACCTCCGTGAGGAGCGCCACTCGGCGCCGTGCCTTCAGGTTGCCGTTGATGTAATGACAATCTCCGGGCCAACACCCGCCGATCAGGACGCCATCCGCGCCGTTCACGAATGCCTTGATCACGAATTTCGGATCCACCATGCCGCTGCACATCACCCTGATGATCTTGAGGTTGGGCGGGTAAGCAAGGCGGGAAGTGCCGGCAAGATCCGCCGCGGTGAAGGTGCACCAATTACAAAAAAAAGCCACTATGTTCGGTTCAAACTCGCTCATCGGCCAGCTCCTTGTTGAAGTAAGATCCCATCGATTTCCGAAAAGATCTGTTTATCGGTAAAGTGTTTCACCTTGGCGGCGCCGCTCGGACAGGCGCCTGCGCAGGCCCCACACCCTTTGCAGACAGCACTGTTCACCTCGCTGATTCCGGCATAGGGGTTGAATTCAATGGCCGAATAGGCGCAGAGCCCGACACAGAGTTGGCACCCGACGCATATGTCAGGATCAATACTGGATATCATGGGCGGGATCTCAACCACACCCGCGGAGCTCAGCGCCAGGCATTCCCCCGCGGCTCCCTTTGCCTGGGCAACCGTGTCCGGGATATCCTTCGGTCCCTGGCAAGTCCCTGCCAGGAAGACTCCGCTCGTCGGAGTGGACACCGGTGCCAATTTGGGATGCTCCTCCTGGAAGAATCCGTCCTGACCGATGCCTATGCCGAACTTCCGCATGACATCCGGTGCATCCGGCCTCGCTTCCATTGCGGTGCAGAGGATGACCATCTCCACCTTGACCTCGATCAGGCGGTTGGAAAGCGTGTCTTCCCCCTTGACGGTCAGGATGCCGTTTCCATCCTCGGTGATGGATCCGGCCTTACCACGGATCATCTTGACTCCTTCGGCCTGCACCTTCTTGTAGAACTCCTCGTATCCCTTGCCGAAGCAGCGCATGTCGATGTAGAAGTTGTAAATCTCCGTGTCGTGCCCGCATTTGTCTTTCAGCAGGTGCGCATACTTGAGGGCGTACATGCAGCAGGTGCGGGAGCAGTACTCATGGTAATTCTGGTCGCGGCTGCCGATGCAGTGGAGAATCGCCACGCTCTTCGGCGGGTCCGTGAACTTCAGCGGATCTTTCAGATCCCTCTTCCTGAGTTTGCCCGCTGTCGGCCCGGTGGCGTTGGAAAGGCGCTCGAATTCGATGTTGGTAAAAACGTTCCGATATTTACCGTAGCCGTACTGGGTCATCTTGGCGGGGTTCATGGGATCGAAACCCGTGGCAATGATGATGGAGCCGACGTCGAAAGCCTCCTTTTTGTCGGTCATCTCATGGTCAATGGCTCCGGCCTTGCATTCATTAACACAGAGCTTGCACTCGCAGCACCCGCCGCAGTCCACGCAACGGGCCGCCTCGGCCTTGGCCTGCTCCTCGCTGAATCCCAGCTCGATTTCCTTGTAACTGCCCTTGCGTTCTCCGGCCGGAAGCACAGGCATCTTCGCACGGGGCACGACCTCGACCTTTTTCGGGATCGGCTTCCAGTCGCTCCCTGCGGGTTTGGCAGGTCTGTTCTCCGCAAGCGCCTCGCCCCGCAGAAATTTTTCTATCGAGATAGCCGCCTGATGTCCCGCTGCCACGGCTTCGACGGCGATGGATGAGAGATAGAGAACGATGCCGGTGATCAGCGTCGCAAGCGAGAAGGAGAGGAGGACATAGTCGACGGCCTCGCCGGCGCTGCCGCCGCCAGCGAGGACCTCGCCCGAGACCGTCGCCGCCAGCACCGACAGGACCGCGACGGCCGGGTTGTCGGGGCCCGCCTCGGCGGGCGGCATCGACGTTGTCAGAGACACGTAGAGACCAGCGATCGCCGAGCCGACGAGCAGGCCCCAGAGACCGGTGGCTAGCCCGCCCTTGAGCTCACCCTGGAACAGAAGTGCGCTAAACGACAGGCAATAGGCTATGGTCAGCAGCGAGGCGACGACGCCGGCCAGCGCATTGGTGCCGAGGTGGGGCCCGTGCTCGTCGAGCCACGCTTTCAAGCCGGCCACGGCCGGCCGCAGCGCCGGCCAATCCCGAGGTCGCCCGCCGCCGCCTCGCGCGACGCTCACGGCAGCCTCCCGCGGCGGCAGATTTCTCCCTCGATAGCGCACATCACGCACATCATATGAGTGGCACCAGAAGTGACAGGGCGACATTGCGCTGGTGGCCAGAACCAGGCAACAGGCAATGCCCGGCCGCATCATCGTATGCCGCCGGGCACATCATCTAGTGCCGGCCCCCGAGTCGTTTACACTTTGTTAACCTTTGGGCCGCGAAGCTCATCGTTTGAGGGGACCATATGAGCGGGACTACCAGCGACGCGCCAGCCGGAGCGACCCGCGGCGACGCCGGCGGCCTCGCCGCACGCTGGCTCGCTCACCTTGGCCACGAGCGCGCCTATGCGCATGCAACACTTGTCGCCTATGAGCGCGATCTCGCGCAGTTCCTATCATTTCTAGAGAAGAGCGTCGGCCGCGAACCCCAAAGGCATGACCTCGCCGGCCTCGAGATCAGGACCTTCCGCGCGTTCATGGCCGAGCGGCGGCGACTTGGCACGACAGGCCGGTCGCTCGCGCGCGCGATGTCGGCCCTGAGGTCGTTCTTCCGCTGGCTCGAGACCAGCGAAGGGCTTGCCGTCGCAGCCGCACACCAGGTCGGGCTGCCGCGCATTCCCCATTCGGTCCCGAAGCCGCTCACGATTGAGAAGGCCCGTGCCGTGATCGAAGCAGGTGAGGAGAACGGCGAAGGCTGGGTCGGTCTGCGCGATGCGGCGGCGCTGATGCTGCTCTACGGAGCGGGCCTGCGTATCTCGGAGGCGCTCGGCCTCACGCGCCGCGAGGCGCCGGTCGGCGGCCGCGACGTGCTGCGCATCCGGGGCAAAGGGGGCAAGGAGCGCCTGGTGCCTGTGCTAGCCGTGACCCAAGCGGCCATTGAGCGCTATCTCGCGGCGTGCCCCTACCCGCTCGAACCCGACGGACCTCTCTTCGTCGGGGTCAAGGGCGGGCCGCTCTCCCCGCGCATCCTACAGCTCACCATCGCGCGCATGAGGACCGCACTCGGGCTGCCAGAAACTGCGACGCCTCACGCGCTCCGGCACTCGTTCGCGACCCACCTCCTATCGGCCGGCGCCGACCTGCGCCAGATTCAGGAGCTCCTGGGCCACGCCTCGCTCTCGACGACGCAGGTCTATACGGAGGTCGATCGCGAGCGCATGCTGGCCGTATACGACGCCGCACACCCGCGCGCGTGAGGCAAGGGATGCTTGCAGCGATGGACGCCCTGACCCTCTTCGGCCTCTCGGCCGTGACGGCGATGCTCGTCACCTACGCCCTCGAGGACCGAAGCGCCTGGTACATTCTTGCCTTTGCCGGCGCGTGCGCGCTTGCCTCGGTCTACGGCTTCCTGCAGGGCGCCTGGCCGTTCGGCGTCGTGGAGGCCATTTGGGCTGGCGTCGCGGCCCGGCGCTGGCAGGCTCGACGGCACGCGACGCCTGGATGATCACATGTGGATCGCGCGCTTGTCGACGGCGAGGGCCGCTTCCTTCACGGCCTCCGTCAAGGTCGGGTGCGCATGGCAGGTTCGCGCCAGATCCTCGGACGAGCCGCCGAACTCCATGAGGACGGCGGCTTCCGCGATCATCTCGCTCGCGGCCGCGCCGACGATGTGGACGCCGAGAATGCGGTCGGTCGCGGCATCGGCGAGGATCTTCACGAAGCCATCGGTGGTGCGGTTCGCCTTGGCGCGGCCGTTGGCGGTGAACGGGAACTTGCCGACGTTGTAGGCGATACCCGCCGCCTTGAGCTCCTCCTCGCTCTTGCCGACGGAGGCGATCTCAGGGAACGTGTAGATCACGTTCGGGATCACGTCGTGGTTCACGCTTCCCGCCTGGCCGGCGAGGATTTCCGCGACCGCGATTCCTTCGTCCTCGGCCTTGTGGGCGAGCATCGGCCCGTCGATCACGTCGCCGATGGCGTAGATGCCCGAGACGTTGGTTTCAAAGCGGCCGTTGACGATAATGCGCTTCTTGTTGTCGAGCGCGACCCCCGCCTCCGCGAGGCCGAGGCCGTCGGTCATCGGCACCCGTCCGATCGCGACCAGCATGACGTCGGTCTCGAGCGTCTCGGCCGCGCCGCCGCCCGCCGGCTCGACGGTGACGGCAAGGCCGATCTTCGTCTTGGCGACGCCGGTGACTTTGGAGCCGAGGCGGAAGGCAATTCCCTGCTTGGCAAGGATGCGCTCGGTGGCTCTCGCGACCTCGCCGTCCATGCCGGGAAGAACACGGTCGAGAAACTCGACGACGGTGACCTTGGACCCGAGGCGGCGCCACACCGAGCCGAGCTCGAGGCCGATCACGCCCGCGCCGACGACGAGCAGGCGTGCGGGGACCTCGGGGAGGGCCAGCGCCCCCGTCGACGACACGACCGTCTTCTCGTCGATGTCGATGCCCGGGAGGCGGGCGACATCGGACCCGGTGGCGATGACGATCGCGCGCGCTTCGAGTGTTTGCGTCTCGCCGTTGATGAAGGTGACCTCGACCCGGCCGTTGCCCGCGATCCGTCCGGTGCCATGGTAGCTGTCGATCTTATTTTTCTTCAAAAGGAACGCGACGCCGTCGACGTTGCCTTTGACGCCTTCGTCCTTGAATGCCTGCATGCGCGAGAGGTCGAGCTTCGGCGCGACTCCGATGCCCATGGCGGCAAACGCGTGGGAGGCCTCATCGAAGCGCTCGGAGGCGTGGAGTAGCGCCTTCGACGGGATGCACCCCACATTGAGGCACGTGCCGCCGTGCGTCGCGCGCTTCTCGACGACGGCGACTTTCATGCCGAGCTGGGAGGCGCGGATCGCGCAGACGTAGCCGCCCGGTCCCGTACCGATGACGATCAGATCGTAAGGGCCCGCCATGCGATCAAAGCTCCAGCAGGAACCGCTGCGGGTCCTCGATGCACTCCTTGACGCGCGAAAGGAAGGTCACCGCCTCCTTGCCGTCGACGAGACGGTGATCGTAGGAGAGAGCGAGGTACATCATCGGCCGGGCGACGATCTGGCCGTTCTTGACGACGGCGCGCTCCTCGATCCGATGCATGCCGAGAATGCCCGACTGAGGCGCGTTGAGGATCGGCGTCGACAGCATCGAGCCGTAAACGCCGCCGTTCGAGATCGTGAACGTCCCGCCCTGCATGTCGGCAATGCCGAGCTTGCCGTCGCGCGCGCGCTTGCCGAAGTCGGCGATCTGCGCCTCGATCTCGGCGATCGACATTCGGTCGGCCTCGCGCAGCACCGGCACGACGAGCCCGCGATCGGTCCCGACCGCGACGCCGATGTGGTAGTAATTCTTGTAGATGATCTCGTCGCCGTCGATCTCGGCGTTGACGGCCGGGATCTCCTTCAAGGCCTGGATGCAGGCCTTGACGAAGAACCCCATGAAGCCGAGCTTGACGCCGTGGCGGCGCTCGAACAGCTCCTTGTATTGAGCGCGCAGCGCCATCACGGCGCCCATGTCGGCGTCGTTGAAGGTCGTGAGCATCGCCGCCGTATTCTGCGATTCCTTCAAGCGCAGCGCGATGGTCTGGCGAAGGCGCGTCATCTTCACGCGCTCCTCGCGGGCAGATTCCGAGACCGTCGACGGCAACCGAAGGTCGCGCACCGGGACCGGCATGTGGCCATCCCGCGCGGCTGCATGCGGCGCTGCCTTGGCCCCATCCGCGTCTGGCTGCGGGCGAGCCGCCGGCCTCTGATCGCGCGCCGCCGCTACCGCGTCCTCCTTGAGAACCTGACCGCGCCGTCCCGATCCTGCGATCACCCCCGGATCGAGATCGGACTCCACCATGATCTTGCGCGCGGCCGGACCGGGCGGCATGGCGCTGGCGCCAGCAGGGCGCGGCTCAGCCGTCGGCTGCTCGGGCTTCTGTACCGCCGGAGGCGTCGGCTCTGGGGCGGCTTCGGTCTCGCGCGCCTTCCCAGGGGCCGCCGCAGCCGCCGCGCCGTTATCCTTGAGCGCGCCGAGAACGGCCCCGATCGCGACGGTCGCGCCCTTCTCGACCTTGATCTCGGCGAGGACGCCCGAAGTCGGAGCCGGCACCTCGACGGTCACCTTGTCGGTCTCGAGCTCGACGAGCGGCTCATCGACCTTGACGATGTCGCCGGGCTTCTTGAACCACTTGCCGACGGTCGCCTCGGTAACGGACTCGCCCAGCGTCGGAACGCGGATTTCGATCCCCATTTGCTCGCCTCACCCTCTTTCGTTCGCCGCAGAGCGAGAAGTCTCACCCGTTCAAGGCTTCGTTCACAAGCGCCTTCTGCTCCTGGAGGTGCCGTGACAGGAGCCCCGTCGCCGTCGACGCCGATCCCGGGCGCCCCGCATAGCGTATGGGCTGTCGCCCGCGCGGCATGTGATCGAGCACCCACTCCAAGAGCGGCTCGATGAAGCTCCACGCGCCCATGTTGCGCGGCTCCTCCTGGCACCAGACGAGATCAGCCTGACTGAACCGGGAGAGCTCATGAATGAGGGCACGCGCCGGGAACGGATAGAGCTGCTCGACGCGCAGGATATAGACGTTGTCGATCCCCTGCGCCTCGCGCGCCTCGTAGAGGTCATAGTAGACCTTGCCGGAGCACATCACCACGCGGCGGATCTTGTCGTCGGGTACGAGCTTGATCTTTTCGTTGGCGAGCAACTGCGCGTCGTCCCAAAGCACGCGGTGGAAGGTCGTCCCGGGCCCGAGCTCGTCGAGACGCGAGGTGACCCTCTTGTGGCGCAGGAGCGACTTCGGCGTCATGAGGATCAGGGGCTTGCGGAAGTCGCGGTGCAGCTGCCGGCGCAGGATGTGGAAGTAGTTGGCCGGCGTGGTGCAGTTCGCCACCTGCCAGTTGTCCTCCGCGCAAAGCTGCAGGAAACGTTCGAGCCTGGCCGAGGAGTGCTCCGGCCCCTGCCCCTCGTAGCCATGCGGCAGCAGGCAAACGAGGCCGGACATTCGGAGCCACTTGCGCTCCGCCGACGAAATGAACTGGTCAAACACGACCTGGGCGCCGTTGGCGAAGTCGCCGAACTGGGCTTCCCAGGCGACGAGCGCGTTCGGCTCGGCGAGCGAATAGCCGTACTCGAAGCCGAGCACGGCCTCCTCGGACAGCATCGAGTTGATGACCTCGAAACGCGCCTGGTCGGGCGCCACGTGCTTGAGTGGCGTGTAGCGGCGTTCGTTCTCCTGGTCGATCAGGACGGCGTGGCGCTGCGAGAACGTCCCGCGCTCGCAGTCCTGCCCCGAAAGGCGGACCGGAAACCCCTCGGAGACGAGCGTGCCGAAAGCCAGATGCTCGGCCGTCGCCCAGTCGAGCCCGACGCCGCTGGCGATCATCTCGCGGCGACGCTCGAACAGCCGCACGATCGTTTTATGGGGTGTGAAATCAGACGGCAGCGTCGTGATCCGGCGGCCGATCTCGCGCAGCGTCTCGAGTGAGACCCCCGTGTTCCCGCGCCGCTCGTCTCCCTCGGCGAGGCTCACCCCCGACCAGCGCCCGTCGAGCCAGTCGGCCTTGTTAGGCTTATAGCTCTCGGCTGCCGCGACCTCCGACTCCAGGCGGACGCGGAACGCAGCCTTCATCGCGTCCACGTCCTCCACCGTGACGACGCCTTCCTCGGTCAGCTGCTTGGCATAGATCTCGACGACGCTCGGATGCTCGCGGATGCGCTGATACATCAGCGGCTGGGTGAACGCCGGCTCGTCGCTCTCGTTGTGGCCGAAGCGCCGGTAGCAGAACATGTCGATGACGACCGGCTTCTGGAACTTCTGGCGGAACTCGGTCGCGACCTTGGCGACGTGGACCACGGCCTCCGGATCGTCGCCGTTGACGTGGAAAATCGGCGCCTCGATCATGCGCGCCATGTCCGAGCAGTAGGGCGAGGAGCGCGAGTAGCGTGGGTTGGTGGTGAAGCCGATCTGGTTGTTGATGATGAAGTGGATCGAGCCGCCGGTGCGGTGGCCCTTGAGCCCCGAAAGCCCGAAGCACTCGGCGACCACGCCCTGCCCGGCGAAGGCCGCATCGCCATGGATGAGGAGCGGCATCACGGGCGTGCGCTCGCCCGCCTCGCACCCGTGCTGATCCTGCTTGGCGCGCACCTTGCCCAGCACGACGGGATCGACGATTTCGAGATGGGAGGGATTGGCGGTGAGGGAGAGGTGCACCGTGTTGCGGTCGAACTCCCGGTCCGAGGACGCGCCCAGGTGGTACTTGACGTCCCCCGAGCCTTCGACGTCGTCGGGCTTGAACGAGCCGCCCTTGAACTCGTTGAAGATCGCTCGGAATGGCTTGGCCATGACGTTGCCGAGCACGTTGAGCCGCCCGCGATGCGCCATGCCGATGACGATCTCTTTGACGCCAAGCGCGCCGCCGCGCTTGATGATCTGCTCGAGGGCCGGGATCATCGACTCGGCGCCGTCGAGGCCGAAGCGCTTGGTGCCCGTGTATTTCACGTCGGCGAACCGCTCGAAGGTCTCCCCTTCGATGAGCTTGTTCAGGATCGCGCGCTTGCCCTCGCGCGTGAAGGTTATGTCCTTCTCCGCGCCCTCGATCCGCTGCTGGATCCACGACTTCTGCGCCGGCGACGTGATGTGCATGAACTGGAAGCCGATCTTGCGGCAGTAGGTGCGGCGCAGGATCTTCAGGATCTGGCGGATGCTCGCCGTCTCGAGGCCGAGGTAGCGGTCGATGAAGATCGGCCGGTCGAGGTCGGCGTCAGTGAAGCCGTAGGTCTCGGGCTTGAGCTCGCGGTGCACACGGCGCTCGGCGAGCCCCAGGGGATCGAGGTCGGCCGCGAGATGACCCATCACGCGATAGGCGCGGATGATCATGATCGCGCGAATGCTGTCCTGGATGGCGCGCAGCGAGACTGCGGGCGACATCTCGAACCCGGACGCGAACGCGTGCGCCTCGAGCCTGTCCCTGAGCCCGCGTTCGGTCTCTCCGTAGTCCCCGGTCAGCGCCGCGACGAGATCGCCGTTCGCGCCTTGAATCTCGGCGAGCGGGCGGGCCCACGAGGGCTCTCTCGCCGTCACGTGGCGCTCGGAATGCTCGTCGGCGACCCAGCGCGCCTGCTCCTCCTTGAGGCTCTCGAAAAAGTGCCGCCACTCGTCGGTGACGGACCCGGGGTTCTTCTCGTACTGGGCCTGCATGTCCTCGACGTAGGCGGCGTTAACGCCGTTGAGGAATGAGGTGCGGAGAAATTGCTCGTTGCGAACTTGGCGTGACATGCGAAATCCCATTCTTGCCGGCGTCGGCGCCAGCACAAGAGGCGTTTCTCTCCCGTGGGAAGGGCTTATTCACGCGCCCCTTACAACTCAAGTAAGCTAGTGCTCCATCACAATGCTTTTAAGACCTCGGCGAGAGTAGTCCCCAGCGTAGCCGGGCTGTCGGCAATGGCGACCCCGGCGCGGCGCATGGCCTCGACCTTGTCCTCGGCGCGCCCCTTGCCACCGGAGATGATGGCGCCGGCGTGCCCCATGCGCCGTCCCGGCGGAGCGGTGAGGCCGGCGATGAAGCCTGCCATCGGCTTTCTGCGGCCCTTCTTGGCCTCGGCAAGGAGAAAGTCCGCGGCCTCCTCCTCCGCCGCGCCGCCGATCTCGCCGATCATGATCATGGATTGGGTAGCCGGGTCGGCAAGGAAGAGTTCGAGAACGTCGATGAACTCGGTGCCCTTGATGGGGTCGCCACCGATGCCGACCGCCGTCGTCTGGCCGAGGCCGGCGTCGCTCGTCTGCTTGACCGCCTCGTAGGTGAGGGTGCCCGAGCGCGAGACGATCCCGACCGAGCCCTTGAGGAAGATGTTCCCCGGCATGATGCCGATTTTGCATTCCCCCGGCGTCAGCACGCCCGGGCAGTTGGGGCCGATGAGGCGCGACCTCGAGCCCTGAAGCGCGCGCTTCACGCGGACCATGTCCATCACGGGGATGCCTTCGGTGATGCAAACGATGAGCTCCATCTCGGCGTCGATGGCCTCGAGGATCGCGTCGGCGGCAAAGAGGGGCGGCACGTAGATTGCGGTCGCAGTGGCGCCGGTGGCCTTTTTAGCCTCGAGCACGGTCTCGAACAGGGGGAGATCGGCAAGCTCGGGATCGGCGGGCTTGCTCCCGCCCTTGCCCGGCGCGACCCCGCCCACGACCGCGGTGCCGTAGGCGCGAGCCTGCTTCGTGTGAAACGTGCCCTGGCTGCCGGTCATCCCCTGGCAGATGACGCGCGTCGACTTGTCAATCAGGACCGACATGTCATCCCCCCTCGCCAACCATCGTCGATGCGGCCGCCGTCACGACAAAGACCCCTTCACCGCCTTGACGATCTTGCGCGCCGCATCGCCGAGATCGTCGGCGGGCGTGATCTTCAAGCCGCTCCTGGCGAGGATCTCCCGGCCGAACTCCACGTTGGTGCCCTCGAGCCGCACGACGAGGGGCACCTCGATGTGCATCTCCTTGGCGGCGGCGATGATACCTTCAGCGATGATATCGCAACGCATGATGCCGCCGAAAATGTTGACCAGAATGCCTTTGACAGCCGGGTCCGAGAGAATGATCTTGAAGGCCGCCTCGACCTTCTCCTTCGACGCGCCGCCGCCCACGTCGAGGAAGTTTGCCGGCTCCGCACCGTAGAGCTTGATGATGTCCATGGTCGCCATGGCGAGCCCGGCGCCGTTGACCATGCATCCGATCGTGCCGTCCAGCTTGACGTAGGAGAGGTCGTGGCGCGAGGCCTCGATCTCCATCGGGTCCTCCTCGCCTTCGTCGCGCAGCACCGCGATCTCGGGATGGCGCACGAGCGCGTTGCCGTCGAAGTTCATCTTGGCGTCGAGGCACACGAGCTGGCCGTCCTTCGTCACCACCAGCGGGTTGATCTCGAGCAGGCTCATGTCCTTCTCGATCATCATGCGGTAGAGGCCGGCGGCCATCTTGGAGCACTGCTTGGCGAGGTCGCCGGTGAGCCCCAGGGCGGCGGCGAGCTTGCGGCCGTGAAAGGGCTGGTAGCCGGTCGCCGGGTCGATCGTCATGGTGAGGATCTTGTCGGGCGTCTCGTGGGCAACCTTCTCGATGTCGACGCCGCCCTCGGTCGAGGCGATGAAGGCGACGCGCGAGGAGCCGCGGTCGACGAGTGCCGACAGGTAGAGCTCGCGGCCGATGGCGCAGGCTTCAGTGATATAGATCCTGTTCACCACGCGTCCTTGGGCTCCCGTCTGCACGGTGACTAGCGTGCGGCCGAGCATTTCGGTGGCATGGATTTTCACCTCGTCGACCGATCCGGCGATTCGCACGCCGCCCTTCTCGCCCGCCTCCTTCTCCTTGAACCGGCCCTTGCCGCGGCCCCCCGCGTGGATCTGCGCCTTGACGATCCAGGGAGCCCCCTTGAGTTTGCCGGCGGCCGCGACGGCCTCGGCCGCGGAGAAGGCGACGAGACCGCTCGGTACGACGATCCCGTAGGCACCCAGAAGGTCCTTTGCTTGATGCTCGTGAATGTTCATGGGTGCCCCGGTTTGGTCCCTTCCCCCTCTCCCCCATCCTTCATGGGCCCCCGCAATAGCGGGGAGAGGGAACCATCTGCTACGCCGCGAGCTGCGGGTTGATCTTCACGCACGCCTCGACCAGCCCTTTGACGGATTCGATCGACTTCATGAGCATGGAGCGCTCGGCCGAGTTCAAGTCAATCTCGATGACCCGCTCGGCACCGCCCGCGCCGATGATCACCGGCACGCCCACGTAGAGGCCTTTGACGCCGTACTCGCCGTTGAGGTAGGCGGCGCAGGGAAGCACCCGCTTCTTGTCCTTGAGATAGCTCTCGGCCATGGCGATGGCCGAGGCCGCAGGCGCGTAGTAGGCCGAGCCCGTCTTGAGGAGGGCCACGATCTCGCCGCCGCCCTTCCGCGTGCGGTCGACGATCTGATCGAGACGGTCCTGGCGGATCCAGCCCATCTTGACGAGGTCCGGGAGCGGCACGCCGCCCACCGTCGAGTAGCGCACGAGCGGCACCATGTCGTCGCCGTGGCCGCCGAGCACGAACGCCGAGACGTCCTCGATGGAGACGCGGAACTCTTCGGCGAGGAAGTGGCGGAAACGGGAGGTATCGAGCACGCCCGCCATGCCGATCACCATGTTGCGCGGCAGACCCGATGCCTTTTGCAGGCACCACACCATGGCATCGAGCGGGTTGGTGATGACGATGACGAAGGCGGAGGGCGCATACTTGCGGATGCCGGCGCCGACCTGCTCCATCACCTTCAAGTTGATGCCGATGAGATCGTCGCGGCTCATGCCGGGCTTGCGAGGCACGCCCGCCGTCACGATGCAGACGTTGGCACCCTCGATGTCGGCGTAGGCGTTGGTGCCCTTCAGGTTGCAGTCGAAACCGTCGACGGCGCCCGACTGGGCGATATCGAGGGCCTTGCCCTGGGGCAAGCCGTCCATGATGTCGAAGATGACCACGTCGCCGAGCTCCTTGAGCCCGATCAGGTGGGCGAGCGTGCCGCCGATCATACCGCCGCCGATCAACGCGATCTTGGTACGCGCCATAAATACAATCTCCTCGTGTGCCGAGCCCTCGCCGGGGCTCGCGGATGTTGGAACCAACTCTGGGAGGGCGGGCGATCCGAGGGCCTCGTTTCGCACGCGCAGGACCGAAAGTGGGCCTTTTCGTAAGCCGAAAAGGTTGGAGGCTCAAGCCTGCTGAAGAGTTTTCTCGTCATCCCGCGCACAACGCTCTGCTCTTCGACCGTCCCTCGAGATAGGCCTCGCTGCGCATCTCCGTGAGGCGTGAGGCGGTGCGCTCGAAGAGCGTGGCGCCGTCGCCTTCGGGGTAAAGGAGCCGCGGCTCGGCCTCCGCCGAGACGATGAGGCAGACACCGCTGTCGTAGAGCGTATCGACGAGGGTAGCGAGCCGGCGCGCCTCGTTGCGCCGGGACGGCGCGAGCACGGGAATTCCGTCGATCAGAACCGTGTGAAACGCGTGGGCGATGTGGAGGTAGTCGAGCGCGCCGAGCGGCCTTTCGCAGAGGTCGGCGAACGAGAAGCGCGCGACGCCCATGGCGGCGTGCGGCACCTGGACCTGGCGACCCTTCACCTCGAGGGCCGTGGGCGCGGGGGGATGATGGCCGGTGAGCCGCTGCCAGTGGTCCTCGAGACCGGCCCGAGCCCGCTCGTCGATGGGTGTGAAATAGAGTTGTCGGCCGCTAAGCTTGTCGAGCCTGAAGTCCTTGGCCGCGTTGAGCTCGACGACGTCGAGATGCTTCTCGATTAGGGCGATCGCGGGCAGAAAAAGCCCGCGATTGAGCCCGTTCCAATAGAGCCTGCCTGGGGCGGCATTGGAGGTGGCGACCATGACCACGCCGCGCTCGAAAAGGCCCTTGAGCAGGCGCGCCAGGATCATGGCGTCGGCGATGTCGGTCACGGTCAGCTCGTCGAAGCAGAGCAGACCGGCGCCGGCCGAAATCTCCGTTGCGACGAAGGGAATGGGGTCGCCGTCGGTCGTGGCGCGCCCGCGGGCGATGCGCTCGTGAACCTCGGCCATGAACTCGTGGAAATGCACGCGGCGCTTCGGAGCGATGTCGGCGGCCTCGAAGAAGAGGTCCATGAGCATCGTCTTGCCCCGCCCGACGGCGCCATGAATGTAGACCCCGCGCGGAGCCGCGCTCGGCGACCGCCGAAACACGGATAGAAACCCGGCGCGCAACGGACGCCATCCCGCGAGGTCTTCGGCGAGCGCGTCCAGCCGGAGCGCCGCATCCCTCTGGACCCGGTCCGGCTCGATTTCGCCAAGACGGACCCACTCGTCATATTGACCGACAACGCGTCCCCTCATCGCCCCGCCCCCGCACGACCGGCTAGACCTCTACCAGAAAGCATGCGCCCGACGAGCTGGAAGTTCTGCGCTGGCCGCTATGCGATTTCGGCCCCTCCACGCGGCGCTCTGAGAGATAACCCAGGCGGGGCCCGCCATCGGCGGAGCCCCGGCGCGAACTCAATGCCGCCGGTCGGTTCGGCGGTCTTCGTCGGCGTATGACCGGAAGAATCTCGCGCTGCAGCAGCGGCCTAGCCGGGACTGTTAGGTTAAAGTCACAATCGCCTTAAATTTTCGCCACTTAATAGCGTATTGTGCGTTGCACAATGGTACACCAGTTAGTAAGGCACAGGGGGCATCGGCGGCTCCAGGATATCCGCTGTAGACGTCGAGGCGCGTCCACGGCGGACCGGATGCGGAGGAGTGATCATGAGTGAGCATCGAAACCTCGCGGGGAGCTTTCGCAAGCTATGGCCCCAGGACAGCGCCAAGTTTCGCGACCACCTGCTGCGGCTCGACAAAGCGAGCCGGCGTCTGCGGTTTGCGCACGGCGTCTCCGACAGCTTCATAGAGGACTATGCCGCCCGCATGGGCGAGCTCGGCTCGATCGTCTTCGCTTTTGTCGAGGAGGGCGAGGTACGAGCCGCAGCCGAGCTCAAGAAGCTCGGCGACCGCTGGGGGCTCGAGGCGGAGGCCGCCTTTTCCGTCGAGGCGCCCTACCAGGACCACGGGATCGGTAGCGAGCTCATGGGCCGCATCATCCGCACTGCGCGCAACCGAGGCGTGCGTCTCCTCTACATGAGCTGCCTCGCCGAGAACGCCAAAATGCAGGCCATTGCGCGAAAATACGATGCCGAGCTGAATTTTGAATACGGCGAAGTGGTCGGCCAGATCGTTCCGGATGAGCCGAATTACTTTTCGATCCTCGCCGAGGCGGTGGAAGACCGCGTCGGCTTCATGATGGCAGTTTTCGATCTCGATCGACGGGCCGAAAAGGCCGCATGAAACCGTTTGCGCCGCAACGGGCGCACGCGCCTGCGAGACAATTACCTTTGAAGGAAGGGCGGCATTGTTTTCGACTTGCGCGGCTCGCTTGCCGTTACGTTTGCGTTTCCAACACGGACGCACACTCTTGCTCATTCTCAGAATTCCGAAAGCGCTCTAGCTCACGAGAATGACAAGGAAATTGAGGCGTTCGCGCAACACTTTTATCCAAATGCTGAATTTTCCGCGCCGCGACTTCACTTTACCTGTCAACAAATTGCACGAATTTGCTCATGATTTTTTTGTTCGAAATGATTCGAACTCTTAATCGAGAGAGAGACCAATGGCTAAGATGACGAAGAAGTCCGCTGCGCGGAAGGCCAAGAAGCCGGCCCGCAAGACTGCCGCGCGCAAGCCGGCGTCGAAGGCGAAGAAGCGGAAGGCCGCGTAAGCGGCTGCGTCGATCCCTCCCGGCTGGGCACCGGGAGCGGAACGGCTCTTCATAGACACGCTTCTCCCGTTTTCAAAGACCGATGGCTGCGAGATGCGCCGTCGGTCTTTTTTCATTTTGGAGTTCCCGGCGAGCTCCTATTCGGTCAACGGTTCGTGGCAGACCGCTTCCACGTTGTGACCGTCCGGATCGAGCACGAAAGCCCCGTAATAATTGGCGTGATAATGGGGTCTCAGACCCGGAGGCCCATTGTCCTTGCCGCCCGCTGCCAGCGCCGCGTCGTAAAAAGCCCGGACAAGAGAGCGGTTTCTGGCCATGAATGCGACGTGCAGCCGCCCGGTAATCGGAATTCCCGTGCCAATCCAGAACTGGGGCCGTTCGGCGCCGAAACCGGCATAGCCGCCGGGACCGGCCTCATCGGAAAGATCGACATGGCGCAGGAGCACATAGCCGAGCGGCTCCAGGACCTTTGTGTAAAAGGCCTTCGATCGCTCGAAATCGACGACGGGGAAACCGATATGATCCAGCACGCATACTCTCCACTCTAACGGGTCCCGATTAGGACCGCGCCCTCCGCCGGCAAGGCGGACCCGCGCTTCTCGCCCCCTACACGCGGCGCTCGACCATGAGCTTCTTCAGATCGGCGATCGCCTTGGCCGGGCTCAGCTCCTTGGGGCACGCCTTCACGCAGTTCATGATGGTATGGCAGCGATAAAGACGGAACGGGTCCTCAAGCGCATCGAGACGCTCGCCCGTCGCCTCGTCGCGGGAGTCGGCCACCCACCTATAGGCCTGGAGCAGGATCGCAGGCCCTAGATATCGATCCGAGTTCCACCAGTAGCTCGGGCACGAGGTCGAGCAGCAGGCGCAGAGAATGCACTCGTAGAGGCCGTCGAGCTTGGCCCGGTCCTCGCGCGACTGCTTCCACTCCTTGGGGGGAGGCGCCGTATCGGTCTTGAGCCAGGGCTCGATGAGCCGGTGCTGGGCATAAAAGTGCGTGAGATCGGGAACGAGGTCCTTGATGACCTCCAGATGGGGCAGCGGGTAGACGGAGATGGCGCCCGACGATTCGTCGAGCGACCGCAGGCAGGCTAGGTCGTTGGTGCCGCTCATGTTCATGGCGCAGGAGCCGCAGATGCCCTCGCGGCAGGAGCGCCGGAACGTCAGCGTCGGGTCGATCTCGTTTTTGATCTTGATGAGCGCGTCGAGAACCATCGGCCCGCAGCTCTCCTCGTCGATCCAATAGGTGTCGAGGCGAGGGTTGCGTCCGTCGTCGGGATTCCAGCGGTAGATGCGGAATTCACGCCACTTTCCCTTGAGACCCGGCGAGTTCCACGTCTTGCCGGTCTCGATCCTCGAGTTCTTGGGGAGCGTGAGCTGGACCATGGCGTGGCGGCTTTCCTTTGCGCGAGCGAACCGGGGACCCGGCTCCCACACTTGTCGCCTCGGGAGTTGGCTGTCAACGACCGTCGGGGGGCCGGCCGGGGGACGCGACCCGGCGACGCGCGGGCGCCCGGCATCAGTCGAGGCGGTGCTTCTTGAGCTCGCGCACGAGGCCCGTCAGGCGCTCGGCGACCTCGGCCCCGGTGTCGACGGAGCCCTTCAGCGTGGCGCGGTTCTGTATGAGCTTGTTCAGCCGGTCCTGGCAGTCCCCGAATCCGAAGTAGACGGCTTCGGGCGCGTTGATCTCCCCGTCCTCGACCGCGCACATCACATCGAAGGCGCTCTGGGCCGCAAGCACGAGCATGGACGCCACGTCGTTCATGAGCTGCTGATAAAGACGACCCGCGTCGCCGCTGACGCGCGGCCCGTGGACCCCGAACTTGAGCGGCGATGATATTTGGCCGCCCTCGCCGGCGAACAGCTTCGGGTTGCGCTGGAAGCGCACGAAGATCTGGGTGAGTCCGAGACAGCACGTCTCGAGTTCGCGCAATGCGGACGTGGCCTTGCGCCGCGCGCGCGTGCGCTCGGGCGTGCGCTCGCGGCCCGCCCAGTTGATGGTGGCAATCGACGAGATGGCGCCGAGCGCCGCAAGGGCGGGGAGCACGGCCGCAAAGGGATCGGGCGCGATGCGACTGTCGGCCTCGGCTGCGGCGGGCTTTCGCTGCTCTTTTGGCAAGGAGCGGGCTCCCCCTTGTTATCGTTGGCCCCAGCGGCTCTGCGCCCTGGGCCGCGTGCTCTTATACCTCCCGTACCCCCCGTTCGCGAGGTAGCAGGAATCGAAGCGGCGCGAGGGGACGCCAACAGTCTGTCGATTGAGAGGCGGAGCCTACCTCTCTGTCAGGCGCGCCAGCTCTGCGCGCAATTCCGCGAGGCCCGTGCCGGTCTCGGCCGACGTCGCAAGCACATCGGGGAGCGCCGCCGGGTGGGGCCGAAGCTCGTCCTCGATCCCGCCGATCGACCCCTCGAGGCTCTGCGCGGCGACCTTGTCGGCCTTGGTGAGCACCACCTGATATGACACCGCGGCAGCGTCGAGAAGGCGCAACATCTCATGATCCGCCGGCTTCAAGCCGTGGCGGGCATCGACGAGGAGGAACACGCGGCGCAGCGTCGGGCGACTAGAGAGATAGGCGCGGATGAGCCGGCCCCAGGCCTCGACCATCTCCTTTGGCGCTTTGGCGAAGCCGTAGCCCGGCATGTCGACGAGAAGGAGAGAGCTGTCGGGAGGGGCAAAATAGTTGAGGGCCTGAGTCCGCCCCGGCGTGTTCGAGGTGCGCGCGAGGCCCTTTTGACACGCAAGCGCGTTGAGGAGGCTCGATTTGCCGACGTTCGAGCGCCCGGCGAATGCTGCTTCGGGGCCGCGCGGTGGCGACAGACCCTCGGGGTCGACGACCGTCGTGACGAAACGCCAGGGCCCGGCAAACAGCCGCTCTCCGCGGGCGAGGTCCTCGGGCGAGAAAAGCTGGGCCATCGGGCGAAAGGACTCGGGACTCCGCCTCAGTTCTTCTGCTCACGCTTGAGCCCGAGGAGGCGGGCGACCGGGGCAAGCGTTCGTTCCAGATTGTCGAACAGGTGGATCTGCGCCCCCTGCTTGCGCGTGATGTACCACTGCTGGGCGACCGACAGCACGTTGTTCCAGGCCCAGTAGATGACGAGACCGGCTGGGAATGTCGCTAAGAGGAACGTGAAGAGGAGCGGCATCCAAGAGAAGATCTGCTGCTGGACCGGGTCGGGTTGTGGCGGGTTGAGCTGCATTTGCACCCACATCGTGAGCCCCATGATGATCGGCCAGGCCCCGATATGGAGGAACTCGGGCGGCGTAAACGGCAGGAGCCCGAACAGATTGAAGAGAGTTGTGGGATCGGGCGCGGAAAGGTCCCTGATCCAGCCGTAGAAGGGGGCGTGGCGCATGTCGATCGACACGAACAGCACCTTGTAGAGAGCAAAGAAAACGGGGATCTGGATCAGGATCGGCAAGCAACCGGCCAGAGGATTGATCTTCTCCTTCTTGTAGAGCTCCATGAGCTCCTGCTGCTGCTTCGCCTTGTCGTCCTTGAAGCGCTCGCGCAGCTCCTCCATCTGCGGCTGCAGCTTCTTCATCTTCGCCATGCTCTCGTAGCTCTTGTTGGCGAGCGGGAAGAACGCAGCCTTGACGAGCACGGTCACGGCCAGAATAGCGAGACCGAAATTACCGAGAATGCCGTACAGCCAGTCGAGAAGATAGTAGAGCGGGCGCGTGATCGGCCGGAACCATCCCCAGTCGATCAGCAGCCAGAAATTCTTGATCCCATAAGTGGCTTCGTAGCCTTCGACGACCTTGACCTGCTTGGCGCCCGCGAACAAGCGGCCCTCGACAGTCTCGCCGCCGCCCGCCGGGACCACGACGGGCGCCAGCTCGTACTCGACGAGATAGGCCTCGCGCCGGCCGCCCTCCGCCTTGTGACCTTCAAAGGTTGCGTTGTAGACGGCCTTCTGGTCCGGAATGAGCGCGGCTGCCCAATATTTGTCGGTAATGCCGAGCCAGCCGCCGGTCTTTCCGCTGAACGACTTCGGCGGCTCCTCTTCCGCCCCCGAGTAGGTGATCTCCTGAAGACTCTCCTCGCCTGGCACGCCGAGGAGACCTTCATGCAGGATCGAATAGCCTGAGGTGTGCGGCTTACCCAGGCGAAACAGGCGCGCGTAGGGCGACAAGGCCACCGCGCCGCTCGTCTTGTTCTGGACCTCCTGCGTAATCGTCATCATGTAGTCGTCGTCGATGGCGATCGTCCTCGAAAAGAGGAGCCCCTGCCCATTGTCCCACGAGAGCCGCACGGGCGAGGAGGGCGTGAGCGGACCGCTCGAGTCCGCCTGCCAAAGCGTCTCCGCATCGGGAACCTTCACGTCGGCGCCCTGAGGGGGCGCCCAGCCGTATTTCGCGAAATAGGCGCCGGGCGCATCCGGAGGCGAGAACAGGACCACGTGCGGGCTCTTGGGATCGACCGTCTCCCGGTACTTCTCGAGCACGAGGTCGTCGATGAGACCGCCTTTGAGATTGATCGAGCCCTTGAGCGAGGGCGTGTCGATGGCGATGCGCGACGGGGAGCGCGCGAGCGCTTCTGCGCGCGTTGGCGCGGCAGCAATCGCCGGCACTAAGCTCGGACGGCTCGAATCGCGCGTCAGAGCTTCGCCCTCCTTGCCGGGAGCTGTCTTCTCGGCTGCGATCTGCCGCTCGCGGGCCGCCTTCTCCTGCTGCGCCTTCATCTGCGGCCCGGCATAGAAGAACTGCCAGCCGAGCATGACCGCCATCGAGAGGATAACTGCTATCAGCAGATTATTATTGTTGTTGTCGTCGGGTCGCTGGCTTTGCATCGGGGCCTCGGATGAACGCCGCCTCACCGGTTGCGGATCCGCCGTTTCGGTTCCGAGGGGTGATGCACGCCTTGGAACGCCCGTTCAAGGTCTTTCTTGAGGTCGACGAACGGTCTTTTGAGTGCAGCCACCCGCGCGATCAGTACGTAGTCATGTCCGGCGCTCGCGCACCTCTCCGCGAGCGCCGTGACTGCGGCTTTGAGCCGCCGCCGGATGCGGTTTCTGACGACCGCCGTTCCGACCGCCTTCGTTACCGTAAACCCGAACCGGGGTCCCACCACCGGACCGCCGTCCTCAACCTGCGGCTTCGATTCCATTACGAACGCTGGCGTAGCGCACCGCGCGCCCCCTCGCACTCGCAAAAACTCCGCTCGCTTCTTGAGGGTGTGGAGCGCCACCGATAAGCCAAAAATGCTGCGAGCCCGGGACAACGAGCCTTCGTGCCGCCTCAGGCGGACAGGCGCTTCCTGCCCTTGGAGCGGCGCCGGGCCACCACTTTCGCGCCCCCCGGCGTCTGCATCCGCTTGCGGAAGCCGTGACGGCGTTTGCGAACGAGCTTGCTCGGTTGGTAAGTGCGTTTCACGTCGCGAACTCCGCTGCGGGTGCTCCCGGCGGCCGGCAGCCGACATAACGGCCTGCGCTCGACGCCTCCCGGATCGACGGGGCTTATAAGAGGTGGCAAGGTGCAAGTCAACGAAGGGCGGGGCGGCGAAACTCTGCAACCGGAGCCTCGTAGCTCACGCGCACGCCACGCTCTCGGACCGTGACGCAGGCCGATGGCGTGTCGTCCATTGGCAAGTGGAGCCAGCCGAGGTCAGCGATGAGGCCGAGCGACGAAACGGGAACGACCGGCCGCAAAGGGAGCGCGCTCAAGCGCTGGCTTCCGCTTGCGATCCTCGTCGCGCTCATGGCGCTAGCCTTCGCGACGGGCTGGCACAAGCTCCTGTCGTTCAAGACGATCGGCCTCAACTACGAGGCCTTCAAGGCCTTCATCTCCGAGAACCTCCTCGCTTCGCTTTTCATCTATGTCGCCGCCTACATCGCGGTCGTCGCCCTGTCGCTCCCCGGCGCGCTGATCATGACGCTCGCGGGCGGGTTGCTGTTCGGCTGGCAGATCGGCGCGCCCGCGACCGTGATCGCGGCCACGGCCGGCGCGGCGATCATCTTCATGATCGCCAAGACGACGCTCGGAGCGGCGCTTGCGGCCAAGGCGGGCCCCTGGCTCTCGAAGCTGCGCGACGGCTTTCAGGAGAATGCGCTGAGCTATCTCCTCTTCCTGCGCCTCGTTCCGGCTTTTCCGTTCTTTATCGTCAACCTCGCGCCGGCCCTTCTCGGCGTGCCGCTCGGGACCTTCGTTCTCGGAACCGGGCTCGGCATCATTCCCGCAACGGTGGTTTTCTCGATCGCTGGCTCGAGCCTAGGTCACGTCGTCGAGGCCCAGAATGCTGCCTACAAGCAGTGCGTGGCAGAGGCCCCCGCCACGGTGGAGACGCGATGCACCTATACGTTTGACCCTTCCGCGCTGGTGACCAAGGAGATTCTCATCACCTTCGCCCTACTCGGTCTCGTCGCCCTCATCCCCGTTGCCTTGAAAGCCTGGAGCAAACGACATGGCGCATCCCGGACCCGCGACGCGCGAGGCTCATAATCCGGCAGCCGCCACTACGGCGATCGCGGCCGAGCCGATCGAGACCGACCTCTGCGTCATCGGCGCGGGCTCGGGCGGGCTCTCGGTCGCCGCGGCGGCGGCGGCTTTCGGCCGCGATGTCGTCCTCATCGAGAAGCACAAGATGGGTGGCGATTGCCTGAACTACGGCTGCGTGCCCTCGAAGGCGCTGATTGCGGCGGCCAAGCGCGCGCACGGCATGCGCACGGCGACGAAGTTCGGGATCATGGGGATCGAGCCCACGATCGACTATGGCGCCGTCCACGACCACGTGAAGGGCGTGATCGCCGCCATCGAGCCCAACGACTCGGTCGAGCGCTTCACCGGCCTCGGCGTGCGGGTGATCCCGGCCGCCGCTCGCTTCGTCGACAAGAAGACCGTCGTCGCCGGCGATCATCGCATCAAGGCGCGCCGCTTCGTCATCGCCACCGGCTCCTCACCCCTCGTGCCGCCGATCCCGGGCCTCGACAGCGTCGCCTATTTCACCAACGAGTCGATCTTCGACAACGGAGCGAAGCTCGAGCACCTGATCGTCATCGGCGCCGGACCGATCGGGCTCGAGATGGCGCAGGCCCACCACCGCCTCGGAAGCCTCATCACTGTGCTCGAGGCCGAGCGCGCCCTGCCCAAGGACGACCCGGAATTGTCCGCCATCGTCTTGAAGCACCTGCGCAGCGAGGGGATCGTGATCCGCGAAGGCGCGCGGGCCGAGCGCGTGGAAGGCGGCCGGGGCTTCGTGCGCGTGCACATAGCGACCGGGAACGGCATGGAGACGGTTGAGGGCAGCCACGTTCTGCTCGCCGTCGGCCGCAAGCCGAACACGGGTGACCTCAATCTCGAGGCGGCGGGCGTGAAATACGACAAGCGCGGAATCAAGGTCGACCGCGGACTGCGCACGTCGAACCGGCGTGTGTTCGCCATCGGCGACGTGACCGGCGGCCTGCAGTTCACCCATGTCGCCAACTACCACGCCGGGATCGTCGTTCGACGCGCCTTGTTCCGGCTGCCGGCAAAGGTGAACGAGGCGATCGTGCCCTGGGTCACCTACACCGATCCCGAGCTCGCCCACGTGGGCCTGAGCGAGGAGCAGGCTGCAAAGGGGGGCGTCGCCGTCAACGTCCTGCGCTGGCCCTACCACGAGAACGACCGCGCCCAGGCCGAGCGGGCAACCGAAGGCCACATCAAGGTCGTGACCGATAAGAAGGGCCGCATTCTCGGCGCGACCATCGCCGGATTGAATGCCGGCGAGCTCATCCAGATGTGGTCGCTGGCCATTTCCCAGGGCTTGAAGATCAAGGCCATGACGGAGTGGATCTCGCCCTATCCCACGCTGTCGGAGGTGAGCAAGCGGGCCGCCTACCGCTCCTATGCCGCCGCGCCCGCCAATCCTCTGCTCCGTCGACTGCTCAAGGTCCTGGCAAGTCTCGGCTAGCGGGCTTTTCATCCTGAGCCTGTCGAAGGATGACGGTTTCGCCTTTGTCGAGCTGAAAGGGCGCCGGCCCTATGTCGCGCGCGCCAACCGACACTAAATAATGAATTTAGACCATGATGGCGCGAGAGGCGCCCCGGCCGGCACGAGCCAAGGTCTGGCGGCTGACAGAGGCTCGCCAAAGTGCGAGAATCGGCGCGAAGCGGCGAGAGGAGGAACGCCGCAGGGTATGGACAAGCGAGCGGAACAATCGGCGAGGCCCCTCACCGAGGTAGGTCTCGAATGGGCGCGCCGCGCAACGGCAACGGCGCGGAGCGGCTGGCTGCGGCTCGGGCTTCCGGCAAAGCTCCTGTTTCTCACCGCCGTCTTCGTCATGCTGGCGGAAATCTTGATCTTTCTGCCGTCGATCTCGAACTACCGGGTGAGCTGGCTCAACGACCGGCTGACGGCGGCCTATGTCGCCTCCCTCGCCGCCGACGCGGTCCCGGGCCACAATGTCCCCCCCGCATTGCGCAACGAGCTCCTGCGCACCGCGCTCGTCCGCGCGGTCGCGCTGCGGCGAGCGGGCGCGCGCCGCCTGATCCTTCCCCCCGTCAACGAGCTCGTGATCGACTCGCACTACGACCTGAGAGAATTCCCGGAGATGAACGCCGCGCAGGCGCTCTCCTGGCGGCTCGGTCAGATCCGCGACGCGATCGCTGTCTTCTTCGCCCCCGACGACCGCACCATTCGCGTCGTCGGGCTCCTCGGCCCGCGCTTCGACGACGTGATCGAGATCGTGTTGCCCGAGGAGCCGCTGAGGCGGGCGATGGTCCGCTACGGCCTCAACATCGTGTGGCTGTCGATCATGATCTCGCTCATGACGGCGGCGCTCGTCTACTTCGCGATCAGCACGCTGCTCGTGCGCCCGATGATGCGCATCTCGCGCAACATGCTGCACTTCAGCGAGGACCCCGAGGACTCGACGCGCATCATCGTCCCCTCGGGACGCCTGGACGAGATTGGCACCGCCGAGCGCGAGCTTGCGCAGATGCAGCGCGAGCTGACCCAGCTCCTCCATCAGAAGAACAGGCTTGCCCAGCTCGGTCTCGCGGTCAGCAAGATCAGCCACGACCTGCGCAATATGCTGTCCAACGCCCAGCTCATCTCCGACCGCCTGACCGCGATTCCCGACCCGACCGTGCAGCAGTTCGCCCCGAAGCTCATCGCCTCCCTCGATCGCGCCATCAGCTTCTGCAACTCAGCGCTGAAATTCGGCCGAGCCGAGGAGGCCGAGCCGCGCCGCGAGCTCCAGCGGCTGAGGCCCGTGGTCGACGAGGTCGGCGAGGGACTCGGGCTGCCGCGCGAGGGCAAGATCCGCTGGATCGTCGACGTGGACGAGAACCTCCGCGTCGATGCCGATCACGAGCACCTGTTCCGGATCCTGAGCAACCTCGGCCGCAACGCCGTGCAGGCGATCGAGCAGCAGGGTGAGGGCTATCCGGGCGAGATCCGCGTCAAGGCTTGGCGAGACGGGCGCAAGGTCTTCGTCGAGGTCGCCGACAACGGGCCCGGTGTGCCGCCCGCCGCCCGCGCCAACCTCTTCCGCGCGTTCCAGGGCTCGACGCGCAAGGGCGGAACAGGGCTCGGGCTCGCGATCGCCGCCGAGCTCGCGGGCGTGCACGGCGGCAAGCTCGAGTTGCTCGACACGGGTCCCGGGGCGACGTTCCTGCTCGAGCTGCCCGACCGCGCCGTCAAATAGGCGCCGGTGCGCGGGCCTTGCGCTGATCCCCCTCAGACATTAGTAGTGGCGGGCTGCGGCGGCGGATCGGCTCAGCCTCCCTCCATTAGCCCAGTCGTCGGCACGAAAAGCGCCCGTAGCTCAGCCGGATAGAGCACCAGACTACGAATCTGGGGGTCGGAGGTTCGAATCCTTCCGGGCGCGCCAACAATTTCATCTACAAAATCAGCATCTTCGCATGAGAACAAATGTTCTCATCGACGCCATTCTGACTCTCCTTTCTGATGTTCATTCTGACTCTCGTTCCGTGCGTGTTCTAATTCAGTGACCCAGGCACGCCGTTTGCGGGCCGCTGAAAGTCTCTGCGCATCGGTCTTCTTGACGTAGCCGCGCGCAGCCTCGGGCGTGCGATGGCCGGACAGGCTCATCACACCCTGCTCGGTGAGCTCCGCATCGCCAAGCTCGGTCATCCCACCATGCCGGCAGGCGGTCATGGTTACGTGCTCTGGAAGTCCAGCGGCGCGTCTTGCTTCACGCACAATCCGCTTGGCGTACGAGAACGAGTAGGGACGCACGGTGCCGCCCATGCCGAGGCTGACCACGATCGGGATTGCTAGTCTGTCGAGTTCAGCAAGTCGCTGCTCAAGCTCCGGATAGAACCGCTCGCCAGCAACCTCCAACGGATGCCAGACGACTTCGCCCGTCTTGTGGTGAACGATCCTCACATGGTTCGGGCGCTCGGGTGGCCTGTAGTCCGTCCAACGCAGATGCCCCGCCAGGATGTTTTCGGGGCGTTGCAGCCACTCGAAACAGACCAAGGGGACGATCGCCAGGTGCGGATGCCCATAGGCCTCTGATGGCTTCGCTGAGCGCGAATGCCTCAGCGCGTGTCGCGTGCTGGATTGATGATGTGCTCCGAAAGCGTGTCAGTCCCACGAACGGGTTGGTCAGCACGAACTGATGGGGGTGGGTCCTTTGGACGACTGTCCATGCCTTCTTGACGATATCGATCGTGTGGTTGGCGCGGCGCAGCTTGGTGCCGTCCTTTCCGCCGCGGAGTGTCTCATAGATCTTGTCTACCGCAGCCGGCGTGATCGATTTCGCGGGCAAGTCTCCAAGTCGGCCGCCGGCTCTTGTCTGGATGTCAGCGAAAAGGCGCAGCTGGTAGCGATAACTCGGTTTGGTTCTTTCCTTCAGCTTCACGAAAGCAGGGGACCGGCAATAGGTCTCGAGCCACCAATCGACGGTCCCGTACCTTGGACCTGAATCGAGCGAGCGGTCGGCGCCCCGTCCCATACGCCATGCGTCGAGGTGTGCATTGAGCTGCTGGGCCCGGGCGCGTGCTGCACCGTAGTCGGTCCCGAGCGCCTCGCGATGCAGCGTGAAGCCACCGTCGATGTCGCTCTTGCGGGCGTTCCAGTAATAGGCGCCCTCGCCCGACTTCAACCGTTTGGCGATCATGTAGCGCGGCCAATCGACCGGCTTCATAAGACGTCTGCGGCGTCTCTGACGCTCGACGGTCGCCTCGTTGCCTTTTCGATCGCCTCGTCCAGGTCCTCTTTCAGCCATCGCTCGCCCTTGCCTGCCAACTTGAGCGGTCTGGGCCATAGTGTACCTACAGATCGACGAAATGCATCCACGGAACGCTCGTCTACGTAGGCCGCGGCCGTCTGCTGCCCGCATTAGACGGGGCCAGGCGCCGGGGTTGAGCGGCTGATTGGGCATGGTCAGGGCCCATTCTCCGTCCGGCTCGGGCGGGTTGGGAGACGCCGCGTCGTTGATCGTAACCATTGGCGCCCGGCCGAGTTTGCGCTCGACGGCAACCAGGCCGGCGCTCTTCGAGCCACGCCAGAGCCGCGATACTTCGCGTTGCGGTCGAGCCCGAAGCGCAGGCCCGCGATGTTTGAGAGAGGGACGACGCGGGACTTCTGCATCCCGCCCATGAACCAGAGCGCGATGCCGACATGCAACGACTTGCCGGGGAGCCGCGCTGCGCCGGAGAGCCAGTCGAGTGGGATCGGGCCCTTGAGGTAATGCCGGCCTGCTTGCGGTCTGGGTAGTCGTTCCGCGGCAGCTTTGGCCGCCCTGGAACTGATGCGAAGTCGTGCAAGTTCAATCGGAGGCATCGAGCATCTCCTCCTTAGAACCATATAAATAGATGGGACGGGTGCTTGCGGGCGTGCGGGTTGTGTCGCGCTGGTGAACAGGTTGTTCCGGGACGTTTCTCTCAATGTCCTCGACACAGGCCTGCTCGATTGCCCGCCAAATGGACTGCCCCCGGTCGTCACCCAGGCGCTGGGGATGGCGGATGGAACGGGCCTTTGTTCTGAGCTCAAAGCCGTCCAGGACCACACGGCTCGCCTCGGCCATCAGCCGTTCGGTCGTGACGATCGCCGTGTCGAGGTCGTCGAGCCGCGCCTCGATCAGCAACGCATCGTGGATCGGCATACAAACCCTGATCTCAGCCTCGGTCGTCCAGACAGCAAGCGAGCCGCAGCATTTCCGCGCCATTGGCCTGCATGGGAAAATTGCGCAAGAAGCGCGGGTTTAGAATCCGGACCGATCTGCATGCGCCAACCGAACACGGACTCGAGCTGCTTTCCGAGAACCCCATGAGCTCGACGGTTTCGGACCAGCGCCAGAAGTCGGGGAAAGCCTGCCGGTGCCACCCTAGCAGCTCCTGTGCCGTTGCCTCGGACGCCTTGATCATGCGCGCGAGGGTTGCCGTACCCATACCGTACTGGACGCCGAGAGCGCAGGCCTTGAACCGGTCCCTGACTTCGGGGTGCGTAGCGCACGAGGCACCGTGAGGCGCCGCTCCGGCCCTGATGGCTAGAGGCGAGATAGGGATCGCCTGTCGCATAGGCCTTCATCATCGCCTTGTCCCCGGAAAGTGCGGCAGCGATGCCGAACTCCTGCTGTGACCAGTCGATGAACGCGAGCCCCATGCCAGGCGCCGGGCGCACAAGGTTTCGGACCCAAGCCGCCGTGCCCAATACCGAGGCCTTGCTTGATGGCTGATTACGGCCGGTGCGGGAAGCGAAGGGCCGCAGGGGCGTCCGGTTGCGACCGTCGCGGCCGATGCTGAGAGCGCTGGGCACAAAGCCGGCGAGAGTCGACCGAAGCTCTTTCAGCGGACGCAATTCGGGATACACCCGTGTCATATCCCGGAAGGCGTCATCGCTGAGATCAAGATCGCCGGCCGCCGTGCGAGGCCATTGAATTCCGTGGCATCCAAGCCACGATTGGAACGCCGCTGGCTGGAATCGACCGTGCTCGTAAACCCCAAATGGTCGATCAACGATCTCTACGATGCGAGCGCGGAGTCGGGGCCAGTAGGCACCAAGAAGCTCCACCATCCGTTGGTCGACGGAAATGCCAACCCATTCCATTCGTGCGACAGCCGCCATGTAGCGCCCGCGCAGCAGCGCACGCCCAAGATCCAAATGAGATTGCATGGCCTCGTAAAGACGAAGTAGCGCCGCGAGCTTCCGGCATACCGTTGCAGGCGAGGTGCCGTGGTCCAAGCCGTCGGTGGCAGGCAGGCCGAACCAGACGAGTGCTCCGACAAAGCCTGAGCCGCACAGGAGGCGTGCGCCATTTGTTGCATTTCGGAATTCCACCGACAGATCGATAATACGCTGCGGCAGGCACCAATCGAGGGCAAGGTGACAGCCGACGAGCTCGTTGGCATTGATTGTGACCAGCAAACATTGCGGGCCGGTCGGATAGGGAGGACGCCGGCAGCTCAGCAATTTGGGGGCGCCGATCTGTAGGACACGGTCCGGCCTTTCCGCGTCCAGGGCTGCGACGTACACGGGTGCCAGACGCTCACCTGGTCGCAGCAGAACCCCGCAGACAACGATCCTGACGCTTGTGAAACTTTGGTGCAGCGAGTGCATCAGAACTCACCCCGCAGCCGTTTGAGCACCGGATGATCGAGGTTGTCGATGAAGCGATCCTTGAAGGCCAGTTCCAGCAGCTTCTCCAAAGTGACCTCGGGCCAGACTGGATCGGGGAATTGGCCTCTCGCTTCGAGCACGTCGTAGGTGCCGGCGCCCATATTGGCCATCAGCCGAACCCACTTCGCTCTTCGCGCGCTCTGCGGCCTCCAGTGCGACGGCATTCCACTCGTCGAGCCGGCCCTGTTCATCGGGCAGGCGGATTGGCCAGAGACACAGTGATCCATGGTTGGTGAGAGTTGGGATCAAGAGCTTGGCCACGGCCTCGCCGGGCAGGTATGGTGCAAGCTCAGGCGTAACGATGAAGCTCTGCCGATCCTGTTTGAACTCGAGGATCGCGGTCTGGAGCGTCATCTCAGGATCTGGATGCGTCCGGAAGAATTCTTGCCGGTGCGGTTTGCGGACGAGAACGGACACGAGCACCCGGCGAACGTCCTGCCCCTCGCCGAAGCGCTGGCCGATGCGCAGCTTCTCGGGATCGAATGGATTGGGCCGATGGTCGCTCTGAGCTTCATCGGCCGTCTGAGGAATGTCTTTCATCGTTCACGCTCCGCTTCCCCCTATTGGTCTGCGGATGCATGCTCGTTGAGCGCATAGCGGGATGCGAGTGCAAAGACTGCTTGCCTGTAGCCAGGTTGAAGCGGCGAAATCAGATGGTTAGGTGTTCAAGGGAAAGCGTGCGCACTTGGACGATCCCATGCTCCAAACCGGCCGCAACGCCTTGGAATCTCTCTTACTTGCATATCTTGCGTTTTGAGCGAGGAGCTTGCCGCTCAAGTCTGCGCTTTTCCGTTATGATGCGCCGCACAGTAGTCTCGTCGAGTTGCTTGTCTTGTTCGTCCACTGCAAGCTTGGTCGCCGCGATGACGCGAGCGATCTCGGTCCAAGTCCCTTCGCGATTGTCATACCGCCTCTTTGCATCTCGATAGATGTATTCATCTCGGGCGCGTTTGTTGCGAGATAGCTCCTGCTGTTTGGGGCGAGCATGCGGGCGAACCCGACCTGTAGGCTCTGCCGGCGCCTTGCGGTCGGCAAGCCGCCGCAGGTGGGCACTGTCGATAGCCAAACCCGCATCGGACCAGCGTAGCAGGTGAAGCGCCGGTTCATATTTCTGCCCCACGCGGAATTGCAATCGCCCATCATTCAATCCAATCGAAACAGGACGGTTTCCGTACCTGCCCTTGATGTTCCACAGTGGGACCCATTTATTAGTAGTAGCTGTCCGCAAAGGTTCGACCTTCATCAACACGGCAATGCAGCTGGAAATGCTGGACAGTGTCGCTCGGTATCGGGTGAGGTTCCGCATTGGGACCGGCACCCTCCCGTGAGCCGGCTCCTCGTCGCAATTGATCAATGCGCGACTTGTCGAGCGCGGACCGACGGTCCTGACGACAACAGCCTTATGGCATTGCCACTCACATCCTGGGCAAACGATGGCTTCAGCGCGATCCGCGACCTGGAGCACTCCGGTGTTCAAGAGATGAGGAAGCGCACGGGCTGGCCAATCATCGATCTCGATGGCAGAGAAATGCCCAGGTGCCGGATAAGCAGCCTCGATCCGCTCCACCAAGATGGCCGGAATGTCACTGATCTTGACTGCCATCTGGCTTGTCGTCGGTCGGCCGCCTTGGCTCAATACCTTGATCGGCGAGCATCCGTTGGATGAGAACGCCGTGCGTGTCGTTCTGGAGAGTGTAGGAGTTCGGCCAGGCCAATTCGAAGCTAAGCGCCTTCTGCTGCCTATGCGGTTGGCTCACAGCTCGAACACCACGCGCATTCCAACTCTAGCGACCTTGAGCAAGGACGGGCCAATGCCGGTGGTCGCCGCTTTGAGACGCTGGTGCAGTACGTGGGCAGGTGTCTTGTCGCCGAGGTCGATGTTGAAGGTGTGCTGTATCCGCGCCCAGAACGCGGATACCGATCTTGCGCACCTCCACGCTGGCAATTCCCAATTCCGATGAGGGGTGAAAGGCGAAGCTCGGTTCAAGGAAGGCGTCAAGGTCGTAAACGCGATCGTCGCGCGGGCTTTCTAGCAGGATATCCTGTCCCAACACGGCTTTCGCAAAGGCGACTTGGAGGTCGTTGACGCGTTCCTTCTTACCCTGGTGCCAGATGCTCAGCGTCTGCTGCTCGTTCTCGTGGATGAAGATGATCTCGAAAGCGGGATTGTATGGACGAATGGTCCACTGGCCTTCTTCGTCGTACTCGTTGGAGGTACCGCGATGGTCCTGTGGGTAAGCAAAATAATATTCCTTCCCGCGGCGTCTGTACTGGTGCACACGACAATGTGCTCCGCGGCCCTCGCGCCTCATGAATACAGTCGATACCTCGGAGCCGAGCTCCTTGCCGTCATCATTATTCGTCTCGCGCCCAAGCTTCGGGATGTTGAGCCGCTTCCGCCAATATCGCTTCGGTTTCAAGTCGGCGGCCGAGAAGAAGATGGCTCCGTTCCAGAGATCAGGCCGCTCAAAGTAAGTCCAGAACGCGCATGCCATAGGATTTTCGAGTATGGCGAGAGCGGACGCTACGTTTTCGGGCTTTGGATGAAGAAGATGGCCGCTGGCGTTTCCGAAGAGCTCGATCTGACATATGGCTCGGCGCTCAAGGAGGAGGATCTCGCCCCCTTCGACCTCGGTACAGTCCGACTGGTGTCGGAAGGCGCTCGAGGAGATCGAGGCACTGGAGGAGGTAGACTTCGGTATCGAGCTGAGGACGTTACCCAAAGCCGCTCCGCTGTTGTTTGCGCAACTTGTGACAGATGCCGATGAAGAAGCAGCGGTCGAGTTCGTTTCTTGCCAATCACGAGAACGGCCTCAAAGGATATGCGACGGACCTTGCTGGCTTCTGCAGGAAGGAGCTGAGCGAGGCTGAGAAGAGGCCGCATATCCTTACGCTCGCCGACCAACTTCGAGCCAAGCGGCTCGTGCTGCCGTCGGAGACACTCGAGCTTTTCTCGCGCTACCAAACGACGCTCGACAATCAGCTCTACAAGGCGCTTCGGGCCTTCCGCGAGGCGCAGGAGTGGCGACTCAAGACGCTCGATCTGGCCGGTTCGCAGACCGACATGGCTGACCTAGGTTGAGTGGGTTCGTTTCGCAAAATGGCACCGACATGGCCACGTCCCTCAAGTGCGCCAGGACCAACTTCCCAATTGATTTCGGTAAAATCAGAGAGATGAAAATTGGGCGGGTGCGGTTCAGGACGGCATGGAGGCCTAAGTGCCGACAAGTGCCACGAGTATCATTCGGTCGATCTCGCGTGGCTCAGACGTAAGGGCTGTCTTCGCCCTGGTTATTCAGGAAAGATCACTTGGTCACGGTGTGGCACTCAAACCGGAAGCATTGGCTACCGTGTGGAGGCTGGCGGTCTGCGCCTCATCTATCGCACACGCCCGATGGGTGGTGAGTGGCAGGACGTGAACGAGCTCGTCCCCTTTGTCGGGACCGAGACAAATTTCGGTGGGCGCAGGGAATGGTTTCTATGCCCATCGTGCCGGAAAAGATGCCGCATCCTCTACGGCGGCAACCAGTTTCGCTGCCGGCGCTGCTATAGGCTCAAGTATGAGTCTCAATATGAGCCTGCATTCGGGCGCGCCGCGACCAGGGCACACAAGCTCCGCGAACGGCTCGGTTATTCTGGCGCGCTCGACGATCCCTTTCCGCCGAAGCCCAAGGGGATGCATTGGAAGACTTACCGCCGGCTCGAAGCGCTTGACGAGCAGTGCCAGGAGCAATGGGAGCTGGGCGTGATGGGCTGGATGCGGCGCTTCAAGTAGAGACTCGTCGAAGGCGCTTGGTCTTCCGTATGATGTTCTTCTCATGCAGGATCCGATAGACGGACATCCGGGAGACGCCGAGAGCCCTGGCCACGGCAGCCGGTCCCTTTCCCTCCCGTGACAGGTCCACGACTTGGCGCCGGTCGATCCTCGGCTTGCCGCCGGTATAGATGCCAGCCGCCTTGGCCTTGGCTATGCCTTCCGACTGTCGCTCGCGGCGCACATCCGTCTCGAACTGCGCAAAGACTGCGAGCATGCCGAAGAAGGCCCGCCCTGCGGACGTGGCCGTATCCACGCTCTGCTCGATGACGCGCAAGTGGCCGCCGGCCGCTTCGATCTCGTGCGCGATGTTCGCGAGGTCTCGCAATGAGCGCCCAAGCCGATCGAGGCGGGTGACGACCAGCGTGTCACCCTTGGTCAGCACCTTCAGCGCCAAATCGAGCTTTTCGCGTCCCAAACGCTGCTTTCCGCTGCGCTTCTCCTCGAAGACGATGGCGCAGCCGTCTCGCTCGAGCGCCGCTTGCTGGATGGCCAGATCCTGGTCTTCGGTGCTAACGCGCGCGTATCCGATCCGCCGTGCCATGGTCGACTTCTCCTGCGTCACAAATGGATGTGCATGTTACAAATAGCGTAACAAACGCAGATCTCAACCCTGATGTGACGTGAATTCGACGGATTTAACTGTGTAACGAGAGAGTATACCCAACAATTACGCATCTTACCGGGCGCTTGCAAACGTAAGTACAGGTAGGTGTGCGTCTATCCTAGGCCCTTCTCCGACTTGCCGACACGCGCCAAGGATAACTCAGCTATCGGGAGAGGAGCTGCCGCATGCGGACGTGAGAGCGACGTCAGAGTTCTGACCGTTACCGCTAGTCAGCGTCGAGCCCACGATATGTCCGCTGTTGGGGGCTAAAGCTGACTTCGAGCAGACGTCTCGACGACTACCGCTCATGACCCGAAGGCGACAGTTGCGAGTGTCCGCTTTTGGGCACGCAAGACCTAAGCCGCCTGCGTCATCAACCGCTTGAAGCGGCGTCGGTGCGGTTGCTCGCGGTCACCGCGAAGCGTAATCTTGCGGCCTGTTCCCCTCGTGGAGAGGGCGATGACCGGTTCAAGCAGCCGACGCAAGCTGGCCGCGATCCTGAGCGCGGACGTGGTCGGCTATTCGCGCCGTGCGGCCTTCCTGAGGCTCGGCTGGGTTGTAGTGCGCACTTTCTCCAAGGCGTCAAAGCTGGCCCGCTAAATGCAAGCCCTATCGAACTGATGCTGACCACGCTCGGCAGATGAAAACAGCGGTCGTGGCCGTGACGGGTCCTCCTCCAAGCCCGTCCCGGCTGCGGCCGCGTTGGTTTTATGGCTTGTCTTCTATAGGGCGATTAGAGCTGAGCGCCCCTCGCCCCTTGCCAGCTTATCCACAGTGGGTACTTTCCGAATCTGGCCGGTCAGCCCGGGGTGGGCGCACCGTGGAATTTGAGGGCGCGTAAACCTTCTTCGTATGCTCCTCGCTTCGGTCGTCAGTGGCTAGTGTGCCGTCAGGGAGAACAACCAATGATGTTTCCGCGTCAGGAGATCAGTCTATCTAAGGAAGACGAGCGTCGTTCCCTTGCCCACGTGCTTCGCAGGATTACTGCGCTTCAGCGTGAGTGGAACGCTCTGTGCGCTACTGAAAGAGCAGCGATAGCCAAGGAAAGCTCCGACCTCTCTAGTTTTTTCCGAAGGGGTCTTCCGCCGCTCGATGCCCGACGAGTTCAGCGGTGCCGACCAGGCTCAAGACGAGCGGCACGTAGTCTGCGTCATGAGCGCGCCGAGCCTTCATGCCTGTAGCCTCGAGATGGTCGCCAAGCTGACGTTATAGGTCCGTACAATGTCTGTGAGGACTTCGCCGGCGTCCCTCTTGCGAGAGACACGGCTGGGGCCGTCGACGATGCGCTTGGGGAGCATGAGGCTCGCGCCGTCGAGGGATGGGCTCGTTGGTTTTCAGATCGGTCGGACGTCGAGGATCCCTAGGACGCAGTTTAGACTGTTGATTAGCCCAGATAGGCGCGCGTGCTGTGGGATCCGTCTGAGAATGTCTGCTGTCGAGGGTGATGCGGACGACGAGTAAACATGGCGGCGAACTCTGCTTCTGACCCTAAGCGGCCATCGGCGCCTCGCGATCGTGTACATCGGCCGCTTCGATCGACCGAGCAAGTGCAATGTCCACTGCTTGTTCAGATCCCGACGACGCCGAGCGCCTTTGGGCCCGCCTGGAGAGAGCTGGGTACGGGAGCAGCGAACATCTTACCTCCTCAATCGATCGGTTGAATTCGGCCGGCGTCTCTGCTTCGCCGCGCTCTGAACATTTCGGGAGAATTGCCCATGAAAATCTCATCCGCCTTTCGAACTGTGCTGGTAGCGCTAGTAGCCGTCGCCAACTCGTCCTCCGCCAGCTATGCCGACAGCGGGTACGTGACGCTCACGATCTACAAGGCGGGATGGATCATCGGCGGTTCCGGTGGGAGCGGCATCCTCAAATTCCGCGGCAGGACCTATGGGCTGTCGACAGGCGGGCTGGACTACGGTCTCGTGTTCGGCGGCTCGAAGACCGTGCTGCGCGGCAGGGTGAGCAACATCTACCGGCCGTCGGATGTCGCGGGCGTCTACGGCGCGGCCGGCGCGGGGCTTGCGGTCGGCACCGGCGCTCGCGCGATCGTGCTGACCAACCAGAAGGGCGCCGTGCTGGAGCTGAGCGGTAGGCAGGTCGGGCTTTTAGCGAACGCGGACCTAAGCGGGCTCGCGATTACGTTGAATTAGGGAGGCGTCGCGGGGCAGGCTACGCGCTGGAGTGCGGCGTCACGTCCACGCCTGCTCCTGACCCGAAGCGGAATTTGCTGAGAAGACCGATTCAATCGCTACCGTGACCCCGCAGCAAACGCTGCGTAGCGCGCCCCTCCCCACAGACCGAACAAGCCTTTGTAGCGCGGCCGGGGCGAGCGGCGGCGGTCGTCACATGGAATGGCTGTCTCCCTCACCGGTCAATACTGACTGGGACGCTGCCGACGCCCTTAACTTTGACACGGAGAATTCGCAGGCGTATTTGGCCTAGCCGATATGCTCGCGAGTTCACAAAGGACGGAGGAGCCGTCGATGGACCTACTCATAGAAACGTGGCGCGACACTGCGGTGCGCGAGGGATTCCTTATGAGGCGTCCACTTCCGGAAATCTCAGCGGAGACGGGGCTATCCGTCCGTGAGGTGCTCGAACGGGAAATCCAATTGCTACTCATCCCGGCAAACGAGGCAGCGGCATTATTGTCGACGCTGCCGCCGAGCCCCGAGGCAACCCCACCATCGTGACATTGGGCTACACGATTTCATCATCAAAAGAGGCCCTGACCCAAGGGCGTTGAACGATGAGGATATCCTCGCTCCTAACGTCTCGGAGCGGACCGTGTCGTTTGTAGGCACGGCCAGCAGAACGCTGCCAGGAGTTCCTCGAGATCCGCCGCAGCTAAACCGACGAACAGCGGGAAGCCAGCAACTGACGAGAGCTCGACCGGGGGCATCGGGTTCGCCGTTCAATGTAACGGTAAAAACGGTTTGCGGGCGCACGTCTCAGACCTCGCGACCAGGAGCGTGCCCCTTCCGCCCTTCAACGACGCGTCGTTTCCTCCCGCGACAATCGCAACGCTTACCGCATCAGTTCAAGCGCTTATCTGCCCAACTCAATCACGGTCGTCGGCTTCGCTGGAACTTTGGCGCCGAGTGATTTCCTGTACACTTAAGGGAACCATCGAAAACTCCCGCTGCAAAGATGAAAGCGCTAGCGACAGAAGCCATTGGGGAGTAAACTTTATGAGCGATCCCAAGCATATTCCCTGACGCTCGAGCGAGGGAAGCCTGCGCCAGCGAAGCGAGAATGGGAGGCGGCTATGGCCGTCAACCACGAGCCGGTGGCGCTGCTTGCCTTCTATGGCCTCCGCGATCTCGTGCGCAGGCGGGTGCTCGTGCGGCTCGGTACGTGGTTCGATGCCACCGTCAGTCCGCGTGTCTATCAGGCGGGGGTCCGAAAGGCGATGAGGACGGTCGCCAAGGCAAGCGCGGAGCGCGATTCGTCGGAGTTGCTGATTGCCAGCGCCGCCGCCGAGCTCGAGGACGTGAAGGCCTCGCTGACAAACGAGGCCAAGGCGAAGCTTACGGCCCTCGCGCGCCAACGCACGAGCGTGGTCGCGTCCTCCCGCACAGAGCTGTCGAAAGTTGAGCGCTAATCTTGCCCGGGTTACCTTGTGTTCTCCGCGGCTGCGCCATGCCCATGCTTGGCCTGCCAACGTCGTGACGACCAGTGGGTCGTCGCGGCGCAGCAAACTTTCTGGTGTCGGAGCTAGAGCGGACGTATAATGATTACTTCCCTAGGTTTCAGACCTGAACCTCAAGGAAAATTAGAACCGGGCAAAATGGATTTTCCGATCAGCGTAAACCCAATTCAGCGAGAGGCAACGGTGAGAATACCGAAGCTGCGAGCGAATTCGTCCGCCGCCGACAGTGAGACGTTTGGCGCCCGGCGTCGTGAGCTGTAGCGAACGCGTCTGGGCGCTGGCTGTGTGTCAGCGGCATCTTCTTTCTCGGCAAGATCGAGTTGGGCGGCCAGAATTTGCGGCGGGATCGCGGGCACTGTCAACGCCACTTCCTCAACTCGAGAAAGTGGCTTTGAAGCCTGTGCGTCGATTTGGCGCCGATCCACGAGCGAGATCTGACGCGGACCTGGCTCGGGGAAGTAGGGAAGAGCAAGTGCAATAGCCTGTCGAGCCATTAGGTATGAGAGATCCACGCAAAGAACGCTCATCCCAGCGACTGACACGAGGTAGACAACAACTCCGGTCCATTTGTTAACGAGCACGCGCACGGAACGCTCCTCGAATTCGAGGGAAACGTCTTCATGTGTCGGCGGTTCGATGACCTCGCTTGTCGGACCCCGCCGAACAGACGAGAGAAATGCCGACCAGTGCTTTCTTCATGCTATTCAACTCTGCGCTTGCTGACTGGTCAATGCAATGGCGACGACATGCTGAAGGACGTGCCCAATCTGATCCGCGTCAAGTCCTGTGACCGACAACGCGCCTGATCTATACGTTCCGCGCAGCTCGGCGCTGCAATTTCATCTCGCCCGTTCGTCGAACCGCACCATCCCGCGACGTCGGCTTGTGGCCAGTCTCGCCCGTTCGTCGCAGCGCACCAAAGTATCTGCTATCGGAGGTAGAGCGGACTCGTAGCGGACGTCGCGGCGACTACAGCTCCTGACCCCAAGGCGGACATCACGTTTGGTGCCAACATTGAGGCCGAGCCTGACCGATCGTTGCCTTTCGGCTGAGGTCATTCTCCGTGGGGCGCTCGACCATTTTGCCGGCATGTCTTTCTTCAGCTGCGCGCCCCGAAATGTCTATTTGGATGAGCTGAGTATGTTGAGCATAAGCACAGCCAGCGTATCCCTTGGATCACAGCGGGCCCAATGACCGGCAATCGCTTCAGGATTCTGGCCTTGGCGGCCGTGGCGCAGCTGGCGTGTGCGGCATCGAGCGCCCAGACTGGCGACATTCGCCACCTTGCATCGCCTGGAGCGCCGGTTAAGGCCTTCCCGCGGTTCGAGCGCCCGGTCGCCGAGATCGTAAGTCCGCACCGCTCGACGGAAGCAAATCGTGATGCAAACGAGGAGGCTCAGCAGCTCGCACGTTTGATGGGGCTGAGGTCGGGCATGGTTGTCGGCGACATCGGTGCCGGTTCGGGCTACCACACCGTTAGGCTGTCCCGGGTGGTTGGGCCATCCGGCGCTGTTGTTGCCCAGGATGTGCGGCGGGACTACCTGACCGACCTCGCCAAGCGCGTGCAGCGTCTCAATCTGACCAACGTCAAAATTGCGTTGGGTGACCCGCACGACCCGCGGCTGCCAAAAGGCTCTCTGGATGTGGCGATCCTCGTGCACATGTATCACGAGATCGCCGAGCCCTACGCGTTTCTCTACAACCTCGCGCCCGCCCTGAAACCCGGCGCACGAGTGGGCATTGTAGACCTCGACAGGCCGACGCCACAGCACGGTACGCCGACTGAGCTATTGCGCTGCGAGCTTGCTGCCATGGGCTATCGTGAGCTTTCATTTCACACGCTCACAGGCGATGCCGGCTATCTTGCGATCTTTGAGCCGCCGCCGAAACGCCCTCAACCGTCCGCTATTGTGCCATGTCGGCCATAAAGCGTTGATGTCCGCTCTATGCGGGCGCCTTTTACCCGGTCGATCTTGAACTCCGAAGGCGTATGCGCCGGTCCGAGGGGATAGAATTGAGCCGGCGCAACTTCCTATCTCCCTACACCGGCCATACCGGCCCTCAGCTGCTCCTCGATCTTGGTGAGGTTAAAGGAGCCCGGGGTTTGACTGGGGGGATAGTCCTTCATGGACAGGAGGAACTTGGCCGCGAGCCCCTGCAACGGGACGAGCACGAAAGCCCGGTCCAAGAACCAGTCGTTGTAGACGTTGGCGTTGTGCTGGGCGCGCTCGAAGGGATCGCGGCGCAGGTTGAAGAGCAACGGGACGCGCAATTCGGTAAATGGCTCGCGCCACACGCCGAAAGCCTCGCCACGATTCTCGAGGAACACGACCTTCCATTGATCGTAGCGGATGGCCACGACCTGGCCGTCGTCGTTGACGTAGAAGAACTCCTTGCGCGGCGGGTCCTTCACCTTGCCGGAAAGGTAATCGAGCTGGTTAGAGCCGTCGATGTAGTTGCGATACGTCCGGCCATTGAGCTCCACGCCCTGGAGCAGCTTTTCCTTGATGCCCGGGTCGCCGCCGGCAGCCGCGAAGGTCGGCAGCCAGTCCTCATGCCCGACAATGCCGTTCAGCGTCACGCCAGCCGGGAACTTGCCTGGACAGCGCACGAAGGCCGGGACGCGGTAGGCGCCTTCCCAGTTCGAGTTCTTCTCGCTGCGGAACATCGTGATGCCGGCATCGGGCCACGTGTTGTAGTGTGGGCCGTTGTCGGTCGAGTAGAAGACGATCGTATTGTCGGCGATGCCGAGATCGTCGATGAGCTTCAAGAGCTCGCCGACGTGCCCGTCATGCTCGACCATGCCGTCGTGGTACTCGTCGCCGCTCGGGCCGGAGATGCCGCGGTGCTCGGCCTTCACGTGGGTGCGGAAGTGCATGCGCGTGCCGTTCCACCACACGCACCACGGCTTGCCGTCCTTGTTCTGGCGCTGGATGAAATCCTTGGTCGCGGCTAGTGTTTCCTCGTCCACGGTCTCCATCCGCTTCTTTGTCAGCGGACCGGTATCTACGATCTTCTGGGTTCCGTCAGGATTTGCCCACGAGTGGATGACGCCGCGCGGTCCGAACTTCTTCCGGAACTCGGGATCCTTCGGATAGTCCTCGTTCTCGGGCTCCTCCTCGGCATTCAAGTGGTAGAGGTTGCCCAGGAACTCGTCGAAGCCGTGCATGGTCGGCAAGTGCTCGTCGCGGTCGCCCTGGTGGTTCTTGCCGAACTGCCCGGTCGCATAGCCGAGGCTCTTCATCACAGTCGCGAAGGTGACGTCCGTCTTTTGCCAGCCTTCCTTGGCACCTGGCAGGCCGACCTTGGTCATGCCGGTGCGAACGGGCACGCTTCCGTTGAGGAACGCGGCGCGGCCAGCCGTGCAGCTCTGCTGGCCGTAGTAGTCGGTGAAGCTCACGCCCTCCTTGGCGATGCGGTCTATGTTCGGCGTCTGGTAGCCCATCATGCCCCGATTGTTGTGGCTGATGTTCCAGGTGCCGATGTCGTCGCCCCAGATGATGAGGATGTTGGGCTTGCCGGCGCCGCCGGCGGCAGGAACCGCCGCGGGCTTTGTCTCCTGGGCCTGCGCGGTTGCCGCTCCCGTGGCGGCAAGAGCGAGCAGCGAGCCGCCGCTCATGAGAATGTTTCTGCGGTTCAGAGCGGGGTTCGTTTGCCCATTTTGCTGCGAGTTTTTCAGTCCCTTGTGCATATGTCGCCTCCTGGCCCTTAGCTTCTGCGCAATGAATTGACCCTAGTCGATGCTGCGCGGCCAGGGCAGTCGCCCAACTAGAGAGTCAAGGCCCGCTGTGGTTCCTCACGGACGTGCCTGAAATGTCACCGTAGAGGGGTGTGGATCGAATCCACGCGGCGATGTTCCTGAATTGCCAGGCGATACCGGCCACGGTCAAAACGAGCGTGAGCAATGCCGGCAGCAAGCCGCCGGCGGCACGGTCGAATAGACCCACTCCGGGGAAGAGATAATGTGCACCAGCCATGGTCATGGCCGCCCCGCTGAAAGCGGATGCGACAATGACAAATGCATCGAAGTATCTCGGGACGATGCCCGCGCCGAATACCGCGCCAACCACTGCCAATATGACGCCGAGGGCGCCGCCGAGGAGATGATCCAATCCGAACACCGAGGCGATCGAAAGTCCGACCGCAGCGCCCATCGCAATGCCGAGCAGAATGCGTCGATACGGCTCAAGTGAGTACGCGGCGCCGAACAGGAGCACCGCGCCGACAATCCCAAGTATGATCGCCAATAGCCCGACATCGCCGGTCAGCAACCGGCCTAAGAGCAAGCCTATCTCAAGTCCGAATAGGCCGTACAGCAGTGGCAGCCAAGCGTAGAATAAGAATATTCCAAAGGCGGAGATCGCAAGACCCGCTAAAATGAGCAGAAGGGCGCCTATCACCGACATGTTTCCGCCTCCTCAATGAAATGCGCTTTGGTGCACTCCATTTTGTTGCCACGGCCGCCGGAAAGATACAGGGGAAATGAATACGCATAATTGTCTCGCCAGTCTTGTGCCTTAGCCCCCAATGGTGGTGCCTCTCACCTATCGCCGCTTGGGCAACCCTCCTACCTGCGGCGAGGCCCCGGGCCAACTCAGCCGCAAGCATTTGCATCCTGCTCGTCTGGCTTCATCTCTCGATCAAGCACGCGAGGCGCCAATGAACTGGTCGAACGTTCTCTGAATGTCGTCGAGGTCTCTTGGGTCGATTTGTTCTGCCAGTCTCGAAGCGGTCGCCGAACACGGCCGAGCCGAGACCGCTTGCCTGCGCCACGCGGGCCCCTGCCCCTGATGCTCCGCCAAGCAAGTCGCGGAGGATGTTGCCGAGGATGTCGCCGCCCGGCGCTTGGGAACCCGGGGACATTTTCGGTCCCGGAAGAATTTCACCGCTGGGCGTCGGACCTGCCGAGGGCTTGGGAATCGGGAAGCTGTCGCCGCCCGGCAGAGGATTGGAGGGTATCGGTATCGTCTGTCCGCCCGGCATGGGCACCTCAATCACGACCGGCTTCAAGCGCCCATCCTGAATGGCCTTCTGCAGCTCACGCAGGATCGCCACGAGAAGATCGTTGCCGGGGGCCACCTGCCCGCCAGCGTCGCGTCGGACTCGGAAATGGAATTGGAAGCGGTTGGCCCCCGGTGCCGGTACCTGCTGGGGAGGGGTTGGTGATGTGTCGCCCTGTCCAGACAGTCCGCGTCGAAAAACTTGCTCCAGGATGTCCCACAGGCCACCACCGCTGCTACCCGCGGGGCTCGGCGCTCCCGATGGAGCCGAAGGCGCGGCTTCGCTAGATTTCCGTCCGAACATCCCGGAAATGAGCATCCCGACGAGAACGGGCAGCAGCTTTTTCAAAATCTCCGATCCGATCCCCGACTGGGTCTGTGCCCGCTCGGCGACCGCGCGACTGACCTCGGGCGAGCCGAAGATCACCGACAGCACGTCGTTGCCAGCGGCGCGCCCTTGCTGCCCAAATGCGGTATCGGGATCGTCATACATGGCCCGCAGATCTCGCTGCTGCGCCGTGATGGCGAGCAGGTTGGCGAGGCCCTCCGGCGTCGCCGTCGCGCGCTTGAGGCCGGTCGAGATGGCGGGGAGAAGTGCTGTGACTGCAGCCTGGGTTTGCTCGGGCGTGAGCCCGAACTCGCGGCCGAGCATGGCCATCGCTTGACCGCCCTGTGCGTCGGTCAAAATGTCGTCCAGATTGGCCATTGGCTGCTCTACTCCGTGCTGGTCAGCTGAACAAGCGAAGGATCAAGGTGAGTACGATCGAAAGGACGATCGAGGTCGTGATCGGGAAATAGACGCGGACATTCCCGCTCGAGCTCTCGTATTTGATGTCGCCGGGTAAGAGCGCAGAGCCCCGGCGTAACTTCCGGTCTGTCGGTGGCGCGCCGGTCCGTGAGCCAACCCACGATCGCAAGGGCGAGAACAGTGCCAATGAAGATTGCGAAGAACGTCGACATGGCACTGGTCCCGCAGTCACTCACAAGTTGGCGCTCCTAGGCGGCGATACCGAGCGCTTTAGCGATATCGTCGAGCGTCGCCTTCTCCTTTGTGCTCACCTTCTCGCCGCCGAAGCCGAGGAAGCTTCCCTCACTGGCAGCTTCGGCGACCTTGCTGCTGATCGCGCCCAACCACATTTTGAATGCCGCGGCCTCTTGCGGTGTCTTGGCGTCGAGAATGGCCGAGACCTCGCGCAGAGCGTCGACGGCGCGTTTGCTCACGTCCGCTTGGCTGGCGCCCGCCAAGCGCTTCTTCAACGCTTCGCGCATCCTTGTCCGGCCATCTGAGGATTCGAATTCGGCCACCACCGATTGGACCAATTCGCTCGCGCCCGGACTCGCCTTCGCCGACATCACCGCCTTGGCGCTGGCAAAGGATTCCTGCAGCACGCCGATGAGGCCGCTGGGATCAGCCGCGGTGACGGCGACGCCAGACAGCGTCACACTTTCCAAGATCTTCGACCATTCGTCGGGGGTAAATCTGTCTTTGTTTGCCATGTCGTCTTTTCCTGCTGAGAGGCGACCAACGGATCAACCGTGGTCGCCCTGATCGTGGAGGTTTTGCTTCGCTGGTGACTGTCGAGCGGTTAGGCTGTTGCGAGCACATTGAGCCCTGACCGGATGGTATCGACGGTCGGCTTGATCACCGAGCCAACGCCCGGAATCGCCAGTGCCTTGTCAATCATCTGATCCAGGGTCGGTCTCACGGCGGCAACGGCGCTTGCGAGGCTTTTGCGCATTTCCGGTGAGAGCTGGTTGATCAGTCCGGTCACCATGTCGAATTCATGTTTCGAGTTGGTGAGGGCCGGTAGGGCTGATTGCGCGGTGGCCTCATCGTTGATGCCTTCGAGCGACGCGCGCAGGCCACTGACGGCCTTTGTCAGTTGCACCCCAAGATCGACATCGCCGACCTTGACGCCATTGAGCGACCGAAACGCCTCAGCCATATCTATGCCAGCAGGCTTGAGCGCCCCTGTTATGATTTGCTCTTCTGCGGGCTTCGGGGCGGCGGCTTGCTTCTCCACCGTCTTCACAGTTTGCTCTTCTGCGGGCTTCGGGACGACCTTGGTCTCAGCTGTGTTTGTGTGGGTTGGACCCGAGAGGAAGTACCAAGCCAAACCAGCGAGCGCGGCCAGAGCCAACGCCGGGAGCAACCAGCCCCCTTCCGAAACGGGTTTCTCCCATGGCGCGCTTCTTGACCGGGTCGACCGCGTAACGTGCGGCCCTTTGGTCCGCTTTCGTACTGGCAATACCATCGAGGATCTCGGTTCCGCTGAGATAATCCGAGAACCCACGGGGGAGCGCCTGGGTAATATTCTGCTTTTGCGAGGCGAGGAGCTCGGCGGGGCTCAGTCCCGTGCTGCTCTGCTGTTGACCTAGAACACCCATCACAACGGGTCCGAGTAACCCCATTAAGCTTTTCGAGCCGGCTCCGCCGATGTCGGCGAACTTACCAACCGCATTGGTGAGCTCATTCGTGGTCATGCGGCCAAGGAGGGAGGTCAGGGCATTAAAACCACTGTCGATCATGCCCGCCTGGCCAGCTCCGCCGATGACGTTGGCTAAGTTCGTGAGCATGCCTGGTTTTTGATTTGCGATCGCGGCATTGAAACTTGCCGCTCCTTCCCGGGTCGAAGCGCGTGAGCTGAATGCGGCGAGCAGCGCGGGAACCCCGGCGCTCATCGCCTTCTCGACAACGTATTTATCGAGCCCCAGGGCCGAGGCGATACGAGCGAGCAGTTCGGGGCTGAGAACTTGAGAGATGGTAGAAATGAGGTTGGTCGCCATGGGGGCTCTCCTTGCCAAAATGAGTCCCCCTAGTTTTTTCCGATTCTGGCGTGGACGCCCCGCAACGGGCAGCCGTTAAGATGGACCCGAAACAATAATTCTGCTTTCGGAACGCCCAACGCCAGGCCGGCAAAGTGATGACATCGGCTATTGCCGCTATATCAATGTCTTCTATTACGGGCACCTCGACAAAAGTACAGGCCCCTGAATGGGGGATACCAGCATGTCTACACCATAAGCGGCTCGAAGGGCCAAGCTGTGCTCCTCGACAGCGGCATGGACACAGCGGCATGGACACAGCGGCTGACATCGAGTTCGCGTTCTCGCCGCCCAACGGATGCGGCGACTTCCACCTATCGTTCTGACCGGCTATTAGCGCCAAATCTAAGCGTCGAGGGGGCGTCAATATGAGGGACGCTGCGTCGTCGTGCGACGCGGCGTCCCTCACCCCGCTGCCAACAAAACGGTATCGTTCCGCCTCTTTAAAAGCAAGAGCCCCGAAGGAGGACGGGGGGAGTCGCTCCGGGGCTCTGTCCCCACTTGGATTGGCCATCCAAGTGGGGGGCTGCTCTGGCCGAGGGAGGACCCGCAGACCCGAATATTCATTCGTCGCGTAGTACGCCGAGGATCCTAACACCTGCCTATCGCGGCAAGTCCCCCGATTGGGGGGCACGAGCATCCCATGGACCGCATCCGGCTTACCAAGTTGGACGCAATGACCAAATGACCGGTGCGGACATGACTTGTCGCGCTGCCACGGTGAGATCACGCTACTCTTCATCAGATCCAGCACGATAGAGCGATCCTCACGGAAAGCTATCCAGCACGCTTACTCGAAATGTCCGGTTGTGGCCCTTAGCGGTAGTCGGCGGAGAGCTTGAGTTCCGTCCGCTATTGAGGGTTAAGCAGACCACGAGCGGACGTCGCGGCGACTACAGCTCCTGACCCTAATCGGACTTCAGAGTTGACGACCGCGGGGGTAAATGTCTCCCCGCGCGCTATCGCTCGAGCCTAATAGATACAGGCAGGATGTCTGACTCCGCTGCAGGGGCCGGACCTAGCACATTGCCTTGAACGCTTCGGTTGGGGAGAGTTGGATGAACTTGATGTAGCCGTTGCACCTGTATGCGACCGAAAAGCGGTTTTGACTAATTTTGCAATACTCAAAATCAATCTTATTCTTGCTGAGAAAGCTATCTAGGTTTAATTCACAGGCTGTTTGCCCGACGCAGCGCTTTTCCAGTTCCTCGCGCACCAACCTTCCAACGGTAGTTGAATTCTTGACCTCACGGTCACCGCCGCCGATCTCTGGATTCGATGGCTTCGGTTCGTCTACGCAATGAAAGACGACGCTGTCGACCTTCGAAATTACTTCAGCCGCCCCGCTCGTGTTTATGGGGATGATGGTCAGCATCAGGAGGCACGCGATCGAAACGGTCACTCTCATCGGAACCTTGCCGTTGCCTTCGCTTACCTGGCGGGGAGATGGGTGGCAGCTGCGCAGGGATCGCCGCCGCGACACTAGTGGCACGATCGCCCGAGGCGCTCACCTGGGATAAGCGGCTGGCTCCCACATTGGCGCGACATTGTACTGGACCGTTCCAAACTTCCGAACCCCCATGACGAGGTAACGCGGGCGGTATTTTCTGGCGACCACGGTGATGTGCGCTCCAACGTGGACCGGCGGCTGGCCGTGCGTATCGATATAGACAGCAACCCCGCTATCGGTCAGCAGTTCGCCGTAATAGACGTCCCACCTCTTAACGGTGCCGGTGAAGACGTGCGTATCAGGCTCGATTTGGTCGGGCTTGTCCATCTGCGCTCTCCATCATCCGGACTCCTGCCGAGTAATTCAATCGTCCGATACTTCACCATTTACCTCCTCGCCACCCGGTAACAAAGTGAGCCAGGCACGTACATCCGGCGACCAATACAATCAGTGCACCCAAGCCTAGTGTCGTGGTCATGGCGAGCCTCCCGAAGCCGCACCCTTTCTGGTCCCAAAGAGAGCAACGGTTGTGGACCATGGTTTGGCGAAAAGAGGGTGATACTGGGAAGCCTGCCCAGAATGATGCAAATGGGCGCCGAGCGGTCTCGAGCGTGCTGGGAGTGTCAACAGCGGCGGAAGAAGGTGCGCGCCTACCTCCCGCGACGCGTGGTATGGTCGGGTTTCTATCTCTCCGTTACTGCAACCGCTGCACGTCGCCACGACCCGTGAAATGATATGCTCCGTACTCACTGTAAAGCAGGCGGTGCCATGTCCAAGAGTCCTCGTGCTCCCCGAAGGCCGACTAATGTGGCGGGCCTCGCAAAGTTCGACAATAAGCAAGTGACCGTGGTGTTACGTGACCGCTCCGAGACAGGTGCGCGCCTCAGACCCGTGAGTAAAACGCAGCTCCCTGACTCGTTCCGGCTGGTCGTCCCGCTCGAGAAGATTGACATCGAATGCGTCGTCGTTTGGCGACGTGGGAACGATTGTGGCGTGCGCTTTGAGGACTGAGCGAGCGGCGGACAGCCGTCGGCTCGGACGCGTCGCCGCTGCCCCCTCGAAGACTGCTGCTGGCCCGTCTCGCCCGTTCGTCGCAGCGCGCCAAAGTATCTGCTATCGGAGGTAGAGCGGACTTGTAGCGGACGTCGCGGCGACTACAGCTCCTGACCCTTTGCGGACATGTTTGAGTTCCTGCGTCTTACCTCCAGAACACAAGTAGGTGCCCACTTCGAACGCCCGTCAGTTGCTGCCCCTGGTCCCCGTCTCCAGCTTTCGCATCACCGTGTCGAGATTGAAGCTGGCAGGCTTCTGTCGGACCGGGAATTCCTTAAAGCTCTGCAGCCATTGCGCGGCGACCGCCTGCAGTGGCACCTGGACGAAGGCTTGATCCGCGAGCCACTTGTCGTACGCGACCACGATCCGGAGGAGCTCATCATGCAGGCAATCACGACCGTCGGCCTCGACATCGCAAAGTCGGTCTTTCAGGTTCACGGCGTTGACGCGCAAGGCCGTGCCGTCGTCCGCCGACAGCTCAAGCGTCGCTATGTAGTCGCGTTCTTCAAGAAACTGCCGCCCAATGCACAGGTGCTAAGCGGCGAGGAAAGTGGGCAGCCGGAGCGCTAACCAATTCCAGTGCGAGACGGTAAGTCATGAACATCGGAGGGCTGCACTTTTAACTCCTTGATAAAGCTAGAACTATCTACAAAATGTTGCAGTGCAACAAATCAATCCCTATATGCAAGAGATAATGAGGTAGAGACGGCGACGTGCACCCTACCGGTAAGCGAGCCGAAAAACCTCAAGGAGCTCCCCATGTCCACTTATGTCCAGCAAGCAGAAACGATCCTGAAGGCCGCCCAGGTCGGCAATCTTCCAGAACACTTCCAAGCCTCTGCTCAAGAAGGCCTGGCCAAGACACGGCAAGCAACACGGAATTCGTTTGCAGCCGCAAGAGACGGCGCGGAACATCGTCGAGCAAGCGCTGATGGACACCAAAACTCTCACTGAAAAGGCCCTCCAAAATGTCGTCGCGAATACAGAGGCCGCGTTCGATGCCGCACAAGCCATGCTGCGCGCGAAGGACGTAACCGAGGCGGCGCAGTTGCAGGCGAAATTCATCCAGACTCAGGTTGCCAAGGTCGGTGAGCAGAGCAAGGAGTTCTACGAGCTTGCATTCAAGCTGACGCAGCAGGCGTTCGCGACTTGGAACAGCGTTGCGACGAAATCGTTTGCCCGGCTGCCAGCCTGACTCGTAGCCCAACAGGACGGCCCTGCGGATCTCGTGTCTATCGTCAGAGACTGCTGAGCGTCTGAGTTTAGTGAGGGTTTGAGCGCCATGGATCACATCACAACATCTGTCGAAAGAGCATTCCAACTTGCTGGAATGGGACGATTTGGCAACGTGGACGACATTCGCCGACGCTTGAGCGCCGAAGGCTACAGTACCGATGCGATTACGGCACGCATACTGCTCGGACAGCTTCGCAAGCAGATGAACAGCGCGAGAAAATACAGTGCCTAAAGGCGACGCGGACAGAAGTGCCCGGCCGACTTAATCTGCACTCCTTAACTGCATTAGCTAAGACTTAATCCGACACATGGTGTTCTGGCCCCCTGGCGCAACTTGAGCCGAGGCGGGGCGCGGAGCTGATCGGGGTGGCAAAGCGCCCCGCCTCGGCGGATTGGAGAACACCATGACCACCGAGCAGAAGATCATCCGTGCGAAAGTCGGGTTGCTGGAGCTAGCCAAGCAGCTCGGCAACGTGAGCCAAGCCTGCAAGATGATGGGCTATTCCCGCGACAGCTTCTACCGCTTCAAGGAGCTCTACGACAAAGGCGGCGAGATCGCGCTTCAGGAGATCAGCCGCAAGAAGCCGGTGTTGAGGAACCGCGTTGCCGAGGAGATCGAGGCAGCCATCGTTGATCTGGCCGTCGAGCAGCCGGCCTTCGGCCAAGTTCGCGTCGCCAACGAGCTCGCCAAGCGCGGGCTCTCCGTGTCGCCGGCCGGCGTGCGCTGCGTCTGGCTCCGTCACGACCTCGAGACCATGAAGAAGCGCCTCAAAGCGCTCGAAGCCAAGAGCGCGCAGGACGGGCTGGTGCTCACCGAAGCCCAGCTCGCCGCGCTGGAGAAAGCCAAGTCCGAGAAGGAGGCCCACGGCGAGTTCGAGAGCGAGCATCCGGGCTATTGCGGCGCCCAGGACACCTTCTATGTCGGCAATTTGAAAGGCGTCGGACGCATCTACCAGCAGACGTTCATCGATACCTACGCCAAGGTCGCCTTTGCCAAGCTCTACGACAGGAAGACACCGCTCACCGCCGCCGATCTCTTGAACGACCGCGTGCTCCCGTTCTTCGACAGCCACGACGTGAAGCTCTTGCGTGTGCTGACCGACCGCGGCACCGAATATTGCGGTAATCCCGAGCGGCACGAGTTCGAGCTGTATCTGGCGGTCGAGGACGTCGACCATTCACGCACGAAAACCAAGAGCCCGCAGACCAACGGCATCGTTGAGCGTTTCCACAAGACGGTGCTCAACGAGTTCTATCGCGTCGCATTCCGGCGCAAGATCTACCGCTCCATCGCCGAGCTGCAGGAGGACCTCGATGCTTGGGTCGTCGACTACAACGAGCAGCGGCCCCATCAAGGGCGATGGTGCTTCGGAAAGACCCCGATGCAAACCTTTCTTGACGCAAAGCCCCTGGCAAAGGAAAAAATGATCGCCGCCTGAACCACGTCAGCCAATCAAGACCCGACAGCTCTCCAGGCACTGGCTGTCAGATCGAGTCTCGGCTTTCACACCTTAACTTCGGACGATCAACCTCATGCCTCGGCCTCTGCTCATGATGCTGTGGACGGCTCCTCCTACGGGGCGCGCAAGCGCTTTGGAATCGGTTGCCGATGAGGCGACCATCATTCGGAGGAGGCAAGCATGCAAGCGGTCACAACAATCGGTCTCGACATCGCAAAGTCGGTATTCCAGGTCCACGGCGTCGACGCGACAGGCCGAGTGGTTGTCCGCCAGCAGCTCAGGCGGGCACGCGTCCTGCCCTTCTTCAAGAAGCTCCCGTCGTGTGTGGTCCGCATCGAGGCCTGCGCTGCGGTTCTCGTCCTCAAGCGCCTTCAGACGCTTCGCGTCCGACACCTCGAGCCCGCCGTACTTGGATTTCCAGGCGTAAAACGTCGCTGACGAGATCCCATGCCGGCGGCACACCTCTGACGTGGCCATGCCCGCTTCCTGCTCCCGCTGCGATGATCTGCTCTTCCGAAAACCTCCCCTTACTCACCACGTCCATCTCCTCGTCGGATCGACGGACTCTAGCTCAGATCGGTACCCACCGGGGGCAAGGTCAAAATGCCCCGCGATGTCCGGGGTACGTCGCCGCGACATCAGTCATGTTCGAGGTCATTCAACCGCCCCGACCATCCACTGAGTACATTCCGAGTCTACGGCAAACGTGCCCGGCTGATTAAATTGCTCTGAGGTGCGCGTTCGGTTTCTCGATATCAAGAGCTGCTATCGACCAGCATCGTGCTCACAGTCCCCACTGGAGGGGTAGGTGGGAGCGGTGACTAGCCAAACCCTAGATGGCATCGTCGTCGAACTATTTGGCATGGCACTCGGTTTCCCAAATCACAGCCGGAGTTACGATCGACGCGGGCGCCGCGTACGATTCTGGGGTCACGACGGAGCGTTCGAAGTTTGCTTCTTTGTGGATCAAGGGGCACTTGGCAAGATGGATCCGGACGCCGAGCGAGACGAATCCAAAATCCTGAACGCGTTCGATCGTTACCGCGATAGGATTCTCGAAGTAGCGGACAAGGTTTATTCGGGCCGCCGGAGAGACTCTTACACTTTGCTGGCTTCGGATTTCTGAGATGAGGCGGTAACGCGCCGACGCTCCACGAGTGCCTGTGGCAACAGTTTGACGCCTCTCGGACATCGGCGTTGTCTCACTTCGGCAAATGATTTTCAGCGTTCATCAATCGCGCAGTTTTCGCGCCTTGAGTTCGCGCTCGACGTGGGCGAGATCGTCGTCAATGAGGGGGGCGTACTTCTCGCGCATGCGAGCGAACTCTTGCTGAACGAGCTCGAGATCCTCGTCCGACATATGATCGAGTTCGACCAATCCCGTCCTTGCGCCTTCGACACCACGCAGGAGTTCGTCGAGCTTTAGGGTAACAATTCTTGTCTCGCGATTTTGGGTGTTTTGGATGAGAAAGACCATCAAGAACGTAACGATCGTCGTGCCGGTGTTGATAAAGAGCTGCCAGGTGTCGGAGTAGGCGAAGTAGGGCCCTGTCACCGCCCACACGACTATCGTGAGAAAGGCAAGCAAAAACGCCCAATACGAGCCGACCGCATGTGCTGCATTCTCCGCTAGTCGGCGAAAAATCTCTTTCATGTCTCGGCTCCTTGGTCTCCGCTTCTCGCTATGGCCAAGCCTAGGTACATTCCGTAACTAGGCATGTGCGCCCCTTTGCGTGCTTCGTTTCGACCTGAGGGATCACGCGGGAGAGGGAGGTAACGCGTGCTCGAACGGGTGGACCCTCATTCCGCGCTAGGCGGCTCGGCTTGCTTCCCCGCACGGCCGGGCCGCCTTTCCGCGCCCACGTTTTCGCTTTTCCGCGCCTACTTTAGAGGAGCCCGAGTCCGGCTTGCAGGAGCAGGCATTCAATCGCGCTGCGTCTTGGGCGCAGCTGTAAGTAGTTTCCGAGTCTACCTGGTTGTTGCCACTGCCGGTTAGGGTTCGATGCTCAAGTTCAGATCGGCCTAAAGACACCGCCAACAGGGCTCGAGCGGCTGGAGGATACCATGACCGACACTCCCGAGAACGCTGGCCGCCACACCCAAACGCAAGGGGGAAGCGTAGGCGACAATTCCTCGAAGAGAGCGACAGATTTCAACAGGGAGAGTGACGCACAACATATGGCAGAAGTGTCATCTTATCCCGTGGAGATAATGCCGGTCGGCGACCCGCGCCCTCAAAATTAACGCTGCGGCAGAGCTGGTGGCTCGGGCCTCCCTTGCCACACCGTTGCTCTTAAGGACTTCCAATGAAACGATCTTCGACGGCATTCGCCCTTGCGACCGTCCTCGGCTCTGCTTTGCCGCTTGCCCAGCAGTATTTCACGCCGCCGGCGGCGGTAGAGGCAACGCGATGGGAGCCGAAGGCAAGTCCCATACCTGCCATGCCTGCACCGATCAAGACGTTGGCGTGATCGATCGACGCGCTCACAGTCCCTCGTCGATCCCCATTCATGAGGAAATTTGCGATGTTTAATATTCGCCCGATGTTCGGGGGCCCAAACCGATCAAAGTTCGCCAGAGCCAACACGATCTCCGAATTGACGATTGCCGAATGTACGCAGAGGGAGGAACGGCTCCGGGTCATTGCGTACGAGCTCAGCCATCGGACCAAAAATCTGCTGGCGGTTGTCCAGGCGATAGCGGATCAGATCGGGCGGAGGAGCGTGAGCCTAAAGGATTTCCAGACCCAGTTCTCTCGGCGTCTGCATGGTCTCTCACGCTCGATCGATCTTCTTGTCGACGACGGGCGCGGCGCATCAATCGGCGATTTGGTACGCTGCCAGCTCGAGCCCTTTGGTGAGGTTGATGGGGTCCGCATCGCGGCAAGGGGTCCCGTTGTCTTGCTTAACCCAGAGGCGGCGCAGAATATCGGACTGGCGCTGCACGAGCTGGCGACGAACGCGACGAAGCATGGGGCGCTTTCCGTGCCGGAAGGCGTCGTCACTGTGAACTGGGAGCTCGGACCGGGCGACGTGGGACCGAGGTGTTTTCGCTTGATTTGGCGCGAACGCAACGGCCCGAAGGTAATGCCCCCACGCGTCGGGGGTTCGGTCATGTCATCTTGCAGCGCATGACGGGAGAGACGCTGCAAGGGAAGATCAATCATGAATATGAAGCCTGCGGAGTAAGTTGGACCCTCGAAGTCCCCTCGGCTACTGTTGTTGTGCCGGCCGAGCGAATTTCCGATCGGCGTTTTGAGATGCGCAGCCAAACGGTCATTCACGGATCCGCAGCGATGGCTGCCGGCTAATTATCTTTATCGCGGTCCCCGGACGCTTGCGTCACGTGAGACGGACCATCGTCGCTTTCGGTCTCGTCATCAACATCCCGCAGCGCCTCTTCACGCTCCTCAAGCCGCGCAAATACATCGATTAAGGTCCAACCCATCGCAAGCTTGGCGGGATCTCCGAGGGCTCGCCGGAGGCGCTCCCCAATCATTTTCAAGGATGTGTCCATCCTTGAGAACCACACAGCGGTCGAATTGTTCCGGAGCGACTGCTAACGGCAGGCGTCGCATCGGCGAAGCCGCAGGCCGTTCAACCGAGCCGCACTTGGACTTGATGGGTGACGCCGTCGTCCAGCAGCGGCAATCGTAACGGCCGATCCGTTATGATCGTCCCGTTGAGCTGGGCGGAAAAGACGCCACCTGAGACCCCGTCGGGATTCTCGACGAGGATCTCATAGCGTGCGGATTTGTGCCGAAGCGTCATCTCGTATTTCCGCCAGCCCTTCGGAATACAGGGGTCGAGATGCAGGACCATGGCCATGACACGCAGACCGAGAATGCTCTCGATGCCGGCCCGCTGCATCCAGGCGGCGGAACCCGTGTACCAGGTCCAGCCTCCACGCCCGATATGGGGAGGCTTGGAATAAACGTCGGCCGCCACGACATAGGGCTCCACTTTGTACCGATGGACGTCAGCACGCGTCGCGGCGTTGTTGATGGGGTTCAGAAGCGCGAACAGCTTGGCCGCTTTGTCGGCGTCGCCAAGCGCAGCGAACGCCATCACCGACCACAGCGCGGCATGGGTATATTGGCCGCCGTTCTCGCGGATGCCGGGCGGATAGCCTTTGATATAGCCGGGATCGAGCGGCTGGTTGAGCCGCGCGATGCCCCGCTCCGCAGCCGCGAGAAGCGCGCCGTCACCCTCGACGTTCTCAGTCGTGGCATCGGCCCAGTCGGAGAGCAGCGCGAAATGCAGATCACCCTCAGAGCTCGCAAGGTAATGAATCTCCAGGCGCTTAACTTGCTCTTCGATCGCCTCCTGCGAAGTCAGAAATGTCGGCACCGCGACAAGCGTGCGTAAGTGTGGGGGCACGCCGTTCGGAAGCTCAAGTGCCGGCAAGAGCGTCGCGCCGAATCCCCCCGTCACGACGCGATTTACGAGCGCGACGGCCGCATCGATCGCGGGGATCGCACCCAATGCCCCGAGTAGGAGCAGCCCTGCCCCAGCAAGCCCTAATGCGGAGAGACAGACCAATGGCAGCGCGAGGAGGAGCGCACCGACGGCGACGATGGCAGCGACGTAGCCGCTGATGCCAAGTGCTCGGTTGAAGCGTCCGGGCAATGCGCTCACGGGTAGCCGAAATCCGATCAGCGCTTCGAACGCACGACGTCCGCCGCCGAGGAGATGATAACCTGTTTCGGCACAGCGGAATTCCGGTAAGCTCCCGTCACCTGACCGAGCCTGCTTCGCTGCCAAGACTGCACTGCGCGCAACTTCGAGCTCGGCGCGCTTTGAACCTCGCGCGAGTTCCTCGATTGCGCTGCGATAAAGATTGCGCGTCGGGAAATCCATATCCCGAAAGCCGCTGTCGTCGGCAAGCGCCTCGTCGACGAGGCTGATGCGCTCAAACAGCTCCGTCCAATCGACGTCGGAGATCAGGCGCATGCTGGTGATGATATTGCGCACCGTGACGCTCGCGGCACCCTGCCTCTGGTGTTCGGCGCGCACGACCTCGTCCGCTGTCGTCGCTTGCGCCGCCAGACGCTGGTCGAGCCAAACCAGCGCGGGACCAACTCTGGGATCCTGGTCGCGCAGCCTGTGCACCAGCTGGACTGCAAACGCTTCGGGTAGCGGCCTGCGTTTGCACTCGGCAAGCACGACCGCCACCGGTTCGGCGGCGCGCCCGCCAGTGCCCAGCATACGGTCGGCGAGATTGTCCGCTTCCTGCCGGGCAGCGCGACCGCGCACGATCTGCTCGGCGAGGCGCCTGAGATTCTCGAGGACACGATCCGCAATGTGATCGCAACCGCCCAAAGCTCGCCGATCGTCAGCGGCTGGACCTCCTGGTAAGCCCGTACATACCGGGCCAGCACGTCGAGATCAAAACGGCTGTCGGTGTGAGCGACGAAGGCCCAGGCCACGCCAAAGACGCGGGGATAACCCGCGAATGGCCCGTCGGCCAGTTTGGGCAGCTGCCGGTAATAGCCGGCCGGCAGATCGGAGCGGATCTGGCGGATTTGCTTTTCGACGAGATGAAAGTTGTCGATCAGCCATTCCGCCGCAGGAGTGATTGCGTGTCCATCGTCAATGGTCGTGGCGACTTTCCGATGCGCCTTGAGTAGCACCGCTTCGTTGTCGGTGAGCCGGCCGGTTAGCGGATGGCCCTTGGTCGGCTTGGCTCTGACTAGCTGGGCAACGGCGAGGCTGGGCCCATGCTCTTCAAGTCGCTCGACGCTGAAGAGCTCTTCGCGAACGGGCTCTTCGCTTTCCCAGGGCGATCCCGGTGACGCACGCCCCAAGACTCGGCGGATGACGTTTAACAACTCAGCCTTTCTGTCTCGACTCGGGCGCGAGATCCGCCCGAACGCCCAGTTGCAATCGGAAAAATGTGGTCGCAACGGCCTCCACGGTTTCATTACGCATAATAGCACTCATATGCTCCAGCGGGCCAAAGAGCTTATGGATAGGTCTTCTGCCCCATGTCCGCGCTCCCGGTCGGCGGTTCTTAATGAAGTGCCTCCCAAATGGGGTGGGCTCCCATAGGCATTTTCCGAATCTAGGCGGCCGACCTTAAAGGTGCGCTCCTACGACCACGGCACCTACCTACTCGAGACATTGCAACTACGATCGTTCTACCGTCTTTGGGTAGCAATACCCGCATGAATCAAGTCGTCACGATCGATCCCTTGGACCTGGCCACGGCTAAGAGACAGGATGCCAACTTGGTCAAGGCGGAAAATCCGGCTCGAGCGTAGGCATTTTCCGAACCTAGGCGTCGGCGCTTCCCTGTGCGTAGATGTTTCTCTCAAGAGCCATTTTTGGAGTTTTTTCATGATCCGCACCCTATCAGTTGCGACCCTACTCGCCGCCGCTGTGGCGCTTCCAGCCATCGCTGAGGATACCAAGACTAAGATCGAACCCGGCGCGGGGCCAACGAGCACCATGACCGACGCGGTCCCCCAGATGAAGCAAGATGCCGAAGCCATCAAGGAGGCGGGGCCGAACGCAGACAAGCCTCTTCCATCGACGAAAGCGATGGGCGAGGCCACACCGTCAATGCGGCCGGACGACGCCACGTCCGGGCAGTCGGACTCTAAGTCCAATGCTGGCGCGACATTGGCCCCGGCAGAACAGGGAACCAGCCTTGCGCTTACCACGCAAGAGGGCATGGTCTGGATCAATAAGCCGGTCTTCAGCAGCGACGGGGATGAGATCGGCGAGGTCGCGGCCTTCGAGCGTGACGCCGACAACAAGGTCATCGGGCTGCACGCGGACATCGGGGGCTTCTTGGGCCTCGGTGAGACCCGCGTCAACTTAACGCCCGCGCAGTTTAAGTTGGAAGGTGACCGCGTTGTGCTTGCCTTGACAGCGGAGCAGGCGAAGGAACTTCCAGCGGTTCAGAAATAAACGTCCAACGCAATGGGGTGCGGGCACTCGGCCTGCGCCCCATGGCGCCTGGAGCGCAGAGCGATCCACGTACTCCACATGCCAGCCCAAACCGCAAGTTTGTTGCACGCTAAACCGGCGCTTGACCTTGAGCGCGAGAGCGAGGCGCTCGTGTCAACCAGCGGGCGGTCGGTTGCCGTTACCGTTGTCGCCGTCCTTGCGGTGTTCTTTACCCTCTACTTTGCTGCATCCCTGCTTGTTCCGATCGCGGCGGCCGTGCTCCTCAGCATGCTATTGGCTCCCGCCGTGCAGTTCCTCGAGAGGCTGCGCGTACCGCGCCTGATTGCGTCGGCTGTCGTCGTTTTGGCGACGGTGGGTTTGATTGGAGCGGCGATCACCGCATTGGCGGGACCTGCCCAGAGCTGGATCGAGAAGGGACCGGAGAGTCTCCAGAAGATGGAGCACAGGCTGCTTGCGATCAGCAAGCCACTCGAGAACATTAAAAGGGCCACGGATCAACTGCAGGAGGCCACGGAAGTAGTGGGCCATACCGGACCTCAAGAGGTTCGTGTGGTGCAACCGGCATTGACGGACCTCGTGTTGTCCGGGACGCCTCAGGCGGTTGCCTCGATTATCTCCATGACCATTTTGGTGTACTTCCTGCTCGCATCCGGCGATGTCTTCCTGCGCAAGCTTGTCACTGTAATCCCTACCTTTCACGACAAGAAGCGTGCGGTCGAGATCACCCGCCAGATCGAGACGGATATTTCTTTTTATCTGCTGAGCTTCACGGCGGTAAATTTCGGTCTTGGCGTTGGTTTGGCCGTGGTGACCGCCCTCTTAGGGATACCGAACCCGCTCTTATGGGGCGCTCTGGTCGCCGTGCTCAACTTCGTTCCTTACGTCGGGGCCCTCACCAGCATGGCTATCCTTGCGATGGTGGGCATTCAAACCTTCGACAGCCTGCCGCTTGCGCTGGCTGCGCCAGCCGCGTTGCTTGTTCTCGTGCTCATTTCCGCCGAGGTCATTACGCCTTTCGTTCTCGGACGCGGGCTACTGCTCAATCCAGTCGCGATCTTCATCGCCATCCTGTTGTGGGGGTGGCTGTGGGGCATCGTCGGAGTGCTTCTGGCGGTGCCGCTGTTGGCGAGCTTCAAGATCGTCTGCGAGCGCGTCGAGCCGCTGCACCCGATTGCGGAATTCTTGACGACCTGACGCCCGATGCGCCGACCGACGGCGGGTGTTTCCAGGGCAGCGATCGACGCCATCGCTAGCTTGATAGAGGAGACGTGAACATGACAACGCTGCAAGCAACCCAGAACGCTGACATCAGGCATACCTTTACCCGGCCGGTTGAGCAGTCCCCACCCGATATCATGATCATCAGCCATTCGAATATCTTCTACTGGTGGCCGGCCTGGGTCGCGGGATTCTCAGCTGCGTTGATCAGCTACACACAGGGCCGAGACGTTTCGATCGTCCCCGAAATCGTCGAACGCATTCATCCAAGCAACAATCCAGGAATTTTGTTTATCGCCGTTCTCGTTTTGCTCGTCGTCTTCACCACCGCCAAACTTCGCGGCATCTACTCTGTGGTCACCCTAATCACAGCTGGCTTCTTCGTAGTTCTGTTCGCGTGGTTTGGATGGTGGGACAATATCCTGCGTTTCATCCCCCAGCTCTCGGCACGCGCGAATGTGGGCTTCTATCTCTTGTTCTCGACGACGCTGCTAGCTGTCTGGATGCTTGCCTTCTTCGTGTTTGATCGATTGACCGTCTGGCGGGTCCGCCCCGGGCAGATGGTCGAGGAGCGTCTAGTGGGCGGCCAAGCGCGCACCTTCGATACCAACGGTCTCGTGTTCGAGAGGCGCGGTCAGGATCTCTTCCATGACATCATTCTGGGGTTGGGCGCCGGCGACTTGACGCTCACGATCGGCGGCGCCAATGAAGAGACGATCCAAATTCCGAATGTTCTGTTCGTAGATCGCAAGGTGAAGGCGATTGAGAGCTTGATCGCCGTCAAGCCCGAAGAGGTCCGCGGCAGCCCGGCCTAGTGTCTCTGATGTGGCTGATGGCGACATTTATCTTTGCCACATCCCTTGTGCAAGGATTGCGCCGTGCCCACATAGCTCAAGGCGATCCATGAATGTTGTGTGTTTCCTCTAGCCGTCAACACGACTAGTCAAGTTACCTCCCCCTGACATTTTGGACGTTCGGCCGGATCGGGCCTGGGCCCGATCCCACGGTCTAATTGCAGCAAGGAGTAGCTATGACCAACGGAACAGTGAAGTGGTTCGACGCGCATCGCGGCTATGGCTTTATCCAGCCCGAAGATGGATCAAAGGATGCTTTTGTCCATGTGTCTGCTGTCGAGCAAGCGGGATTGAGCACGTTGAGTGAGGGGCAAAAGGTCTCTTACCAGCTCACGACCGGAACAAATGGCAAGCCGGCCGCCAGCGATATTGCAGTGGTCGAATAATACAATAATACTATGCAGGGCCGCTTTCAGCGACAACTGGAGGCGGCCTATTGGTGTTTGTGTGAGTAGATTCCGACGCTGCACCCAGTTCACTCCCATCGGTAATATCCGCCCTGACTTGGGCGTCCGGATGTGAGCATGCATGGGGCGTGCCCCTTGCTCACACGGCACTCCGGCGAAGCTCGAGGCAGATGCTTTCGCCTGACCAGGCGGCAGCTCCAATCGTCAGTCTGGCGTGACTTCCGAAGAGGTAGCCATGGGCGATCACAGTTGATCGAATGCCGAGCCAAAAGGAGTGAACAATGAAAACCCGCTTAGAACACATGAAGGCGTTGAAGGCCGAATGGGAACAGGCGCCGACGGGGCCCCAGAAGGTCGCCGCCCTGGCGAATTATGAGGCCGCACAAGAGTCTAACATCGCCAGGATTGAAAAGGCGGCGATGCACCATCTCCGGAAAGCCGAAGCCGCCTTAAGGTGATCCTTCGTCCCGGCTCGCTACATGGGATGCGAACGCGAGACCATCCCACGCGATGACTACGGCGAGATCAGCGACTGGCTGCGACTGCCCCCCACCACGGCCATCTTTACGCCACCACGCTCGACTACCTCGCCCGAGTCCTCGACCAAGCGGTCGCTTGGCCTTCTTGGCCCGCCCCTAGTTTAGCCGCTTGCCGGACGCTCTGCTGCCCATTGCCGCTTCGTTAGCACCGTTTCGCTAGTCCAGCCGGTCATCTCACCGGCGTGTCCGTCTTCGCCTTCGCGATCCCTCACTGACCTTTCGTTTGTTGAACTTGCCGGACGCACCCGTTCAAAGCTTGTTCTTGAACACGCCTGTATGGCGTCGCACCCGCTTGCTAGGTAAGGCCACGGGAATGGATGACATTGCGCTGCGTGAGGCGTCCGGCGATGACGTTGCCGGCATTATCCGCGTTCGTACGTCGGTCACCGAGAACCTGATCAGTACTGAGCGGCTTGAATCAATGGGCATCACACGCGCGAGCCTTGCGGCTTCGTTCAAACAGGGCGCGAAGGGTTGGATAGTTGAGCGCCGCGGTCAAATCGTAGCTTTCTCCATCGCTCACAAATCAAGCCAATCTGTTTTCGCGCTTTTCGTCCTGCCAGGCTACGAAAACTGTGGCCTTGGTAGGAGCCTGCTCAAGACGGCGACCGAGTGGCTATGGGATAATGGCGCCGACGTCGTCTGGCTCACGACCGCGCCGAACACCCGTGCTGTTTGTTTCTATGAGCGCTGCGGGTGGACACGTTCCGGCGTGGAGGCAAACGGCGAATTGCGTTTCGAGCTGAGACGCCCCGTAGCGGGCTGAACGCAGCGGTCCCGCCGGAACGATAAACGGACGTGTAAAAATGAGAGCGCTCTGGCACACGTCCAGAGCGCTCCTGTTGCTCCGCCCGGAAAGAGCGAGCGGCCTCGTTTTTGCGGCTTACTTATCCTTCGACATCGAGCCAGAGGAGCCCGAGCTTGCGCCGCTGCTCGCCGTCCCGCCGACCAAACCCTTAGAGCACGCCGTGCGGAACTCTTTCGCATCGAGCGTGCCATCGTTGTCGGGATTGGCCGCCTTGAAATCGGAGACGTAGGGCTGGGCTTGAGCTTCGGTAATCGTGGCAGCGCCGGTCGGATTGGCCTGGCTCCACAGGCTGTCGCACTCTGCCTGGCTGAGTTTCTTGCCAGTTTCCGCCATCGCCAACCCGGTGCTGAGCACGAGCGCCAGAGACGTCAGTACGAAACGTTTCATGGTTTTTCTCCTTGGGAAATCGCACGCAGTCTTGTGACAACGTACGCAGTCTAGTGAAGCGCGCCGAGACCGATTGGTTCCCATTGGGAAGCCATGCATTTGGCGCCCATGTCGCGATGGCGAAGCCTATGCGGTGGATCTAGGTACTTTCCGAGTCTGGCTGTGCTTGACGGCATGGGCTTCTGTCCTTCAGCAACATCGCGCTTAGCCGCGCAGAAGGGCGTCATGGAAGCCTCGCTCAGGGGGCGCATTATCCTCCTCGCTGAGGATGAACCGCTTATTGCAATCGATATCGCGCAAGCGTTCGAGGACGCAGGAGCAACAGTCCTCATGGCCCGGACTCTCGCTGATGCCCTGCATGGTGTCGAAGATCACCCGCCATGCCTCGGTGACGCTTGCTCTTAGCATCATCGCCGCCTTGATTATCTTCTTCGCAGCGATCTCCATGAAGGCGCAGCAGCATGAAGCGTTGACCAATGACAGCTCGAGGCAACCGACGGTGACAACGGAGCCAAGTGCCACCCCTACTCCTCAGTAACAATCACGCACTAACTTCACGGCGGCCCGAAGCCCAATTGGCTCGTTGAAGCCGTGAAGAAGGGTGCGAAACTGGAAAGCTTTGGGATCTGATCGTACCGTTGGTCGCTCGGCATTTGGGATCTGATCGTACCGTTGGTCGCTCGGCAATCGATGAATGAGGGGTCAGAGCCTCGCTGTGCCGAGTTGGCGAAGTACGCGCCCGCGCACTGGGGTCATCGGCACTCAAATTGTCGGTTGGGGTGCGTTGCGATATGGGGGATGGGAAAAGCATGCAGCAGGGGGAACCGGCGGCGGCATGTCCGCGTTGCCAGTTCAGGGGTAAACCAAAATTGGCGTGCAGCCAGCAGGGCGGTTCGCACCCTGGGAGGTGCGAATGACCGTTCGCGTGCAGGACATTGTTGTAGGTCGATGCTACGTCACGAGCGGCGAGCAACTTCGTCGCGTGCTTGAGATTACTGCCGACCGCCGCGTTCGCTGGGAGCGGCCCGGGACGTTGCCGAACAGCCTTGCGAACGAAGTGCCGTCCTTGGAGAAATTCGCCACCGAAGTCGAGCATGAAGTCAGATGCGACGACCCGCGATATTTTGGTGTTTCGAAGCGGGTGCTGCCAGCTATTAAGAGCAATGGCCGGCGGCATTCGTAGGCGGCGAGGGTGCCGGTAGCGCACCGGCCTTAACCGCGATAGGAACTCGAGGGTGTTGAAGTCTTCGGTTCGGATGGCCAACAGATCGGTGTGCGAGCGTGGAAGTACAGTCGCCAGGCATGTTCGGCTTTTTCGCGAAGACCTACGTCGTCCGGTGGAGAAGCTGAGGCGGCCGTGTGGAACTAACAATGACAAGGGATGAGGCAAAGCAGCTGGCGAAGTGATGGAGTTTCGCCCAACCCTATTCACGATGGCTCAATTCGGTCCTGCAAAGGGAGCAAAAGCATGTCGCTCGGAACCATCCTCGTAATCCTCCTCATCATTTTCCTCCTCGGTGGCTTTAGCGGCCGCTTCGGCGGCTACGGCTACGGCTTCGGTCACGGGGCGTTGGAGTTCTCGGCACCATCTTGATCATCGTTGTCATTCTTATGCTACTCGGGCGGATCTGATCTGACAGGCGAGATGTCCGCGCCGGGGTCGTCATGGCAAGTCATGCACGCCCTTCGGGAAGTCGCGCTTTGGCGGTCCGACGTAGAGCTGACGGGGACGGCCGATTTTCTGCTCGGGGTCCTCGATCATCTCTTTCCACTGCGCAATCCAGCCGACCGTCCGCGCCACCGCGAACAGCACGGTGAACATGGACACGGGGAAACCCATCGCCCGTAGCGTGATGCCGGGTCTTTGTTGGGGTAGAGCCGCTTTTCGATGAAGTAGTCGTCCTGGAGCGCGATGCGCTCGAGCTCGATCGCGACCTTGAGCATCGGCTCGTCGAGAACCTGGTGGCAGGTCTTCTGCATCACCTTTGCACGCGGATCGTAGTGTTTGTAGACGCGATGGCCGAAGCCCATCAGATGGAAGCCGGAGACCTTGTCCTTCGCCTTGGCAATGAACTCGGGTATGCGATCGATCGTGCCGATCTCCTCCAGCATGTTGAGCGCCGCCGCATCGGCGCCGCCCTGGGCAGGGCCATGCTAGTGGAGCAGTTGGCGGTCAAGGTGAAGCCGGATCGTAGGTGAAGCATCCGATGTCGCGGAAGACCGTGCTAATGTCGATCACGTCGGGCCCGCTGGAGCCTCTGCGAACCGGCAGCTCGGTCACTTTGTCATTGTAAGTGAGCGTCGTGGCTTGGATTGTGTCGGTCTTGGTCATAGAGCTGACATGGCAAGAACCTTCACGGCCGCGCTTTCCATGGACATTACTCGTTGGACCGTATGCTCGTCATTTGCACTTTTGGGCATCGACAGTGGCCAAGGATTGATGACTGCAATTGGCCCTAAGCGGTCGTTAGCATCGCGGCCGAGATGTGTCCGCAGCTGAGGGGTAAGCTGACGACGAGGAGACATCGTGGCGAGGATCCCAAAGCGGGCGCTCACATCTGGCAGGAAGCTCAATTCCCCTACCAGTCGAGTCCCACGTCGGTCCCTCGACGACCGGCGGGCATTCCCCGTCCGAACACGAAGATGCTTCAGCAGGTTGGCGCGTCCCTCCGGGACGACCTGCGGGAAATAGAACGCCCGTGCCAATCGTTATTCAATGTCGGGTATTCGCACATGAAGTCTCGGCAAGCCCCGGCATCGACGATAACGCGCCCACGCGCGCGATGAAATTCGCCGGCCGGGCGCGTCAACCTGGCTAGCGACCGGGGCCGCTGGTGTCGGGCGCTCTCGCCGACGCTGGCGGCCCCATTGGTTTTGGATGACCCCGAACGCAAAGCCCAGCCTCCCTGGTCGGGGAAGAGGCTGGGCTGCGCAGTACCAATCGACCCCTTGTAGGCGATCGATCCCGGCATTCTGCGCCGGGGCGGTTAAAACTCCTCCAACGCGAAATTAAGATCTCTCCATGAGCCTAGCGTTGAGCCACTGCCCGCCGACGCCGATAAATGCCCCACTCACGGATTTGAGTTCCGCAGGGAACCCATTCAGGGGGTTTCCTCCTCCGTTGACTATATTCCGATTATAATCAGAATACAATTCGAGCCTATTTTCGGGGGTTTCATGAGCAGGCTTCCGACCGTCGGCGACCCTGCGATCACGGTCGTCAGCACGGTATCTGGCACGCGCGCCACGACCGACCACGAGCTCGTCGCGTCCTGGGTCGAGGGCCTTACCTCGGCCCACTCGCGGCGCAACTTCGAGGCCACGGCCCTGCGGTTCCTCGTGGCCTGCCCCCCTAAAACGAGCCCAAGTTGACTGAGCGAATCCGGCTATTTCCACCTCGATGGAGGAGATCAGGGAATGGCACGGAAGCGATACACGACGGAGCAGATCATCGGACTTTTGCGCGAGGCTGAAGTCCGGCTCGGACAAGGCCAGACCATCGGCGCAATCTGCCGAGGGATCGGCATCACGGAGCAGAGCTACTATCGCTGGCGGCGCGAGTACGGCGGGCTCAAGCTCGACCAGGCCAAGCGGCTCAGAGATCTTGAGCGCGAGAACGACCGCCTGAAGAAGGCTGTCTCCGAGCTGACGCTGGACAAACTGATCCTGAAGGAAGCCCTTGAGGGAAAATACTAAGCCCTTCCCGGAAGCGGGCGTGCGTTGATCACGTGCGCTCGCATCTCGACGTCTCGGAGCGTAGAGCGTGCGCTGTCGTAGGACAGCCGCGTGCGACGCAGAGGCGGCCTGTCAAGATGCCTGACGATGAAGCGGCATTGACGGCCGCCATCGAGCGGCTGGCATCGCGCTATGGCCGCTACGGCTACCGGCGCATTCGCGAGATGCTCGTTGCCGAAGGCTGGCGGGTCAACGTCAAGCGCATCTATCGCATCTGGCGCCGGGAAGGGCTGAAAGTGCCAAGCAAACAACCAAAACGGGGCCGCCTGTGGCTCAACGACGGATCATGCCTTCGCCTCAGGCCCGCACGTCCAAACCACGTCTGGTCGTATGACTTTGTCCAGGATCGCACGCAAGACGGTCGCGCCTTCCGCATGCTGGTCGTGCTCGACGAGTTCACGCGCCGCTGCCTTGCCATCGTCGTGGCGAGACGGCTCAGGTCCGACGACGTGCTCCAGTGCTTGACCGATCTCTTCGCTACGCATGGTCCGCCCGAGCATCTTCGCTCCGACAACGGCCCCGAGTTTGTGGCGGCCAGGGTTCGTGACTGGCTCGGCAGGGTCAGCGTCAAGACGCTCTACATCGAGCCGGGAAGCCCTTGGGAGAATGGCTACTGCGAGAGCCTCAACTCAAAGCTCCGAGACGAGCTGCTGAACGGCGAGATCTTCACGACGCTGCGGGAAGCTCAGGTCCTGGTTGAGAACTGGCGGCGCCATTACAATGCTATCCGGCCTCACTCCTCGCTCGGCTATCGACCGCCAGCTCCAGAAGCGATCTTGCCGCCAGCATCCGGTCTGCCCTACGCTCCGCTTCGGCCAGCACAGATGCTGGCTGAGCGCGGCCGGATTCTAACTTAGAGACTGGTATCGTTTCGAGGGGCAGG
>CAVUEM010000023.1:0-28710 GCA_963740475.1 uncultured Alphaproteobacteria bacterium | reverse complement strand
GCCCAGAAGCCCTGATCCCACAGCCGGCGATAGGAGTTGACGGTCGAGCAGCCGATCGCGGTCAGCGCCGGCAGATGGTCGATCACGCCGCCGATGCAGTTGAGGCCGACGGGGCCGGGCTTCTTGGGGTGCGTCGAGCTGTCGGGCATGAAATAGTTGGTGCCGCCGTTGAGATAGGTGAAGTTGTTAGGCATGCCGGCGATCTCTTTCTGGCCGAGCGAATTGACGGCCTCCTGGCCGCCGCTCCAGAGCGAGATGTTGGTGTGGCAGCCGTTGGCGGAGACGCCCATGAACGGCTTCGACATGAAGCAGGCGATGAGACCATTCTCGCGCGCCACCTGCGAGCAGATCTGCCGGTAGGTCGCGAGGCGGTCGGCGGTGCGCAGCGCGTCGTCGAAGGTGAAATTGAGCTCGAGCTGGCCGGGCGCGTCCTCGTGGTCGCCCTGGATCATGTCGAGGCCCATCTGGTTCGCGTACTCGATCACCCGCATGAAGACGGGACGCAGGCTCTCGAACTGGTCGATGTGATAGCAGTAGGGCTTTGAGAAGCCGCCGTTCGGCCGGCCGAGCTCGTCCTTCTTGAGCCACATCATCTCCGGCTCGCACCCCATGCGCAGGTGCATGTTGTGCTTCTTCTGAAACTCGGCGTGATGGATGCGCAGGTTTCCGCGGCAGTCGGAGGAGAGGTGGCCGCCGCCCTTGTCGTCCTCCTCGCGGTTTCGGAAGCAGGTGCAGAAGACGCGGGCAACGCGCTTGTCCCAGGGCAGCTGGACGAAGGTCTCGGGATCGGGAATGCCGATGAGCTCGGAGGCCTCGGGACCGTAGCCGATGTACTGGCCGTGGCGATCGACGAAGAGGTTCGCAGTCGCGCCGTAGACGAGCTGGAAGCCCTTTTCGGCGGTGCGCTCCCAGTGGTCGGCCGGGATGCCCTTGCCGACGATGCGGCCCGTCACCGAGATGAACTGGTAGTAGATGTAGGTGATGCCGAGCTTGTTGATCTTCTCTCTAACCTGCCGCACGAGATCGCTGCGGCCGGGAGCGTTGACGTGAAACTCTAGGTCGGACGTCGGGTGCATGGAACCCTCTCTCTACTTACTCTACTTGAGGCGGCTACTCCGCCGCCGTGGTCAACTCCAGGGGTAGGGACTGTTGGAAACGGGGTGCAGCTCGCCCCTGGCATAGCGGGCGAAGCGGAACGGCTCGAGCAGCTCATGCTTGTCGCCGGCGAGCTCCTTGGCGACGAGCTCGCCGACGCCGATCATCTTGTAGCCGTGATTGCTGTCAGCGATGACGAAGACGTTCTCGCAGAATTGGTCGAAGACAGGGAAGTTGTCCGGCGTGAAGCAGCCGATCCCGCCCGACGGCTCGTCGCGATAGACGCTGCTCTGGCCGGCAAATCGCTCCTGGCAATGGGCAAGCGCCGAGCACCACATGCGCCGGAAATCCTCGCCGACGATGAAATCGGGGCTCTCGGGCCCATAGGGATCGACCGCCACCTTATCGGGGTCGGTCTCGATCTTGAACGGCATGGCGCCGCCCTGGACGCCGCCGAAATAGAAGTCCGGCTTGTAGTAGATGCCCCACAGCTTGTCGGTGATCAGCGAGCCGTCGATGTCGGAGTAAAGCGGCGCGTCGGTGTCGACATGAATGACGGGCGGCATCTTGCCGTCGTTAGTGATCTGGTGCCTAGGATCGACGCCGAGCGTTCCCTCCTGGAGCGACCAGAAGGTCCACATCTGCCGGCCGTCGTAGAGCTTGCCGTCGCGGCCCTTGATCGTGATCGTCTCCGGCAGGCTCAGCATGTCCCAGATCTGCTTGACCCACGGGCCGGCGCCAACAACGACCTCCTCGCAGCGCACCTTACCCTTGTCCGTCACCACGGCGTTGACCGCGCTCGAGGCTCCATTGGCCCGCTCGAAGCCGACGACCTTGACGCCGGTCTCTATCCGCACGCCCTCGGCGCGGGCGAGCTTTGCGAGGCCTTCGACGCTTCTCATGTTGTTGGCGTAGCCGCCCTTCTTCTCATGCAGGACGGACGTGATGTTCTGTGCCCGCCAGTCGTGGAACATGTCCTTCATGTAGCGGTCGCAATCCTTCGCGCCCTCAACGAAGACAGACGGGTAGCCGATGGCCTTCTCCTGCTCGTAGATCGTGCCGACCTGCTCGTGCATGCTCTCCGGGCTGATCTGCATGTAGCCGACGGAGTGGTAGCTGAGCTCCTCCGCGTGGCGCTCCCACACGGAGACGCTGTGCGCCATCAGCCGGCGCATGGCGGGCTGGTAGTAGTTGTTGCGCACGACGCCGCAGGCGATGCCCGATGCGCCGGCGCCAATGGCCTTCTTGTCGACGACCAGAATGTCGGCGCCCGAGCCGTGCCCGCGCGCCTTGAGCTCTTTCGCAAGGTGGTAGGCCGTGCTCAGGCCGTGAATGCCGGCACCGATGACGAGAACCTTCACGCCGCCGGGCAGAGACATACAAACCCCCTATACCACATAGGACCACTTGCCTGTCTGGTTCAGCGCAAAACGCTACTCTGATCTTAATTCCAATGCTACCATGCCCACAAACGTGTGCCAAATGGTTTAATTGGTGCACAATTGGTATGCAAATGGCGGACCGTGGGACACGCGTGGCGATTGACCGGCCGCCTTCGGAGCCCGCTGAATCGTCAGGGGAGTAAACCACATCATGGCGCCGCGTGTGCTTGCCTTCCAGCACGCCTCCTTCTGTCCCCTCGGCACGCTGGGCGATCACCTTGCAGCCGACGGCCTCACGCCGACGGTCGTCGAGCTCGATCGCGGCGCCGCGATCCCCGATCTCGCGAGCTTCGACGTCCTCATCGTCCTCGGCGGACCCATGGAGGCTTGGGAGGAGAAGCAGCATCCCTGGCTAGTCGCGGAGAAGGCGGCGATCCGGCGATGGGTGGAGGAGCTCGACAAGCCGCTGCTCGGCATCTGTCTCGGCCATCAGCTTCTCGCCGACGCGCTCGACGGACGCGTTGCGCGTGCGGCGCGCGGCGAGGTCGGCGTCTCCGAGATCGGTCTTGCGGAGGCCGGCCGTCGCCATCCCCTTTACGCGGGCTTCGGTCCGAGCAAGCGGGCGATCAACTGGCACGGGAGCGAAGTGGTGGAGCTGCCCCCAGGAGCCGCAGCCCTGGCGTCCACGCCCGAGTGTGCCCTTTCCGCCTTCGCCGTCGGCTCGGCGGCGTTCGGCGTGCAATACCATGTCGAGGCGACGACGGAGCTCGTCGCCGAATGGGCAGAGACGGCGGCTGGCGCCGCTCACGTCGAGAACCTCCACGGACGAGGCGCCGGCGCGCGCGTAGAGCGCGAGGTCGCGGCCGCCATGTCCGAGATCAGGGCCAACTCGCGCCGCTTCTACGACAACTTTATGAGCATCGCGCGCCGTAGGCTCGCTCGTTGAGCCGCGTGAGAAAGGAGTGACGTGGCCAAACAGGCACCGCTGCGCGCCCGAGTGGGCGAGGCGCTCGAGAAGCTCGGCGCCAACATCGTCCACCTCGGCGTGTTCGACTACGCGACCATGTTCCGCGAGCGCCGCCTCTCGCGCGCGGACCTGCTCGCAAGCATCGACACGGCCGTCTTCGCCAATGTTTTGCCGAAATGGGATTCGGCGGAGCAGATCCTGTTTCCCGGGCCCTACGGCAGCGAGACCATTGCCCTCGACGCTAGCTCGTTGAGGCCGTACCCGTTCGAGCCCGCCGCGGCGGCGATCGTCGCCGACTACACGGGGCCGCAGGCCGCGATCATGCCGCGCCGGGTGCTCGCCGAGCAGGTGAAGCGGGCCGAGGCCATGGGCTTCGGCGTCGAGGCGGCCTTCGAGTTTGAATTTCTCGTCCTCAACGAGACGGCCGACACGCTGCGGTCGAAGTCGTTTTCCGCGCTCGCTCTCTTCGCACCCGACAACCGCTGCTGGTCCGGTCAGACCGCGGCAACGTTCGCTCCCTTCGTTGCCGACCTCGAGACGATGTTGGGGAAGGCCGGCATCGATCTCCATTCGCTCTCGGTCGAGCTCGGGCCCGGGTGCTTCGAGGCGACCTTGAAGCACAAGCCGGCCATGCGGGCCGCCGACGACGCCGCCTTTACTCGCATGTTCACCAAGGCCTTCTGCCGCCAGCGCGACCTCACGGCCTCGTTCATGGCGCTCCTGGGTCAGAGCTTCCCGGGCCTCGGCGGACACATCGCGCTCTCGCTCGAGGACAAGAAGAGCGGGCGCAATGCATTCGCGGAGGGGAGCGCCGAGCACGGCCTTACTGCCATCGCGAAATCGTTCCTTGCCGGCCTCATCGATGTCGTCCCCGACGCCTTTCCGTTGTGCGCGCACACGGTCAACGCCTATCGGCGCTTCGCGCCCGGGAGCTGGGCCCCGAAGACGATGAGCTGGGCGCCCGGAAGCTACGCCGCGGCCGTCCGCACCGCAGCCGAGACGGAGGAGCAGACCAGGCTCGAGTTCCGCCTGCCGGGGGCCGACTGCAACGTGTTCCTCGCGCTGGCGCTGATGCTCGGGGCCGGCCTCGACGGCATCGAGCGAAATCTCGCGCTCGACGCCGAGCCGATCAAGACGGGCGGACCGTCCGAGATCCCGCAAGGGGTTCCCGGCCTTCCGTCGGACCTCCTCGAAGCGACGCGACGCCTGCGGGCGAGCGCGACGGCGCGCCGGATTTTCGGCAACGCGTTCGTCGAGCACTTCGCGGCCGTGTGCGAGGCCGAGGACGCGTCGCTCCGACGGGCCGTGAGTCCCGAGGAGGTCAGGCGCTATCTCGAGGCGGGCTGAAGGAGAGGGACATGGGAGAGATGCCTGTCACGGACTCGGACGATGTTGCCTTCCTCGACCTCGCCAACCCCGACTTCTCGATCCGCTCGAAGGCCGTGCGGGACGCGCGCGAGCGGAGCTGGTATGCGCGCACCTCCTACGGACTCGCCGTGCTGCGTCACGCCGAGGTCGGCGTGCTGCTGCGTGACGCGCGCCTGCGCCAGGGCAGCTACAAGTGGCCGGCTCACAACCTAGCGACCGGCTCTTTTGCCGACTGGTGGCTCCGCATGCTTCTGAACCGCGTCGGCGATGACCACAGCCGGCTGCGCCGCCTCGTCAATCCAGCTTTCGGCCCGAAGGTTGCCGAGCCGCTGCAGCCGCGCTTCGAGGAGATTGGAAACGACCTCATCGACCGCTTCGCCTCACGCGGGTCTTGCGAGTTCATGTCGGAGTTCTCCGAGCCCTTCGCCACGCGAGTCATTTGCGAGCTGTTGAGCCTGTCGCAGGACCATTGGCGCACGCTCGCGGACATCTCGGCCGACATGGGGCTCGCGCTCGGCGTGACCTACCGGCAGAACCAGGACAGGATCAACGCGGCTACCGTGCGCCTCTCGGACTACGCGGAGCGTATCATCGAGGAGCGGCGCAAGGCGCCGGGCGAGGACTTCGTCAGCCATTTGATCGAGGCCAACAAGGACAAATCCGCGCTCTCCGATCAAGAGCTCAACGACATGGTGGTCCTCGCCGTATTCGGCGGCATCGACACGACCCGCAACCAGCTTGGTCTCGGGATCAGCGTCTTCATCGACAATCCGGATCAATGGAAGCTTCTCGGCGAGCATCCCGAGTTCGCCCGCGGGGCCGTCGAGGAGGTGATGCGCACGCGGCCCACCACGACCTGGGTGACGCGGGAAGCCCTCGAGGACATCCTCTTCAAGGACGTGCTGATCGCGAAGGGCACGACGCTCCACCTCTTCACGGAATCGGCCGGCACCGATCCGGGGGTGTTCGCGCCGGGGGTCGACATCACGGCTGAGCGCAAGAACCACTACGGCTTCGGCGCCGGTCCGCATCATTGCCTCGGCCACATCATCGCCCGCACCGACATGACGGAAGCCTTCCGCCTGCTCGCGCGGCGCCTCAAGAACCCGGCCTATAACGGCGAGCCGAAGTGGCTGCCCGACAGCGGCAACACGGGACCCATCTCGCTCCCGATCAAGTTCGATCCCGAGGCGTGAGCGCCGCGCTCAGAGCATGTCGCGGATGCGGTAATAGAGCATGCCGAGCGCGAGCAGCTGATTGCCGGCCCACTGGCCGACCGGCAGGCGGACGTGGCGGATCCGGTCGAAGAGGTCGAATTTTTCAGTCGTGCCGCAAATGGCGTCGGAGACGATCTCGGCCGCGATGTGGGTCGTGTTGACGCCGTGGCCGCAATAGCCCTCGAGATAGTAGAGGTTTGGCTCGAGTCGGCCGATCGCGGGCACGCGGTTGATGACGATGTCGATGCGCCCGCCCCAGGCGAACTCGATCCGCTTGTCACCGAGCCGGGGAAAAATCTCGACGAGGCGCGGGCGCATGGCGGCAACGAGGTCGGTTGGATCGCGATTGGAGTAATTGCAGCGGCCTCCGAACAGCATCCGACGGTCCGCCGTCAGGCGGAAATAGTCGAGCACGACGTTGCTATCGCAGACCGCGAGATCTTGCGGGTTGATCGCGTTGGCGGTCGCCTCGTCGAGCGGCTCGGTGGCGATGATGTAGCTGCCGGTCGGAAGGGCGAGCCCCCTGAGCCGCCCGCGCCGGAACGTGTGGTACGTGCTGCCGGCGAGCACGACGGCGCTGGCTTCGACGCGCCCGTCTCCCGTTGCGGCATAGGGCTTGGCGCCGCCGCCGAGGTCGATGACTGACGTGTCCTCGAATATTCTCACGCCGAGGTTGGCAGCTGCCCGCGCCTCCCCGAGGCAAAGATTGAGCGGATGCAGATGGCCGCTGCGCCGGTCGATCAGGCCCCCATGGTACGCGTCGGTCTCGAGCACGGAGCCGAGTTCGCCGGGCTCGACCAGCTCGATGTAGCCGGCGTGTCCCGTGGCAGAAGCCTCCTCGTAGCGCTGCCGAAGCGCGGACATGTGCCCCGGACGCGCGGCCGCCTCCATCCAGCCGTGCTTCAGGTCGCAGGCGATCTGGTATTTCTCGACCCGGCTCTCGATGATGTCATGGCCGCGATAGCGCAGCTCGCAGAGGAGTCTCGTGCCCCCCTCACCGAGCTGGCGCCGGATCGCCGGCGCGCCGCTCATGCCGGCAATCATCTGGCCGCCGTTGCGTCCCGAGGCGCCCCAGCCGATGCGGTTGGCCTCGAGCAGGGCGACGGAGTAGCCGCGCTCGGCGAGCGTGAGCGCGGTCGCTACGCCTGAGAACCCGCCGCCGACGACGCAGACATCGGCTTTGTGGCGGCCTTCGAGACGCGGATAGCGCGTCGCATCGTTGGCCGTCGCCGCGTAGTACGAGTTGATGTGGGGCTCAGCCATTGACGGTCCGCTCGATTACGGTCCGGCTGCGGCCGCCTGCCCAATTCACAATCCCATTCAACTGTTTCTGGGCTGCGATAAGCGCACTTGCCTCAAATTTGTGATCACAAATTGCCAATAGTCAGACGAGCAGCGAGTGAACGCCGTCTTGATCACAACAGCGGATACCCCTGCTCAGGCCGCTCCGGCGTCGACCGCACGCTTCTCCCGCTCCGCACGCTGTTCCGAGAGCCGCGTCGAGTAGGACAAGGCGAGCACGCCGAGGGTCACGACCCCGATCATGATCGACGAGATGGCGTTGATCTCGGGCGTCACGCCGAGCCGCACCTGGCTGTAGATCTTCATCGGCAGCGTCGTTGCGCCGGGTCCCGTCGTGAAGCTCGAGATGACGAGATCGTCGAGCGAAAGCGTGAAGGACAACAGCCAAGCCGAAACGACAGAGGGCGCGATGATCGGCAGCGTCACCTGGAAGAACGTCATGAGCGGCGAGGCGCCGAGGTCCATGGCCGCCTCCTCGACCGACTTGTCGAAATCCTGGAAGCGCGCTTGGACGACGACGGCGGCAAAGCACATCGAGAAGGTGATGTGCGCCATGGTGACGGTCCAGAAGCCACGGTCGAAGTTGATGGCGACGAACATGAGCAGGAGCGCGAGACCGGTGATCACCTCGGGCATGACGAGGGGGGCGAAGATCATGCCCGAGAACAGTGTGCGTCCCGGGAAGCGGCCGATGCGCACGAGCACGATCGCGGCCAGCGTTCCGAGCGCGGTGGCGACGGTGGCCGAGAGTAGCGCGACGCGGATCGTCACCCAGGCGGCGTTCATCAGGCCCTCGTTGTCCAGGAGGCCGGCATACCAGCGGGTCGACCAGCCGCCCCAGACGGTGACGAGCTTCGAATCGTTGAAGCTATAGATCACGAGCAGCAGGATCGGGATGTAGAGGAACGCAAACCCGATCGTGATCGACGTCACGTTGAACCAGGAGAAGCGCCTGCTCATACGCCTGCCTCCCTCTGTCTCTGCTGAATGCGCTGGAACAGCACGATCGGGATGACCAGCACCAGGAGCAGCACGACCGCGACTGCCGACGACACGGGCCAGTCGCGGTTATTGAAGAACTCGTTCCACAGCGTCTTGCCGATCATCAGCGTCTCCGATCCGCCGAGCAGGTCGGGGATCACGAACTCGCCGACGGCGGGGATGAAGACCAGGAAGCAGCCGGCGAGCACGCCGGGGATGGAAAGCGGGAACGTCACCTGCCAGAAGGCGCGCCACGGCGGCGAGCCCAGATCCTCCGCCGCTTCGAGCAGCGAGCCGCTGATCTTCTCGAGGCTCGCATAGAGCGGCAGGATCATGAACGGCAAATAGGAGTAGACGATGCCGATGTAGACGGCAGTGTTCGTGTTCAGGATCGTCAGCGGCTGCGTCGATGATCCCAAGATTCATGAGAAAGAGATTGAGCAGGCCCTCCTTCTTGAGGATGCCGATCCAGGCGTAGACGCGGATCAGGAACGAGGTCCAGAACGGCAGGATGACGAGCATGACGAGGGTCGGCTGCCACTCGCGCGGGGCGCGCGCCATGCCGTAGGCGATCGGGTAGGCGACGAGGAGGGTGAGGAAGGTCGAAAGCGCCGCGATCTTGAGGCTCGACCAGTAGGCGCTGGTGTAGAGGGCGTCATTGAAGAGGAAGACATAATTCTCGAAATCGAGCTGCGAAAAGTAGTCTCTCAGGCCGGCGAAGCCCTGCGAGAGATCGAGGACCGGGACATAGGGCGGAATAGCGATCGTTACGTCCGACAGCGAAATCTTGAAGACGATAAAAAACGGCACGAGGAAGAACAGCAGCAGCCACAAGTAGGGAACTGCAATGACGAGCCAGCGGCGCATGCTTCCTCCAAACTTTGACCCGGACGGCCTCTCCTGGCCTAGCTCGTCAAAACGATGCCGGCATCGGCCGGCCAATCGAGCCACACATCGTCATCCCAGCTGATGTTGCGCTCGACCGTGTGAGCGGAGTTGGCCCTCAGCGCCGTCACCTTCTGTCCGGATGCGACCCGCACGTGGTAGTGCGAGATCGAGCCGAGATAGCCGATATCGATGACCTTGCCCGGGATTGCGTTGACGGCCCCGGCAGGCTTGTCGAGACCGATGCGGATCTTCTCGGGCCGCAGCGCCAGCCAAACGGACTGGTCCCTGACGCAGCCCTCGGGAGCCTGCGCTTTGAATGTGGAATTCCCCGCGGGCCATGCGATATCGACGACGCCGTTCCCGACATTGGCGGCCTTGCCCTCGAAGACATTCACTTCGCCGATGAACTGTGCCACGTAGCGCGAGCGGGGAATCTCGTAGATCTCGCCGGGGGTCGCGACCTGATCGATCTTGCCGTGATCCATGACGGCGATGCGGCTTGCGACCGTCATCGCCTCCTCCTGGTCGTGCGTGACGATGACGAAGGTCGTGCCGGTGCGCTCCTGGATGCGCATCAGCTCGAATTGAGACTGGGTGCGCAGCTTCTTGTCGAGAGCGCCGAGCGGCTCGTCGAGCAGCATCAGCTTCGGTTTCTTAGCGATGGCGCGCGCGAGAGCGACCCGCTGCTGCTGGCCGCCCGAAAGCTGATGCGGCTTGCGCTTGGCGAACTTCGTGAGCTCGACCAGCGACATCGCCTCGGCGACCCGCGCGTCGATATCGGCTTTCGCCATTTTCTCCTGGCGCAGGCCGAAGCCGACGTTGCTCTCGACCGTCATGTGGGGAAAGAGCGCATAGGACTGGAACATCATATTGATGCCGGTCCGCTCATAGGGAGCAATGCCGGTGATGTCGTTGCCGGCGACGATGATGCGGCCCTCGGTCGGTGTCTCGAAGCCGGCGAGCATGCGCAGAAGCGTGGTTTTGCCGCATCCCGATGGCCCCAAGAGCGCGAAGAACTCGCGCTCGTAGATGTCGAGCGTGACGTTGTTGATGGCGACGAAGTCGCCGAATTTCTTGGTGACTTTCTCGAAGCGGACGATGGGTGTCTTGGACGGATCTTTCCAGGGCACAAATTTCGATTGTGGAGCGGGTGTTCGCGCCGTGAGCCGGTTTGCGCCGATGGCCGGCGCCGCGCCGGCCATCGTTCCACTCGTTGCTGCCTCGGTCATGGCTACTCCTTCTGAAACTCGAGCGGGGTGAGGCTGCAATGGCGGCCGCACCGCAAAGCGCGGCCGCCGGTCCTTCTATTTGCCGGTCACGATCTTGGTCCACAGTCGCGTAGCGATGCGCTGGGTCTTGGGATCGTAAGGCAGCTTGACGAAGAGCTTCTTGAGCGTCGCCTCATCGGGATAGATGGCGGGGTCCTTCAAGATCTCTTCATTGATGAACTTCTGCGAGGCGAGGTTGCCGTTGGCGTAGTTGATGTAGTTCGAGGATTTGGCAATGACCTCCGGCTTCATCAGATAGTTGAGGAAGGCGTGCGCCTCCTCGACATGCTCGGCGCCCTTCGGGATCGCCATCATGTCGAACCACATCTGCGTGCCCTGTGAAGGAAGCGCATAGTGGATGACCTGGCCGTTCTTGGCCTCCTCCGCCCGATTGGCAGCCTGGAGGATGTCGCCCGACCAGCCGAGCGCCATGCAGATGTCTCCATTGGCGAGCGCATTGATGTATTCGGACGAATGGAACTTCTGGATGTAGGGGCGGATACTCTGCATGAGAGCTGCAGCCTTCTCGAGGTCCTCGGTCTTGTTCGTATTTGGATCCAAGCCCAGATAGTTGAGGACCACGGGGAGGATGTCGTCAGGGGAATCGAGGACGTGAATGCCGCAGTCCTTGAACTTCGCGGCGATCTCGGGCTTGAAGATCATGTCGAGCGAGTTGACGGGGGCGTCCGGCATGCGCTCCTTAATCTTGGCTTCGTTGTAGCCGACGCCGGTCGTTCCCCACATATAGTCGATCGCGTACTCGTTGCCGGGATCGTAGACGGCGACGCGCTCTGTAACCTCGGGCCACATGTTCGACAGGTTCGGAAGCTTGGACTTATCGAGCTTCTGGAATACGCCGGCCTTGATCTGGCGATTGAGGAACTGGCCGGTCGGAACGACGACGTCGTATCCGGTCTTGCCGGCGAGCAGCTTGGTCTCGAGCACCTCGTTGCTGTCGAATACGTCGTAGACGACCTTGATGCCCGTCTCCTTTGTGAAGTCCTCGAGGATCGACTCGTCGATATAGTCGGACCAGTTATAGACCCTCACGACCTTTTCCGCGGCTAGGACCATTTGGCCGGAGGCGAGCGCCGCAACCGCGATGATGCCCGCGAGCGCGCGGCGGGCGTGCCTAGTCCTCTTCATTGAAGATCTCCACTTCTGACAACGATAGCGGCGCATGCCCGGGACCACTCATACGCCGACGCCCTAGTGCGTGCTGCCTGCCATTCTATTGTGATCACAAATGCCTCATTGTACAACACAATCGTTGTGTTTGGACCAATGGGGCCTGGCCGGGTCGGCGCGATCTTGTCGGGAGTGGATTAATGCGCCGGAGTTCGCAGCCGTCGCTTTTTCGGTCAGCCATCGGGCACGAGAGAGTACGAGTTGAGCAGAAGGCTTCAAGCGAGCGGAGCGGGAGCGGTTCAGCCGGTCCTGGCGATCACGCCGCCGGACCTGGACGTGCCGACCCACGAGGCCGTCTCTCGCGAGCTGCGCGAGCGCATCCTCTTCGGCGGCTTTCGGCCTGGCGGCGCCGTCACTCTGCGCGGTCTGGCCGAGGAGCTCGGCGTCAGTCCCATGCCGGTTCGCGAGGCCGTGCGCCGGCTCATCGCCGAGCGCGCGTTGACGATTCAGGGCAACCGGAGGTGCTGGTGCCGGCGATGACGCGGGCCAAGTTCGAGCAAATCCAGTTTGCGCGCTGCACGCTTGAGCCGGAGCTCGCCGCCCGTGCCCTGCCGCGGATGCGCGCCCCCGACAGCGCCGAGATCGCCGTCATCGACGAGTGCCTCGATGAGGCCATGATCAGCGGCGACGTCGAAGGCTAAATGCGCGCCAACTATCGGCTTCCATTTCGGAATCTACGATGGGCGGACGCGGAGCGCTGAGAAGCCTCGTCGAAAGCATCTGGCTTCAGTTCGGACCGTTCATGCGCATGGCGTATGGCCGTCTTGGCACCTCAAAGCTCGAGGACCCCAGGCCGCGCTCGAGGCCATGCGGCGCGGCGATGAAGCGGCCCTGCGCGCCGCCACGCGGCCGACGCCGGGCAGGGTATGGGATTCATCGGTGATGCAGCGCTGGGCGGTCTGCAATGAGCAATCGCAGCGGGCCCCCGCATGGTCGCTTAACACTAACGCGCTAAGTTTCGCGTTGAGCCCGGGGTGGACCGGCTTGAGCTCACTGCGATTTTGTGATCACAATAAGCAGACGATGAGCGGACCTTCGGCGGAGCCGCACCGTGTGCCGCCCCTTTGCCTCCCTCGAGGCGCCAACAACGGGTTCCGGCCCCTGAGCCGAACGCACCCAGCGGGCGTCCGGGCGGCGGCATCGATGTTGCAAAGCCTTGAAGTACGTCCATTCGATTGATCTCAATCTCAATATCAGCCAAGTGTCAGTCATGACTCCCGAAATCGGCGAGACTGCGAGCAGCGCGGAGAGCCCGACCTTCGCGGTGGGCGCGACGCCCGAGACCCTCAGAGCCTGGCTCAGCGAGAACCGGATCTCGGAGGTGGACTGCGCCGTTCCCGACATTGCCGGCGTCGCGCGCGGGAAGACCATGCCGGCGGAGAAATTCGTCAAGCTCGACCCCGTGCACCTGCCGATCTCGATCTTCCACCAGACGATCACCGGCGACTACGTCGGCTTCGACGAGAACTCGCAGGCTCTTTATGCCGAGAGCGATCTGATGATGGTACCGGATCTGAAGACGCTCCGGCCGGCGCCGTGGGCCACGAGCCCGACCGCGCAGGTGATCCACGATACGATGTGGCAGAACGGCTCACCGGCCGAGATTGCCCCCCGCAACGTGCTGAAGAGGGTGGTCGAGCTTTACGCGCACGAAGGCTGGCTGCCGGTCGTCGCGCCCGAGATCGAGTTCTATCTCACCAAGACGAACCCGGACCCCGACTATCCGCTCGAGCCGCCGATCGGCCGCTCGGGGCGCAAGGGCGCGGGCCGGCAAGCCTACAGCCTCGCCGCCGTCGACGAGTACGACAAGGTCGTCAACGACATCTACGAGTTCGCCGAGCGCCAGTACCTGAAGATCGATACGATCATTCAGGAAGGCGGCGCGGCGCAGCTCGAGATCAATCTGCTCCACGGCGACCCGATCGATCTCGCCGATCAGGTGTTCTTGTTCAAGCGCACGATCCGCGAGGCGGCTTTCCGGCACAATTGCTATGCGACGTTCATGGCCAAGCCCTTGGAAAACGAGCCGGGCAGCGCCATGCACATTCACCAGAGCATCGTCGACGCCAAGACGGGCCGGAACATCTTCACCTCCGAGAGCGGCACCCCGAGCAAGCGCTTCTACCAGTTCCTCGCCGGTCAGCAGCAGTATCTGCCGGCCGCGATGTGCCTCTTCGCGCCCTACGTCAACTCCTACCGGCGCCTCGTGCCGGGGAGCGCCTCGCCGATCAATGTCGAATGGGGCGAGGACAATCGCTCGGCGGGTCTGCGCGTTCCCGTCTCACCCGTGAGCGCGCGCCGGGTCGAGAACCGCCTCGCCGGCGCCGACTTCGAATCCCTATCTCGCGATCGCCGGCAGTCTCGCCTGCGGCTATCTCGGCATGATCAACAAGCTCGAGCCGCGCCCTGCCGTCACCGGCAATGCCTACCGCAACCAGCATCAGCTGCCGCGCGGACTGCTCGAGGCGCTCTTGGACTTCGAGGAAAGCGCGAGCCTGCACGAGGTCCTCGGCAAGGCGTTCTGCCACCTCTACTTGCAGCTCAAGCGCTCGGAGTTCGAGGAGTTCATGCGCGTGATCAGCCCCTGGGAGCGCGAGCACCTGCTCCTGAGCGTGTGAGGGGCCTCAGAGTTAGTGAACGATTCTCACTGCCGGGTGCGACCTGCCGGTGCGGCGACTTGGCGTATCGAGCCTTCGATGTGCTGGATGAACGGTGTGAAAACAGACTTTCGGAACCTTCGCGGTGAGTGAGATCCAGCTCAACGGAAAGACAAATCCCGAATTCTCGAGCGGCCAAGCAAGAGATTTGTCCATCCTTTTGAGCTGGATCATGATTATTGCGTTCAATCGCGCCCATTCTTGCCGTGGCGAGCGGATTTTGGATAGAAATAGTCTCTCTATCATCTCTATGAATACTTCAATCGTGCGGATCATCTTAATTCTCCTCGGAAATATCGATTTCTGTTGAGAAGCAATCTAGTCTGGGCACGCCTGCGAAGACAAACGGCATTGCTTTACAGCCGATGTAAGTTTTTGTTACATAGGCATGGCCCGTCGACTCCCCTCGCTGAACGCCTTGCGCGCCTTCGAATGCGCGGCCCGGCATGCGAGCTTCTCGCTCGCCGCGCGCCGAGCTCAACGTCACGCCATGCCGCCGTCAGCCGCCACATCCGCGAGCTCGAGACCTGGCTTGGCGCAACGCTGTTCACTCGCACCGGGCGCGGCGTCGTGCTGACCGAGTCCGGCCAGGCGCTCGCGCGCGACCTGACGCCGGCCTTCGATCTCATGGCGGAGGCGACCGACCGCTTTCCGGGCCCGCGCCATCGCCGTGCGTCTCGTCATCAGCGCCGAGGTCTCGTTTGCCGCGCTCTGGCTCGTGCCGCGGCTAGGGAGCTTCACCTCGCCCATCCCGACGTGGACCTCGTCCTCGACCCGACCAATCGCGTCATCGATTTCACAAGGACGCCGTCGACCTCGGGCTGCGCTATGGCGCGGGGGGCTGGGAGGGCGTCGTGGCCACGAAGCTCCTCGATGCGGATCTTCGCCCGTCTGCAGCCCGGCCCTCCTCAGGAGAGCGAAGGTGCGCACGCCACGCGACCTCGCGCGCGTGACACTGCTACAGGAGGACCCGAAGCAGCACTGGCGCGACTGGCTCGAAGCGGCCGGCGTCGCCGACGAGGTCGCGCCCGCCGGGCCGACACTCAAAGGCCACCTCGCGATCGCAGCCGCGGAGGCGGGCCAGGGCTTCGCGCTCGCCGACGCCGTCCAGGCGGCGGACGCCCTCTCTGCCGAAGCGGCTCGTAAGCCCCTTTGACATCGCCGTGCGCCATCATGCCTACTACGTGGTGCGCGGCGCGAAGAAGAAGGAATCGAAACCGGCCGCCGCGTTCCGGGTCTGGCTCGGCGCCGAGATCGCCCAATCGGTCGCGCGCGTTGCGCGCCGCCGGGCTCGGATATCTCGCGGCAAGCTGAGCAGGGCCAGGTCATGACTGGAGAAGCCACGATGTCGTCGATACCCAGCGTCGTAAGCTTCGCCGATCCGGTGCCAAAGTCCGAGCCCTACCGGCCTCCCGCCGATCGCATCCTCTCGGGCGACCCGGTGCAGACGGCGGCCAACTCTCTTCCAGAGCGCCGACGGGCGGTTCAATTGCGGAATCTGGGAGTGCCAGCCGGGGAAGTGGCGCGTCGTGTTCACCGAGAGCGAGTTCTGCCGTCTCGTCGCGGGCGTGATCATCGTCCGAGGCGACGACGGGTCCGAGCGCACGTTCCGCGCCGGCGATGCCTTCGTCTCGCCGGCCGGCTTCACCGGGACGTGGGAGGTTCTGGAGCCGGCGAAGAAGCTTTATGCATTCTATGAGTGAAGCACATCATCAGCCATCCGCATCGACGGCTGGGTAGGGGACCCATGTCCACGATGTCCGACTTGGGCCGCAATCGCGGGGCGGACGGCTCATAGGTGTCGCGCCCAGAGCATGGCCGCTACGCCTTCCGGTGCCATTCGCGAGTGCCTTATTTATTCAGGCGTCGGGGCGAAGCTTGCCAAGTCAGCCCTGTCGGCTATGCCAAGGCCATGGCCGACCTTTACGGCGTCAAGCTGAAGGGGCGCGAGGCTAGGCATCGCGCTTCGAACGCGAGGGTTGCGGGCGTGAAACACAAGGCTCACTCCAGCAGAGGCGGGCTGAGCCGGAAGGCGGCACCTCGGCGCGCCACCCCGCAGTGCTGGGTTGCCCGCCGATCAACGAAATGGCTGAGCGCAGGCTTCCAAAACGCCAACGCGGGCTCCCGGGAGTGAACCGCAGGCAAGGGCTTGAAGTTCGAGCAAGTGGGATTGGTATCGACCTCGGCTGCGGACATCCGCGAGGCCGGTTGCACCATCACACTTTCTTGTTTTTTTGCCAGATTGTAATGGTTGGGAGACCTGCTTTCGTAGATCCCGCTGCGGTAGTTGTGCGTCCCGCTGGACGCCAAATTCCCAGCCCCCGGTTACCCCCGCCCGGTAACAGCCGCAGCCTCGCCCGGGGTTGCGGCTTTTTCTTTGGCCGTCGACGATAAGCCGAACACCTCCGAGCGGAAAAAGGCCCAAGGCTCCAAGGGTCAAACTGAGAAGGTCCTCACACTTCCGAGACTGGGCAGCTCTACCCCGATCAGCGGACAAAGTTGTGCGGTCCCTCACCGACGCTGAGGGCCACGAGCAGTCATACGTCGCTGACCAATATCCTCGCCCGCGGCTGCAGAAACGTGACGCATCTTTGCCCTGCGGTCTGATTAGAGCAGGCACGCTTCAATCTAACTTCATCGCCCGTTTATGCCGTGCGATCTCGGTTATCAGCCATTGCCGGAATTGCTTCACCCCTGTGAGGGACGAGGCGCCGGGGCGTTGTGCGAGACAATAGCAGCCCGGGATCCGGCGCCTGATTGGGAAGGGCGCGGCGAGCAGTCCACGGGCCAGCAGATCCTCGGCCATGATATTGTCGGCCAGCGCCACCCCGCCGCCGTTGACCGCCTCACGGATGGCGAGCGAGGGATCGTGAAAGATCGCGCCCGTCGTGGCGTCGACACCCGTCACACCCTCGCCGCGGATCCATTCCTCCCACCAGAACGTCGTGTTCTCGTGAAGCAGCCGGTGCTTGGCGAGATCACTCGGCTTGCGCAGGGCCGTAGGACCCTTGGTCAGCGCCGGTGCACAGACTGGAATGATGACCAAGTATGTGAGCGGAGTGAGCGAGGGATCATCGACTTCGGAGTTCGCGAAGAGGATGCGGAGATCCGCGCGCGGATTACCGCCCTTACCGCTGTCGTCGTGGATCGATACTTCGAGCTCGCAGTCCGGACAGGTGCTGCGAAAGCGCGGAAGCCGGTCCGCGAGCCAGAGGTTCATGAACGTTGCGTTGATGGAGAGCGTGACGCGTTTGAGCTTGCGGCGCCGCACCGGCCCGTAGGCGCCGATCTCTTCGGTCAACTCCTGGATGATCTTGAACGCCTCGGAAAGCCGCTGAGCGTAGTAGACGGCCCTTTCCGTCAATTGCACTTGGCGGAAATTGCGTTCGAAGAGTGGCAGTCCCAACGTGTCTTCCAGGGTGCGGATGTGCCGGCTGACAGCAGAGGGCGTGAGCTTCAGTTCCACGGCCGCGTCCTTGAAGCTCAACAGACGGGCCGAGGCTTCAAATGCGCGCAGCGCATTGAGGGATGGCAAGGCCATGGGCACGCAATCCTTCAGGTGAGCTTTTCTCAACTCATGCTGCAGGAAATACCGTTTGTCGCGCCCTTCGACAAGGTCCATCGTCTGCGCATGTCGCGTTTCGCAGGTCATTTCTCATGACCGACGGCCAGTAAACGCCACCGGCACTGCACTCCGAATGGTTTGCCAACCCCTATCGAAGGATGAACGTCATGACAGTGATGTTACGCGCGCCCCTTCAGCCGCGAAAAACGGACACTGCCGTATTCGGCAAGGACATCATGGGGGGGGCGCATGAGCCGACGTACGGCGGCGTGCTCTCCTTCATGCGACGCAGGCTTTCGCGCGATCTCACCGGCATTGACGTCGCCGTTTGGGGCATTCCGTTCGATGCGGCCGTTTCCAACCGGCCGGGCGCACGCTTCGGGCCACAGGGCGTTCGGCGTGCCTCGGCCACGCTCGAAGGCGATCCGCAATATCCCTTCAAAGCCGATCCGTTTGAAACGCTTGCTGTCGTCGATTATGGAGATTGCTCCCTCGATTTTGGCCGGCATTTCGATGTGCCGCAGCAGATCGAAGGCCAGGCCAAGGCCATCCTCGACGCCGGGACGACGCTGCTTTCGATTGGGGGCGATCACTACATCACGTGGCCGCTTCTCCGGGCTCACGCGAAACGGCACGGGCCGATGGCGCTCGTCCAGTTCGATGCGCACCAGGACACCTGGTTCGACGAGGAGGCGCGGCTCGATCATGGCTCCTTCGTGGCGCGGGCCGTGCGCGCCGGCATTGTCTGCCCTGAGCACTCGATCCAGGTCGGGATCAGAACGCACGCTCCGGATGATTGCGGCATTGAGATTATCTACGGCGACGATGTGCAGGCCCTCGGCGTCCAGGGTGTGATCGAGCGGATCAAGGCCCGAGTCGGCGATGCGAAGGCATACGTTACCTTCGACATCGACTGTCTGGACCCCGCCTACGCGCCGGGCACGGGTACCCCGGTTGCGGGCGGACTGTCCTCGCGAGAAGCGCTGATGATCCTGCGCAAACTCGGCTCGCTCGATATCGTCGGCGCTGACGTGGTTGAAGTCGCCCCGGCTTACGACCACGCCGACATCACCTCGATTGCCGGGGCGACTGTGCTGCAGCACTATCTCGGGCTCTTGGCGGAGAGCAAGGCGGCACGAGGCAGCGTAGGATCGGCATAAAGCCCCCGAAGCGGGTCTTCGTCCAAGTGAACCCCAGAACGCGAATTGAATAAGGACAGGGGTCTGCCTTCCGACATACCGCATCGAGCCGAGGCGGCTGTCCCACTGCCCCGGCATGTGCCCGGGACCGTCCCAGGCGAGGATGCCCAGGAAACCAAGTTGCATGAAGATGCCGAGGGCGAGGAACTGAAGAAACAGTTTCTTAGGGGTCGTCTTAGGGGGTCATCGCCCCTTCCACGAGGGAACGGGCCGCAAGCTTACGCTCGCCCGTGACCGCGAGCAATCGCAGGGACGTCGCTTCAAGTGGCTGATGAGGAAAAGGCCTTAGTTGTTGCGTGCTCCAAAAAGCGGACACTCGCAACTGTCGCCTTCGGGTCAAAATGATGAGAACGCGCCATTTCCGCGGCACGGTCGGTCGACCCCAATGAGCGGGTCATCCTCGTCTCGTTGGGTAGCTGCGCGAGCGTACCTGCCTGCGTTAGGGATCTGCATGCACTTAGTTAGAGCGCCCTGGCTTTTCCAGCGGGCCAAGTGCTTCGAGGTATCTTCGATCAAAATTCTGACCATAAACGTCGAACTGCACCGAGCTATCGCGGAAGCTTTTCAGTGGCTGACCAAGTCCCAAGAGTCCGCGCTCGCGCTGACGCCGCACGACACCGAGATCTATTTCGATAGGCATGAATTGCTCGTGAGAGTAAGCTTGGTGCAGTATCCTTCCCGTCGGATCCACGATCACGGACTCGCCGTTGCCGCCGGCGCCCAGACCATTAATGTGAAATACGTAAGTCTGAAACATCGCGCCCGTTGCCTGGGCTATCGCCAGGTCAGCGTAACGATCCATGAAATGGGCCAATACAGGATTCAGGATTACCTCAGCGCCCATTGCGGTCAACGTCCGTGCAACTTCGGGAAACCAAATGTCGTAACAGATGGCGACTCCAAAGCGCCCCACCTGCGGCACATCAAAAACGCAGAACTCGTTCCCTGGGGTTGTGCCTGCCTCATATGGCTTGAACGGGAACATCTTGCGATAGCGTGTGACGACTTCGCCTTCTGGGTCAATCACCGGCGTCATATTATAGATCGCGCTGTCCCGTTGTTCGAAAACTGACCCCGCCACCAGCCAGATTTTGAAATGTCGAGCCATTTCTCGAAACTCTTGCTCTATAGGACCATCGGTAGGCTGAGCCGAGTGTAATGCTGGACCATGTGCGGCGAGCTCGCTAAGTATCACCATCTGCGTCCATGGATATAAATGCATCAGGATTCCAATCCGGCTGCGCAAAGCCTCCAGATTGTTGTGCATGCCGATATGCGTCTGTATGCCGGCAATCGCAAAATGGGTCATGTTCACGCCTTTCCCTGCTTTGCGGCGGGATCTGACCGACTTCGCCTATACCATTCAAGATTGGGCGTCGTGATCTTGTTCTGATGACTGTCTGCTTCACTTAAAGCTTTTACAGTAGCATGCAGAACCGTCGAACCGTGGGAATGGTATGCCACGGTCAAACATGCCGGCACAAAATGGTTCATCTGCCACTGATGAACCGTCCCATCGCTCCATGACAGTGCCGCCGTTAAAGCATGCGGCCGGTATTCGGCGGTGTAAACCGTACCAAAACCTTCATTATAGCCTGATGAAAAAAGCGGCGCGCGGCGAAACTCAGCGGAAAGTTCGGCTCCTGATGGTGGATGCGATGTATAGAGTGAATCAAGATACGCGCCACGTTTCAGTGTTTTGGATCTCCGACAGTGACGTGGCCACTCGTCGCCCAGCTGATGATTGACCGACCAAGGCGTAGGCATGACAATCGAGGGACGGTCGGGCGCAACAAAAACTGTAGCCCACTCGCAGTTTCGATCAGTAAGCGTTATATTGTAGGACATGTGCGAGGGAATGGCGCGCAACGCCTCGATGGCCTCCGCAACGTCCGAGCAGATTTCAAGCAGATATCGGATAATCAAGGGGATCCCGAAGCCTGGGCCGGTGACTGTGCGTCCTCCGAATGACAGCGAAACGGCGAGTCCCGCATCGTTCATCCCATCGGCGAGACCAGCCATGCCGTCGACCATACCGATCACCGCCCGCCCCCGCCATCGGGTCAGGAGCATCGTCGCTTCGTTGAGTTCCGGATGGAGGTCATAGTTGCGGACCAAGAAAGGGCCTTCTGAATCGACCGTAACCGCTTGCGAGCAACTTACGAGGTATTGAGGTGGCCGCCAGAAACTCAGGAAGCGTGCCGCCTCGTCACCTGCATTCGCGGCCGACACCAGCCTCTCCCACAGGCCTTCGAACTCCGGCATATACCGCCGCAGCGCCCGGGCAGCTTCATCAACACTTGGTCCCCGGTCACCTCCGCGCTCGAGGTACCAACTGCGCCATCCAGGCCATCCGCGCTGGAAGACCTCAAACCACGCAGCGCCAGGGGCCTCTTCGGCAATTCCCCGAAAAGTCAGTTCCATGGAATGAACTTGTCCGACCACTCAGCTGTTACCTTTGAGCCAAGATATATCATGAATCTCGGTGCCGGTATTCCGGCTATGAGTCGCCGTGTCAACGCACCACAGATGGTTGAAACGAGTGGGGCAGCCTCGATTGATTGGAGAGATGGCTCCGGGCTTGAGACGGTTATTTTTGGATCTGGAACGACATCTATGCCGTTTGGTTCCCTGCTCGTGAGTTACACGATAGTCCCTTGTTGAAAATTGGCGTTAAAAATGGGCGCCTCTCCCAGAGTGGGGTCAGAACCATTTACCGGCTGACATGTCCTCTGGCAGGATTAGCGGCGAGGATGGCGCAAGCGGCACACTTTGGAACTGTGCCTTGATTCCAGCATTCCATTGCCGTGCACGTGCTGTCAGCTCCCGCTTGCCCGTTTGCATCCGTCCGCGTGCCATCAGACAGCCAAGGTCGGCGCCATGATAGCAGTACTCGCCAACACCGTAGACGCGCAGATAGAAGGCCTCGCTCTCATCGCCAAGGCTGGCCAAGTTAAGAGCAGACCGCAAGAAGGAAATTTCGCCGTTATCATCCATGCGCCAGATGCCTGACCGCGGCGCCTTGGTAATCAACTCCACCTTGTCTTCGGTCTGCTTCAGAATGAGCTGGGTCCAGTGATCGTAGTCGGGCCAGCGGCTCTGAACCGCGGCAAGATCGATCTCATAGTCGACGTCAAGGAACTCCAGAAGGTGGAACAAGAACAGCGGACAGCCACCATACGTCGAGGTAATGAGGTTTGTTGGCGGCGTGGCGCCGCTAACGCGTGGGTTCAACTCGCCGAGGTAGACTGTGTTGGTATCCGTATCTAGCAGAAAGTCGACACAAAATACACCCTTGTAGCCTTCCGCGTAGAGCCGGTCGCCGAACTTGCGCGCCATCTCCCGAACCGTCTCGGGCACACCCTCCGGCAGAATTGTTGGCGATATGTCGTTGCCGCACCAGCCGCCCTTATAAGGAGTGATCTCGCTGTACCCCGTGATGTCGGTCATAACCGGTCCAACGAGCGTACCGTGACGGGTAGCGCAACCCTCGATAGTCCCTGGAAGGTGGTTGATCCGCTTCATCACCTTCAGCTTCTGTTCGACGATCTTCGGGGCGTACCTCTTCCAGTCGCCCTCAGAGCTAATAAAAAAGGTCGTGCGCCCGCTATCGCCGTACGGCGTCTGGACAACCAGATCGCTACCAAGCGTTGCGCTCTTTGCAAGCGCCGTCAGCTCAGCATAGGAACCCGCTTTGCCAAGAGCATTTGGCACGCTTGCCACGCCTGCCTTGTTGCCAATCCGTGTCGTTTCGATCTTCGAGTCCACACGGGTCCGAAGCGCGGCGGGAGGAAGGGCAATGTCAAGGTCGATTGCGCGGCAGAGCCTCTCGGTCTCCTCATCGAACATGACAAAGATCGCCTTGCCCTTGGCCTGCGATTTCACTTTGGCGCGAAACTGAGGATGGGCAACAAGATAGTTTGCAACATCCTCCATAGATTTGAACTCTTGCGGTTCCGTCAAGGCAGGCACGAAGACGCGAGGATGGAGTCCGTCGAATATATCGAAGTAATTTATGAACTCCAGTCCTCCGACCCATTGGTCAAGCCCCAGAAGGCTAAAGGGCGTCGGCGTGATGATATAGATCGGCGTCTTGTTCCTGCGCAGGAACTGATAAATGTCGCTTAAGCCTGAAAGCTTGGGTCTGGGTGACAGGTTTGCTTTCTTCCGCGGCTTCGCCCGGGCAGGTAAGTCCTTTCGTGCTGTTTTCTCGTTCGGCTTTTTTGCTGCCTTAGCGTCTTTCTGGTTCATTGTCGTCTCCATCTCGCCGCCATAGTTGCGCATTTCCCGCAGGGCACTGGCTTTGGCAATCCAACCCTTCCAACTCTTCGCATGGCGACGCCGGCGCTCGCTGGGAGTGGGCACATTGGCACACCGGTCGCGATATCCGACTGCCGTAGACTCCCCAGTAGAAGCGGGATTGCAAAATCGACGACGGTTGCCGAAAGAACCTCTTCGATTTCAAGTTCTCGATAAACGGAGTGACCCGCCTCGAAAGCAGTCCGTTAAGCGAAATCAAAAGACCATTTGGCCCTCCAGCACACTTCTGGTCGTGGCTGCGTTTCAGTCGTTCGCGGACTCTCGTCTGGGGGCGAGGTCTTACTGCATTTCGGCTCGTAGTCGAATGCCAGCGACTTCCCGGGTATTTAAGTGGCTGCCGGGTGGAAATCATGGCACTTTCATCCCCGCGGTCTCTTGAAGAACGCCTCGATCAAGTCGGCAATTGCAGCCGACGATAAAGGCTTATCGATATTGGTGAGTGTCTTTTCGGGCAAATTATCGGGCAGAACGTTGCGTCGGGCCACGACAAGATCGGCGACATACGCGGCGTCGAATTCAGGATGAGGTTGAATAGTAAATGCCCGATCGCCGTATGAAAGCGCCGCATATTTGCAAGACGCGGACGAGCCCGCGATCTCTGCGCCCATAGGTTTCTCAATTACTTGGTCCTGGTGCCAAGCCATGACGCAAGCCTTGTCTGAGATCCCGTCCAATTCATAGACCTCGGGACCTACTGACCACCCGCCGGGATATTTTTCGACGCTGCCCCCGAGCGCCTGGGCCATGATCTGGTGGCCAAAGCAGATGCCCACCACTGGCACGGCTTCAGCATAGGCGCGGCGAAGAAAATCCTCGAGCGGCGGAATCCATGAATGGTTCTCATAGACACCAAATTTCGAGCCGGTGATCAACCAACCATCTGCATCACGAACACTCTCGGGAATGACGCCGTCCAGCACGGGATAGGTAATGAATTCGAAACCGCGCCCACCGAGGAAACGGCGGAACATATCATCATAGTCGCCATGCTTATTGCGCAACTCCTCGGGAGTGCGGCCGGTCTGCAGGATTCCAATTTTCATCTGGCGCCTTCTTCTCAATGGAAATCACACCCGATGCGACAATCATTGCGTTATGCACTTCTGCGCGCCGAGAAATGCATTTCCGGTCAGCAGCTTGGCTTCCAACGCCTCATGCGAATCGAACACGTCGTAACGCGCCTTAGTGCCGGTGTCGGTTTCGAATTTGGCGATCGTGTCGTCGGCGATATAGTCCGACCAATTGGAGATGTTGACGGTATTCTCTTCCGCCGCTGCCGAGGCGGCGAAGGTCCCTGCAATTGCAATGGACGCAAACAACTTTTTCATCGACTTTGCTCCTAGGCGTGAGCGACTAGATTCCGAGCTTGTCGCGCAGCCCATACCACCAGGAACCGGCAATCGAGTAAGGCACCCGCAACGTTAGTCCGCCGGGGAACGGGTACCAGGGAAGTTTCGCGAAGACGTCGAAGCGAGTTAGATCGCCGTTGATCGCTTCCGAGAGGATGCGGCCGAACAGATGCGTGCCGCACACGCCGTGCCCGCTATAGCCATGGGCGATGTACGTGTTGTGGCCGAGCTTGCCCATCTGCGGCACGCGCGTGAAGGAAAGCGCGCAGTTGCCGCTCCAGGCGTAGTCGATCCTGACACCCTTCAGCTGCGGGAATACTTTATCCATATTGCGCCGCAGCTTGGCTTCGATGTTTGCGGGATCGGTACCGCCGTAAACGGTACCGCCGCCGAACAGTAGCCGCTTGTCCGCCGATAGGCGGTAGTAGTCGAGGATGTAGCGCACGTCCTCCACACAAAGATCTGACGGCAACAGTCGTTTGCCGCGATCGCCTAACGGCTCGGTCGCCATAACCTGTGTCGAGAATGGCATGGTGCGCCAGGTCAGTTCGGGAACGACGTGACCCAGATAGGCGTTGCCACACAGCACAAGTGTTCTACAACGCATTTCACCTTTGGCGGTTTTCACACTCGGGTTCGCGCCCTGTGTCACCGAGACGACCGGAGAATGCTCATAAATAACGCCGCCCAGCGATTCGAAGGCGGCAGCTTCTCCGAGCGCCAGATTGAGCGGATGCATGTGGCCGCCGGTGTGGTCAATCATGCCGCCCAGGTAGACGTCCGACTGCACGTGCTTGCGCATACCAGCCTTGTCCACCATCTCGTTGTCGTCCATGCCGTGCTTGCGCCACAGCTCCTTTTTGGCCTCAAGCTCGCGCATCTGCTTGGACGTGTAGGCAGCGAAGAGATTTCCCGTTTTTCAGGTCGCAGTTAATGTTATGACGCTGAATGAAGTCGCGGATGATCTGGCCGCCCTCTTGCAGCATCTTTCCGACCGCATTGGCGGTCTGCGGGCCAAAACGCCGCTCAATCGTCCCGAGGCTTGCATTCAAGCCGTTGACGATCTGGCCGCCGTTGCGCCCTGACGCACCCCAGCCGACGCGGGCGCCTTCGACGATCGCCACCTTGTGGCCCTTCTCCGCCAGGTGCACCGCGGTGGAAAGACCGGTAAAACCAGCACCAAGGATGCAGATATCGATGCTCTGCGAGCCGATCAGTTCGGGCCGCTTCGGCGAGGGGTTAGCGGAGGCCGCATAGTAGCTGCGGGTGTGACTGCCGTCTCCGGCATAGCTTTGTTGGTTGGCGACCATCAGACTGTTTCCAAATATGTGTGGTACTCGAAGTCAGTGACACGTTGAGCGAAGACCTCCATCTCCTGACGCTTGCAATCGACGAGCATGCGCTGCAGCGTCGTCGACAGGAAAAGGGGGATCATTGGCCCTTGCTCGAAGGCGGCGACTGCGGAGGCCCAGTCTGGAGGAATGCTGGGAAGTCGCTGAGCATAGGCATCGCCGATGATCGGCTCGGCAGGGATCATGCGCCCTTCGATTCCCACGAGTGCCGCCCCAGTATCCCCGCGAGCACTAGGTATGGGTTGGCATCCGCGCCAGCGACGCGGTGCTCGATGCGGCGCGCCTTGGGCGAGCCCCCGGAATACGGATTGCAACTGTGCGGTTTTCATAGCCCCAAGCCACTGCCGATGGCGCGTGGGAGCCGGGGCGGAGCCGACGGTACGAATTCATGTGCGGGGCAAACAGCAACGTTGATTCAGGCATCGCCGCGAGCAGCCCCGCAACGGCGTACCGCATGGTATCTGACCCGGCTTCCGTGCCGTCGTCGAAGACATTCACGCCATTGCGGTCTATCAGACTGAAGTGAACATGAAAGCCGCTGCCGGCGCGATCGCCATAGGGCTTCGACATGAAGGTGGCTGCAAAGCCGTGACGACGTGCAACGCCGCGTACGATCTCCTTAAACAATACCGCATCGTCTGCAGCCTTAAGTGGGTCGGCAACGTGCAGCAGATTGATCTCGAATTGCCCCGGCCCGTTTTCGGCGATCGCCGCATCGGCCGGCACGTCCTGTAAGTCGCAGTTGGCGTAAACATCGTCGAGGAAGCGCTCGAAGTGGTTGAGCTCGCTTAATGCGAGAACCGAATCAGAAATCGAGCAGTCTGCCGGACGTCGGCGAAATAGGGGCCGTTGGACGGCTGCCCGAGGGATCGACCAGATAAAACTCGAGCTCGGTGGCCGTGACGGGGGTCAAGCCCAGAGCAGCGTACCGCGCAACAACCGCTGCCAACGCCCGGCGTGGATCACCCAGGAACGGCGCACCGTCATCTTTTGCAAGCCAAAGTGGTATTAGGACTGTGGGCAGCGCAGTCCAGCTAATCGGCAGCGGACCGCGCCCCGTCCACTCACAATTGCCGTCGGCGTCACCCGTTTCGAACACCAGCTTGCCGCCGACGATATCCTCGCCCCAGACATCGACGCCGGCAACCGAGAGCGGCATACGCACACCGCCGGTCAACGCCTTCTTGGCTTGCGCCGCTGGAGTCCGTTTGCCGCGCAATGCACCATTGAGGTCGCAGACTGCGGCGCGCAGGCTGGTGACCTCTGGATGCTCCTCCAGCCATCTCAACATTTCCGTGACGGCCATCGACGCTTCCTCACTTCGAGATCATTTTTTTATCAATTTGTGATCACATTCACTTTTTTTGACGCTGTCAAGATGCTAATTTCGCCGGAGAGCAGGAATGGAGGCGCGGATAATGCCTAAGAGTCATCAGATGAAGTTGCCGGAGCCGGTGTGGCTTTCCCATGCAACTTCGCAAGAATATGCCTACAACCGGCTGCGCCACTCTCTGATGATCGGCGCTATCGCCCCTGGGTGCGCGATTACCATTCGCGGCCTGGCGACAACGCTTGGCCTTAGTCCGACACCGGTGCGAGAGGCGCTGCGGCGGCTGAGCAGCGAAAACGCTCTAACCGTGCTCGAGAACCGGCGCATTATGGTGCCGAAAATGAACAGCCGACGCTTCGAGGAATTGATAGCGCTGCGCTGTACACTGGAATGCCATGCAGCCGAGCGGGCAATTCCCTATGTAACAGAAATACTTATCGATGATTTGGAGCGCATTGATGCGCGCATGGACGAAGCTTTGAAGCAGCGCGAATTTGATGAATTGGTGCTGCTCAACCACCGGTTCCATTCGGGCATCTACACAGCCAACCCAACCCAGATGGTCATGTCGATGGTAGAAAGTCTGTGGCTCCAGCTCGGTCCATTCCAGCGGATGGCCATGAGCTATGTGGACGACTTCTACCGGGTCGATCGTCATAAGGAAATTCTGAGTGCGCTACGCAAGCGTGATCCTATCGCCGTCGCGATGGCGATTGAGGCGGATGTGCGTGACGGTGTGGGCCGCCTTGGGCGGGAAGCCCTCAGGAAGATTCTGGGTGACGCCGAGGCGGCGTAAGTGCTGACATTTTGTGATATCTAGTTCGTAAATAGTATCACAAAATGGAGGATCGTTCATGAGTGAGTTGACGATCGACGATTGGAAAGAGAAGGCCAAAGCGCTGCATTTTCGATCGCAGGCCTTCATTGAAGGCCGCTTTGTTGATGCGGCGAGCGGTGAGACATTCGACTGCGTCAGCCCCATCGACGGGCGTTTGCTCACAAAGGTGGCAGCCTGCGGCGTTGAAGATGTCGACCGCGCCGTCGCCGCTGCTCGCCGGTGTTTTGAGGATGGCCGTTGGAGCGGTCGAGCTCCGGTCGAGCGCAAGAGAGTTCTGCAGAGGCTCGCTGCGCTCATCCGCGAGCACGGTGAGGAGTTGGCGCTGATCGAGACACTCGATATGGGCAAACCAATCGCCGACAGCTTGTCGGTCGATGTCCGGTCAACTGCAAACTGCTTCGATTGGTATGCAGAGGCGATCGATAAAGTCTACGATGAAATTGC